>NZ_JBLFFH010000001.1:0-59136 GCF_051400615.1 Sphingomonas astragali
TGCCGTCATAGCCCGTGCCCGCGATCAGGCTCAGCCTCGTCCGGTGGCCGTTCGCGTCCTCCCGCGACACCAGACGGCCGGCGATGTCGTAGTAATAGCGCTCGACCGGGCTGGCGTTGGCGCTCACCCCGTCCTCGCCGGTCACCGACACCTCGGGCCGCGTGACCTGCACCAGCCGGCCCATCGCGTTGTACGCGTAGCGCGTGGTGTAGCCCCCCGCGTCGCTCTCGCTCGCCACCTCCCCGAACGCGGTGTAGCTGCGCGCCTCGACGAGGTCGACCGCACCCGACCCCGCCGTCAGCTGACGCTTCGGCTCCCGCGTCCCCACCGCCTGCCCCCGGCCGTCGTAGACGCTGATCGTCGCGCTGACCCCCGCCACCGCGCTCGATCCGACCGTCCAGGCCCCGTTGCCGGTCGCCAGCCCCAGCACCTCGTCGAGCGTCTTGTCCTTGAGGTCGACGCCCATATTGGAACCAGGCGCCGACCCGTCGCTCTCCAGCGCGAGCGTCCGGTTGCCGGCGGCGTCGTAGACGTGATAGCGCCACACCCCGTCGCCCGTCCGGCTCGCCACTACCCGCCCCGCCCGGTCGTAGCGGAACAGCTCCTGCGCGATCCCGTTGGTCGAACGCTCGGTCACCTCGCCGAACGCGTCGTAGGCGATCCCAGTGCGATCGCCGATGTCGGCCCAGTCGTCCGAACGGATCTCGGCGAACGACTGGTAGGTCAGCCGCCCCAGCACGTCGTAGCCGTAGCTGATGCCTTCGAAATGATCGGCGCCCGCGCTATCCAGACGATGCCACGCCTCGCCGATCTTCCGGCCGGCAACGTCGTAGTAATAGCTGCGCTCCGCACCCGACGCATCGGTCATCGATGCCAGCCGGCCGCCGGGGCCGTAGCTGTAGAGCGTGACGTGCGACCCTTCCTCCGCACGGACGAGATTGTCCAGACCGTCGTAACGATAGGTCGTTTCCGGCGCCCGCAGCGTACCGGCATCGTCATAGCCCGGCCGGACCTCCCTTATCAGACGTCCCGAGGTGTCATAGCCATAGCTGAACACATCCCCCGTGCTCTGCCGCTTGCTGAGCACCTGGCCCAGCGCATCGTACGTATAGGCAATGGTCGACGTGACCGCGCGCGAATCCACCGCCAGCGCGCCGCTGGACGGATCGACCGACGACACGTCCACCAGGCCGTAGCGCGTCTCGGCCAGGCGATTGCCGTTGCGATCGTAGGTGAACGACGTCGTGCGGTCGGCGGCGGTCGGCGTGACCGTTCCGCGCGAGTCCGCCGAATAGCCGGTTGCGGCGGCGGCGTAGCGGATCTCCGTGCGGACGTTGCCTTCGGAGTCGAGGTCCCAGTCGGTGCGGTATCCCAGCTGGTCGATCTGGCCGTCCTTGCGACCGGCCCGGTCGTAATAGGCGTAGACCACGCCGCCATTGCCGTCGGTCGCCTTGATGACGTTGCCGTTCGCGTCATAGTCGAGGCTGGTGGTGATGGTGGTGACCGCGGTCGTGTAGGCGGAACCGTCCCACGAGCCGGTCCGCACGCCCGCGATGCTGGTGGTCTTCAGCCGGTCGAGCTTGTCGTAGGTGTAGCTCGTCTCGCGATAGTCGCCGGACGGCGGAGCGGGTGGATATCCGCCGGGAACCGACGGCAGGGCGATTGCCGTCGCATAGGTCCGGCTGGCAACGACGTTGCCATTGGGGTCGTAGCTCTTGGTCGACAGCACGCCGGTCGCATCGATCGCGGCGATCTGGCGGTCGAGGTCGTCGTAATAATAATAGGTCTTGCCGCCCCCGGCGTCGACGAGCGACGTCAGGTTGCCGCGCTGGTCGTAGCTGTACCTCTCCGTCGGCGTTGCATAGCTTTGCTCGCGATAGCGGCCGACCTGGATCAACGTCCCGCGCTTCTCGATCAGCCGGTCGAGCTTGTCATAGACATAATAGGTGTCGCGCTGCTCGGGCAGGCCATAGGCCTCGACCATATGCGTCCGGTTACCGCGAGCGTCGTATTCGTAGATGTAGCGATAATAGCCCGCTGCGGTCTGATTGCCGTTCGCGTCGTAGACGGGGCCGATATAGACGTGAGACAACAGCCCGCGACGATCGTAGATATAGGATGTGGCAAGGCCGAGCTTGTTCTGGATCTGGGAGACACCGCCGAACGCATTGTAGAAGGTGCGCTCCGTATGGCCCTCGGCATCCGTGGTCGAGGTCACGCGGCCCAGCTTGTCATAGCCGAAGAGGGTGACCGCATCCCGGGCCGGATCAGCCGTCCCTGCCGGCCAAACCGTCGCGCTCGCCCCATTGATTGCCCGGTTGTAGCGCCGCGTCACCGACGCGATGTCGCCGAACACGGTATAGCTCGTCTCGGTGATGTAATCCTCGGCGTCGCGCGAGACGATCAGCTGGCCGAGCGCGTTGTAGTAGCTGTACGTCGAGTTTCCTCTCGCGTCGGTGAACGCCACTTCGTTCCCGAACGCGTCATATTCGTAGCGCGTTACCCCGCCCGCGCGGTCGGTCGTCGAGAGCCGCCGGCCAAGCTTGTCATAGCTGTAGCCGGTCGTGTTGCCTCTGGGATCGGTGGTGGCGACTACATCGCCGAATGCATTGTACGAGAAGGACGTGACGGCCTGTTCGGACGTGCCGGCGGCGTCGTATCGGGTGATGACGCGCCCGGCTCCGTCGTAATTGAACACCGTCCGGCTTTCGTCGGCGCCGTTGAACGCGACGACGTCGACGGCAAGGGTGCCGTTGGCGTTATAGGCATAGTAATGGCGGTTCCCGTAGGAGTCGTTGGTCGACAGGAGCCGGTTCGCCGCGTCATATTCATAGGTGGTGGCGGCATAGTCGCCGCCGGTCGCGTCGTGCACTCCCAAGATCGTCGTCGCGTCGTCGACGCTGATCGCCGTCGACCATTTGACGACTGCGACAAGCCGTCCCTCGAAATCATAATCGTTGCGCGTGACATAGCCTTCGGCGTCCACGACGAATCTCAGCTCACCGCGTTCCGTATAATAGTTCCGCGTTATGCGGTCGTAGCTGCTGGGGTTGTTGGCGGCCCAGGCGTCCATGCTCGCCTTGCTCGGCAAGGCATCCGTCGCCAGCGTTATCGCAAAGGCCCTGGTCCTGGTGACTCGGCCCATGTCGTCATAGGTGTAGCCGATTACGCCGCCGGCGGCGTCGATGGCATAGGCCAGCCGCTCCGCAGCATCGTAGACCGCGAAGCTCGTGCGGTTGTCGGCATTGCCGGCCAGCCCGGCATTGGATAGTGCGCTGCGCACCGTCGCGATCGAATAGGTCGACAGCGCGGCGATCGCGCCGGCATATCGGATCGTCTGGCGCACCATGCCGGTGGCGCCCCACAGCACATCGGAAGGATAGACGAACTCGGTGACGTGGTTGAGGGCATCGATCGTGAAGATCAGCAGCCCCTGCTTGTCGAAGACATAGCGCATGGTGCGGTCGGCCGCGCTGGCGCCGACACTCGCGATGAGCTGCGCAAAGCTTCCGCCGGCGCGGTACGCCGGATCGGTCGCGTTGGCGAACGCGGTCTCCTCGACCTTCTCGCCCGCCGCATTGTAGCGGATGCGCGAGAGATAGCCCTCGCCGTCCAGGGCGCCGACCAGGCGACCGTCCTTGTCGTAGAAGCTGCGCGATATCCGATCCTGTGCGGAGGCCCCCGGCAGCACCGGCGTCCCCGGCGGCGTCGTCCTGAGCGAGGCCAGGGTGCCGGCATCGAGCTTGGCGGCGTAATCGACCGTCTTCACCAGCCGGCCCGAGCCGTCATACTCATAGCCGGTCACGCCGCCGTCGCCGTCGATCGCCTCGATGACCCGGCCTTCCTTGTCGTAGACCGTCCAGGTCCAAAGATCGCCGACCCGAGCCTCCGGGCGGATCGCCGAGGCGGTCACATTGGCGTTGGGATCGGAGAGCAGCGCCTGTACATCCATGGCGTTGAGATAGCGCACGGTCGCAACGACGCGGTCGTTGGCGTCGTAGCGATATTCGACCATCTCGCCCCGGGCATTGACCTCGGCGATCTTCCGGCCGGCCTGATCATAGACGTAGTAGAAGTCGAGACCGTTGGCGTCGGTCTTCTGACGCACCCGGCCGAGCTGGTCGTATTTGTACGTCGTCGTGCCGCCTGCGACCCAGGCGCCGGAGTCGGTATAGGCGACGAGCTCGCCCGCCTTGTTGTAGGTCGAGACCTGGACCAGGCCGCTGGCGAGCGCGACGACGGTCTGCCCCGCCGCATCGTTGAACACGATACTGGTCGTGCCGCCGTCGAGATCGGTCGAGGCTATGACCCGGCCCAGTCCGTCATAGACGAACTGCTCGCTATTCTGCGACAGGACCGTCCGGGCAAGCAGCTGGCCGGCCTGGTCGTAGGTGTAGAAGGTGTCGGTGTAGCCGCTGCCCGGTGCGGGATTGCCGGGCGAAGCGGACTCGCCATAGTCGGCCCGGCGCGAAACGTTGCCGCGCGCATCGTATAGGAAGGCGACCTGCTGGACCGCGGTCTGATCGCCGAGTGCGGCGACCCAGGCCGCAAGATCCGATTCCGCCAGCGTGCTCGAGGGAGCGAGCCCGTCCACGTTGTAGCTCTGGTCGGTATAGGTGAGGTTCAGCCAATCCTGGCCGTAGGCGTCATAGCGGTGCTCGACGACATTGCCTTCCGCGCTGACCGTGAATCTGAGCCGTCCGTTGGCGTCGTACGCATAGCGGACGGTATGCTGGACCGCCGCCCCCGAAGCATCCGAGCCGGTGCGGGTCTCCGTCAGCACTTCGTTCCTGCTGCCGTAGGTCCGGGTGACGACGTTGCCGAGCCGATCGGTCGCGGTCAGGACATTGCCGTTGGCGTCGTAGGTGAAGCTGGTGGCGTTGCCGCTCGCATCGATCACGCTCGCGATGTCGCCGCTGGCATTGTAGCTGAACTGGGTGATCTGCTGCGGGCCGCCCGGCTGGGCGGGAGGCGCGGTGATCTTGAGCAGCTGCCCGCCCTGCGCGGATGGGGCGAGCTGCCGGGTCAGCTTCGGCGCGGCCGCGATCAATGAAGCGCCGGCGCGGAAGCCGTTCGGCTCGTCGACATAGAAATAGGCGCCGATCCCCTCGTCGCGATCATAGATACGGGTGATTTCCATGCGGGTAGGCGTCGTCGTCGACAGGCCCGACACCCGGAAGAAACCCCCGTCGACCTGCTCGATCGTGCCGGGACCCGAAATGATGCGGGCGCTGGCCAGGCTCGCTACGCCCCAGTCGCTCGCATAGCCGACCAGGCCGATGCCGAGCGCGGTGCTATCGCCCACCGCCGTGAAGCTCATCGACAGCGTGAACGTATCGCCCGCCTTGGCGGATAGATTGGTGTGGATTCCCACCCATTGCCCCGGCTGCTGGACGGTATATCGATAGGCCTGCGCGCCATCGATCGTTCCCGCGGGCTGACGGTCGTATCCGACATAGCTCCAGGTCCCGAGGTCCATCTGGGACAGGCTGGTCGCCGTGGTGCTGCGCAGCAACGTCGCATCCGCGGCGATCAGTTGGGCACCGGCACCAAGCCCGCCGTCGTCGACATAGAAATAGGCGCCGCCCGATCCGGAGTGGTCATAGGTCCGCGTGATCTCGATACGCGTGCCCTGCGTGGTCGACAGCCCCACCACGCGCCACAGCCCGCCGGCTACCTGCTCGATCGTGCCCGGTCCCGACACGATCCGCGCCGAGGAGATGTTCGCCGACCCCCAGCCGGCCTGATCGGAATACAGTCCGAGAATCTGCGAGGTGATCGATCCGACCGCCTGGAGCGTCAGGCCGAAGCTGATCGTGTCGCCAGCGGCGAACGAAAGGCCCTGTCTGATAACCCACGACCCCTGATCGCCATTCTGCACGGTGTATTTGGTCGCGGCGGCGCCATCGATGGTGGCGGGCTCCTGGCTGACGTTGTGCGTTTCCCAGTTCTCCACCTGCTGGGCGAAGTCGTCGTCCGCATAGTCGAGCCGCGTCACCTGCCCCGACGCGTCGGTGATGTTGGTGTAGCCCCAATGATAATCGATCGTGGTGGTGCGCGTGACGCCACTCGCCACGGTCTGGGTCAGCGTCTTGACCTTGCCCAGCCCGTCATATGTGATCGCGAGCTGGCTGCCGTCGGTCTCGGTGATCGTCGCCACCCGTTTCGACATGCCGTCATAGGTGTAGGTGGTGACATAGGTCTTGCCGTCGGCGATGCTGTTGTCCTCGGGGCTGAGGTCGACCGTGACGCTGGTGAGACGGTTCGCGCTATCATAGGCATAGCGCGTACGCGTCAATGTGCTGCCGGCGTAGGTGGTGATCTGGACGACGTTGTTCCCCGACCAGCCATATCCGATGTACTCGCCATTCGCGGTCGTCACTCCCGTCACGCGCCAGTCGCCATAGGCGTGGTCGTAGGTCAGGACATTGCCGCTCGTATCGGTCAGCTGCGTCAGATAGAGCTGGCCGCCGTAAGCGATGCCGTAGGTCTCGACCGTCCCGCTGTCGCCGTCGGTCCAGCGCCACGTGCCGTCATAGGTGATCCTGTCGTAGGCGCCCGCCCCGTCGGTCGCGACATAGGCCGAGCCGTTCCATTCGTAGACGGTCTCCGATCCGTCGCCGGATATCCGCCGGATGCTGCTGCCCCAGCTGTTGGCCGTGCCGACCAAGCCATAGATGCGCCGGTCCGTCGACTGCCGCCAGTTATCGCCGTTGTCGTCGCTGAGGTCGCCGAGGCTGTTGTAAGTCCGGCCGATCACCGCATCTGGGCCGCGGCCGACCAGCATTTCGTCTTTCTGCTGAATCACCAGGTTGCCGGTCGCCGCATTGAGCAGCACCTGCTCGCCCGAGCGCCCCAAGGTGCCGCTGCCGAGCAGGCCCGCCCCGCCCAGGACCGATCCCGATCCACGCTCGGTGCCCGATCCCAAACCCGTGAAGATGGCGACCATTCCCCTAATCCCCCGACTTGTCGCGACGGGGATTCACCCCCTTCGTTCACCCCTTTTTCGGGAAGATCCGCCCAGAGTTTAGGAATATTTTTCGTGGCGCAGAACGATCCGGCGAGACTCGGATAACCGGGGCCGTCGATCTATAGTGATCCGAATCGGGGAGACCATCGATCCGGCTTCCGGATCGACGCGTCAGGGGGATGAATATCGTGGGGGGAGAACAGGCGCTCAGCCTGCTTGACCGGATGTTGTGGAGCAGCCTGATGGTCGCGGGGCCGGTGCTGATCGCGACATTGCTCGTCGGGCTGATCATCAGCGCATTCCAGGTCACTACGCAGCTTCAGGAGATCACGCTGAGCTACGTCCCGAAGATCCTGGTCACCGCCTTCCTGCTGATCGCGATCGGACCATGGATGCTCGGCCAGGTGACGCAGTTCGCCACCTCGATCTACCATCTCATTCCGACCATTGCCGGCTAGCGGCTTGCCGATGGCGGACCTGACCGACCAGGCGACGGCGATCCTGTTGCTGACGCTGCGCATCGTGCCGACGTTCGGATTCTCACCGCCGTTCACGCTTTTCCGGATCCCGGCGATCGTCCGCGTCCTGCTCAGCATCGCGCTGGCGACGTGGCTCGCCGCCGCCCATCCCGAGGCGACCTGGCAGCGCGATTTCCGGGGCCAGGGGCTCTTCCTGACCGCGATCGGCGAGCTGACGCTGGGGGTCGCGCTCGCGCTTTCGCTGCAATATGCCTTCGCCGCGCTGCTGACCGTCGGGCGCGCCCTCGACATCCAGGCCGGGTTCGGCCTTGCCGTGGTGGTCGATCCTACGACCAGGAGTCAGATGCCCCTGATCGGCACGTTCTTCGCCTATGCCGCGGCGGCCATATTCTTCACCGGCAGCGGCCCGGACGATCTTCTCGCGATCTGGTCCGCTTCCGTTGCCAACGTGCCGCTCGGCAGCGCCGCGATCGGAGGAGACCTCGGGCGGCTGCTCGCCTTCCTCTCCACTGTCTTCGTCGCAGCGTGCGGGCTGGGCGGGACGATCATGCTGGCGCTGTTCCTGTGCGATCTCGCCATCTCGTTCATGTCGCGCACGCTCCCGCAGATGAACGTCCTGCTGCTGGGCTTTCAGGTGAAGGCGCTGGTCACGCTGGCGCTGCTGCCGGCCGCGATCGCGACCGGCACCGCGTTGTTCGTGCGGCTGCTGCGCCTCGCGCTCGAGGCGGCGCCGGAGATCGCAACGGCGGCCGGCCATGGCTGAGGAGCAGGAGCAGAACCGGACCGAGGAAGCGACGCCGTTCAAGCT
Source organism: Sphingomonas astragali (assembly GCF_051400615.1). Lineage (NCBI taxonomy): Bacteria > Pseudomonadati > Pseudomonadota > Alphaproteobacteria > Sphingomonadales > Sphingomonadaceae > Sphingomonas > Sphingomonas astragali. Next base: position 8,258 of record NZ_JBLFFH010000001.1, read on the forward strand.
GAAGCAAGCGCGCGAGAAGGGCATGGTCGCGCGCGGCCTGGACCTGGGCTTCGTCGCCGGTTTGATCGGGCTGGCGGCATTCGTTGCTCTTGCGGGCATCCGGCTGGTCGAGTTGCTCGCGCAGGCGATGCGGCGCGCGCTGACGCTCGGCGTCCAGTCCGCGGCCGATCCGCAGGCCGCCGCGGCGATGACCGGTCAGCTGCTCGCGCCGCTGCTCGGCCCGTTGGCGCTGTTCGGCGGGACGCTGCTCGCCGTGATCCTGCTCGTCGAGATCGTCCAGCTGCGCGGGCTGAGCTTCAGCACCACGCCGCTCAAGCCGGACTTCAGCCGGATCAACCCCGTCAAGGGGCTGAAGCGGCTGCTGTCGATCAGGATGCTCAAGGAGGCGTTCAAGGCCATCCTCAAGATGGCGGTCTATGCGACCGTCGCCGTCCTCACCATCCGGGCGGCGGTGGAAGGCGGGATCGGTCGAACCGCCGACGCGATGCAGCTCTCGTCCGCGTTGCAGGGGGCGTCGATGCGTCTCCTGCTCGTCTTCATCGCGGTCGCCGCGGGGCTTGCCGTCCTCGACCAGATCCTCGCGCGCGGCGAATTCCGCAAGCAGATGCGGATGAGCCGTCGCGAGCTGACCCGCGAGGTCAAGGAACGCGAGGGCGATCCGCGCCTCAGAAGCAAGCGCAAGCAGCTCCACGCGGCCTTCGTCAGGCAAGCTCGGGGCCTCGGCAATCTGCCAGGATCCGACCTGGTGATCGTCAACCCTCGCCACCTCGCCGTGGCGCTCGCCTACCGTGCGAACGAAATGACGGCGCCCGAGGTGACCGCCAAGGGCGCCGACCGCCATGCGTTGCAGATCAGGGCGGCCGCGAGGCGGCTCGGCATACCGATCTTCGAGGCGCCGCTGCTTGCCCGCGCGCTGTTCCGCGAGACCGACATGGGCCAGGCGATCGCGCCAGCGCATTATCATGCCGTCGCAGGGCTCTACCACAAGCTCCGGGATGCCGGGAATGCTTGACCGTCTGCTGCGCAACAACCGCGACCTGATCCTGGTCGCGGCCATCTTCGCGATCCTGGTGATCCTGTTCGCGCCGATCCCGGCGGCCGCGCTCGATCTCGCGATCATCGCCAACTTCGGGCTGGCGCTGACGATCCTGCTGCTGACCTTCTACGTCGCCAAGCCGGTGGAGTTCTCCACCTTTCCGTCGCTGCTGCTGGTCGCGACCCTCTACCGCCTGTCGCTCAACGTCGCCGCGACCCGCCTCATCCTGACCGGCGCCAGCGCGGGTGAGGTGATCGGATCGATCGGCACCTTCGCGGTACAGGGCAATTACGTCGTCGGCCTGGTCGTCTTCACCATCCTGGTCGTGGTGCAGTATATCGTCGTCACCTCGGGCGCGCAGCGCGTGTCGGAGGTCGCCGCCCGCTTCACGCTCGATTCGATGCCGGGGCAGCAGATGAGCATCGACGCCGACCTCAACATGGGCCTGATCGACCAGGCCGAAGCCGGACGGCGGCGGGCGGAGATCGAGCGCGAGGCGAGCTTCTACGGCGCGATGGACGGGGCGTCGAAGTTCGTGAAGGGCGACGCGATCGCCGGGATCATCATCCTCCTGATCGATATCGTCGCCGGCTGGATCGTCGGCACCATGCAGCTCGGCATGGGGATCGGCGAGGCGCTTCAGCGCTTCACGCTGCTCACCATCGGCGACGGCATCGCCGCGCAGCTGCCCGCGCTGATCATCTCCATCGCGACCGGCATCATCGTCACGCGCTCGTCGTCCGATCGCGAGCTCTCGACCGAAGTGATAAGCCAGCTGAGCTCGGTGCCGCGCATCCCGCTGATCGTCACCGTCGTGCTGATGGCGCTGCTGCTCCTTCCCGGGATGCCCAAATGGCCGATCCTGGTGATCGGCGGCCTCGCGCTCCTGGCGTGGCGCCGGATACGACGCGCCGCCACCGAGCAAGCAGCGGCGGTAGAGGCGCGGACGGACGACGATACCCGGGCGGCGGGAATGCTGCCTCAGGCGCTCGACATCCGGCTCGGCAGCATCTTGGCGGAGGCATGGCGCGATCAGGAACCGCTGATCCTCGACCGGATCGAGGGATTGCGCCGGCTGCAGGAGCGGAAATACGGCATCGCGTTCCCGGCAGTGAAGATCGTCGACGGCCCCCTGGGCAGCCGCGAATATGAGATCCGACTGTTCGGTTCGCGTTTCGGATCCGGAGAGATCTGGCCCGACCGGCTGCTCGCGGTCGGCACCCCGCCCAAGCACGTCGCCATTGACGGGGTGCACACGGCGGAACCCAGCTTCGGGCTGCCGGCCGTGTGGATCGATCCCGAGAAGGAGCAGCAGGCGCGCGATTGCGGTCTCAGCATCGTCGATCCGGTCAGCGTGCTGATCACCCATTTCGGCGAGATCGCCAGCAGCGAGATGGCGACGCTGGTCACCCGCCCGGTCGTCACCAGGCTGCTCGACGAGGTCCGCCAGCGCCAGCCCGGGCTGGTCGAGGAGCTGATACCGGGAAGCCTGACCGTCGCCGACGTCCAGCGCGTGCTGCAGAACCTGCTGGGCGAGCATGTCTCGATCGCCAACATCGACCTGATCCTCGAGCATCTCGCCGATCTGGCGCGAACGCAGCGCGACCCCGCCGAGCTGACCGAGCAGATCCGCCAGCGATTGAGCTATGCGATCTGCAACCAGCTGCGCGGGGAGCATCCCGATCTCGCCGTGCTGAGCCTCGATCCGCGCATCGAGAACCAGATCGTCTCCGGGCTGGGATCGAGCGCGGGGAGCGGGATGCTGCCGATCGAGCCCGGCCTCGCCGAGCGGCTGATCCGCGGGCTCTCGGCGATGACCGAGGCGATGCGCAAGGAAGGCCGCGCGCCGGTCCTGCTATGCGGCGGCGAATTGCGGCGGCATTTCAGGGCGTTCACCCGGCGCAGCATTCCGCAGCTGTCGGTGCTGTCGGTCAACGAGATTCCGATGCGCATCAACCTCAAGTCCTTCGACATCGTAAGACTGGAAAACGCATGACCGGAGCCGCAGCGCAGACCCCCGAGGCGTCGGAGCTCGACATGCTGCTCGGCTTCCTCGACCGCGACCCCGAAAACGTCGCGATGCTCGCCGACGCCGCCGACGCAGCGCTCGCGGCGCGCAAGCCCGATATTGCGACATCCCTGCTCGATCGGCTCGCGGCGCTCGGGTCGATCGGGCCGCGCGAGCGCAATCTGGCGGGCCTGGCGGCGATGCAGACGCAGCGTTTCGACGATGCCGCCGGGATATTCCGCGCGCTGCTTGACGAGGGCCAGGACGCGCCGGGACTGCGCTTCAACTTCGCCTGGTCGGCGGCGGCGGCCGGGGATTTCGACGGAGCGCTCCAGGCGCTCGACGACGCGACCGTGGACGCCCTTCCGCAGGCGGCGATGCTGAAGACGCAGCTGCTGCACCAGACGGAACGATGGGAGGAAGCGGCCGCATTCGCCCGTGTCGCGATCGCCCGGCATCCCGACGATCCAGGATTGATGGCGGCCGTGTCGGTGCTCGCGCTCGACCTCGAGGACAGCGAGCTGGCGAGGGCGTGCGCCGCCAGGGCCGGAGAGCACCCTGATGCCCTGACCACCCTGGGCGCGCTGGCGCTGGCGGAGGACGATGCCGCCGCCGCACGGGCATTGTTCGACCGGGCTTTGGCAGCCAATCGATCCGCGTCCCGCGCCTGGATCGGCCGGGGGCTGACCAAATTGCTGAGCGGCGAGCAGATGGCCGCCGGCGCGGACATCGATCGGGGCGCGGAGATGTTCGGCGACCATCTGGGATCGTGGATCGCCGCCGGCTGGGCCTATTTCGTCGCGGGCGACCGGACGACCGCGCGCAAACGGTTCGAGACCGCGCTCGAAATCGATCCGGCCTTCGCCGAAACGCAGGGGTCGCTTGCGGTCCTCGACGTCCTGGACGGCAGGATCGCCGAAGCGCGCGAGCGTGCGACGGTCGCGCTGCGGCTCGACCGGCAAAGCTATTCGGCTGCCCTCGCCCAGACGCTGCTCGCGGCCGGCGACGGCGACCGCGAGCGCGCGCGACGGATATTCGAAACCGCGCTGACGACACCCATCGACGGCAGCGGCCGCACGATCGCGCAGGCGCTTGCGCGTATGGGATTGTCCTAAAAATCAGCAGCGTCAGTGCTCCTGCGAAGACAGGAGCTTGGACGGATCGACATTCAATCCTCCCCTCCCCCCGCCAGGGGAAGGATTGAATGGGTCCGCGTTTCCATCGATCTGAACGTCGACCAGGAGCGCGATTTCACTGCGGCTGCGTGCTCAATCGGACCGGATATTTCCCGCCTGCTTGAGGCTCGCGATGGCGCTGTCGACCAGCGCCTGCGTCTCCGGCGAATCCTCCATGATCCTGACGACCTCAAGCGCCACCGCTTCGAATGCCGGGTCCGAGGTCAGCTCCTCCCCGAACCGCTCGGCGAGCAGGCCGCGGATCATCGCTCGCCGAAGGTCGCGATCGGGCAGGCTCTCTAGCGATGCCAGTGCCGCCAGGCGTTGATGCGGGTCGACCGGCCCGGCCTTTCCCGCCTCCTCCGACCGCCCCCGCCCCGTCCTCCGCTCGGCCTTGCGCAACTGCTCGCGCAGGAGCAGCAGGATCTGGTCGGCAGCGCCGATGCGGGTCAATTGAGCCGCCCTCGCACGCCGAACTGATCGAGCAGCAGGCTCGTCGCCGATGTCGCCTGGTCGCCCACCTCCTCGGAGGGAGCCTCCATGATCCGCTCGACCCGATCGATGATCAACTGCATGTCGCGGTTCAACGGTGGGTTCTCGGCGTTGGCGGCGATCCCGGCGTGCAGCGTCGTCACCGTTTCGACGAATTCGTCCCGGATCAAATGGGTGAGCCCCGCGACGAAAAGCCGCAGATAATGCCCGTCGGGCAGCAGCGCCAACGGTCCCCAGGTGCCGAGGGCTTCCGCCGCCTCGCCCGAGGTGAGCTGAAAGAAGCCGAGCTGGAACCGCGCGATCACGAAATCCGGAGCCAGCGCCACCGCCGACTTGAGCGCGGCCAGCGCCTCGATCGGGCGGCCAATCCCGGCAAGGACGGACCCGCGCAGGAAATGCAGCCTCGGGTCCTGCGGGAAGCGGCTCAACGCCCGGTCGATCCGCGCGATCTCGTCGACCTCGCTGGATTCCACCGCCGCGATCAGCTCCTGCAGCTCGGCATCGTCGCAAAGCTCGTCCATCGTCCCGTCGTCCTTCAATAGTTCCTCAGCCGTCGCCGCAGCCGGTCCACGGCGTCGCGATGCAGCTGCGATATGCGTCCACGGCTCAATCGTAGCAGCTCCGCGATATGCGCGAAGCTCAAACCATGGTGATAATGCTGTCGAACGACGATCGCCTGCTGCTGCGGCAATCGGGCGATTTCGCTGGCCAACGCCGCCTGAGCCTGACGCCAGGCCAGCCCTTCATAGGCGCTCCGTCGCGTGTCGCGGCCTTCGATCATCCCCGTCCCCTCCAGCATCAGCCCGATCGCCAGATCGACCGCGAGATCGGCAAGCGTGGCCAACGGGTCCTCGCTTTCGCCCCGGATGCCGAATGATCGTAGGCGTTCGCGCTGCAGGCGGCGGCGAAGGCTGACCTGCGCGTCGAGGTCCGACAGTCGCGCCACGCCTTCGGTGATATGTTCGCCAATGCGGCGCCGGGCATAGGCACCGAACGGAACGCCCTGCAACGGATCGAAACGGTCGAGCGCGCGAAGGAGCCCCTCGTAAGCCAGCTGCTCGACATCGCCCCGATCGCTCTCCGGCCGGCGCCGCCGGGCGTATCGGACCGCGATCGAGCGCGCGAGCAGCCGGTAACGGTTGAACAAAGTCTCGCGGCTCGCCAGGTCCTGCTCGAACTTCGCCCGGCGCCACAGCGCCGCTTCGACCCGGGCCGGATCGAGCACGACGTCGAGCCCCGCGCCGTGGCCCGTCACTTGAAGCTGCCGAGCACGCCCTGGATAACCAGGCTCCAGCCGTCGATCAGGACGAACATCAGCAGCTTGATCGGCAGCGAGATCGTCGCAGGTGGCACCATCATCATGCCCAACGCGAGCAGGATCGTCGACACCACCAGGTCGATCAGCAGGAACGGCAGCAAGATCACGAAGCCGATGGTGAACGACACGCGCAGCTCGTTCATGATGAAGGCGGGCGCGAGCTTCAGGATGTCGACCTGGTCCGGGCGCGTCGGCAGCGGCGCCTTGGCCAGTGCGTAGATCGTCGCGATGTCCGAATCCCGGGTCTGGGCAAGCATGAAATCGCGCAGCGGGACGCTGCCCTTCGCCATCGCGTCCTGCACGGTGAGCTGACCGGCGAGAAATGGCTGCACCGCTTGCGCGTTGAGCACTTGGAAGGTCGGCGCCATCGAGAAGGCGGTGAGGAACAGGGCCAGGCTGATCAGCACCGGGTTCGGCGGCGTTTCGGGCATCCCGAAGGCGTGACGTACCATCGCGAGCGTGATGACGATGCGCACGAAGCTGGTCATGCTGATCAGGATCGCCGGCAGGATCGCCAGCATCGTCAGCACCAGCGCGGTCCGCGTCACGTCCGACGATAGCGTCAGTCCCTGCGGCGGGCCGGCGAGCGCCGCGCTTGCCGGCAGCAGCATCGACACGGCCACGGTGGCGACGACGACGATGCCCCGCCTCACGCCTCTTCCACCCTGGCGGGGATATCGCGTTCGCGCAGCACGATGGCGCGGCTATTCTGCACCAGCAGCAGATATTCGCGATCGTCATGCCGGATCAGGCAGACGTCGCCGTGCATACCCAGCCGGCGCACCTCCACGATGTCGATCGCACCGTGGCCGGACGTCAGGCGACCGAACAGCGCGCGAAGATCGGCCTTGCCGGCGCGCTGGCGCAGGAACACGATCGCCAGCGCGGCGATCAGCAGGCAAGCGATCAGCGAGACGATAATCCGCGCGACTGGGATGTCGAGCGCACCACCGCCGCCGAGACGGCCGGCGGCGACTCCTGCCTGGGTTGCCGCGGCGAGCAGGATCATTCCGCGATCTCGGTCAGCCGCACGCCGAAATTGTCGCCCACGGCGACCAGTTCGCCACGCGCAACCATCACGCCGTTGAGCCGCAGCTCGACCGCCCGATTGAGTGCGGCGTCAAGCGTGACCGCGGTGCCGGGGCGCAATGCGCCGAGCTCGGCAACGGTCAGCCTGGCTTCGCCGACATAGGCTTCGAGCACCACCTCGACGGTGTCGACAAGCCGTGCCGCCAGCGTGGTGCGCGGGGTGGACTCTGCCTTCGGAACTTCGGATCCGCCTTCCGATGGATCGGCCTTGATACTGGTCACGGAACAGCCTTCTTACGCAAGGGCGAGATTGAGAGCGGCGTCGCCCGCTACGACGCGGCACGGGAGGTCCTTCAATTCGTCATCGACCGCCAGCCTCGCCGTCTCGTCGAGACGTCGGTCGAGGACCAGCACGTCACCCGCATCGAGGCCAGCGATCTCATGCATCGGGACGCGGCACGTCCCGATCATCGCCGTAAGGACGACCTGCTGCGGCGCAAGCGCGTCGGCGATCGGATGCAGCGGCCGATCGGATGCAGCCGGCGCGAGACGCCTCCTGACCGACGCTATCAGCAGGCCTTCGCTCACGATCACGGTGAGCGGGCTCGTCAGCCGATCGAGCCTGATGCGAAAGCAATAACCGTCCCACGGTACGTCGGCGCAGGGCCGCCGGGCGGCGTCGCGGGACAGATGGAACCGCTGCGCCAGGCGCTCGCGCAGGTCGGCGGTCGCGCGATCCGCCGCCGCGGCGATGAGATCGCGGTCGGCGAGCGTCGAAGCTCCTTCTCCTACCGGCTCACCGAACATCAGCACGCCCAATGTCGAGATGGCGGTAGCGGGGACGGCAAGCATCAGCTCGCCGTTCAGTGCCGTGAGGTCGCCGTCGACAGCCCCGCCCTTAGCAAACGGCTCGGCCTCGGTGCACCCGGCGATCTCCCGCGTGAACCACGTCGCCGACCAGTCGGCGGCGAGCTCGCGGAGCGACATCCGCGCAGCTTCCGCGGCAATCGCATCCTTCGGAAGCCAGGGGGTAGGAGACGGAACGGCCATGGTCAGCCTTGACCGCGGATGCCGAACAGCTGCTGGATCATGTCGTTGGTCACGCTGATGATCTGCGACGACGCCTGAAACCCGCGCTGCACCAGGATGAGGTCGGAGAATTCGAGCGTCAGATCGACGTTGGATGCCTCGAGCCGCCGCGCCTGGACCGTCCCCGCCCTGACGTCACCGCTCGCGAACAGCGATCGTTGCGCCCCACCCTTGTCGATGAACAGGCCGCCGGTCTGCTGCTCCAGCTCGTCGGCATCGCGGAAATCGGCGATCGCGACCGCGCCGATCTCCTTCTTCTGGCTGTTCGAATAGCCGATCTCGAGCTCGCCTTGATCGTTGACCGTGACCGTGGTCAGCGTCCCCACGCCATAGCCGTCGACGGAGGCCGCACGCAAAGTCGAGACATCCCCACCAGAGTAGGAGCTGACTCCAAGGGAGAAATCCAGAACGACATTGAGACCCAGCTCAGCATTGGCGAAGGTCAGGGTCGACGTGCTCGGATCGACGGTGCCGCCGGTGTTGAACTTCAACGCCTGCGCCGCATATTCCCTGTTCTTGTCATCCGTGATCTTGACCGTCCAGGCACCGCTGCCGGCGGCGGCATCCTTGTCGAAACTTATCTTCCAGACATATTTGTTGCCATTGGCATCATAGACCGCGACATCGCTGATGGTGACCGTCTTGGTCGCTGTCGACGACAAGTTGTCCGCGAACGTGACCTTTGTCGTCGCCCTGGGCATACTCGTCCGAGAGGAATCGACCGACACGCCGATCGGCTGCCCGGCATCGTTCAGCGTCGCCAGGCGATAGTCGGTACCGGCCAGAACGATAAAGCCGTCCTTGTCGATCTCAAAGCTGCCCGTCCGCGTGTAGGCCGTCTCGTCACCGCGCATCAGCATCAGGAATCCGCTGCCCTGGACGGCGAGGTCGAGGTCGCGGTCGGTCTGGCGCAGCTCCCCTTGCGCGAAATTGGTCCGGCTGATCCCGGTGCGCACGCCGTTGCCGCCGACGCTCCCCGTACCCAGGAGATTCTGGAAAGTGACCGTCGAGCCCTTGAAACCCTGCGAGTTCAGATTGGCCACATTGTTGCTGATCTGCTGAAGCCCGCGGGAATAGGCCGAGAGGCCGCTCAAGCCGATATAGATCGAACCGAACATATGGTTATTGCCCTTCCCGGATTTGCGAGACGCTGGCGAGCGACAGGCCCGAGACCGTCTGCTCGCCATCGGTCTCGATGGTGATGCGCGGGTCGCCATTCTCGAACGCGACGGCGGTCACCTTGCCCGAAAGCGTCGCGCCGTTCGACGAGATGTCGACCTTGCGCCCGAGCAGCCCAACGGCCTGAAGCGCGCCCTGGGCCGCTACCACGGTATCGAGCCGATCGTTGGCGGCTTGGCCGAGCTGGATCTGAGAGAATTGCGCAAGCTGCGAGACGAACTGGAAATTGTCCATCGGCTTCAGCGGATCCTGATAGGTCAGCTGAGTCAGGATGATCTTGAGCAGCGATTCGAATCCCAGTCCGAACGCATTGGTCGCGGTCTGGGCATTGCTTGCCTGCGTCACCGGTGTGGTCGTCGGGCTCGTAGGAGAGATCGGATTCGCTTGCATCGTCAGCCCCTCTGTGGATCGTTCTGGGTCATCGAGCGGCCGTTGAGCTTGAGATCGTCGAGCACCAGTCCGTGCCGGCGCAGCAAGGCGGCGATGTCGGCACGCAACAGCTCGGCCTCGGGTTCGGTCAGCCGATACGCGCCCGTCTTTACCAGCACGATCCCTTCGGCAGCATCCAGGGTGACGGAGACCGCACTGTTCGCCCCGTCCTCGTCGTGCGGCTGAGTCGCCGGTGCGACGCGGACAGATCGAGACGCGGCAGGCGCGTCCGTCCCTCCATCGCGACCGGCCGCGGTGCCGCCGAACAGCGTGCTGGTCGGCGACAGCGGCGCTGACGTGTCCGATACATGAAGCTCGGCGGCCGTATGCCGCGCCGCACCGGGGCGGTCACGCGATGCGTGCCGGAGGAACCCGGATGACCTCGGCACCGATGCGTCGACACCGGCTGAATCCGACCCAGCGACGACGGCCGGCGTCTCGGGCTTGACGAACGAGGTCATGGCGCCTTCTTCCTCCCGGTCCGCACGCTGATCGGCCTTTCTGAGTAGCGGCATCCGCGGGCCAATCACGGCACCTGCATCGGCGAAGAATCCGCGTTCGTTGAAGCGTTCGGCATTTTCCCGAATGGCCGTGCCGTCGAAACGGCGGGCATTGCCCGGAACGTCGGCGATGGAATCGAGAATCCCCGCGAAGCCCTGATCCGCCGCTCCGCGGGTCCTGGCGAGCGGCGCTCCCCTGGTCTCAGCGGTCGAGACCGAACCCGTATGAGGAGAGACGGGAATCATCGTCCGGTCCACGCAATCGTGACACGATCGGCGAGCGCGCCGGCGGCACGTTCTTCCCGCTTGCGCGCGTTCTTCCGTGCCAATCGATCGACTGCCTGCCGCGTCGCACGTTCGAAAGCCTTGGCAGTCTGCCACGAGCGTTCGCGATCCTCGCTGACGGCACTGGCCTGCCGAACATTCTCGATGCTCGATTGCACCCGCGCCTCCCGGTCGATCAGGATCGCCGCCCGTGCCGAACCGAGCTCGGGATGGCCGGAACCGAGCACATGCCGATACCATTCGTCCGCCGCCTCGCGCAGCCGACGGGTGTCGCCTTCCGCCGCGGTTTCGGCAAACCCCTGGGCCTCGCGGGCATCGCCGAGGTCGGCGGCGGCCGCCAAGGTCAATACTTCCCGCAGGGCAGCGAGGCCGCGCAACCGGCGGAGAGTCATGGTGTCATACATGCGCGATCGTCCCTCGCAGCTTGTCGAACGTCGCGTTCCATGCGCTGTTCTCTCCGCTCGATTGGCGCAGGAAGTCGCCGAGCGGCTCACGGGCAGCGATCGCGCGATCGACCCGCGGATTCGAACGCGCGCGATACACGCCGCTTTCGATCATGATCCGACTCTCGTCATAGGCGGCCAGCAGGGCCACGGCATCACGCATCGCCTCGGCCTGATCGGCATCGACGAGCCGCGCCGCCTGCCGGCTGATGCTGCGCAATATGTCGATCGCGGGGAAATGGCCCTGCTCAGCCAGCGTCCTCGAAAGGAGGATGTGGCCGTCAAGCAGCGATTTCATGAGCTCGACGATCGGGTCGTCGACATCATCCGTCTCGCTGAGAACGGTCATGATGGCGGTGATCGCGCCTTCGCCCCTCACCGCTCCGCAGCGTTCGACGAGCCGCGGCAGCTCGGCGAAGACATTGGGCGTGTAGGCGCGAACGGTCGGCGGCGAACCTGCGGCAAGCCCGATCTCGCGAAGCGCCATCGCGAGACGCGTCACCGAATCGAGCAGCAGCAGCACGTGCTCGCCGCGAGCGCGCCAATATTCGGCGATGACCAGCGCCTGCTCGACCGCCCGAACGCGCAGGACCGGGCTCTGGTCCGACGTCGCCGCGACCATCGTGACGCGCGCGCGCTCCTTCGTGCCGGCCAGCGTCTCCCACAAACCGGAGACTTCACGGCCGCGCTCGCCGACCAGACACAGAACGCAGCGATCGCACGGCACCTGGCGTGCAAGCTGATCGATCAGGCTGGTCTTGCCCACGCCGCTCGCGGCGAAGATGCCGACACGCTGTCCGACGCCGAGCGTCAGCAGGCCGTCGATCGCGCGAATGCCGGTGACGAGCCGCCGCTGCGGGTCGAGGCGATCAAGCGGTCCGGCGATTTGTCCGCCATATGCGGTCTCGGCATCGGCGATCGGACCTCCTCCGTCGATCGGCTGACCCAGTGCATCGATCGCGCGAGCACCAAATCCGTCTCCGGCGCGCAAGCTCGCCGCTGCCGGTACCGCCGTCACGCGCGCGCCCAGGCGGAAGCCATCGGACCGATCGAGCGCGACGAGCGTGACCCCAGCCTCTCCGACGGCAACGATCTGGGCCAGACCGGCCGCCTCGCCGCAGGAAGCCTCAATCTCGCACAATTGTCCGAGATGTCCGGAAGGCCCCGAGGCCTTCACATGATTGGCGCTGATCTCGGTGATATGGCCGTAGCTCACGGCGGGTTCGGCCAGATCGAGCTGGGCGAGGAACCGGTGCGGTTTCATGCGCCGGCGTCTTCCGCGATCGCCTCGAGACGCTGCCGGATAACGGACCATTGGGCCGGCAAGGAGAGATCGAGGTGCCCGAGCACGAGATCGATCCGGCAACCGCCAGTTTCCAGATCATCCGCGACAAGGGCGGCGAGCGGAACGCCGCAGCGGTCGGCAAGCGCGTGCAGGCTGTCGGGATCCGGGAAATCCTCTGCGCTCACATGGACGCGCATGGCCGCCTGGGCATCGATCTCGCGGACCCTCTTCGTCAGGGTCCGCGCGACCAGATCGGCGAGATCGGCATATTCGTCGAACAGCTTGGCCAGCGACGACTTGGCCAGAAGCAGGGCAAGCGCTTCGAGCTCCTGGAGCCGATCGCGCCATTCGCAAATGGCCTCGGCGAGCCGCTTCTCGAGCGCCGCGATCCGCGCCTCGTCGTCACGCTTCGCCTCGCGCGCGCCATCGATCCTTGCGGCCGCGGCCTGGACCTTTGCCTCCTGTCGGCACGCGATCAGCTCACCCCGCGCCTGCGCCAGTTCCGTGGTCAGCTCAGCGATCCGGCGCTCGGCAGGCGATGGCTCGGCCAACGGAAGCGCATATCCCTCGACCGGCGCGGCGATCCTGCGGATCTCGGCTGCCGCTGTCGCCTTGACGATCGTCATCGAGCTTGTCCCACCTGGCCGAGCAGGCGCCGGCCGGCCGCCTGCATCAAGGTTCGAGGCGACTGTTGCGCCGGAGAAGCACCCGCTGGCCGTTCTGTTGCCAGAACCTCGGCCAGCGCCTTGCGCGCCGCCGGCGTGACGCTGCTGCTCTCGAGCAGCTCCATGAACCACCGCGAGTGCTCGGACGTGGCACCGGCTGCAATCGAACGCACCGTCGCGGACGCTTCGCGCATCATCGCGCGAACCTGCGCACGTTCATCAACGGTCAGCGCCGCGAGGATCGATGCGCGATCGGCGGGGGGCAGCGCGGAGAGGTCGCGCACGAGCTGATCCAAATCGTCAGAAGGCACGGGTGGCCTCCCGATCGCGCAAGGCTGCCTTCAGGCGCGCGACCACCTCGCTCCGCTCGGCATCGCTTAGCGCAGGCGTGCTCGCGCGCCGGACCAGCAGCACGACGGCGACGGCAAGCAGGGCAGCCGCCGCAAACATGCCGTACAGCCACGGCGAGAACGATCCGGCAGCGGCCGACGCCGTCTCGGCGATGGCTGGGGCCGCGGACGGTCGAGCGCGGCTGCCAGGCATCGGACCGTCATCGCGATAGGCGACGCCGACTTCGAACGATATCGAGTCGCCCAGTCGTTCGTCATAGCCGACCGCCGCCGCCAGTGCGGACTGGGCACGTGTTCGATCCTCGGCATTCAGCGGTGCCGGCGTCGCCACCGTGATCCTCAGCCCGAACGTGCGCGCGGATGGCGAGCGGACCGCCTCGACCGCAGCCGGCGTTCCGGCGGGCGCGGCAGCACCGCCGGCGTCGTTCGCCGCAGCTCCGGAGGGGGCCGCTATGTCCGCGTCGACCAGCACATGGACCTGGACCTGCAGCCCCGGCAGCGCCTGCGCGAGCGCTGCCCGGACGCGCGAGCGATAATAGCTGGAAATGGCCTGCCGCTCCTCGGCCTCCGGCGTCAGGAAAACGCTCGGCGTGCTTGCCGTGCTCAGAAGGCTGCCGTCGGCATCGAGCACGACGACGTCGCCAGGCGCCAGGTCGGGAACCGAAGAAGCCACCAGCCGCTGGATCCCGGCAACCCGCGCTTCGTCGAAACGATGGCCGTTCTTGCCAACGAGCTCGACCGCGGCCTTGGCCCCGCTCCGGTCGGACCGGAACAGCGATCGCTCGGGCATCGCCAGATGCACGCGCGCGCTGTCGACGCCGTCGAGCATCATGATCGTGCGTTCCAGCTCGCCCTGCAGCGCGCGCTGGTAGTTGATCCGCTGGGCGAAATCGGTCAGCCCCATGTCGGATTTGTTGAACAGCTCGAACCCGACGCCGCCCTTCAGCCGCGCTTGCGATCCCGCGATCGCGACCAGTGCCGGATCGACTTCGCCGACCGGGACCGACACCGTCGTGCCGCCGTCCTGCAGGCGATAGGGAATGCCCTTCTCCTTGAGCTCCGCCACCACCGCCGAGGCGTCGGCCGGACGCAGGCGGGTGAAGGCCGGCGCATAGTCCGCGCGGAGAAGGAACCAGTAGCCGACGACGAGCGCAAGGAAGACGACCGCGAAAACCGCGGCGACGATGCGCATCGGAATGCGGCGAGGGGCAAGTGAAGCTGAACTGTCCACGAACGGCATCCGAACTCGATCAAAGCTGCATATTCATGATCTCTCGATAGCCATCGAGCAGCCGGCCGCGAATCTGCATGGCGAGCTCGACCGACAGTCGTGCCTGCTCCAGCGCATAGGTCACCTGGTGGATCGGCACGCTGCCGTCGAGCGTGAAGCGCTGGACGAGATCGTCCGCGGTGCGAAGCTTGCTCTCCACCTCTTCGATGCCCGCGGACATGGCATCGCTGAAGCTGGTCGCAGCCGGAGCGGCCGCAGCCGGGGTCGGGATGCCGACCTGCGTCAGCATGGGCGGCGTCGTGAGAACGCCGTCTACCGGTGCGAGCGGCGTCACGATGCGCGCCCGAGATCGAGCGCGCGCATGTACATTTGCCGGGCGATGCCGAGCGCGGTGAGGTTCGCCTCATAGGAACGCGACGTGCGGATCAGCAGCGTCATCTCCGCCGCCTGGTCGATCTGCGGCAGGTTGACGAAGCCCTGAGCGTCCGCCTGGGGATCGGACGGGTCATAGACGCGGCGCACGCCCGACGGCATCGCCTCGACGCCCATCACCTTGACCTCGCGCGGCTCCCCCACGGCCTTGGTGCGGGACAGCGCTTCGGCGAAGCTGGCGTCGGGTCCCGAGACCAGCCGCATCGGCCGATAGGGGGCGCCGCTCGCGGTGCGGCTGGTGTTGAGATTGGCGAGGTTCTCGGCGATCACCTGAAGCCGCTGCCATTCGACATCGAGACCGGACCGGCTGATCGCCATCGCATCGCTGCTCATTGCTGACCTCCCCGCACGACCGCGCGCACGATCTCCATGTCGCGGCCGAGGATGCCGATCAGTGCCGAATAGCGCATCGCCGTATCGGCCGCGGTATCGAGCTCGAGGTCGAGCCGCGGTTCGTCACCGAACCTGCCAACGGCGGCCGCCTCGACGCGCGGGGTGACGCCGTTGATCGCATCCTCCCCGCGTGGCGCCGCGGCACGCAGGCTGTCCTCGAAGCTCACCTTCATCGGCCGGTAGTTTCGCGAATTGGCATTGGCGATGTTCGCCGCGGTCACGTCGAGCCGCAACGACAGCCCGTCGAGCGCTTTGGTGATCATGGCGGCGGAGACGGGATCCATCGAACGGCTCCTATTGCACGAGGATATCGGCATGCAGCGCACCCGCGGCCTTGACCGCCTGAAGCACGCTGATGATGCCGCGCGTATCGACCTTGGTGCGCGCCAGGCCCTGAACCAGGTCGGCGACGGTCGTGTTGGGGAAGCTGGCGACGGTATCGCGTTTGCGATCCTCGACCGTGAGCTTGGTGTTGGTGACGACCAGACTGCCGACGCCGCCGAGATCGCTGGCGAAGCCGCCGAGGAAATTCGGTTGCGACGCGCTGCGCTCGCCGGTGATCGTCACCTTGAGATCGCCTTGCGCGATCACCACGCTGGAGATGCGGACGTCGCCGCCGGCGACGATGGTCCCGGTCCGCTCGTTGACCACGACGCGCGGCCGCTGCGCGGGTTCGATCGGCAAGCTCTCCAGCCGCGACATGAAAGCGGCGAACTGGGCGCGGTCGCCGCGGAAGCGGATGCGCACCTCGTCGGCGTTGCGGACGCTGGCCGACCCGGGGCCGAACTGGACGTTCACCGCTTCGGCGATACGCTCGGCCTCCTCGAAGCTCGGTTCGCGCAGCAGGAAGCCGACCGAGCCGTCGGCGGCAAGCAGTTCGGCATCGACCGGAGTCTCGACCGTGGCGCCGTTCTCGAGCAGCGCGGTCGTCGGATAGTTGCGCTGCTGGCGGTTGAGATCGTTCTCGAAATTATAGCCGCCGGCGACCAGCGCTCCCTGCGCAAGCGCGTAGACGCGCTGGTCGGGACCGAGCAGCGGCGTCATCAGCAGCGTGCCTCCTGCCAGGCTCCGCGCATCGCCGATCGAGGACACGGTGACGGTCAACCTGTCGCCGACATTGGCTGATGCCGGGAGCGTCGCGGTGACGATCACCACGGCGACGTTGCGGCTGCTGATCTGACTCTCGTTCGCGCTAGTACCGAGTCGGCTCAGTACGTTGCTCAGGGCCTGTCGCGTCACCGCCGAACGTCGCGTGTCGCCCGACCCGGCGAGGCCGGTCACGATGCCGTAGCCGATCAGCGCATTCTCGCGCCAGCCCTGGAAACGGCCGAGACCCGACAGCGGCACCGTGTCCGCCCATGCCGAAACGGGCACCGCCAGCAGCAGCGCGGTCAAGACTCCCCGGATCACCCCCCGCGCAACCATCAGCCGAGGCCCAGGAAACGGAAGATGCGGTTGACCAGCCCGGGCTTCGCACTCTTCGACACGAAGCCCTTGCCGTCGTAGATGATCTTCGCATCGGCGATCCTGCTCGACAGCACGCGGTTGTCGGCCAGGATATCCTCACGTCTGACCCGCCCCTCGATGCCGATCAGCGTGGCCTCACCGTTGAGGCGCATGGTCTGCTCACCCGAGACCGTCAGGTCGCCGTTGGGGAGCACGCCCCGCACCGTCACGCTGATCTGCGCGACGACACGATCGTTTCGCTGCACGCCGCCGCCGCCGACATAGCCTCCACCGAACTGAAGATCGCCGCGCTCGTTGATCGATCCGGCGGAGAGGCCGCCGCCTAGCTGCGTGCTGCGTTTGGAATCGGTTTTCGTGGTGTTCGACGATTCGGCATTCTCATAGACGACCACGGTCAGGAGATCACCGACCTGACTCGCCTTGCGGTCGGCGCTCATCGCCGACCAGTTCGAGCTCTTGTAGAGATCGTCCGCCAACGCCGCATCGGGGAGCAGCATCAGGGCCGCCGCGTACGCGAGACAGCGCCTCACCGCCCGGCTCCGGAAAGCCGGGCGGCAAACACCTGTCCATCGCCGCTGCGCACGAAGAGCGCGCGGCCTCCGGTGCCGGCCTGCATGGCGGTCACGTTGCGCTCGATCGTCACAGGCCCGATGCGCGCAACCAGCGCCAGGGCATCACCCTTCCGGACAGCAGGCGCTTCGGGAAGGCGCAAGCGGCCCAACGGCGTCCCTCTGCCGATCGCCCTGCGCGCCAGCACCTTCTGCCGCTCGGCATCGAACATGAGCAGGCCGCGAACACTGCCGCACCGGCCCCGCTCGATCAGATCGGCGGTCACCGTCTCTCCGGCGCGGATGGCGTGGCGCGCAACATGGCAATTCGAGGTGCTGGCCCCATCCTTCGGCAACGCCGGCGGCATCGTCAACGCGACGTCGCCCGCGCGCTCGCCGCCGGAAATGACGACGCCGGGAACGGCACGTCGGATCAATGCCGCAATCGCGCGCCGCGACAGCGACACGCCGCCGCGTCCCGCCGGCAATCTCGCGATGACCGTCCCCGCGATCGCGGCGTCGGCCCTAGCCACATCGCCGATACGCACCAGACGATCCCTAAGCATGATGCTATCCCGATCGGTGAGGACGAGAGACGCGACGGCGATCGCTGCGGCGATCAGCATATTAGCGCCGCAAGCCGTTTGCGATCGCCATCAGCTGGTCCGCCGCCTGGACGATCTGCGCATTGGCCGCATAGGCGCGCTGGACCAGCATGAGGTTGATCATTTCGGTCGTCATCTCGACGTTGGAGCGCTCGATGCCTCCCTGGACCAGCGTGCCCGCGCCGTCCTCGCCGGGATGCATTGTCTGGAGCGCGGCGGCATCGGCGCGATACAGCCCGCCATCCATCGCCGACAGCGACGCCATATTCTCGGGCCGGACCAATGTGAGCTGGCCCAGCTCGACCGGTTCGGCATCGTCGCCGGTCTTTGCGCGAACCATCCCGTCGGCGGCGATCGTGATCTCGGTCGCGTCCGCCGGCACGCTGATGGCGTCCCGAAGCGTGAACCCGCTGTCGGCGGCAGCGAGCAAGCCATTCTCGTCCGTCTTGAGCGCTCCGCCGCGCCACAGCAGCGACTGGCCGTCGGGTCCCATCAGCTCGATGAAGCCGGCCCCCTGGATCGCAAGATCCATCGCGCGTCCGGTCGTTTCGATGACGCCGACCTCATCATAGGCCGGCACCGCGTTCGCCACCACGCCGGAGGCGACATAGCTGGTGTCGAGATCGGCCGCCGGCACATCCGGATCGAACCGTGTCGCTAGCACAGAGGCGAAACGCACGTCGGACCGCTTGAAGCTCGGCGTGTTGACGTTGGCGATGTTGTTCGAGATCACGTCGAGCGCGCGCTGCTGCGCCTGGAGTCCCACCGCGCCGATATAGAAGGCACCGCTGCTCATCGCAGCTGTCCGAAGGTCTGGATCGCGCGCCCGACCAGATCGTCATAGGTCTGGATCAGCTTCGCGCCCGTCTCCGCCTCGCGGACCGCGATCATGCCGGCGATCATCTCGTCGCCGAAGGAGACGTTGGACGCCTCAAGCGCACCCTGGCGCAGGCTTGGGTTGGACACCTCCTCGGCGGCCGCTTCGGCCATCTCGAAAACAGATCCGTCGATCGGCCGTGCGACATCCTTTCCAGCCGGCCGAAAGGTCGCGATGCGGGCCACGGGGCGATCGTCCTCGATTACCGTACCGTCGGCGAGAATCTGGACCTGGCTATCCGACAGCACCAGGTCGCCGCCGCCCGATTGCTGCAGGACGTAGCCCTGCGGCGTGACCACGGTGCCGTCCGCGGCGAGGGCGAAGCTCCCTTGGCGCGAATAGACGATACGGTCGCCTGAACGCAGCTGGAAATAGCCCGGGCCGTTGATGGCCAGGTCAAGCGATCGTCCGGTTTCCAGTATCTTGCCCGGCGAGGGATCGGTGCGGATCTGCGCCAGTGCGTCGGAAAACTGGATTCCGCGATAATCGGTGCCGCGGAGCAGCCGCTTGAAACCGGACGTGGACGCATTGGCGACATTGAGCGCAGCGATTTCGAGGCGTCGCGAAGACGCGCTCATTACCGAAGTCGCAGAATCCACCAGCCCCGACACGCGCGTCCCCCCTTCGCGGCCCCGTTCTCATTGGTCACGCGGATGGCGAGTCGGTCAAGTGACAAGATTGAAACGAATGTAAAAAAAATAGCCCGTCCTTCCATGCGGCCAGCCGGCGGGGTCGCGTCCTTGTACTTCCCGGTTGCTGAATGCTGTCGATTGTGGGCAGGACGCGCTTCACTGGATCGATCACGAACACAGTGCGCACCGTCGCCATATCCGACGCGCTCTGACGGATGAGACCGAGCAGCCCCGCGACACGGCGATCATGATCGGCATCCGTAGGAAGTCGAGCTCGGGCTCGAGCTTCGCGACCGCGCCCAGCTCGAGCGTCGACGTGCAGTATCTTAATTGACGAGTGGGAAATCAGCGGAAGCAAATGTTGGCGCGGTCCGACCAACCTTCGTCCAGGAGGAGCACGGCGGTTCGGAGCCACGTTACAACAGTTTACATGTCTGACGATTGTTTGCTTAACCTCCTGTTTGCTAGCAGACGAGGCGAGACCGGGCGCATCGGGAGAGCCCCGGCGAGCGATCGGACGACGGCCCCTGCCGCGGCCAGTTGCGTTTGACGCTCAGGGGCGGGGGGCTGGCATTTGCGTATCGCAATCGTCGACGATGACGAAAGCCTGATCGAGTTCGTCCGTGCTCCGCTTGCGGCGGCCGGGCACAATTGCTCGGTCTATCGGACCGGCGCGGCGCTGCTCGCGGCGTTGAGGCAGAACACGTTCGACCTCATCCTGCTCGACTGGAACCTGCCCGATGCCGCCGGCATCGCTTTGCTGCGCTCGATCCGGGAAGCGGTTTCACGCGCCACCGCCATCATCATGCTCACCAGCCGCGCGGACAAGGACGACATCACCGCGGCCCTCCACGCCGGCGCCGACGATTATGTGGTGAAGCCCGAAAGCGCGGCGGTGATCGTCGCGCGGGTCGAGGCGGTGCTGCGCCGGGCGGTTCCGGGCGCGGCGCAGCAGCGGACCGTGCAGTTCGGCCGATACATGTTCGACCGCCTGACCGAGCGGGTGCGGATCGGCGACGAGGAGGTCGCGCTCAGCGCCAAGGAATTCCAGCTCGCGCTCACCCTGTTCGAGAACGTCCACCGCGCGCTGTCGCGCAGCTATCTGCTCGAGACGATCTGGCAGAGCTCGGGCGACCTGCCGACCCGCACGCTCGACATGCACGTCTCGCGCGTGCGCACCAAGTTGCAGCTCACGCCCGAGAACGGCTATCGGATCGTCGCGATTACCGGCTATGGCTATCGCATGGAGCGGTTCGGGGCGGAGGACACGGCATGATCGTCGCGGCGGCGTTGCTGAGCTCCGCCGCGCCCGCATCGCCCGCCCCGCCTCCTTCCCGGGCAGACGAGACGATCGTCTATGTCGTGCGCAAGGGGGATACGCTCTACCGGCTGACCAGGAGCTTCGTCGTGCCGCCGCGGACCTGGCGGTCGCTGCTCGGCCTCGCCCGCATCCGCGACCCGCGCCAGCTGCCGATCGGCCGCAGGATCGCCGTGCCGCGAGCCTGGCTGCGCTACACGCCCGAGCCGGCGCGGCTGGCGAGCTACCGGGGAACGGTACGCCTCACAATAGGCGGCCGGTCGGCGGCGCCCGCCATCGGCGCGCTCGTCGGCGAAGGGGCGGAGATCGCGACGGCGGCGAACAGCTTCGTGACGCTCCTCCTCGCCGACCGCTCGAAGATCGTGCTGCCCTCGCAGAGCCGGGTGCGTATCCGCCAACTGCGGCGCGTGCTGCTGACCGGGACGATCGACTATCGGATCGAGGTGCAGGGGGGGCGGCTCGAGACCAAGGTCGCGCCGCTCGACGGCCCCGACGCGCGCTATCGCATCCAGACCCCCGTCAGCATGACCGCAGTGCGCGGCACCGAGTTCCGTGTCGCCTACGCGCCCGAACGCGATGTCGCGGCGACCGAGGTGCTGGAGGGCGTGGTGTCGATCACCGGAACGGGGCGCACGAGCGAAGGCGTGACCTTGCAGCCGAGCGACGGCGCAACGGTCGATCGCGGCGGTGTCGTGCGGACCGAGAAGCTCCTGCCCGCGCCCGACCTCGACGATCCCGGCCGGATTCAGACCGGCGACGCGTTGGAGCTGAACGTCAGGCCCGTCGCCGGAGCGGTGCGGTATCGCGCGGTGATCGCCGCTGACGCCGGCTTCGTCGAAAATCTCGCGGAGCAGCTTTCGGACGACGGCCGCTTCACCTTCACCGGCATTCCCAACGGCAAGCGCTTCGCGCGCGTCTGGGCGATCGCGCCGACCGGGCTGGAGGGGATGGCGCAGTCCTATGGTTTCACCCGCCGCCTCGCTTCCATCCACGGCGCCGTCGAGGCTGGCGACGGCGGGTATCGGTTCCGCTGGTTCGGCGCTGGCGGCGGGACGCGGCGCTATCACTTCCAGCTCATGCGCGGATCGCCCGATGCGCGGCCGATGGTCGACCAGGTCGGCCTCGCCAGCGACACGATCACGCTCGGCAACCTGCCTGCCGACGTCTATTACTGGCGCGTCGGGGTGCTGCAGGTCGAGAACGGCGAGAGCGTCGAATCCTGGACCGGTCCGGAGAAGCTCACCATTGCCGCGCCTTCGGGACGTGGCGGGAGGCGTTAGGGCGGATCGACATTCAGCTCCGCGGAACGTGCGGCCCCTTTCAATCCTCCCCGTCAGGGGGCGGGGCACGCGAAGCGTGACGGAGGGGAGGGAGCACGCCGATAGTTTGTCGCTGTCCTCCCCTCCCCGTCCGTCATTCCCCGCTTTCGCGGGGACTGCCACCTCCCCCTGGCGGGGGAGGACTGAATGCCGTCCGCCCCACGGGCTATCCATGACCGCCCGAAGAAATCGCTTTCCTAATAGGATTTGCGCTGCTTGGATTCGTCGGCGGCTGCCATGATGCGGCCGCGAGGATAAGTGGAGCAAAGTGAACGAATGAAGCGCGACTCCCTTTACTTTAACGTCGGTCGCGCGGCACGTTCGAATGGCGATCGGCCCTGAACGTTGATCCGACGGCGTCTGCTGCTCGAATGGATCGCGATCGCGCTGCTGGCGCTGGCGGTCACCTGCGGCTTCGTGCTCGGCGGCATGACCTCGCGGATCGACAATACGCTCTACGACGCGCTGGCAGGATTGCGCGCAGCGCCCCCGTCCGATCGCATCCTGATTGTCGCGATCGACGATGACAGCATCGCCGAGATCGGCCGCTGGCCCTGGCCGCGAACCGTCCACGCCCGGCTGATCGAGCGGATCGCTGCCGCCCGGCCGGCAGCGATCGCCTATGACCTGCTCTTTCCCGATCCGGCCGCCGATCCGCGCGAGGACGCGGCGCTCGCCGTGGCGATGCGCAGGACGCCGGTCATCCTTCCGATCCTGCTCACCGCGCCCGGCTCGGATGGGCGAGCATTCGATGCCACGCCGCCGGTCGAGCCGTTGCGCGGCGCCGCCGCCGCGCTCGGTCACGTCGCGCTTCCCTATGACGGCGACGGCAGCGCGCGCGCCGCCTTGCTGGAGGTGAGCGAGGACGGCGGCCGCTGGCTGCATCTCGCCGAACAGGCCTATCGCCTCGCGAACGGCGCGCCCTCCCCCGCGTTCGGCCGCGCCGCCGCGCGGGGCGAGCCGGGCGTGCTCGTCCCCTATGCGCCGCCGGGCGCGTTCCGGACCGTGCCCTTCAAGGACGTGCTGGCGGGCAGCGTCCCGTCCGAGTTCCTGCGCGGCCGATTCGTGCTGGTCGGCGTGACCGCCGGCGGGCTCGGCGATCGCCACGTCGTCGCCGGGGCGGGAGCGCTCGCCGGGGTCGAGGTGCAGGCCAACCTGCTCAACGCGCTGCTCACCAACCGCTTCATCCGCAGTCCGTCCGCTGGGTGGCAATGGGCGTTCGCCGCCTTCCCCAGCCTGCTGCTGCTCCTGCTGTTCCTGCGGCTGAGGCCGTCGCGCGCGCTGATCGCGACGGCGGCGATCTTCGTGGCGACGGCGACGCTTCCCGTGGCCCTGCTGGTGATCGCCGGCCTGTGGCTGCCGCCGACCGCGGCGCTGCTGGCGCTGCTCATCGTCTACCCGCTGTGGGGATGGCGGCGGCTGATGGCGATCCATCGCGCCATGTCCGACGAGCTCCGGCGCTTCGCCGGCGACGACGACGCGCCGGTTGGACCCGCGCGGGCCGGGCTCGATCCGGCCGGCAGCAGCGCGATCGCACTCAGCAGCTCGATCGCGCGGCTCAGGGACCTCAAGCGGCTGATCTCCGACACGATCGAGGGAGTGTCCGACCCGCTGGTCGTGACGAGCCTCGCCGGGCAGGTCCTGCTCGCGAACGGCCGGGCGCAGGCGCTGATGGCGACGGCGCTGACGCCCGATGCGATCGTGGAGCTCGCGAACGAAGCCGAGCATGACGAGCTGACGCTGGCCGACGGGCGCAGCTTCTCGCCACGCCGCACGCCGCTCGCCGATGCGGCCGGCGAGCAGCGCGGCTGGATCGTGCTGCTGGCGGAGATCACCGCGATCCGCGCCGCGCAGCAGGATCGCGAGGAAGCGCTGGAGTTCCTCAGCCACGACATGCGGGCGCCCCAGGCCGCGATCATCGCGCTGCTGGACGGCGACGGCGGCAAGGCGGTGCCGGAGGCGTTGTCCGCGCGCCTCGCCGGCCACGCGCGCCGCACGCTGCGGCTCGCCGACGACTTCGTCCAGCTCGCGCGGCTGCGCAGCACCGGCTTCGAGCCGGAGGAGACCGATATCCGCGATACGCTCGCCGAGGCCACCGATGCGGTCTGGCCGGTCGCGTCTCGGAAGGGCGTGCGGGTGGTGGTGGATGGCCCTGACGAACCATGCTGCGTGATGGGTGAGCGCTATGCCCTCACCCGTGCGCTGCTCAATCTGCTCGACAACGCCGTCAAGTTCAGCCCCGATGGTGCCGAAGTCCGATGCGATATCGCCGAGGTGGAGGAGGTCGGGTCGCGCTGGTACGGAATTGCGATAGAGGACGCCGGCCCCGGCATTCCGCCCGACCGCCTGTCCCGACTGTTCGGGCGGTTCGGGCCGGTGGGGCGGAGCGGTGCGCAGTCAGGCGTAGGGCTCGGCCTCAGCTATGCACATGCCGTCGCGCAGCGCCATGGCGGGACGCTCACCTATGCTCCGGTCGCGCCGGCCGGGACGCGCTTCATGCTGCGGCTACCGGCCGCGAGCGGATGATCAGCGATCGCTGAGCGCCGCATGGGCCAGGGGCTCGATCAATTTGGCCGCTGCGTCGGCGCAGCGGCGCCCCGATACGCTGTTGCGATACGCCACCCGCCCGCTGCCCCGCTCGATGAGCGCGACCGACAGGACATATCTCTGCCTCCGACAGAAGGCGATGCCGGCGAGGCTCCGGTCCCGATGACCGGCCCGCTCGTCGGCAGTCGAATAGCGGAGCGCGACGGGCGCGGCCGCGTAGCCGACATCGAGCCTGTAGCGGGCGTCCGGCGCTTCGCGGAATCCCTGATCGGCAAGCGCCTTCGCCACCGCCTGACGCGCTTCGAGCAGTGATGCGTCCGCCGGCTGCGGAGCGTCCGCCATGACATAGGTCCGGTCGGGCAGGGATGCCAGTGCCACAGCGACGCCGCGGTCGATGGCCGGCGCGCAGGCTCCGAGCGAGACAAGGACGACCATCGCTGGAAGTATTCCTATACGCATACCTGCCCCTTTTCCTCGCCTTCATTAGACGAGATCGCAGGCAATTCTCAACCGATGCGTAGTTGACGGCTTGCAGAAAAGACAATCGTGCACCGTTACAACTGTTTACTCACGTTCAGACCACCGCTCGCGATACGGTTGCGAAACGAGCGCACCATGGATCTTTCCTTTCCCCATCCTCGCACCTTGCCGCCGTCGGGCGGGACCATCCTCGTGGTCGAGGACGATGTGCGTATCCGGCGTTCGACCGCCGCGGCCCTCCGCGCGAACGGTTTCAGGGTGACGGAGGCGGGAAGCGGCGAGGAGGCGCTGCTGGCCCTCTCCGGCGCGCGGCCGATCGACTGCGTGTTCTCCGACGTGCGAATGCCGGGGAGCCATGACGGCATCGCGCTCGCGCGATGGGTGCTCGCGCATCGGCCCGGCCTCCCGATCCTGCTGACCTCCGGCGACGTGCGTTCGGAGGATCTCGATCCCGGCCTGCGCCGCCGCGTATCGGTCCTGCCCAAACCCTATCACCCGGCGCTGGTGATCGGCGAGATCGCGGCCCTGATCGCCGTCGGACAGCGGCGGGAAGCCGCCGTCCGATAAGCGCCGCTCACATCCGCGACAGCATCGCGATATGATGCTGCACCACCGGCGCGATCTGGCCCGCGGTCACGCGCAGCGAGCGCACGGCGCCCGAGCGGGCATAGCCGCGGTGGAGCTCGAGTGCCTGGCGATGCGCGATCCGCTGCTGCTGGAGGTAGAGGCGGTCGCGCTGTGCCCCTCGCGCCGCCCGCAACGTCGCGATGTTGCGGGACTGCTCGCGGTTGAGCCTGGGCGCCGGCGCTCGCAGGCCCGCGGCACGCGCTGCCGCCTTCACGTCGGCGGTGCTCTTGGTGTGGTCGCGGATCATCATGTTGGCGAAGTTGCGGATGCGGGCGTCACCCGAGCGCAGCATGAGCCGGCTCGACTGCCGCTCGTAGAGGTCGCCGGCGCCGGCACGCGCCATATAGGTGGAGGCGCTGACCCTCTGCGCCAGCGCCGGGGCCGGCGCCGCCGCGACCGCGGCGAGCACCAGGATCTTGATCATTCTCATCGTTTCTCTCCCATCGCGAAGGGTCATCGATCGTCGCCGTCGGGCTCGGCGATCCGGCGGTGCGCTTCGGCGAGCGCCGCCTGCGGCACGAGACCGGCACCGGCGACCCGGAGTTTGTTGGCGAGCCCGCGATCGAGCCGGTGACGAGCACCTTGCCCTGCCCTTGCACGACCATCGTCTTCAGCACCTTCTGCAGCAGATAGACGGTGCCGGTGATGTTGGTGTCGAGCACGTGGCGCCAGGCGGCGACATCCTCCTCCACGAAGCCGCGGCCGGCATTGGCGGCGAGCAGGTCGATCCGGCGTCCTCGCGTGGCGGCGAGCAGGCGGTCGACGCCCTCGAAGCTGGCGAGGTCGGTCTCGACCGTCTCGACCTCGGCGCCGGCATCGACCAGCGGCGTATCGGCGACCACCAGCAGGTCATAGCCCTCGCGCGCCGCGATGCGGGCGACCTCCAGCCCGATGCCAGAGGACGCGCCGGTCGCGATTGCGAACTTGTCGGCCATTGCCGGTCTCCTCAGGCGGCCATCGCCATGCCGGGCTTCAGCACGACCTTGGTCACCTCGTTCTGGTCGTCGTGGAACATCCTGTAGCCCTCGGGCCCCTGTTCGAGCGGCAGGCGGTGCGAGATGAGGAAGGTGGTGTCGATCTTGTCCTCGAGGATCGCCGCCAGGAGCGCGGGCATATAGTGCCGGACATGGGTCTGGCCGGTCCGCAGCGTCAGCCCCTTCTCCATGAAGGCGCCGAGCGGGAACTTGTCGACGAAGCCGCCATAGACCGCCGGCATCGACACCCGCCCGCCCTTGCGGCAGGCGATGATCGCCTGGCGGATCGAGTGTGCGCGGTCGGTGCCGAGGAAGGTCGAGGCCTTGATCTGGTCGACGACGTTGTCGACGAAGAAGCCGTGCGCCTCCAGCCCGACGGCATCGATCACCGCGTCGGGTCCGATGCCGCCGGTCATCTCCATCAGCGCCTCGTAGACCTTGCTCTCCTCGAAGTTGATCGTCTCGGCGCCGAACTTCGCCGCCAGCTCGAGCCGGCGCGGGAAATGGTCGATCGCGATCACGCGCTCGGCGCCCATCAGCATCGCCGACTGAACCGCGAACAGCCCCACCGGCCCGCAGCCCCATACCGCCACCGTGTCGCCCGGCTCGATCGCGGCATTCTCCGCCGCCATCCAGCCGGTCGGCAGGATATCCGAGAGGAACAGCACCTTGTCGTCGTCGACCCCGTCCGGGATCATGATCGGCCCGACGTCGCTGAACGGCACGCGGACATATTCGGCCTGCCCGCCCGAATAGCCGCCGGTCAGGTGGCTATAGCCGAACAGCCCCGACATCTCGGTGCCGTAGAGCTCCATCGCGATGTCCTGATTGTCGGCGGGCAGGCCGTTGGGGCAGGCGGAATATTGGTGCTTGCCGCAGTGATAGCATTGCCCGCACGCGATGGTGAACGGCACCACCACGCGCTGGCCCTTCTTCAGCGTCGAGTTGGGACCGGTCTCGACCACCTCGCCCATGAACTCGTGGCCGAGGATGTCGCCCTTCATCATCGTCGGGATGAAGCCGTCGTAGAGATGAAGGTCCGAACCGCAGATCGCGGTCGAGGTCACCTTGATGATCGCATCGCGCGGGTTGAGAATCTCGGGATCGTCGACCGTCTCGATGCGGACGTCGTGCTTGCCATGCCAGGTGATCGCACGCATCAGTTCTTCCCCTCCTGGCGAAGGCGGCGGTTGCGCGCGCCGGTGGCGATCTCGCCGGTTTCCATGAGCTGCTTGAAGCGCCGGAGGTCGCGCCGTGCCTGGATCGCCGGCTCGCGCTGAAAGACCTTGGCGATGAGCTTGCCGACCGCGCCAGCGGGTGGATCGTAGAGGATCGTCGCGGTGACGACGGTCCCGCGCGGCCCGGCATCGCGGAAATCGACGCGGCCCGAGTTGGGGACATCGGCGCCAGGCTCCGACGCCCAGGCGACGAAGGCGCCGTCGCGCTCATCGGTAACGACCGAATCCCATTCCACCGTCTTGCCGCCGGGCGCCTTCACCACCCAGTGCGAGCGCCGGGAATCAAGCACGTCGATCCGCTCGACATTCTCCATGAAGGTGGCGAGATTGGCGAAATCGCGCCAATAGGCGAACAGCTCCGGCAGCGGCCGGTTGATCGTGACCGCGCGGCCGACAAGCGTGTCACCCTTCGGCTCGATCAGCGCTTCGGTCGCAGCGTCGACGGCAGCCGCCCGACGCTTCGATGCGGCGAGCGGAGCGTCGTCCGCCGGATGATCGGTGGCTTCGGCCATGACCCTGACTCCCGACTGGTCAGGCGCGTCAACCGTCCGCCGGGCAGAGCGGTTCCGGCCGTACGGGCAACAAATCGAATAATTTCAATAAGCTAATCTATGTTAGCGCGCGGCGCTACGGATCGGGACCGTCGCACCCTCGAGCCCGTCGGCAGCGACATGGAGGATGATCCTCCCTGCCTGGCCCGGCTTCGCACGAACGATCGCCAGCGCGAGGCCGTTGAAGGCGTTGCGCTCGTGCGACTGGAAAGGCTCGAAGCTGGTGGGATCGCCGTTGTCGGTGGCGACGATCTCGCCCGACCCCTCGATCGTGAAGCGCAGCCGGTTGGCAGCGCGCGGCACGGTCAGCCCGTCCTTGTCGGCGATGCGCACGGTAACGAAGGACAGGTCGCGCCCGTCGGCGCGGATGGCCGCGCGGTCGGCCTGGGCGCCGAGCTTCGCGGGGGCACCGGCGGTCTTCATCTCCGCGGTCGCCCAGGCCTTGCCGTTCTTCCAGGTGACGACGCGCAGCTCGCCCGGCTCATAGGCCACATAGTCCCAGCGGAAGCGGTATTCGAACGGGGCGCGCTTCTTGCGGCCCTGCGACTTGCCGTTGACGAACAGCTCGGCCTCGTCGCCCGAGGAGATGACGTGCACCGGCGTCACCTGGCCGTCGCGGCCCGGCCAGGTCCAGTGCGGCAGGATGTGCGCCATCGGCAGCTCAGGCCGCCAGCGCGCCTGGTAGAGATAGAAGCGGTCCTTGGGGAAGCCGGCGAGATCGATGATCCCCGAATAGGAGCTGCGCGCGGCATAATAGGGCGTCGGCTCGCCGAGATAGTCGAACCCGCTCCACACGAACTCGCCTGCGACATAGGGCGCCTGATCGTCCGCTGCGAACGAACGGTCGGCCGAGGAGCCGAAGTCGGACGCGAACAGCTCATAGGCGCTCACCTGCTTGGTCGCGGAATCGCCGCCGACGCCGGGCCGCACCGGGCCGCTGATCGTGCCGGGCACCGGGAACTGATACTCCCTGCGGCTGCTGAGCGCCGAGGCGCTCTCGCTGCTGAAGATCACCTTGTCGGGGAAGCGCGCGCGGAAGGCGGGGAACTGGCCGGGCAGGCTGCGGATGCCGGCGCCCTGATAGTTGAGCGCGATCACGTCGACCGCGGCGGGCAGCGGCATGTCCGCCTTCGCCCAGTTCATCGCGGTCATGGTCGGGCGGGTGGCATCCTCCTCGCGGACGATCCGCACCAGCTCGCGCGCGACCGCCGCGCCCGCCTCGCCGGTATATTGCTCGCCGACCTCGTTGCCGATGCTCCACAGGAACACCGAGGGATGGTTGCGGTCGCGGCGCAGCATCGCGCGCAGGTCCTGCTCGTGCCAGTCGGGGAAGATCAGGTGGAAGTCGAGCGGCGTCTTTTTCTGCTTCCAGGAATCGAACACCTCGTCGATCACCAGGAAACCCATGCGGTCGGTGAGCTCGAGCAGCTCCGGCGCGGGGGGATTGTGGCTCATGCGGACGGCATTGGCGCCCATGTCGCGCAGGATCTCGAGCTGACGCTCGGCGGCGCGGACATTGAAGGCGGCGCCGAGCGCGCCGAGATCGTGGTGATTGTTGACGCCGCGCAGCGGGATGCGCTCGCCGTTGACGATCACGCCCTTGTCCGGGTCGAGGCGGATTGAGCGGATGCCGAAGCGTGTCTCGTAACGGTCGACGATCCTGCCGTCGCGGCGGACGGTGGTGACGGCGACGTAGCGGTTCGGCTGCTGCGTGGGCGGCGGTCCCCAGAGGCGGGGATTGGCGAGCGTCGTCGAGCCCTTGACCGTCGCGCTGCTCCGGACGGGCACCAGCGCCCGCTGCGCCGCGATCGTGGCGACGGCGCGGCCGATGCGGTTGCCGTCGGCATCCAACGCATAGATGGCGGTCGCCGCCTCGACCTGGGCTTCAACGGCGGAATCATTGTCGATCGAGAGGGCGAGGTCGATCGTGGCAGACTGCTTCGAGACCTCCGGCGTCGTCACGACGCTGCCCCATTGTCCGACATGGACGGGGCTCGTCTTGGTCAGCCACACGCTCCGGTAGAGACCGCCGCCGGGATACCAGCGCGCGGATTCGGGCGGATTGTCGAGCCGGATCGCGAGCTGGTTGACGCCGCCGGGCACGGCATAGGGCGTCAGATCGACGCGCCAGCCGTTGTAGCCGTAAGGCCAGCCGCCGACGAGATGGCCGTTGAGCCAGACAGCGGCGTAGGACATCGCGCCGCCGACATCGAGGAAGATCGACCTGCCCCGGTCGCTCGCCGGAATGTCGAGCTTCCTGCGGTACCAGCCGATGCCCCAGCTCGGCAGCCGGCCCATGCCGCCATAGGGGCCTTCGGTCAGGAACGGCCCCTCGATCGCCCAGTCGTGCGGCAGGTCGACCCTGCGCCAGGCGCTGTCGTCGAATCCCGTCTGAAGATAGGAAAGCCCTGCCGCGGGCTCGCCGGCGGGGCGCGTGCGGCGGCGCGCAGGATCGCGGATGAAGGCGTTGCCGGTCGGCAGGATCCACGGCTTGAGCACCGGGCGGTCGGCGGCGAGCTTCTCGGCATCCTGCGGCCGCGCGTCGGCGGCCTTGCCGTCCTCGCTGCTCTTGAGCTCGGGACGGACATCGTAGAGCAGGACCGCCGGAGCATCCGCCGGATCGCCCTTCGTAAAGCGCCAGCCAACGTCGATCGAGATGCGTTCGCGCGGCGCCGTGTCGGAACGGACGGGCTGCGCCGCGGCGGAAAGAGGAAATGCGGCAAACAGCAGCACGGCCCGCACCCAGATCGCCCTACGACGCAATGGATTGCGCTTAGAGCCCGATGCCATCCGCCTCCCCGTCAGCGGACGATTCGACAAGGCAGCGCCCAACGACCGATCCTCTCTACAGTACGGACCGCTGCGACCTCACCAGGCGCGCGCCCGCTTATGATAGCGCTACCAATGCTATCGCTTGGCGAGACGATGTCAATGCCGGACTATGTGATGGAGAGGGGGAAACACGGGCCACGCTGTGGCAGAACTGACTTGCCGCATCGATGGAAAAGAGCAGACAGGAACGCAGAACGGCCGGATCGCTCCAGCTTCGCTCCGATGACTCGTAAGGAGGAAAATGGTGGAGCCGAGGGGGATCGAACCCCTGACCTTCGCAATGCCATTGCGACGCTCTCCCAGCTGAGCTACGGCCCCACACCCCGGGAAGGCGCTGCCCTCTACGCGGGCCGCGCGGCTTTGGCAAGCGGTCGCGGCATCGGCCGCGACCGCCGCCGAAAATCAGCTTTCCTCGTCCTCGTCGGCAGTCGGAACGCCGAGGTCGTCGTCGCCGCCGAGGTCGACATCGTCGTCCGGGCTCGCCTCGCCCTCCTCGTCGACCTCCACAAGGTCTAGGTCCTCGGCGCCGAGATCGGCATCCTCGGTTACAGCCTCCGCCTTGTCGGCCTTCACCGCCTCGAACGGCAGCGGCTGCTTGGACTTGAGGATCGGCTCCGGCTCCCACGCCACGCCGCAATTGATGCAGGTGACGGGCTCGTCATTGCCGAGATCGTAGAACCGCGTGCCGCACTTCGGACACGTCCTCTTCGTGCCCCACTCGGGCTTCACCATTGCTTTCGCCTCACTCACAAAAAGGGGATTTCGGGGGTGTGACCCGCGAAGTTGGGGGGCGCCTTGCCAGAGCGCAAGCGCGCTGTCAAAAGCCGCGGCCGATGCACGGCTCCCTTCCCCGTCCGCTTTCGATTTCCGCCTCTGGTCCGCTCAGTGGAACGGTGGCCGTTCCGGGCGACAAGTCGATCAGCCACCGCTCGCTGATGCTGGGCAGCCTCGCGGTCGGAGAGACGCGAATCGCAGGATTGCTGGAGGGCGAGGACGTGCTCGCCACCGCTGCTGCGATGCGGGCGATGGGCGCGACGATCGAGCGCGGCGACGACGGCGTGTGGCGCGTCCATGGCGTCGGCGTCGGCGGGCTGCTCCAGCCGGCGAGTGCGCTCGACATGGGCAATTCCGGCACTTCGACACGGCTGCTGATGGGGCTGGTCGCGAGCCATCCGATCACCACCACCTTCATCGGCGATGCGTCGCTGTCGAAACGGCCGATGGGGCGGGTGATCGCGCCGCTGTCGCAGATGGGCGCGGACTTCACCGCGAGCCCGGGCGACCGCCTGCCGCTGATGGTGTACGGGATCTGCCCGGCGGTGCCGATCGACTATGAGCTGCCGGTCGCCTCGGCGCAGGTGAAGTCGGCGGTGCTGCTCGCCGGGCTCAACACGCCGGGCATCACGCGGGTGATCGAGCGCGTGCCGACGCGCGATCACAGCGAGCGGATGCTGGCCGGGTTCGGCGCGAAGCTGACCGTCGAGGAGGGCGTGATCTCCATCACCGGCGAGGCGGAGCTCAAGCCGCAGGACATCGTCGTGCCGGGCGACCCCTCCTCCGCCGCCTTCTGGATGGTCGCGGCGTCGATCGTGCCGGGGAGCGACATCGTCATCCGCAACGTCGGGCTCAACCCGACCCGGGCCGGGCTGCTCGCCGCGCTCAGGCTGATGGGTGCCGACATCGCCGAGCAGGACGCACGCGTCGTCGGCGGCGAGCCGGTCGCGGACCTGCGCGTACGCCACGCCGCGCTCAAGGGCATCGAGGTGCCGCCCGAACTCGCGCCGAGCATGATCGACGAATATCCGGTGCTGTTCGTCGCCGCCGCCTTCGCCGAGGGCACGACGGTCGCACGCGGCGCCGAGGAGCTGCGCGTCAAGGAATCGGATCGCGTCACGGCGATGGCGGAGGCCTTGACCGCCAACGGCGCGCGCGTCGCCGAGCTTCCCGACGGCATGACGATCGAGGGCACCAGCGGCGAGCCGATCCGCGGCGGCGCCCGCATTGCCTCTCAGCTCGACCATCGTATCGCGATGAGCATGAGCGTGGCGGGCATGGCGTCGGCGCGGCCGATCGAAATCGACGACGCGAGCCCGATCGCCACCAGCTATCCCGGCTTCGTGGATACCGCCGCGGCGCTCGGCGCGGATCCGCGGTGGCTCGAGCGATGATCATCGCCGTCGACGGCCCCGCGGCCTCGGGCAAGGGGACGATCGCGCGGGCGCTCGCGCGGTACTTCGGCCTGCCGCACCTCGACACCGGACTGCTCTACCGCGCGGTGGCCGCGACCGTGCTCGACAACGAGCTCGACCCCGAGAAAGAGGCGGACGCCGTCGCCTCGACCGATTTCGACGAGACGCTGCTCGCCGAGGAGCGGCTGAAGGACGACCGGATCGGCAAGGTCGCCTCGATCGTCTCGGCGCATCCGCTGGTGCGGGCCGCGCTCCTCCAGCGGCAGCGGCGCTTCGCCCAGCAGCCGGGCGGCGCGGTGCTGGACGGGCGCGACATCGGCACGGTGATCGCGCCCGAGGCGGAGGTGAAGCTGTTCGTCAAGGCGACGCCGATGATCCGCGCCCGCCGCCGCCACGCGGAGCTGCGCGAACGCGGCAATTTCGTCAGCCTCGACAAGGTGCTGAGCGACATCCGCGCCCGCGACGAGCGCGACAGCACGCGCAGCCAGGCGCCGCTCAAGCCGGCGGACGACGCCGTCTTGCTCGACACCAGCTTTCTCTCTATAGACGCCGCCGTCCAGCGGGCGATCGCGCTCGTGGAGGCACGGACGGGGCAACGGGCGGCGACGCCCTGATCCCCGCGTAGGCGCGGAGCGGACCGGGACACCGGCTACGCTGGCCGCGCCATTTGCGCATTTGTCCTGACTTCCTCGCTCGGGTGCGCGTCGCCCCGGTGGACGCCGCGACCGGCATCCGGCCGCCGCGGCGAATCGGCCCAAAGACCGCCGGAGACAACCGGCTGGCCGGAAACGTGAACGAATAGGACCCTGTTTCTTATGGCAACTGCCGCCAATCCCACCCGCGACGATTTCGCCGCGCTGCTCGACCAGACGCTCGGCCAGGCCGACGGCTTCGAGGGCCGCGTGGTCATCGGTACCGTCACCGGTATCGAGAACGACATGGCCATCATCGACGTCGGCCTCAAGTCGGAGGGCCGCGTGTCGCTCCGCGAGTTCGCCGCCCCCGGCCAGAAGGCCGAGCTCAAGGTCGGCGACGAGGTCGAGGTGTTCGTCGACCGCGTCGAGAACGCCAATGGCGAGGCGATGCTGAGCCGCGACCGCGCCCGCCGCGAGGCCGCGTGGGACAAGCTGGAGGCCGAGTTCGCCCAGGGCAACCGCGTCGACGGCGTGATCTTCGGCCGCGTCAAGGGCGGCTTCACCGTCGACCTCAACGGCGCGGTGGCCTTCCTCCCCGGCAGCCAGGTCGACATCCGTCCGGTGCGCGACGTGACGCCGCTGATGGACATCCCGCAGCCGTTCCAGATCCTCAAGATGGATCGCAAGCGCGGCAACATCGTCGTGTCGCGCCGCGCGGTGCTCGAGGAGACCCGCGCCGAGCAGCGTTCGGGCCTGATCCAGAGCCTCGCCGAGGGCCAGGTGATCGACGGTGTCGTCAAGAACATCACCGACTATGGCGCGTTCGTGGACCTGGGGGGCATCGACGGTCTGCTCCACGTCACCGACCTCAGCTACAAGCGCGTCAATCACCCGAGCGAGGTGCTCAACATCGGTGACACCGTCCGCGTCCAGATCATCCGCATCAATCGCGACACGCAGCGCATCAGCCTCGGCATGAAGCAGCTCGAGAGCGATCCGTGGGACGGCGCAGCGCAGAAGTACCCGATCGGCGCCAAGCTGTCGGGCCGCGTGACCAACATCACCGAGTACGGCGCGTTCGTCGAGCTGGAGCCCGGCATCGAGGGCCTGGTCCACGTTTCCGAGATGAGCTGGACCAAGAAGAACGTCCACCCGGGCAAGATCGTGTCGACCTCGCAGGAGGTGGAAGTGGTCGTGCTCGAGGTCGACGAGGAGAAGCGCCGCATCAGCCTGGGCCTCAAGCAGGCGCAGCAGAACCCGTGGGAGGCGTTCGCCGCCGCGCACCCGGTCGGCTCGACCGTAGAGGGCGAGGTCAAGAACGCGACCGAGTTCGGCCTGTTCATCGGGCTCGACAATGACGTCGACGGCATGGTCCACATGTCCGACATCGCCTGGGGCATCTCGGGCGAGGACGCGCTCAACCTGCACCGCAAGGGCGAGACCGTGCAGGCGGTCGTGCTCGCGATCGAGCCGGACAAGGAGCGCATCAGCCTCGGCATGAAGCAGCTCGAGCGCGGCGGCGTGCCGAGCCCGGCGGCAGCCGGCGGCGGCGCGCGCGTCAACAAGAACGAGATCGTCACCGTGACGGTGCTTGAGGTGCGGGACGCGGGCCTCGAGGTGCAGGTCGGCGACGATGGCGCGACCGGCTTCATCAAGCGCACCGACCTCGGCCGCGACCGCGACGAACAGCGGCCGGAGCGCTATCAGGTCGGGCAGAAGTTCGATGCAATGGTCACCGGCTTCGACCGCTCGAAGAAGCCGACCTTCTCGATCAAGGCGATGCAGATCGCCGAGGAGAAGCAGGCGGTGGCCCAGTATGGCTCGTCGGATTCGGGTGCGTCGCTCGGCGACATCCTTGGCGAGGCATTGAAGGCGCGCAACGGCGAAACCAAGTAAAAGACCTGCCGGGGCGGCGCATCCGTGCCGCCCCGGCCCGGCACGAGTCGCAACGGTTGATAAAAGCCGTGCGTTTCGCGTAGGATAGGCCAAAGGCGGTGCGCCGCATCGCTGGCCCGGGGGGTAGAATGATCCGATCCGAACTCGTCCAGCTCCTCGTCCGCGACCATGCCGACCTGTCGGTGCGCGACATCGAGAAGATCGTCGACGTGTTCTTCGATCAGATCGTCGACCGCCTCGTCGCCGATGGCCGCGTCGAGCTTCGCGGCTTCGGCGCCTTCTCGACCCGTGCGCGCGACGCCCGCACCGGCCGCAATCCCCGCACCGGCGAGACGGTGAGCGTCGAGGCCAAGCGGGTGCCGTATTTCAAGCCGGGCAAGGAGATGCGCGCGCGCCTCAACATGGAGTGAGCGGGCTGGCGCGCGCTGCGAATTGAGATTGAATCATCGTCATTCCCGCCTTCGCGGGGACGCCGATGTTATAACTCGTTGAAGACTCTAATCTGAACCGGTGGTTTCGACCACCCAAGGCGAAAGTGTCTGGTCAGTATCGAGTCGTGATTGTTGCCGAGTAGCGTTGCCCAGAGATTGGCCGTTGTCGCATCCTTATCGCCTCCTTGGCGTGAGGCGGAATTGCGTTGACCGGGGAAGAGCCAGAAAGCTAATGCCTCCGTGCATCTATGGGGGCTACAAGATGTCGAAGGGGGTACCGCGGATGCGGCGGGTGCGCACGCGCGCGCTGCAGACGAGCAGCATTGCGATCGCGCTGTTCTGGAGTGGTCAGGCATTCGCCCAATGTGCCCCGGAACCCACCGTGGCCGATGGCACGACCACCTGTGCGGGCACCGATGCCGACGGGCTGCGCGTGACGACCGGCGGAACCAAGGTCGTCGTTTCCTCCGGTGCGACGGTGCAGGGGGCAAGTGGGGCGGCAGTGGCGGTCGTGCTGTCGAGTGCGCCTTACTACGTGCCGGTATCGATCGACGTTTCGGGACAAGTGGACGGCGGCGCGCAGGCGGGCGTCAGCCTGGCTACGACGGGCTTCTATTATCAAAGCCCCTCCGCACTCACCCTTACCGTGGCCGCGGGGGGAATCGTAACCGGGACGAACGGCCTCGTCGTGTTCCAGAACGGTTCGAATAGGGCCAGTGCTGCCGTTGACAATGCCGGGACGATCACCGGCTCGAGCGGCATCGCGCTGCTCGCCAGTCCGGCCAACTATAATATCTATTCCGGCATTTTCTCGATCACCAATCGCATGAGCGGCTTCATCGGCGCGATCAGCGGATCGGTGGGAACCATCAGCAATGCCGGCACGATCGACGGCGGCAACCGAAGCGCTATCGATCCGGGCAATCAGGTCGGCTCGCTCTACGGGGGCGTGACCAATAGCGGAACCATCACCGCCGCGACCAATGCTGCGACCATCGCCAACTGGAACCGAGGCGTCGCCAATAGCGGCGTCATCGCGAACACCGGTACCGGTGCGGCGATCGTGGGCGATTTCATGACCGTCTCCAACGCAGCGGGCGGCCGAATCTCCAGCGCTGGCCCGATTGCGATCTCCACGGGCGCACTCAACCTTATCAACGCGGGAATCATCGACGGTGACGTCGTGGTGACGTCCGTGCCGGTCGGTCAGTTCGGGTCGAGCGTCGTCGATTCCTCGGCGGGAACGATAAACGGCAATCTGGTGCTCAGCGGGACTTCGGATACGCTGGTCGCCGGCTGGGGCACCGCCGGCATCATCACCGGCGTTGCCGGCGCGATCGACGG
This sequence comes from Sphingomonas astragali, assembly GCF_051400615.1. Classification (NCBI taxonomy): domain Bacteria; kingdom Pseudomonadati; phylum Pseudomonadota; class Alphaproteobacteria; order Sphingomonadales; family Sphingomonadaceae; genus Sphingomonas; species Sphingomonas astragali. The sequence continues at coordinate 46,107 of NZ_JBLFFH010000001.1, forward strand.
CGGCGCGGGGATCGATACCCTGCGCGTCATCTTCAGCGCGGATCAGACGCTGAGCGCTCCGATTCCGCTCCCGACCAATTTCGATCAGATGACCCTCGCGCCAGAACGTGACGTGACGGTCATCCTCGGCGACGGCTTCGTCGGATCCAACCCGCTGCGCATCAGCGGCACCGGCACGATCGTCAACCAGACGACGCTGTCGAGCGCTGGCCAGGTGATCGGCACCGACAATGGGGGCACGCCGACTGTCATCAACGCAGGCACGATCATCAGCGGCGCGACGGCTGCGGGCACCTATGGCGTCGATTTGTGGAACATTAGTCGGTTCGAGAACAGCGGAACCGTGACCGCCGCCGGCGACGGGATATCCTACACGTCGCAAGGAGCATTCGTGAACAGCGGCACGATCACCGCTGCCGGCACGGCCTTGTCGCTGCATGGGCCCAGCTTCAACAATTCGGGCACCATCCGTTCGACCGCCGGCATCGGGGCGGCCCTTTCCGGTTCCTTCGGGAGCAGCTGGGTCAACACCGGCCGGATCGAAGGTGCCGTGGCTGGCGTGAAACTCTCCAGCGCACTCGCCAATAGCGGCCTGATCACGTCGCCCGCTACCGCGGTGCTGCTCGACTGGAACGGCGTGCTCCACAACCGCGCCGATGGCGTAGTGACCGGGGGCACGCGGGCGATCGGTCCCGGCAATGCGACCTCGTTGATCGGGGCCACCGTTGTCAATGCCGGTACGATCAACGGCGACGTCGTCCTGCAGACTCCCCCTTTCACCTACCCGACCGGCAATCGGTTCTTCGCGCTTCCAGGGGGCGTGCTGAACGGGAACCTGACCCTCGGTTGGGGCGATATGCTGATAACCGAGCTGGCAGGCTCGGGCGCAGGCACCTATGCCGGCATTACCGGTACTGTCTCGGGCGCCGATGCGGTGCTGCGTTACCGCGTTTTCGGCGATGCGGCCACGACGGCCGGAGCGCCGGCAATGTTCGCCAGCGTCGGTTATGATCTGTACGATGACGCAACGCTCACACTGACGCAGGGAAGCGCGCCGGCGCAGTCGCTCCTCTTCGCAGGCAAGGGCAGCGTCGACGTAACCGCCGACGTGACCGTCGGCGGCAGCCCGGCAATCAGCACCACCAGCATCGTGCGCGCGCCGGGCGAGACGGACGTCCAGAATGCGTTGGCAATCACCAGCCGCGGCGCACTTACGCTGAGCCATGTCGATGGTGCGCCATACCCCTATGCGGCGGTCACGATCGGCGGCGATGACAGCTTCACCAATGCCGGGACGCTCACCGTCGTCGACAGCGCCTCCACCATCTACAGCACCATCGCCGCGATCAGCGGAGGCAAGCGGGTAATCAACGACGGAACCATCCTTCTCGGCGCCACGACCGGCATTCAATGGGCCCTCGGCATCGTCAATACGGGCACGATCACGCAGGTCGCCGGCACCCGCCGGGCGACAGGCATCGGCGGGTCGTTCACTACTCTGACGAACAGCGGCACCATCGATGTCGACGGCATCGCCGTGCAGATCGGCAGCAATAGCACGATCACCAACTCGGGGCGGATTGCCAGCTCGGGCACCTCGGCGATCGCCGTGAACAACTTTGCCCCGGCCAACGTCACCAATCTCGCTGGCGGCGTCATCGCCGGCGGCGCGGCAGCGCCCGCCATCGCGCTGTCGGGTGGGGCGCTGTCCAATGCGGGAACTATCACCGGTTCGGTCGACCTGGGCTATACGAGCTACGGCTTCCGCTCTTCACTCGGCGCCGTCTACACGGCGAACGGCGGGACGATCTCGGGCGACCTGCGCTTTGGCGACGGGGGCGACATATTCGTCGCGATGGGCGAAAGCACCGGCGTCAGCGGAGCCATCGACGGCGGCGCCGGCCAGGACATCTATATCCGCGCGCGCGATACGAGCGGCACGGTCACGCTCGGCGCCGTGCCCCTGACCAACTTCGAGCTCCAAGGTATCCGGGCGGTGGGTGCGGGCACCGTGCTGACGGTACGCGCCGACGCCCCGTTCGATTCGGACCTGTACGTTTCCGGCGACGGCTCGATCGTGAACACCGCCATGATCGGCAAGAGCGTGTGGACCGGCCCCGCCTATTCGATCGGATACATTTTCCCGGAGCATGTGAGCCTCGCCTCCTTCGTCAACCAGGGCACGATCCTTGGCGGCTTTTCGGGGGAAACGCACGCGTTCGCCAATAGCGGTTCGGTCGGCTCGGCAACGCTGCAAAACAGCGCGGTTTCGATCGCGACGCAGGGCGCACTCGCCTTCGACAATAGCGGTACGATCACCAGCGGCGCAGCCGGGGGGACCGTGTATCTGCTCGGCCATCGCGGCAGCGCGATCATCGCGACCAACAGCGGCAGCATCGACAATGGGGGATTCTACGCGGAGGTCGACGGCAGCTCCTTCGGGACGGAGCCCATGCCGCCCGCGTCGGTGGCACTCACCAACAGCGGCAGCATCACCAGCACCGCCCAGGGCAAGGCCGCGGTAACGCTGGGGCTCACAAGCCTCGACGGCACCGCCGGTTCCGTGGCGCTGAACAACAGCGGGACGATCGATGCCAGCGGCCGGACCGGCGCCGGCGTCGGCCTCTATGCCTATAGCTATGATTACGGCCAGGGCACCGGGCAGCCGACGATTTCGGTGACCAACTCGGGAACGATCCGCGCCAATGGCGGCGGCGTCGTGGAAACCTATTATACCTGGCCAGATACCCCACCCTATGTGACTGTCGAGGTGCCGTACACCATCCCGGCGATCGCGCTCGCGGCTTCGGCCAATGTCGGCTCCACGGTGACGATCACCAACAGCGCAACGGGCGTCATCGAGGCGACGGGGGCACGGTCGACTGCCATCGGCGTCTTCCAGGCGGCGCTGAACCTGACCAACGACGGCACGATCCGTGGGGGCACGGGTACCGTCCTCGCGGGCGATGATCTCCTCGTTGGGGACATCGGCCGCCCCTATCTGGCCGGCGCGATCCAGACGATCGGCGATGCGAGCGACCGCATTGTCAACAACGGCTCGATCATCGGCTCGGTCGATCTTGGCATGGGCCAAGACCGGATCGAGAATTACGGCCGCATCGAAGGCGACGTGTTCCTCGGGCTCGGCGACGACAGCTTCCTCCAGCGTGCGCGCGCGACGCTGATCGGAACCGTCGACGCCGGCGACGGCATCGACAGCTTCATCGTCGACGCGACCGGCGGCGGCACGATCAACGGCGATCAATTCGTAAATTTCGAAAGCTTCAGCCAGATCGGCGAAGGCAATGTCACCTATTCCGGCGCCTTCGACATCACTACGATCGGCGTGAGCGGCGGCAGCCTGACCGTCGCCGCCGGACAGACGCTCAGCAGCGACAGCGCGACCACCATCACCGGCAGCGGCGGCAACGAGACCGTGGTCAACAACGGCACGGTCGCCGGGGCGGCGGACCTTGCGGACGGCAATGACCGCTTCACCAACAATGGCAGCGTGCTGGGCTCGGTCCTGCTCGGCGACGGCGACGATCGCTTTGCCGAAGGCGCCGGCAGCAGCGTCGCCGGAGCGGTGGACGGCGGCGCCGGCAACGACGTCTATGCCGTGCTGCTCTCGGGCGACCGTACCGGAATCGGCGCACGCACCGGCTTCGAACGCCTCTCGCTCGAGGGTAGCGGCACGCTTTCGCTCGCGCTCGACCAAGGGTTCGGTTCGATCGCGCTCGCCGGGACGGGGCTCGACCTCCAGCTGGCCGGCAACACGGTCGGCGCAGTGTCCGGTTCGGATGCCGCGGAAGGCCTGACCGTGGACGGTGATCTCCCCCAGGTCGCGTTGGGAGGCGGCGACGATCGGCTGGTCCTGGGCACGGCAAATGCCGCGGGGCTGTATCTCGGTCAGGGCGGGAACGACGTGCTGCGCTTCGCCGCTGCCGGTCCGGTGACCTTGACCGGTACCGCATCGGGATTCGAGCAGATCCAGCTATCGGGCGGTGCGCTGATCCTCGCGGGCACGCTCGGCACGGCAGGCGAGACGATCGGCTTCGGCGACGGCGGCCAGCAGCTCACGGTCGCGAGCGGCGGCACGCTCGCCGGCGTCTTCGATCTGGGCGGCGGCAATGACAGCTTTCGGCTGGCGGCCGGCGGTACCGTGAACGGCTCGATTTCGGGCGGTGCCGGCACCGACGCCGCCATGATCGACATCTCCAGCGGATCGACGTTGGGCGACGGCATGCTGCGCGACTTCGAGAGCTTGACGACCGAGGGTCGCGGCGAACTGACCATCGCCGGCAATTATGGCTTCGATCGCCTGTCGACCGGCGGCAATCTTACAATCGGCGCGAACGGCACGCTCGCCGCGATCCAGGTCGTTTTCGGCGCCGACGGCGACCGGATGACGATCGCGGGAAGTTTCGTCGGTTCCGTCGATGGCGGCGCGGGCGCGGATACGCTCGGCGTGTCGGGTGGTACCGCCAATGCTCCCCTCGCCTTCGGCACCGTCGCCAATTTCGAGGCGTTTGCGATGTCGGGCGGCTATGTGACGCTTTCCGGGGCGGGCGCATTCGGCACCATGTCGCTGACCGGCGGGCGCTTTGTCGGCCTCGCGGGATCGAGCATCAATGCGGCGCAGATCAATGTCGGCCAGGGCGCCACGTTCGGCTCGGCGGGCGGCGTGACCGGGAACCTCGCGGTCGCCGGCACGCTGAGCCCGGGCGCTTCGCCGGGCACCATGACGGTGACGGGCAATGTCGCGCTTGCCGGCACGTCGGTCTCGCTGTTCGAGCTGACCCCGACGGTCTCCGACAAGCTGATCGTCAATGGCACGGTTTCGATCGCTGCCGGCGCGACGCTGCAATTGACGACCAGCGGGACGCTGCGGCCGGGTGTCAGCTATGACCTGATCGTCGCCTCGGGCGGCATCACCGGCAGCTACACGACGGTGATCAAGCCCGACTCGCTGTTCGGCGTCGTGGTGCAGAGCGCCGACAGCATCCGGCTACTCGGGCAATTTTTGCGCGAATCCGGCTTCACCCCGCAAGTGAATCGCAGCATCGACTATGCCAATGCCGCGCTGGTGGTGCAGCCGGCGAACAGCAGCCTGTTCGCCGCGGTGCCGGCGCTCCTGTCGGGCGGCAACGCGTCCAACCCCCAGGCCTTTGCCCAGCTGACGCCGGAACCCTACGCGGCCGCCACGCAGATGGGCGTCGACAACGCGCTTGCATTGGCCGACGTTGCGCGGGGTGCTGCCTTCGGCACGGTACGCGAAGACGCTGGAGTCTTCACCTTTGCGCAGACGCTGACCCAATGGCACCGCCTCGGTGCGGATCCGCAGACGGGAAGCTCGGCAGTGCGCAGCCGCAGCTACGGCTTCCTCGGCGGGCTCGGCTTCGGCAACAGCAGCGCAATGGTGGGGGCGTTCGTCGGCTATCTGAACGACCGTCAGCAGATCGATGCCCTGGGCGCGCACAACAAGACCGACGGCTTCATGGCCGGTATCAACGGCCGCTGGTCTTCGGACGGTGTAGGTATCGCGGCTTCGATCCTCTATGACGGCGGCGATGCCCGGACCGACCGCATGCTGCCCGGCACCGCTTCGGCGGCAGGGCGCTATACCCTGCACAGCTGGGTGGGCGACCTTTCGGTCAGCTACGCCGTGCCACTTGCAAACGATTGGGAGGCGCGGCCCAAACTCGGCCTCACTTATGTCCGGACCATCCGGGACGGAACGTCGGAGACGGCCACCAGTCCGTTCGCGCTGACGGTCGCGCGCGACCGTCACGTTGCGGCTTTCGGTGACGCGGCGCTATCGTTCGGCCGCAGCGAGAGCTCGCGAGCGGCGTTCCGGCCGTTCGTCAGCATGGGCGCGCGCTACCAGCTCCGGGGAATGCGAACCGATGCGCTTGCCGGCTATGCCGGAGGCGGCCTCGGTCTGATCGCATCTGGACCGACGCGTGCGCGGTTGGTGGGGACGATTGCCGGCGGCGTCGCCTATCGCCTTGACCAGCGGCTGGACCTGTTTGCCTCGGCCTCGTCGCAGGTCGGCGGGGACGATCATCAGGAAGCGCTCTCCGCCGGCATCCGCTTGCGGTTCTGACCTGAAGCGCCGGCCGACATCGCCGATGTCCATCCCGGCATCACCGAAATCTACAAGCGCAAGGTCGCGCGGCTCATCGAAACGCTCAGCGAGCCCGAAACGCGGCTCGACGCCTCAAGCGATATCCGCTCGCTGGTCGGCAAGATCGTCCTCCACCCCGGCGATAAGCGCGGCGAGGTCGACGCCATGCTCCACGGCGCGCTCATGGGCATTCTCGACTTCGTCAACGGCAACTCTCAACCCGATACCAACCGAGTTATAACAAAGGTGATCTCGGGTTCGCAGGGGCACCGATGTTATAGCTCGCTGGACGTGGCAATTTTAAGCCGACAGCAACCCGAACTGCGGCTCGCCCAGACATGAGGACAGAGGCGGTTTATTGTGTCAGCACCGTTGGTGCGAACTTACGTGCAGCATTGGTGTAACGCCGAAGCCGCAAAAAAGCGACCTGTCACGAGCAATGATGCACCATTACAGTCCGGGACTGCACACCTAGAGATGGCAGCGCGTAAGAGCCAACAATAGCTCGGCTTTCAGCGAGTCATGCATGCGCCACAATGTTTCCGCTGTATGATTAAGATATTGGTAACTGTCTTCAGGATTGAGAAAAAATCATCTGGTCCGGGTCAAACGATGGTTGAATCCGAACTCAAATTCGGCATAATTCGCATGCCATGCTACCCGCATGGCAGGGGGAATCGGCGCAATTGCTCGACGGGGCGCAACAGGGGTTTGCCGATACGGCAGAAAGCGGCGTGCGCGCGCTGGCCACGCTGCTGGCGATCCATCGAATCGCGGTTGATCCGCGGAACCTTCGCCACACGCTTGGGCATGCAAAGGAGACGACAGGAAATGACCTTCTTCGCCTCGCGCTTCAGCAGGATGGCGTTCGTGCCAAGCTGATCCAGACGGGTTTCGACCGTCTTTCGCGGTTGCCGCTGCCGGCGTTGGCTAACGGGCCGGCGGGCTGGTTCATCATCGGCCGTGTTGAGGGCGATCAGCTTCTGATCCAGCGGCCGGGAGCACCTATCGAGAAGATCGGTCGCGCCACCCTATCCGACATCTGGTCCGGCGAGATTATCCTCGTCACGACGCGCGAAGGAATCGTGGGTCCGGCGGGGCGTTTCGACGTCACTTGGTTCATTCCGCAGATCGTCCGCTATCGCCGGCTGATCGGCGAGGTCTTGCTGATCACTCTGGCGCTCAACCTGCTCGGTCTCGCCGCGCCGCTGTTCTTCCAGAACGTCGTCGACAAGGTTCTGGTCCATAACACGCTGGCGACCCTGCAGGTGCTCGCGATCGGTTTTGTCGCCGTATCGCTATGGGAAGTCGCTTTCGGCTGGCTGCGCACACGCCTGTTCTCCGAAACGAGCCAGAAGCTCGATGTCGAGCTCGGTGCCAAGCTGTTCCGCCACCTGCTCGGTCTACCGCTTTCTTATTTCGAGAACCGCCGCGTTGGCGACACCGTAACTCGGGTCCGCCAGCTCGAGCAGGTTCGGGAGTTTCTGACAAACGCGTCGCTGACCGTGCTCATCGATCCGGTCTTCACGATCGTGTTCCTCGTGGCGATGTGGATCTATTCGCCGACATTGTTCTGGATCGTAGCGGCGACGATCCCCGCTTATGTCGGTATCTCGCTGTTGGTAACCGGACCACTTCGCCGTCGTCTGGACGAGAAGTTCGAGCGCGGCGCCGCCAATAACGCGCTGCTCGTTGAGAGCGTATCCGGTATCCAGACCGTCAAGACGAGCGCGGTCGAACCGCAATGGCAGGATCGCTGGGAGCGTCAGCTTGCCGGCTATAGCGCCGCCAACCAGCGCGTCATCAATCTTGGCAACACCGGAAGTCAGGCGGTGCAGCTGGTGTCGAAGCTTAGTCTGGCGGCCATCCTGTATTTCGGAGCGCAGCAGGTCATTGTCGGAGCCCTGACTGTCGGCGGGCTGGTCGCGTTCAACATGTTCGCGCAGAGGGTATCCGGACCGGTGATCCGGATGGCGCAGCTGTGGCAAGACTTCCAGCAGGTGCGCCTGTCGATCGCGCGCCTGGGGGACGTGCTGAATACACCGGTCGAGCCGGGGATGGGCTCGCACACCGCGTTGCCGGCGATGAAGGGGCACGTACGCTTCGAGAAGGTGCGATTCCGCTATGGGTTTGAAGGGCCTTGGACGCTCGATGACATCAGCTTCGAGCTCCCAGCGGGAGGTACGCTCGGAGTGGCCGGTTCATCCGGCTCGGGCAAATCGACACTAACCAAGCTGCTGCAACGCTTGTACACGCCGGCTAGTGGCTGCATTTCTCTCGACGGCATTGACGTTTCACAGATCGATCCTGCTTGGCTCCGGCGCCAGATAGGTGTTGTCCTGCAAGAGAACCTACTGTTCAATCGGTCCGTCCGCGAGAATATTGCGCTCGCCAACCCGGCGATGCCTCTCGATCAGGTCATGGCTGCTGCTCAGCTTGCCGGCGCACACGAGTTCATCCTCGGCCTGCCCCAGGGATACGATACCCAGATTGAGGAGCGCGGCGCCAACCTCTCCGGTGGCCAACGTCAACGGATTGCGATCGCGCGTGCGCTCGTGACCCAGCCGCGCCTGCTGATCTTCGACGAGGCGACGTCGGCGCTTGATGCCGAAAGCGAGGAGATCATCCAGCGTAATCTGAAGGCAATGGCACGTGGGCGTACTGTCATCATTATCGCGCATCGACTGTCGGCGATCCGCCAATGCGATCGGATCATGACGCTCGAGAAAGGTCGCATTGTCGAGATTGGCACGCATGAGGAATTGCTGCGGCAGAACGGCCGCTACGCCAGCCTCCATCGCCGTCAGATGGGCGTCGCAGGCGAGGCCGCATGAACGCGATCAGCCGTCACTGGGATGTGGTGCGCAGCTCTATTGCCGAAGAGAGGTCGCGAGCGCGCAGTCTCTTGCGGGTGGAGGAGGCGGCCTTCCTTCCTGCTGCGCTGGAGATCATTGATAGGCCTGTGTCGCCGACGGCACGAGCAACCACCTGGGTGCTGTTGTCGGGCCTCGTTCTGACGATTGCCTGGCTGGTGTTCGGGCGCGTTGACGTTGTCGCCTCGGCGACTGGTCGATTGATTCCTGCCGAGAACGTGAAACTCATTCAGCCTGCGGAGGCAGGTATTGTCCGGGCAATCCTTGTCCGCGACGGCCAGCGTGTCCACAAAGGTCAACCTCTGGTCGAGCTAGATCCGACTGTCTCCACCGCTGAGACCGAACAGGCGCGCAAAGCGCTGGAAAGCTCGGAGCTCGATGCAGCCAGGGCGCGTGCGGTGCTATCAGCGCTCGACGGCAAAGGGCTGGCGTTCACGGCACCTCCGGGCGCCACGCCGGACATGACTGCGACGCAGATCGCGCTCGCTCGCGCAGAACTCGCTGATATCGAGGCAAACGCGGGATCGAGCGTGGCACGAAGAGATGCCGCCGCCGCGGCGCGCAACGAGGCGCGAATCCAAGCCGCCAAGCTTACCGAGACGCTGCCGCTGCTCGATGAGCAGATCACTGCTAATGAACAGCTGTTGAGCAAGGGCTACGTTTCGAAGCTCAAGGTGATCGAAATGCGTCGGCAGCGCCTCGGGGCGGCCCGTGACCGCGATGCCGCGATCGCGGCAACCCGCCGTGCGTTGGCTGAAATGGCGGCGGCGCAGAGCGCGATCAGGCAAGCAACGTCGGAAGCTAGATCAAAGGTACTGGCCGACCTCGCCAAGGCGGATTCCGACGCGCGGTTGCGTCGCGAGGAATGGACCAAGGCAATGCAGAAATCTAGCCTCCAGACCCTAGTCAGTCCGGTCGACGGCACGATCTCGCAACTCGCGATCCATACCGTGGGAGGCGTGGTCGAAGTGGCCAAGCCGATTATGGTCGTAGTACCCAAAGATGGCACGATCATCGCCGAAGTCAAAGTACTCAATCGCGACATAGGTTTCGTGCGCGTAGGCGACGAGGCCGCGATCAAGCTCGAAGCCTTCCCGTTCACCCGTTACGGTACGCTGCGCGGGCAAGTCGAAAGCATTGGTTCAGATGCCGTTGAAGATGAAGAACTAGGATTGGTTTACTCGGCTAGGATCATCCTTACCCATAGGGTAAGCCAGATACGCTCGAAGATTTCACCAGCAGTCGGTATGCAGGTGACCGCCGATATTCGAACCGGCCGACGCAGCATCCTATCCTATTTGCTGAGTCCAATAGATGCGCTTTCTCAGGAAGCGGGGCGAGAGCGATAAAGCATTGGGAGATGGGGCAGAAAATGGAGCGAGATAAGTGGGGTGGGGCAGCTCACTTTGAGAGCAAAAAGGCGCGAACTTTGGATATCCTGGCGGCAATTTGTATTGTCATAGCCGCTATAGCTGTCGCGTGGTTTGCAATAAAGCCTGCACCTAGACGTTCTCCAGTCATCTGGTCAGGGCAGTATGTGTGGCCACAAGGATGCCCGCCTGAGATTTACAAGCCCGGAGATAGTATTCCTAGAGCATGCGCAGATGAATTCACTCTTATCAAGAATCCAAAGATATTTGGTTTTGAAGAGCTAAATGGCGCACGCGGCAAGAGATGGTATCGCATAGGAAACGACGCGATGATTTTATATTGCGGATTTGGATTGTCGCACTGCACAGTTTACTCAGTTTATTATGGTTATATTGTCAGATAAATAGCTATATTCTGTAGCTGAGGAGATTTTTATGCCAGAATGTATTTGGAGTTTTGTCGGCGGAATCGCGCAGAAAACTCTCGTAAACTCCGAGGCTGCATTCAACACATCAGGGATTATTGGCGCAGGTTCGGCGGCTTACGTTGGAGCGACCAATGATTATTTTCTACGAACAATAACCAACCTCACACCTGGGCTAAAACTGCTTTCGCAGTTCAGAAACCTTGAAGCTGGAGGCATGGCACTTGTAACGGGCGATGGTTCCTACGGTACGACCATCAATGTGGCTGTCGGTACGGCGGTAGGCGTTGCTGCAACGGCAGGATTAATCGCGGGCATTACTGTCGGACTTCCAGCGGCGATAGCTGGAACCGCAGCTGCGATATTCGCAGGCGCTGCGGCTCAAGCGGCCTTCGACCAATATCGTGATAGTGGTCCTCCGACCTTTGATTGCCACGATCCCAACGACGATCCCAATAACCCGAGTAATCCCGGGAATCCTACTAATCCAGATACAAATCGCCCCGACTGGGAACCGAAACAAGATCCTCTGAAGCCACCAAAACGTGATCCATTGGTCCTAGATTTGAACGGAGATGGTATTGGGCTTATCTCCGTCCAAGATTCGATTGCGCAGTTCGATTTGGACGGAAACGGGTTCAACGAGCGCTCCGGTTGGCTAACTCCAAACGACGGGTTCCTCGTACGCGATGCTAATGCAAACGGCGTTGTGGATGGTGTAGATGAGTTGTTTGGAAATGCCGGAGAAGACGGGTTCACGGTGCTCGCCCAAGTCGATGATAACGGCGACGGGGTGATTGACAGCAATGACGCAACATTTTCACAATTGCGTATTTGGACCGATCTCAATGGTGACGGTATATCGCAAGCGGGTGAGCTGAAATCGCTGGCTGATGCTGGCGTAGCCTCTATACAGGTAGACAGCACGGCCTCTGGCATTTCCGCCCAAGGCAACACTATAGGTCGCACTGGTAGCTTCACGCGAATAGACGGCACGTCCGGTGCGATGGCCTCAGCATATTTTGCGGTTGACACAGTCATCAGTACCTGGACACCGCCAGAAGGATTTCAGGCTAGCGATTTCGCGAAAGCTGCCCCATACCTAAAGGGCTACGGAAATGTCGCCGATTTCGCCTATGCTCTCAGCACAAGCCAGGAACTGAGCGACGCCACTCAAGCATTTCTCCTACAGTCTCCGTCAATGACGGGAGGGCAGCTGCGGTCTTCCTTTGAGGAGATTATTGCGCTTTGGGCGGGTATTCCAACGCAGCCGACTGACCGAGGGCCCTATATCGATGCATCTCACCTAGCCGTTGTTGAAGCTTTCTTTGGAGCAACGTTCACGCAGCAGGTTGGAGGTACTGTTGTCACTAACCCCAATGAAACGGAGGCGGCAGCAATTGAAAAAACATACGACTCCATCATCAGTACCTATCTTACAAACTTTGTAGCGCAAGCGGCAGTTGGCCGGCATATCATAAGCGACGGTACATCCGATTTTGTTACTGACCCCGATACGGTGCTGTCTGCATTGCAGTACGATCCCCTGAAGGGTTCGGTTACCGACAACGGATCGTTGGTCATTGATATCATGGGACAGGCAGCGCCTTCCGATGCGCAGGCTGCTCACAACTATTTCGACCGCATCACGACTGAGCTTGGTGGCGTGGGAGATATGCTCTTCAAGGGCAACGCTACCGGCCTGACGGCGGCTTGGGATAAGGCTCTGCTGAATCTCGCAGACCGTAATGCTGCTTCCTATTTTCTTGAGCGAACCGTTGGCAACACTTGGCTGCGCGGGGAGGGCTCCGGCGACAACAGGATGTACGGTGGAGATGATTCGGAAGTACTGGTGGGCGGAACGGGCAATGACCTTCTTTTCGGCGGGAATGGCAGCGATATGTATCGCTACGCTTCCGGCGACGGTAATGACGTGATTACCGATCAAGGACTGTCCACCGACAACGATGTTCTCAAACTAACTGATCTCGATGCCAGCCAGATCGAACTGCGTCGCGATGGCGATATGCTGTGGGTGAAGAACTTAATCACCGGTCACGAGATCCTGGTCAATGACCAGTTCTACTCCGACGCGACATACGGCATCGAGCAGATCGCCTTCGCCGACGGCACCGTCTGGGATCGCGATCGGATTCGGCAGGAAGCCTGGTTCCGCGGCAGTGCCGGCTACGACAATATCCGGGCGACAGGCCTTGACGACACGATTGTCGGCAA
>NZ_JBLFFH010000001.1:59146-1411646 GCF_051400615.1 Sphingomonas astragali
CAGGAAGCCTGGTTCCGCGGCAGTGCCGGCTACGACAATATCCGGGCGACAGGCCTTGACGACACGATTGTCGGCAATGGCGGTGACGATTATCTGCAGGGTTACGGGGGCAGTGACACGTACCGATATGCATCGGGTGACGGCGCCGACGAGATCGTCGACAATGGCAACGCCAGCGACGTTGACCTACTGAAGCTGACGAACCTCAACGCGGCTGACGTGGCGCTGCGCCGCGACGGAGATTCCCTGCTCATCAAGGACAATACGACCGGCCAGGAAATTCGGGTCACTTCCCAATTTGCCTCCGACGAGTCGGTGGGTATCGAGCAGATTGCCTTCACCGACGGCACCACCTGGGATCGCGATCGGATTCGGCAGGAAGCCTGGTTCCGCGGCAGTGCCGGCTACGACAATATCCGGGCGACAGGCCTTGACGACACGATTGTCGGCAACGGCGGTGACGATTATCTGCAGGGTTACGGGGGCACCGACACCTATCTCTATGCATCGGGTGACGGCGCCGATCAGATCGTCGACCAGGGCAATTCCAGCGATATCGATGTACTGAAGCTGACGAACCTCAACGCGGCCGACGTGGCGCTGCGCCGCGACGGAGATTCCCTGTTCGTGAAGGACAATACGACCGGCCAGGAGATCTGGGTCGCTTCCCAGTTCGCCTCCGACGGGACCTTCGGCGTCGAACAGATTGCCTTCGCCGACGGCACCACCTGGGATCGCGCTCAGATGTGGCAGGAGGCTTGGATTCAAGGCAGCGCCGGCTACGACAATATCCGGGGGACGGGCTTGGACGACACGATTGTCGGCAACGGCGGTGACGATTATCTGCAGGGTTACGGGGGCAGCGACACCTATCGCTATGCATCGGGTGACGGCGCCGATCAGATCGTCGACCAAGGCAACGCCAGCGACATCGACGTACTGAAGCTGACAAACCTCAATGCGACCGACGTGGCGTTGCGCCGTGAGGGCGAGTCCCTGTTCGTGAAGGACAATGCGACCGGTCAGGAGATCTGGGTCGCTTCCCAGTTTGCTTCCGACGGGACCTTCGGTATCGAGCAGATTGCCTTCGCCGACGGCACCGTCTGGGATGGATCCGATATAGCGGTACGGGTCTCGTCTCCGGGAACATTTTCCCAAGAGCAGTATGAGGCGCTAATTAGTGCCGATCGCCTGATCCAAGCCAGTTCGGCCTTTGGCACGCAGGCGAGCAGTGAGATTACTCTCTCGAGCGACGCGAACAGAGCATCTGAACTTCATCAATGGGCGTTTGTTTCGCACGGATAAATAAGCGGAGAAGGTAAGTTTGCCTCCGTCAGCGACGGAGGCAAAAGATTAGAAATTATGTCGGGCAAGGCAGATCGTCTATTGAACCTCTGTCTGGCAGCTGTCTTTATGTTATCCATCTATCACTGCTAAACACCCATTGCCTCTCGTCATTTAACGACGCGAGGCTAAGATCGAGGCGTGGTGGATGGACTTCAACGAGAGCCGCCCTCACACGCTCCGGGGCAGATGCCAGCCGAATTTTACTTCATCGGCCGGGGTTAACCTAGGCCGATAAAGCGCCAGATTTCCTTCTAGCCGGGCACAATCGGGACCAGGATCGCCCTTTGGCTCCCCGGTATACTACAACCAGATCGACACCGGAGAACGAGGCGCGCAGCGTGCTCCGACGCAAACTTCTTATTAACCATGCACGACTACGTAGATTTAAGTCGGTGCGATTTAGAAAACTAGTCGCCGCTCGGGGCAAATGGATTCGGAGACATCCAATGACTGCCATTCGTAAGTTTCTGCGCAACAAGCGCGGCGCGACCGCCATCGAATATGGCCTGATTGCCGCCCTCATCGCCGTCGCCGCCATTGCCGCGATGCAGGGTCTGGGCAACTCGCTCAACAAGACTTTCAACAATGTCGCGGGCACGCTGAACAGCAAGACCGGCTCGTAGCCGGGGACGGACCATCCCTAAGAGTTGAACCCAAGGTACCCCTTGGTGCTTCAGGCGGGCGGAGTCGGCTTGACTCCGCCCGTCACCCGTTTCAGCCGTTTTCTCTCAGTAAGCCACTGAGATATGACCGTTTTTGGCTATAAGTCCGATACGGAGTGAACTGTACTCCATTTCTGGACTATGTAGTCAGCTGCCATCCAGTCTCTGTTGGGCAGGGGCGAACGTCACCTACATGCCGATATTTAGTCCCCTACCGCGCCCGAGCCCCAGCATATCGGTGAGGCTCTGGCCGAGGCTCTTCTCGCGCATCGGCGGCAGTCCGAGTTGCTGCTTGCGATTGCGCAGGATCGATTCGAGCTGCGGATCGCGTTCCAGGCTCTTGACCATGCCCGCCATAATATCGGCAACGCGTCCAGCACGAGTGTCCTCATGATCGCACAGCAGCAACCGGCGCTGGCGATCTAGCGCCTGCCAGCGCTGGATGAACACATCGGCGCGCAGCTGCGGGTCGACATGCATCTGCGTTTCCAGCTGCATGGCGCGGATCGCCGCCTGGGTACGGCCTTCGGCTGCTTCGCGGATCAGCCCAAGATCAGCTGCAAAGGCGGATTCAAGATCTCGCGCTCCATGAGGCTGCATTGCGTTCAGCGCAGCGCGGCTGCTCGCTACCTCAGCACGTTGCTCCGGTGTGTAGAGCTCACTGACCGAGCGATAGAACCGCACTTCCTTGACGATCTTTGCATGACGGATCACCGCCGCCGGGAGATCGGGCACCTGGCGTGACGTGCGCACGAAGGCGGTGTCGGCAATCGATCTATCCCGGCCTGGCGGCGCCTCCGGCATGATGATCGCCCGCCGATCGGCAAAATCGCGGGCATAATCGGACGCCATGTCCTTTACTCGTTCGCGCGAGAGCGTGCGCGTCAATCTATCCCGATCGGCAAAATCTTCACGAGCATAGTGGAGCTGGACACTTGCCCGATGGCGCGACAGCGCCACGTAAGTCGCGTGCCGGTCGAGCCCTGGCGTCGCCAGCACATGCGCCCGATCCACCGACACGCCCTGTGCCTTGTGAATGGTCGCGGCATAGCCGTGATCGAGGTCGGCATAATCCTTGGCGTCAAATGCGACTTGCCGTCCACCGTCGAGCATCACCGTCATACATGCCGATGTGACGGTCTCGGCCTTGCCCAATGATCCGTTCTTGACGCCCAATCCGCGTTCGTTGCGCAAGAACATGATCCGATCGCCGGCAGCGAACATGCGGTTGCCGCGAGTGGTCGCAATGTTCACATCCTCGCCAAGCTCGCCGCCTTCGCGCACGCGCTCGCGTGCCAGCTCATTGAGCTGCTTCACCTCGTCACGGGTGTGGGCGAGGATGATCCGGCTGGCCTGCGGATCGGCCAGGCGCCCCTCATCCCAGCGATCGATCAGCTCGTCACGGGCGATATCGCGCAGCAGCGAGGCATGGACCATGCCGTGCTCGCAATAGGCGGCAAGCGCTTCACCGATCCTACCGGTGGCAAGTTGGCGTGTGGCATCACGCTGCCAGCCTTCCCGCTGACGGCGGATATCGGTGATCTCCACGCAGCTGTGCCGTTCGGCAATCGAGCGGAATGCGGCGCCGGCCTCGATTGCCTGGAGTTGCTCGGGATCGCCGACCAACACTACCTTGGCGCCGCGCTTCTCCGCTTCGGCAATCATCCGCTCCATCTGACGCGTGCCGATCATCCCAGCTTCGTCGATCACCAGCACATCATTGGCGGAGAGCAGTTCGCGTCCCTGCGCCCATTGATGCTCCAGGCTGGCGATGGTGCGCGAGGCAATGCCTGAGCCTACCTCAAGGTTCTCGGCGGCGATGCCCGAGAGCGCTGCGCCCTGGACATGATAGCCGCCGCGCTCCCATGCATCGCGGGCAACCTTCAGCATAGCTGATTTGCCGGTGCCGGCGTAGCCGGCGACTAGCGCCAGATCACCAGCCTGGGTTACACGCTCGAACGCCGCCTGCTGCTCGCCCGTGAGCACCAGACGGCCTCTCTCGGCGGCGGCAACAGCAGCCCTCGTTGCTGCCGCCGAGAGACCATGGCTGCTCCGTCCTGCCAATATATTGCTTGCCTGCTCCAGCCGCTGCTCGGTTACTAGCATATCGCGAGAGGTGAACCGCTCGCTGCCGCGGCCGTCACGCCCCAGCCTCACCAGCTCGGGTGATGCCTTCACCGCCGCCATCACCCGATCGAACTGGTCCTTGCCGTCGCTATGCCGGTGCACGAACATGGCGAGATCGCGATTGGTGAACGTTGCCTGCCCATGCGTGATCGCATCCAGTGCCAGTGCAGGATTGGCGAGCAGCTTCTCGCCGTTGGCGCGGGCGATCGCACGATGCTCGTCGACGCGCTCTAGCTCCAGGCCCTGCGACGCCACGCGCGCGGTAGCAGGGCCGATCTTGTGCTGCGGCTCGAGATCGATGCCCTGCGCTTCCAGCGAACGGTGATCGACCCGAACGTCAATATCGAGTTCGGCGAGGCGCCGGTTGACGTGCTCGGCCCAGGCCTCGCGCCAGTGCTCCAGCAGCTCGGTATGGTTCCAGTCGCGCACCTTGGCGCCGAACCCGTCCTCGCCGACTTCGCGCATCGTCAGCATGACATGCACGTGCGGCTTGCGCTGCCCATCGGCGCCGATATCCCAATGCACATTGAGATCGGCGATCATGCCGCGGCGGACGAACTCGCGTTCGACAAACTCATGCGCGAGCCGGATACCCTCAGCCTGGTCCAGCTCGCGCGGGAGCGCGAACTCGATCTCACGCGCCAACTGCGCGTCCTTGCGCAGTTCGGCCGCCTCGATCGCATTCCAGAGCTTTTCGCGGTCGGCGAGATGCTCGGGCGCACCGTCCGGCAGCATCACCTCGGAGTGGATGACACCGGCCTTGTTGGAGAAGTCGTGATGGCGATCGAGGCGCTGGTCGTAGAGCCGGGACGCCGAGCGGTACGCAGCCGCCGCTACGGCGCTGCGTCCGGCAGCACGGCTGATGACCTTCGCGGAGAAATGGTAGATCGCCATAGCGATCACGCCATCTACACTGCAAAGCGCACGTCGGCACGACGTATAAGCGCGCCCTCACACGAAAAATTCCTGTGATGGACCGAGTAGTATCAGCCGGTCTCGGCGGCACTACAGAATTACGGTCGCCGTTCTATTATCATGCCCGCATTCCCAGCAATGGAGACTGTGATGCGCAAGCCACGCGACTTCGATTCGGAACTTAAGGCGCTCGCCGACAAAGCGAAGCAACTCAAGGAACGCCGCGTGCGCCAACTCGGCGAATTGGTCGCGGCAACCGGCGCCGACGCGCTCGATGCCGATCTGCTCGCCGGCGCGCTGCTCGATGCGACCGGCACGAAGGACGCAGGCGTGAAGGAGGGCTGGCGCAAACGCGGTACGGCCTTCTTTCAGAGCAAAGAGCGCAAACCTGCACAAGGAACTGAACGCCAGCCGGGCAGCGCTCCGTCGCGCGACGACGGCACGGCATCGGGTTGAGGCACGAAAGGCGCGAACCGACATGCGCGAGTGGGTCGTGAAGCGCCGCGAGCGCACGCGGCATCTGATTGAGCTGGGCGGGCTCGTTGTGAAAGCAGGACTCGTCGAATTGGCCGACGATGATCGCGCGGTTCTATACGGCGCGTTTCTCGATGCGGCGACCAAGCTGCGCGACGACGAGCGCGAGCAAACGCTTACCCTCTGGCGCAGGCGTGGCAAGCGAGCATTCGAAACCAAGCATCTTGCTCCATCGGAGATCACATAGCGCGCCAGCGCCTGATCCTCGGAAAGCCCTTCTTGCGATACGGAAAACGCCCCTATACTTGTTCGGCCGGAGGGGGATAAGATGCAACCGACCTTTCGGCCCGCGGCCGTTCTCGATCTCCTGCTCAATCGCGACAACCCGCGGCATGTGAGCAAGGAAAACCAGGAGCAGGTTATCGAATATCTGCTCGCCGATGAAGAGGTATATAACCTCGCGCGGCACATGAGCCAGAATGGCATCAACCCTCTGGAGGTTGTGGCCGTCTTCCCCGACGAAGATGGCAATCTCATCGTTGCCGAAGGCAATCGCCGCATTTGCGCGGCTCAACTGCTCACTGATCCCCAAGCGCAGCTTGGGGTTGCGGCGCACCGCGGCGGGACCAGGATGGACGACGCTCGCCCAAACCTGCTGCGTTGACTGCGAATCACCCCACAAGAGTCACCTCTGAATTTTGGGACGAGATGGCCACACCTGCGGCCTCAGGCAGCCAATCGCTCTCTCCCGAGACCGCATGAGAAAAATTGTTCTCGTACCTTTTGGACGCCTACGGCCGACAGGGGACGACATAGGCCGCCACAGCATACCGGCACTGTTTTCGGCACTCTTGCGCAGCGCATCGTGACCGCCATTCTGCGCTCAGGGGAGCACATCAACCACCAGACGATCGAAGAGTGTCCCCATGTCCAACCCTGAAAGGATCATCCGCCTCAAGACCGTGCTCGACCGTACCGGGCTTTCACGAGCCACCCTCTACCGCAAGATCGGCGAGGGCACCTTCCCGCGCCAGGTGCGGATCAGCATTCACGGCGCCGGCTGGTATGAGTCCGCCGTCAACCGCTGGATTGCCGATCCCCGCTCATACCGGGAGAATAACGACAGCACCTCGTCTCACGGGAAGATCGGCCGTGAACAAGGATGATGACGCTCCTCGGTCCGATCGCCTGACCGCTGCCAACGATAACGGGCCTTCCGACAATCCCGCCTATGTGGACGCGGCGCTAATTCGTATTGCCGAGGCGATCGGCCGCCATATCGCGCGCAAGCACATTCGGGCGCGAAGAGCGGCAAACGACAATGGGTCAGACGGAAATTCGTCGCCGGCTGATTCTTGACTTCTGGAATAAAATTGACCATAATAACCATTGAAACTGGAGATATGGTTATGACGGTCGAAGCGCAGTCGGATAGCTGGACCGTGGCGCAGGCCAAGGCTCGGCTTAGCGAGGTGATCGAGAAGGCGCGGCGCGAGCCCCAGGCGATTACACGTCACGGCAAGAGCGCCGTCGTCGTGGTCGATGCGGAGCTATGGGAGCACGTCAAGCGCCGTGAGCAGCGCGGCAGCTTCGCCGATTTCCTGCTGACCTCGCCGCTGCGCGGCTCGGGTCTGGAGGTCGAGCGCCTCAAGGGCGGCATTCGCGAGATCGAACTGTGAGCTTCCTCCTCGATACCAATGTTATCTCCGAAGGCGCCAAGCCTCGGCCCGATCCAGGCGTGATGGACTGGCTGGCATCGATGGATGAAGAGCAACTGTTCCTCAGCGTCATATCGCTGGCTGAACTGCGCCACGGGATCGATCGCTTGGAAAACGGTCGCCGCAAAGCAGCACTCGATGTGTGGCTGACAGAACAACTGACCCCTCGCTTTGAGGATCGCTTGTTGCTGGTCGATCCGGGCACGGCCGACCAATGGGGCCGGATCGTCGCCCGGACACAAGCCGCTGGCCGGTCAGTCGGCGCGATGGATGCTTTTCTCGCCGCGCACGCGCAACAGCACCAGCTTACGCTGGTGACGCGTAACGTCTCCGACTTCGATGCGACCGGTGTTCACCTCTTCAATCCCTGGACCGAAGGGAAGGAACCATGATCCGCGTTGCACTCTATGCTCGCTACTCTTCCGACAATCAGAGCGTCGCGTCGATCGAGGATCAGCTCCGCGTCTGCCGCGAGCGCGCCGAACGAGAAGGCTGGCATGTCGTCCGCACCTATGAGGATGCCGCCATTTCTGGCTCTAGTATGATCATGCGTCCCGACGTGCAGGCCATGGTGCAGGACGCCAGGGCGGGTGAGTTCGACTTGGTGCTGGCTGAAGCATTGGATCGCGTGTCGCGCGATCAAGCTGATACGGCGACACTCTACAAGCATTTACAGTTCGCGCGCGTGCCGCTGGTGACGCTCGCCGAGGGGGAGATCACTGAGCTGCACGTCGGCCTCAAGGGCACGATGAACGCGCTGTTCCTGAAAGACCTTGCGAAGAAGACCCATCGCGGCCTGCGCGGAAGGGTCGAGAAGGGTTTCTCGGCTGGCGCGGTTGGCTACGGCTACCGCATGGCCCGGCGCCTCACCAGCGAAGGCGAGCTGGTGCGCGGCGAGCGGGAGATCGATCAAGCAGAGGCGCTGATCGTCAATCGCATCTTCCGTGAGTTCGCTGCCGGCAAGAGTCCGCGCGCAATCGCACGTGACCTCAACGCCGATGGGATTGCCGGTCCTTCTGGGAAGGCGTGGCGCGACACTACCATTCGCGGCGACGCGCGTCGCGGCATCGGCATCCTCAACAATGAACTTTATATCGGCGTGCGTGTCTGGAACCACAAGCACTCGGTCAAGGACCCACGCACCGGCCGAACGGTGAGCCGCGCCAATCCCGAGTCCGAATGGGTTCGGGCCGAGGTGCCGCATCTACGCATCGTCAGCGACAATCTGTGGCAGGCGGTGAAGCAGCGGCAGGACGAGCTTGCCGAGCAATATAAGCCGACTATCGATGGCGTTCATGCCGCTCAGGCGAGCCGAATGCACCTGGCTCGCCGCCCGGTCCATCTGCTGTCCGGCCTCGTCGAATGCGGCGTATGCGGCGGCAAGGTCGGGGTGGTCGTCCATGATCGCTATGGCTGCCTCAACCATCATCGCCGCCATATCTGCGACAACAGCAAGACCATCCGCCGCGAGATACTGGAGCATCGGGCGTTGGCCGGCCTTAGCGAACGCCTCGTGTCGCCAGAAAAGGTGCAGGCAGCCGTTGCCGCCTATGCAGAATATATCAATCGCGAGAACGAGCAGCGAGCGCAACTAGAAGCCGATCGCCTTGCCCTGGAGAAGATCGGACGTGCCATTGCGGGGATTATGACAGCGATCGAGGACGGGTTGTATCAGCCGACGATGAAAGCCCGCATGGCGGAGCTGGAGCGGCAGAAAGCCGAAATCGTCGTCCGTATGGCGCGGGCGCCGTAGGCGATCCCTGATGTGCATTCCGGCATTGCCGAAATTTACCGACGCGAGATGGAGCGGCTCACCGAAGCACTCGAAGACCCGGAAACCCGGCTCGACGCATCGGAAGCCATCCGCTCACTCATCGATCGGATCGTCCTGCATCCTGGCAACAAACGCGGCGAAATCCATGCCACGCTCCACGGTGCCCTCATGGGCATCCTTGACTTCGTTCAGGACACCTCTCGACCCGCCGTTGTTACGACAAAGGTGGTCTCGGGTTCGCGGGAATGACGATGCGATCTGAGGGACCCCAATCCGGGTTGACGCGGGCGCCGCCACGCGCTCCGGTCATCGACATGCGCGGACGTGGCGAAATTGGTAGACGCACGGGACTTAAAATCCCTTTCCGGTCACGGAGTGCGGGTTCGAGTCCCGCCGTCCGCACCATTGCCGGTGCGCTGGCGCTGGCGCTGACGCTCACCGGCTGCGGGTCGCGGCGCAGCGACGACCAGCCGGTCGAGGTGAGCGTGATCGGCGGTCCCGCCGCGCTCGGCAATCCGAACCGTGAGCTGCTCAGCCCCGCCAGCCGGATGCTGCTCGATTCGACTGCGCAGGGCTTGGTCCGCTTCGATGCCACGGGCGGGATCGAGCCGGGGCTCGCCGAGCGCTGGATCGTGATCGACGACGGCAAGAGCGTGATCTTCCGCCTGCGCGACGCCGAGTGGCCGAACGGGGAGACGGTCACCGCCGACGACGTCGTGACAATCCTCCGCCGCACGATCGCGCGCGGCAGCCGCAATCCCCTCCTCCCCTATCTCACCGCGATCGACGAGATCGTCGCGATGACGCCGCAGGTGATCGAGGTGCGGCTGTCACGGCCTAGGCCCGACATCCTCAAGCTGTTCGCACAGCCGGAGCTCGCGATCCTCGCGCGGCGCCGCGGCGGCAGCGGTCCGTTCCGCATCGAGCGCAACCAGGGGCCCGGCATCCTGCTCCGTCCCGCCTTCGATCCTGTGCGCAGCCCCGATGAGGAGCCAGAAGAGCCCAAGCCGGAAGAGCTCGTGCGGCTGCGCGGCGAGCGCGCGGCGCTGGCAATCGCCCGCTTCGCGGCCAGGCGGCTCGACCTGGTCGAGGGCGGCACCATCGCCGACTGGCCGATCCTGGCTCAGGCGCCGGTCGAGCCGATCAATCTGCGCATCGATTCGCCAAGCGGCCTGTTCGGGCTGGCGGTGGCGAACCGCACCGGCTTCCTCGCCGACCCCTTGGGCCGCGGCGCGGTGGCGATGGCGATCGACCGGGCGGCGGTGACCGCGGCGTTCCGGGAGAATTGGCCGGCGGCCGAGGCGGTGCTGCCCGCGCAACTCGATTCGGCCACGCCGCCGACGGTGCCTGGCTGGGCGACCGTGGCGCCCCAGGACCGCCTGACCACCGCTCGGGTGCGGGTGGCGCTCCATCAGCAAGCGCACGGTCCTATCATGCTCCGCATCGCCGTGCCGCAAGGCCCCGGCGGCACGCTGCTCTACCGGGCGCTGGCGTTGTCGCTGAGGCGCATCGGCATCGACGCCGTGCGAGTCGGGATGCGCGATCCGGCGGATCTGCGCCTCGTCGATGCGGTTGCACCCTATGACAGCGCGCGCTGGTATCTGCGCACCGCCTGCCAGCCCTGCGCCGAGGATACGGCGACGCTGATCGAGGCCGCGCGCGACGCCCCCACGCTGCGCGCGCGCGCCGACCGGCTCGCGGAGGCCGACGCGGCGCTCGCGGCCGACGTCGCCTTCATCCCGCTCGCCCAGCCGCTGCGCTGGTCGCTGGTGGCGGAGCGGCTGCGCGCCTGGACGCCCAACGCACGCGCCTTCCATCCATTGAACCATCTGCGCGGCGTTCCCAACTGAAGGTGATGGCCAAGCCGACTCGCATGACACCGACCTTCCCGCTCGGCACCGATCCCGCCTCGGTGCGCCAGCGCGTGGAGGCGCTCGAGAAGCTGCTCGAACGCAGCATCCGGATTCCGGGCCTCAAGGCGACGTTCGGGCTCGACGTGATCCTGGACCTGCTGCCGTTCGGCGGCACAACCATCGCGGCGGCGATGGGTGCCTATATGGTGTGGGAAGCGCGCAACCTCGGCATGTCCAAGGGGCAGATCGCGCGCATGGCGGGGAACATCGGCTTCGACTGGGCGCTCGGAATGATCCCCTGGGTCGGCGCGATCCCCGACTTCTTCTTCCGCTCGAACACGCGCAACCTCAGGATCATCCGCAAGCACCTCGACCGGCATTATCCGTCAAGCGTCGTGATCGACGGGTAGAGCGGACGGCAATCCCCGCCGTCATCCCGGACTCGTTCCGAGGGTGACGATCGCTGGTCAGGCTCCGCCACCCCGCCAGATCCTGAGCCGCGCCGACGGCTTGAGACCACCTTGATGCGCCGGACAGGCGGTGAAGGCGAAGCGCTTGTCGAGGCACAGCCACACTTCCTCGAGCCAGCCCTGCCGGTTTGCGGTGATCCGCATCATGTTCGCGCGCAACCCGCGATTGGCACGGGCGAAGGTCGTCGCGAACTGGCCTGCGGTGAGGTTTCGTCGCCGCGACAGCGCGCTCATGTCGGGATAGCGCAGCCGCCCGTAGAGGCCGGTCGAGCGCGCGAAATATTGCGCCGGCGGCAACCCCATGCAGGTGCCGTGCTTGGCATATTCATGCTGGAGAAGCTGGACGGACGGCGTCGCGCACAGGCTCCGGCGCAGCACATCCTCGCCAAGCAGCGGCGCCGGTCGGCAATATTGCGGCCATTTGGCGCCGGTGCCGTCCGGCCACAGCCCGTGCAACGTGAAGCCGAAGCGATTGCCGCTCGCGCATTGGAAGCGCGCCGCCGCCTCGCGCGCATTGTCGTGACAATATTGCGCCGCCCAGGTGATCGCGAGCGTATAGCCACCGATCGGCACCACACGCCTCGGCTCGCGCGCATCCGGCCCATCGGCGCGCGGGCGGGGCAGATCGCCGGGGATGGCGCAGCGATAGGCCTGCGCCGCAGCGGCGACCGGCGTCAGCAGCGCGATCGCTGCGAGCGTCAGGCGGATCACGCGTCGGCCTCGGGTTCGCGCTCTTCCGCCTCGGAATCGCTATCGCCGAACCAGGTGCGGGTGTCCGGCCGGAACAGCATCGCGACCGCGGCCGCCTGCAGCACCAACGCGATCAGCGCCAGCGCGCCGGAAAAGCCGGTCGGGAACCGCCCGCCCATGAAGGTGAACAGGAGCGCGACCAACCCGATCGCGAACAGCACCACCAGAATCCATTTGGCGATCGTACTCCCGCGCCGCGCGATGAAGAACCACAGCAGCGCCGGAATCGCCAGGCCCACCGCGGTGGTGGCGTAAAGGAATCCCGGCCCCATCGCGGCCACCGCAGGACTGCGCATCGCGACGCTCAGCGAACGATCCCAGGACATTACGGTGTTGACGAGGCCGACGAGCCAATAGGCGATATAGAATTGCTCGAAGCGCACGATCGAAAGCGGTCGCGACATCTCTCTTCCCCCTCTGCTGTGCCGACGATAGCGCCCCTTACGCGGCGGGCAAGCGCGGCGCGAAGTCGAGGCCGATGTCGGCAGCGGGCGCCGACTGGGTGAGGCGGCCGACGCTGACGTAGGTGACGCCGGTCTCGGCGATCGTACGGATCGTTTCCAGCCTTACGCCGCCGGACGCCTCCGTCGGCACCCGCCCCCTCACCAGCGTCACCGCGCCGCGCAGGGTCGGCGGGTCCATGTTGTCGAGCAGGAGGTGCGTCGCACCGGCGCCGAGCGCAGGCTCGATCTGGTCGATGCGGTCGACCTCGACGATGATCTCGCCGATGCCGGCGGCGACGGCGCGGCGCACCGCCTCCTCTACCGATCCCGCGACGGCGACGTGATTGTCCTTGATCATCGCCGCGTCCCACAATCCCATGCGATGGTTCTGCGCGCCGCCCATGCGGGTCGCATATTTCTCGAGGAGGCGGAGGCCCGGGATGGTCTTGCGCGTGTCGAGCAGCACCGCGCCGGTGCCGGCGATGCGATCGACATAGCTGCGGGTGAGCGTGGCGATACCCGACAGATGCTGGACGGTGTTGAGCGCTGATCGCTCGGCGGTGAGCAGCGCGCGCGCCTTGCCGGAAAGGCGCATGAGGTCGGTGCCGGCGGCAACCCTGTCGCCATCGGCGACGAGCGGTTGCACGGTGACGTCGGGGTCCAGCGCGCGGAAGAAGGCGGCGGCGATCTCCAGCCCGGCGACGACGATCGCATCGCGGCTGTCCATCACGCCGTCGAACAGCGCCCCCTCCGGGATCACCGCGGCGGAGGTGATGTCGCCCCGCTCGCCGAGGTCCTCGGCCAGCGTCGCGCGCACGAAGGCGTCGACATCGAAGTCCGCCAGCCCCGTCATTGCCTGCCCTCCCCGCCCGTTGCTGGTCAGCCGGCGCGCTTGTGGCATAAACGCGTCGTCAGAACAGCAGGAATCCGATCGCATGACCAAGCATCACGACGACGATCTCGACGAGCTGGAGACGCTGCAGCTCGGGCTGGTGAGGATGCAGCAGGCGGCGGCCGAGAGCGGCGACCGCGTGGTGATCGTGATGGAAGGGCGCGACACCGCGGGCAAGGACGGCTCGATCAAGCGGATCATCGAGCATCTCTCGATCCGCAACACGCGCGTGGTGGCGCTGCCCAAGCCGAGCGACCGCGAGCGCAGCCAATGGTATTTCCAGCGTTACGCGGCGCAGCTCCCCGCCGCGGGCGAGCTCGTGATCTTCAACCGCAGCTGGTACAACCGCGCCGGGGTCGAGGTGGTCAATGGCTTCTCGACCCCCGAGGAACAGGCGCAGTTCCTGCGCGACGCCCCCGATTTCGAGCGGATGCTGGTCGAGAGCGGGATCCGGCTGATCAAGTTCTGGCTCGACATCGGCAAGGACGAGCAGGCCCGGCGCCTCAAGGAGCGGCGCAGCGATCCGCTGAAGGCGCTCAAGGTCTCGTCGCTCGATGCGGTCGCGCAGAAGAAATGGGCCGAATATTCGGCGGCGCGCGACGCGATGCTGCTGCACACCCACACGCCGGTCGCGCCTTGGACCTGCGTGCTCGCCGACGACAAGAAGGCGGCGCGCAAGGCGATCATCCGCCATATCCTGCGCACCGCCGCGCCGGCGAAGGTCGCGAAAAAGGTGGCGGCGCCCGACCCGAAGCTGCTGTTCGCGTTCGAACCGGCGGCGATCGAGGACGGGCGGCTGGCGCGATAACTGCTATCATCACCGAAACATCGCCAAGCACCGACAGTTTCCCTGCCTGCGCCTGTCGCAGAATCGGGCAGAATTTCTACTCCGTTGCAGGCTCAGCCCCCGAAATGGATCGATCCGGGAAACCAACGATTCATGACAATCGCAGCAATGACTTGATTCCGTCATAAGATGTTTTCGGCAATCGATTGCCAGCGAGCAGCAGGTGTATTACGATCCACTTTCTCCGAGCGTGAGAGGAGGTCGTAATGGCGGAAGAATGGATTGCAGACGTCAGACGATATGTTGCCGATCTTGACGAGGCGGCCGCCGCCGGAATCATCCGATACTGCGGCATCGCCCTACGCAATCGTGATTCGTCGCTGGTATCGTTCGGCGACGCGGTCGAGACGGCGCGGGTACGCGAGAATTTCCTCAGGAAGAAGCTCGCGCTGACCGATCCGGACGACGTGCTCGACAATGCGATCGCCGCCGTCGGCGACCGGATGAAAGAGGATCGGACCAAGAACCGCGTCACCGTCTATTATCTGCTCGCCGAGCACTTCGGTAAGCTCGGCCTGTTCGGCGGCGGTGCGACGAACAGTATCGGAAGCGGCGCGGGCACTGCAGCCGCTGGTGCGGCGGGCCTGGCGACGCCGCCGGCGGCAAGCAACGATACGGCCGGCGCGAGCGACATCGGCCGCGACGCAACCGGTGCGGCCGCTGCGGGCGCCGCCGGACTCGCGGCACTTGGCGGCGGCGTCGCCTCGGCGGCGACCGGTGGCGGCGCTTCGGGCGGAGGCAGTGGGGCCTCCATCGGCGGAGGATCGGGCAGCGGTGGCGGCAGCCAGCCGGCCAGCGATCCGTCCGACGGCGGCGGCAGCGGCTCCTGGCTCGGCAAATGGTGGCCCTGGCTGTTGCTGGCGCTGGCCCTGATCCTGCTCGTCCTGCTGCTCCGGTCCTGCCAGAACAACGAATCCGGCCTTGTGGCCTCGAATGCATCGCTCGAGAACGTGACTGGCAACGACGCCGGGATCGTCTCCGACGCCGACCTCGCCAATGTCACCGACGAGAGCCTGGGCAACGCCACCGGCGAAGACCTTGGCAATGTCAGCGGCAACGCGGCCGGCGCGGCTGCAGCGGCGGCGGTACCTGCGGGCGCCGCGGTCGTGACGGAGACGCGCAACGACCTGCCCGCGCTGACCGTCTATTTCGACACGGGCAAGTCGAACGTCGCGAGCGGCTTCGCGGAGAAGGCGGCGGACGTGAAGGCTTATGTCACCGCGCATCCGGGCACCAAGCTGGCGGTATCCGGCTTCAACGATGCCACCGGCAACGCCGCGCTGAACGCCGAGCTTTCCAAGACCCGCGCGCAAGCAGTCGCGGCCGCGCTCAAGGCGGCAGGCATTCCCGACGAGGCGGTCGTGCTCGAGAAGCCGGCCGAGACGACCGCCGCCGCCGGCAGCAGCGCCGCTGCCCGCCGGGTCGAGGTGACGGTCAAGCAATAAGTGTGAACGACGGCTGCGAGGACCCATGTCCTCGCAGCCGCCCTTTCGACCGTACCGGCCTCAGTCGCCGGTCACCGGGACCGGCCCGAGATCGCCCATCCCCACCGTGCCGCTCGCCAGCGCGAGCATACGGTCGAGGCTTGTCTTGGCGCGGATGCGCAGGCCTTCCTCGATCTCGATGCGCGGCTCGAGGTCGCGCAGCGCCACGTAGAGCTTCTCCATCGTGTTGAGCGCCATGTACGGGCAGATGTTGCAGTTGCAGTTGCCGTCCGCACCGGGCGCGCCGATGAAGCTCTTCTCCGGCACCGCCTTTTCCATCTGGTGGATGATGTGCGGCTCGGTGGCGACGATCAGCATGTCGCCGGGAAAGGTCTTGGCGAAATTGAGGATGCCGCTGGTCGAGCCGACGTAATCGGCATGGTCGAGCACGTGCGGCGGGCATTCCGGATGCGCCGCCACCGGGGCGCCCGGGTACTGCGCCTTGAGCTTCAGCAGCTCGGTCTCGCTGAACGCCTCGTGCACGATGCACACGCCGGGCCACAGCAGCATGTCGCGCCCGCTCTTGCGGTTCATGTAGCCGCCGAGGTGCTTGTCGGGCCCGAAGATGATCTTCTGATCCGCAGGGAGCTGCGCGAGGATCTTCTCGGCCGAAGACGAGGTGACGATGATGTCGCTGAGCGCCTTCACCTCGATCGAGCTGTTGATGTAGGTGAGCGCGATATGGTCCGGGTGCTGGGCGCGGAACGCCGCGAACTGCTCGGGCGGGCAGCTGTCCTCCAGACTGCAGCCGGCGTCCATGTCGGGCAGCACCACGATCTTGTCCGGCGACAGGATCTTGGCGACTTCGGCCATGAAGCGCACGCCGCAGAAGGCGATGACGTCGGCATCGGTCTCCGCCGCCTTCTTCGACAGATCGAGGCTGTCGCCGACGAAGTCCGCCAGGTCCTGAAGCTCCGGCTTCTGATAGTAATGCGCGAGGATGACGGCGTTGCGCTCCTTGCGCAGACGATCGATCTCGGCGCGCAGGTCGACCCCCGTCAGCGTGCCGCCGATGCCGTTCCTTGCGTCCATCATCCGTTCCCGTGCCGTTCGGCCGTCACATGGCCCGGCGGAGCGCTTCGTTCAAGGGAGCGGCGGCATCGTCGGGTAGGCGAAAGGCGCGATCGCCCCCGCCCACGGGATCATGAACGGCAGCGCAGCAGCCCCAACGCCGGCTCCATCAGCACCGACATGCCGCAAGAGTGGCGCCGCCGGTGCCACACGGAGGGGACAAGCTTCAGTTGAGCCGGCCGATGCCCGCGATCGTCTTGTCGACCAGCGTCTTGTCGGCCTCGGCGCCATGCTTGTCGGCGATCAGCGCGCGTGCGGCCTGCGCGGCGGCATCGGCCGCCTTGGCGCGGACCTCGGCCAGTGCCGCGCGCTCGGCGGCGGCGATCTTGTCCTCGGCCATCTTGGCGCGGCGCTTGACGAGCTCCGCCGCGTCCGCCTCGGCCTTGGCGACCAGCGCCTTGGCCTCGTCCTCGGCATGGGCGACGATCGCCCTGGTCTGGTTCTCGACGTCGGCGATCTTGCGCGCATATTCGTCGCGCAGCGCCTCGGCCTCGGCGCGGAGCTGCTTGGCCTCTTCGAGCCGCTGGCGGATCGCCGCGATCTGCTTGTCGAGCCCGGCGGCCAGCAGCGCCGGCACCTTCTTCCACAGCAGGATCGCGAGGAAGGCGAGCATCGCGATCGATACCCACACCGTCGCGTCGAGCACGCCGAACAGCGCCGGCTCGGCGTGATGCGCGGGAGCGCCGCCATGCGCCTCGGTCGTGGCGGGGCCGGCGTCGTGGCCTTCCGCGGGCGTGCTGTGCGAATTAGCCATGGAGCGCCGCCTTCACTGCCTTCTTGGCGTCGGTCTTGGTCACCTTCGCGCCGGACAGCCGCTGGACGATGTCCTGCGCGGCCTCGGCGGCGACCTCCTCGATTTCCTTCATCGCCTCGGCGCTGACTGCCGCGATGCGCGCCTCCGCCTCGGCGATCCGGGCGTTGGATGCCTCGCCCGCCTTGGCAAGCGTCGCCTCGGTCGAGGCCGACGCCTTGGCGCGCGCCTCTGCGAGGGTGCGCTGGGCACGCTCGCGCGCGGCATTCTCCTCGGCGCGCCAGCGTTCCTCCTGGGCGTCGGCTTCGGCGCGGGCCGCCTCCGCTGCCTTGAGGTCGGCCGCGACCGACGCGTCGCGCGCGTCGATCGTCGCCTGCACCTTGGGCACCATGCCGCGGCCGACGACCACGAACACGATGCCGAAGGTGACGATCAGCCAGAAGAGCTGCGAGGCCCAGGTGGCCCCCAATTGCGCGATCTGAGGCATTTCGGTCTCCAGACGGGCGCGCGACGAACGCGCCCGCCCGAACTCCCAATCGTTACGCGACGAAGATCAGGATCATCGCCACGACGAACGCGAGCAGACCCAGCAGCTCGGCCGCGGCGAAGCCGATGAACAGGCGGCCCTGCTGGCCGTCGGCGGCACCCGGGTTGCGCAGCGCGCCCTCGAGGAACGAGCCGAACACGTTGCCCACACCGATCGCGGCCATGCCCGCACCGATGGCGGCGAGACCGGCACCGACGAGCTTTGCTGCTTCTGCGTCCATTTGAAAAACTCCTGCGTGAAACTTTTTGGGTTGGATACGAACGGAAAACTCAGTGCAGATGCTCGGCGTCGTTGATGTACAGCGACGTGAGCAGCGCGAACACATAGGCCTGGATGCCGGCGACCAGCAGCTCCAGCGCCGAGATGCCGACCATCAGCGCGAAGCTGGGCAGTCCGACGAGCACGCCGTAGCCGATGCCGGCATTGGCCGAGTTGATCACGAAGCCCGCCAGCACCTTCAGCAGGACATGCCCCGCGGTCATCGCCACGAACAGTCGCAGGCCCAAGCTGAACGGGCGCACCATGAACGACACGAACTCGATCGGCGCGATGATCGGGATCATCACCAGCGGCGTGCCGTGCGGCACGAACAGGCTGAAGAAATGCAGGCCGTGCTTCCAGAAGCCGACCACCAGCACGATCGAGAAGGACAGGATCGCGAGGATGCCGGTGATGGTGAAATGGCTGGTGAACGTGAAGGGGTGGATGCCGAACACGCCGAGCGGCAGCAGGCCGAGGATGTTGGCGAACAGGATGAACATGAACAGCGAGAAGACGTAGGGCAGGTACTTCCGCCCCGCCTTGCCGATGTTCTGCGCCAGCATCGAATCGATGAAGCCGACGAAATTCTCGACCAGCATCTGGCTGCGCCCCGGCACCAGCTGGCGCCGCATCCCCATCAGCATGAACGCCCACAGCGCCACCACCGCCACGCACATCCATGCGGCCGAATTGGTGAAGGCGATCTGGTGTCCGCCGATGGTGAAGCCGTCCCAGATCGTCTGCACCTCGAACTGGTGCATCGGATCGATCCTGCCAGAACCTGCCGCCACGCCTTTTGAGCCCCAATCGTTACGACAAGCGCTCGAAAATCACTTCGAGCGCCTGGATGAAATCCGAATGATGTTCCTGAACGCCGCCGCGATCCCGAGGAACAGGAGGCCGAGCAGGAACCATGGGGAGGTGCCGAGCAACCGATCGAGCACCCAGCCGATCAGCGCCCCTCCGACCATTCCGCCGATCAGCTCGGCGAGCACGCGATTGCCGAGGCGATAGCCGTCCTCGCCCGTCTCGCGTCCTTCGCCGGACCTGATCGCCTCCTCGGATTTCGCCTTCGCCAACCGCTCATCGAGCGATGTCAGGCGCGCGTCCTCTGGGAGGGGGTCCAGTCCGGGCTCGTTCTCCGCCAATGCGTTACTCCGTTTCCAACGGGCAGCACAAAAGCCGAGCGGCGAGCCCGCCAAGGCAAGCGCGCTTTAGGAAGGGGGGCGGCCCGAGTCAACAATTGCAGACTCTGCAAGCTCCGACCGCTCGCGAACCGGGGATCGGCGAAGGTCAAATTACAAATTTGAAAATGGTAGGCGCTCGGCGGTCATAGCTATCCTCCCGCCGCCCACGGCATTCGGACTTCGGGTGCAAATCAATGGGCAGAGGGAGGTGACGCTATGTGAACAATGATACCGCCGTGGTCATCATCGGCGCCGGTGCGCTGATGGTGGCCTTTGCCACCTTGGTGTTGAAGATCATCGAGGTGGCCCGCTCCAAATAGCGGCGGGATGGGGTCGAGCTGGCACTCGGCCCCTGAACGTGAAGACCCCGGCCGCTGGCACGACCGGTCTGGAGGTGATCTATGTGAATATCTTCAACCGCCACAGCCAGTATAGCGTGGAACTGCCCGAAATTCAATTCCGCTCACACGCAGCGCGGGTCGCGCTCCGGCGGGCCGGCGTCGCGTTTCTTCCATGCGCCCGAGGGGGTCTGGTACATCTCCCCCGGCTTGGTCTGGGCGATCAGGTTGCAGCCCGAGACGAAGGCGAACTGCTCCACCGTCGCGCCGTTGGCTGCGCCCTTGGTATAGGCGGCCTTGCGCTGGATGTTGATGTTGTTGACCAGCGCGCGCAGCTCCGGCGTCGCCGCGCCGACCACGCCGATATAGCCGTCGGGCTGCTCGCCTACCTTGCCCGCCGCGCGGGCGGCGGCATAGGCCGGATCGCGCTGCGCCAGCGCCGTGCCCGACACGGCGCCGAGCGCCACTGCCGCCAGGATGATCGTTCGTTTCATCAGAAAATCCCCGGATTCTGCTGGATCAGCGACTTCGCCTCGCCGTCGAGGCGATAGACCACTTCCTGCGTGATCGAGATGTTGAGATTGATGACGATCGGCTTGTCCGGCGCGGTCACGTTCACGCAACCGCCCGTCATCATCACCGTCGCCGCAGCCGCGCCTGCCATCATCCGTCTCGTCATCGTTCCCATGCTCGCGCGGAAAGTCCGCGCACTCAATCTTATTTCGCTCATGGCGCTTTCCCGCTTTCGGAGGGCTGAATGGGTGGAGGCACTTGTTGCTGCCCCTGCCGCCGCCGCTGCTCCTCCAGCAGCGCGGGCAGGTTGCGCTGGATAAGCAGCGACGGATCGTAATAGGACCGCACCGAATCGACGAGCTGGCGGAAGGGCGCGCGCACCGTCACGTTGAACACCAAAGGCAGCCGCGCCAGCCGGCGGATCAGGAAGTTGCTCTTCGTCCCTTTGCCCTGGCCGAGGCCGGCGAAGCGGATCTCGGTGATCATCTCGCCCGCCAGCGGCCCGTTCATCGTCAGCTCGAGATTGCGGTAATCGAGCGACTTCAGCGCCTGGAAGGCGAGGTTGCCCCAGGTGCCGAGGTCCTTCTGGCTGACCTCCCCGACATAGGCGAGGTTCCCACCCGTGCGGGCTGCCAAATGACCGTTCTCGATCCGGCCGCCGCTTTCGTCGAACACCATCGGCAGGACGCCATCGAAGACACCGGTAGCGTTCAAATTCTTGAACTCGAACTGCTGGAGGAACTGCCCGGCATCGATGCCGGTCACGCGGAAGGTCATCCGCCGCACCTGCCTAGCGGAGAAGTCGAGCACGGTCGGCTCCAGCACCAGCTCGCCGCCCGCGAAGGGCCAGCGCCCGCCCTCGATCGCCACCTTCGCTGGGCCGAGGAGATGGTAGCGCACCGTGCCGTTCTCGACCGCCACGCCGGGGTTGACGGTGGCGATCGTCGCCACCTGACCCGGCGGCGTTACCATGCCGAGCAGGTCTCTGAACGCGACCTCTCCCTTGAGCCCCGTCACCGGCCCGAATGCGGCGGCGAGGTCGGTCCCGTCGGTCGCGAACCGTCCGCTGCTGGTCACGCCCTCGCCGCTCCAGGCGATGTCGCCACGCCCGGAGACGCGGCCGTTCACCGCGGCGATCACGCCGAAGGTGAGCGCCGTGAGGTCGTCGGGCTGCAGCCCCTTCTCCGCGAAGGCGATCCCCGGCACCACCAGTGCCGCCTGCCCCGTTCCGCCCGACAGATCGTGGCCGAGCGTCACGTCGGCGACCTTGCTGCCGTCCTTCGGCGTGTAGAGCGAGCCGGCGGCTTCGATCCGGCCGTCGACCAGCGTGAGCGCGACGTCGTCGCTCCGCAGCGGCTTGAACCGCGGCTGCGGCGCGGCGTCGGCGACCTGGAGTCCGCCGCCGAGCGTCAGCCGGCCGCCCGCCAGCCGCCATGTGCCCGCTCCGTCGGACAGCAGCAGCGGCACGTTCCCGATCTGCCCGCTCGCGCCCTCGAAGCGGCCGGCGACGTCGGTGCCCTCGAGACGGCCGGTGAGCCGCGCCGCATCGATCCGTGTCAGCCGCTCCGGCGTGCCGAGCCGCGCCGCGACATCGGCGAGCACGAAGTCGCGCTCTCCGAACGCCAGGTCTGCGCCGGCGGCAGCGAGGGTCAGCGGCGTACCTCCGATCCGGCCGGCGAGCCGCGGCGCGGCGATGCGCGTCGCCCCGCCGATCCGGCCGCCTGCGACGGTCAGCAGCGCCGGCCCGCGCGGGCATAATGTCAGCCGCGCCGGATCGAGCGCCAGCCCCGCCACCGCGAACCGCTCCCACGACAAGGGCACGCAGTGCGGGTTGAGCGCGAGCGCGCTCCCGCGCCAGCGTACCTCGATCGGCAGCCGCAGACCGTCGACGCGGCCATCGCCGAGCGGCCCGGACAGCGTCGCGACGGTCGCTACTTCGGTCACACCTGCGCTCCCTGCGCGAAAAGTGACCGGCGCCAGCGCCAGCCGGGCGCCGAGCGCCTCATAGGGCGCGGCGACCACCCGGCCGGCGAGGGCGCCGCCTTCCTGCCGGAGCGCGGCGTCGAGCGTGGGCAGGCCGCCGCCGCGCACCGCCAGGCTGCCGCCGAGCGAGATCGTGCCGAACCGCAACGCGTTGCCGCTCAACGTCGCCTGCGCACCGCTTGCGGAGGTGGCGCCGAGACGTTCGACCGCCACTTCGCGGCCCCGGACACGCACCTGCGCCACGACGTCGAAGTTCCGCCCCGCCGCGCCGAGTGCCGAGGCCAGCCGCGCCACGAGCGGGCCGATCGGCGTTCCCGCTCCGGCATCGCGATAGCCGGCGATCACCCCCAGTATTCGCCGGTCCGCGGCAGCGCCGGCGGCGCGGAGCGTCCCCGCGAACCGCAGCCCCGCCCCGCCCAGCTCGTAGCGCCCGCTCGCCCGCGCCTCCCGGCCGGCTATGCCGGGAACGGCGAAGCCGCCGCTGCCGATGTCGAGTGTCCCCGCGGTCCGCCGCGCGTCGCCCGCGAACCTGACCGTACCGCGCAGTTGCTCGACGCCCTGCCCCGGCGCGCCCACCGTCGCAGCGCCGATCGCCTTCGCCTCGCCCTGCCAGCGATCGAGCCGCTCGCCTAGCGTCACCGCCACGTCCGCGCCGGGCGCCATCACCTTCGGCATCCCGTTGCAAGCCAGCGCATCGGCGGCGACCGGTCCGGTCAGCGTCGGCTTGCCGCCACGGATGCGGACCGCCGCCGCCATATGCGGCCGCACCGCTCGGCATCCGCCGCCGCCGAGAGCATAAGCGAAAGCGGCGACGCGCCCGTCGAACCCGTCGTCGAGCCGCCCGCGCCCGGCGATCTTGAATCCGACCTGCCCGTAATCGGTGGTGAGCCGCACACGCAGATCGTCGATCCGCGCGCCGAGCCGCGGCAGCGCGAAGGGCTTGCCGGAGGGCGGCGGCAGCAGCCGGTCGATCGCGCCGAGCGACACGCTTCCGCCCAGCAGCCGCGCCTTGAGGAAGGCATGGCCGACCGCGATCCCCGTCACCTCGGGGCCGCCGAGACCGACGCGGGTAAAGACCTCGACCCAATCAGCGGTGAGATCGGGATCGCGCGGATCGCCGATCACGATATCGGTGAGCCGTTGCATACCGAATCCCACGTCGGCGACGCGGTAGCGGGCGGGGACGCCGCGCTTCGCCAGCTCGCGCGTCACCAGATCCTCGGCGATCCCGCGCCGCTGCCACCAGGCGAGCGCCGCCGCGACCGCGACCACCGCCAGCACCACGCCGAACCCGCGCAGCCGCCGGCGCCAGCGCAGCCGCCGCTTCGTCCCCGTCGCCGCCTCTTCGTCCTCGCTCACCCACGCTCCCGCGCCCGCATTGCGCGGGGCTCATGCTCCCCCTAACCTTGCCCGGCGATGGACGTTCCCGCAACCGAGCCGACCCCGATCCCGCCGAACGGCGACGCCACCGGCCATCGCGCGCGGCTGAGGCGCCGGCTGTTCGAGGGGGGCGGCGACGCGCTGCTCGATCACGAGCTGATCGAATATCTCCTCGCCCTCGCCATCCCGCGCCGCGACACCAAGCCGCTCGCCAAGGCGCTGCTGCGCGAGTTCGGCGGCATCGGCGGCCTGCTCGCCGCCGACGGCGAGGCGCTGGCGCGCGTGCCCGGCATGGGCGAGACCTCCGCCGCCGCGATCAAGATCGCCCATGCCGCAGCGCTCCGCCTGCTCCGTGCCGAGGTGATGGAGCGGCCGGTGCTGTCCAACTGGCAGGCGCTGCTCGACTATCTGCGCGCCGACATGGCCCACCACGGCGTCGAGCGGGTGCGCGTGCTGCATCTCGACAGCCGCAACCGGCTGCTGCGCGACGAGCTGATGAGCGAAGGCACGATCGACGAGGCCGCACTCTACGCCCGCGAGGTGATCCGCCGCGCGATCGACCTCAAGTCGACCGGCATCATCCTGGTGCACAACCACCCCTCCGGCGACGCCAGCCCCAGCCGCGCCGACATCGACGTGACCCGCGCCATCGCCGATGCCGGCAGGCGGCTCGGCATCGCGCTCCACGACCACATCATCATCGCCGCCGACGGGCATACGAGCCTTAGGGCGCAGGGGCTGATCTAGGACGTGCTGGCCTCGACCGTGCCTTCGATCGCGATCCGGATCGCCTGCTCGACCGGGGAATAGTCGCCATCCGGCCGATCGATGCGGACGGGCTCGCGCGGGAGCAACGGAGGCTGCGCGAGGAATCGTGGCTCCATCCCCCGGTGCCGCTGCGCCGCGTGCACGAGAAAGGGATGACAGAGATACACCGTACCCGCCTCGCCCACCGCAAGCACCTCCGGCCGATAGGCCGATCCCGCGAAGCCGTCGGCCGCCAGTTCCCGCAGGGTCAGCCCCGCTTCGCCGGCCGGCGCGAGCCGGCGCGCGATGTCGATGTGCGACCCCGCCCGGATGCGCGTCGGCGCGTCGTCGGGTCCGACGTCGGAGAACAGGAACAGCATCAGCAGTGCGCGACCCTTGCTGACGACGTTGGCGCGCCATTCCATGAAATCCGGATCGTCGTCGCCGAAGCTCACGTCGATGTGCCAGCCGTCATCGCCCGGATCGGCGGACGAGGGGAAACGAACCGGAAAGGTGCCGAGCGCGCCGGGCGGCAACCACCGTCCAGACCCGACGAGCTGGTCGATGGCGGCGTGAAGCAACGGCCCGTTCGCCGCTGCCCGGAAGGGCGGCTGGCCATAGTGTCCGAGCCGTACGACCGGGCGGTTCCAGCTCGAGGGGTCGTGCGGGTCGCAGCCGGTGTCGCGCCACAGGATCGCGCGCGCTTCCTCGGCCAGCGTCCTCGGAAAGGCTTCGTCGATACGGACGAAGCCGTCGTTGATGAATGACGTGATGGCGGCAGCGTCCAGCGTGCGCCCGGTTTCAGGTCCCATGATCTGCTCCAATCGAACGTGCAGGCGTTCACGGCAGCACGCGAAGCGCCGCCGTCCCAAGCTTTTCGTCATCCGCTCAGGTGAGCGGGAACGCTGCCGCGCGATTGAAAGCGATGAACGTCATGGTGCCGCCAGCATAGGAACGGCTTCCGTCGATGCAAGCGGTTGAAGCCTCCGCTGCCTAATATCCCGCCGCCGCGAGCTGGCCCCTGAGGTTCTGCAGCACCGGCTCCGGCACCGGCGGCAGGTCGCGGGCCGGCTTGCCGTGGCGCAGGCGTTCGCGATCCTTCTCCGAGGGTTCGACCCGCCGCACCCGCACCGCTGCATGGCCTTGCGCCCTGATGCCGAGCTGCTCGGCCGCACCGCGCGACAGGTCGATGATGCGCGCCCCGCGCACGAACGGACCCCGGTCGTTGACCCTGACGATGATCCGCCGGCCGGTCGCCAGCGCCGTCACCTCGACATAGGTCGGCAACGGCAAGGTGGTGTGCGCCGCGGTGATCCAGCCGGGACGGAAGCGCTCGCCGCGCGCGGTGCGGTTGCCGGATTCGCTCCCGTACCAGCTCGCATAGCCCAGCATGTCGTAGGTCGGATCGGCGGCCGGCACATAGGTCGTGCCGCGGATCGTATAAGGCCGTCCGATCACCACCGGCGCGTCGCTCACCGGCCGGAAATCGCCGCCCGCACATGCGGACAGCCCCAGAATCGCCGCCGCCGCGCCGCCGATCCGCGCCCTTGCCAGTCCCCGCATGGCGAAACCCTAGACGCAGCCCGCGGCGGCATAAAGTCCTATCGCATCGCCCAGGCGACCGCACAAAAAACAACCGCCGGGTTCCCGAGGAGCCCGGCGGCCGCTCCAGGGAGGAGCTGGTGAGGTCGGCTTAGCCCGACACGCTCTTCGACAGATAGGTCGTGAGCTCGTCCTTCGAGACCAGCGCCGACTTGTCGGTGTCGGCCGAGGCGAAGGCACCGCTCACCCAGCTCCGGGTAGCGGGATCGTCCGCCTTGGTGGCCGGATCGCTCGCGGTCTTGAGCGCGACCATCCAGCTGCCGAACTCGGTCTTGTCGAGGTTGCCGTCCGCATTCTTGTCGTAGCTCGGGAACTCCTGGTTCACGATCTGGGCGACCTGCGCGGCGGCACTGGCAGGCTGACCCGCCGCCGGCTGCGCCGGTGCGGTCTGCGCCTGATCCGCGGTGGTCGGCTGCTGCGTCTGCGCGGCGGCCGGATCCTGCGCGTCAGGCGTGGCCGTCTGCGGCGTCGAGCTATCCTGCGACAGGGCAGGCCGCTGGACGCTCTGCTCGGTCGGCGGGGTCGTCTGCTGAGTGCTGGTTGAAGGCACCTGATCCTGGGCCAGCGCAGGCACAGAAATCATCACCACACTCGCAAGCAAAACACTCTTCAACACTATGAATCTCCTTAAGATAGATCAGCACTCTTCTTCTGAATAAGAGATAGGAATGCTTCCCTGGACAGCAAATGAACAACGAAGAATTTCGTCTTGCAGTTCCTTCGCTTCGCCGTTTGGCGCAGGCATTCGCCGATGCTAGGAGCCGATTCGTCGCTTGTCCTGAAAGGAGTCCCATGGTCCCCCGCTACTCGCGGCCTGAAATGGCTGCGATCTGGTCCCCCGAGGCCCGCTACCGCATCTGGTTCGAGATCGAGGCGCACGCCACCGACGCGCTCGCCGATCTGGGCGTGGTGCCGAAGTCGGCCGCCAAGGCTCTGTGGGACTGGTGGGCGACCAACCCGGCGATCGACGTCGCCGCGATCGACGCGATCGAGGCGGTGACCAAGCACGACGTCATCGCCTTCCTGACCTGGGTCGCCGAGAATGTCGGCGAGGACGCCCGCTTCATGCACCAGGGCATGACCAGCTCGGACGTGCTCGACACCTGCCTCGCCGTCCAGCTCGCGCGGGCGAGCGACATCCTGCTCGCGGACCTGGATGCGCTGCTCGCGGTGCTGAAGCGCCGCGCCGAGGAGCACAAGCTCACCCCCACCATCGGCCGCAGCCACGGCATCCATGCCGAGCCGGTCACCTTCGGCCTCAAGCTCGCCGAGGCCTATGCCGAGTTCTCCCGCGCCAGGACCCGCCTCCAAGCGGCGCGCGCGGACATCGCGACCTGCGCCATCTCGGGTGCGGTCGGCACCTTCGCCAACATCGACCCGCGCGTGGAGGAGCATGTCGCGGCCAGGCTCGGCCTCACGGTCGAGCCGGTGTCGACCCAGGTGATCCCGCGCGACCGCCACGCGATGTTCTTCGCGACGCTCGGCGTGATCGCCAGCTCGATCGAGCGGCTCGCGACCGAGGTCCGCCACCTCCAGCGTACCGAGGTGCTGGAGGCCGAGGAATATTTCTCGCCGGGCCAGAAGGGCTCGTCGGCGATGCCGCACAAGCGCAACCCGGTGCTGACCGAGAACCTGACCGGCCTCGCCCGCATGGTCCGCTCGGCGGCGATCCCGGCGATGGAGAATGTCGCGCTGTGGCACGAGCGCGACATCTCGCATTCCTCGGTCGAGCGCTTCATCGGCCCCGACGCGACCATCACGCTCGACTTCGCGCTGGCGCGGCTCACCGGCGTGATCGACAAGCTACTGGTCTATCCCGAGCGGATGCGGAAGAACCTCGACCGCATGGGCGGGCTGATCCACTCGCAGCGCGTGCTGCTGGCGCTGACCCAGGCCGCCGTCAGCCGCGAGGACGCCTATCGCCTCGTCCAGCGCAACGCGATGAAGGTGTGGGAATCGGACGGCCAGCTCTCGCTGATCGAGCTGCTCAAGGCCGACCCGGAGGTGACCGCGGCGCTGTCGGCGGAGGAGATCGAGGACAGGTTCGACCTCGGCTACCACCTCAAGCACGTCGACACGATCTTCGCCCGGGTGTTCGGGGACTAAACCCCTCTCCCGTTGGGAGAGGGAGGGGCCCGCTCGGCGATAGCCGAGTGGGAGGGTGAGGGTGGCTACGGCCAGCGAGGTCACCCTCATCCTCCCGCAGCTTCGCTGCTCCTTCCCTCTCCCGATGGGAGAGGGACTGTCGCTAGGTCTCCCCCTCCTGCATCGCATCGAACCGGCGCCGCGCCGCGTCGATCTCGGCGACGTTCGCCTGCACCCATTGGCCGAGCGCGGTGACCGGCTCGCACAGCGACCGCCCGAGCGGCGTCAGCGCATATTCCACCTTGGGCGGGATCGTGGGGTAAACGGTGCGCGTGACGAAGCCGTCGCGCTCCAGGCCGCGCAGCGTCAGCGTCAGCATCCGCTGCGAGATGCCCTCGATCGACCGCTGCAGCTCGCTGAACCGCCTGGTCCCGTCGCGCAGCAGCATCACGGTGAGGATGCTCCACTTGTCCCCCACCCGCGCCAGGATCTGGCGCACGGGGGTGCAGCGCTCATGCGTGTGCGTCGGTTCCGTCAATGTGCCTTCTTGTGTCGCCATCGCCACCACACCATTGCAGCCCTTGTTACTCAACGTAACCATGAAAGGCTGAACATTCCATGCTCGACATCGCCCTCATCATCGGCAGCACGCGCCCCAACCGTTTCGCCGACACGCCGGCCAACTGGATCGTCGAAGGCGCCAAGGACCGGAACGATCTCAAGCTGACGGTGCTCGACCTGCGCGACCAGGGCCTGCCGCTGTTCGAGGAGCCCGCCTCGCCGCTGTTCACCGGCGGCGCCTATTCCAACCCCGCCGCCGAGGCATGGCGGCACCGGATCGGCCGGTTCGACGGCTATATCGCCACCGCCGCCGAATATAACCACGGCCCCACCGGCGCGCTCAAGAACGCGCTCGATTCCGCCTTCCTTGAATGGCGGCGCAAGCCGATCGCCTTCGTCGGCTACGGCGGCGTCGGCGGCGTGCGCGCGATCGAGCAGCTCCGCACCGTCGCGATCGAGCTGCACATGGCGCCGATCAAGGCCGAGGTGAACATCACCATGGAGCCCTTCGTCGGTGTGATGGTGCACGGCAAGACGCTCGACGACTACGACCATCTCCTCACCGCCCGCGCCACGCTGTTCGACGAGCTCGCCTGGTGGGGCAATGCGCTGAAGACGGCGCGCGAGAAGTAACGCCTCCGCACGCGGCGATTGCGTTTCATGCAATCGTAATAATCCTGTTTGCCATTGAAATTTTGTTACGGAGGCGTATTTATGCTGCACCGCAACAAAGCGGTTACCGGGCCACTTCCCGCGGCCCGGCGCAAAACAGGAGACCCACCATGCGCAACTTCGAAGCGTCGGCGTTCGGCGCCGCCGTGATGGTTGCCCAGGCGTTGGTCGTCGCCGCGATCTTCGTGGCCTAAGTCAGCCCTGGGCGATCCCGCCTGTCCCGCCCATGAGGGGCGCGGACGGGCGGAACGATCGGGGTCCTGCATTCGGGTTTTAGCGACGGCATCCGGTGGTACGGCAAGCCACGCCGCTTGCCGGCTCAGGTTGACCAAAAAGTTGACTAAATTGACTCTGCTGCGCCTGTGCAAGCCGACGCGACACGGAGGAAATCGACGGGATCAAAGAGCGGGCCGATGCCTGCACATCGAGCCATACGAGCCAAGCAAACGAAATCCTACATTGCAAGGGCGCTGGGTCGTCGACATTCGAGGGTTTCACGCGAGCCTGTTTTAAAGCCCCTCCCCTGAAGGGGAGGGGCTTAATGTGCCGAACGTCGATCCGCCCTACCCCCCCACAACCTTGCGCACCTTGGCGAAGAAGCCGGTCGCTTCCGGGCATTCCTCGCCAGTCTCGGTCTCGCGGAACGCCTCCAGCAATTCCCGCTGGCGCGCGGTGAGCTTG
The DNA here is from genome assembly GCF_051400615.1 of Sphingomonas astragali. NCBI lineage: Bacteria > Pseudomonadati > Pseudomonadota > Alphaproteobacteria > Sphingomonadales > Sphingomonadaceae > Sphingomonas > Sphingomonas astragali. The sequence goes on from NZ_JBLFFH010000001.1 coordinate 89,282, forward strand.
GTCGGCGTCTCGACCTCGATGCGCACTACCAGGTCGCCGCGGCCACGCCCTTGCAGCACCGGCATACCGGCGCCGCGCTGGCGGACCTCGCGGCCCCACTGCGTGCCGGGCTGGATGCGGATCGCGTGCGCGACGCCGTCCGGCCCCGGAATCTCGATCGTCCCGCCGAGCGCCGCGGTGGTGAAGCTGATCGGCGCGCGGGCATAGAGCGTGGTGCCCTCGCGCTCGAAGATCGGGTGCTGGCGCACGTGGAGGAAGATGTAGAGGTCGCCGGCCGGCGCGCCGCGCGGCCCCGCCTCGCCCTCGCCGGCCAGGCGGATGCGCGTGCCGTCGTCGACGCCGGGCGGCACGTTCACTGCCAGCGTCTTGGTCTTCTCGATCCGGCCCTCGCCGCGGCAGCGGCTGCACGGATCGGAGATGACCTGCCCGGCGCCGTCGCAGCTCGGGCAGGTGCGCTCGAACACGAACGGCCCCTGCTGCGCACGCACCTTGCCGATGCCGTGGCAAAGCGAGCAGGCGCGGCTGCCGGTGCCGGGCGAGGCGCCCGAGCCGTGGCAATGGTCGCAGGGCGCGGAGACGTCGACGGTGATCTCGGTCGCCTTGCCGTGGAACGCATCCTCGAGCGTGATCTCCATGTCGTAGCGCAGGTCCGCGCCGCGGCGCGGCTGGCGCGTGCGCGCGCCGCCCATGAACTCGCCGAACACGCTCTCGAAGATGTCGGAGAAGCCCGCGAAATCCGCGCCCGGCCCCGCGCCGCCGCCGTTCCGGAACGCGGCATGGCCGAAGCGGTCGTAGGCGGCGCGCTTCTGCGGGTCCTTGAGGCAGTCATAGGCCTCGCTGACCGCCTTGAACTTGGCCTCGTGGTCCTTGCAGCCCCCGTTCTTGTCGGGGTGGTATTTCATCGCGAGCTTGCGATACGCCGATTTCAGCGTCGCCTCGTCGGCGGTGCGATCGACCCCCAGCAGCTCGTAATAGTCGACTTCGGTGCTCATTCGGACCTCTTAGCCCTCTCCCCTCCGGGGAGAGGGTTGGGAGAGGGGTGGAGTCTCATCGAGACCGTCGCCTGCTGCACTGCCCCTCTCCCCAGCCCTCTCCCCGGAGGGGAGAGGGAGCAAGATGTTACGCCTTCTGGTTGTCGTCCACTTCCGAGAATTCGGCGTCGACGACGTCCTCCTGCGGGCCCTCGGCAGCGTCGGCCGACGGCGAAGCCTCGGCCTGCTGCTGCTTCTCGTAGATCGCCTGGCCGAGCTTCATCGCGACCTGCGCCAGCGCCTGCGCCTTGGCGGTCATCGCCTCGGCGTCGCCGCTCTCGACCGCCGACTTGGCCTCGGCGATCGCACCCTCGATCTCCGACTTGAGGCTCGCATCGACCTTGTCGCCATTCTCCGCGAGCTGGCGCTCGGTGGTGTGGATCAGGCTCTCGGCGTTGTTCTTGGCCTCGGCCGCCTCGCGCCGCTTCTTGTCCTCGTCGGCGAAGCGCTCGGCGTCCTTGACCATCTGCTCGATGTCGTTGTCGCTGAGCCCGCCCGAGGCCTGGATGCGGATCTGCTGCTCCTTGCCGGTGCCCTTGTCCTTGGCCGACACGTTGACGATGCCGTTGGCGTCGATGTCGAAGGTGACCTCGATCTGCGGCACGCCGCGCGGCGCCGGAGGGATGCCGACCAGGTCGAACTGGCCGAGCAGCTTGTTGTCCGCCGCCATCTCGCGCTCGCCCTGGAACACGCGGATCGTCACCGCCTGCTGATTGTCGTCGGCGGTCGAATAGGTCTGCGACTTCTTGGTCGGAATCGTGGTGTTGCGGTCGATCATGCGGGTGAACACCCCGCCCAGCGTCTCGATGCCGAGGCTCAGCGGCGTGACGTCGAGCAGCAGCACGTCCTTGACGTCGCCCTGCAGCACGCCTGCCTGGATCGCCGCACCGATCGCCACCACCTCGTCGGGGTTGACGCCGGTATGCGGGTCCTTGCCGAAGAACGACTTCACGACCTCGCGCACCTTGGGCATCCGGGTCATGCCGCCGACCAGCACCACCTCGTCGATCGCGCTCGCCTTGACGCCGGCGTCGGCCAGCGCCTTCCTGCACGGCTCCAGCGTGCGCTGGATGAGGTCCTCGACCAGCCGCTCGAGATCGGCGCGGGTGATCGACTTGACCAGGTGCTTGGGCCCGTTCTGGTCGGCGGTGATGAAGGGCAGGTTGACCTCGGTGGTCGCGGCCGAGCTGAGCTCGATCTTGGCCTTCTCGGCGGCCTCCTTGAGCCGCTGGAGGGCCAGCTTGTCCTTGGTGAGGTCGATCCCTTCCGCCTTCTTGAAGTCGTCGGCCAGGAACTGCACGATCTTGGCGTCGAAGTCCTCGCCGCCCAAGAAGGTGTCGCCGTTGGTCGCCTTCACCTCGAACACGCCGTCGCCGATCTCGAGGATCGAGATGTCGAAGGTGCCGCCGCCGAGGTCGTAGACCGCGATCGTCTTGTTGTTGTCCTTGTCCAGGCCATAGGCGAGCGCCGCGGCGGTCGGCTCGTTGATGATGCGCAGCACCTCGAGCCCGGCGATCTTGCCGGCATCCTTGGTCGCCTGGCGCTGGGCGTCGTTGAAATAGGCCGGCACGGTGATCACCGCCTGCGTCACCGTCTCGCCGAGATACGCTTCCGCCGTCTCCTTCATCTTCTGCAGGATGAAGGCGCTGATCTGCGACGGCGAATAATCCTCGCCACCCGCCTTGACCCACGCATCGCCGTTCGAGCCGCGCACGATCGTGTAGGGCACCAGCTCGGTGTCCTTCTTGGTCACGGGGTCGTCGAAGCGGCGGCCGATCAGGCGCTTCACCGCGAAGATGGTGTTGTCCGGGTTGGTCACCGCCTGCCGCTTCGCCGGCTGACCGATCAGTCGCTCCCCATCCTTGGCGAAGGCGACGATCGACGGCGTGGTGCGCGCGCCTTCCGCATTCTCGATCACCTTGGGCTTGCCGCCTTCCATCACTGCGACGCAGCTGTTGGTGGTGCCGAGGTCGATGCCGATCACTTTAGCCATAGTCTTTGCCTGTACCCCCAGGTCTCAGAAATGAACGCTCCGCCGCACCCCACAAGCGGCGATGCGGCGTCTTGCAACCTTGGCGATATAGGTGGGCCTTCTATTGCCGCAAGATTGCTGGGCACGCTAAGGCACGCTTGATTATCTCGCTTCGGGAGTGGGTTGCATGAGGCCACTGATCGCGATCGGCCTGGCGCTGGCACTGGCGGCGTGCGGCCGGCCGCCCGAGCTCCATGCCGACAAGGCCTGGATCCGCCTCCCCGCCGTGCCGGGGAGGCCCGCAGCCGCCTATTTCACGCTGACCGGCGGCACGTCCAAGGCAACGCTGCTCGCCGTCTCGACCCCGGCGGCGCTCAAGGCCGAGCTTCATGAGAGCATGGAGCACCAGGGCATGATGCAGATGGCGCCCCTGCGGCAGGTCGATGTCGGCCCCGGCGCGACGGTCAGCTTCGCGCCGGGCGGCAGGCACGCCATGCTGTTCGGCGTCAATCCTAAGCTCAAGCCGGGCGACGTCACGCCGATGACGCTCCAGTTCGCCGAGGGCCGCAACCTCGAGGTCGAGGCCAAGGTGGTCGGCGCGGCCGACCCCGCACCATGAGAGGGCCCGCAGATGCCGCAGATGATCGACCGTTTCCGCTCCTCGACCGTCGGCTGGCTCAAGGGCTCGCTCGCGGGCTGGGGGACGGTGCTGCTCGCGCTGGCGGGGCTGGTCGGCATGGTGCTGGCCGGTGGCGGCGTGCTGCCGGTGCCGCCCGCCGCTCCGCTGCTGCTGACCGTCCTCGCGGCGGGGATCGTGCTGGTCAAGTGGGTCGGCAACGCCGCCGCCACCTACGAGGTCACCGCCGACCGGCTGATCCTGCACCGCGGCATCCTCAACAAGTCGATCGACGAGATCGAGCTCTACCGCGTCAAGGACGTCCGTATCCAGTTCAGCATCGTCAACCAGCTCGCCGATCTCGGCACCATCACTATCGGCTCGTCGGACGAGACCACCCGCGCCACCCCGCTGGTGATGCGCGACATCGAACATGCCCGCGCCCGCCGCGAGAAGCTGCGCGAGCTGGTCAACGCCGCCCGCCTCAGCCGCGGCGTGCGCGAGATCGACGTGGCGCCGGAGACGTTCGTTTAGGGTCCGTCCGGATGGAATGGACTCGTGCTCCTGCGAAGGCAGGAGCCCCGGATCATAGGGGCGTCGCTTGCGGCCAAGGCTCCTGCCCTCGCAGGAGCACTGACGCAGCTTCGATCTGAACAGGACAGACTCTAGGTCAGCCATTCATGAGCCTCAACGTCACCCGTCCCCTCACCCCCGGCGAGATCGACCTCGCCCGCAGCGTGTTCGGCGACGCCATCGACTATGCCCGCGCCGCGGTCGCCAACCGGAAATGGGCGTTCTTCCAGCCCAGGAAGATCGCCATGGCGCCGACCGGCTGCATCCACTTCAACCCCAAGGGCGACCTCTACCACGACGACTTCGCCTGCGCCGACCTCGGCCACCAGGCGCTGTTCATCCATGAGATGACGCACGTCTGGCAATATCAGTCCGGCATCTTCCTGCCGCTGCGCCGCCATCCCTTCTGCCGCTATGGCTACACCATCCAGCCGGGGCGGCGGTTCGAGCGCTACGGCATCGAGCAGCAGGCCGAGATCGCCCGCCATGCCTTCCTGCTCCGCCGCGGCGCGATCGTGCCAGGAGCACCGAGCCTGGGGCAGTATGAGACGATCCTGCCGTTCCGGCCTTCTTCCTCCTCCTGACCTTTACCGCGGGCCCGCTACCATCAGCACGACCTCTGCCGCCGGCGCTCCCGACAGCTGGAGGACGTGGCGGCCGGGCTGGAGGTCGAAGTCGACGATCTTGCGGATGCCGGTGCAGGCCGGGCCGTGGCCGTGGGCGACCGATTTCTCGACGCCGCCGTCGCGGACCAGGTCGATCCAGGCGGGCGCGCCGAGGGCGACGCGGTAGCGGCCCGCCTTCGCCACGTCGAGCGCGACCAGGCCCGCATAGCCGCCGGGCTGGGCGGCCTTCTCGGGCGGGTGGGCGAAGCCGACCTTGTCGGCGGCCGCCAGCTCGAGCCGCGCCGCCTGCCCCACCGCGACCGGCGCCACCGTGTCGAGCGACGCCGCCGCGTTCGCCGCCGCCGGAGCGGCCCAGCCGGCGAACTCGGCGGGCGGCGGTGCCGGGGTGGCGGGGCAGGCCGGTCGGCTCTGCGCCGCGGCGGCGGGGGGCACCGTCGCAACTGCGGCCGCCACGGCCGCAAGGATCCTGCTCAGGTCACGCATCGGGCTTCTCCCTCCAGCGAAAAGGCTCCGGGCGGTGGATTATCCGATCGAGGGGCGAACGCAATCGCCGCGGGCGCTAGCTCTCGCGCTCGCGGGTGAACGAAGGGCGCAGCGAAACCCCGCCGTTCGCCTCGCGCTCGGCGCGGCGGCGGGCGACGCGCTCGAGATTGGCGGCCATCGTCTCGAAGGCGGCGACCGAGCGAAGCGCGCGCTCGCGGACGTTGGCGAGCGTCGCGGCGTCGGCCTCGGCCTGCGCGCGGGCTGCCTGACCACGATAGTAGGCGGCGTCATAGGCCATGGCTCGGCCCTTTCGCTGGAGGAACGGGGAAGCGCGGACGAGGCAGGGGGACCGCCCCGCCCGCGCCCACGCCGGTCAGTCCTGCAGCTGCAGGTTGACCGCGCTCGTCTTGCCGCGCCGATCCTGTTCCAGCTCGTAGCTGACGCGCTGGTTCTGGGTGAGGGTGCGCAGGCCCGCGCGCTCGACGGCGGTGATGTGGACGAATGCGTCCTGACCGCCGCTCTCGGGCGCGATGAAGCCATAGCCCTTGTCGGCGTTGAAGAACTTGACGGTACCGGTGATGCTCATGCGAGCCATTCCTTCTGTTGTCGGGATCCCGGACGTCGGGAGCCCTCGAGTTGCTCAAGGGGCAGGGAAAGAAGGAATGAGGAGCCGCAAAGCGCCAAACACCGTCAATTTGCGACTGTAGCCCGGCCATTATGGGCGTCCGGGGGCGAAATTGCAACCGATGGCCCCGGCGCGGCACCGGCCGCCGCATCCCGATCCGCCTCCGCGTCCGGGGCCGGAATGGGAGAGTCCGCACCATCCGCGACACGCTCCGGCATGGCCGACGCGCCCGCGTGCGCGTCGGGGGCATCGCCGCGATCCTCCTCGCCTTCCGCGGGCAGCGGCACGGCGCAGGCGGCGAACCAGGCGTCGCGCTCGCACGCCTCCCGGCTGCGGCGGGCCTCGGTCTCGGCGCGCCAGCTCAGCTCGATCGCCGCGACCTCGTCCTCGTCGAGCGTGCGGCTGTAGCCCTCCTCGCCATATTCGCCGTCCTCCTCGCCGTAGAAGCCTTCGGGCGGCGGGAAGCGGGTGCGCCATTGCTCCTCGACGTCGTCCCACCACACGGGCTCGGCCCGATCCTCCGGCGCGGCGAAGGGAGAGCCGCAAAAATGTTGACCAAATTGACTCGACTCGTCGTGCGCGTCCGCCGCCTCCCCCTCCGCAAGCCCGGCCTCGGGCGCAGCCGGCGGCGTCGGGGCGAGCTGGACCAGCCCGGCGGCCTCGGCGCGGGCCCATTGCTCGCCGGTCCAGCCGGCGCGGGCGGCGGGATCGAGATCGGCGGTGTCGACACCCTCGGCGAGGTCGGTGTGGGTCCGGAGCCAGCGGTCGGCGCGGGCGAGCACGCGGATCGGGGCGAGATCGTCCTCGGTGGCGGGCTCGGCTCCTGCCCCTCCCAGCCGCGCACCCAGGAACAGGCCGGCGCGGGCCGGGCCGCCGTCGCGCCCGACGAGGTCGAGATACTGATCGAACTCGGCCGCGATCAGCCGCGCGGCGGCCTGGCCGGCCGCGCCGGTGGCGCTGTCGGCCATGCGGTCGAGGCGGTTCAGGAGCTGCATGGCGAGGCGGTTGTCGAAGCGCTCGCGCTCGATCGTCACCGTCGTGTCGCCGTTGGAGCGGGTGACGACCTCGACGGTGCCCTCGATCACGCGCTCCATCAGCGTCTCGGCGAGCGTGTCGCGCGCGAGCAGCGCCGCCGCCTGCCAGCCGAGCGCGAACCCGGCCCCGCGCGCCGAGGTGCGGAAGGCATAGGCGGATTGTTTGGTGAGGCCCACCGAACGGGCGGCGTCGGTGACCGTGGCGCCCTCGGCGATCGCCTGGAGGAAGGTGCGCTGGCGCTCGGCCGTCCAGCCGGCGGTGCGCTGGGATTGCGGGGCGGAATAGTGCTTGAGGTTGACCGGGATGTAGGTGGCGGGGTCCGCCGGGGTTTCCTCCTCGGGCGGGGTGATGGTGGTGGGTGCCGACATGGACAGGATTCCTCTCGTGTGAACAAAAGAGGAACGACCAGTTATACGGATTTGGTGATGTAGGAAAGGGTTTTGTTCCTATTTGGTTTGTTTAGTCGTGCGGGTCGCCGTGCTCGCCTTGATCTATAAGCTCGTAGGACACATCCTACCCACATGACGCTCGCTGGATTCCCTCGCATCTCGGTTGATCCGGCGGTTTGTGGTGGCCGGCCGGTCGTGGCCGGTACACGGGTGCGTGTCACCGACGTGCTGGAGATGCTGGCCGGCGGCGCCAGTCCGGCCGAGATCGCGGCTGGCTTTCCCTATCTCAGCGAGGACGATGTTCGCGCCGTGCTGGCCTATGCGGCAGCGCAGGCGGATCATCCCGTGGTGCTCGCCGCCGAATGAGATTCCTCATTGACGCGCAATTGCCGCCTGCCCTGTGCGGATGGCTGCGGGAGCGTGGGCATGAGGCGATCCATGTTTCGAGATCGGCATGGTGGGCGCCAGCGATGCAGAGATAGCCGCACGCGCCGAAACGATCCCTGATAGTGCACCCGCAGAACTCTACTCAAAGTGTGTAGACCCAAAGTGTTCAAAGCCGGACACAGGCGGATGTGAGCGGGGACAAGTCCAAGCCTTATGCATTGCAGGCCATAGTCGCGGCGAATGTCAGGGACAGGCGTTTGCGGCTTGGTTGGTCGCAAGAGCAGCTCGCAGATCTCAGCGGCTTTCATCGCACCTATGTCGGATCGGTGGAGCGTGGCGAACGCAATATCACCCTGACCACGCTCGAAGCCTTGGCGAGGGTGCTGGAGACTACGCCGGAAGCCCTTCTGAAGGCGAAGGATGGCTGACTTCGCCCATATCAGGCGGACGCCCGCCGCGTCGCTGGACGAAGCCATGCTCGCCTTGTGCCGCAGCGTGGAAGCCAAACGCGCTCGTACGGTGATCGACCATATCCTGAAGCACGGGATCATCACGAACGAGGAATTGAGCGAGCTTTACGGCTATGATCACCCGCCTCGCGCCATCCGCGATGTGCGAGAGAACGGGATTCCGCTCATCACCCACAGCGTCACCAGTCCCAGGACCGGCCGTCGCATGGGCGCCTATACCTTCGATGACATTTCAAGGATCAAGGCGGGGCGCGTTGGAGGTCGAAAAGCCTTCTCCAAACCGTTCAAGCAGCAGCTGATCGCCCTGTATGGAGCGCGCGACACGATCACGGGCGAGGCGCTCGACGAGCGATATTTGCAGATCGATCACCGCGTCCCCTATGAGGTTGCAGGCGATGACGGCGGCCCGCTCGACCCCCAAGACTTCATGCTGCTGGACGCGTCGTCGAACCGCGCGAAGAGCTGGTCGTGCGAGCATTGCGACAACTTTCGCGCGAAGCGCGACCCGGCCATCTGCACGACCTGTTTTTGGGCCTCCCCGGAGAGCTATTCGCACATTGCCGAAACGCCGTCCCGTCGCATCGAACTGGTCTGGACCGGTGAGGAGGTCGCAAGTTTCGAGCGTGTGAAGCGACAGGCCGAGATGAGGGGTATCGATCTTGCGGCCTATATCAAGCTGCGCTTAGGCGAATAGCCGTTCCTGCATCGGCCGGCGCAAATAGATGTTGGCGTCACGCGCGTTCAAGGATCGCGAAACATACAGGCTTTCGATCGTCACGGCGTCGCGTCCGCTTATCGTCGCTTGCGACGATCGGCCGGCGTGGATGGCCAGATGATCTGCGTCTATCGTACCGGGCAGCGGCTCGCCGTAGATTTTCTCGCCCGTCTGCCCGTCATAGGATAATATGTAAGGTACGGCCCCTTCGTCGAGGCCATGGAGGGCCTCGACCAGTCGTCCGCGGTCAAGCCCTTCTGCATATCGCTTGTCTGTTCCGTATGTCGTGCCCTGATAGGGCGGGTCCATGTAGACCAGATCATCAGGCGTGGCGTCCCGGACGCATTCCCGGAAATCGCCACGGAAGAGCCGGACGCGTCCTTTGAGCAGGCGGCTAACCGCATGAGCCGTGCGCGTGACGCGATCCGGCTTCATGCCGTTGCGGCGCTTGTCGACGGATTGCGTGAATTGGCCGTGCCGGTTGAAGCGCACGGCGTTCTTGACGCAGCGGGCAATCAGATAGAGTAGCAAAACGGGGTCGTTGCTCTCGTTGAACTCGGCACGCACGTCGTTGAAGTGCGATGCGCCGCGGGCGAATTGCGCATGCCACACGGCGGCGTAGCGATCGGATAGCGCGCCAGGGTCGTCGACGATCAGCGCCCACAGATCAACCAGCGGCGCATATATGTCCCCGATCACGAACCGCTCGGCCAAATCGTGCGTTGCCGCAAAGAGCGTGACCGCTGCCGAGCCCGCAAATGGTTCGTAGAGCGTGGTGACCTCTCTGGGGAACAGGCTGCAGATGCGGGGCGCCAGCGCTCGTTTGCTGCCCTGATAAGGGATCGGCTGAATCGATAGCGGCTCGCTGTTCATAGTAACGATGTGCTACTTTTAGTCATCATCGGTCAAGCCCTGCATCGCGTGTTGCCGGTGGCGCAGTGGCTCGGCTCCTTCACCGGCTCGACGCGCTGCGTCTCGCCGCCCGGCGTCGCCGCCTGCCGGACGATGCTACCACTTCCCTCCAGCCGCCTCGATCGCCGCGAGCAGCGCCTTCTTGGCGGGAGTCCGACGCTTCCCGCTATTCCGCGGCATCTCCGGTTCACCCGCAGCGACGCGCCGTTCGGCGAGCGTGGCGGCAAAGGCGTCGTGGCGCAGTACGCGGCCGGGCCAGCGGCGATCATCGTCCGTCGAGCGCTTCGATGCCATGGTCGCCTCCAGTCTCCTCGCGAATGCGGCGCTCAAGATAGGGCATGTCGAGGTCGGGATGAAGGCGGAACAGGACTTGCGCCTGTCCCAGCATCTCCGGCGCGGTGTCCGAGGCGTATTGGCCCATGCGGTCGGCGATCAGGTCCTCGATCGGGATGACGGCGAAGGCGGCGGCGCCAGGCCCTCGACCAGCAGCAGGCGCTGCGGATCGACCGTGCCGTCCAGCGGCGTCGACGCCACCACCTCGAAGCCGAGGCGCAGGTCCGGGTGGACCCAGCCCAGCGGCGTGTGGCCGAGTCCCTCCGGCTTCTCGAAGCCGAGGCGGGCGAGTTCCTGCTCCAGTTCCGGCTGGACGGGCGAGGTGATGTCGACGTCGCCGGTCATCACCGCGCTGCCGGAGAAATACTCGGCCGCGGCGCCGCCGACCAGGATCGGGCGCGGCAGGCCGCGGCGGTGCATTGCCTCGCTGACTTGGGCGAGGAGCGTGAGGGCATTCAGCAGTTCCGGTCGGTGTGTGCTTGCCATCCCCCTCACCCTTCCCACCGCCTCCGGCGGCGGGCCCCTTCCCTCTCCCAAAGGGAGAGGGAGATTCTTACTCCGCCGCTACCGCTTCGGCCTTCCCCTTCTCCAGCAGCGGCGCGAGATAGCGCCCCGTGAAGCTCCGCGGTTCCCGCGCCACCTCTTCCGGGGTGCCCTCGGCGACCACTTCGCCGCCCTTCACGCCGCCTTCGGGCCCCAGGTCCAGCACCCAGTCCGCGGTCTTGATGACGTCGAGGTTGTGCTCGATCACCACCACCGTGTTGCCCTGCTCGACCAGCGCGTGGAGCACCTCGAGCAGCTTGCGGACGTCCTCGAAGTGGAGGCCGGTCGTCGGCTCGTCCAGGATGTAGAGCGTGTTGCCCGTTGCGCGGCGGCTCAGCTCCTTCGCCAGCTTGACGCGCTGCGCCTCGCCGCCCGACAGCGTCGTCGCCTGCTGGCCGACCTTGACGTAGCCGAGGCCGACCTCCGCCAGCATCGCCATCTTCTCGCGGATCGGCGGCACCGCCTTGAAGAACTCGACCGCGTCCTCGACCGTCATGTCGAGCACGTCGGCGATGCTGCGCCCCTTGAACTTCACCTCCAGCGTCTCGCGGTTGTAGCGGGCGCCGTGGCAGACGTCGCAGGTGACGTAGACGTCGGGGAGGAAGTGCATCTCGATCTTGAGCACGCCGTCGCCCTGGCACGCCTCGCACCGGCCGCCCTTGACGTTGAAGCTGAAGCGGCCGGGCTTGTAGCCGCGGGCCTGGCTCTCCGGCAGGCCGGCGAACCAGTCGCGGATCTGGGTGAAGGCGCCGGTGTAGGTCGCCGGGTTCGAGCGGGGGGTGCGGCCGATCGGCGACTGGTCGATGTCGATCACCTTGTCGAGGTGCTGGAGGCCGGTGATCCTGTCATGCCTGCCGGCGAGCAGGCGGGCGCCGTTCAGCTGACGCGCGGCGGCGGCGTAGAGCGTGTCGATGGTGAAGCTCGACTTGCCCGAGCCGGAGACGCCGGTGACGCAGGTGAAGGTGCCGAGCGGGATGCTCGCGGTGACGCCCCGCAGGTTGTTGGCGGTGGCGTTGTGAACGGTCAGCTTCTTGCCCGAACCCTTGCGGCGGCGGGCGGGGACCGGGACCTCGCGCGTGCCGTTGAGATAGTCGGCGGTGATGCTGCCGGGGGTGGCGAGCACCTCGTCGAGCGTGCCGTGCGCGACCACCTCGCCGCCATGGACGCCGGCGCCGGGGCCCATGTCGATGACATAGTCGGCGGTGCGGATCGCGTCCTCGTCATGCTCGACGACGAGGACGGTGTTGCCGAGGTCGCGCAGGCGCCTGAGCGTGGCGAGCAGCATGTCGTTGTCGCGCTGGTGGAGGCCGATCGACGGCTCGTCGAGGACGTAAAGCACGCCCGACAGGCCGCTGCCGATCTGCGACGCGAGACGGATGCGCTGGCTCTCGCCGCCCGACAGGGTGCCGGAGGTGCGGTCGAGGTTGAGATAGTCGAGGCCGACGTTGTTGAGGAAGCCGAGGCGCTCGAGGATCTCCTTGAGGATGCGCTCGGCGATCTGGCGCTGCTGGTCGGTGAGCGCGGTGGGGAGCGCGGCGAACCAGGCGAGCGCGTCGACCACCGACAGGCGGGTGGCGTGGCTGATGTCCTCGCCGGCGATCTTGACCGCCAGCGCCTCGGGCTTGAGGCGGGCGCCGTGGCAGACCTCGCAGGGCTGGCTGCTCTGATACTTGGACAACTCCTCGCGCATCCAGGCGCTCTCGGTGGAGAGCATCCGGCGGTTGAGGTTGCCGATCACGCCTTCGAAGGGCTTCCTGACGTCGTAGCTCTTGCGGCCGTCGACGAAGGTGAGGGTGACGGGCCTGCCCTGGGTGCCGTGGAGGATGACGTCGCGGTGCTCCTCCGCCAGCGCCTCCCAAGGGGTGTCGAGGCTGAAGCCGAACTCGCGGGCGAGGCTGCCCAGCACCTGCATGTAATAGGGTGACGGCGGATTGGACTTGGCCCAGGGGACGATCGCGCCCTTCTTGATGCTGAGCGCGTGGTTGGGGACGACGAGGTCCTCGTCGAACACCAGCTTCTCGCCCAAGCCGTCGCACGCCGGGCAGGCGCCCTGGGGGGCGTTGAAGCTGAACAGGCGGGGCTCGATCTCCGGGATGGTGAAGCCGCTGACGGGGCAGGCGAACTTCTCGCTGAAGACGATGCGGTTGGGGGGGATGCCGGCGCCTTTCATGCCGCCTTTAAGCCCCTCCCCTTCAGGGGAGGGGTTGGGGTGGGGCGTATCGGCAATGAACTGCTGTCGGGATTCGCGGACAGGCCCCACCCCCAACCCCTCCCCTGAAGGGGAGGGGCTTTGGAGAGCCTCGACCGTCGTATCCACCAGGTCGACATAGGCCAGCCCCTCCGCCAACTTGAGCGCCGTCTCGAAGCTGTCGGCCAGGCGCGAGGCGATCTCCGCGTTCACCACCAGGCGGTCGACCACCACCTCGATGTCGTGCTTGTACTTCTTGTCGAGCGCGGGCGCGTCCTCGATCGCGTAGAGCTCGCCGTCGATGCGGACGCGCTGGAAGCCGGCCTTCTGCCATTCGGCCAGCTCCTTGCGGTACTCGCCCTTGCGGCCGCGGACGACGGGGGCGAGGAGGAGCAGGCGGGTGCCCTCGGGCAGCGCCATCACGCGGTCGACCATCTGGCTGACGGTCTGCGCGGCGATCGGCAGGCCGGTCGCGGGCGAATAAGGCACACCGACGCGCGCCCACAGCAGGCGCATGTAATCATAGATCTCGGTGACCGTCGCCACCGTCGAGCGCGGGTTGCGGCTGGTGGTCTTCTGCTCGATCGAGATCGCGGGGGAGAGGCCCTCGATATGGTCGACGTCGGGCTTCTGCATCAGCTCGAGGAACTGGCGGGCATAGGCCGACAGCGACTCGACGTAGCGGCGCTGGCCCTCGGCATAGATGGTGTCGAAGGCGAGGCTCGACTTGCCCGAGCCCGACAGGCCGGTGATCACCGTCAGCGTGTCCCGGGGAATGTCGACCGAGACGTCCTTGAGATTGTGCTCGCGCGCGCCGCGGACGGAGATCGTGGTGAGGGCCATGCTCTACGTTCTATCTTCGTTCTGGAGGGGATTCCACCCCGGAGATAGGAAGCGGCGCGGGATGTTGCCAGGATGGTGTCAGCAGTGGGGTCCTGGAACGGATCGACGTTCAGTAATTTAGCCCCTCCCCTTCAGGGGAGGGGTTGGGGTGGGGATTCGCCCCAAGCGAGCCGCCCGCTGCACTGCCCCACCCCCAACCCCTCCCCTGAAGGGGAGGGGCTTAGGGCATAACCGTGCGACATGCCCGACCCTACGCCGCCCCCATCCGCACGGTGCGCCCTTCGCGTGCGGCGCGGTAGATCGCCTCGATCAGGCGCATGTCGCGCAGGCCCTCCTCGCCGGGGACGATCGGGTCGCGGCCGGTCAGCACGCATTCGGCGAAATGGTCGAGCTGGCCCACGAACTGGTTCTTGGCCGGCGCCGGCAGCACGCGCGGCTCCATCTTGCCGCCCTTGCGCACCCACATCTGCTGGCCCTCGTAGACGGTGGCGGGCTCCATCCACACCCAGCCCTCGGTGCCGGTCACGCGATGGGCATTGTGGTTGGAGCTGTAGCTCGACACGCAGTTCGCGATCAGGCCGGAGGGGAATTTGAGCTGGAAGTCGATGCGGTCCTCGACCGTCTTGAAGCGCGGGTCGCTGCGGTCGGTCGATTCCATCGCGTTGACCTCGACCGGCTCCTCGCCCGAGAGGTAGCGCGCCGCCTGGAGGCTGTAGATGCCGATGTCCATCAGCGACCCGCCGCCCGACAGCGGCTTGTCGAGCCGCCATTGGTTGGGCTGGATGCTGAAGCCCGATTCGGCGGTGATCAGCCGCGGCTTGCCGACGAAGCCCGAGCGGACCAGCTCGATCGCGTGGCGGTTGTAGGGCTCGAAGCGCGAGCGGTAGCCGATCATCAGCTTCTTGCCGGCCTTGCGGCTGGCGGCGACCATCGCCTCGGCCTCGGCGGCGGAGACCGCCATCGGCTTCTCACAGAGGACATGCTTGCCCGCCTGGGCCGCACGGATCGTGTATTCCGCGTGCAGCGCGTTGGGCAGGATGACGTAGACGATGTCGATGTCGGGATTGTCGCGGATGCTGTCGTAGTTGGCGTAGCTGTAGCGGTGCGTCCTGGGGATGCCGTATTCGGTGCCGTAGCGCTCGAGCTTCTCCGGCGTACCGCTGACCAGCGCCGTCAGCCTGGCGAACTCGCAGTCGCGCAGCCGCGGCATGATCTGGCGCGTGGCGTAGCTGCCGAGCCCGACGACGGCGTAGCCGAGCTTGCGACCAGGTGTTCCCTGCCGCAGCGTGACCGCGGCGGCGGCGCCCGCCACCAGCGCTCCGCCCATGCCGACGAGGAGTCCGCGACGCGTGCCGTCCAACATCCCCTCTCTCCCGCAACGCCCGCCGATGTGCGGGTCCGGAAACTGGTAGCGCTATCGGTAGCGGGAAAGTGGGGCTCGCAAAAGGTGGATTTTTGCCATTAACGGAATGGCAGCTTCAGGCGAAAAGCTTGGAAAGCTCTGTTTCAAGCCGATCAACCATCGAACCAACCACTCATCGCGACGACACGTCCCGCGGCGATCGCCACCTTGATCTGCTCGGCAATAGACCGGCTTCATCGCTAATGCGCATACGCAAGCCGCGGCGTGCGCTTTGCTCCCCGATCGAGAGGTTTTGTAACGCAAAACGCCGCCTGCTTCTCAAAGGAGGCTTTGCGTAACGCCCGGCTTTCGATTCCCGATTCGTGGAAAGTCATCCGCTGAATCAGGAATCAATAGGAGCTCAGTGTAAAGTTCGCTTTTCACAAAGTCGATTATGAAAGGCAATTTGGCTCTTCGCTTTTCATAAGCGATAAAAATGCCTAAGCCTACCCGTCCTGACTACCTTGAGGCGGACATGGCGAAGCAACCTTGCATACCACATGATCTACCCATCGCCGATCTCAAGTGGCGTGAGATACTACCCTTTGTAGGCAAGGCGAATGCGGCGCTCGCCCGATATGATGGCATGTTGCAGACGCTGCCCAACCCCGCCGTGCTGCTGTCGCCGATTACGGCCAACGAAGCGGTGCTGTCATCGCGCATCGAGGGAACGCAGGCCACCCTCGACGAAGTCCTGGAAGCCGATGCCGGTCTGATGACCTCGGAAACGCGCCGCGAGGACATCGAGGAGATTACCAATTATCGTGTAGCAGTAGGCATTGCCGAAGCCGCACTAGATGATCGGGGCATCAGCCTGTCTCTCGTTCGTGAAGTTCACCAGCGGCTACTTGATGGCGTGCGCGGCAGAGACAAGGCGCCGGGCCGTTTCAGAGAAGATCAAAACTGGATCGGGCGTCGGGGTGACCCAATCGAACGCGCTCGCTTCATTCCCCCCAGTCCCATGATTCTCCCCACCGAACTTGAGAAATGGGAAGCCTACATCGCTTCGACCGATGAAGACCCAACGCTACAGACAGCGGTCGCACATGCTCAGTTCGAGATCCTGCATCCGTTCAAAGATGGCAATGGACGCATCGGTCGAATGCTCATTCCACTCATCCTCTACCGCCGCCAAGCCTTGTCACGGCCAATGTTCTATATGTCAGAGTTCCTGGAGACGAACCGGACCGAATACTACGACCGCCTGCTGGCAATCACCGACAAGAATGATTGGCACGGTTGGCTAGAATTTTTCCTCAATGCGATGATCAACCAAGCTGAATCTAACCTGCGCAAGGTGAAAGGGATTCGCGACCTCTACGAAGCCACGAAAACGCGCGTGGTCGACATAACCCATTCGCAATATGCGATGGCCGCTGTCGACGCGTTCTTCAAACGACCGGTGCTATCAGGAACTACGTTCGCGAAGGTCGCGGGGTTCAATAATCGAGTAACGGCGAACAACATGCTACGTCAGCTCGAAATGGAAGGTGTCATCACTCGCCTTCGTGAAGGTGGTGGCCGCACTCCGTCGATCTATGCGCTGCCGACACTCATCAATATCGCCGAAGGGAAAACGGTGTTCACCGAAGGGCCTGTCGATGAAGAAAACCCGCTGATCTAGGCCGGCAGGGGCACGTAGTTGTCGCAGCGCGAAAACAACAACTTAGGTCATTCCCGACCTCCGCTTACGAGCAGTCCCCTAAAACACCGGAACCACCGCCCCGCCGTACTTCCGCGCCATGAACCCCTTCACCTCCGGACTGCGCAGCGCCGTGACAAGCTTCGTCACCCGCGGATCGTTCCGCTCGCTCTCCAGCCCCACCACATAGTTCACGTAAGGACTGTCCTTCCCCTCGATCGCGAGCGCGTCGCGGGTCGGGTTGAGGCCGGCGTCGAGCGCATAGTTGGTGTTGATCAGCGCCAGGTCGACCTGGTCGAGCACGCGGGGCAGCGTCGCCGCCTCGATCTCGCGGAACTTGAGCTGCTTGCGGTTCCGAACGACGTCCTTGGGCGTGGCGGTGATGTCGTCCGGGTCGCGCAGCGTGATCAGCCCCTCCCCGGCGAGCAGCCGCAGCGCGCGGCCGCTGTTGCTCGGCTCGTTGGGGATGGCGACGGTGGCGCCGTCGGGCAGCTCGCCGAGCGCCTTCCACTTGCGCGAATAGGCGCCGAGCGGCTCGATGTGGACGCCGGCGATCTTCACCAGATGCGTGCCCTTGGCCTTGTTGAACTCGTCGAGATAGGGGCCGGTCTGGAAATAGTTGACCGCGATCCGGCCCTCGGAGACCTGGACGTTGGGCTGGACATAGTCGTTGAACACCCGGACGTCGAGCTTGACGCCCTCGCGCGCCAGCATCGGCTTCACGAACTCGAGGATCTCGGCATGGGGAACCGCGGTCGCGGCGACGGTGAGCGTGTCGTGGTCGCCCGCGCCGGGCTTGCCGCCGCCGCAGCCGGCGAGCGCAAGGGCGCCGAGCGCCGCCAGCAGGATGCGTCGGTTCATGGGAGCGGGCTTTCTCTTATCGATGGCTGACATGGCGGACGAACCGGTCGCCCGCCATCTGGAGAAGCTGGACGATGACCAGCAGCAGCACGACGGTGACGAGCATCACGTCGGTCTGGAAACGCTGATAGCCGAAGCGGATGGCGAGGTCGCCGAGCCCGCCCGCGCCGACCGCGCCGGCCATCGCGGTGAAGGAGACCAGGGCGATCGCGGTGACGGTGATGCCGGCGACGATCCCCGGCAGCGCCTCCGGCAGCAGCGCGCGGAGCACGAGGTCGCGGGTGGTCGCCCCCATCGCCTGCACCGCCTCGACCGTGTTGCGGTCGACCTCGCGCAGCGCCGTCTCGACCAGCCGGGCGAAGAAGGGCGCGGCGCCGACCACCAGCGGCGGGATCGCGCCGACCACGCCGAGCGAGGTGCCGACGAGCAGCACCGTGAGCGGGATCATCACGATCAGCAGGATGATGAAGGGCACCGAGCGCAGCAGGTTGACGGCGAGCGCGAGCACGCCGTTGCCGAGCCGGCTCTCCCAGACCTGGCCGGGCCCGGTCAGGAACAGCGCGATGCCGAGCGGCAGGCCGAGCAGCACCGTCAGCACCAGCGAGCCGCCGAGCATCGCCAGCGTGTCGAGGCTGGCCTGGCCGATGTCGGCCCAATCGATGTTGACGAACCAGTCGTTCATGCCGCCCCTTCGCCCCCGGCGCGGAGCGCGTCAACGTCGCCGTGCGCGCGCAAGGCGTCGATCGCCGCGGCGACGTCGCCGCCGGTGAGGCCCAGCGTGAGCTGGCCGAAGCTCAGGTCCTTGAGCCGGCCGATGCGGCCGTCGAGGATCGCGAAGTCGGTGCCGGTCTCGCGCGCGATCCGCGTCAGCACCGGCTGCCACACCGCCTCGCCGCGCAGGGTGAGCCGGATCACCTGGCCGGTGACGCCGGTCGGCTCGGGATGGTCGTCGGTCTCGGCGAGCAGCGCGCGCGTCTCGGGCGCCTGGGGATCGAGGAAGACGTCGGCGACGCTGCCGCTCTCGACGACGCGGCCGGCGTGGAGCACCGCGACGCGGTCGCAGACCTGGCGCACCACCTCCATCTCGTGGGTGATCAGCACGATCGTCAGGCCGAGCTCGCGGTTGAGGTCGGCGATCAGGGCGAGGATGCTGCGCGTCGTCTCGGGATCGAGCGCGCTGGTCGCCTCGTCGCACAGCAGGATGTCGGGGCCGGTGGCGAGCGCACGGGCGACGCCGACGCGCTGCTTCTGCCCGCCGGACAGCTGCGCGGGATATTTGTCGCCGTGGTCGGCGAGGCCGACGCGGGCGAGCAGCTCGGGCACGCGCGCGGCGATGGTGGCGGCGTCGGCGCCGGCGATCCTGAGCGGCAGCGCGACGTTGGCGGACACGGTGCGCGAGGCGAGCAGGCCGAAGTTCTGGAAGATCATGCCGACGCGGCGGCGCAGCGTGCGGATCCCCTCCCCGTCCAGCGCGGCGACGTCGGTGCCGTCGATCGACACCGTACCCGCGCTCGGCCGCTCGAGGCCGTTGAGCAGCCGCACCAGCGTCGACTTGCCCGCGCCCGAGCGGCCGATGATGCCGAACACCTCGCCGCGCGCGACCTCGAGGTCGACGGCCGCCAGGGCTGCATGGCGGCCGCCGGCGAAGGTCTTGTGGATGGCTTCCAGCCGGATCACGGGCGCGGTCAGACCCGCTCGCCCGCGGACGCGCCGATCCGGTCGAAGTCGCTCGCGGCGTGGCGCTCGCGCAGCTTGCCCTCGGCGGTGCGGTTGACGACGCGGCCGCGCTGCACCGCCTCGCGCGACGCGACCCGCTCGGCCCAGCGCTGGACGTTTTCGTATTCGCCAGCGTTGAGGAACCGCTGCGCGTCATAGCCGTCGCCGCGATAGGCGTCGCCACGGACGAGCCCGCCGTACCAGGGCCAGATCGCGATGTCGGCGATCGTATAGTCGTCGCCGGCGACATATTCGTGGTCCGCGAGCTGGGTGTCGAGGACGTGGAGCTGGCGCTTGGCCTCCATCGCGTACCGGTTGATGGCATATTCGATCTTGAACGGCGCATAGGCGTAGAAATGCCCGAAGCCGCCGCCGACGAAGGGCGCCGAGCCCATCTGCCACATCAGCCAGTTCATCGTCTCGGCGCGCCTGTGGTGCTCGGTCGGCAGGAAGGCGCCGAACTTCTCGGCGAGGTAGAAGAGGATCGAGCCGCTCTCGAACAGGCGCGTCGGCGGGGTGGTGGAATGGTCCATCAGCGCCGGGATCTTGGAGTTGGGATTGACCGCGACGAAGCCGCTGCCGAACTGGTCGCCCTCGTTGATGTCGATCAGCCAGGCGTCGTACTCCGCGCCCGCATGGCCGGCGGCGAGCAGCTCCTCGAGCATGATGGTGACCTTCTGCCCGTTGGGCGTGCCCATCGAGTAGAGCTGGATCGGATGGCTGCCGACCGGCAGCTCCGCCTCGTGCGTCGCGCCGGAGATCGGGCGGTTGATGCTGGCCCACTGGCCGCCGCTCGGCTGGTCCCAGGTCCAGACGCGGGGCGGGACATAGCCCGCCGGCTGGTTGTTCGCGCTGTCGGCGGCGTCGGTCATGCTGTCCCTCCGGTCATGGTGATGGCGGCAGCTGATTTAGGGCCGAAAACCGGATGCGCCAGCGCGCCGGCGCGTCTTTCTTCCCGTCGCTGGACGCAAAGGGACGATCGCGATCCGTGAAGCCGCAGGGCCTTGCCGAAACACCGAGGATCGGAAATGGTGCCCCACACGGGATAAACATAACGAATAGTGTCGCCGTTTGCGCTACTATAGAACCGCACGGATGGTGGACATTGATCGACCCGGCAAGCAAAGTCGGAAGTCACCCCACCTTGCAACGGCAGCCAACTCGGCTGCCCGGAGGCTTCGTGACGAACGCTTTTCCGCAAGGCACTGCCCATGAGGCATGGCGAAGACCTTGAGGCAGCGGTGCGAGCAAATCCTGAGACCCTGACCCTATGGGAAAACCTCACTCCGCTCGGCCGAGATGAATTCATTTGCTGGGTCGAAGACCCCAAGCAGCCGGCCACACGCCAACGTCGCATTGGCCGAACCTGTGAGGAACTGCTGGAGGGAAAGAAGCGACCTTGCTGCTGGTCGGTTGCATCCACCGCATCGATAAGGCGCCTAGTCGATGGCAGCAGGCCGTCCTGATCGATACGAAGGGAAAGAAGCGCTGATAGGCCGGCGTGTCACGAACGTCGACATTCCCCCTCGCCCCTTGAATAATTCCCGCTGCACAAAGGAAGAGTCCTTGGCGATCGAGATATTCGTTTTTGCGGTGCCGGGCGGTTTTGAATGGATTCTCCCGACAAGAGACGCCGCCTTCGAGACCTTCTTCTCTCTCGATGGGCGGCGACAATCCGGTTGGCAGCCGCCAGAGATGAAGATCCTAAGCGTCGGCGACGACGGCCAGCCGCTGCACTATTCAGATTTCCCGTGGCTTGGGTCGGACACGCCTATTCTGAGAGAGCGCGCGGTAGAGCTCCTCAAGTCCGACCTCGAGCGATATGGCGAGCTCCTGCCGCTCGACTGCACCGAACCCGTCTGGCTTTTCAACGTCACCGAAGTTGTAGACGCGCTCGATCTAGATAAATCCACAATTGTACCGTTCGATGACGGAACAATCATGACAATCGAACAGCATGTGTTCAATCCGCACGCGATTGGCGATATCGAGATCTTCAAACTGCCGATCCGAGCTTCGTCCGTCTATGTCAGCCGACGTATTGTTGACCGTATCCGCGAATTGGGTCTGGAAGGTGTGGATTTCGAACCGGTTTGGCCCGGTCTTCGGGGCGTATATTAGGGCAGGGAAATGGCGTCAGACGTATCCGAGGCAGGCCAAATCCTCCGCGCTTGGACGCGCCGTGGGGCGGTTGTCCTGCTAGGTTCCGTGGCGTGCGCCACAGGTTTCGCCGGTCGAAGGCTGGAAGAGAGAGGTCGTGGTATGTCGATGTCGCTCCAGGAAATTTCCGACCGGCTTGAGATCGAGGACCTTCTGGCCCGATACTGCTACGCAGTCGACGATCGCGACTGGGCAGCCTACCGGCGCGTCTTCACGCCGGACGCGACCATTGATGATACGGTGACCGGCGGTGTCCGCGGCGGTGTCGAAGATCATATTGTCTATCTTCAGAAGGCCCTCGCCAGGATTGCTATCTCGCAACATGCCATCTCCACAATTCTGATAGAGGTGGACGGTGACACGGCTCGGGCCCGCGTCCATTGCTCATGTCCCATGGTAGTGGACCTTGGCGGCGGGAAGACTCACGTGTTTTTTCAAGGGCTTTGGTATCGCAACGGCCTCGTCCGTACTGCAGGCGGCTGGCGCATTTCCGAACTGCTGGAGGAGGGATATTGGACTCACAACCTTCCTGAAGGCTTCAGTTTTCAGTGACAGACAGTGCGTCGCGTACTGAACAGGAAGATCGTTGAGCGCCGGATGAAACATTCCGCCGACCCGCAGGAGGCGAAATCCGACCTGCGGCACGCCAAAGGTTGGGGCTCGTCGTCAATGTCCGCAATGGGGAGCTGAGTTGTCGTAGACGGCGGCGGGTGGCGATATTTGGCACTCCAAGCTGGATAAACGTAATGTACTACCGAAGGCCGCCGTCACGGCCATCAGCGCTATGCTTACCAGCGCGGATATCGGCAGCGCTAGTGAACGAGCCAGCTTCAGCCGCTGCGAACAGTTCGTTTAGACTATCTAGCGGCAGCAACTCGGAGTTGTGCATCATATGCACAGGAGCAAACCGAATGGTGCTCTATGCCAAGAGCGTGCGCTGTGGCATCCGGCGCGGCATAGCCTGTTTTACACACTTCAAGTCGCCGCCTGCTGACCTAAGTCGGCCCAGTTGGCATTCCCGCAACCAAGTCGAATACTCCGACAGGCCGCGGATCGTGTGGCTCAGCGCGGACTGTGTGGGCCCGAGCCGCGCCGCAATCTGTATGGCACCCGGGCGAGAATGCCCCAGTGCCAAAGAGTGGATGTGCGACCCGCGCTCTTGCAGCAATCTCCGACACCACCCAGAGTAATAAGACTATGAGTAAAGACTATGGAAGACGCTGAACATTCCTTGCGAGCTTTGGCTCAAGTTTATTTCGATGCCGCGTACAATATGGATGCGGAGCAGTTCCAGACGATATTTCACCCCCTCAGTGCTGTAACCAGAATCGGCGATGACGGCGACGTCAGCGTGATGCCAATCGAGGCTTGGCTGGCCGGCGTGCGCGATGCGACCGCGCCGCGTAAGCTCAAACTCGAGCGCAGGGACGAGGTCGCTGCGATCGATGTTTCGGACAATCTCGCCCTGGTAAAGCTGAGGCTTCAGATGCCGCCGCGTTACTTCACCGACCTCCTGTCATGCCTGAAGGTGCGAGGTAACTGGAAGATCGTTCAAAAGGTGATGTCAGTCGACGTCCGCCAATAAGTTCGCCTAGTCGATCGTGGTACAGTCGTCCTGCGAGCCCCATTGCGCCGTTGCTGATCGTAGGGGCCCAATGAAACACTTTCAGCAGAGCGCCCTTCGCTTGAGCTTGACCTCGCCGTGGACGACTCCGACTGGCGCGCGTTTGCGGCGGAGCTCCACACGAAGACGGTCACGGGGCGTTACGTGCCGAAAGCGAACGCGTTTCAAGCAAGGAACAGCTGTGCGCCGAATGCACAGAACTTCGCCGAACAACGCACATGTCAACGATTTGACGGGTGGTATCCTGAAGGGGTGAAGGCGGGAGGCTCGTTAGAAGATCGACGCGGCGGAGGAGAAAGGCGTGCAACATGAAATCGACGACATCCCACGAGATGCGCGTTTCGGCACTGATGTCGGCCATGATCGTGCTCGCGGCCTGTCTGCCGCAGACAGCTCGGGAGGAAAACGCACGCGAGAATAAGGAGGCAACGGAAATGACATCAGCCCAGCCGCGATCCGGCACGCCAATCGATTCATTTCACCTGCCCCGGGATTTGGAAATTGAGTTGGCCATGAGCGCCTTGCCGCCGCACCTGAGAGAACAGGCGACGATCTACCTCAATCCAGCGAAGGGGTTCGAGGTCGAACGGCAGGGGACCAATGGTTTTCATGCGTTTGTCACCCGCACCGGTGACGACGCGATGCGAGGATCCTGGCCCCTGACAGAATATCCGACCGATCTTCTTTATCCGATTTCGTTCGATGCCGCCGGCGCCAAGGCCCACATGCGCGTTTTCTTTGATATCGCCGAGATGCAGGCCAAGAGCATGCCTGCGCCCGAACTCAAGCCGCTCATCCAGGAGCGCTACCGATCCGGATATTACAAGCCTCCGGAACGTGCCGGGCTCTCGTACATGCTGTCGCCCATTCTGAGGACTTACGACAATCCCGAAAAAAGCGATCGGGTGTCAACGGGCAACATGCCGCACGTGATGCATTACGCGCCGAATATATCCAGCGAAGACATTGGCGGTGTGGACCCGGAGGTCGGACCGTACCCCATGCTTACCATTCAGGGCCCGCATGGCTTTGTCGTTCAGCATCTCGGCACGCGTGAAGTCAAAGCGATAACCAAGGAATACGCGCCCATGCTGAAGAGGCTGTGTGAACTGAACCCAGTTTGGTGCTTGCCCAAATCCGCCAACGGCCACTCGATGTAATTTTCGCCTGGAGGGAGCGGTGAATACTAGGAGAGCGCCATGAAAGTACTATCCATGGTTTATCCGGGCATGACTCTGTTGGATTTAGTGGGTCCAATTCAAGCGTGGAGTCTCTTGCCAGACTACGAAGTGCAATATGTTTGGCATCGCCCCGGTACGGTGCTTACGGACTGCGGCCTTGGCGTACAAGCCACGCATGGCTTTGAGGAGGCTTGGACGGAACCAGACGTCCTCATTGTTGGCGGCGGCGCGAAACCCACGATGGATCTTATGAATGATTCTGCCGCAATCGGTTTCTTGGCTGATCGCGGGGCGCGAGCGGGTTGGGTGTGCAGTGTTTGCACCGGTTCGCTGTTATTGGGGGCCGCCGGACTGCTGCGAGGCTACCGCGCTGCAGGGCGTTGGGGAGCGCGAGAAACTCTAAGCCAATTTGGCGCGGAGCCCAGCAGTGAACGGGTTTGCATTGACCGCAATCGGGCCACTGGTGGCGGCGTGACGGCGGGACTCGACTTCGGTATCGCATTGGCCGGACGTTGGGCCGGAGACGATTTAGGCGGACAGATCGAACTCCTACTGGAGTATGCGCCGCAGCCCCCGTACGGATCGGGTCGCCCTGAACTGGCAGATCCGCAGATTCTTGCGGCGGCGCGGGCGAAACTGCAGCAGGCCATGACCGGGGCAGGCGCATAGGTGCGCCCTGATGGCTTCCTCGCGTGGCTACGCCCATGAATTTCAGGGCAAAGTCTCTTCTCTGCCATCGAGGCCTCGAGGCCTCGAGGTTCACTGATTACGTGCTGGCCGACGATCCTGAAGCGGTCGCGGAGCTCATCGAGCGCAGCGCCGGGAATTAGCCCGAGCAGCAGCGGCACGCGGATATTGCGGGCGGACGTCGATAGGAGACGGATCATGAGCCAACAGAACCGTGTCTGGCCAACGGATCAGCGTCTCGCAGGTGGTTTCTCTCGTCGGCAAGCGATCCTTTCGGGAGCTGCTGCAGCGACGATGTCTACGCTGAGCGTCGGCAATGTCAGAGCGCAAGTCGCATCCGCGACCACCATCGCTCCTTTCCGCGTTGCTGTGCCTCAGCTCCGCGCCGCGTTCGAAATCTACCGCGCCTTCCCGCAGGATGCCCGGTGGAACGCTGCGCAGACGGCACCGAATTCCACCCCGCTCGTGGTCACTGTCGGCGAGAAATCCTTCTCTACTGCCCTCCTGTCCACCTTCGTCGAAGGCTACCGCGCCAGGGGTATGAGCCGTGTCAAAAGCGCGCAGATACCGGACGCCGGTCATTATCTGCTCGCCGACAATCCTGAGGCGGTTGCGCGGCTCATCGAGGAGCACGCCGGGAGCGACGCGCGATGAGCCGACGTCCACTCCCTGCAGGAAGATTGAAACCCGCCATTGGACCGGCCGCCCGCGGGCAAAGAAGTTTGAAAATGCAGAACAAGACCCGCTCGCTCGAGGAGAGACCGAAGGCGCGGGTCGTGCTTCGGTCGATCGAACACCGGCAAGCCGACTAAGGGAGAAGAACGATGAAAGACCTCGCGAACAACGAACTTGCAGCGCCCAGGCTCGCCGATCGGGCGACGTTCCAGGCCGAGCTGGACGCCCTTCGGGTTCGTGAAAAGGCTCACACGAGGGAAGGCGACGCCATCGCCGCTGCCCGCCGGCGGCTGCCGATGGTCGCGGTGGACGGCGCGACACCGCTCATCGGAGAACATGGGCCGACAACGCTCCTGGACGCGTTCGAGGGGCGGCGGATGCTCATCGCCTATTACCACATGTGGTTCGGGGGCCGCCCGGCGCCGAGGCAGTGCGAGGGCTGCACGTTCTTTACGACGCAGGTCCGCGATCTGGCCATTATCCATTCGCGTGACGTTACCTATGCCACGTTCTGCCAAGGCTCATACGAGGAGAGCGTCCGCTACCGCGCGTTCATGGGCTGGACGATGCCGTGGTATTCCGCCGAGGGTTCGCTCGACGGGCTCCTGATTGGACGGCGGATCGGGATGATGCACCTCGTCTGCTATCTGCGGCAGGGATCCGATGTGTTCGAGACCTACTGGACCTGGACGCGCGGCGTCGAGGCAATGGACAACAGCTACCGGCTGCTCGACCTGACCGCCTATGGGCGTCAGGAACCGTGGGAGGACTCGCCCGCCGGCTGGCCGCAGGGTTGGCGCAATGACGACGGCGAGCACCCGTTTCGCATCGGTGGCCGTCCGATCGCGCAGTGGCCTCGCCTCGCTGCCGGCCATTCGGATGACTTGAGCACTGGCGGCGGCTGACTTCGGCTCCGCATCCCGACCCGCAAATAGCGATGGAGGCCTGAGAGCCATGACCACATCATCTGAAAGCAACCCGAAAAGCGAACTGCTCGGAATGCAGACGCCGCCGATCGTCTCGGCGGAGGAGTGGAAAGCCGCGTCGAAACGGTTTCTCGCGAAGGAAAAAGCGCACAGCAAGGCCCGCGATGCGTTGGTCGCCGAGCGCCGGCGGTTACCTTGGATGGAGATCGAGAAGGACTATGCGTTCATCGGCCCCCAAGGCAATCTGAGCCTGCTCGATCTGTTCCAAGGCCGCCGTCAACTGATCCTGTACCGTGCCTTCTTCGAGCCCGGCGTATCCGGCTGGCCGGAACGTGCCTGCATCGGCTGCTCCATGGTCGCCGATCAGGTTGCGCATCCCGCCCATCTGAACGCCCGCGACACAAGCCTCGCGTTCGTCTCGCGCGCGCCTCAGTCGGACATTCATCGCCTGAAGGCCCAGATGGTCTGGGAGCATATCCCCTGGTACACGCTGACCGATGATTTCGACGCCAACTTCGGCGTGGATGAATGGCACGCCACACTCGCCTTCATTCGTGACGGCAACCGCGTGTTCCTAACCTACTCGACCAACGGCGGCCGTGGCGACGAGCAAATGGGGAACACCTGGAACTACCTCGATATCACCGCACTCGGACGCCAGGAGGAGTGGGAGGACTCTCCAAAGGGCTATCCTCAGACCCCGCCGTACGAGTGGTGGGTCTGGCATAATGACGGGGCGACGGATCCTGATCGAGACTAAATCGGTCGAGGTGTCGGATGTCGGAGCGGACGCGCTCCGGACCCGCGTCGACGCGTAAGTGGAGAATAATGACATGAGCGAGGCTCGTGACGACGGATCCACCTCCGGCGCGATCCGTCGCGAATCTGTTGGCGCCGCCGCACTCGGCGCAGCCGACTGGCTGAGCCTGGCGGCTGCGCCCGCCTTCGCGATCATGGCGCTGCTGACCGCGGCTCACGGCGGCCCGGCGGACATTCTCTGCTCGGCCGCGCATGGGGGGTCGCCGCTGAGCGGAATGACGCTGATGTACGTGTTGATGAGCGTTTTCCACTCGGCGCCTTGGCTCAAGCTGATCGCCAGCGTACGCTCGGCGGGATCGCGGCGATCAGCTTCCGAGAGGTAACGGTGATCAGGATTTGCCGCCAGCGGTCAGCATCGCTGCTTCCGCGCCGCACAGGCGTCGCAGCCGGTCCGCGACCTCCAAGACCGCTGCGCGGCTTTCGTTCTCCCGAGTGCAGATGAAGTGCTTCGCGGGGTTCACGGTGCTCCGCGTGCTAATCGGACGAAGTCCACCCTGATCTACCACCTCCTGGACCAGCGGCAGACGCAGCAGCGCAACTCCAAGACCCGCCTGTGCAGCGACGACGACTGTGTCATAGTCTTCGAAACGGCGATCCTGCCAGCGCGGTCGATATCGGATATTCGCAGCGGCTAACCATGCGCGCCATTGGCTGGTGTCGGAATCATGAATGAGCGGTGCCGATAGCAAGGTCTTGACGGGGACATCTCCTCCCAGTTGGTCGGCGAGCGCGGGCGCCGCTGCTGGTACGAGCGTTTCCGCGAACAGCTCAGAAACATGGACCCCTTCCCAGTTGCCGAGACCATAGCGGACCGCCAGGTCAGCCTCACGCGCATCCAGATCGCTTGGCCGATGATCCAAGATCAGTTCGATACGGATGTCGGCCAATTCGATCTGTGCGAGACGCGGCAACATCCATAGCCGTGCAAAAGACGGCACCACGCTCAATCGAACCGTCTGGCGGCCCTGCCATGGCCGCCATTGCTCCGTGCTGCGGTGCAGCCCACCCAACGCTGCTCTCGCGTCGTTTGTGAAACGCTGACCTGCCGGCGTCAGCCGCACTCCGCGCCCATGCCTTTCGAACAAGCGGGTGCCGAGCCAGGCTTCGAGGACGCTGATCCGACGGCTGACTGACCCGTGGGTGAGGCCGAGCATCTGGGCGGCTGCAGTAAAGGACCCGCCGTCCGCAGCGGCGAGGAGGGCACTGAGACCATCGAGCGGTGGTAAGTCCGGCGACGCGTGCATAGCACGCACACCTCTTCGCCGAACGGCGCTCTATGTCAATATCGT
Organism: Sphingomonas astragali; assembly: GCF_051400615.1. Taxonomy (NCBI): domain Bacteria; kingdom Pseudomonadati; phylum Pseudomonadota; class Alphaproteobacteria; order Sphingomonadales; family Sphingomonadaceae; genus Sphingomonas; species Sphingomonas astragali. The sequence continues at coordinate 118,005 of NZ_JBLFFH010000001.1, forward strand.
TCGCGCCTTATCTGGAGAGAATGAGCATCGAGTATGTCGCACTGGCCTGCGGAGTTTCTCTTTGTGCGGTATCTCCGGCATGCGCCCAAAGGGTTGACGACAATGCGGTTGCGGACGCCGAAGATGCCTTCGGTTCCAATGACGGAGGTGAGGATCTGGGCGTCTATGGACCCGGCGATGTTCGTGGCTTCTCGCCGATCGATGCCGGCAATGTGCGGATCGAAGGATTGTTCATTGATCGGCAGGCAGATCTCTCGCCGCGACTGGTAGAGGGCAATCGGATTCGCGTTGGACCTTCGGCAATTGGCTACGCGTTTCCCGCACCGTCGGGCATCGTTGATTATCGGTTGCGTAAACCCGGTGCGGAAGCCGTTTTGAGTCTGGTGTCTCAAGCGAATAGCTTTGGAGGTATGCTCATCGAGGTCGATGCCATGATGCCGATCGCTGGGCGGACTCTGGGAATTGGTGCCGCTGCAAGCTTCAGTCGGAGTGAATATGCATCGGGCAACAACGCCGATGTCTTCAGCATGATGGCGACGGCGGCGTGGCGGCCAAACGATTTAACCGAGATACAGCCCTTCTGGAGCCGGGTCCGCATCACGGATGAGGATATTTTTCCCATCATCATAGGGAACGGACAGGGGGTTCCGCCCCGGATGACACGGCGCCAATTTGTCGGCCAGCGCTGGGCTGATGTCGAGACCGAGCGATTCAACTATGGCGCTATCAGCCGGACCCGGTTGGGCGGGTTCGGCATTCGTGCGGGAGCCTTCCGTTCGGTCAATGTCGTGCGTGAGGGGCATAGCGTTCTCCTCGACGCCGCAGAACCCGGTGTCTTGGCCGGGCGCACGGTGATCGCCCGGCCGCGCCGCTCGAACGTCTCGACCAGCGGTGAGATCGGCATCAGCCGCCAGTTCGGCCAAGGGGGTGTTCGGCACGAGTTTCAATTGATCGCGCGGGCCCGATCACAGAATCGCATTTACGGCGGGGCCGACAGTATCTCGCTACGTCCGGCCCCTTTCGACGAGCCGGATTACGTTGCCAGGCCGGACTTTGTCTTTTCCGCCAAAAGCGATGATCGCGTGCGTCAGTGGACCGCCGGGTTGGCTTATCAAGGACGCGTTGCGGGCGTTGGTCAGATCAATCTCGGAGTCCAACGGAGCGATTATACCAAGACCGTGCGAACGCCCGCTGGCGCCCTCCCCGCCTCCCGCGACAAGCCGTGGCTATTCAATGCGGGAGCAACGCTCGACGTTACGCGATCGCTCGCACTCTATGGGAGCATAACGCGAGGCCTGGAAGAGAGCGAGGTCGCACCCGAGATCGCTCTTAACCGCGATGAAGCGCCCTCGGCGATCCGAACGAAACAGATCGACGCCGGGTTGCGCCTGCGTGTCGGCCCTATGGCTGTGATCGCTGGGGGGTTCGAAATCGAGAAGCCCTACTATGGGCTCGACACTGGCAATATCTTCCGCACGCTGGGTACAATCCGGCATCGCGGCCTCGAAGGGTCGCTGGCGGGCTCACCTGTCAACGGGTGGACCCTGGTCGCCGGTGGAGTCTTACTAGACGCAAGATTGGCGGGGGATGAGGTAGCCTCGGGGGCAATCGGACGGCGCCCGGTGGGAACGCCATCGCACACGCTCAGCGGCAACATCGAATGGCGTCCGCCGCAATGGGACGCCTTCTCAGCGGATCTGGCGGCCGAGCACCGTGGGCCAACTTATTCCGACGTCGCAAATGCCCTCCGCGTAGGCAGCTATACGACGATAGACTTAGGTGTTCGCTATCGCTTTGCACTTCAGGGCGCGCCCGCCGTCCTGCGGCTTCAAGCGACGAACCTGTTCAACACTTATGGCTGGGAAGTGTTCGGCAACAATGCCTTTACCTACATCCAGTCGCGCCAGCTGATTGCGAGACTCACCGTTGACCTGTGAAAGGCGGCAAATGCCGTATGAAGCGCCGTTACCCGGAGCGACTCGAACGATCAGCTGGACCATGCGATCGAGCTGTTCCGGCTGCGCGGCGGCGGCGACCGGCAGGCGGCGGCGCAAGGCATCATCAGAGGGCGCCGCGTGCGCGCCTCGCCATCCTTCCCGCCACGTCGCATTTCGGCCTCACGTCCGAAGCACAGCTGATCGCCGACCTGGCCGTGCCTTTCCTCGACGATCGCGCGCCGCCCGCCTCACCGGCTTCGTCGAGGGAATGGACGCGCCGCCGGCGCGGGCGCCGGGCGAAACCAACCGGCAGTAGGCGGCGGCCACGCCAGGCGTCGCCGGCGGCGCGCGACCTACAGCGAGGCCCTGCCCCAACCTACGGCTCCTCGGCAGGGATTTGATCGTCCACTCAGTTATGTGAGCAACTTTGAGTACACCATGAAAGCGCTGTCGCCCGGCCTGTTAACGAACTTAAGTATCGCGCCAAAGCCGCGCGTGCTTAGACTGATCGCATGATCACACGGCGTGATTTCTCCCTTCTGCTGTCCGGCAGCCTGGCGGCCCCGGCAGCGCTGGCGGCGGCTCCGGTCCCTGCACTCCGCCGCGCGGAGGCTCGTCGATTGCAAAAGTACGCCGAGACGACCCACCCGCGCGGTTGGGAAGCCGCCGCGGATCCGGCGTGGCGGTCGGGTTGGGACCGGCTCGCCGCCGAAGCGGATGACCTGACGACGGAGGTCTGGGTCATGGGCCTCATGGCTCGGTTGGCTTGGTTCCGCGACGGGCACACGACCATCTACACGTATATGGTCAAGCTCCCCGGCTTCGACCTTGACCTGCCGATCACAGCCAGCCCTTTCTTCGACGGCCTCTACGTCACCGCCGCCAAGGCGGAGGGCACGCCGTTGCTGGGCGGCCGGATTGTGCGGGTCGACGGGGTCGCTGTCGAGCAGGTCCTGCGCGCCTTCGCAGCCGTATGGCCTGCCAACAACGCCGCCTGGGCCTATCACGACGCGGGCCTCGCCCTGAAGCCTGCGGTCCTGCGCGGGGCGCGACTGGCCGGGCCGGCTGCCGTGTCAGCGCCAGTCACCCTCGAAGCGGAGGTCGACGGGTCAGCCGTCGAGGTCGCGCTGACGCCGCGTCCGGGTGGCGGCGACGCGCTGGTCGCACTGTCACGCAAGCCCTGGCCGGTCGAGACCTGGCGGCCGGGCGCCCAGGCCAACTTCGTCCATACGGACGGCAAGGTGCTGGTCATCGCCTTCGATCGCCTGAGCGACAAGCGCGACTCGATCCTGGCTTTCGTCCGCGACGCCTTTGCGGCAATGGAAACCCCCGAAATCGAACGTGTCGTGCTGGACCTGCGCCGCAACGACGGCGGCAGCAACCTCATGGGCGAGGGTCTGAGGAGGTACCTCGAGCGGTCCCGGTTCAACCGGCCCGGCGGCCTTTACGTGCTCACCAGCGGGAAGACCTTTTCCGCAGCCCAGAACCTGACCTCGCGGATTGAGCGGGAGACCTGGGCGGTATTCGTGGGCGAACCCAGCGGCGGCGCGCCTAACCACTACGGCGATGCCATGCCGTTCCAGGCCGACGGGTTTCCGGCGTATGTCTCGACCCTCCCCTGGTTCGATTCCCACCCCTTGGACAAGCGCATCTGGACCATGCCCGACCTCCTGGTCCCGCTCCGATTCGCCGACTGGGCGGCAGGCCGGGATGCGGCGATGGAGGCCGCATTCGCCCATGTCGACAATCGGACGCTTGATGACCTGAGCGAAGCCCGCACCATGTATTCCGACCGCCCCAGCCAGAAGGTTGAGTGGAAGCCATTCTGGATGTGAACCTCCGGCCCTTGCCGGTGCAAAAGCGCCAACGGCGTTTCACGACGCGGCAAGCCGAAATGGTACCTGGCGGCCGATAATTCCGTCTCCAGGGTCAGGCACTTGCTGCCGACCTCGCGGTGATGGCAGCCGACTTCCGCAAGGCGGCGCGTTTCCTATCCTGGCGGTGCCGCAGCTGCGCTGGGCGTGGTAGGCCGGGCAACCAACGGCGGAACGTGAGTTCGAATCATCCGACGCGGCCGCCGCATCGCGCTCACTCTCGGTCGGTCGACCGCTTCTGGCAAATGGCCACAAGCGGATACGACCGCCTCGCCGCCGTCTCGGAGCGTCCATCTCGCCGCTGCCATCCTTTGGTTATAAAGCCCCACCCTGGTCCGACAACGCGGGCGCGCGCGTGAAGCGCCAATAGTCGACATTGACCAGCGATGGCTCCCAGCCGCCCTTGAACAGGAGGTAGAGGTCGCGGGTGCCGGTCGCGCCGGATACGGGCGTGCTTACCTCCCGCCACTGCTTGCCCGTCGCGGCGCCGTCCAGCTGCAACGTGCCGATGACCGGACCGTCGACACGGTCGAGGCGAAGCTCGATCCGCGATTTCGGCAGCGCGTTGGCGACGCTTGCGACGAAGCTGCTCGCACCGGCCTTGCCGAAATCGACGCCGGCGACCTTGATATAGCTGCGGTCGCCGGTGCGGGTCACATAGACGCCGGTTTGCGCGTCGCTGGCCGTCGTTACCCCGGGCGCCCAATCGTACGGGCGATCGCGGTCCCGCTTGGTCCGCGACGTCCAGGCGATCGTCTCGGCCTCGACCCGCTGGAACGGGTCAATGGGCTTCAGCTGTTGGACGCCCTTGTCGTCCCACCATGGCTGCTTCGGGATGGTGCCGTCGGGATTGTAGCTGATGCGGGTGACGGTGATCGACCGCCGCTCGTGATGGATCGGCGTGATCCCGAAATTGAGCCGATAGTTGAAGCCGAAGAGGTAGGTCGCGCCCATATAGTCGACGATGCCGGGGTGGTTGCCGGTCGACCCTTGGTTGGGATCCATGATCTTGCCCTTGTGCACCCAGGGGCCCGTGGGCTTGTCGCTCATCGCATAACCGATGCCTTCCGGGCAGCACGTCGAGGCGTAGGCCATGTAGTATCGCTTGTTCCGCTTATAGAACCAGGGACCTTCCTGGTAATCGGCCGGCTTGGAATCGACCTTCACGATCGGCCCGGAATAGGAAACCATGTCCGGATTGAGCTTCACGTACCAAAGATGCGGGTTGCCCCAGTAGAGATAGGCCTGCCCATCGTCATCGACCCACACGGTGGGATCGAAGAAGCCGTCCTGGGGCCCTAGCAACGGCTTGCCCAGGGCGTCCCTGAACGGCCCCTCCGGCTTGTCGGCCACGGCGACTGCGATGACGTTCTTGGGCGAGCCGGCAATGCTAACCGGCGCATAAAGGTAGAACTTGCCTCCGCGTTCGACCACCTGGGGCGCCCAGGCGTCGTTGTCCTGAACCGCCCACGGGAAGGTCTTCAGCGAAGCCACGACCCCGCGATCGGTCCAGTTGACCATGTCGGTCGAACTGTAGAGCCGCCAATCGAGCATCTTGAAGCCTTCGGCGTCATCCTCGTCATGACCGGCATAAAGATAGACGACGCCATCGTGCACCAGCGGCGACGGGTCCGCGGTGAAGCGGGTCTGGATGACGGGATTGTCCGCGCCGGCCGCGGCAGGCCATGCGATCGCCATCGAGCACGCAATCCGAAAACCCGATGAAGCCCTGTGACGCATTCGGTCCTCCCGCAAATCGACTTACCCGTGTCGCACGATCAATGCTGCCGCCAAGCCTGACAAGCCGCCTCATTCCCCTCCCGCTCCCGCTGGCAACATTTTCCTGTTGCGGCCGCCGGTCCGCTTGCCAAGCGGAGCCTTGCGATATGATAACGCTACTATAGTCGCGGGATCGCTCTGCCCGGAGGGCGCCGCCTTGCGTGGGTCCCGGGAAGCGCGCGGGGGCAATGACGGGCCGGTTCTCTACCGCCTCGCGATTCTCGGCATGACCGAAGAGACAATGGCTCAATCTGGCCTGCGCAGTACAGAGCGGGCACCGCAAGCCGCTGTTCGTCCGATGCGGGCGGTCCGCGTGCCACATGCGTCCAGCGGCCGACCAGCTGAAATATTGACCAACATATTAGTCTGACTAATCTACACGCTGAACAGCCTGGAGAGCGATGTGGTGAATGGCATTCAGCGGGCGCTGCTCGCACCGCTGATTATGGTAGCGATACCAATTTCTCCGGCGGTGGGGCAGACGCCACCCCGGTCGCCGGCTGGCGCCAATCCGGTTGTGCGCGACAAGTTCACCGCAGATCCTGCCCCGCTCGTCGTCGGCGATCGTCTGTATCTCTACGTGGGACACGACGAGGCGCAGCGCGACGAGATGTTCGATATGCGCGAGTGGCTCGTCTATTCCACCACCGACATGAAGCATTGGACCGATCATGGTCCAATCATGAAGGTCGCCGATTTCAAATGGGCGAAGCAGGATGCCTGGGCAGCGCAAGCGATCCGGAAGAACGGGAAGTTCTGGTTCTATGCCACGGTCGAGCACGACGACACACATCCCGGCAAGGCTATCGCCGTCGCGGTGTCGGATTCGCCCACCGGCCCGTTCGTCGACGCCAAGGGCTCTGCGCTCATCACCAATGACATGACGCCCAAGGGTACGCACAGCTGGGAAGACATCGATCCGACGGTGTTCACCGACGATGACGGAACCACGTGGATCGCGTGGGGCAACCGCCAATGCTACATCGCCAAGCTCAAGCCCAACATGATCGAGATCGAGGGTCCGATCACCGAGATCACCCCTCCGCATTTCGAGGAAGGGCCCTGGCTGCACAAGCGCGGCGGGCTCTACTATCTGACCTATGCCTCACTCGACCGGTCGAAGCACCGCGACGAGAAGATTTCATACGCGACTGCAACCTCGCTCAACGGGCCCTGGACATATCGCGGCGAGCTGACCGGCTCCGGTAGAAACAGCTTCACGATCCACGCGGGCATCGCCGAGTTCAAGGGGAACTGGTACCTGTTCCTGCACAACGCCGCGCTGACGATCGGCAACCTCAACGGCGCGGTCGGGCGGCGGGCAGTGACCGTCGAATATCTCCGGTACAATTCCGACGGCACGATGAAGCCGGTCGTGCAAACCGACGCCGGGGTGTCGGTCCCCCCGGCCCGCTGAGCCTTGCGGCGGCTTTGAAGCGTCAGCCCAGAATGCTGGAACGGCCGATATGCGGGCGCAAAGCTGACGCGCAGACTCGCGCGTTGCTATTTGTCGACTCTCAGATCAAACACGCTGGTTGGACCTAGGTTTCCTTCAGCCCTGACAACAGTTTGTCGAGCGTGATCGGCGCTTCGCGTACGCGCGTTCCCGTTGCGTTGAACACCGCATTTGCGATCGCTGCCGACACCCCCACGATGCCGATCTCGCCCAGGCCTTTGGTGCCCAAGGGATTCAGCACCTCCTCGCGTTCGGGAATGAACAGCACGTCGAGGTTCCGGATGTCGGCATGGACGGGTATGTGATATTCGGCCAGATCGCGGTTGACGAACTGGCCGTGGCGCGGATCGACCACCGATTCCTCGTGCAGCCCCGATCCGATTCCCATGATCATCCCGCCGAGCAGCTGCGAACGCGCGAGCCGCTCGTTGATGATCCGTCCCGCGGCGAACGCGCCGAGCGCGCGGCGGATGCGCAGCTCGAAGGTGACGCGGTGCACTCCGATCTCGATGAACTGCGCGCCATAGCTATGCGCCGAAACCGGCAGCTTCTCGGGCGGCGGCAGCCCGCCCTGCCTTCCCTGCGCCGACAGACCCTTCGGTGCGTATCGCCGCATGAACTCGGCGAGTGGCTGCGACTGGCCGTCCCAGTGCACGCGCCCCTCCGCCAGCCTCACCGCGCCGCCGGCGCCGGCGAGTTTCCCCATTTCCGCGCGCAGGTTCTCGCACGCGCGGTGGACGCCAGCGCCTGCGCTGGTCATGCCGAACGACCCGCCTGAGCCGGCCGTGCGGGGAAAGCGCGAGTCACCGATCTCGAACTTGACGCGGTTGACCGGCAGCCCGGTTTCCTGCGCCAGGATCTGCGCCATGCTCGTCCAGCTTCCCGTGCCAAGATCGGTGAAGTCGGCCCGGCCGATCGCGGTGCCGTCGGGCGTCAGCTCGACCATCGCCGATGCGGGGCGCACAAAGGCGGGGAAGGTCGCTGCCGCCACGCCGAAGCCGACCAGCCAGTCGCCCTGCCGCAGCGATCCGGGCGCGCTCGGCCGCTGGACCCAGCCGAACTTGGCTGCGCCCTCCTTCAGGCACGCCACTAGGCTGCGGCTCGAGAAGGGCTTGTCGCCCTCGGGATCGCGTGCCGGCTCGTTGAGCAGGCGCAGCTCTATCGGGTCCATCTTCAGCACGTGCGCCAGCTCGTCTATCGCGCTTTCGAGCGCGAAGCTGCCCGGCTGCTCGCCCGGCGCGCGCATGATGTCGCCGCTCGGCATGTCGAGCATCACTCCCCGGCTGGTCGTCAGCCGGTTGGGCGCCTGGTACATGCCACGCCCGAAGGTCGCGGTCTGTTCGATGAACTCGTCATAGGGCGTCGTTTGCTGGATCACGTCATGCGCGAAGGCGGTGAGCCGCCCGTCGCGCTCCGCGCCCAGCCGCACCCGCTGGTGATTGAGCGGCCGGTGGGCGGTGTTGGCGAACATCTGCTGGCGGGTCTGCGCGATCTTGACCGGGCGGGCGAGCCGCTTCGCCGCCATCGCCGCGAGGATCGCATTGGGCGTCACCGGCACCTTGGAGCCGAAACCGCCGCCGATGAACGGGCTCAGCACGTGGATATTCTCGGGCGGTATCAGCAACGTCTTGGCGATCGTGCCGACGGCGGTGCCCAGATTCTGCTGCGCCGACCAGAGCGTCAGCCGATCGCCCTGCCACTCGGCGATCGCGGCATGGGGCTCCATCGGCATGTTGTGTTCGTACGAGGTCACATAGATCGCATCGACCTTGACCGGAGCCACCGCGAACGCGTCGGCGAAGTCGCCTTCGCTGGTATCGGGTTGCGCAAAGGCATTGATGCGGTTGGCGGGCTTGTAGGCCTTGTCCCGGTTGCGCTCGAAATCGACCGCAGCGCGCTCGGGAGCATAACGAACCGCGACCAGCGCTGCTGCGGCGCGCGCTGCCTCGAGCGTTTCGGCGACTACCAGCGCCACCGGCTCACCATGATAGCGCACCGTCGGCTGGAACAGCACCGGCATCGGCCGATCGAAGCGATTGGGCTGGGTCGGGCGCGGAGGTGGACCGCCCTGCCTCGGCGCATTGGCATGAGTCATCACCATAAGCACGCCAGGCGCGCGCTCGGCGGCCTTCGTATCGATCGCGACAATCCGGCCCCTGGCGATCGTCGCCTCCACGATCCAGCCATAGGCCGCGGCGCCGGCGCCGCGATACTCATAGGCATATTTCGCCTGGCCGCGCACCTTGGCCGGCCCGTCGAGCCGGTGGACGGGATCGCCCACCATCTTGGCGTCGCGCCAGGTATCGGAAAGCGGAATGACCTCGGGCGTCGGCTGCTGCTGAGTCATCTCAGACCTCCTCGCCCAGGGCCGAGGCGATCACCCGCTTCGCGAGCGGCACCTTGAAGGCGTTATGCGGATAGGTCCGTGCCGGCGCGAGCTCGGCATCGATCGCCTGCGCGACCGGCGCTCCCCCGGCGGTCGCGGCTTCCAGCCGGCTCGCCCGCCAGGGCTTGTGCGCGACGCCGCCGAGCGCCACCGCCCGCCCCGCTACCGCCACCGAGACCAATGCGAAGGCGTAGGAGGCGCGGTCGCGCACCTTCACATATTTCTGCCGCCCCGGCGGCGCGGGCGGCAAGGTCACGTGGGTGATCAGTTCGCCGCGGTCGATCACCGTCTCGACCTCGGGCGTGCTGCCGGGCAGGCGATGGAACTCGCCGATCGGGATACGTCGCGTGCCGCCGTCGGGCTTCACCGTCTCGACTGTTGCGTCGAGGGCGGCCATGGCCACCGCCATGTCGGAAGGATGGGTGGCGATGCAGTGCGCACTCGCGCCGAGGATCGCATGGATGCGGTTGAACCCGCCGATCGCCGAGCAGCCTGAGCCCGGCTCGCGCTTGTTGCAAGGCTTGGAAGGGTCGTAGAAATAATAGCATCGCGTCCGCTGGAGCAGGTTGCCGCCCGTAGTCGCCCGATTGCGGAGCTGTCCCGAGGCGCCCGCGAGCAGCGCCTCGGCGAGCACCGGATAGCGTTCGCGCACCGTCCGGTTGGCGGCGAGGTCGCTGTTACGCACCTCGGCGCCGATGCGCAGCCCGCCGTCCACCCGTTCGATCCGGTCAAGGTCGAGCCGACTGACATCGACCAGATGCCCAGGCGCCTCGATCTGCAGCTTCATCAGGTCAAGAAGATTGGTTCCGCCGGCGATGAACTTGGCGTCGGGCCGCGCCGCGACTGCGCGCGCAGCGGAGACCGGATCGGGAGCGCGCTCGTAGGTGAAGGATTTCATGCCACGCCTCCAGCGTCCCTGATCGCGGCGACGATGCCGATATAGCAAGAGCAGCGGCAGAGATTGCCGCTCATCCGCTCGCGGATCTCGTCATCATCGAGTCTGGGCCGAGAGGCGACGTCAGCGGTGACATGGCTCGGCCAGCCCGCCTTCGCTTCCTCGAGCATCGCGATCGCCGAGCAAATCTGCCCCGGCGTGCAATAACCACACTGGAAGCCGTCATGCTTGATGAAGGCCTCCTGCATCGGATGGAGCCGGTCGTCGCTGCCGAGCCCTTCGATCGTGGTGACCTCGTCGCCATCGGCCATTACCGCCAATGTCAGACAGGCATTCGCGCGACGGCCGTTGAGGATCACCGTGCACGCGCCGCACTGACCATGGTCGCAGCCTTTCTTGCTGCCGGTCAGCCCAAGATGCTCGCGCAGGAAATCGAGCACCGTAGTTCGCGTGTCGACATCGCGCGTTTCGCGTCGGCCGTTGACCGTGAGCGTCACGCTCGCCGTCGAAACTCCCGCGTCTCGCGCTTGCGCGGCCCCTTCGCTCGCCGCCAACAGTGCGGGAGCGACCGCGCCCGCTTCGATCAGCTCACGACGCGTAATCCTGATTTCGTCTGTCATGGCTGGAAACCTGCTCCGCCGGGATCCCAAGGGGACCGAACCACTGCCATCGGCTTCCGTTCCAAATGACGTCGGTTGTGAACCGAAGGCCGTATTTTGGGCATGGTTGATCGCTCAGCAAGTCGAAGGTCATGAAGGTGTCCCGACCGGTAGCAGCTTGGCCCGGCTCAGCCGCTGGCGCAGCACCACCTGGCCCTGCGCATCGATCCCGTGAACCTGAAACACCGACTTCGCCAGATCGACGCCGATTACAGAAACATCCTCCATCGTGTCCTGCTCTCCACACTAACCAGCAAATCTGCCGGTCGGGTGGAGCGCCGTCCACGACATCAATTGCGGTCGTCTAAGTGGTGCGGGTCAGGACGGTAAAGTCCGGCATCTCACCCACAGTGACGACGGGCAGCTCACTCGCATGCGCCAGAATATTTGGGTCAGTCTCGATCCAATGAGCGAAATTCCCGTCCACCCATGAATAGGCGTCCTTGTCAGCGCGTTCGAACAAGAACGATACGAAACTCTCGGCAACTGATCGCCCCCAAGTCAGTACCGCTTCGTCTGACGCCGCTTTGATCCAGACGGCGGCGCTATCCTCGTCGCTCCAACCTTGTCTGGCGTTGTTCTCGAACTGTGTTGGGGTTTCATATCCAAAACAGAAGAGGCGCATTTTCAATATCGACGACAAGCTAACGTCGGCGGAATTGGCGTCAAGGGCAGCTAACCACTCGATAGCGGACGCGACTGTCGGCTGAACGAACGGCAGATTTCGGGATTATCTGTTCGGCGGCCGAACGGCTGGAATGAGGGCGCGAAGCCGCCGTCCCAGATGAGGAACAGAGTGTTGCAAACGCCCGCATTCCGCCGCTGCGTACCGCCGGGCCTGCGATTTTGAAATTTGGTGCCCCAAGCAGGACCAAGCTGACGAATACGAGCTGCCGTTAGCACTACGCTAAAGCTGCAAGCAAACGCCGACTGCTACGCACCCGCCGTCTCGCATCGACTCTAGTGATACGACTCTGGACCGCTCCTGGGCCGATTGCGGAACGGCGGCTTTTCGGTGCAGATCCCCGGGGAAAGCGGACGCTCGAGCCGGCGTTCCAAGAGCCTAATGCACAAAGCGGCGAGCGGCGCTGAAGCAGTTCGTCGAGACGATCGCTACGGCCGAACAGGGGTGCTGCGGACGAGCGCAACGCCCTGCATGATGTTTTCGACAACGAAGGCAGGATCCTCATGGGGGAGTCCATGCCCGGCAGTCGCCGCGACGTTCTGCCTCGCATTCGATGAGAGAGCGAGGAACTGCTTCTGCAGTTGTTGGGTCGCCGTCTCCAGCTTGATCGCCATCGGCTCGGACAAGCCGGGCACCATGCGATAGCGCGAACTGTGCGAGGCAACGACCACCGGCCTAGCGCCGAGTGTCGTCAGACGGCGCGCCTGCGCCGCGCTCGGCATGAAGGCGAGCATCTCTTCGTTCTTCGTCGGATCCTCAGCCATGCCAGTCAGGAGGGCGCGTGTTTCGGTAATTGCCTTCTCCTCGTCGGGCGCGGCGGGCGGCAGCAGTGTCAGCCAGGCCCTGATCTGGTCGGGATGTGTCGAGGAGATCAGAACCAGGCCGGCGGTATCGGCGGGATAGCGCGTGGCGAAGACCTGCGCGTGCAGCCCGCCGATCGAATGGCCGACGAGCAGATAGGGACCCGCGACACCGGCTTTGCGCAGCGCGCTATGCAGGTCGGCCGCAGCGTCCATGCTGGTGCGCGGCCCTTTGGGGGCAGGATCGCTGCCGCCCAGCCCGGCCCGGTCATAGAGGCAGATGCGGGTGCTTGCTGCGATCCGGCTGGCGATACGTCGCCACCCTTCATCTTCCGCGGGGGCCGTTCCCAAACCCGCGTCGACAACGACCGTCGGATAGCCCTCCCCCTGGCATGCGACGCGAATGGACCGGCCACCGATGTCAAATCTGTCGGTGCCGGAGGCTGCGGCACTGGTTCCAGACGCCGACAACGCGAGCGTCACGACAAAGGATAGCGGACCGGACATAAGGCAGCGCATTCTCCATCTCCTTGGCTGAGCGAGATTCTGAAACTTGACTGAGGCTTGTGCGGACCGGGCCGATCAGGTGGGTGCAGTCGCAGATCGGGCGAGCAGCCAGAGGACCGGAACGGCAGTCGCTGCCAGCAAGGGAGCGGAGAACATCATCGATAGTGCTCCAAGTTCGGCGGGAGCGTTGTTGGCCAGGACGTAGGCGACACATCCCACGGCACCGGCAGAGCCGAGGTCGACCGCCCACCGCCGGAGTGTCGACCGGCGCCGACGTTCGAAGGCAAGGTCGAGTTCGATCAGCCATTCCACGTCGCTGACAAATGCGTCGTCGGCCGGTCGCTCCTCTTCGCGGAGCAGTGCGACCAGGTCGGAAAGATCTTCGTCCATCATTTTGCGTCCAGCATCGCACGGCATTTCGCCGTTGCACGGGCAACCCGGGATTTCAGCGTGCCGAGCGGGATTCCAAGGATCTCGGCAGCCTCGCCGTGTGACCACCCCTGCCCGAGGCACAGCGCGAGGCTGGCGCGCTCTTCGGGTTGGAGGGCTGCCATCAGTTTTTCGACATCCATTTTGGCCGACAAGTCCGCGAATGACTGATCTTGAGATGAAGCGACCTCGTTGCGCCGGTCGAGCTCGAGGCGTTGCCGCTTGCTGGCGTCGAGGAACACCCGCCATCCAATAGCGAGGAGCCAGCCTGCATAGCTGCCGGTACCGCGGTATTTTCCGGCGTTTCGCCAGGCGCGCAGGAACGTCTCCTGCGCAAGATCATCAGCCGCCTGTGCGCCCGCCGTGCGGGTGAGGAAAGCCCGCACTCTCGCCTCATGTCGACGGACCAGAGCAGAGAATGCGCGCCTGTCGCCCTGAGCTGCCTTCGAGGAGAGCTCGAAGTCATCAGTCACCGCCGACATTCTTCTTCGCGGTCGCGCGCTTGTGCGCCGCATGGCGCAGCAGAAGCGCCGCACCGACGAATAGCGGAAACAGCGCAGCGCCCAGCATCGTCCTGATCGACGCGTCGTCCAGGATCAACCCGTATCCCGCCGTCGCCAGTCCGATCGCCACGAGCACCAGGCCAGCCCGATCATCACCACGCGGCTCCGTCCGTTGCCCGACAATGTCGAGCTTGGCCGCAAGATCCTCGGCCAGTTTGCGATCCGTGGCCATCGCCGCTCTCAGCGACTTGTGGATCATCCGCGCCTGAATGATCCGGCCCAGATTCATCGCCGTCACGGCAACGCCCAGGATGAAGAGGATCACGATCGAAAGCATCACAGCGGGCGGCATCAACGTCCTCCAAAGCAGTTCTACAACCACTAGACCGATGCTGGACGACGTTTGGATGATGAGGCGATAAATTTTTGTCGGCCGGGCCCAAAGTGAGGGGCAGCTTGTTCGGCTTGGCTGGCTGCGCGGCGGCTTCGGGTTTCATCGACAATGTCAGCACTAACAGCATAGATCCCCTATTGGGCCGTTTGAAGGCGGACTGCTTCTAGAGCGCCGAAGCCGAATAGCGGCCGTTTATCCGGTGCTCTCGGGCGCGTTTAGGATCGGTGCGCTTAGGCATGACCCAGACGGGAAGATCCATAGCCAGTCATTCGGCGGTAGAGGATTTCTTGCTGGACCGAGTCGGCAAAGACCGGGATCTCGCGCGTGTCGAGCAGTTCGGCCAGGCGCAGGGAGGCGATAGAACATTAGGTTGTCGAAGACCGAGAAGGGGTAGGCAACCACGTCAAGCGCAGCGTCATTTGGGCGATATGCGCTGAAAATCGCGGCGGTTGTGCGCCGCGTAGCCCTTTCTCTCGTGATCGCATATGGTGAGCCCGACCGGAGCTTGAGAGGCGTTTGGGATCGAATGATGGAGGGAGCGTCGGCGATCGTCGAGCAACTTGATATGTTGGGTTACGCCACTGGCGTTGAAGTCGAACAATCATCCTCGGACGAAGGGGAAAAGATCGCCGAACCGTTCGATCCGGACGACATCGACGTCGTCACACGGTCGATGACGGTCGACCTTCTTTTGTCTCGCACCGAATCAGAGATGATCGATCTCCAGCCTGACTTTCAGCGACGCTGGGGCGTGTGGGACGCGCGGCGCCAAAGCCGCTTGATCGAGTCATTGTTGCTTCGAATCCCTTTGCCAGTCCTGTACGCTGCCGAGGACGAAGACGAACGTTGGGAAATCGTCGACGGGATTCAACGGCTCTCTACGATTGCTCGCTTCATCAAGCCCCAGATCATCGGGGGTCAACCACTCATCCTTACTGGGCTCGAATACCTCCACGATTATGAGGGCAAGGACTTCGAGGGGCTCAGTTCGCGGCTCAAGATGCGGCTCCGCGAAACCGAGCTGATCATCCACTTGATCCGCAAGGGCACGCCACCCGAAGTCAAATTTAACATCTTCGCCCGGATCAACACCGGCGGTATGGCGCTGTCCGCGCAGGAACTGCGGCACGCCATCACCCCGGGCAAGGCGCGCGATCTTCTGGAGACCTGGGCAAGCCTGCCCTCGTTCATCCGCGCTACCGATGGTAGCGTTCAGCCCATTCGCATGGACGATCGCGAACTCGTGCTGCGCTTCGCCGCTTTCTACCTACTCGGACTGGAAAGCTACAAACAACCGGACATGGACGGCTTCCTGATCACGGCGATGAAGACGATCAACGAAACCGACGACAATGACCTCGCGGTCATGCAGTTCAACTTCGTCAGCGCGATGGAGAACGCCTATAAAATTTTCGGCCGCGACGCCTTCCGTAAGCGGTTCGACAAGGAGGCCGGCCGGCTGCCGATCAACAAAGCGATCTTCGAAGCGCTCTCGGTTAATCTGGCGCGGCTCACTCACGCGCAGCTCGCGATCCTCGGCCAGCGCGCCGAGGTGCTTCGGGAGGGCTTCATGGCGCTCTGCCATGATCGCTCCTTCGAGAGCGCGATCTCGCAAGGCACGGGCGATATCCGAAAAGTCAACCGGCGCTTTTCCGCAATCAGCGAGCTGATCACCGGGGTTCTCGCTGATGCTTGACTATATCGGTCTCGAAAACTTCAAGGCGTTCGACGACATCGAACTAAGCCTTGGCAACTTAACTCTCCTGTCAGGGCTCAACGGCAGCGGCAAGAGCACCGTCCTGCAGGCGATAGGCGTGCTGCGCCAATCGTTCGACGGGAGTTTTCTGCTCAATGGCGATCTCGCGCTCAATGGCGAGCTGGTCGACATCGGCACCGGCCGCGACGTCCTGTACCAAGGCTTCGACGCCGCCGAGATTGCAATCTCGCTCGGCGAAACAAGGCAGGGTCAGTCCGTCTCCTACCGCTGGCAGGCAGCGGCCGATCCCGATGCCGACGTGCTCACCTGCTCGGCAAAGCCAGCTCCGGGCGAACTTCCGCTGCTCGACGTGTTCGCTCAAGGCTTTCAGTTCCTGCGGGCTGACCGGATCACCCCGTCGGTGACTTCGCCGAAATCGCAGAACGCGGTTCGGCAGCACCGGTTTCTTGGACCCAAAGGCGAATATACCGCGCACTTCCTGCTCGAGTTCGGCGAGCAGATCACCACTGCGGAGATCGTCCGGTCGCCCCACGAGCAGCGCGCAGGCAGCCTCATTGCGCAGGTCAACGCCTGGATGCAGGAATTCAGTCCAGGCGTCCGGGTCGAACCGGTCCCGGTCCCGATGACCGATCTCGTTCGTCTGGTTTTCTCCTACAAAGGCGAGGGCGCCGCGTACGGCGAGCCGCTGCGCCCGACCAATGTGGGTTTCGGTCTCACCCACGCGCTTCCCGTCGTCGTCGCCTGCCTCGCCGCAGCACCCAACACGCTGCTGGTCGTCGAAAATCCTGAGGCGCAGCTCCATCCGCGTGGACAGGCGTCGATCGGACGATTGCTTGCGCTAACGGCGGCCAACAACGTGCAGGTGATCATCGAAAGCCATAGCGACCACGTGCTTAACGGCGTTCGCCTCGCTGTGAAGGAGGGTTTGCTCGCGCCGCGCCAGGCCAAGCTGCATTTCTTCACGCGCAATCCCGGCGAAGCGAGCAGCTACGAAACCCCCGCGTTGAGTTCGGAGGGCCGGTTGTCCTATTGGCCCGCCGGCTTCTTCGACCAATGGGAGAAGAGCCTGGACCGGTTACTCGATTAAGCCGCAATGCCGCTCCAGCTCTTCCTCAATGACCTGTCAGCGCCGGTCGCCGGCGTGCCGCGTGCAGAATCGATTGCCTACCTCAAAGGGATGATCAAAACGATCCGCGCAGCGCGTGGCATAGACGATCGTCTTATCTTGAATTGCGATCAGCCGCTCAACGAACTGGTGCTCGGTCCCGGCCTTACGATCGCAACGATCCGCAACGATGGAGAATGCGTCGAAGAGAGCCAGTATCTAAAGACGCTCAACAATCGCGCGCCGCTCAGTCGGGTGCTGGCGGAGGCCGATGGCCCGGATCCTGAGGGCTTCGAATACAGGATGCCAGCCGCTGCTCCAATCTCAGCCGGTAGCCCAGCCAAGGCGCTCGGCCTTGCCCATCTGCTCAAAGGTCTCGGCGTCAGCCTTGCCTCCGACGCGCTCTGGCAGTCTCGCGAACTGGCGCTCGATCTGCTCGAACTCGATGCCAATGGCGACATTGCCGAATCCTCGGTTGTCGCTCGCAATGCGAGTGCCGCCGACGACGTCGCAGCGCACGAAGCCGGCCTGCGCGACGATCTGCGGCCGCCGATCCATAATGGCGCCGATCTCTGGGCGCATCGGGCCGAGCTCTTGCCCAATCTTGAATTCATTCCGAGGACGCGCGTGCAAATCGAAGGAATCCTCGCCGGCGACCCGTTGCTCGATCAAGTCTGGATCAAGCTGTCGGGGCTCGACCAAGCGATCGCGACGTGGCGCGTCGCGCAGACGGCGCATCCGATGTTTCCCTTCAACGTCAGGCCAGAAAGCCGCCGGCGTATGCATCTCGTCAGGTTCAACGATGCCGATGGCGTCGAGCGCACCTTCAGCGACCATACCGATCTCGCGCCCATTGAGGGGCGCGTGCATTTTATCGTCGAGAGCGAACCGCATCGTCACGCCCTGGTCGGGCATGTCGGCCGCAAGCTCGGTATTGGCTGACGCTGGAGGCAGGCTCCAGCTCAGTCGATGAGAAGCGTCGGGCTGTCGCTCACGCCCCGAGCTTCCGCCGTCGGCAGCCAGTGCTAATCGGCATCTAGCAAAATCCTCGATTTTTGGAGATCCAACTCTTGCTCGAAGCAAAATGTACGAACGGCAGGTTCCAGGATCGAGCCTGCTTAGGCTGAACGGCTGAATTGAGGGCGCGTTGCAGCCGACCAGTGTCAGGTCGAATTGCCAGTTCACGCCGCCTCGCAGACCATTGCCGTCGCTCATTGGCTGAGGCACTCTGATGACTATGAAAGCAGTGGCATTGATGTTCGTGATTGTCGCTGGCTGCAGCTCGACGACACAGGGGGCACCCTTCCTAGTCAGCGTCAAGGGCCCGGCTAAACCGTGCTCACTCGCAGTAGGCGGGCAGGTTATGACCACCGACCAACTTCTCGATATTGCCCGGCGTGAAGTTTCGAAAAGAAGAGCTGCGCAGATAATAGGCGACAACGAAACGCCCTACCGGTGCATTGGAGGCGTTATATACACCTTGCAAAGAGCGGGATTTACCAAGGTTGAGTTCGTGTCTGATGCGCCCGCGACGCGCTAGTGCCGGCTCCAACGCTTAGTCTGGGTCCATCAGTGCGGATGCCAAACTATGCCAAAACAGACGGCTGGTTTCGAGAGCGCGCCCGAGTCCGCTGAACGTCCAGATTGCGGGCGCGTAGCTGCCTAGCCGCTATTGCAAGACCGGCCCATCAGTTTGCGGGCCGATTGCGGCCAAGCGGCTTTCAGGCTGAGGTAGTGCGAAAGCGGACGATCTATCCGTTCGATCAGGGATGGGCCATGAGCTGACTCACGGCTTTCGGGCGCAACGATATAGCACTCGAAACCGATGATCATGCTCGCCAGCCAGCTATGCTGTTGAAGGCGCGATCTCGAACAGCGTGCGTTTGTCGCGTCCAAGGCCCAAGGTCACCGACCATGCGCGAAATGCGACCTCCATTCCTTCGGCGCAGCTGCTCAAGCCGTCAACGACGGTGAGCCGGTCGTAGCCGCCATAGGAATAACGCTCTTGCTTTAGGGCGGTCAACACAAGCCGGGTATCGCGCCGGACAAGGCATCCTTCAGATAAATTGCCTTCTTCAGGATTGAACATGCTGGCTTGGTCCACTTCGATGGCAACGTTCGGGACAATCACCCCCTTCCAGTGCGTGTTACCGGCGCACGGCATGGCGTGGAAGCGATGCTCGGTGCCGATAAATACCGCCATTGCCTCTTCCTCCCGCCGGACAATTAGGAAAGGCTGTTCGTATTTTCCGCGCGGCAGCATCAAGCTCAGTGGCCGGGCGTCGGCCACAAAGCCGACGGAAAATTCAGACGCTTGAAGCATGCGTCCTCCCCTCAGCGTATCCGCAAAGACCCATTTAGCATTTCCCCTCAGCGCGAAGGCAGAGCCTTTCTCCGAGGTTGGGAGCACGATTGCGGGTCTCGATTGTTCCCGGTATGATCCGGGAATATAGCTAGCAAAGAGGCCGTTTTGGACGCCTTCATTTCGTACTCGCACCACGATACCTCGGCGCTGGAGCGCCTTCACGTGCATCTCGCAGTCCTGCGGCGTGACGGTCTGATCCGCGAGTGGTTCGACCGCGACATTCTCGCAGGCGACGATTTGGACGGCCGGATCGCCGATAGGCTGGAGTCCAGCTCCCTCTTCCTGCTGATCATCACGCCCGACTTTCTTAACTCCGACTACTGTGTCGAGCGGGAAATGGCCCGGGCGCTGGAGAGGCAAAAGGCTGGCGAGGCCCGCGTCATCGGCATCATCGTCGAACCCTGCGACTGGCAGTCAACGCCCCTACGCGCCATCAAGGTACTTCCGCGCGACGGCAAGCCCGTTGCGGAGTGGACCAATGCGAACAGTGCATGGCTAAACGTCGTCCAAGAGATCAGGCGCGCGATCCAAGAGGACCGCCAGGTTGGTTCGGCGGCACAGGCAAGGGATGCCGCGTCCGCCTCGGTCTCTCGGCCACCCGCGACCGCCAGCCGATATCGAGCGAAGCGCGACTTCGACGACATCGACAGAAGCGAGTTCCGAGAGCGGGCCTTTGAAGAGATCAAGGGATATTTCAAGGAGGCTTCGTCGGAACTCGACTCCCTCGACGATTTCCGAGCACGCGTGGTCGACATCTCACCCACTGCGTTCGGCTGCACAATCGTCAACCGCGCGCTGAACCGCGGCACTGCCCACCTGACGGTCCATCGCCAAACCAGCAGCCGCTCCGGGATGGGCGATATCTACTGGTCGTTCGAGGAGAATGCGGCTTCTAATACGGCCAACGGTTGGCTTTCGATAGAAAACGACGAGTTCGAACTCTTCCTGAAGGCGCAGTCCTTCAGCTTCGGCTCGGACGAGGGTCGGAAGATGAGCTGGCGGGAAGCCGCTTCCTCTATGTGGAACGACATGCTCCAAAGGGCTGGGATCGCACATGACTGAGCGGGTTCGTCTCAGGTGCCTGAACTGCGGGCACCGGTTCGAACAGGACGTGCTCACGCAGGAGGAGAGGCTGAAAGCGCGTCGCGAGGACCGTCCCACATCTCCGATCGCGTGTCCGATGTGCCGCCGGACCGACACGCGGCGAGGTTGGGACTAGCGAGCTTTCTAGACACACACCTTCGACGAAACCGTTGCTGGCGAGAAACTGACACTTGCCAACTCCTACAGAAAAGAGGGCGTTAGCAGACTGGTAGGTATCGAGACCGAAAACTGGTAGCGCGGTCTTAGTTACCCTTGCCGATCAATACATTCTGAAGGTATTCCCATTATTGCTACCAAACCAAATCATTGACGCGGCAAAGAGGGGGGCAGCGTTGATTGAAGGACTAAAAATCGCGGGATGCGCTAGCTACAGCGCGGAAGGCCAGAATCTTACCGAGCTCCGAAAGATCAACTTCATTTACGGCGCGAACGGTTCGGGCAAGACCAGCATCTCGCGCGTGATCGCCGCTCCGGCCGATCACCCCGCCTGCGCGATCCGCTGGGCCAACCAACGGCCTCTTGAGTGCCTCGTTTACAACGCCGATTTCGTGGAGCGGAATTTCCGATCCAGCCTCCCCGGTATCTTCACTCTGGGCGAGCATGATGCTGCGGTGCTTGACCAGATCGAGCAGGCACGGAAGGACGTTGCGGACATCGAGCGTGATATCAGCGCGCGCAATATCGTGTTGAACGGGAAGGATGGCGCTCCCGGCAAGCTGGGTGAGCGTGCCGCTCTGCGCGAGAATATCGAGAACGAATGCTGGAAACTCAAGAACCACCACGACGCTGATTTCCAGTCCGCCTTCACAGGCGCGCGCGGCTCCAAGGCGAACTTCTGCGATAAAATCCTCAGCGAGTGGGCTTCCAACCAGGCCGCGATTCATCCGCTCGATGATCTGAAAAAGCGTGCGGCCGTCATCTTCGAAAAGGGCCTGACGCGAGAAAGCACGGTCCGGGTGCCCGACAGTGCCGAGCTGACGCAGCTAGAAGCGTCGCCGATCCTCGCAAAAAAGGTCGTCGGTCAAGGCGATGTCGATATTGCCGGTCTAATCGATCGGCTCGGCAACAGTGACTGGGTGAAGCAGGGCATCGGCTACTTCGCGCAGAGCACACCGCAATGCCCGTTCTGCCAGCAGAATGTCGAAGCCGATCTCGCCAAGCGCATCGGCGATTATTTCGATGAAGCCTATGATCGCGACATCGCGGATATCGCGCGTCTCGTTGCCGGATACGAGGCGGCGGGCGCAGCTTACCTTCAGTCCCTCGCCGGCATCTCGCAGGCCGGCTCACGCTATATCGAAGCGGACGAGTTGACCGGACTGATCGAGCGCGTGACCGCGCGGCTGGCCCTCAACGGACAGCACATCGCGCAGAAGCAGAAGGAGCCGAGCGCCGTCGTTATGCTCGAGGACAACACCGAGTTGTTCACGGAGGTGCGGGATTTCCTCACGGCTGCGAACGCGGCCGTGGCCGAACACAACGGGGCCGTTGACGATATAGGCAATCAGCGAGCGAACCTTACGGCCGAAATCTGGAAGTGCCTGCTGGAAGAGGCCAAAGGCATCCTTGATGCCTACCATACCAGCAAGATAGCGGTGGACGCCGCAATCAGCAGCATTGAGGCAGGTCTGGCGACAAAGCGGGGCGACCTCAGCACGGCGCAGCAGACGCTACGCGATCTTGAGAAGGGCATCACGAGCGTTCAGCCCACCGTGACCGAGATCAATGCGCTGCTCGCCTCATTCGGCTTTCGCGGCTTCAAGCTCGCAACGGCGGGCGATCAGGGCAATCTGTATGAGATCGTCCGCCTCGATGGGAGCAATGCTGTCAGGAGTTTGAGCGAGGGTGAGAAGACGTTCGTCACCTTCCTGTATTTCTACCACCTGATCCGTGGCAGCGTTTCTGAGTCTGGCATGACAGCCAACCGTGTCATCGTGTTCGACGATCCGGTTTCGAGCCTCGACAGCGATATCCTGTTCATCGTTTCCAGCCTGATCAAACGCGTGTTCGAGCTGAGCCACGCGCAGAACAGCCTGATCCGGCAGGTGTTCGTGCTCACCCACAACATCTATTTCCACAAGGAGGTGTCATTCGACCCTGACCGGAAAAGGGAACTTCGCGCGCACGAGACGTTCTGGATCGTGAAGAAGATCGACGATGTCTCGACACTGGAATCCTTCGATCACAACCCGATCAGGACATCCTACGAACTACTCTGGTCCGAGGTGCGTAACGAGAACCGATCCAACCTTACCATCCAGAACACGCTGCGTCGCATTCTGGAGAACTATTTCAAAATCCTTGGTAACATGGACAAGGACAAGATCACCGCGAAATTCGAGGGCCGCGAGAAGGTGATCTGCGCCTCGCTCTTTTCATGGGTGAACGACGGCTCGCACAGCGCGCATGACGATCTCTATGTCTCCAGCGATGCCGCCACGGTGGGAGCCTATCTTGGGGTCTTCAGGCGCATTTTCGAGGAAACTGGGCACACCCAGCATTATCACATGATGATGGGCACAGAGGCTGTGCCCACAGCCGGTGTGGCCCCGATGGAGATTGCATCTCCGATGCCGGATAATGGCCAAGATGCGGCATGAACGAATGGCCGCTTTCGAGATCGCCGGGATTGTTCTCGAATGGCCGAAATTGAGGCGCTAAGCGGCCTTACCACCGCATAGGACTCGAACACTCTATGCCGAATTGGGCCGCCGCACCTACGACTCTGAAATCGCACGAACTTTTCTAAACGGCTGAAATGCGCCGTTCGGGCCGTGGCGTAGTAGCCACGGCGGTGCTGGTGCCCCAAGCAGGACGAAAGCGATGAATATGAATTGCCGCTTTTGCTACTCTAGCGCCGCATTCCGCCGCATCCGATCCTCGAATTCCGCCATTGAGCACTTAGGGCGCTATGACTTGAACTGGGCCGATTGCTGGCGGGTTCTGGGACTACTATCTTCCGAAGCGGACATTCTGTTCGCCAGCACCGAGCCGTGTCCGGTGTTGCAGCCTGATCGGAATGAGAGGCGTCTTCGTGCTGCCCTTTAGCGGCCGCCGCAACCGCCTCAGGCAGTCACATCAGCAACAGCCTCCGGAACATTCTCAAGGCATTTATGTCCCATTCCCGCAGTCTATCGCGGGAGCGATCGCGTCCGAGCTGTCATCAGGCTGTTAACAACCTCCCTATGATCCGCGGCCGGCGCAGGAGGCAGGGCGGGACGATGGGCGAGGCGGAGGGCTCGAAACGGCCCTGGAGCGGCTTGCCGCGCGGGTTCCTGCCGCTCGCCCTCACCGAATATTGGGAGCGTCTCTCGCTCGCCGGGCTCAAGTCCCTGCTGACGCTCGTGCTGATCGACCATATCCTTGCGCAGGACCGCGCCAATGTCGCCGGCGCCGGTGCGATCGAGCGCACGCTCGAGACGCTGTTCGGCCCGCTCAGCACGATCGGTCTCGCCTCGCAGATCTACGGGCTCACCAACGCGCTGCTGTACCTCTCGATACCGCTCGGCGGGTTGCTCGGCGACCGGATCTCCGGGCGGCGCGGCGCGGTCTATATCGGCGGCGGCGCGATGTTCGTGGCGCTGGCGCTGATGATCGGAGAGCGATATTTCCTCCTCGCGTTGCCGCTGTTCGCCTTCGGCGCGGGCACGATCAAAGGCAATCTTTCGGTAGTCGTCGGACGTCTTTTCGTCGACGATGCCGAACGGCGTCGTGGTTTCGCCGTCTATCTCGGTTTCCTCAATGCGGGGGTGATCTGCGGACCGCTGCTGTGCGGCGCGCTTGCTCTATGGGGCGGATGGCGGTTCGGGCTGGGCGCAGCGGCGGCGGCGATCGCGCTGGGTGTGGTCGGATTCCATATCGCTATGACGCGATCCTTGCCCGCGATAACGGCCGCCGTTCCAGCATCGGGCAACCCGGGCACTCAAGAGAAGACTGAGGGCGATATCGTGCTGATCGTCGCGACCCTGCTCGCGCTCTATCTGTGCTTCGCCGCCTATGAGCAGGTCGGCAACATCTTCCTCGTCTGGGCGCGCGCTAGGGCAGCGCTGGATTTTCCCGTGGCGTGGCTGGTGTCGCTCGACGGACTGTTCACGCTGGCGCTGATCCCCTTGTCGCAACTCGGCCTCAAGCTGCTCGCGCGCCGCGGCATCGCGATCGGCGCGCCGGCGCAGATAGCGCTTGGCTGCTGCGCCTGCGTGCTCGGCAATCTGGTGCTGGCGGCGGCCGATTGGATCTACGGCGATCAGGTGCCGCTCGCCGCGCCGCTGGCCTATCTGCTGCTGGTCGACTTCGCGATCGTGCTGACCTGGCCGGCGGGACTCAGCCTCATCATGGACGCCGCGCCGGCGCGGCTGACCGGCTTCTGGGTCGGGCTGTTCTACCTGCACGGCTTCTTCGCCAACCTATGGGTCGGCTTCGGCGGTGCGCTGTACGAGCGGATGGCGCCCGCCAGCTTCTGGTCGCTCCATGCCGCGCTCGCCGCCGCTGGCGCGCTCGTCGCCGCGGCGAGCGGGGCGCTGCGGACGCGCGACCGCTTGCCTCAGGCGGCGATCACCACCTCGGCATGAGCAAAGGCGCGGGCATATTCCTCCTCGAGCGGTGATTCGGTGACGAGGATGTCGACGTCGGCGAGCGCCGCGGTCTGCATCAGCCCGTAGCGGCCGAATTTGGAAGAATCGGCGCCGAGCAGCACTTTCTCCGCAGTCGCATAGGCGATCCGGCTCATCGCCGCCTCACCCGGATGGAAGTCCATCAGCCCGCGATCGCTGCTGATCGCCCCCACCGAGAGGATTGCGAGATGCGGCGTGAAGCCGGCGACATATTGCTGGGCGACATGATCGGAAAAGGCGCGATAGTCATAGTCCATCTGCCCAGCGGCGAGGAACAGCCGGTTGTTGTTGATCCCGCCGAGATCGCTGGCGACCTGCAGCGAGTTGGTGATCACCGTGAGCGAGCGCCGCTCGACCAGCTGGCGCGCCACGAAGCACGAGGTTGTGCCCGAATCGATGAACACGATCGCCCCATCGGCGACGAATTCCGCCGCGGCGCGCGCGATGCGCAGCTTGGCGTCGGCATGCTCCTCCATCCGCTGGACCAGCGGCCCTTCGAACACCTGCGTCGCCAGCCGCGCCCCGCCATGCTCGCGAATGATCGCGCCCTGCTCCTCGAGCGCGCGCAGCTCGCGCCGGATCGTCTCGTCGGAAACGTTGAGGTCGGCGGCCAGCCCCATCACCGACAGGGTCATGCCGCCGCGCAGCCGCGCAACGATCTCGCGCTGACGTGCCGATCGCTTGAAGATGGTCGTCCTCCCCTGTTCCTTGTCGTGCGACGGTGCAGTCGCCCGGCCGTCGGGTCAACCGCCTCGAGGCGCGGGCCGGCCGCGAACGGCCGGCCCGCGCCCGTGATCAGAAGCCGAGGCGGAACTGCAACCGCACATAGCGCGGCGACTGATAAGTGGTCGGCGTGCGGTACAGCGGATTGGCCGAGCCGTCGCTCAGCTCGCCCGCCTGGTTGTACACGGTCACCGCCTTCATGTTGAACAAGTTGAACACGTCGAAGCGCAGCGAGCCTTCCAGCCCTGCGGGCAGCGGCAGCCGTGCCACCGCGCTCGCGTCGATCTGGGTGAGCCAGTCCCCCTTGAACGCCGTGCCGCGCGGGATCAGCTCGCCGCGGCAATAATAGCTGTAGCCGTGATAGCCGTAGGCGGCCTCGTCGACCGACTGCGGCACGGTGCCGATGCAGCTGTAGTTCTGCGGCGACTGGACCAGCGTGTTGGCGCCGAGATCGAGGAACTCGAACGGACGCCAGCTGCCGAACAGCTTGAGCGTATGGCGGCGGTCGTTGGGCAGATAGCCATAGGATCCGTTGGTGAAGCCGGGCGAGTCGAAGTCGGCCGAGCGGTTGACCGCGAGCTGGCCGTTTTCCGAGCGGACGCCGCCCTCATAATTGCCCTTGTCCATTGCCCAGGTGTACGAGCCAGAAAGCCCCCAGACGCCGTCGAACTTGCGATCGAAGGTAAAGGTGAGCGAATTGTAGTTCCGCTTCGGCGTCGGGTAGCGGAGATCCTCGGCGCGCAGCGTGACCACCGGCGTGGTACCATCGGGCAGCGGGTTGATGCGCAGCACCACGTCTCGGCCCGGATTGGCGATCGTCCAGTTGCTGCCGCCGCGATAGGCCGCGGTGCACGCCGCCTCGGTGAAGCCAGCGCTGATGCAATAAGCGCGCGCACCATAGTCGACCGAGATGTCCTCGATCGCGTTCTTGAGCTCGCGATGCGTGAAATAGGCGCCGACGCTGATGTTGTCGCTGAACTTGTGCTCGCCGCCGAGGATGAACTCGTTCACCGATTGCGGCTTGAGGTTGTGCGCGATCGCGCCCGAATAGTCAGCGGGCGTGCCGTCGGCCGAGACTTCGCAATTGACGATCCCCGTGTCCGGGCAGGCGCGGAAATTCGACGGGCCGAGGATCGCCGCGCCGGCGACCGGCGTGTTGTCTCCCGCATTCAACCCGTTGAACAGGTTGTAGCGCGTATAAGTGATGAGACCGCCGGCGATGTTGAGGTTGATGTCGCCTGCCATCGGCAGCGCATATTTACCGAAGAAGCCATAGGCCTTGGTGCGCCCGTCGCCGAACACGTCGACCGAGGCGCCGATGCGCGGCGCCCATTGGTTGCCCGATTCATAGTAGGACTTGCCGTCGACACCCTGGTTGCTGAAGCGATCGTTGCGCAGGCCGAGCTGCAGCTTCACCCGATCGTCGAGCAACGACCAATCGTCCTCGATATAGAAGGCTTCGTTCTTGACCGTGGTCTCGCCGTTGTTCCGGTAGACGCGGGTCGTGTAGTAATCGGTGCCCACCGGGATGCCGAGCCGCGTCGCGGTCTCCGCATTGGCGGTGAAGATCTTGTAGAAGCCGTCGCCCATCGTCTGGTGGATCTGGGACGACAGGTTGGTCTCGTGATCATAACCAATGCGCAGATGGTGCGCGCCGAACAGCTGGAAGTTGAAGTCGAGATCGGCGCGATAGAAGTCGCGCTTGTCGTCGGTCTGGCCCCAGGCGTCGCTGACGCGGTTCAGGCCGATATCGGTGCCCGCCGGGTTCTGGCGATAATCGAGCACCTTTTCGTTGGTGATGTCGAGGGGCAGCGAGCCGTCGCGGAGCTTGTTGACGCCGTATGCCGCCGAGACGGTCAGCCATGGGGCGAAGGTGCCGGTGTAGCGGCCGACATAGTTGATGCCGCCCGCGCGCTGGTTGGTACCGCCCACCACGTCGCCGCGCTCGCCGCTGCCGCGGTCATAGTACATGCTGCGCGTGCGGGTGTCATTGGTGCTGTCGAAATAAGTGAACTCGATGTGATGATCGTCGGTGATGTAGCCGTCGATCTTGACGCCCCAGAAAGGGCTGCGGTTCTTGACCTCGGTGGCGTTGTCCTGATCGGCGTCGGGGGTGAATGAGGTGAAATCGCGGAAATTGTAGAGGCCGTAAAAGAACAGCCGATCCTTGATGATCGGGCCGCTCGCCTGGAGGATCAGTTCGCGCCGCGTCGCGGTGGCGTCTTCATTGTCGGTCTCGATCGTACCTGGCGAGGTCGAGCGCAGGCCGTTCGGCTCCCAGGTGCCGAGCACGCTGGCGTGGAACTCGTTGCTGCCCGATTTGGTCACTGCGTTGATCACGCCGCCCGTCGCGCGGCCGAACTCGGCCGCGAAACCGCCTGTCTTGACCTCGACGGTCTTGTAGAAGTCGTACGGCACCTCGACCGGTGTCAGCCCCATGCGGAAATTGGTGATGTTGAGGCCGTTAACGAAAAAGGCGTTCTCGGTGATCGACGAACCGCTGATCGCGACCGAATTGGCGAAGGCGCCGTTGCCCGAGGAACCGCGCACCACGCCCGGCGAGAGCAGCACCACGTCCTGCAGCGAGCGCGCGACCGGCACGCGCTGATCGATATCGGCGAGCTCGATCACCGCGCCGGTGGTGGTGTCGTTGAAGTCGGCGGTGCGCACGCGCGAGCCGCGCACCACGATCTCCTCGCCGGCGCCTTCGGCGGCGAGGCGGAAGCTGTTGCTCGCGCCGGTGGGCGCGGTCAGTTCGACGCGCGCTTCCTGATAGGGCGCGCGACCTTCGGCGGTGATACGGAAGTCGTACGCGCCGGGCGCGAGCTGGGCGATGCTGTACGCGCCGGCCTCGTTGGTCTGCACCGATCGCGAGACGCCGCGATCCGACGAGGTGATCGTCACCGTCGCGCCTGCGATCGGCGCGCCGGCCTCGTCGGTCACACGGCCCGAGGCGGTGATGTTGGTATAGTCCTGCGCATGTGCGACGGGGGCGACGATCGCCGCCGCCGGGATCGCCGCGCCAAGCAGCAACGCAGCACGGATCAGCGCGGCAGGCCGCGCGGTTCGCGAAAAGCACTTCACGATAAGTCCCCCTAGGATCGGATTGAGCCTTGTGTCCGCGAGACCGGGTTTGCGACTGGAGCGCCTCCGGCTTCGAGGTGGCGCCTAGATATGCTGCGTGGAAGATTTGTGACAAACGGTCAGAAAAACAACATTTCATCACAAAAGCAGAAAAGCCGCGAGACTGTCACGACAACGCAACATACCGCGGCTTGATGGCGCGCAGCAGCAATTTGCGTGTTGCTTCGTATCATTGTCAGAGTGTTATAGTTGCACTGGCAAGGGTTTGCCGAGACATTCTCAGACAATCCAGGCCCAAATCGCCGCATCGGGCCTTGAGGAGAAGCATGGGAGATTGTGTGGATTTTATGTTGAATTTTCCTCGTCCCGGATCGGGCGAAGAGCGGAAGGGTCTATCGATGACGAAATGGGTTTGGCTCGCAGCGGCAGCCGCTGCCATGCTGACGGGTGCGCCGGCGCGGGCGCAGGTCCCCGAGCCGATCGACGCGCCGTGGTTCGCTGGAATCGAAGTGGTGCGAAGCGGCGCCGCGCGGACGGACCAGCTCGGCGGCACGGTGTTCGATGACCGCAATCGCAACGGCCGCCTCGATGCGGGCGAACGCGGCATCGCCGGAGCCAAGGTCTCGAACGGCCGCGAAGTGGTGAAGACCGGCAGCGACGGGCGCTACACGCTGCCCGTGCGCAGCGACATGAGCGTCTTTGTGATCCAGCCCGGTGGTTGGCGCGTGCCCACCAACCGCAACTTCGTCCCCCAGTTCGCCTACACCCACAAGCCCGCCGGCTCGCCGCGCAAGATGCGCTTTGGCGGCCTGCAGCCCACCGGGCCGCTGCCGGCTGCGATCAATTTCCCGCTCGCGCCGAGCAAGGTGGCGGGCGACTTCAATTGCGCCGTGCTCGGCGACGTCCAGGTCTATTCGGGCGACGAGATCGGCTATGCGCGTGATTCGCTGGTGCGCGAGCTCGCCGATCGTGGCGGCACGCCGCCCGCCTGCCTGTTCGCGCTGGGCGACCTCGTCGGCGACGACCTCGGGCTGATCCCGCGGCTCGCGGAGGTGCTCGGCGCGCTCAAGGTCCCGCAATGGTGGGTGCAGGGCAATCATGATTATGATTCGGACGCCGACCGCGACGCCGACAGCTCGGACACATGGCGCCGCGACTACGGGCCTGCGACCTATGCGTTCGAGATCGGCGATGTGCTGTTCATCGGCCTCGACAACGTCTCCTATCCGTGCGGTGAGGCCGACAACCGCGCGGGCACTCGCCCCTTCTGCGTCGAATATCCGCGGAAGAGCTACAATGGCCGCTTCACCGACGATCAGATGGTGTTCTTGGCAAATCTGATCGCGGCGACCGATCCGGCGAAACTGATCGTGCTCGGGCATCACATCCCCCTGGTCGGCTTCGACAACCGCAAGGAATGGGCACACCAGACCCAAAACGCGCCCGAGGTCCATGCGATGCTGCATGGCCGCAAGGCGCTCGACCTGTCGGGGCACAGCCACACGCTCGAGAACCTCGCTCCTGGCGATTCGTTCGAAGGGTGGAAGGCGGCGGTCGGTGTCACCGCGATCCCGTTCCGTCACGTCGTCGCCGGTGCGGTGGCGGGCGACTGGTGGGGCGGCGACTATGACGTCGCTGGGATCCCGATGAGCCTGCAGGGCGATGGCTCGCCGCGCGGCTATATCGACATGCGCGTCCGCGGCACCGACTACGTGCTCGATTATCGCGCGATCGACGAGCGCCCGGAAAAGGCGATGTGGCTGTCGGTCAACACCCCGGCCTTTCGCGATTGGGCGGACAAGCTGCTCGAATGGCGCAACGCCGATCGCAAGACCCGGTCGCCGGTGCCGCCGCTCAGCGTCCAGGACCTGCCCGACGAGAAGCTGCTCACCCCCGCCGATCTCGCCGCGGGCAGCTTCCTCACCGCCAATATCTGGCTCGGCGACACCCAGACCAGCGCCACCGTGTCGATCGACGGCGGCGCGCCCGCGCCGATGACTCGCACGCAGGAGGCGCGCGGCGAGGCGAGCCGCAACGGGCCCGACTATGCCGATCCCTTTGCGCTTCAGCGCCAGCTCACCGTTGCGCGCACGGCGATCGCGAGCGGCTCGGGCATTGCCGAGAACCAAGGCTTCATTCAGGGCCGGCAGGAGCGACATCCGCCCGCGCCGCCGCAGCCGCAGGGCTCGGTCGCCGATCACAACTCGCATCTCTGGCGCTATCGCCTGCCGGACACGCTCGCGCCCGGGCTTCACACCGCGACCGTCAGCGTGCGCCGCCCGCAGGGTTCGCCATCACGAGAAACGCTGATCTTCGAGGTACGCACCGCACGCCCGGCGCGCACCTTCCGCTTCGATGTCTGGAACGGTTATGAGGATGGACCACGAGTCGCGGAACGGTCGGACGCGCGGCGACCATCCGCGCCCTCGAGGTGAATCCTGCCTCAAGCAGATTCGTTCGACCTCGTACGTCCCACCTTGCAGCCTCGACTAGAGCTCCACTGACGACCGGCTTTGGGCCGCTAGTGGCCAGTCCGCTTCGCGCCAACGACACGCGATAGCTGCCACTGTCGCGTCATATACTCAAACTTCGGTTCACGACCAATTGTCATATCAACACCTTACCGATGACGTCCACGCGCCGATGCGGCAGCGTTATCGCTGACGCATCGGACACTTGGCCGCACACGAGAACACCGTGAAGGTTGCGCGAACGTTGCGATCATCGTCCAAGAAATGGCAGCCGAGCCGACGGCGGTCAGCGGCGCGGCGGAAGTGAAACCGTGTCCCCCACCACGTCGATCGCCACCTTTCCGCGAAGCGCGTACGCGCTTCTGCCCTCCAGGAGCCCGTGCGCTTCTCCCATCCGGGCCAGCGGCAGGATCGCACCGACGACAGGCCGGACGAGGCTGCGCTCCACGAGGTCGGTGAGCAGGTCGAGCTTGCCTCGGTTCTGCCGTGTGAAGACGAAGTGATATGCGGCGTTTTTGCCCCATGCCTCGATAAGGTTTTGCGGCTGTGGAATGTCAACGATGCTGACGACACGTCCCATGTCCGCGAGCGCCAACGGACTGCGCGTCAGCGTATCGCCGCCGATCGTGTCGAACACGACGTCGACGCCGCGACCGCCCGTCAGCCGCGTTGCGGCGCCGACATAATCCTCCGTGCTATGGTCGATGGCCTCGTCGGCGCCGAGCGACCGCACGAACTCGTGATCCGCAGCACGCGCGGTGGTCAGCACGCGGGCACCGATCGCCTTGGCGACCTGGATCGCGATCGTTCCTACGCCGCCGGCACCGCCGTGTATGAGGACGGTTTCGCCCAAGGCAAGACGCGCGCGCGTCACGAATGCCTCCACGACGGTGCCCCCGACCAGCGTCAGGCTGGCTGCCTCGATATGGCTAAGGTTCGCGGGCTTGCGGCCCACCAGATCGACATCGACGACGTGCCGTTCCGCATAGGATCCGGGGCCCCCGAAGATCCGGGGCGTGTAATAGACCTCGTCGCCTGCGGCGAACTCCGTCACGTCTTCGCCCGTTTCCTCGACGACGCCGGAGACATCGTGCCCGATGATTGCAGGCAAGGTTACCAGATCTGCATAGTCGCCGCGACGGATCTGATAGTCGAGCGGATTGACAGCCGACGCATGCACCCGGACGCGTAGCTGCCGGGGGCCGACCGGCGGCACGGGAACGTCGCGCAATTCGAATGCGTCACGCCCACCAAAGCGAGTTAAAACGACGGCCTTCATGGTCTCGGTCATTGGATTATCCTAGAAGAGCGATATTGGGCGCGCACCAAGCGCGCATCCCGGCATGGGGGTCAGACGGTGATGACTGGAAGGCCGGCGAGGCGCCGCGCCTCCATGTCCTCGTGCGCCACGGCAATCCGGTCGAACGGATAACGGGCGATGGGGAGGTCGCCGAACAGGCCGGCTCGAATCGCGTCCCAGAGCTGGGCAGTAGCCGAGACCACGGTTTCGCCCCGGACATATTGCGGCGTGCCGCCGCCCCGGAGTTGGACGGCGCGGGAGCGGAGCTGATCGGCCGCGGGAGGCGCCTGTCCCGACGCGGCCCCGATCGTGGCGATCACGCCGCCATCCCGCACACAAGCGACCGCCAACGGAAAGGTCGCACGTCCGACGAAGTCGTAGACCACGTCCACGCCGGCGGGTGCGAGCGCCCGAATCTTGTCAGAAAGCGCGGGATCGTCGGCGACGAATGCATGGTCGGCGCCGGCCGCGACCGACGCCAGTTTGCCGGCCGATCCTGCCACACCGATCACCGTTGCTCCAAGCGATCGCGCCCAGCGTGACATGATCGACCCGACACTACCCGATGCTCCGAGCACGAGGGCGACCTCACCCGCCTTCAACGGGTGCAGGGCGTACAATCCCATCCAGGCCGTCAGTCCCTTCGCAAGGAAGGTCGCCGCCACCTCGTCGGAAATGTCGTCCGGCAGACGAACGAGCGCCTCGGAAGGGACGAGCAAGGCGGTGGCGTATGCTCCCTCGACGAAGAAATAGGCGACGCGGTCTCCCGGTGCAAAGCCGATCACCCCCGGGCCGACGGCGTCGACCACACCCGCCGCCTCGAAGCCCGGCGTGGCGGGAAGACGCATCGGATATAGGCCCTTGCGGACCATGACATCGACATAGTTGATGCCGATCGCTGTTTGCACCAGCCGTACCTGCCCGGCGCCAGGCAATCCGACCTCCGTCTCCACCACTCTCAGGACCGCAGGCGTGCCGGTCGTCCGTATCTCGATTTTCCTGGCCATGCTCGGCTCCTCCGGATTTGACCGCGTCATGCGAGGGCGACCGGCCGCATCGTGCCGGCGTGCGGGAACCTGCCGTGGCGATAAGCGGCGTAATATTCCGCCAGCTCGTCGCGGGAGCCGGCGATGAACGGCCCCTGCGCCACGACCTCAATGTTCTGGGGCTGTCCGGCGTACAGCAATATCCGGGCGCCTTTCGCGCCGGCTCGTAGTGCAAGCGTGCTGGAACCGCCGCCTGCGGGACCGGTCCACCCGACCATGTTTTCCGACAGCACTTCGTCGCCGGCACCGGCCGCCGCCTCACCATCGATCACCACCGTGAAGGCGTTGTAGGCGGCGGGCAGTTCCGGCGCGAAGGTAGCACCCGGCTCCAGCCGGATGTCCGCCAGCGTGACGGGCACCGCATTCTTCGTCGGCGCCGCCGCGTCACCCAACCGGCCGCTGTAGACCGTCGCCTCGACCCCTGGTTCGACATGGACCGGCATCGCCGCGCGCTGCAGGATCTGCACCCGCGGCGGCATGTTGCGCTGTTCCTCGGGCAGGATCAGCCACAGCTGGAACAGTCGCATACCGGTTGACACCACCGCATCCTCCGAGTGGACGATGCCGCTGCCCGCCGTCATCCATTCGACGTCGCCTTCCGCCAGCCGGCCGCCGGTATCCTCCATCGTGCCGTTCAGCATGAAGGTTACGGTTTCCAGCCCGGCATGGGGATGCGCCTCGCCGAAGCGCCCTTCCAGCGTGATGTGGTCGTCCGCCATCAGGAAGAACGGGTCGGTGGCATGGAAATTTCCCGGAGCCACCACCAGCGCCGCCTTGTGACGCTCGCCATCGAAGCCGGGTCCGAGCGGCGGTATGACGGTGACGCGATCGATCGATCTCTGAAGCATGTTCCATCCCTTCGGGGTGAGGCCCGACTATCGCCGACACAGTCATCGTGTCGATTTGTGCCCCATCATCTCGAAATGCCCTCGCCACAATCAAGACGGGGATCGAAGCAACTCAGCGTTGCTGGACGCGCAACCCGAACATGGAAGAAGTTTCGCCATCGATCCTCTACTGAGGAGCGATGCCGGAACACTTGGCTGGCGCAGCAGGAGCAAAGCCGTGACGTCGCTGCGTGCGTTCTTCGATGACGAAGCCCACGACTTTCCAGCGCACGAGCGGCCAGCGGCCGTCGGCTCGCCCGCGTCCCCATCGCACAAGGCCAGGACCCGATTGGCCCACATGGCGGTGGGCGTACTGGTCGGAACGACGGCAGGTCTCGGCGGAGCGCTGGTGAGCGCCGATCTGGTGCATGTGCGACAAGTGTTGGGCTTGAGCCCGTCCCAGACGGCATGGCTATCGACCAGCTATGTCGCCGCTGCCGTCCCGGCGAACCTGCTGCTGATCAAGGTACGGCAGCAATATGGCCTGCGGCGCTTCGCGCTGGTAGCCCTCGGCCTCTACGCCGCCGCGGCGCTCGCGACGGCTTGGGTGACCGACATCGCGGAGATGCTGCTGCTGCGTGCGATCGCCGGCTTCGTTTCCGTGACGTTGATCCCGCTGTGCCTGTTCCACACGATGCAGGCGTTTCCGACAAAGTGGCGCCTTCGAGGGCTGGTTCTGGGGATCGGCATAACGCAATGCGCCGTGCCGATGGCGCGGCTCCTGTCACCCTCGCTGCTTGGCATCGATGGGTGGCGTTCGCTGTTCCTGCTCGAAGCCGGCCTTGCGCTGCTGTCTCTCGCCGCGGTCGGCGTGCTGCGCCTTCCACCCGCCGAGCGAGCGCGCGTGTTCGAGCCGCTGGATCTCTTGACGTTCGCCCTCCTAGGCGGCGCTCTGGCCGCGATCGCCGCCGCGTTGGGCCTGGGGCGTTTTGAAGGGTGGCTGCACACCCGATGGATCGTCGTGACGCTGCTCGCCGCTCCGCCGGCTCTGCTGGCGGCCGGCGTCATCGAGCTGCGCCGCGCGACACCGCTGATCGACCTGCGCTGGCTGACCCACGGAGACGTCTGGCGCTTCGCTGCGGCGGTGTTCCTGATCCGGCTGGTGCTGGCCGAACAGGAGATGGCGCTGGGCGCAGTGCGCGGGCTCGGCGCACGTCCGTACGAATTTGAATCGCTAGCGGCGGTGATGCTCGCAAGCGCGGTCACCGGCGTTCTCGCCAGCACGATGTGCGTAAACGTCGAGAAGATCGCACGACCGATGATGCTGGCCATCGGCATCGTTGCCGTCGCGGCGTTGGTCGACAGTGCCGCGACGGAACCGCATCATCTAGCGCGCCTCTACGCGTCTCAAGCCGCGATCGCGTTCGCCGGCACCTTTTTCCTGGGGCCGGCGCTGCTGCTCGGCATCACGAGCGCCTTAGGGCATGGCGGCGGCGCACTCATCAGCTTCATCGTCCTGTTTGGGGTCGTCAATGCGTTGGGGGCGCTTGCCGGCCCGGCGCTGCTCGGCAGTTACATGGATTGGCGGCTCGCGGCGGGCGCGGCCGAGCAGGCGGCTCGATCCGACACGATGCGGCTCGCAGCGGCGCTTGGCCTTGCCACGACCCTGTACCTGGCGGTGCTCCTCCTGTTGCGCGTACGGCGGCGCCTCGCCGAGCTACGGACCGAAGTGGGTGCCGGTGCGGCAAGTAAGGAGGAAGCGCCTGCCGCCGGTTCGGGATGGACACAGCCGCGTGTCGTTCCGGCGATCGGAGCGATCATGGCGGCGCTGGCGATCGGGGGCGTCATGCTGATTTTGGCAGCGTTCGGACGGGTCTGACGCGTACATCAGATTTCGCGGTCGAACTTCTCGTGCAGAAAGTCGACGAGTGCCCGCACCCGTGCGATACCGGCGCGTGCCGGCGGCATGAAAATCTGCAGGTCGCCGCCCTCGTGCGGGAAGTCCGGCAGCACCGCCTCGAACTCGCCGCGTGCCAGCGGCTCCTCAACCATGAACATGGGGACGAGCACGATGCCGAGACCCGCGCGCGCCGCGGCCAACAGCATCTGCCCGTTGTCCGTGCAGAAGCGCGACTTCATCCGCACTTGCTCCCAGCCGTTTGGCCCCCGAAACCGCCACCGGCCGGGATCTAGGGCATACAGGACGGTATCATGATCGGCCATGTCCGCCGGCCGGGCGGGACGCCCCCGCGCATCGAGATAGGCCGGGCTCGCCACCATCGCCCATCGCACCTTGGCCAGTTTGCGCGTGATGAGGATCGAGTCCGGCACGGCGCCCGGCCAGATCGCCAGATCATAGGCCTCCGCGATCATGTCCACCTGGCGATCGGTGAACCGGACGTCGAACTCGATGCGCGGATAGCGCGCCGCGAACTCGGCAAGGATCGGTGCCAGCAGGAACTCGCCGAAGGCGGCGGGCACCTGGATGCGAAGCTGCCCGAAGACCTCGCTGGTCGACTTGGTGACCACCTCGCGTGCCGATTCCAGCTCCAACAGGCCGGCGGCGGCCCGCTCGTGATACTCGCGGCCGATATCGGTCAGCGTCGTACCGCGCGGGGTGCGCGTCAGCAACTGGGCACCGAGCACCCCCTCCAGGCGGCTCACGCGGCGGCTGACGATCGACTTGGCGATGCCCAGGCGCGTCGCGGCATTGGCGATGCTCCCCGTCTCCACCACGCGGACGAACGCAATGACATCGAGCAGATCGACCGGCGCGGGTTCCGGCATGCGCAACTCCAGGTTCCTGCCTTGGCGGCTATTGCAACAGGGTACGAGGGGTAAACCAGACGGCGACGCAGCGGAAGACCGCTTACGAACCTCATGGAGGCCCCGATGAAACAGCCAGCACTTTCCAGTGCCGCACAGCAAGAAGCCACGATCACCCATGCCCGCGCGGCCGTGGTCGAGCAAAAGGATGGACCGTTCATCATGCAGGACATCGCTCTCGAAGCGCCGCGAGCCGACGAAGTTCTAATTCGCATGGTCGCGACCGGCATCTGCGCAACCGACTCGCATGTCCGCCAACAACTGATGCCGTCGCCGTTGCCCGCAATTCTCGGTCACGAAGGCGCCGGCGTCGTCATGCGGACCGGCGCATCGGTCACCCATCTAAAGCCGGGCGACCATGTCGTGCTGTCCTATCATTCCTGCGGGCAGTGCAAGCCGTGCCTGTCCTCTCACGCCGCCTATTGCGAGAAGGTCTGGGAGGCGAACTTTGCGGGGGCGCGGCTGGACGGCACCATCGGCGTCGAGCGACACGGCGCCGACGACCTCCACGCGCATTTCTTCGGACAGTCGTCCTTCGCGACCTATGCGCTGGCACACCAGCGCAACACCATCAAAGTGCCGGATGATCTCCCGCTGGAGATTATGGGGCCACTCGGCTGCGGCTTCCAGACGGGCGCGGGTGCGATCCTCAAGGCGATGAAGGTGCCAGTGGGCGCGAGCGTCGCAGTCTTCGGCGTCGGCGCGGTCGGCCTGGCCGCCATAATGGCGGCGAAGGTCGCGGATGCTGCGACCGTCATCGCTATCGACGTGAATGCCGAACGACTCGAGCTCGCAAGAGAACTCGGCGCGACACACACCGTGAACGTCTCCGACGAGCCGGATGTGACGGCCGCGATCCGCGCGATCTCGCCACGCGGGGTCGAATTCGTCCTCGATACCAGCGGGCGGGCCGCCAACCTCAATGCCGGGATCGGCGCGCTGGCGCCGATGGGGCATTTCGGCTTCGTTGCCTTCAACGCACATTCGGGCGCGTTCGTCGACGCATCGCGCCTGACCGTAGGGCAGACGCTGCAGGGCATCATCCAGGGCGACGCAATTTCCGCGTTGATGATCCCCGAGCTGATCGGCCTCTACCGCACCGGTCGCTTCCCCTTCGACCGGCTCATCACCTTCTACGGCTTCGCGGACATCAACCGGGCATTCGACGACGTAGCCGCCGGCCGCGTCATCAAGGCGGTTCTGCGGTTCGATGCCGCGCACGCCTGAACCACTCAGCAGAAAGGAAACAGACCCATGTGCAACAATCATCAAAAGCACATCACCGCCAGCGATACGCCGGCATTCTTCGCGATCGACAATTACGGCTTCCCCGAAGCCGGCGAGCATCCGGCCGATCCGCCGCACTACTATCCACCCTATTTCAGCAGCGAGAAATTTCGGACCCTCGGCTATCATGTCGAGGAGCTTCGCGACGGCTTCTACTGGGTGACCAGCGGCGGGTACGACGCGGCCTTCGTCGTGACGAACGATGGCGTAATCGCAATCGACGCACCTCCGACGATCGGCGAAAACATGCTGGCGGCGATCGAGGAGGTCACCGACAAGCCTGTCACGCACGTCATCTACAGCCATTGGCACACCGACCATATCGGCGCCGCATCGGTGTTCGGCTCCGGCGTGGAGATCGTCGCGCACGCGATCACCAAGGAATTGCTCGAACGCTTTCCCGACCCGAACCGCCCGATTCCGACTTTGACGTTCGACAAGGATTACACGCTGAATGTCGGCGGCGTGACTCTGGAGTTGTCGTACAAGGGCGAGAACCATTGCCCCGGCAACATCTTCATCTATGCGCCGGCCCAACGAGTGCTGACCGTCATCGACATCATCAGCCCCGGCAGCGCCACCTTCATGCATTGCGATGCGTCGCAGAACATCATGGGCTGGTATCAGGCGCAACAGCAGCTGACTGAGTTCGACTTCGACTTCCTGGTCGCCGGTCACCACATGTCTTACGGCACACCTGAGACGGTGAAAGCCTCCATCGAATACTTCGCCGATGTCCTCGACGGCGCACAGGCCGCGGTCGACCGCTTCTCCCGCTCCGACGCGCTGATCGGCATCCTCGACGGTGCGGGCTGGGACAAAGTATTCGTGGGAACAGAGAACTGGATCAACTCGATGGCGAACTACGCCACGAAGTATGTGCTCGAGAAGCGCAGCAGCAACGGGCAGCTGTGGTCGGAACGGCTGGCCGGGGTGACCACCCAGACGAAGTATCACGCCTACACGGTGCTGGAGTCGATCAGGCTCGAGCGCCCGCGGCCGAACTATCGCCTGCGCGGTGAGAACGCGCCGCCCTTCCTGACCTGATCCCCCGCGGTCTCGCGGCAGCCGAAACCACCGCAGGCCGTCTCCTTCCGGACACGCGCCATGGCGCGCGTGCCACGGATCGGCACGCCCGCTCCCCCTTCGCAAAGGACGATGCGATGACGAACTCTCCGGCCCGAAACTGGATCAACGGCGCCTTCGCCGCGCCTATGGCGCTCTCCCCGTCGATCAACCCGGCGACCTACGAGACCATCGGCAGCTATGCCGACGACGGGGCTACCGCCGCGCGCGATGCGGTCAACGCGGCCGCGACGGCATTCCGCCGGACGCCATGGGCGCATGATGCCGAGTTGCGCGCCCGAGTGCTCGACCAGATGGCGGACGCGATGGAACGCCATCGCGAGCGGCTGATCGCCGTCCTCTCGCTCGAGAACGGCAAGATCGGGAGCGAGGCAGCGCTCGAAGCCAACGGTTCGCCAAGCAAGCTGCGCTACTGGGCGGCAATGGCCCGTACCGAGGCTGGGCGCGCCCTGCAGCCACGGCCGGGAAGCATCTCGATCGTGCTCCGCCAACCGATAGGGGTGGCGGGAGTCATCGTACCTTGGAACTCCCCGGTCATCCTCGCAGTCCGGTCGTTCGCACCGGCGCTGGCCGCCGGTTGTACGGTGGTCGTCAAGTTGCCGGGTCAGGCGGCGCAGGTCGCCTCTGTGATGTCCGAGATACTTGCCGAAGCGCCCGACCTGCCCGCAGGCGTCGTCAACATCTTTGCCGAGAGCGGCTCGGAGGGCGCCGCGCACCTCGTCGAGAGCGAGGGTGTGCCAACGATCAGCTTCACCGGCAGCACGAGGACCGGCGCGGCGATCGGCGCGGTCGGGGCGCGGCGAATGAAGCGCTTCGGCCTCGAACTCGGCGGAAAGGCGCCGATGATGGTGTTCGACGACGCCGATGTCGCATCCATGATCCCCGTCCTCGAAAAGGCGCTGACGGTGTTCGCCGGTCAGTTCTGCATGACCGGATCGCGCCTCCTGGTGCAGGACAACCTCTACGAGGGCGTGCGCGACCGCCTCGCCGATCGGCTGCGTAACGTCAGGGTCGGTCCGGCAGCCGATCCTGCGAGCGACATGGGACCGCTGATCGACAAGGCCAATGTCGCACGGGTCGACAAGGTCGTGACAGACGCGATCGCGGCCGGCGCAAGGACGATCGTGCGCGGCGGCCCCGTAACCGACGGCCCCCTCGCCGCGGGGGCGTTCTTCCGACCTGCGATGCTCGAGGTCGACAACAACCGGCTCGCGATCGTGCAGGAGGAAACGTTCGGACCGGTCATCACCATCCAGCGCTTCAGCGACGAAACACAGGCAGTCGCACTCGCCAACGACAGCGAATTCGGGTTGTCCGCCAGCGTCTGGACTCGCGACCTCGACCGTGCGCTGCGCGTCGCGCAGGCGCTGGAGGTGGGCAGCGTTTTCGTCAACGACTGGGCCAAGGTCTATGACAGCACGGAAGAAGGCGGGTTCAAGCTTTCGGGTCTCGGCAGGCTGAACGGCGTCGCGGCGATCGAGGATTTTGTCGAGTACAAGCATATCGCGCTGCGCCCCGGGCAAACAACCATGACCGGAGCCACCCAATGACATCCCCCGGTTGCCGGGCAGCGACGCCGGTGCAGGTCCGGGATTATGTCAGGACTTTCCTCCTCGATCTAATCGATGACCACAGCGGGCCTGCGTCCGCAGATGGTCTTCCCGCTCGGACGCGGTTGGAGGCCCGTTTGCGCGATGCGATGCTCGCGGAAGAATTGCCTGGGCTTGCAGATGTCGTAGGACTCGCCATGTGGGCGGACACTCTCAGGCTCGGTCTGTCGTCGCTCGTGAACGACGGGATGACACCGGCGGATGCGGCAGCCGTAATCGACATTGCGATCCGCTGCCTTGATCAAAGCAACTGCTCGCCCGTCTATTCGCGCCATCCCGTGCGAACGACCACGCTGCGATCGGTCCAGGCTCCTACACTGTCGTCCATTTGGCGTACGCACACAGTCCTCGGTGGGGAGTACGCACGTTGACCGGAGAACCTCTCCTCGCGTGTGACACGGGGGCTCACCAGGCGATCCGTCAGCAGCAGCCGAACGCAGCTTGGCTGGCGATCTTCTCGCTCGCCTTCGGCGTATTCGGACTAGTGACGGCGGAACTTCTGCCTGTGAGTATCCTGACGCCCATGGCGAACGATTTGGGCGCGTCCAAGGGGGCGGTCGGACAGGCGGTGACGACGACGGGGCTCGTCGCGGCCATCTCGGGTCCGATCATTGTGACCGGTATGGGCACGCTCGACCGCCGCTCCTCCTCACCACCCTCGCTGGGACCATTCTGATCATGTTCGGCCGCTCGACCGGCGGCGCCTTAGCGGCGACGGCGTTGTGGGGCTTCGCCTTTGGTGGCGTACCCGTCGCAGCGTCGCTCTGGAATGCCCGCGTCGCATCCGACATCGCGGAGCCGGCAGGCGCCCTGCTCGCGAGTGCGTTTCAGATCGCCATCGCCGGCGGCGCGCTCGTCGGCGGTATTTTGATCGACACCGTTGAACCGAGCGGTCCGGTCGCCTTCGCAGCCGCCGCTACACTCGTCGGCGGCATCTTCATGCTCGTAAACGGCCGTGCGCTTGAGACGTCCCACACCCTCGAGGAGGACACCGTCTGACGGCATGCAAAGGACGAAGCCATCATGAGAATACTCCTGATTGAGGACGAGC
This sequence comes from Sphingomonas astragali, assembly GCF_051400615.1. Taxonomy (NCBI): domain Bacteria; kingdom Pseudomonadati; phylum Pseudomonadota; class Alphaproteobacteria; order Sphingomonadales; family Sphingomonadaceae; genus Sphingomonas; species Sphingomonas astragali. Next base: position 160,521 of record NZ_JBLFFH010000001.1, read on the forward strand.
CAGAACTTGCCGGTGCTCTCCGCACCGCGCTTGAGCGGGAACGGTTCGTTGTGGATCATCTCGACCGGCTGGCAGATGCGGTGGAGGGAGCGCGGATGAACGCTTTCGACCTGGTGCTTCTGGACCGGACCTTGCCGGACGGCGACGGACTTTCGATCGTGCCGCAATTGCGTGCCAGCCGGCCCGGCCTTTCGATCATCGTGCTAAGTGCGCGCGGCGAAATCGCCGACCGGATCGCCGGACTGGACGAAGGCGCTGACGACTACCTCATCAAGCCGTTTTCGATCGACGAGATGCTGGCGCGTATCCGTGCGGTACGCCGACGCCCCGTCGAGCTGGCGGACGAGCAGATCCACGCCGGCTCTCTGATATATGACGTCTCCAACGACAACATATCGGTCGGTGACCTGCGGCTCGATCTGCCGCGCCGCGAACTGCGCGTGCTGGAGACGCTGATCCGGCGGCGGGGGCGGACGGTGCTACGGGAGACCTTGGAACAGGCGGTCTACGGCTTCGACGACGAGGTGCAGTCCAACGCGCTAGACTCTCATGTTTCCCGCCTGCGCCGTAAGTTGGCCGAGGCGGATGCGGGCGTCGAAATCCATGCGATTCGCGGCATCGGCTACCTGCTGCGCGAGGCCCCGTGATCCGATATCGCTCGCTCAAACGGCCGCTGATCGTCTTCCCGTTGCTGTTCAATCTATTGATGCTGCTCGTGGCGTTCACCGTCCTGATATCGGTGGCGGTGCGCGTCGACAGCGGCGGCCCGTATGCGGACGAGCAAATCACGCGCGTCATCGCAGCCGCCGTCATCCGCCATGACGATGGCAGCCTAACGATCCGACAAACGCCGCAGCTGATGGCGTTGCGCGCCGAGACAGCCGATCTGTGGTTCGTCGTCGAGGACGATGCGGGCCGTGGCGTATCCCTCGGGCAGGTGCCCGAACCCTATCGCGCGTTCGCGGGCCGGCTTGCGGACCTGTCCTACGCGCAACTTCGCGACCGGCGTGCACCCTATGACCTTGCGGCCGTCGTCCGGCGCGAGACCGGCCCCGCAGGACCGCTCACCATCCTGGCACACGGCAAGCTGACGGAGCTGGGCTTCATCGTCCTGATGGGGTCCAACCTCATGGTAGCCCCAACCTTCCTGCTGCTGGTACTGACCTCGCTGATCGTGACGCCGTGGATCGTCCGCCGGTCGCTGGCCGGCGTTTCCCGCATCGCCCAGGAAGCCGAGCAAATCGACGCCCACCGGCGCGGGCGGCGGCTGAACGAGACGCACGTTCCTAAGGAGATCGTACCACTGGTCAGCGCCGTGAACGATGCGCTGCGCCGTCTGGACGAAGGCTATGAGCGGCAGCGCCGCTTCATCGCGTCTGCGGCGCACGAATTGAGGACGCCGATCGCCATCCTCGCAACCAAGGTCGAAGTCGACTCCAGCGCAGCGGTGCGCAACCTGGGCGGCGATGTGCAGCGGTTGGCGACGCTGGCGGAGCAGCTGCTCGACATCCAGCGGCTCGACACTGACCGGCATGATGAGAAATTGGATCTCGGCGCGCTGGTGCGAGGGGTCGTCGCCGAACTCGTGCCGCTGCTGATCGCCGCCGGGCGAACGATCGAGGTGGAGGTGCAGCAGGGCGCGTGTTGCCGCGGCGACGCCGCCGCACTCGAGCGGGTGGTGACGAACCTGATCCAGAACGCGGTCGAACATGGCGGGCACCACATCCTCGTGCGGGTCGCAGGTGCAGCGTTTGAAGTGGAGGACGACGGTCCCGGCATCCCACCGGAAGAACGCGAGCGTGTCTTCGAGCCATTCCACCGCCTGCGTCCACGCTCCACGGGAAGCGGACTGGGCCTCAATCTGGTCCAACAGGTTGTGGAGCGGCACGGCGGCCGCGCCACCATCCTGGCCGGGGATCACCGCGGCACGATCGCGCGGGTCGAATTGCGCAGTTGTTGAGTGCTCGGATGGGTTCGCCTTCGGTGCCGGGGCCATGTTCACGCAATCTTCGGCGGCGATTCAGCGCTCCATGGGCTCAGGCGATGCGCCGGCCCCGCAGGAAATCCCGCTTGGTCGGGGAAAGGAAGACACGATATGATCCGCTACGGTTTTACCCGCATCCGCCCGGCGCTGCTGTCGGTTTGTGCGGTTGCCGTCGTCACGATTGGCATGGCCGGTGCCGAGGCGAACGCGCAGAGCCGCCGGCAGCAACGTGACGATGCACGCACCTGCGCCGGCTTCGGCAACAGCTACGGCACGCGTGCCTACAGCGAGTGCATGCTCGACCAGCAACGCCGGCGCGACTTCAAGGAACGCGATACGCTAGAGAAGATGGCGCTTACCTCGCAGATCGCGAAGGACGGCCAGATCATGGCGGAGCGCGCTCGCCGGCAACGTTGTGACCGGAACCCGGATCGCCGGGAGTGTCGGCGCTAAGCCTCAACACGGTGATACGTCATTGGTCGCCGCCCCTTTCTTTGTGTTCAGCCGAACTGCGGGCGGCGATCGGCCATCACTGCCCGATCTAACGGGCGGTGATGCGCGGCCGGACGTCACATCGGCGTCACGTGGAGAGCAGATGCGACACTGTTCGCGCCGTTGTAGACGCCATGAAGGACGACGCACGGCCAGATGGACCCGGTGCGATGGAACATGACCGCGCTGAAGATGCCTACCATGATCGCAATCGGCAGGATGATGCTGATGCCGTGTGCGATGCCGAACACCACGGAACTGGCGCCGACCGATGCCCAAGCACCGTAACGGCGCCATGCGTTGGCGACAACGCCGCGGAAGAGCACCTCTTCTCCGAACGGCGTGAGAACCGCCCCGCCGGCGAGCGATGCCAGGAAGGGGATTACACCGCCACGGGCGGCTGCATGGAGGATCGATTGCGGATCGCCATGCCCGAACCACATTCCGTGGATGGTCTGAATGAGGTAGGTGATACCGTAGGCAGCTACGCCCAGCATCGCAGCGATCAGCAGCCATCGTGACGGCACCGGCCGAAAGCCAAACGGGCGCAGCGCGCGTATCCGGATGGCGGTTGCTGCCGCAAAGGCCCCGGTGCCGGCGATGCCCCCGGCAGTGGATCCTACGACACCCTGGAGAACTGGTTGATCGGCCGGGAGCAAGCTAAATCCAAGCGCAAAAACAAGCATGAGCACGGCGAACGTCGAAAGGCCGGTGAGGACCTCGGGCCATGCCGGCTGCGGCGGGCTGATGGACACCATCGTTTTTCTCCAGTTTGATTCAGAAGCAGCCCTACGGCCGTCCTGGCAGCGATTCTCTTCCTGCCAAACGTTGCGTGAGCCTGACCCCGAGCGACACACTTCAATCAGCTTGCGCCTCCCGCATCCGCTGGCTCGATGTGGGGGTAGCGAAAGCGGTGCAGTCGATCGGTCCGGATGCGCGGGCGCCTGACGAAGATATGGAGATGGACGCATGTTAAATCTTACGCTCGGTCGCCGCGATCTCACTCTAGGTCTTGGGGCGGTGCGGCGGTCGCTTGCCGGCGTTGGCTTCTGCGACGATAGGGTCGCGTGATGGACTTGCATGGCATCGACCTGAACTTGCTGGTGGCATTCGACGCGTTGATTGCCGAACGAAACGTCACGCGCGCCGGCCTGCGAATTGGCCGCACCCAGCCGGCGATGAGCGCGGCGTTGGGTCGCCTGCGCGATCTGCTTCGGGACGAACTGTTCGTCCGGGGACCCAAAGGCCTGCAACCTACGCCGCGTGCGCTCGAGCTGGCGGAACCGATTTCGCGCGCGCTACGCGATATCCAGCGCACGCTGGTCTTCACGCAGGCGTTCGAGCCGAGCGCGGCGTCGATGACTTTCTCGCTCGGCTTGTCGGGCCACGCCGAGAGCGTCGTGTTGCCGCGGCTGCTGCAGATTCTCGCGGCCCGTGCGCCGCTCATCGACCTCCGCGTCCGCGACTATGCAACGCGGGACGAGGCAACGCGGATGCTCGATGCCGGCGAGGTCGACGTGGCGGTCGGCCTGCCGCCCGTCGATTGGGGGCGTATCTTGTCCGCCCGCCTGTTTCAGGAACGGTTCGTCTGTATCCTGCGGAGGGACCATCCCGCCGCGAACCGGGCACCCGACCTCGAACGTTTCCTGTCGCTCCCGCACATCCTCGTCTCGCCGGAGAACGAAGGGCTGGACGTGGCCGACGCGGCGCTCGCCAGCAAGGGTTTGAAGCGTCGGGTGGCGCTGACCATACAGCATATGGCGAGCGCGCCCGCACTGGTCGCCGCCTCCGACATGGTCGCCACGGTTCTTGAAAGTGTCGTGCGACGGTCGGGCTGCGCAGAGCAGCTGAATGTCAGCGACTTCCCGCTGCGCCTGAACCCCGTACCCTTCGTCCTCAACTGGCACCGCCGGAACGACCAACACCCCGCCCAGCGTTGGTTCCGCGCCTGCCTGTCCGGCGCTTTTCCCCAGGTTTGGCAGAGCTCGGAGCAGGTCTGTGCGGATCTCCGACAGCAATATTATTGATTGGGCGCAAGCGGCGCCACCATCCATGCGGTGGATGATGATGCATACTGGATATCGATTTAGATTGATCATCCCTGTCACCTAAATGTCCGGCAACGGCGCGACTTCATGCGCCAATGGCTGGAGCATCATCATCATGACGGACGGTAAGTTTCGGGTCGGCATTATCGGCGCGGACACACAGGCAAGCTGGGCGGGCGCATCCCACATTCCTGCCCTCGCGGCGCAACCCTCGCTCGTCCTCGCTGGCGTTGCCACACGTCGCGAGGAAAGCGCCAAGGCAGCCGCCGAGGCGTTCGGTGCCGAACGCTGGTATGCCGACCCTTTCAAGCTCATCGAGGACGAGGGGATCGACGTCGTCACCGTCGCCGTGAAGGTGCCGGCGCACCACGATCTGGTGATGGCTGCGCTGGCTGCGGGCAAGGCGGTCTACGCAGAGTCTCCCCTAGGAGTGACGCTCGCAGAAACCGAGGCGATGGCGGCAGCGGGCAGATCTCTTCACACCGCGATCGGATTGCAAGGCCGGCACAATCCCGCGGTCCGCCGCGCGGCCGAACTGGTCGCCTCGGGCAAGCTCGGCCGCCTGTTGTCGGCGCGCGTCGATGCGACGACGTTCGGCTATGGACCGCAAGTGACGAGCAACTACGACTATTTCAACAAGGCCGCGAGCGGCGCCAGCTTCATGACGATCACCGTCGGCCACGTCCTCGACGTGATCGAAACCGTGCTGGGCGACATCACGCAGGTGGATGCGCGCACCGCGTTGCACTGGCCGCAGATCGAGGTGGTCGACACCGGCGAAACTTCCACTCGCGAGATCCCGGACCATCTGGACCTGATCGCCGCGACGGCGACAGGCACCTCGGTATCGGTCCAGGTGCTGGCCGGCGTGCCCGCCGACGAAGCGCGGTTCCGCTTGGACATCCGCGGCACGGAAGGACGCCTGACGCTGACCGGCGACCACCTCGCAGGCGTGCAGGTCGGCGATCTCCGCCTGACGGCCTCCGTCGATTTTGCCGCTCCCGACGCGCCGATCGCAACCGGCGTCGGCCCTACCGCGGCCGCCTTCTGGGCCGGCGCGGCGATCAATGTCGGCGAGCTCTATGCCTCGCTCGCGCGCGATCTGGTGGCAGGCACTTACCACACGCCCGGCTTCGACCACGCGCTCCATAACAGCCGCCTCGTCGCTGCCGTCGAGCGTGCGGCGCAATCGGGCGAGCGGCAGTCAATCTGATCCGAGGAGGCATGTCATGCGCTTGCGCAAACTTGGCAGCAGTGGATTGTTCGTGTCCGAACTTTGCTTTGGTGCGATGACCTTCGGCGGCACGGACGGCCTGTGGGGACAGGTCGGCAAACTGGGACAGGAGGATGCCGATGCGCTGGTCGGCGCTGCGCTCGACGCGGGCGTGAACCTGTTCGACACGGCGAATGTCTACGCGCACGGCCGGAGCGAGGAGATTCTCGGCCGCTCGCTGAGGAACATCGGCGTCGCCCGGGATCACGTGATCGTTGCCACGAAGGTTGCCTCGTCGATGGGCGAAGGGCCGAACCAGGGCGGCGCATCGCGCCGACACATCCTGAGCGAATGCCATGCCAGCCTGCGCCGGTTAGCGCTCGACCATATCGACCTCTACCAGGTTCACGCCTTCGATCCCGCGACTCCGATCGAGGAGACGCTGGAGGCGCTCGACACACTCGTGCGTGCCGGTGACGTTCGATACATCGGGCTTTCGAACTGGGCTGCCTGGCAGATCATGAAGGCGATCGGCATCGCGCGGGTGCGTAACCTGGCGCCGATCACCTCGCTCCAGGCCTATTACACGCTCGTCGGCCGGGACGTGGAGCGCGAGATCGTGCCGCTGCTGACCGCCGAACAGGTCGGCATGATGGTCTGGAGCCCGCTTGCCGGTGGTTATCTCAGCGGCAAATATGCCGATGGCGGCAATCTTGAGGCGGCGCGCCAGACCACGCTCGACTTTCCACCGATCGATCGCGTCCGTGGAGAACCGCTGATCGGCGTGTTGAAGGAAGTCGCGATCAAGCATGGCCGCCGGCTCGCGCAGATCGCTATAGCATGGCTGCTAGAACAGCCCGTGGTGTCCACCGTCATCATAGGGGCAAAGCGCGTCGAGCAGTTGCACGAGAATCTACAGGCAGCGGAGGTCGATCTCGATACGGACGCCATGCGCCGCCTGGGCGCAGCCAGCCGCCTTCCGATAGAGTATCCGGGCTGGCTGCTGAACCGGGCGGCAGAGCAAGATATGTAGTCTAGTTGCCAGCGTTCGCACAGAGCGCACGGCGGCGAGGGTTCCACTAATGGCAACGCCGGGTTTCTCCAACGCCGGCTTCCGCAACGCTCCCACCTCCCTATTCTCCTGATAACAATCATCAGGAGATAGCGACATGCCTGCAGTCCTCGTCCACGGCGTACCCGACACCCACCGGCTCTGGGACACCGTCCGCTCTCATCTTGAGCGCAATGACATTATCACGGTCGATCTCCCCGGCTTTGGCAATCCGTTGCCGTCGGACTTCAGGTCAACAAAGGAAGAGTATCTCGAGTGGCTCATCAACCGGATCGCTGAGATCGGCGAACCCGTAGATCTCGTCGGTCATGACTGGGGCTGCCTGCTCACGGGTCGCCTCGCGTCGATCCGACCGGATCTGGTGCGGACCTGGACCGGCATCAGCGGTCCGATCGATCCGGAATATCCGTGGCACTATCTCGCCAAGATCTGGCAGACGCCAGGTGAGGGCGAGCAATGGATGAAGGATCTCGACCTCGAGGAATTTGCGGCGAAACTCGTCGAGGCACAGATGCCGAAAGATGCGGCGGATGAATCGGTTCGGCATCTCGATGCCACTATGCGGGCAAGTATTCTCGCACTTTACCGCTCCGCAATCGAGGTCGGTGCGGAGTGGAAACCGGGTTTGAGCAGCATGACCGCGCCAGCGCTGGTGATCTGGGGCCTGGACGATCCGTTTCTGCCGCACCGCTTCGCCGATGAGCTGGGCAATGCCACACACGCACGCGCCGTCGTGAAGCTGCGCGCCTCGCATTGGCCGATGATCGAGCGTCCGGCCGATGTCGCGCGCGAACTCGAGGCCCATTGGGCTCACGTTTAACTCCCTGCGCTTGCGTCACTTGGGCTCAAACCCACGCAGCCGCAACGCGAACGGCAATGCTTGGTCACTCGCTATGCGCCCCAGCACTCGTCCGGAAACGAACCATGGTGAAGCAGCACGGGCGAGCATTGCCTGGGCTGCACCAGACAGGAGCGCGCCTACATGACCAATTCAGCAAACACCCGGATCGGCGTCGGCATCGTCGGCGCCAGCGCCGATCGAGGCTGGGGCGGAACTGCTCACGTCCCGGCGCTGCGGGCGCTCGAGGCGTTCCAGATCCGCGCCGTCAGCACGACCCGTATGGAGAGTGCGAACGCAACCGCTAGCCGACTGGGCGCCGATCTCGCCTTTGACACACATCAGGCGCTGGTCCTGCGGCCGGAGGTCGACTTGGTGGTGGTTGCGGTCAAGGTGCCGGATCACAAGCAGATCGTTTCTGACGCGCTCGCCGCGGGCAAGATGGTCTATTGCGAATGGCCGCTCGCGCGAAACCTATCGGAAGCCGAAGCTCTGGAGGGGTTTGCCCGCGAACGTCGGCTGAAGACGGTTATTGGGTTGCAGGGCGGCCTGCACCCGCCGATCCGCTACCTTCGCGACCTCATTCAGCAGGGCGTGATCGGCATGCCGCTCAGCACGAGCATCCGAGCGCATCTGAACGAAGACATGTGGGTCGGCCGATATGACCCGCCGTTCGAGTACATGGCTCGCGCAGAGAATGGCGCCACGCTTCAAAGCATCATGCTCGGCCACGCGCTCCAACCGCTCGCGCACGTACTCGGCGCATTCAAGAGCCTGTCCGCCATCGTCGCCAATCAGCGCGGCGACGGCGTCCGCCTCTCGGATGGCACGTCCCTCCCGAAGGACGCACCGGACGAGATCGTCGTCGCCGGCGTTCTCGAAGGCGGGATTGTCACTTCGCTGCACTACAGTGCCAGCCAGCCCGCCGGCTCGGCGATGGTGTGGGAGATCCAGGGCACCGAAGGCAGCCTCCACGTGGAGACGGCGTCGGGCTACATCCACTTCGGCGATGTCAATATCACGTTGCGCAGCGGCAGCGAGCCTGTCCAGCGGCTACAGGTCCCACCCGCATATGCGGCTCCCGACCTGCAACTCGACGCGCCCGCGGCGGGTGTCGCCCGCCTCTACGCCCAGCTCGCCGCCGACCTCCGCGACGGAACCGCAGATGCGCCGGACTTCGCGGTCGCGCTCGATCGTCACCGGGTGCTCGAGGCGATCACACATGCCGCTGAAACGGGTCATCGCCAGCATCTGTCCCCCTCGGCGTAGTCAACTCCGATCCCTGAAACCCGGGAAGCGCCCTGATCCGCCCCGCCGTCGCCTATCTCTACGCGCCCGACCGAAAGGCTGAGCGACCGTGTAAGCAGCTGGCCGGCTTTCGCGGTAAAGTCTTCGAAAGGGAAAGCGCTTCGTGAGATGCTACTGCGCATCCTTGATGAAGGTCTTGGTCAGAAGGCGAGTCAGCCGAACTTGACGAGATTCAGCGCCGGCAGGGGGCCACCGGGGAATTGTACGAGTTGACCGCCGATTGAAATCGAGCCGAGATCGATGCCGAAAAAGCCGATCTGGTCGATCATGGCGGCGACCTCTGCCTTGGCCCGCCGATCGTCACCCGAATAAAAGAGGACGCGCTTGCCGCCTTCCGATTGCGGATCGCCCGACAATTGGGCCGGGGTAAGATGGTTGAACGCCTTCACGACCCGCGCACCGGGAACGAGGTCCGCAAATACATCCGACGAGATGCGGCCACCCAGATCGATCGGGCGATAGAGCGGCGCCTCAATGGGGTTATTGGCATCGATCACGACCTTGCCGCCGAAATCCAGATCCGCGAGCGCGCCGGGAATTTTCGACCACTGGACAGCCACAAGAACGATGTCCTGTGCTGCCGCTTCCTTGACCGTCCCAGCCCGAATTGGCCCTCCGAACGTGGAGACGAGCTCCGCAATGCTGTCAGGTCCGCGGCTGTTCGCGATGACAGCCTCGATGCCCGCCTTGCCTAACGCCTTCGCGAACGCACCGCCGATGTTGCCTGCGCCGATAATACCAATCGTCACGAGCCAGTCCTTCAACCACGTGGTTCCGTTGACCAGAAAATGGACCGCAGATAGGCATATCAAAAGTCGTAGATGGATTGTTTGAGTTTCAATTCTTGCTTGAAGGTTGATTCACATGGAGACACTCGCCAACTTGGAAGCGTTCGTCCGTAGCGCGGAGGCAAACAGCTTCTCAGGCGCGGCTCGCCGACTTTCCCTCACGCCGGCGGCAATCAGCCGGAACGTCGGCATGCTCGAACGAAATCTGGGCGTGCGGCTATTCCATCGCTCGACACGCAAGTTGGCCCTGACGGAAGAGGGTGAAGCCTTCTTGCAAAGCATCGGCGACAGCCTTGCCGATCTTCAAAGCGCGATCGACGGCGCCTCGCAGATCAAGGGCGAGCCAGTCGGCGTCCTGAAAGTGAGCATGAGCCTCTCCTTCGCCATGGGCTACGTCCTTCCCGCGCTGCCAGAATTTCTCAGCAGGTATCCGGGCATCCGGCCCGATTGGCATTTCGACAGCCGCCAGGTCGACTTGGTTGCGGAGGGCTTCGACGTCGCGATCGGCGGAGGCTTTGATCTAAATCCCGGAATTGTCGCCAAGGCACTAGCGCCCGTTCACGTCGTCGCCGTCTGCGCGCCGAGCTATTTCGGCAGAAAAGCTCTACCGACGAGCCCGGCCGATCTCGCTGAATACGATGGGATTCTCATGCGCTTCTCGACATCGGGCCGTATCCGACAATGGATGATGCGGAATGCTCAGGGTGATGAGGAGCGCGCGCTGTTGAAGGAGACAATCGTTATGAGCGATTCCGCCCCCATGATCCAAGCGGCCCTTGCGGGGCTTGGTATCGCAATGGTGGCTATGCCGGACGCGCTTCCGCATTTGGAGAGCGGCGCGCTGAAACGCATCCTACCGAAATGGTATGCCGATGCGGGATCGATATCGCTCTACTACTCAGGTCGCTCCTTACAACCGCTCAAGACCAGAGCATTCATCGACTTCTACACGGAGCACTTTCGTCGAGAGCGCATCAGCGCACGGTTCGCTGGAAGCCTCAAATAAGCCGGCGCAATCCATCCCCCCTGACGATTGTCTCAGAAAAAATGATGGGCACCTGCATTGCCTCCTTCCAATCAGGCGTTGAAAGGTCCGATGCCGCCGGAGCGGAGCGAGGTGCCCCATAGGGATATATGCGCGGGTTCTGTTAGCCCATAGCTCGTCGGGTGCCCGGGATCATACTTTGGCATCAGCCTTTGGGCGGACCACAGGAGATTTTGACCGAGGTGGCTGCGAGCGCCGGGAATCTCACCCAGTTTCGCGATAGAACGATCGCAGCCCCTCCCTGTAATGGGCCAGGTTTTAGGTAAGCGTACCTCCATCAACCGTCAGGATGGTGCCCGTGATCTGGCGCGCGGCATTCGACGCGAGAAATGCGACCGCAGCTGCCACGTCCTCCGGCTCGCCATACCGCCCCAGTGGGATCAACGCCCGCTGGAAATCACCGAACTCGCCTTCGGCGGGGTTCATTTCCGTGTTCGTTGAACCAGGCTGCACCAGATTGACGGTGATATCACGAGGACCCAGTTCGCGCGCCAAACCCCGCGTAAATGATTGGAGGGCGGATTTCGTCATCGAGTAAACCGTCGATGGCCCAACAATTCGTTCGGCGCCGGCGGACCCGATCGTGATTACGCGCCCCCCGGCAGTGAGGTGGGGCATGACCGCCTGAGATGCCAGGATCGGAGACCGCGCATTGACGGCAAAGAGCGCGTCGATCTCGTCGACTGTGAAGTCCGCAACGTCCTTGTAGGTAGCGATCGCGGCGTTGTTGACGAGGATATCAAGACCCCCAAGGGCTTTCACTGCCTCGTCCACCGAGCGCTTGATTGCAATCGGATCTGCGCTATCGGCTTGGATTGCAACGGCGGCACGGCCCTTCCTCTTTATCAATTCCACCACCTCTGCCGCACGGCCGGCGGAATGCGCGTAGGTGATGGCAACGTCTGCGCCTTTTTCCGCCAGCGCAACCGCAATGGCCGCACCAATCCCGCGTGACCCTCCGGTCACAAGTGCGCGTTTTCCAGTCAGCTCAGTCATCAAATATTCCTTCCTCAGTGTTTGCGCGACGGGTGCGCTGCATGGCGATGTTCGCCGTTCATCACGCGATCGATGTTGGCGCCGCACCCTGAAGATGGAGGGGATGCCGCTTCACAATAAGCGGGAAATCAGTTGATTTATCTTCAACGGATCGTTTGCAATGAGTAGGAGCGATGCTCCCGCATCGCTCGCTGAGCAGGCTCCCACTGCGCTGCATCTATCGCCTTCAATGGCCGGGGTCCTTGGCAGCCTTCGGGATTAAAGCGGGCCAACCGGCGCTCACCGACATCACGAGAGGGGAAAGCCTTCCCCTGCGGCCGAGCCCACGGTCTCGGCCGACCCCTTCTGCGGGGAGACCCCGCAACGCCCCCCGAGAGCGAGAGTGCGGAGGAATTTTTCCGTGACAGGTTGAAGGTTGGAGAAGAGGTCTCCGGCGCCCGTCATGGAGATTGGTCCCATGACCCAGGTTTCAGTCTTGATGCCCGCCGCGACTCCAGCGGTGGCTACAAGGTCGATGTCGGCCGCGGCCAGCGGATCGGCCGCGTTTCGTCGGAATGGTTTTCCCGGCCAGCGGATGAGCGTTATCTGTCGCTGTCCGAGCTGGCGCATTCCGTTCGCGACCGGGCCGACCGCAGCCGGACGCTTGTCGTGGAGAGTGCGCTCATCCATGTGGAGGCGAACCGCAGCGACCCGGAGCGGTTGTTCATTGACGCCGTCGCCACATGGGTGAGGGGCGACCTGGCTGAGAGGGAGCGCGCGCTGCCAGGCGCGCCGCCGCGCAACGGCGGCTAATGCACCCTTCTCCTGAAAGCGGTCGGACCGTTCACTATCCTGTCCCCGATCGGCTCAACCTACGGCCGCTTTCGGGATCGCCGACGGGCGGGCGGAATGGCGGCAATTGGGGCGCAATGCCGTCAGTGAAGCCCTGGGCGAAGGGAGCGTCCGCTCACGACGCATTTGCGGGCAAATGGGTTTCGTGCGATGTTTTCGCGAGCTGACGTTCGGAGGTTTCCATGCTGCCGTTCTTGCTCGTCCTGTCAGGGAGTGACCTTCAGCCCGAATTGCCCCGAAGGTGGGCGCAATTTAGTCGATCCGGGGCACTGAGTCATGTCAGAGAGACCGTCGAGATCGCAACAGGCGACAGGGGTGATAAGGCGGAATTTCGATACAAGCTGCGCTTCACCAAACGCTCGCTTAGAGGAAAGCCTGAAATCAAATGGGCTGACAGTGCAACCTGCCCCGCTGTCCGTTCCGTGATCATCGGCATGCGCAATATAAAGATGCCCTCGCCAGCACCCTATGGTCTGCCGGATCAATCGATGTCGATTACGTTAGACGGCATTGGATATTCCCTCACCGCTCCGTCCTCGGATAACATGGGCAACTTGACGATCAGCTCGAACACCGGCTCGCCACTTGCGGCCTGGGTAGATGCTTCGTTCAAACAGCTGGAGACGTGTTGGACAACGGCGGCTTCCTAGCCCCGCCACCCAAAAACCCGCCCGGCACCTAACCACCCGTTAGAAGCCATTCGCCGGTGGCGAAGCCACGCTAGCAGCGGACAGGCGGCAAACGCCCAGTTATTGCCGTTCAACATGCGCCTCGATCTTCTCGAATGCGGTCGTTTATTCATGCCTTGGCTTGCGGCCGGGCCGGGCCGATATCTGCCCGGTCTGCTTTGCAGCAGTTTTTGTGCCAGAGCAGGCGTTGTTGGCCATGCGGGCCTCCGAACCGATGAGCGCATCCGTGTTCGATTAGCGGTGCGGTGATGGGCAACCTTTCGGTTGCGTTTTGCGTTCCCTCGGGCTACTGATGAGCAACCTGGAGGTTGCCCATGTCTGACAGCATTCATAAGACCATCTTCCTGAGAGCCCCGATAGAGCGGGTCTGGCGGGCAATCACTGATCACCGGGAGTTCGGTGCTTGGTTCCGCGTCGCTCTCGATAGTCCATTCATCGTAGGCGAGGTTACGACCGGCAAGATGACGTACCCTGGCCATGAGGGCGCACCCTGGTCGTCGACAACTACTCGTATGGAGAGGCCCAACCATTTCGCGTTCACCTGGCCATATGCTGATGGCGGCGAGGTGAATCTTCCGGAGGCTCCTACAATGCTGGTTGAATTTCATCTCGAGCCTGCCGGGGAGGGTACGAAGCTGACCATCACCGAGAGCGGCTTCGACGCTCTCCCGCCCGACCGACGCGCAAGTGTGATGCGAGGGAACGAAACGGGATGGGACATCCAGTCCGGACACATCGCGGCGCATGTCGAAGGCTGAGGCACTACGCCGGCAAGCTGACGTCTTTTCGGCACTCGGTGATCCCACGCGACTGTCGCTGCTTTTGATGTTGGCGGCCGGTCATCCGCACTCCATTATCAGGCTCACCGGCGACACTGGCCTGAGCCGACAAGCCGTGGCCAAGCACCTGCACGTCTTGGAGCATGCAGGCTTGGTCAGCAGCGTACGGACGGGGCGCGAAAATCGCTACACCTGCAGATCTGGAGCGCTACGGGAAGCGCGTAACTTTCTCGATGAAGTATCCAGCCTGTGGGAAGACGCTCTTGGGCGTTTGAAAGGCGTCGTTGAAGACGATCGTGTCGCGTAGCCGAGGATCAAGAGTCCACAATGGACGTAGCTCATCAGGCTGAACGAATGTCTGGTTGTGGGAAGCATATCCAATCCTGAGTGACTGGAACCGGGGCGCCGAGCTGTCGTCTGCTAGTGCTCAGATGAAAGTCTGCATCGGTGGCTTGCCACCCTGAAAGCTGCCCGACAGCAAACCACCCCATTCTCGGCCGTTGGTCCGTGCTGAACATACGACCGCTTTTAGGATCAGGCAGACTGAACCGGAACGTCGAAGTTTAGGGCGCTAAGCGGCCTTACCACCGCATAGGACTCGAACACTCTATGCCGAATTGGGCCGCCGCACCTACGACTCTGAAATCGCACGAACTTTTCTAAACGGCTGAAATGCGCCGTTCGGGCCGTGGCGTAGTAGCCACGGCGGTGCTGGTGCCGCCTACAGGACTCGAACCTGTGACCCCCGCATTACGAATGCGATGCTCTACCAACTGAGCTAAGGCGGCCCGCGGCCGGCGCCGCTCGGGCCGGTCGAGGCGGCGGCGCTTAGCAGCGCGGGGGCGCTCGCGCAAGCGGCGTTGCGGCCCCGCCGCGGCTTTACGTCCTGTTTACCACATCCGGTGCAGACCTGCTCACGAATGGGGGCGGCACCGCCGCGTCCGGCGAAGGACAGGTGCATGGATAGTTCGCTTGGCATCGACGATCGGTTCGACACCGACGAGACCCCGGATCGGGACGGCACGGTGAGCGAGGCCACGCTCGACGTCGGCGGCGACGAGCGGCGGATGCACGTGCGCGCCTATAATCACTGGGTGTCGCTGCTGCGCGGGCGCGCCTATCCGTCGATCGAGGAGCTGGAGCCCGCCTCGATCGCCGACTTCGGGCCGCACAGCGTGCTGCTCGACTTCACCGAGAGCGTCGAGGATCCCAGGATCCAGTTCCTCGGCAAGGCGCTGCGCGAGGAATGCGGAATCGACGCCGGCATCGGCCGCATCGCCGAGGTGCCCGGCCGTTCGCTGCTGTCGCGCCTTACCGACCATTATCTCCAGATCATCGCCAATCAGGCGCCGATCGGCTTCGAGGCCGAGTTCGTCGGCACGCGCGGGCACAATACGCTCTACCGCGGCATCCTGATGCCCTTCTCGTCCGACGCAGGTTCGGACGGGGACACGATCGATTTCATCTACGGCGTGATCAACTGGAAGGAGATGGTCGACGCCGATACCCAGGCGAAGCTGACCGCCGACCTTGCCGCCGCCCATCGCGCCGCGCCGGCCGCGCCCGCCGCCACGCCGGTGTGGGCCGACGGGCCGAGCTCGGGCGTTGCCGGCGAGGCGGGCGCGCTTCCGGGGGACGAGCCGCTGCCGGCCGATGCCGCGCTCGCCGACCGACTGACCGCCGCCCGCGAATGGGCGGTCGCCGCCACCTCGACCGAGACGCGCAGCCGCGCGGCGCTCTACCGCGCGCTCGCCCGCGCCTATGAGTTCGCCCGCGCCGCTGACGATGACCCGGAGGGCTATGCCGCGCTGCTGGGCGAAGCCGGGATCAAGGCGCAGGCCCGCGCGCCGATGACGCCGATCGTCAAGCTCGTGTTCGGCGCCGATTACGACAAGACGCGCCTCACCGAGTTCGCCACCGTGCTGACCCATGCCGGGCGCTGCCAGGTCGAGCCCGCCGCGCTGGTGGCGTTCCTCGAGAGCTTTCGGGGCGGCATCAAGGGCGTGGTCGCCGCCGAGCGCGCCGCGCGCCGGCCGGCGGAGAAGGCCGGCGGCTGGGACGCGATCGCCGCGGAGCTGCGCCGCCGCCCGCCGCTCGCGCGCATCGAGCTGGGCGAGGTCGACGGCGAGTTCGTCGTGCTGCTCGCGCGCAAGGCCGCCGACGGCGCGCTCGACGTGGTCGCGATCGACGAGGACCGGGCGCTGACCGACCGCGCCGCCCGCCGCGCTGCAGCATAACATTCGCACCCGCAACAAGCCTTGAGCCGGTCACATCCCCGGCGTAGGCGGCGGCCATGGCAAGACAAACGATCAAGTCGCTGTCGCAGGCGCTCGCCGCCCGACTGACCGAAGGTGCGCTCCCGGGAGAGATCGAAGGACTGAGCAAGGCGGACCGGGCCGAAGCCGCCGGCTTCGTCGCCGGGGCAGGCGCGACCCGCCCGCCCGGCCGGCCGGCGATCGCGCTGGAGCCGATCGAGGCGGAGGGGCGCGAGCGCCGGATGCGGCTCGCCGTCGTCAACGACGACATGCCGTTCCTGGTCGATTCGATCGCGGCGACGATCGCCGCCCATGACATCCAGATCGACCGCATCATCCACCCCGTCCTCCCCGTCACGCGCGATGCCAAGGGCACGCTGACCGCGATCGGCGAGGGCGGGCGCGAATCGATGATCTACATCGAGCTGCGCCGCGCCGAGGCGCGCACGCGCAACGCGCTGATCGCCGAGCTGGAGCGCAACCTCGGCCATGTCCGCAGCGCCGTCGACGACTGGCCGGCGCTGCAGGCGGCGATGCGCCTCGATGCCGAGCGGCTGACGGCGACCGACAACGTCGAGGGCGCGCAGCTGCTCCAATGGTTCCACGACAAGAACATGACGCTGCTCGGCCACGAGCAATGGCAGCGGGACGGCAAGGCCAACAACCGGCTCGGCCTCGCCCGCCACGAGCTGGCGGTGCCGCTGCTCGCCGACGCCTCGCGCAAGCTCGCGCTCGAATGGTTCGAGAAGGGCGGCGCGGCGCCGCTGCTGCTCAAGTCGAACTGCATCTCGACCGTGCACCGCCGCGTGCCGCTCGACCTGGTGCTGCTGCCGCTGATCGAGGCGGGCAAGGCCGTCGGCCTGTCGCTCCACGCCGGGCTGTGGACCAGCGCGGCGCTGCACAGCCCGCCCGAGGCGGTGCCGGTGCTGCGCCAGCGGCTGTGCGCGCTGGAGGCGAAGTTCGGCTTCGACCCCAAGGGCCATACCGGCAAGGCGATGGCGCACGCGCTGAGCGCGCTGCCGCACGACCTCACCACCGCCTTCCAGGAAGCGGAGCTGGAGCGGCTGACGCTCACCGCCATGTCGCTCGCCGACCGGCCGCGGCCCAAGCTGGAGCTGGTGCGATCGACGCTGGGACGGCACATCTTCGCCTTCGTCTGGCTGCCGCGCGACGACGTCACCACCGCGCGCCGGATCGGCATCGGCGAGATGCTGGCCGAGGCGGCGGACGCGACCGTGCTCAACTGGTCGATCGCGCTGGAGGACGGCGTGGTCGCGCTGATCCGCTACACGCTCGACGTGCGCGGCAGCGGGCGGACGCCCGACGTGGCGAAGCTCGATGCCGAGCTCGTGCGGATGGTGCGCGGCTGGGCGCCGGCGGTGGAAGCGGCGCTGGCGGCGCTGGCCGGCGATGCCCGCGCGGCGCGGCTGACCTTGCGCTACGCCAATGCCTTTCCCAACGGCTATCGCCTCGCCTATTCGCCCGAGGAGGCGGCGCGCGACATCCTGCGCCTCGCCGAGCTCACCGACGCCGGGTCGCGCGCGGTGCGCATCGTCGCCGATCCCGCGCAGCCCGACGTGCTGCGCGTGCGGCTCTATCGGCTGGGCGGGCCGCTGCCGCTGTCGGACGCGGTGCCGGTGTTCGAGAACTTCGGCTTCCGCGTGATCGAGGAGATCCCGACCCAGCTTGCGGGCGAGGACCGGGCCTATATCCATGATTTCGGCGTGGCGCTGCCGGGCGGCGCGCTGCGCTGCGACATCGCGACGATCGAAGGCGCGGTCGACGCGGTGCTCGAGGGCCGCGCCGAGAACGACGCCTTCAACCGGCTGATCGTCGAGGCGGGGATGAAGCCCGCCTCGGTCGTGCTGTTCCGGGCGTGGTTTCGCTATCTGCGCCAGACGGGCCTGCCCTATGGCCTCGCCACCGTGGTCGACGCGCTGCGGCGGGCGCCCAAGGTCGCCACCGCGCTGATCGAGCGGTTCGAGGCGGCACACGACCCGGCGCAGGCGAAGGGGGCGGAAGCGAAGATCGAGGCGGCGGACCGTGCGATCGAGGTCGGGCTCGACGCGGTGTCGGCGATCGACGACGACCGTATCCTGCGCACCATCCGCGGGGTGGTCGACGCGACGCTCAGGACCAACGCCTTCGCGCCGGCGGCCGCCGAGGCGCTCGCCTTCAAGCTCGACAGCGCCAGGGTGCCGGGCCTGCCGGCGCCGCTGCCGTGGCGCGAGATCTGGGTCTACAGCCCGCGCGTCGAGGGCATCCACCTGCGCGCCGGCCCGGTCGCGCGCGGCGGGCTCAGGTGGTCCGACCGGCGCGACGACTTCCGCACCGAGATCCTCGGCCTGATGAAGGCGCAGCGCGTCAAGAACGCGGTGATCGTGCCGACGGGGGCCAAGGGCGGCTTCTACCCCAAGCTGCTGCCGGCGCCGTCGAACCGCGACGCCTGGCTGGCGGAAGGGACCGAGAGCTACCGCATCTTCATCCGCACCCTCTTGTCGGTCACCGACAACATCGTCGAGGGCAAGGTGGCGCACCCCGACAAGGTGCGCGTGCTCGACGGCGAGGACCCCTATTTCGTCGTCGCCGCCGACAAGGGCACCGCGACCTTCAGCGACGTCGCCAACGAGATCGCGATCGGCCGCAACTTCTGGCTGGGCGACGCCTTCGCCTCGGGCGGCGGGCACGGCTATGACCACAAGGCGATGGGGATCACCGCCAAGGGCGGCTGGATCTCGGTCCAGCGCCACTTCCGCGAGATGGGGATCGACGTCCAGAGCCAGCCGGTCAGCGTGGTCGGCTGCGGCGACATGTCGGGCGACGTTTTCGGCAACGGGATGCTGCTGTCGAAGGCGATCAGGCTGGTCGCGGCGTTCGACCACCGCCACATCTTCATCGACCCCTCGCCCGATCCGGAGGCGAGCTGGCAGGAGCGCGCGCGCATGTTCGCGCTGCCGCGGTCGAGCTGGGCCGACTACGACCCCAAGCTCATCTCCAAGGGCGGCGGCGTGTTCGCGCGCACCGAGAAGACGATCAAGCTTTCCAAGCAGGCAGCCGAGGTGCTGGGCCTCGCCCCCGGCAGCTACGAGCCCGGCGCGCTGATCTCGGCGATCCTCAAGGCGCCGGTCGACCTGATCTGGTTCGGCGGCATCGGCACCTATGTGAAGGCGGCGGCGGAGAACAACGTGGCCGTCGGCGATCCCGCCAACGATCGCCTCCGCGTCGATGCCGAGCAGGTGCGCGCGAAGGTGATCGGCGAGGGCGCGAACCTGGGCGTGACGCAGGCCGCCCGCATCGCCTTCGCCACGCTCGGCGGGCGGATCAACACCGACTTCATCGACAATTCGGCCGGCGTCGACTGCTCGGACAACGAGGTCAACATCAAGATCGCGCTCAACCGCGAGATGAACGAGGGACGCCTGAGCTTCGCCAATCGCAACAAGCTGCTGGCGAGCATGACCGACGACGTCGCGCATCTGGTGCTGGAGGACAATCGCCTGCAGACGCTGGCGCTCTCCACCATGGAGAACGACGGCGCGATCGCGGTGCCGAGCTATGTCCGCGTGATCGAGATGCTCGAGGCGTCGGGCCGGCTCGACCGCAGGGTCGAGGGGCTCGGCACCAACGAGGACCTGCTGCGCCGCGCGCAGGAGGGCCGCGGCATGACCCGGCCCGAGCTGGCGGTGCTGCTCGCCACCGCCAAGCTCGCGCTGCAGGATGCGGTCGAGGAGCGCGGGCTCGGGCTCGATCCCGAGCTGGCGCCCGACCTCCACGCCGCTTTCCCAGCGGCGATGCGCAAGAAGTTCGGCAAGGCGATCGACGAGCATCGCCTGCGGGGACAGATCGTCGCGACCAAGCTCGCCAACCGGCTGGTCAACCGGATGGGCGTGCTCCACCCGTTCGAGCTCGCCGAGGAGGAAGGCGCGTCGATGGGCGACATCGCGGCGATGTTCGTCGCCGCCGAGCGCATCTTCGGGCTGCCCGGCCTGTGGGAGGACATCGAGACCGCCGCGATCGGCGAAGGCGCGCGCATCGCGCTGTTCGACGAGGCGGCGACGGCGGTGCGCAGCCACATCGCCGACCTGCTCCGCGCCCAGCGCCCCGGCGAAGGGCCGGGCGAGGTGGTCAAGCGGCTGAAGCCCGGAGTCGATTCGCTCGACCGCCAGGTCAAGACGCTGCTCAAGGCCGAGGCGCGCGCCGGCAGCGAGCGTATCGCCGCGCTGCTGGAAGAGGCCGGCGCGCCCAGGCCGCTCGCGCGCAAGATCGTCCGCCTGTTCGAGCTCGACGGGGCGATCGGCCTCGCCGCGCTGGGGGCGGCGCGGGGGATCGACGAGATTCGGCTGACCCATGCCTTCACCCATCTCGGGCAGGCGCTGGGGCTCGACTGGGCGCAGACGGTGTCGGCGCGGATCACCACCGGCGATCCGTGGGAACGGCTGCTGATCGCGGGTCTCGCGCGCGACTTCCAGCAGCTTCGCCTGGAGTTCCTGAGCCGCGTCGAGGGCAAGGACCCGGAGGCGGCGGTCGAGGCGTGGCTCACGGCGAACGCGGCGCGGGTGCGCCAGTTCGCCGAGCTGGTCCGGCGGGCGAAGCTGGCCGCCGCGCCCAACGCGGCGATGCTGGCGCAGATCGCGGGCCAGGCGCGGGTGCTGCTGGGGCGGTAGGAGGCGTTTCGCAAAGCCCGTCTGGATAAGTGGAATCGTGCTCCTGCGAAGGCAGGAGCTTTGGATCGCAGGGATGTCGCTTGTGGCCTGAGCTCCTGCCTTCGCAGGAGCACGGCTGTTTCAAACCCGCGTTGACGTGCCGGCCTCGTGGAACAGCCAGCTGCGGATCGCGCTGGCAAGATTGGGCGGATCGGCTGCCTCGATCCGCGCCGCGTCGATCGCCGCGACCAGCGCGGACAGCGGCAATGCGCGGTCGGCGGCGGCTGTTTCCAGCGCTTGCCAGAAGAGCGGCTCCAGGCTGATCGAGGTCTCGTGTCCGGCGATCGTGATCGAGCGTTTCACCGGGCCGACGAAGCCACCGGGGGGAGACGTGACCTTCATAGCCCCTCCCCTTTAGGGGAGGGGTAGGGGGTGGGGCAGTGCGGCAGGCCATATCGCTTGGGGCGAGGCCCCACCCCAACCCCTCCCCTGAAGGGGAGGGGCTTAGCCGGCGGCGCGACCCTCACGCCTCCTCGAACAGCCCGGCGAGCTGCTCGATCATCGTGCCGGCGAGCTGGTCGGCGTCCATGATCGTCACCGCCTTCTGGTAATAGCGCGTCACGTCGTGGCCGATGCCGATCGCGACCAGCTCGACCGGCGAGCGCGCCTCGATCCAGCCGATCACCTGCCGCAGGTGCCGCTCCAGATAGCTGCCCGAATTGACCGACAGCGTCGAATCGTCGACCGGCGCGCCGTCGGAGATCACCATCAGGATCTTGCGGTCCTCACCCCGCGCGATCAGCCGCTGGTGCGCCCACAGCAGCGCCTCGCCGTCGATATTCTCCTTGAGCAGCCCCTCGCGCATCATCAGCCCGAGGCTGCGCTTGGCGCGCCGCCACGGCTCGTCGGCCTGCTTGTAGACGATGTGGCGGATGTCGTTGAGCCGCCCCGGCTGCGGCGGCCGGCCCGCCGCCAGCCATGCCTCGCGCGCCTGCCCGCCCTTCCACGCGCGGGTGGTGAAGCCGAGGATCTCGGTCTTGACCCCGACCCGCTCCAGCGTGCGCGCGAGGATGTCGGCGCTGATCGCCGCGATCGAGATCGGGCGGCCGCGCATCGATCCCGAATTGTCGATCAGGATGGTGACGACGGTGTCCTTGAACTCGGTGTCGCGCTCGATCTTGTAGCTCAAGGACTGCATCGGGTTGACCACCACCCGCGCCAGCCGCGCCGCGTCGAGCAAGCCCTCCTCTTGGTCGAAATCCCACGAGCGTGCCTGCTGCGCCATCAGCCGGCGCTGGAGGCGGTTGGCGAGCTTGGTCACCACGCCCTGCAGGTGGACGAGCTGCTGGTCGAGATAGGCGCGCAGGCGATCGAGCTCGTCGTCGTCGCACAGCTCGGTCGCGGCCACCACCTCGTCGAAGCGGGTGGTGAACGCCTTGTACTCGAACTGCGGCGGCATGTCCGACCAGGGGCGGTTCGGACGCACCGGCATCATGCCCTCGTCGCCCTCGTCGCCGGGCTCGCCCTCGGCATCGTCGAGGCTGTCGTCGGCCTCTTCGCTGCCCTCGCCGTCGTCGGCGTCGGCGTCGCGCTGCTCGCCGCGCGCCTCGACCTGGCCCTCGCCGGCGGCGCCCTCCTCCTCGCCCTGGTCGCCCTCGTCCTGCTCCTGCTCCTCGGTGCCCTCGTCGTCGCTGCCGCCCTCGTCGCTCTCCTCGGGCTTCATGTCGCCTTCGGTGAGCTCGAGGTCCTCGAGCAGGCGTGACACCAGCTCGGCGAACGCCCGCTGGTCGTCGATCGCGAGGCCGAGCGCATCGAGCTCGGCGCCGGCCTTCTCCTCGACCCACTCCGCCACCAACGCCAGGCCCGCGGCCGCGCTCTCCGGCGCCGCGCGCCCGGTCAGGCGCTCGCGCACCATCAGGCCGATCGCAGTCGACAGCGGCACTTCCTCGGCCGAGCGGGCGCGGGCGATCGGGTCGGACCTCATCCGCATCGCCAGCGCCTGGTCGAGGTTGTCGGCGATGCCGGCATAGCCCTTCGCTCCCAGCGCCTCGACCCGCGCGGTCTCGACCGCGTCGAACACCGCGCGCGCCACCGCCTCCTGCGGGGCGCCGCGCGCGTGGAGGGCCGAGTCGTGGTGGCGCAGGCGCAGCGCGAAGCTGTCGGCGAAGCCGCGCGCCTCCGCCACCTGGTCGGCCGGCAGGGTGCGCGCCGGCATCGGCACCTTGAGGTGCCGTCCGGCCTGGCTCGGCGCGTCGGCGGTGAAGGCGAGCTCGACGTCCTCCTTGCCCGACAGGGCGCGGGCAGTGCCGGCGAGGACGGACTTGAAGCGGTCGAGAGGGGTTTCGGTGGCCATTACCAGAGCGTCTCGCAGCCGAAAGTCGTGAACTGAGGGTCCCGGGTAATCACGGTCAATCTTTCGATACGCCCTTGTGCCGCAATCAGTCGATCGAAAGGATCGCGGTGCTCGCCGGGCATCAAACCCGCTTCGCAAGCATGGGCATAGGTGACGGGCAGATGGGTGAAGGCGTCACGACGAACCAGCTCATCGAACTGCAGCAGCGAATCCCGCATCGCCGGAAGCTTGCCGTTCCGAACCTTGATCGCGATCTCCACCGCGGACACCGGACTGACGAAGATCGGCTCGCCCCGCTGTCTCATCGCCTCTTCAGCGGTGGTCGAGAGCGCCTCGTCGTCGAGCCACCACCAGAGCAGCGCATGGGTATCGAGCAGGAAGGACAAGAGCTCAATCGTCCTCGTACTTGCCTTCGAAGCGATCCAGCTCCTCGTCGGTGTATTCAGGTTCGAACCAGATCTCGGTTGGTATCTGACCGCGCAGATGGGCAAGCCGACCCGGCTTGCGCGGCGGCAGGTCGACCGGGTCGATCGGCACGAGCTTCGCATAGGGCACCCCCGCCTTCGCAAGGATGATCTCCTCACCGGCGTGGGCGCGATCCATCAGCCGCGACAGATGGGTCTTGGCGTCGTGGACGTTGAACGTCTTCTGCGGATCGGCTTCGGCCATCGCGCACCTCCTGTGGACTAAGTAGGTTAGTCCACCCGATTCCTCAAGCTTTCCCCACCACGCTCTCCGGCAGGTCCGTCCCGAACACGCGCTGGTAATATTCGGCGACCAGCGGCCGCTCGGCGTCGTCGCACTTGTTGAGGAACGACAGGCGGAAGGCGAAGCCGACGTCGCCGAAGATCAGCGCGTTCTGCGCCCAGGTGATGACGGTCCGCGGGCTCATCACGGTCGAGATGTCGCCGCTGATGAAGCCGCGGCGGGTGAGGTCCGCCACGCGCACCATGTTGTCGACCGTCTCCTTGCCGCCCGGCTTGTCGTACTCGCCCGACTTGGCGAGCACGATCTGCGCCTCGGTCGCGGCGGGCAGGTAGTTCAGCGTCACCACGATGTTCCAGCGGTCCATCTGGCCCTGGTTGATCTGCTGGGTGCCGTGATAGAGCCCGCTGGTGTCGCCGAGGCCGATCGTGTTGGCGGTGGCGAACAGGCGGAAGAAGGGATTGGGCCGGATCACCCGGTTCTGGTCGAGCAGGGTCAGCTTGCCCTCGGTCTCCAGCACGCGCTGGATCACGAACATCACGTCGGGGCGGCCGGCGTCGTACTCGTCGAACACCAGCGCGGTCGGCGTCTGCAGCGCCCAGGGCAGCAGGCCCTCGCGGAACTCGGTGACCTGCTGGCCGTCGCGCAGCACGATCGCGTCGCGGCCGATCAGGTCGATACGGCTGATGTGCGCGTCGAGGTTGATGCGGATGCACGGCCAGTTGAGCCGCGCCGCCACCTGCTCGATGTGGGTCGACTTGCCGGTGCCGTGATAGCCCTGCACCATCACGCGGCGGTTGTGCGCGAAGCCGGCGAGGATCGCGAGCGTGGTGTCGGGATCGAACACATAGGCCGGGTCGAGGTCCGGCACGCGCTCGTCCGCCTCGCTGAAGGCGGGGACCTCCATGTCCGAGTCGATGCCGAACAGCTCGCGCACCTTCACCGCCTTGTCGGGGGCGTCGAGGATCGTGGTCTCGCGGCTGTCGGGCTGGGTGTTGGGGATGTCGGTCATGATGCGCTACCGTTCGGACTGAGCTCGAAGCCCCTGTCCTCCCCTCAACGCACGAGTCAGAGGAACGGCACTTCGACAGGCTCAGTGCGAACGGAAGGCGCGAAGGTCAAGCCGCAGCGGCTTCGATTTCGATCTTCGGCGGCAGCGGGAACAGGGTCACGAACCGCTCGGCGAGCGCGCGGTCGCCCTTCAACGCCAGCATGTCGTTGGCCTCGGCGGCGGCGATCGGAAGACCGCCGTAGACGATCGCCGCCATGCCCATCGGCGTGGTCTCGAACACCGCATCGCCCTCCGGCTCGGCGCGGCGGACCTTGATCTCCGCGTCGGTCAGCACGCCGACGAAGCCTTCGTCGCCGAAGCGGAAACCGATGGCCGCATCGATTCCCTTCGCCCGCTCGCGGTCGTACATGGTGCGGAACGACAGCATGATCGAAGCGGCCGATACCGGCAGCGACGGGTCGTGCGCCGGCGAGCGGGTCGCCCAGCGGCCGAGCTCCTGGATCGCCGTCTCGCTCTCATAGCCCCATGGCGTCAGCTCATAGACCTGAACGGAGGCCGGCGGCGGCAGCTTGCGGCGCCTGAGGATACCGGCGCGCTCCAGCCCCTCGAGCCGCTGCGTCAGCACATTGGCGCTGATCCCCGGCAGGCCCTGACGCAGCTCGCCGAAGCGGCGCGGCCCGAACATCAGCTCGCGCACGATGAGCAGCGACCAGCGCTCCCCCACCAGCTCCATGGCGAAGGCGGTGCCGCACGCATCGTCGTACCACCGATTTTCCGTGCCGCTTCCTCGTTTAGTCATTTTTTCTAACTTCATAGTTGCTTTTGATAACTGAGTCGTGCAGATACGCCTTCGTCGATTCGTTTTCAAGGGAGAGCCGCCATGACCAAGATGATCTTCGTGAACCTGCCGGTCGCCGACGTGGAGAAGTCGGCCGCCTTCTACGAGGCGCTCGGCTTCGTCCGGGACATGCGCTTCAGCCAGGAGGGCACCGCCGCGTCGATGCAATGGTCGGACACGATCGTCGTCATGCTGCTGAGCCGCGACTATTTCGGCACCTTCACTCCGCGGCCGGTCGCCGACGCTCGCGAGGCGACCGGCGCGCTGATCGCGCTCTCCCGCGGCAGCCGCAAGGAGGTCGACGCGATCGTCGAGGCGGCGGCGAAGGCCGGCGGCAAGGCCGACGTCCGCGCGCCGCAGGACATGGGCTTCATGTACGGCCGCAGCTTCGAGGACCTCGACGGCCATATCTTCGAGCCGATGTACATGGACCTCGAGGCGGCGACGGCGGCCTTCGCCGCCGAGCCGGCCTGAGCGATCGGATCGAGGGAGGCCGGCGATGAGGCTCAGGGACAGCATCGCGATCGGCGTCACGGCCTTCGCGACCACCGTGCTGGCGATTCTGGGCCACGCGCTGGTCGCCGGCACCGGCCCTTTCGCGTAGTATCGCGCCACCGGCGGCAGCGCGAAACGATATGCCGCCACAGACAAGACGCAGGAGAGATACGATGACCTATATCGAGGGGTTCGTGCTGGCCGTGCCCGCCGCGAACAAGGAAGCCTATCGCAAGCACGCCGCCGACGCGGCGCCGCTGTTCAGGGAGTTCGGCGCGATCCGCTTCGTCGAGAACTGGGGTGACGACGTGCCGGACGGCAAGGTCAACGACCTGAAGGGCGCGGTGAAGGCCAAGGACGACGAGGTCGTGGTCTTCTCGTGGCTCGAATATCCCGACAAGGCGACGCGCGACGCCGCCAACCAGAAGATGATGAGCGACCCGCGCATGGAGGAGATGGGCAAGACCATGCCCTTCGACGGCCAACGCATGATCTTCGCCGGCTTCGAGCCGATCGTCGAGGAAGGCGACGGCCGGGGCGCGGGGTACACAGACGGCTTCCTGGTGCCGGTGATGCCCGAGAACCGTGAGGCCTATCGCCAGATGGCGGCCAAGGCCGCGGGCATCTTCCGCGAACACGGCGCCGTCCGCGTGGTCGAGGCCTGGGGCGACGACGTGCCCGACGGCAAGGTCACCGACTATAAGGGCGCGGTGCTCGCCGAGAATGGCGAGAACGTCGTCTACTCCTGGATCGAATGGCCGTCCAAGGAGGCGCGCAACGCCGGCTGGGAGAAGGTGATGGCCGACGAGCGGATGAAGCCGCCCGCGGAGATGCCGTTCGACGGCAAGCGCATGATCTGGGGCGGCTTCGAGCCGATCGTCCAGGCCTGACCGGACGCACATAGTCATCCGTTCGCCCTGAGCTTGTCGAAGGGCGAACGGAAAGGCTTCAACTAAAGGAGAGAGTGCCATGGCCAATCCGCAGGGCACGCATATCTGGTACGAGCTGCTGACCACCGATCGCGACGCGGCCGTCCACTTCTACGAGGACGTGATCGGCTGGACCACCGCCGAGTTCCCCGGCGGCCACGGCGGCTACATCGTCGCCAGCGCGGGTGAGGACGGCGCCGCCGGGATCATGACCAATCCGGCCCCCACCCCGCCGGTCTGGCTCGGCTACGTCGCTGTCGACGACGTCGATGCCTCGGCCGAGAAGATCAGGTCGCTCGGCGGCGCGATCCACTTCGGCCCCGCCGACATCCCCGACGTCGGCCGCTTCGCGCTGGTTGAGGATCCGCAGGGCGTGAAGTTCAACATCATGCGCGGGTCCAGCCCCGAGGACAGCAGGGCATGGGACCGCACCGGCCTCGGCCATTGCTGCTGGAACGAGCTCACCACCACCGACCAGGCCGCCGCGCTCGACTTCTACAGCGAGATGTTCGGCTGGCGGAAGGACGGCGCGATGCCGATGGGCGAGCAGGGCGACTATGCCTTCCTCAGCGACGGCGAGGGCATGATCGGCGCGGTGATGAACCGCCAGGGACGCGAGCAGCCGACGATGTGGAACTATTATTTCCGCGTCCCCGGCCTCGACGCCGCGCTGGCCAAGGTCCGCGCCCGCGGCGGCAAGGTCCATTACGAGCCGATGGAGGTCCCCGGCGGCGAGCGCGTGTCGTTCTGCCAGGACCCCCAGGGCGCCGCCTTCGGGCTGGTCGAGCCCGCACGTTGACCACGATCCCCAAGGAGAAGCGAGATGACTGACGGTAAGCTGGTGACCTGCCTGTGGTTCGATCACGGCGAGGCGCGCAAGGCGGCCGAATTCTACGCCGCCACTTTCCCGGACAGCAGCGTCGGGCCGACCCACCAGGCGGCGACCGACTATCCCGGCGGCAAGCAAGGCGACGAGCTGACGGTCGAGTTCACCGTGCTGGGGCAGAAGTTCGTCGGCCTCAACGGCGGGCCCAACTTCAAGGCCAATGAATCGGTCAGCTTCATGGTCCTGACCGACGACCAGGCCGAGACCGACCGCTATTGGAACGCGATCGTCGGCAACGGCGGCCAGGAGAGCGCGTGCGGCTGGTGCAGGGACCGCTGGGGCTTCTCGTGGCAGATCACGCCGCGTGTGCTGTTGGAAGCGACGACCGATCCCGACCGCGCCGCCGCCAAGCGGGCGATGGATGCGATGATGACGATGCGCAAGATCGACATCGCCGCGATCGAGGCCGCGCGCCGGGGCGAGCAGGTGCCCGCATGACCGCGGCGCATGAGCTCAAGATCGAGCGCGTCCTCGATGCGCCGGTCGAGGCGGTGGCGCAGCGCCTGCGGGAGACCGTCGATGCGTAGCATCATCGGCGGCGCCTTCCTCTCGCTCGACGGGGTGATGCAGGCGCCGGGCGGCCCCAGCGAGGACCCGACCGGCGGCTTCGCGCTCGGCGGCTGGTCCACGACCTTCTGGGACGAGGCGATGGGCGAGGCGATGGGCGGGCTGTTCTCGCAGCCCTACGACCTGCTGCTCGGCCGCAAGACCTATGAGATATTCGCCGCGCACTGGCCCTATGCCACCGAGGGGCCGGACAAGGAGATCGCGGACCAGTTCAATGCGGTCGCCAAATATGTCGTCACCTCGTCGGCCGCGCCGCTGGAGTGGAACAACAGCCATGTCGTCGGCGGCGACGTCGTGGCGCGGCTGGCCGAGCTCAAGGCCGGCGACGGACCCGACCTGCTCATCCAGGGCAGCACGACGCTCTATCCGCAGCTCTTCGCGGCGGGGCTGATCGACCGGCTGTTCGTGATGACCTTCCCGGTCGTGCTCGGCGGCGGCAAGCGGCTGTTCGGACCGGGCACGCCGCCGTTCGCGCTGAGGCTCGTCGACCACAAGGTCGCGACCACCGGCGTGGCGATCGCGACCTACGAGCCGGCCGGACCGGTGCCGATCGGATCGTTTGCCCTCGCCGAACCGAGCGCGGCGGAAGTGGCGCGGCAGGAGCGGATGAGGATCGAGCGCTAGGGTTCTTCCAAATCCTCCCCGAGCAAGCTCGGGGAGGACTGGGTCACGCGAACGCCGGCGCCTTCCTCAGCCGCTGATAGGCCTCGACCACCTTCTGCAGCGCCGCCTCATGGGTGCGGTCGCCGCCGTTGCGGTCGGGGTGGAACTTGCGGACCAGCTCCGAATAGCGGGCGCGCAGCGCCTTGCGGTCGGCATCGACGCCGAGCCCGAGCACGCGCAGCGCCGCGCGGTCCTCGGGCAAGAGCGGCTTGCCGTCGGCGCGCGCCTTCTCCGCCGCCATCCGCTCGCGGAAGCGCGCGCCGATCGCGTCGAGCGGGTCGCTGAAGTCGGCCCAGCGCGGCGGACGGTCGGCGCCGGCGGTGGCGAAGGCGCGGGTTTCGCGCTCCCAGCCGGCATAGGGACGCTGCGCCTCGTGGATTTCCTCCGGCGTCATGCCGTTGAAGAAATTGTACCTGGCATTGAACGCGCGGACATGCTCGAGGCACAGCCAGCGGTAGCGTACCGGCCCCTCGCCGCGCGCGCCCGGGCCCTCCAGCGGCGGCGCGCGGAACTCGCCGGGTTCGTCGCAGCCCGGTTCCTCGCACAACCGGCCTTCCGCTTCCACGCGGCCGTGGAAGCGAGCGTTGGGACGATCCTTTCCAGGTATTCCGCGCGCCACTCAAACCTCTCGCAAAACCATCTATATAGACGCGATGACCGCTCCCGCCACCGGCCCAATCGCCGCCGAAATCACCGTTCGCCTCCGCGAGGCGCTCCACCCGACGCACCTCGAGGTGGTCGACGACAGCGCCAGTCATCGCGGCCATGCCGGCCATAATCCGGCGGGCGAATCGCATTTCACCGTCATCGTGGAAAGCCCCGCCTTCGCCGGATTGAACCGCGTCGCGCGCCAGCGGTTGGTGAATGCGGCGCTGGCCGACCTGCTCCGCGAGCGCGTTCACGCGCTCGCGATCCGGGCGCGTGCTCCCGGAGAGACATGATGATCTACAACCTCTGGTACTGGACCGGCATCCAGGGACGCGGCGAGTTCGTCCGGCTGGCGATGGAGGCGGCGGGCATCGCCTACCGCGACTGCGCGCGCGAGCTGGGCGACCGGGCGATGATCGAAGACATGAAGGCACGCAGCAAGGGCGGCGGGCCGTTCGCGCCGCCCTATCTCGAGGTCGACGGCTCGGTGATCGCGCACGTCGCCACCATCCTGCTCTATCTCGGCGAACGGCATGGCCTTGCGCCGTCGACGGTGGCCGACCGCTATTGGCTGCATCAGCTCCAGCTCACGATCACGGACTTCGTCGCCGAGGTGCACAACGTGCATCACCCGGTAGGCACCGGCCTCTATTACGAGGACCAGAAGGCCGAGGCGGCACGCGCCGCCCGGGAGTTCCGCGAGGAGCGCATCCCCAAGTTCCTCCGTCATTTCGAGACCGCCGCCAACGCCAATGCCGGCGACTGGCTGATCGACGACCGCTGGACCTATGCCGACTGCTCGCTGTTCCAGGTCGTCGAAGGGCTGCGTTACATGTTCCCGAGGCGGATGGCGGCGATCGAGGGCGACTGTCCCGCGCTCGTCCGCATCCGCGATCGGGTTGCCGAGCTTCCCGGCATCCGATCCTATTTGCAGAGCGACCGCAGGATCGCGTTCAACACCGACGGTATCTTCCGCCACTATCCGGAGCTCGATGCGGCATGACCAACGAGGACCTATTCATCCACACGATCGCTCCGGTCACGCACGACCTCGGCGGGTTCAAGGTCCACCGCACCTTGCCGTCGAAGCCGCGGACGATGGTCGGGCCCTTCATCTTCTTCGACCAGATGGGGCCGGCGATCCTCGACGCCGGTACGGGCATCGACGTGCGACCGCATCCGCACATCAATCTCGCCACCGTCACCTACCTCTTCGCTGGCGCGATCGATCATCGCGATTCGCTCGGCACCAGCGCACGGATCGCGCCGGGCGCGGTCAACCTGATGACGGCGGGCCACGGCATCGTCCATTCCGAGCGCTCGCCGGCCGACGAGCGCGCGCACGGGCCGGAGCTGTCGGGCATCCAGACCTGGCTCGCGCTGCCCGAGGCGGTCGAAGACATGGCCCCGGCCTTCGAGCACGTCACCCGCGACGACCTGCCGGTGGTCGAGGACGAATGCGCCAAGGCGCGCGTGATCATGGGATCGCTGTGGGGCCGCCGGGCGCCGACCACCACCTATGCCGACACCATCTACGCCGACATCCAGCTCGCCGCGGGCGGAGCGATCCCGATCGATGCCGATGCCGAGGAGCGTGCGGTCTATGTCGGGGTCGGCGAAGCGACGCTCGACGGGCTGACGCTGGAGCCGATGACGCTCTACGTCCTGCGGCCGGGTACCGCGGCGACGCTGCGTTCGGCAAGCGGCGCGCGCGTGATGCTGTGCGGCGGCGAGGCGTTCGCGACCCCGCGCCACGTCTGGTGGAACTTCGTCTCGTCGAGCCGCGATCGCATCAACCAGGCCAAGAAGGACTGGCAGGCCGGCCGCTTCCCCAAGGTGCCCGGCGACGACAAAGAGTTCATCCCGATCCCGGAGGTGCCGAAGACGGTGAGTTATCCGTGACAATCGCCGTCATTCCCGCGAAGGCGGAAATCCATTATCGCTGAAGCCGGTGAGGCTCACCACAGCCAGCCAGAATGGATCCCCGCCTTCGCGGGGATGACAAATTGAGCGGGAGAGGATGATGACCGAACAGCTGCAGCGCATCACCCTTCCCACCGGCGTCGAGCTCGACGTCCAGGTCGCGGGCGATCCCGCGCATCCCGCGATCATCCTGCTCCACGGCTTTCCCGAATCGCATCGCACCTGGCGCCATCAGGTGCCGGCGCTGGCGGCGGATCATTTCGTCCTCGCTCCCGACCAGCGCGGCTATGCGCGCTCCTCCAAGCCCGAGGGGGTGGAGAACTACACGCCCGACAAACCGGTCGCCGACCTGATCGCGCTCGCCGATCATTTCGGGATCGAGCGCTTCACCCTGGTCGGCCACGACTGGGGCGGCGCGATCGCGTGGATGGCGGCGCTGCAGAACCCCACCCGGATCGAGCGGCTGATCATCGTCAACGCGCCGCATCCCTTCGTCTTCCAGAAGCTGATGTTCGACGACCCCGCCCAGCGCGAGGCGAGCCAGTATATCCGCGCCTTCCGCAACCCGGAGCTGGAGAAGCATATCGACGCGATCGGCCTGTCGGCGTTCTTCGACGGCAGCTTCATGCGCCACACCGACTTCGACAAGGTGAGGGACGAGAAGCCGGTCTACCTTGCGCAATGGGCCGAGCCGGGCGCGATGACGGCGATGCTCAACTGGTATCGCGCCTCCAGCATCGTCGTTCCCGCGATGGACGAGACGCCGGAGCGCCCCGCCTTCCTCGACGCGCCCTTCCCGCCGATCCAGCAGCCGACGCTGGTGATCTGGGGCACCGGCGACAAGGCGCTGCTGCCGTCGAACCTCGACGGCCTCGATGCGCTGGTGCCGAAGCTGACGCTGGCGAAGGTGGACGCCGGGCATTTCGTGCCGTGGGAAGCGCCCGAAGCGGTGACGAGCGTGATGCGGGCGTGGTTGGCTCGATAATTTTCAGACGGCGGTCACCCTCACCCTTCCCACTCGGCTATGCCGAGCGGGCCCCTTCCCTCTCCCGGCGGGAGAGGGAGGGAGGCGCGAAGCGCCGGAAGGGTGAGGATGACCACCGTCAAATCGTGATCCGCGCCGCCGTCTCGAGCTGAATCTCCGGCTCGCGCCCGTCCGGCTTGCCCGGCTTGACCCATGCCGCATGGGCGTGGGCGGTCGCCACCACCTCCCATTCCCCCGAGCCGGGCCAGCCGCGCACGCTCACCACCTGCTCGGCGAGCGCGCGGTCGGGCTCCATCGCCACCCAGGCGAGCGGCGACGTCGCCGTGGCGCGAGCGCCCGCCGCCGCCATCGCGGTACGGATACGCTCGGCGCTCGCCTCCGGCAGATATTGCCACACCACCGAATGCATCAGCACGCGGGTCACGCCCGGCGCCGGCGGCTCGGCGAGCCGCGCCTCGACCCAATCCGCCGCATCGCCGGCATCGAGCCGCACGCCCCGCTCGCGCACCATCGCGATCGCCTTGGCGAGCCGTTCCAGCCGCTCCGGCTTCTCCGCCCAGACATAGGCGGCGAGCCGCGCCTCGACCGCCGGATCGGTGACGTCGAGCGGCGCGACGTCGCAGCCGCGCGTGCTCGCGATCTCGATCGGCGGCACCTCGGGCGCGGGCCCGCGCCATTCGGGCGCGATCGTCACCGGCGAGTCGGCCGGACCGAGCACCGCCCCGCCGAGGTCGAAGCGATAGCGGTCGATCAGCAGGTTGAGCCCGCCGCTCGATCCGATCTCGAGGACCTCCAGCCTCGGCCCCCAGCGCCGCGCGACCTCGATCAGCCCGACGATCAGCGCGCCCGAGCGGCCGGGTTCGTTGGTCTGCGGGGGGCCGTCGAGCCAGGGCAGCAGCGCCTGGTCATGGCGGGCGAGCACGCGGTTGATCACCGCCGCGATCTCCTCCGGCCCCTGCATCTCGCCCGCGAACACCGCCGCCAGCTCCTTGTCCGCCCCTGCGCGAACCAGCGCGTGCAGTCCGCCGATCAGCCTGAGCGGCAGCGCGTCCCGGGTCGGCTCTCCCGCCCAGTCGAGCACCCGCTTGGCCGTGAGGCTGCCACGCGTCAGCCCCTCCGCGATCGCCGCGCAGATCGCGGCATAGATCGGCGCACCCATCCGGGTGCAGTAATATTCCTGAATCCGGAACGCTCCGCGATTGTTCGTCTCGTTCGCCACTCGCCCGCTCCTTCTGTTGCGCCGCCCATAGCGCACGATTAAGGCCGGCGCACGATGGCCGATCCGATCATCATCGCCGTGCCCAAGGGGCGCATCCTGGAGGAAGCCGTGCCGCTGCTGCAGCGGGTCGGCATCGACCCCGAGGATGCCTTCGCCGACGAGGATTCGCGCGCGCTGCGATTCAAGACCGGCCGGGACGACATCGACCTCATCCGGGTGCGCGCGTTCGACGTCGCGACCTTCGTCGCGCATGGGGCGGCCTCGCTCGGCATCGTCGGCTCCGACGTGCTCGAGGAGTTCGCCTATTCGGAGATCTATGCGCCTGTCGACCTCGGCATCGGCCATTGCCGCCTGTCGGTCGCCGAGCCGGCGGCGATGGCGGCCCGGGACGACCCGCGCGGCTGGAGCCACATCCGGATCGCCACCAAATACCCGAACACCACCCGCCGCCATTTCGAGGCGCGCGGCGTCGGTGCCGAGTGCATCAAGTTGAACGGCGCGATGGAGCTGGCGCCGGTGCTGGGGCTCGCGCCGCGCATCGTCGACCTGGTCTCCTCGGGCCGCACGCTCAAGGAGAACGGGCTGGTCGAGGTCGAGACGATCGCCGAGGTCACCAGCCGCCTGATCGTCAATCGCGCCGCGTTCAAGACGCGCGCGGAGGTGGTGCCGCTGGTCGATGCCTTCCGCCGCGCGGTGGAACCGGTCGCGGCATGATCAAACTCTCCACTTCCGACCCCGACTTCGCCCAGGCGTTCGACGCGCTGGTCAACGCCCGGCGCGAGGCGGACGCCGACGTCGCGCGCGACGTGCGCACGATCGTCGCCTCGGTGCGTGACGAGGGCGACGCGGCGGTCGCGGCTTATACCAGGCGCTTCGACGGCCATGATCTCCACGAGACCGGCTGGCGGATCGAGCGCGCCGACATGCTCGCCGCCTGGGAGGGCCTGGCGCCGGACCTGCGCGCCGCGCTCGAGCTCGCCGCCGAGCGCATCGCCGCGTATCACGCCAAGCAGGTGCCGGCCGACCGCGACGAGATCGACGCGAGCGGCGTCCGGCTCGGCGCGCGCTGGCGGGCGGTCGACGCCGCCGGAGTCTATGTGCCGGGCGGCCGCGCAGCCTATCCGTCCTCGGTGCTGATGAACGCGCTTCCCGCCAAGGCGGCCGGGGTCGAGCGGCTCGTCATGGTCACCCCCGCGCCCAAGGGCGAGATCAACCCGCTGGTCCTCGCCGCCGCGCATCTCGCCGGCGTCGACGAGGCTTGGCGGATCGGCGGCGCGCAGGCGATCGCCGCCCTCGCCTACGGCACCGGCCGCATCGCCCCGGTCGACGTGATCACCGGCCCCGGCAATGCCTGGGTCGCCGAAGCCAAGCGCCAGCTCTACGGCGTGGTCGGGATCGACATGGTGGCGGGCCCGTCCGAGATCGTGGTGGTGGCGGACGGCAGGAACGATCCCGAATGGATCGCCGCCGACCTGCTCAGCCAGGCCGAGCACGACCCCACCAGCCAGTCGATCCTGTTCACCGACGACGCCGCGCTCGCCGCCGCGGTGGCGGATACGGTCGACCTCCAGATCGGCCAACTCGCCACGCGTGAGGTCGCCCGCGCGAGCTGGGACGCCAACGGTGCGATCATCGTCACCGCCAGCCTCGAGGAGGCGCTGCCGCTGGTCGACCGCCTCGCGCCCGAGCATCTCGAGCTCGCCTGCGACGACCCCGAGACGCTGTTCGACCGCGTCCGCCACGCCGGATCGGTGTTCCTGGGCCGCCACACGCCCGAAGCGGTGGGCGATTACGTCGCCGGTCCCAACCACGTCCTGCCGACCGGCCGCCGCGCCCGCTTCGCCTCGGGCCTGTCGGTGCTCGACTTCATGAAGCGCACCAGCTTCCTCGCCTGCGACCCGGCATCGCTGGCCGCGATCGGCCCGGCCGCGGTGACGCTGGCGGAGGCCGAGGGCCTGCCGGCGCACGCCAGGTCGGTGGCGATGCGACTCTCAAGCCGATAGCTCCTCCGTCACCCCGGCCTTGTGCCGGGGTCCACCGGGAGGCGAGCCTATGCCGTCACGCCTCTTGCCACAGTACTTGCGGCCACGTGGATGCCGGAACAAGTCCGGCATGACGAGGGGGGACAAACCACTCTCTCGCAGTTTATGGGCCACACGATGACGACTCATGCCAATTCCCGAACCCGCGCACGCAGCCAGGCGCGCGCCGCTGCGCGGCTCGCCGCGGTACAGGCGCTTTACCAGCGCGAGATGGAGGCGACGCCGCTCGCGCAACTCCTCCATGAGTTCCACCACCACCGGCTCGGCGCCACCATCGAGGATGTCGAATATGCCGACGCCGACGTCGATTTCTTCGATGATGTCGTGAAAGGCGTCGACGCCCGCGGCGAGGAGATCGACCGCCTCATCACCGCCAAGCTCTCGTCGGGCTGGAGCATCGACCGGCTCGACAAGCCGATGCGCGGCATCCTGCGCGCCGGCACCTACGAGCTGCTGGCCCGGAGCGACGTGCCGACCGCGACGGTGATCAGCGAGTATCTCGACGTCGCCGACGCCTTCTACGCCAAGCGCGAGAAGGGCTTCGTCAACGGTTTGCTCGACGCCGTGGCGAAGGACGTGCGCGGTTAGCGGTGGGCGAGATCGTCAACCTGGGCCGCGCCCGTAAGGCCAAGCGCCGCGCCGATGCGCAGGCCCAAGCCGCGACCAACCGCGTTGCCTTCGGCCGCACCAAGAGCGAGAAGGCAGCCGCCCGGCGCGAGGCCGAGCGGCGTGAGCATGAGCTGAACGGCGCCAGGCGGGACCGCTGACGCTAGGGGCGGCCCGACGCGTCGCGGCGGATGGTTAGCCACAGCGCCGAAACCAGGAAGTAGAAGGCGCCGAACGCGGCATAGGGTGCCACGTCAGTGATGCCCAGCGTGGCGCTTCCAAGCGATCGCTTGATGAAGAAGCCGCCGGCCAGCGCCGACTGCGCGCCGCTGAGGACCATTGCCCATTGCGCGCCATAGGACCGCCAGCGCCGCACGCCGGTGGCGAGTTGCAGGAGGCCGGCGAGGATCGCCCACACGCCGAACACGCCGACGACCACCCTCATGTCTCCGATCGCTGCCGCCACCGCGATCGTTGTCGTCGCGCTCACCAGCACGTTCAGTGCCTGGGTACGATTCGGTTTCAATCCGCCGTTCCGTGCGGCGTCGATCAGATTGGCGGCCGCGTCCCAGGCCGGATAGGCGATCAGCAGGACGGCGGCGGCGATCGGCGCCCCACTACCGAGCGAAAAGGCCGCGGCAACCCAGCCCGCTGCGACGACAGCGCGTATCCAGTAATAGTTCCGCAGCTCGGCAGCACCCGCTGCAGGTGCGCTCGCCGTCACAGAAACAGCGTTGTGTTCGACGACTCGACTCATGGAAATTCTCCATCTACCTATCAGTAGGTAGACGATAGGGCGATTGTCGTGCGCATTGCAAGCGATTACCTACCTATCGGAAGGTAGAAACATGGAACCAGCGCGATCCACAGCCGAGCAGATCGTCGATGAAGGCCGGCGCCTCATCATGACCCGAGGATACAACGGCTTCAGCTATGCCGACGTCGCCGCGGCGATCGGCATCCGAAAGGCGAGCATCCACCACCACTTCGCGGCCAAGAGCGACCTGGCGAAAGCAGTCGTGGAACAGTCGCGCGCCGTGATCCGCGCGCAGGTCGAACAGTTGGCGGACATCGAACCCGAAGCCAGTGAGCAGCTTCGCGCCTATGTGGCCTATTGGGAGCGCTGCATCGCCGATGATTCGGCGCCGTTCTGCGTGGCCGCGATGCTCGCTGCCGAGCTGCCGAGCCTGCCGGACGATCTCGTCGTCGTCGTCAGGGCGCATTTCGCCGAGCTGACGGGATGGCTGACGCGCATCCTGGCGCTGGGCGTCCGCCAGGGAAACGTATCGCTCGTCCGGCCGCCTGCGGAAGAGGCGGATGCCTTCATGTCGGCCGTCTATGGGGCGATGCTGTCGGCCCGCGCGTTCGACGATCCCGAGCGGTTCGCGGTGATCACCGAGACGTTGCTGTCGCGCATCGTTCGTCTCCGCTAGCGGAGTTCGGAATGACCGAAGCCCAGTTCCTTGCCGCCCTGCGCACCCTCCCGCTTCATCCTGGGGCGCTGGGCCTCGCCGATGATGCGGCGAGGCTCGGCGAGCTCGTCGTCACGACGGACCTGATCGCCGAGGGCGTCCATTTCCTGCCCGCCGATCCACCCGGCGACGTCGCCTGGAAGCTGGTAGCGGTGAACCTTTCCGATCTCGCCGCGAAGGGTGCCGTGCCGGAGGGCATCCTGCTCGGCTACCCCCTCGGCGACGAGGCCTGGGATCGCGCCTTCCTCGCCGGCCTGGGCGAAGCACTCGCCGCCTTTGCCTGCCCGCTTCTCGGCGGCGACACGGTGAAGGTCGCCGGGCCCCGTACCCTGGCGCTGACTGCGATCGGCCTGGCCGCCGTTTCTCCTACCCGATCCGGAGCGCGGCCGGGCGATGCGCTCTGGGTGACCGGTACGATCGGTGATGCAGGAATCGGCCTCGCAATCGCGCAGGGGGCCGCGGGGCCGCCCGAATTGCTCCAACGCTATCGTCGCCCCATCCCCCGCCTCACCGAGGGCCGCGCGCTCGCGCCGCTCGTCACCGCGATGATGGACGTGTCCGACGGGCTGCTGATCGATGCCGCACGCATGGCCGCCGCCAGCGGCTGCGCGGTCGCAGTCGACCTCGCGCGCGTCCCGCTTTCGCCGCACCATCCCGGCGACCGCCTCGCCGCCGTCACCGCGGGCGACGATTACGAGCTGCTGTTCGCCCTCCCCACCTGCACCGAGCCGCCCCTGCCAGCCACCCGCATCGGCACCTTCGCCGCCGGACAGGGCCTCAGCCTCACCGATGGCGGCACTCTCCTACCCCTCCCTCCGCGCCTCGGTTACGAGCACCGCTGACGGCACGCTTGCGCTCGGTCGGCTCGCCCTTATACCTTCCCCCCAACGCGCATCCGGCGTCAGACCGGGCAATCCAGGCGCGGCCTTTAGGAAGAGAAGGGGAAGTTCGCCTATGACGATCGTTTACGGCGCTATCCTGTGCGGCTTGATCGCCGTGCTCTATGGCCTTTTCACCAGTAGCCAGGTGCTGCGAGCGCCCGCGGGCGACGCCAGGATGCAGGACATCGCCTCCGCCATCCAGGAGGGGGCCAAGGCCTATCTCGGCCGGCAATACACCACCATCGCCATCGTCGGCGTGATCGTCGCGGTCGTCCTGTTCCTCACCCTCGGCATCCTCTCCACCATCGCCTTCCTGATCGGGGCGGTGCTGTCGGGCGTCGCCGGCTTCGTCGGCATGAACATCTCGGTGCGCGCCAACGTCCGCACCGCGGAGGCGGCGCGCAGCAGCCTGCAGGGCGGGCTCACCCTCGCCTTCCGCTCGGGCGCGATCACCGGGATGCTGGTGGCGGGGCTCGGCCTGCTCGCGATCGCCGGGCTGTTCTGGTATCTGATCGGTCCCGCCGGCCACGCGCCCAACGACCGGCCGATCATCGACGCATTGACCGCGCTCGCCTTCGGCGCCTCGCTGATCTCGATCTTCGCGCGTCTCGGCGGCGGCATCTTCACCAAGGCGGCCGACGTCGGCGCCGACCTGGTCGGCAAGGTCGAGGCCGGCATCCCCGAGGACGATCCCCGCAACCCCGCCGTGATCGCCGACAACGTCGGCGACAATGTCGGCGACTGCGCCGGCATGGCCGCCGACCTGTTCGAGACCTATGTCGTCACGCTCGGCCTCACCATGGTGTCGATCGCGCTGCTGGTGAAGGCGAGCTCCGCCGAGCTGCTCGCGCTGATGAGCCTGCCGCTGATCGTAGGCGGCGTGTGCATCATCACGTCGATCATCGGCACCTATGCGGTCCGGCTCGGCAAGGGCTCGATCATGG
Organism: Sphingomonas astragali; assembly: GCF_051400615.1. Taxonomy (NCBI): domain Bacteria; kingdom Pseudomonadati; phylum Pseudomonadota; class Alphaproteobacteria; order Sphingomonadales; family Sphingomonadaceae; genus Sphingomonas; species Sphingomonas astragali. The sequence goes on from NZ_JBLFFH010000001.1 coordinate 200,670, forward strand.
GCGCGCTCTACAAGGGCTTCTGGACGACGGTGATTCTCGCCGTCCCCGCGATCTATCTCGCCACCCGCTACACGCTCGGCGACATGAACGCGGTGATCGGCGGCGCCGGCTTCCTCGATCCCATGAGCGATGCGCTGACCACCGACGCCGCGCTCGGCGTCGAAGCGGGGGGCCCGAGCTTCACCGGCATGGACCTGTTCTGGTGCATGATGATCGGGCTCGGCGTCACCGGCCTGCTCGTGTGGATCACCGAATATTACACCGGCACCAACTATCGCCCGGTCAAGTCGATCGCCAAGGCGTCGGTCACCGGCCACGGCACCAACGTCATCCAGGGCCTCGCCGTCAGCCTCGAATCGACCGCGCTGCCGACGCTGGTGATCGTGGTCGCGGTGGTCGCCACCTACCAGCTCGCCGGCATCATCGGCGTCGCGTTCGCCGCGACCTCGCTGCTGGCGCTGGCCGGCATGGTGGTGGCGCTCGACGCCTATGGTCCGGTCACCGACAATGCCGGCGGCATCGCCGAGATGGCGGGCCTGCCCGACGAGGTCAGGCACAAGACCGACGCGCTCGACGCGGTCGGCAACACCACCAAGGCGGTGACCAAGGGCTATGCGATCGGCTCGGCCGCGCTCGCTGCGCTGGTGCTGTTCGGCGCCTACACCACCGACCTCAAGGAGTTCTTCCCGGACATCACGGTGGACTTCTCGCTGTCGAACCCGTTCGTGATCGTCGGCCTGCTGCTCGGCGCTCTGCTGCCCTATCTGTTCGGCGCGTTCGGCATGACCGCGGTCGGCCGCGCCGCCGGATCGGTGGTGGAGGACGTGCGCGAGCAGTTCCGCTCCAACCCCGGCATCATGGAGGGCACCAGCCGTCCCAACTATGCCCGCACCGTCGACATCGTCACCCGCGCCGCGATCAAGGAGATGATCGTGCCGTCGCTGCTGCCGGTGCTGAGCCCGATCCTGGTCTATTTCCTGATTACGGCGGTCGCCGGCCAGGGCCAGGGCTTCGCGGCGCTCGGCGCCATGCTGCTCGGCGTGATCGTCTCCGGCCTGTTCGTCGCCATCTCGATGACCTCGGGCGGCGGCGCCTGGGACAATGCGAAGAAGTACATCGAGGACGGCAACTACGGCGGCAAGGGCTCCGACGCGCACAAGGCGGCGGTGACCGGCGACACGGTGGGCGATCCCTACAAGGACACCGCCGGCCCGGCGGTCAACCCGATGATCAAGATCACCAACATCGTCGCGCTGCTGCTGCTTGCGGCGCTGGCGGCGGGGCAGGCCGGCGGCTGACCCGTCCGGCGAAAATTGAAAGGCCCGTCCGGAGCGATCCGGGCGGGCCTTTTCATAGGAAGATCGAAAGGCCGGTGGCGATCGCCTCGAATCTGTCCGGATGAACTGGATCGCGCTCCTGCGAAAACAGGAGCACTGGTGTCGCTTCATCTCGACCGGACGGACTCCAGACCCGACCTCATTTCACCGCGACCTTCGACGCTTCCGGACGGGCCGAGAACTTCACGCCCTCGGTCGCCCAGGCCTCTCGGGTCTTGCAGACGCGCGGCTTCATGATCGAGCCGGTCGTGACCTCCTTCGCGATCACGCAGATCTTGTCGCCTTCGGTCTTCACCTGGAAATTGGAGGATGCCGGCCCCTCCTTGTCGCGCGCCATTGCCGGCGCGGCCGCCGCGGCGAGACAGAGCGTGGCGGCGATCCCGGCGGCAAGGGCGGCACCGAACGGACGAAGTGAAGCAGACATGGAAACCTCCTCTGAACTGAACGTTCGGGCTCATCACCCGCGTCCAGTGAGATGCATTCCCCGTGCCAAATGCCTCCATTCACGCAGGATCAACTACTTAGCTGGAAGGGCCCGGCCATTCTTGCCAAGCCTTGGCGCTGGTCCCCGGTTTCTCGCACCCGGAACTGAACGAAAATGGACGAATGCTGTCCGGACCCGGACAGCCAAGTCATCCGCCGAGTCCCCTCTCCGCTTCCCTTTTTGCCGTTCAGGGAGTAAGGGGCGCCACCCATTTGCACCCAAGAGGTTTTGTTTGGCCAAGGAAGAACTGCTCGAAATGCGCGGCCAGGTGGTCGAGCTCCTGCCCAATGCGATGTTCCGCGTGCGGCTGGAGAACGATCACGAGATTCTCGGCCACACCGCCGGCAAGATGCGCAAGAACCGCATCCGCGTGCTCGTCGGGGACGAAGTGCTGGTCGAGCTCACTCCCTATGACCTGACCAAGGGCCGCATCACCTATCGCTTCATGCCGGGCCGCGGCGGGCCCGGCCCGCAGGGCTGACCCGCGTCCTGAGCGAACCGCCCGCACTCGTTCTCGCCTCCACCTCGCCGCGCCGGCTCGAGCTGCTCGCGCGGCTCGGCATCACGCCGGCCCGGCTCGCCGCGCCCGACATCGACGAGACACCGCTCACGGGCGAGCTGCCCAAGGCCTATGTCCTGCGCCTCGCCGAGGCCAAGGCCCGCGCCACCGAGCGCGCGCCGGGCGAGATCATCCTCGCCGGCGACACCACCATCGCGGTCGGCCGGCGCATCCTGGAGAAGCCGCATGACGAAGCCGACCTGCGCCGGATGCTCGGCCTGCTCTCCGGCCGGCGCCACGCCTGCCTCTCCGCGGTCTGCGTGATCGACCGCGACGGCCGCGCGCGGCTGCGCCTCTCCCAGACCGTCGTCGCCTTCAAGCGCCTCAGCGACGCCGAGATCGACTGGTACGTCGCCAGCGGCGAAGGCATGGGCAAGGCGGGGGGCTATGCCATCCAGGGCCGCGCCGAGGCGTTCGTGCGCTTCCTGTCCGGCAGCCATTCGGGCGTGGTCGGCCTGCCCGTCTACGAGACACGCGCGCTGCTCAGCGCCGCGGGCTTTCCGCTTGGCTGAGTGGCTGGTCGAGGCCGGCATCGGCGAGACCCGCGCGGCGCTGGTCGAGGGCGATCGCATCCTGGAGGCACGGATCATCCCCGACGGCGAGCTGGTCGCCGGAACGGTGGTGGAGGCGCGCCTCGTCGCCCGTGTCCCGGAGCGGGGTCAGGGCATCGTCGCCTGGGACGGGCACGAGGCGCTGGTGTCCCCCCTCCCCGCCGGCGTCACCGAGGGCGCGCTCGCCCGCGTCGAGATCGTCCGGCCGGCCATCCCCGAGCCCGGCAAGCCCAAGCGCGCCCGCGCCCGCCCCAGCGCCAGCGGTGCCGAACCCGTGCCACCGCCGCCTCTCGACGGGCATATGCTTCGCCATACGGACCCCGATCTGCTCGAGACGGCCGGATGGTCCGAGCTGCTCGAGGAGGCCGCCACCGGTAGGGTCGCCTTCCCCGGCGGCGAGCTCCGCATCGCGCTGACGCCGGCGATGACGCTGATCGACGTCGACGGTACGCTCGCACCCGCGCCGCTCGCGATCGCCGGCGCGCGCGCGGCGGCCGAGGCGGTCCGCCGCCTCGACATCGCCGGCTCGATCGGTATCGACCTTCCGGCTGGGGCCGACAAGGCCGTCCGCCACGCCGCCGCGGAAGCGATCGACGCCGCGCTGGCGCCGCCGTTCGAGCGCACCGCGGTCAACGGCTTCGGCTTCGTCCAGATCGTCCGCCCCCGCCGCCGCCGATCGCTCCCCGAAATCCATGCGATGGAGCCGGCGCTCGCCCACGCCCGCGCGCTCCTCCGCCGCGCCGAACGCACGCCCGGCGCGGGCGCGCGGACGCTTACGGCGCATCCGGCGGTGATCGCCGCGATCGCTCCCGGCTGGAGCATGGAGCTGGCCCGCCGCCTCGGCACCGAAATCGTCTTGCGCGAGGACCCGTCGCTCACCATGTCGGGCGGGCATGTCCAAGCCCAATTCGCGTGATCTCTGCCCGCTGTGCGGCAAGCCGACCGAAGCCGGATTCGCGCCCTTCTGCAGCCAGGGCTGTCGTGACCGCGATCTCCTGAACTGGCTCGGCGAAGGCTATCGCCTGCCCGGCCCGCCAGCCGATCCGGGGCTAGACAGCCCCGAAAGCCGCGACTAAAGGCGACGCTCTTTCGCGGCATGTCCGTGAATGCCCAGGTAGCTCAGTTGGTAGAGCATGCGACTGAAAATCGCAGTGTCGGCGGTTCGACTCCGTCCCTGGGCACCATGGCCCTGACCGCGGCCATTCGTGACGCCCGCACCTCCGAGAGGCTGTCGAACACCAGGCGCTTGGGTTCGCCCCGCTTCACCTCGGCCATGACCATCCGGACGGAGCGGTGCATCGCGCCACGCACCAAGCCCCGCGCCATCGCGACCGTTGCGGAAGGCGAGCGCCGACCCTAGAACCTACCCATGTTGGCAAGGACGGCCGCCTGCTTGGGAAGCGGCCGGACAGGGGAGAGCGCACGTCATGAAACCTGCCTTCGGAATCGCGCTCGCATCGCTGCTCGTTGTCCAGGGTTTCGCACCGCTGCAGCCAACCGCCGCCGCGCCGCGCTGGGAGCGGCTGTTCGATGGCCGAACGCTTGCCGGCTGGACGCCCAAGATCGTCGGCGAAGCTGCCGGCGAGGACGCGCGGCGAACCTTCGTCGTCAAGGATGGCAAGCTCCAGGTCTCCTATGCCGGATACGATAAGTTCGCGGGCAGGTTCGGCCATCTGTTCTACGATCGCCCGCTCCGCTTCTTCCGGCTGCGCCTGCGCTACCGCTTCCTCGATCCGGGCCTGCCCGACGCGCCGACATGGGCGCGCAGCAACAGCGGCGTGATGCTTCTGTCGGAGAACCCGCGCGACATCGGGCATGACCAGAGCTTTCCGGTATCGATCGAGTTCCAGCTGCTGGGACGCGACGGCGATAAGCCACGGCCTACGGGCGCGGTCTGCACGCCGGGAACCGACGTCGACATCGGCGGCAGGCGCGCGGCCGAGCATTGCACGCCGTCGAGCGGGCCGACGATACCCAACGGCACCTGGGTGCAGGCCGAGCTCGACGTGCTTCCTTCGGGCGAGATCGTCCATCGGATCAACGGCAAGGTCGTGCAGCGCTATACCAGAGCCAGGCTCGATCCGACCGACCCGGTTGCCAAGAGCGCCGTCGCCCGCGCCGGCAAGGACCTGCGCCTGACCCAAGGCTATATCGCGCTCCAGAGCGAGGGGCATCCGATCGAATTCGACGCCGTCGAACTGCAGGTTCTCGACAAGCAAGGCGGATCGACACCGGCTTCATGATCCGGCGGCGGTCGCGGCGAATCTTCGCGACGGGCGGTTTCGCGACGGTCAGCCTTGGGCGGGCGGCAGGAAACCGTTCAGCTGACGATTGGTCTCTTCGTGGTTCCGACCAACTCCGCGCAGCGTGCGTTTTGGACGCAGAGCCCGCGGCAGCCGCTTCGATATGTCCGTTGAACCTCCACGAACCGCAACCGCTGCGTCAGGCCCTACGACCCATCCTCCGCCCCAACAGGACCATGCCACCGAGCCCCGCCCCACCAGCGGCGGCGATCAGCGCGTAAGGCGGCCGGTCGCCGCCATTTGCCGGCGCGGCCTGCGCAAGTTCGACCGGCTGAGCGTCAGGTTTCGAGCCCGCTTCGCCTGCCTGATCGGCGGGAAGGAAGCCATCCTCGGTCAGCGTCATCGACGCCAGGTCGACCCCCATGCCCCGGGCGCCCTGAGCCGCGGCGCGGCTGACCGCGTTCAGCTGCTGGCGGTTGCCCTTCGCCTGCTCGACAGCCCCCGCCAGCAGCAGCGACTGGACGAGGAGCGATTCCGCCATCTCCTGCTTGGCGGCATCACCCGCATTGCGGAACTCGGGAGAAGAGCCCATCGACTGCATCACCTGCCGCCGCACCGAAGCGGTCGTGGCGTCGCTCACGTCGCCGGACAGGCCGCGGCTCGCCTGCCAGGCATTGATCCACCAGACGGTATAGGCGTCGGCGACGTTGTCGACGCTGAGGCCATATTTCGACAGCTCCGGACGCATCCGTTCGATAATGTCGCCCTGGGCGAACAACTGCGCGAGATCGTCCGCGCCCTTCGGATCGGCGGCGCGGCTCTTCTCGACGAAATGCGCGAGGTTCCGGGTTCGACGCTCGCGCGACGGGGTATAGCGGAAACTGGCGGGCCGCGGCGCTTCCAGAGCCGGCATGGCAGCGGACGGATCCTGCCGCGACATGCTGCGCAACGGCGCCGCCGAACGGGTTGTGTTGGCATGGGCCTGAAGCGCGATCCGCGGCCCTTCGTAAAGCATCGGGCTGATCATCTGGGCTTGGGCAACGCCCGGGACGGCAAGCAAGGCGAAGCAGATGGGTGCGATCATCTTAAGCGACATTGCACGTCTCCTGAACCCCCAAGACCCGAATAAGCAAAACGCCGGGCGAAGTCGATGCTTCGCCCGGCGAATTGCGACGAAATGCCGGCTTCCTTAGCCCTTGCGAGCCATGGTTGACAGACCTTCGCCGATCGTCTTGATCATGTTGGTGGTCGACTGCATGATATAGCTGAATTCCTGCGTCGCCACCTGAAGATCGGTCATCGTCTGGGTCGACTTGTTGTCCTTCGACTGCGAGTCGTAGGTCTGCGCCAGCGACTGCATTTCCTCGATCTTGTTGTCCATCGAGGACGCCATCACCTCGGCGATCGCGCGCAGCCAGTTGCCGCTGCCGACCTTGCCGTTGCGCGAGCCCTCGGTCTTGGCGCGGTCGCTGCCCTCACGCGAGGCGGTGAAGAGCTTCTCGGCGATGTTCTCCGCCTGGTTGGTCAGCTCGCGGGTGAGAGCGCCCTGCGCGGCGGCCGTCATGCCGTAGTTGCCGCCGATCTGCCCCACCGCATCACCGATGCTGAGCGGCGAGCCGCCCGCGGCGCTGCTGAAGGCCGTCTTCGCCATGTCGATGACGCCCTGCGGCAGCCCGAGCTTCTGGCCGAGGCTCTGAATGATCTGCTGGCCGACCGCCTGCATGACGACCCGCGCCGCCAGCGACGCCCAGCCAGCCGGCCCCATCGCGACCTGTGCCAGGCTGATCGGGTTGAACAGCGATCCCGTAAGTCCGCTCCAGAAGCTCATGACCGTTTCCTTTCCCTTCCCGAATTTCGCGCTCCGTGCGGGGGAGCGGGCCGGTTGCGGCCGATCACCGCTACGTCCTGGAGAATGGCGGATTTGCTCGAGGGATGCGCTCAGCGATTCGTTTAGATCGGCTAATCGATTCGTTTAGTTTTGTTCATTCCAGCGGCAGAAACAGCAATCCCGCCAGACTGTTGAGCTCGCGGACGCCGTCGAGCTCGAGCTTGCGGATCGCGTTGTTCATGTGCGTGCGCACCGTGTTCTCGGTCATGTTGAGCAAGGTCGCGATGTCGCCGTTGGCGCGCCCCCAGCCGAGGAAGCGCAGCACCGCCGCCTCGTTGCGGGTCAGCGTCTGGAGCGCGGCGACATGGTGGACGGGGACGCGCGCGCCGGAGACGGTGAACTCGCCGATCTGGAGCTCGCGCGCATGGGCCTCGCGCCGCGCCTCGGATTCGCGCAGCAGGCCGACGAGACGTTCGAGCTCGGCGGTATCGGTCACGCCCTCGCCGGGCATGGCCGGACCGGGTGCGGGATGCGGTGCGTGGCTCGTGTTCACCGCCCCTGCCCCGTGCGTCGGAGCACGCCGCCGGCGATCTCCGGACGGCTGGAGAGGTCGGCATAGATCGCCTCGGCCAGCAGCGGCAGCGTCAGGATCACCACGAAGCACGCCGCCACCGCCTTGATCGGCAGCGACAGCGAGAAGACGTTGAACGACTGAGCGAAACGGTTGAGGAAGCCCAGCCCCGCGTCGATCACGTACAGCACGGTGAGCGTCGGCGCGGCGAACAGGAAGGCGAGCGTGAAGAGGCGGCCGAACTCGCCCTCGAAATACTGGACGGCACGCAGGTCGAGCGCGATGCCGCCGGGGCCGAGCGGCCAGATCAGGTAGCTGCCCATCACCGTGCCGACCAGCAGCGTGAGCCCGCCAGCGGTGACGAACACGACCTCGGCGAAGCGGCTGAGCAGGATGCCGGTGAGCGAGGTGGTGTTGCCGCTCAAAGGATCGACGAGCTGGCCGATAGTGGCGCCGACCTTGGTGTCGATGATCTCGCCGGCCGCGGCCATCGCCCACATCACCGTGCCGAAGAACAGGCCGATGATGCCGCCGGCCGCCGCCTCCTTGAGCGCCATCGTCGCCCAGCCCATCGCGCTGAGGTTCGCCGGCGCGAAATCGGGCCGGAGCGCGAGCGCGACCAGGCCGAAGGTGACGATGATGCTGTTGCGGACGGTCGCCGGCATCACCTCGCGCGAGAACACCGGGACCAGCACGAAGGCGAAGGCGAAGCGGGTCGAGGCGACGCCGACCGTCAGCAGCTGATCGAGCCACGGGATCGACTTGAGCAGCGGGACGCCGACGCCGGGCGGCACCGCCTCGATCATCGCCCGACCCCCGCCAGGCCGGAGAAGATCGCGTCGGTATAGCCGTACAGCGTTCCCGCCATCAGGCCGGCCGTCACCAGGATGCTGATCACGATCGCGAAGAACTTCAGCGTATATTGCAGCGTCTGCTCCTGAAGCTGCGTCGCCGCCTGAAGGATCGCCACGAGCAGGCCCACCACCGACGCCGCGATGATCGGCGGCGCCGACAGGAGCAGCACCAGCCACAAGGCTTCGGTGGTCAGGCGGACGAGATCGTCGCTCATGGGGCGCGCCTCGAACGGATCGATATTTGAGGGGTTGGTTGACATCCACCCCCTTCCCCATTGCCACCCCGGACTTGTTCCGGGGTCCACTCATCGACTTCGCCAGGCGATAGAGCCTCTTGCACAGTGCAGACGGCACGACGGACCCCGGAACGAGTCCGGGGTGACGCTGGAAGAGACGCCCGGCCAGCCGACAGAGCAAAATATCGATCCACCCTAAGCATAGGACAACACCAGCCCGTGGCTGAGCTTCACCCAGCCGTCGACCAGCACGAACAGCAGGATCTTGAACGGCAGCGAGATGGTGACCGGCGACAGCATCATCATGCCCATCGCGAGCAGGATGTTGGAGATCACCATGTCGATCACCAGGAACGGCAGGAAGATGAGGAAGCCGATCTGGAAGGCGAGCTTCAGCTCCTTGACCACGAACGCCGGGATCACGATCACGAAGTCGCTTTCCCTGAGCGTCTGCGCGGTGCCGGGATCGCCCAGCCGCTGCTGGGTGCGCAGGAAGAAGGCGCGCTCGCGCGGATCGCTGTGCTTCATCAGGAATTCGCGCAGCGGCTCCTTGGCGCGGTCGGCGGTGGCGAAGATGTCGCCGGTGCTCTGGAGCGGATTCTCCTCCGCGCGCGGCTCGCCGGGCATGGTCGGCGCGGAGACGGGGCTCTCGACGTTGGCGGCCGCGTACATCTTGTCGAGCGTCGGATACATCACGAACACCGACAGGATCAGCGCGAGCCCGTTGAGCACGATGTTGGGCGGCACCTGCTGGAGGCCGAGCGCGTTGCGGACCAGGCTCAGCACCACCGCGATCTTGGTGAAGCTGGTCACCATCACCGCGAAGAACGGCGCGAGCGCGATCAGGACGACGGTGACGAGCGCCGAACCCGGCGTGAAGGCGGCGAGGTTCACGCGCCGGTCTCCGTCTCCGGCTCGGCGGGTTCGACGTCGACCAGGTCCGCCCGTTCCTCGATCAGCACGGCGAAACGATCGCCGAGCCGGACCAGCTCGCCCTTGGCGAGCAGGCGGTCCGCCACCAGCAGCTCGACCGCCAGCCCGTCGGTGAAGGGCCCGAGCGGCAGCGTGGTGCCGGGCCTCAGCGCCGCGAGCGTCGCCGCGCTGGTCATGCGGTCGGGCAGCCTTATGCTCAGCGGCACCGCGAAATCGGATGCCCTGCCGGGGCTCGGCGAGTCGGATTCGGACATCGATCCTCCGTGGACGTGAAGCGCGAACAAGCCCGAAGCGAGGTCGAGCTGGCCGGCGACGATGCCGCCGTCGCCGCGCTCGATCCTCGTGCAGGGGCGGGCGTCGACCAGCACCAGGTCGCCGCCGCCAAGCCCGCCGGCTTCGGCAACCGACAGGCGCGGTCCCTGGACGAGGCAGCGCAGCACGACCGGCAGCGCATCCGCCGGCGGGACGACGGCGCGGGCCCGCTCTTCCCAGCCGGCCCGCGCCGGGTGGTCGGGCGGGACGGCGACGAGGCCGCTCGTCCCCTCGCGCGCGAACGACACCAGCACCGCGCGCTCAGGCTGGTCGGGCGCGAGCGCCTCGGGTTCCAGCGGGAGCTCCAGCGCGGCCTCGAGCGCTGCCAGCACAGGTTCAGCCCTGTCGAGCAGCGCGACCGCATCGCCGACGCGCGCTTCGTCGAGCAGCGCACGGCGTCCCTCGCACCGCAGCAGCGTGAAGCGGAGCCCGTCCGCGGTGACGAACCAGTGCGCCGCCTGTGGCCGGCGGACGACGGCCGCATCCAGATCCGCGCTTCCGATCAGCGTGCAGAGCACTTGGCCGAGCGCCGCCGCGTCCGGATCGACCGCCGGCAGCTCCGTCAGCGCGTCGAGCGCGGCGCTCGCCATCATCCCTCCACCCGCGACCGGGGCGGCAGGGCGGTCTCGGGCCAGCGCGCCAGCAGCGTGATCGAGCCGGTGGTGACGCCGACCAGCATCGTCTCGCCGCGCGCCTCGATCAGCACCACCCGCTCGCGCTGGCCGAGCGGCATCGAGCGCAGGAAGCGGATCGGCAGCTCGCCTTCGCCGCCGCTGGTGACGCCGAGTTGGCGATCCTGGAGCTTCTTGAGCAGCCAGATGACGCCCCAGGCCATGCCGAGCACCACCGCCAGCGCGATGACGATCGCCAGGATCGACGAGACCACGGCTCCGATACCCATGTCGCTATGCTGGTCCTTTCATTCGGGATGGTCCGTCAGGATGCGGGGGCGAGCGCCGGGCGGCGCGGCTGGGCGGAGTCCATGTCCTGCCACATCGGCGCCTCGCCGCTCCTCGCCTTGCCCGCCCACAGGATGATCGCGGCAATCGCGTCGAACATGTCCTGCGGCACGATCTCGCCGATCTCGCCGCGCGCCCAGAGCTGGCGGGCCGCGGCGACGTTGCGGATGATCGGCACGCCCGCCGACTCCGCCTCGGTGCGCATCGCCGCGGCGAGCGCGCCCGCGCCCTTCGCCGCGATCACCGGCACCGGGCAGCTCTCCACGTCATAGTCGAGCGCGATCGCGATATGGGTCGGGTTGACCAGCAGCGCCGCCGATCCGCGCGTCGCGCCGATCGCGTTCTGGTTCGCCCATTCCTGGTGCATCTCGCGCCGCATCGACTTGATCTGCGGGTCGCCCTCGTCCTCCTTGTACTCCTGCTTGATGTCGCGGCGGCTCATCTTCATCTGCTTGATGAACTTGTTCTTGGCGTAGATCCGGTCGCCGACCGCGACGAACAGGAACACCGCCACCACCATCGCGAACATCTGCAGGGTCAGGCTGTAGCTCTGGCCGAGTACCGCCATCGCCGCGGCCGGCCCGCTCGCATCGACCGGCGACGCGCTCGCCAGGCGGATGAGCTGGCCCGATCCCGCCAGCGCGCTGCGGAACACCAGGTAGAAGATCGCGCAGATGAGGCCGACCTTGATCAGCGTCTTGACGAGCTCGAACAGCCCGTCCTTGCCGAACATGCGCTTCAGCCCCTCGATCGGGTTCAGCTTCTCCAGACCGAACTTCATCTTGTCGGTGGTCATGATGGGACCGACCTGGAGGAATTCGGCGACGGTCGCGAAAAAGGCCACCGGCACCAGCGTGATGAGCGACACGCGGACCAAAGTGGCGAACGCATCGCGCCCGACGATCGTCGCGGCCTGGTCGAACGGCACCGTGGTGGCGATGGCGAGCGTGTCGGTGGCGAGCCGCGCCAGCTCGCTCGCCACATAACCCGACGCGAGCACGAACAGCACCAGCCACGCCAGCGTCAGCAAGCCGGCGCTCAGGTCCTTCGACTTGGCGACGTCGCCTTTCTTGCGCGCATCCCGAAGCCGCTTGGGCGTCGGCATCTCATTCTTGTCGGCGCCGTCGTTCTTCTGGGCCATGCGCTCTTTTGTCTCCAGCAGCCGCCATCGATCGATCGGTGCTTCGCACCGCCGATCTCATCGACTCCTCCACTTCATCAGCCCGAGCAAGGCCGAGACATCGCGCACCAATACACGGCGCGTTACTGTCGATGTCGGTGAAACGCCGTTCGTGGGGCGGAACAGCGACTCACAGGACGAAACGATTCAGCAATAAACACCATCAAGTCAATCACGTTTGTACGACGATCTGACGGGTACTCATGTAACTCTTATGACAAAGAACAGAATCCCGCAGGATTCCGCACGACTCCTAATAGTATACTGATCCTCATTTCGGATGCGAAACGCTCCCTCCCCCCAGAAAGGTTCCACGCGACTCACACACTTCGTCGCGTACTTGCCTCGATTCGTCGTATCTCATTGAGAATGATCAAATTTGCACGCGATGACTTGAAACTGAAAAAATTCCCCCGCAGACTAGTTACTGCCGTCGAAACCGGAGCACCGGCGGCAGTGGGGCATCGTTGTGGCTTCTCCGATCACAGTCGGAGACTGCGGAGCGATGCAGATGAAGCTTGGTTTCGATATACGATCGGCGACGATTCTCGTCCTGGGTTTCGGTGCCGGTCTTCTTCCTTCGGTTGCCAGTTCCAGGGATAAGCCCCCGCCCCCGCCGCCCTGTCCGCTGACGGCGACGCTGCGCATCGCCGATGCGGGCTCGCTCGCCGGGGTGCAGTCGCTCGTCCAGTGCGGTCCGCAGCAGATCGTCACCGCGCCGGCGTCGCCGGCCGACTATGTCCCGCCGGCCAATCTGGAGATCGCGCCCGACCGGCCGGCGATCCGCCGCGCGGTCGTACCCGCGGCGACGCCGACTCCGTCGAGCGGCGTCCGAGTCGCGCACATCAGGCCGAAGCGGCAGGAGCCGGTCGACCTCGCCGCAGCGCCGCTGGTCAACGTGGGCCCGCTCGACGCCGAGTCGATCCTGTCGATGCGGCCGGCGAGCTACACCACGCCCTATGACGCGATGATCGGCCGCGTCGCGCAGCGCCACCGCGTCGATCCGCTGCTGCTGCACGCGGTGATCTCCCAGGAATCGCGCTATCGTGCCAACGCGACCAGCCCGGTCGGCGCGCGCGGGCTGATGCAGCTCATGCCGGGCACCGCGCGGGAGCTCGGCGTCCGCTCGGTTGCCGATGCGGAGAGCAACGTCGACGGCGGCGCGCGGCTGCTGCGCCGGCTGCACCAGCGCTACGGCGACTTCAACCTGACGCTCGCCGCCTACAACGCTGGCGAGGGCGCGGTGCGCAAATACGGCAATCAGGTGCCGCCCTACCCCGAGACGCAGAACTATGTCCGTGCGGTGATGACCAACTACAACCAGCTCGTGTCCGAGCAGGGCGTCGCGACCCGCTGACATGGCCAACGCGCTGCCCTTCCGGCGACTGCGCCTGCCGATTCGCACCTCCGACGTCCTGCTGGTCGGCGCGCTGGTGACGGTCGTCATGCTGATGATCCTGCCGATGCCGCCGCTGGCGCTCGACGTCTTCATCGCGATCAACATGACGGTCGGCATCCTGCTGCTCCTGAGCGCGGTCTACATCACCAAGCCGCTCGATTTCTCGACCTTCCCGACGGTGCTGCTGCTGTCGACGCTGTTCCGGCTCGCGATCAGCATCTCGACCACGCGCATGATCCTGACGACGATGGACGGCGGCGCGATCATCCAGCGCTTCGGCGAGATGGTGGCGGGCGGCAACCTGATCGTCGGGCTGGTGGTGTTCCTGATCATCACCGTCGTCCAGTTCATCGTCGTCTCCAAGGGCGCCGAGCGCGTCGCCGAGGTGGCGGCGCGCTTCAGCCTGGACGCGATGCCGGGCAAGCAGCTGTCGATCGACAGCGACTTGCGCTCCGGCATCCTCAGCAAGGACGAGGCGCGCGAGAAGCGGCGCACGCTCGAGCTGGAGAGCAAGCTCCACGGCAGCCTCGATGGCGCGATGAAGTTCGTGAAGGGCGACGCCATCGCCTCGATCGTGATCGTGCTGGTCAACCTGCTCGGCGGGCTGGCGGTCGGGATGCTCTACCACGGGCTGTCGGCATCGGAGGCGGCGGCCACCTTCTCGATCCTGACGATCGGCGACGGGCTGGTCGCGCAGGTGCCGGCGCTGTTCTCGGCGATGGCGGCGGGTCTGCTCGTCACCCGCACCACCGACGAGGACCGCGACCGCGACCTCGGTCCCGCCATCGCGCGGCAGATCTCGGGCAAGCCGCACGTCCTGCTGATCGCCGGCGCGCTCTCGATCCTGCTCGGTCTGGTGCCGGGCTTCCCGACGCTCGTGTTCTTCGCGCTCGCCGCCGCGCTGCTGATCGGCGGCACGCTCTCGCATCCGACCTCGGGCCGCTGGGTGCGCGCGCGACTCGGCATGGAGAGCAGCGGCACATCCGCGGCGATCGCCGGCGAGACGACGATCGAGGCGCAGGCGCTGCCGCGGCTCGATCCGCTGCGGCTGACGATCGGCACGCCGGCCGACTCGCCAGCATTCGCCGCGCTGGCGGACCGGGTCCGCACCGGCATCGCCGCGCTGCAGGAGCGCAGCGGCGTCGCCGTCCCGGACCTGCGCATCGTCGCCGACACCGGCCCGGCGATGCCGGCCGGCGGCTGGGCGCTGGTCGCGCATGACGCGCCGCTCGGCGGCGGCGTGGTCGAGGACGACGATTTCGCACCGCGCGTCGCCGGCCAGGTCGCGCGCCTCCTGGAGCGCAATCTCGGGCTGTTCCTCGGCCTCCAGGAGGTCACCGACCAGCTCAACCGGCTCGGCGAGAGCCATCCCGAGGTGGTCAAGGAAGCCGTGCGCGCGGTGCCGACCGGCCGCATCGGCGAGGTGCTGCGCCTGCTCGTCGAGGAGAAGGTGCCGCTCAGGAACTTCCGCGACGCGGTCGAGGCGATCGGCGAGGTCGGCCAGTACGAGCGCGAGGCGATCCCGATGGCGGAGCGCGTCCGCATCGCGATGCGCCGGCACCTGATCGCGCCACTGTGCGTCGCCGGGCGCCTGCGGGTGCTGATCGTCGGCAGCAACCTGGAGGAGATCATCCGCCACACGCTGACCCCGGTCGACGGGCAGATGCGCCTCGCGATCAACCCGCATCAGATGCGCGCGCTCAACGCCCTGCTCGCCGAGCAGGTCGAGGCGAGCGGCGCGCGCGCGATCCTGACCGCGCAGGACCTCCGGCGGCCGCTGCGGCTGCTGATCGCCGGCGACCTGTTCGACGTCCCCGTCATTTCGTTCAACGAGCTCAATCCCGCGGTGCCGCTCGACATCGTCGGCGAGCTCAATTCCGCACCAGAGAGCCTGGCCGACCAGGCGCAACGAGAGTTTGCCGAATGATGCGATTCCCGCGGCGTTCCCTGCTGCTTGTGGCCTCGGCCGTGCTGGCGTCGTCGACGCCCGCGCTGGCCGACACGCCTCCCTTCCCCGAGAAGACCGTCACCCTCACCGCGCGCAACCAGCGCGTCGATGCCGCCATCGCCGACCTGTTCGGCCAGGCCGGTTTGAGGGTGAAGACCAGCTCGGCGATCAACGGCAAGATCAACGGCGTGTTCGTCGGCACGCCGAGGACGATCTGGGCGCAGCTCTCCCGGGCGTTCAACCTCGTCGCCTATTACGACGGCGCGGTCGTGCGTGTGTACACGGGCGGCGAGATCCAGTCGAAGAGCTTCGCCGCCGCCGATCCGGCGACGGTGGTGCAGGATGCACAGCGGATGCGAATCGTCGACGGGGCGAACTCGGTCGCGGCGAGCACCAATGCGGTGAGCGCGACCGGCGTCCCCGCCTTTCTCGACCGGGTCGCGCAGCTGGCGGGATCGGGTGCGAAGCCGGCGATGATCCCCGCGTCCGCCACCGCCTCGACCGCGGGGGTCGTGTCGCCGCTGCTGAACGGCCCGGCGGCGATGGGCACCGTCACCGCGGCGCCGCTGCGTTCGCGCGTGCTGACCGCCGCCACCGCGCGCTCGCCCTACGAGGTGCGCATCTTCTACCTGCGCTACGCCCGCGCCGACGACACCATCCAGAAAAGCTACGACCGCACCGTCGTCATCCCCGGCGTCGCCTCGATCCTGCGCGGGATGATGGGCGACGGCCGTCCGTCCAACACCGTCTCGACCAGCGGCAATTTCGACATCCAGCGCCAGTCGATGCCGCGCCTCGGCGGGCGTGGGCTCAACGCCGTGCCGCCCGACGAAGCGCAGCGCAGCTTCGACCAGCAGGGCACGCCCGGCTTCGACACCGTCGTCGTCGAGAAGGCCGAGCCGCGCGACGTCAACGGCCCGCGCGTCGAGGTCGATCCGACCAACAACGCGGTGCTGGTCCGCGATCGCCCCGAATCGATGACCGTCTACGAGGACATCGTGAAGGCGCTCGACGTCGAGCCGCGCGGCGTCGAGATCGAGGCGACGATCATCGAGCTCGATACCAACCGGCTCAAGGACCTGGGGCTCGACTTCGGCCTTCGCACCGGCGGCTTCGCGGCCCTGTTCGGCGGGCGGCAGTCGAATCCCAGCGACAATTTCTCCGCCCCGAATTTCGGCGCGACCTATCTCACCGGGGGGCTCGACCTGTTCGCGGTACGCATCACCGCGCTGGAGAAGGCCGGCGTGCTGAGCGTGGTCTCGCGCCCGCGCCTGTCGACGCTCAACAACATCCCGGCGGTGTTCAACAACCAGGTGCAATATTACGTCCGCGTCGCCGGCGACCGCCAGGTCGACCTGTTCCCGGTCACCGCCGGCATGGTGATGCGGATCAACCCGTCGATCCTCTACGACGGCGGCGAGCTGCGTACGCGCCTGGCGATCGAGATCCTGGACGGGTCGCCGAGCGGAATGATCGTCGACGGCATCCCCGCGGTGAAGCAGTCGAGCATCAACACCAGCGCGGTGGTCAAGCAGGGCGAGAGCCTGCTGATCGGCGGCATGACCGTCGAGACCAACTACGACTACAAGTCGAAGGTGCCCGGCATCGGCGACATCCCGCTCGTCGGCCAGGCCTTCCGCAAGCGCAGCAAGGGCACGCAGCATATCGAGCGGCTGTTCCTGATCACGCCGCGCATCCTGTCGCAGCGCCAGACGGTCGCCGCGAACGGCGCCGCCTTCGAACCCACCGCCCAGACCCAGCCGATCCCGCTCGAGCAGCTCGAGGCGCTGGGCAAGAAGAAGCGGAGGGCGAAGCGATGAACGCGCCGTTCGCCCCGCTGAAGCTCGGTACGGTGGTGCTGCGCGTGCTGAACGGGCGCCTCGAAGGCGCCGAGCACCGCCTGCACCCGGGCAAGTTCGTGCGGGTCGGGCATGGCTTCGACCATGACATCGTGCTGCGCGACGCGTCGACGCGAGGGCTGTCGCTCGAGCTGCATCTCGGCAACGACGTGGCGACGGTGCGGGTGGCCGCCGGCCAGGTCGGGCTGCTCGGGCGTCCGGTCGGCGCGGGCGAGGAAGCGGCGCTGCCGGCCTATGTGCCGATGATGCTCGGCAGCTTCGCCGTCGCGATCGGCGATCCAGGCTCCGAACGCTGGGAGGAGACGGCGCGCCTCTCGACGACGATCGCGCCTGCGGGGGAGGCAGCCACGCCCGTCGAGTCGCAGCGCGCCGCGCTGACGGAGCGGGTGGCGACCCGCTTCTATCCGATGCGCGACGCGCTCTCGATCGAGCGGCGCTGGCCGGTCTATGCGATGGTCATCGCCGCCGCGCTGCTGCTGGTCGCGCTGGCGGGGCCGACCGCCCGCTGGATCGGCAGCCAGCTCCACAATCCCGATGCCGACCGCGCGGTCCTCGCCGCCTCCGGCTTCAGTGCGCTCAAGGTGAGCGAGAGCCCGAACGGGCCGATCATCACCGGCATCGTCAAGGACGACGCCGAGCTCGCGCGGCTGCGCATGGTGGTCGCCGAACGGATCGGCCGCGCGACGATCGACGTCGATTCGATGCAGGCGCTCGCCGCCTCCGCCACCGACCTGCTCCGTACGCAGGGCATCGACGGCGAGGCCAGGGCGATGCGCGGCAACAGCCTGCTCGTCACCGCCGAATATCTGCCCGGCGACCGCCAGGCGGAGCTGGCGAAGCTCATCAAGACCGACGTGCCCGGCATCACCCGCGTCGCCTTCACCACCGACAACGCGCGCGGCGACCGGGACCTGCAATATTTCTTCTCGGGCTCCGAATACGGCCTCGCGACCTTCGTCGACGGGTCGCCCGGTTACATCACCACCGCCGACGGCACGCGCTGGTTCGCCGGCGCGCAGGTGCCGACGGGGCACAAGATCATCGCCATCGGCAACGGCCGCGTCAGCTTCGAGCGCGACGGCCGCGTCGAGGAACTCATCCTGGGGAACGGGACGCCGCCCGCCCCGGGAGTGGCATCTGAGACGGGCGGCACAGCCAAGCAAGGGACGCAATCATGACGAACCCGATCAACAGCGCGATGTCGCGCTCCATCGCTTCGATGGGGCTGATGAACTCGAACGAGATCCACGAAGGCGGCCAGAGCAACTGGTTCGAGGCGTTCGCCAACGCCTGGGGCAAGGCGCTCGATACCCAGGCCGACGTGATCACCAACCAGGCCGACGTCGTCTCGCAGGGCGGCGACAAGCCGTCGGACATCACCGCGCTCACCACCGAATCGATGCGGATGAGCTTCATGGCGAACAGCTCGCACACCTCGCTCGACAGCGTCTCCAAGGCGCTCGAGACGATGGCGCGGAAGAGCTGATCATGAGCATCGAAGCAATCGCCGCCGCCGCTTCGGCGCTGGCCGGCGGCGGAGCCGAGGGTCAGCGCGCGATGGAGCTGCTGCCGCCCGGTAGCGGCGGGGCCGGCGCGATCAGTCCGCAGGCCGAGGCCCGCTTCCAGCAGGCGCTGGAGAAGCTCGGCGGGGTCGAGGGCACGGTGCCGGTCGGGTCGCTTCCGGGACCGCTCAAGGGCATGTTCGACGCGCTCGATCAGGTGAACGTCCAGGCACGATCGGTCTCCAACTATGCCGAGGCCGCCGAGGCGAGCGGCGGCCAACTCACGCCCGGCGAGATCGTGCAGCTCACCATGAAGTGCCAGGAGTTCATGTTCCAGGCGCAGCTCACCTCCAACATCGCCAACCGCAGCTCGGACGGCGTGCAGCAGTTGTTCAAGCAGCAATGAGCCGCGCGCTTCGCCTGGCCGCCCCCCTGCTGCTCGGCCTCGCCGTGCTCGGCGGGTGCAGCAGGCAGGAGGTCTACGGCAAACTGACCGAGCCGGCGGCCAACGAAATGATCGCGGTGCTGAACCAGGCCGGCATCACCGCGAGCAAGGTCCATGGCGAGAAGGACACGTGGAGCGTCGCCGTCGACCAGGCCGACTTCGCTCGCGCGGTCGAGACGCTGCGCGCCCATGGCCTGCCGCACGAGCAGTATGATTCGCTGGGCTCGGTGTTCAAGAAGGAGGGGTTCACCTCGACCCCGCTCGAGGAGCGCGCCCGGCTGATCTACGGCCTGTCGCAGGAGCTCAGCCGCACGATCAGCGACATCGACGGCGTGGTCCAGGCGCGCGTCCACCTGACCATGCCCGAGGCCGATCCGCTGTCGCGCGAGGCCAAGCCCTCGGCCGCGTCGGTGTTCGTCAAGTACCGCACCGGCTTCGATCTGCGCAGCCAGACCGGGGCGATCAAGTCGCTGGTCACCAACGCGATCGACGGTCTCACCTATGACCGGGTGTCGGTGGTGATGGTGCCGGCACAGACGCTGCCGGTGGTGCAGCCAAACGACGATATGATCTCGGTGACGACGCTGGTCCGCGTGCTCGCCGGGATCGTCGCGACGCTGCTGCTGGTCTTCGCCGGGCGCGCGCTGTGGCGGATGCGGCGACCCAAGGCCGGGTTGCCCGACACGGTGCGGCCGTGAACGGGACGGAGCGCCGCCGCCGCTACGCCCTGCTCGCCGAGGCGGCGAGCGACTGCCGCGGCGCGCGGTTCGCCCGGCGTCTCTCAGGCACGGAAGGGCCGCGCTTCGCCGATCTCGCCAAGGTCCCCGACTGGCTGACCGAACCGCCCGAACGGCAGGAGCGGATCGCCTGCCTCGCCGCGCTGCTGCGCCATCGTCGCGCGATCGATACCGAGCTTTCGGGCCCGCGGCTGGCGATGCTCGCGGCGACGGTGGGCGAGGACCTCCTCGACGCCGCCTGCGAGATGCCGCTGTCGCCGCCGCTCGACGACGCGCCCCTGCCCACGCCCGACCAGCTCGTCGCGGAGGGCCGCAGGCTGCTCCATGCCGGCTTGCCGGGCCCCTTCGCCGACCGCTTCCCCGGCGCGCGTGACGATGCGCAGGCGCGCGCGTTGACGATGAGCGCAGAGAGCATCGCGGCGGTGCTGGCGTGAGTTCCTGGTCACCCCACTTCCCGTGCTCCTGCGCAGGCGGGAGCGTTGGCATCGAGGCGCCGCCGCTTGTTACCCAGGGCTCCTGTCTGCGCAGGAGCACAGGGATGGAGGGGTGTCGATGAGCTTCCACCTCGTCCATAGCGACGATCGCGCGTTGCTCGGCAGCAGCCGCGCGGTGATCAAGCGGGCGGAGCGGATCGACTTCACCGATGCGGTCGCGCTGCTCCAGGCCGCCTCGGCGATCCGCGACCAGGCGGCCGCCGATGCCGAGCACGCCCGCGCCACCGGTCATGCCGAGGGGCTCGCCGAAGCCAGGGCGGCCGTCGAGGAGCAGCTCGCCGAACAGATCGCCGGCTTCGCCTCGGCGGTCGAGCAGCACGCCGAGACGCGTCGCGCCGACGTCGCCGAAGCCGCCCATGCCGCCGTCCGCGCCGTGATCGGCGAGCTCGACGACGAGACCCTCGTCACCCGCATGGTCGAGCGCACGCTCGCGCGGCTGCCCGGCGAGGGCCCGATCGCGATCGCCGTCGCTCCGACGATGGCCGATGCGCTCGCCACCCGCCTTCCTGAGCTCGATCATGTCACCGTCACCGCCGATCCCGCGCTCGGGCCCACCGACTGCCACATGCGGACCAGCACCGGTCAGGTGATCGCCAGCCTCTCGGTCCAGCTCGACGCGCTCGCCAAGCGCTGGGGAGTGGCCGAGCCATGAGGACCGGCGCCGACACGCTTTCGCTCGTCCGCGCGCTCGATGCCGCGCCGATGTTCGAGCAGCACGGCCGCATCGTCGGCGCGCTCGGGACGACGCTGCGCGTCACCGGCGTGCGCGCGCGGATCGGCGAGAGCTGCGAGATCGTCGATCCCGAGAGCGGCTTCTCGCTCTGGGCCGAGGTGATCGGCCTCGCCGACGGCGACGCGATCCTGACCCCGCTCGGCGACCTGCGCGGGCTCTCGCTCGCCAGCGACGTGATCCTGCGCAGCGGCGACGACCGCACGCCTTACGGCGCCGACATGTTCGGCCGCGTGCTCGACGCGCGCCTGCAGCCGCTCGACGAGTTGGGGCCGGTCAGGCGCTCGACCGACCGGCCGATCCACTCCCCCGCTCCCAACCCGATGAGCCGCCGCCCGGTCGACCAGGCGATGGAGACCGGCATCCGTGCGATCGACGGGCTGCTCACCATCGGCATCGGCCAGCGTGTCGGCATCTTCGCCAGCGCCGGCGTCGGCAAGTCGACGCTGCTCGCCAACCTCGCCCGTCAGGCGAAGGCCGATGCGATCGTCATCGCGATGATCGGCGAGCGCGGTCGCGAGGTGCGCGAATTCGTCGAGGAGACCCTCGGCGCCGAGGGGCTGGAACGGTCGGTGGTGATCGTCGCCACCTCCGACCGGCCGGCGATGGAGCGCGTTCGCGCCGCCCATGTCGCGACCGCCATCGCCGAGGGGTTGCGCGACGAGGGCAGGCATGTGCTCCTGCTGATGGACAGCGTCACCCGCTTCGCCCGCGCGCTGCGCGAGATCGGCCTCGCGGCCGGCGAGCCGGCGGTGCGGCGCGGCTTCCCGCCCTCGGTATTCGCCGAGCTGCCGCGATTGTTCGAGCGCACCGGCGCCGGCGCGGCGGGCGCGATCACCGCGCTCTACACGGTGCTGCTCGAGGACGAGGACGGCGATCCGATCGGCGAGGAGGTGCGCTCGCTGCTCGACGGCCATATCGTGCTGTCGCGCAAGCTCGCCGCGCGGGGCCATTATCCCGCGATCGACGTGCTCGGCAGCCTTTCGCGCCTGTTCACCAAGCTCGCTTCGCCCGCGCAGCAGCGTGCGGCCGAAGGGCTGCGCGCGATGCTGGCCAAGCTCGACGAGATCGAGCTGCTCGTCCAGATGGGCGAGTACGAACCCGGCCGCGACCGGCTCGCCGACCGCGCGCTCGCCGAGCGCAAGGCGATCGACGCCTTCCTCCGCCAGCGCCGCGACGATCATGCGAAGCTCGGCGAAACGGTGGTGCGGCTGCGCAATTTCGAGGAGATCGACCATGGCCGCTGACCTCGGCGGAGCGAAGCTGGTGCGGGTCGCGCAGGTCCGCGAGCTGCGCCTGACCCGCGCCGCCACCGAGGCGCGCGCCGCCGCCGATGAAGCGGCGCTCAAGCTCGCGGAGGCCCGGACCGCGCACGTCGCTGCCGAACACGCGCTCGCCGACGCCCGCCTCGCCTTCGCGGCGACGCCGGCATGTCGGCAGACACGGCTGTGGCTCGACCGTTGCATCGAGCATCTCGCCGGTGCCGGCGCAGCGCTCGGCGACGCACGGACGCGATGCGCCGTCGCCGAGCAAAACCATGCCGAGGCGATCCGCGCGGTCGCCCGCCATCAGATCCGAAGCGATGCGATCGCGAGCCATCGCCGGACGCTGGTCCGCGCCGACCGCCGCCGCGCCGAGGATCGCGCCGAAGCCGATGTTCCGATGACGATGCCCCGGATGAGCATTCGATGACCCAAGCCGCCGCACCGAAGCCTGCCCTCGCCCCGACGCCGCGACCTGCCGTCGGCGCCCATTCCGGGCCGCCGGAGCCGTTGCCGATGCAGAAGCGCGCCTTCGCGGACGCGCTTGCCCGCAGTTCGGTGAAGGACGGCAACGTCAGGAAGGAGCAGCTCGCCGACGCCGGCCCGTTCACGGCGATCATGCCGCGTGAGTTCGCCGGCATCCCGATGGCGGAGACGGCCAGCCCTGCCGGCGACGTCGATCCCGCCTTCCACGCCCAGCTCGACCGTATCGCGGCGGCGATCGCCGAGGTGGCGAAGACCGGCGCCGAGCCCGAGGTCCATCTCGCGCTGCCGCTCGGCAATTATCGCATCGAGGGCGCGGTGCTCGGCCGCGATCCCGCCGGGCAGGTCAACGTCGTGCTGATCTCGGGCGCCGCCGTGCCGCCGACGATCGCCGCGCAATGGAGCGAGCAGCTCGGCGAACGGCTGCTCCGGCGCGAGGTTAGGGTCGGTCGGATCGGGGTTCAGGCCTCAGGCAGGCGGCCGAACCCGGCGGCGTAGAGCGCGAGCGTGCGCCGGAGGTGGTTCTCGGAATCGCGTCCGCTCGGGTCGGCGGGAAGATTGCGGCTCGTCGTCAGCATCAGCGAGGAGACCTGACCGTAGGTCACCGCCCGGAAGAACATCGAAAAGATCTCGCCCAGGCTCAGGGTGGTCTTGCCGGGACCATAGAGCTCGCCGGGTCGCGTCTGGTCGAGGATGGCCTGGCTGAGCGCGTTGCCGTACTCGTCCTGCCAGCCGCCCCCTTCCCGCGCGATGACGAGCCCGTCGCGGGTTTCATCGTCGATCGTCTCGCCGTCGAAGCTCTGGTCGACCTTGAGATCGCCCAGCGTTTCTTCCGATATGCCGGTGATCACCATCGCCCGCTCGCCCTGCGTCACCGTCAGCTTGTCGAGCCGGTACAGGTCCGCGATCGCGGCATCCGCCCGGGTCTCGAGCGTGAGCTTGGTGCCGTTGGCGAGTTCGACGGTGGTGGTGCCCCAGAAGCGCGCGGCATCGGCGCCGTCGAGCGCGATGTTCCCGGCACCCCACACCAGCAGCGATTCCCCGGTCCCCGCGTTGAGGACGAACACCGCCGACCGGCTCTCGTCGATCGACAGCGAATAGCCGTCCGACAGATCGAACAGGATGCCGCCGATCGCGATCGCCTGCACCTCGAAGGCGGGCGGGCCGGACACGACCGGCAGGTCCGATGCGGGAGCGACGAAGACGGCGATGTCCGCCGTCGCCGGCACCACCGCGACGCTGTCGGCGGGCGCGGCGATCGGGTCGACGAGCATTACGCTCGCCACTATCGTGCTGTCTTCCGGCAGTGAGAGGCCGATGCTGCCGACTGCCGACAGTCCGACCGGCTCGCTCATGAATAGCCGTCCGGCCGCAGGCGGACGGTCGTCGCCTCGATCATCGCCAGCGCCTCTTCGGTCGTGGGCTTGTCGCCGTTGAGATCGACGCCCAGCGACGAGGTGAGGTTCGACACCGTGCTGCTCAGCGGGCGCGCGGCGATCAGCGTCGCCACTGTTTCCGCGAACGCGTGCAGTGCTCGGGAAAGGCGGCCCTGATCGGCGGGGCTGCCGCCGAGCGACTGGGAAAGCTCCGCCGCGATCTCCTCGACGCCATAGGCGTCGTTCGCCGAGCCGCCCGCGTAGCCGCCGCGCGGGTCGACCGGCGCCAGCTTCAGTTCGCGGGTCATCGTCTCGGCGATGCGCGTGCTGATCGTGTTCATCGCCGTCGCCGCCTGGGTGCCGCCGCTGCGCTTGCCGTCGATGCCGCGCAGCGAGACCGCATCGGCACGGCCGCCGTTGATGGGATTGATCATCGCTCTTACTCGTCCGGCAATTGCAACATGCTGTCGTAGATAGCGTGTCCGACGCCTTCGCGCTCTCAACGAATCGCTTAGGAGGTGATATGCAGGGCGATGATGTCCGGCGCCGACCTCCCGAGCTTCGCCGTCGCTTCCGCCCAGGCCGCAACGATCGCCGAGGCGGATCGTGCCGCCATTCTCGACATCGCCCGCCAGCCCGTCGCGCAGCATCTCGGCAAGCCGGTCAAGTTCAAGGTGCGCACCCTCCGCCGCGACGGCGACTGGGCGTTCCTGGTCGCCGAGATGCAGGACGCCGGCGGCCGGCCGATCTCCTATGCCGGCACGCCCCTCGCGTCGGCCGAAGCGGAGGGCATGGTGTCGAAGGACTACGCCGCGCTGCTCCGACGGACCGGCGGACATTGGCGCGTCGCCGATTACGCGATCGGCCCGACCGACGTCGCCTGGGCCGAATGGCCGGCGAAGCACAAGGCTCCGAGCGCGCTGTTTCCTTGAGCGGCGGCGTCAATAGCTGCCGTGCTCGTGGCCGGCGGTGTAGTATTGGAAGGTCCGATCGAGCGCGCGCGTGGCAAAGGTCACGTTGCCGCGGTTGAGCTCGTAACCCATCACCGCGGCGCCATCGAGCGTCCCCGCCCACCAGCCCGACTGCCGCCGGCCGATGAATACGGCCTGATGCCCTCCCTCGAGCGCCTTCGCCCGCAATTCGGTGGCGCCATCGGTGCGCACGATGAATGTCACCGTGCAGCGTTCCGAGGGCGCGGTGTCGAACACGCAGGTCGCCTGCTCGCTCGTCTGCGCCGTCGCGGCGGCGGCGAGCCAGACCAACGGCGCCGGCACGGGGATCAGTTCTGGAAGATCCGCGTGGCGAGCTGCGCGCGGTGGGCCGAATCCCCGGCGATGTCCGCCGGCCGCTCGTAATAGCGGCACACGATCGCTCCGGCATCGGCGGCGCTCGTCGCGTTGCGCAGCCGGTTGCCCGCGCTCCGCTCCGAGGTGGTCAGCTCGTGCTGCACGAAGCGGAGCTGCTCCTCGAAGGTCGAATTGCGGATGTCGTGCCCGGCCCAGGCGCGGAAATCCGCCTGGCGCGGCCCTTCCCATTGCGCGAGGCCATAGCCGGGCCCGCCGCCGTGCTGGCGGATGTTGGCCACCATGCCGCTCTCGGCGTCGAGGTTGGCGACGATCCCCGCCGCCTGGGCACGCGTCCAGCCCTGGCCCATGAAATAATTCATCGCCTGGTCGATGCGCCCCTGGCGGGTCGCCGCCGGTTGGCCGACATTGCCCGTTCCCTGCGTGCCGCCCGTCGCCTCGGTCTGCGGCTGCGCGCTCGCCGGGGCGCGCAGGATCTTCCCGCCATGCTGCAGCGCCCAGGACAGGTTGTTGTAGCTGACCTTCTGCGATCCGTCCGCGTTGACGTTGTTCGAACCGATCATCTTGCCGTTGCCGGCATAGATCTCGGTATGCGAGACGCCGCCGCCCTGGATGATGACGACGTCGCCGGGCCGCGCCTCCGCAGGACTCACCTCGGTCCAGCCGCGCGAGCGCAGCGTCGAGTTGAGCTGCGCCACCGAATCGGTGTGGAGATTGGCCGGAAGCTGCCCCGCCTCGGTCAGCACCGCCGACACGAAGTTCGCGCAGCACACGTTCGTCGGCACATTTGGGTTCATCGGCAGATTGTCGCCGCGGTCGCTGCGCAGGTCGCTCGCGTTGCGGCCGAGATACTGCTTGGCGACATCCGCGGCGTTGCGCCCGCCGGCGCTGCCGCCCGGCGCGTCGACCCCGCCGGTGCCGCCGGTCCCGCGGGTCGACGCCCCGTCGAGCCGGATCGTCTGCCCAGGGAAGATGAGGTTCGGATTGGCGAGCCCGTTGTCGAGCGCCAGGCTGTGCCAGTCGAGCCCGAACCGCTGGGCGATACCCGACAGCGTGTCGCCCGGCTGCACCGTATAGGTGCTGCCCGCGCCGCCGCCGGCCGGGATGGTCACCGACTGGCCTGCGAAGATCAGGTCCGGATTGCGGATCTGCGGATTGGCCGCGATCAGCGCGTTCAGCGAGACGCCGTGCGACGCCGCGATCTGGGACAGCGTGTCCCCGCGCTGCACGGTGTAGCGGGATGCGTCGCTGGTGCTCAGGGTCTGCGGGCGTGTCGCCGTAACGGATTCGACCATTTCCGCCTCCATGACTTACGCTGCGAACCTGTCACGACGGTCGCCAAGTGTCTCTAATCGAATCGTTTAGGGTATTGTTCGGTCCGTCGTGCAACGAGCACATGCGAGGGGAGAACCATGAGCGGACTGCCGATCATCGCCGTCTTGTCGCTGGCGCAGCAGCAGGTGCCGCCGTCGCGCGCGCCCGAGCCGGCACCGATCACCGCGATCGGCTGCGCGGCGCAGGCGGGCGAGGTCGACGGCACCGGCGCATCGCTGCCGCCGCCGATCGACGGAACGACACTCAAGAAGGTCAGCGCGATCAGGAAACTGCGGAGGCGCGCCAAGGACGGCCGCGTGAGCGTGATCGACGGCGGCGACTTCACCGGCTGGGATTTCCGCAAGGCCGGGCTGTCGTCGATCTGCTTTCGCGGCAGCAAGCTTGGCGGCAGCGACTGGCGCGGCGTCAACGCGCCGGGCATGGGCTTCATCGTCAGCGACCTGTCGAACGCCAAGCTCGCGGGCGCGGTGATGCCGGGCGCGCTGTTCCGCACGACCACGCTCGCAGGCGCCGACGCCACCCGCGCCGACTTCCGCGGCGGCCGGCTCGACGGCGGCTGGAACGCGAGCCTCGCCGGCTGGAAGATCGACGGCGCCAGCTTCGCGGGCTTCCGCTTCCAGTGCGGCGTGACCGAAGCCGACGGCTGCCCCTTCGACCGCAAAGGGATCAGCGCGGTCGGGACCGATTTCAGCAATGCGGTCTTCCAACGCTTCTCCTTCTGGGGCGCGACGCTGACCGGAGCGCGGTTCGACGGCGCGGACATCGCCGTCGACGATCTCGCGCAGCTCGACCCGGCGACGCTGCCGACCGCTCTGACCGTCCATCGGGGAACACGGCGCGCGGCGATCGCAGGCCAGATGATACCGCTCCTGGCCCGCGCCCTGGCCGCCGCTCCGGCCGAGGCGTCCGATCCGGAAGCCGGCAAGCCGGCACCAGCCGAGCGGCCGACCGGCAAAGCCCTGTTCATCAGCGACGCCATGCCGATCGCGATCAGTGCCGCCGCCGATCCGGCCTGGCCGCAGGTGCTGCCTGTCCTGCTCCGGCTCGCGCCGTCCTATCTGCTGGTGGACGTCGACCGCAGGCAACGCGCAGCCGTACGCGGCGTGGCGCAGTCGGATACCGGCGGAATGTGCGCGATCGACGCCGGTCCGCTGCCCCCCGGTCGCGGCGGCAGCTTCCTGATCGCGCCCCCGCCCGGCCGCCGCGCCCGCCCCGGCGTGCCGGCGATCGTCGTCAACGGCGACAAGGCGACGATCGCGCCCGAGCAGGCGACCGCGGTCGATTCGGTACGGGTGGTGAATTGCGCCGGCATCGCCGAGTTCGGAACGATGAAGCGCGTGCCGGTTCACGAGTTGACCTTCGACGCGCTCTGGTCCGCGGCCGGACAGCCGCCGCGCTAGCGATTCTCCCCGCGCAGCTTCGCGAGCACCTCCGGCGCCACCGTCATCCCGGCGCGCGCCATTTCGTCGGTCGGCCAAGCGCCGGAGGCGACCATGCGCCTGACCGTCGCGCGATCGGGCGGCGGCCAGCCGATCGGGCCGGCCTTGGCGCGCTCCACCAGCCGCGCCCGCGCCGCCCTGAGCTCGCCCGTCCGGAACGCCACCGGCTCGACGAGCAGCTCGTGCGCCGCCATGCTGCCGTCGCCGGCGACGCTCCACAGCGTCCCGCCCTTCTCGACCAGCAGCTCGGCGATGTCGGCCTGCTCGGCATCCATTGCCATCCGCACCCGGTCGATGCCGAACTGGTCGTGCCAGCGCGGATCGGCGCCGTGGCGGAGCAAGGTCATCACTCCGCCGATATGCGAGAAGGCGATCGCCTGCCGCATCGCATCCTCGCCGTCCGGCAGCCGCTGCGGATCAGGCGAGGCGCCTGCCTGGAGCAGCATCTCCGCCATCTCGGGCGTGTCGGCGAGCAGCGCCAGCGTCAGCGCATTGCCGGGGCGCACGCCGTCGGGCGGTATCCCGGCCTCGAGCAGCCTCGCGATCCCATCCGTGTCGCAGCGCGACACCGCCAGCGTCAGCAGGTCGCCGAACTGCCCGTCCGGCGGGGTCGTCATCCGCGGATCGTGGGTCACCACGGTGGTCAGCAGGCGCGGGTCGCGCGCGATGATCGCGCGGGCATCGTCGATCCGCCCGTCGAGCACCGCCTCGGCCAGGGTGCGGCCCGACGCGCCGTTGCTGACGTTGGCGAGCACTCGCGTGCGATCGGGCAGCACCACGGCCCGCTTGGTGAAACAGGCGCTCTTGGCGGCCATGCTGCATCCCCCGGTGAGCACGAGTCCCAGCATCGCCGCGATGCCGGTCAGACGACGGCTGGTCATGCCCTGCTGTAGCCCGGGGACGGGATGGCGA
The DNA here is from genome assembly GCF_051400615.1 of Sphingomonas astragali. Taxonomy (NCBI): domain Bacteria; kingdom Pseudomonadati; phylum Pseudomonadota; class Alphaproteobacteria; order Sphingomonadales; family Sphingomonadaceae; genus Sphingomonas; species Sphingomonas astragali. The sequence continues at coordinate 229,942 of NZ_JBLFFH010000001.1, forward strand.
TCAATTGGCCGGCAGGCTGCTCAGCACCCAGTCCATGCCGTGGCGCGCGACCGGATTGTCCTGATACCAATGCGTCCCCGCCGGCCGCACCGCGTCGAGCGGGTGGCGCGTGCCATAGGCCTCCGGCGCGTCGGCGAGGATGCCGCCGATCACGCCGCCGAAGATCGCCCCGACCACGCGGTCGCCGCCGTCCTGCACCGCCGACAGCACCTCGCCCTTGACGTAGAAGGCGGCGATCTCCGCCGCCCGGCCGATGTCGGCGGCGGTACGGATCTGCTCGGCCTCGCGGATCGTCGCCGAGCTGAGCCCGGCCGCATTGAACGTCGCCGCGTCGCGCCCGCTCGCCAATGCCGCCGCCGAGGCGAGCCCGCCGCCGAGCGAATGGCCGGTCAGCGTCACGTCGACGTCGGGATTCCGCGCCAGCGCCTTGGCGATCAGCAGCGCATGGGCATATTGGTCCGAAGGCAGGCCGACGCCCTGGCGCAGGTTCGCCTTCCAGTCGCTCGCGTCGGTGGTGCCGCGGAAGCTGACGACATAGCCGGCCGCATCCCCCTCGCCCGTCACATAGACGCGGGCGCGGAACGAGCTCTGCGGCGACGACAGATCCTGCGTCCTGAGGCCGAGCCGCGCGAGATCGGCATCGCTCGCGACGCGATAGCCGGGCGGCGGGCGGGCGACGTCGTGGTAGACGTCGGCGGCCATCAGCGCGAGTTCGCGCGGCGCGGGCGCGTTCGCGCCGGCGATGCCCTGCGGCGCCGGTGCGACCTGATCGAACTGGATCGGCGGCTGCGGCTGCTGGAACATCAGCCCCTCGCGCGGAGGGACGAGGTGCTGCGCCTGGAACTCGCGGCTCGCCGCCTCGCGCAGCCGCGCCGCCACCGCTTGCGACGGCGCGAGGCTCGGTGTGCGCATGACGCTGGTGGCAGGCTCCGGCATTCGACTCCTCGGGCCCGCACCTCGCGCGAGCTTCGACAGCTGGATGCCATTCGCCGGCGAGGCTGTCCCTAGACGATTCGTTTAGGCGATCTAAGCGATCCGTTGAGTGTTCGCCGCGACAGGCTGTGTCACTTCCTTCACCGTCAGACGGGCCGCCTTCGGCCCATGGAGATGGAGGATAGCGGCATGACCACGATCAATTCGGGCCAGAGCGCCCAGCTCGCCACCAACGCCAATCTCGCCGCGGACGGCGCCGGGCTGATTCTCGCCACCGGGGTGATGGGCAGCTACTTCCGGCCGCTGAATGCCGGTCCGCTCGCCTTCGCGTCGCTGCCGTCCGCCTTCGCGATCCGGCTCGGGATGCTCGCCCAGGGTTCGGCCGACCTCAGCGCGCTGCAACCGAGCGCCGGCTTCACCGCCCAGACCACCGGCCAGAGCACGGCCAAGGTCGACCTCGGCGACGGCTATCGCCTCGAGATCGACGAGCGCAACAGCGAGATGGTGATCGTCAACGAGAACACGGGGCAAAGCACCAAGGTCTGGGGCGACCCGCACGTCGACGTGAACGGCAAGCGCCAGTTCGACTTCTACGGCACCACCACCTTCCAGCTCGACAACGGCACCAAGATCACGATCAATACCGAGCCCTATGCCAAGAACCCCAACGAATATGTCGCCAGCCAGGTGGTGGTGACGAAGGGCGAGAATGCCGTGGTGATCGACGGCATCAGCCAGAACCAGCTCGGCGACCTCTCGGTCGGCGTCTCCACGAACGGCTATGCGCTCGACGCGGCGCACCGCGACGGCTTCACCGTCCACGAGGATGCGAAGGGCTGGCAGACCGAGCTCGGCTCGACCGTCACCCAGGCCGACGCCGACATCACCCGGCCCGGCCAGCTCTACGGCCCCGGCAGCGTGGCGCCGAGCCTCGCCGAGATCGGCGACATGATGGGCTCGTTCCTCCTCTTCGGTGCGCTCTCGTTCGCATACCAGGCCAGCCTGAGCGGCTCGGTCGACACCCGCAGCGCCGCCATGCACCGCCCGATCCTGCTCGTCTGAGCAGGATCGCACCGTCCCTGCCTTGAAAAGGATGCGGATATGGTCGGCGGAGTGAGCGGCGTCACCGACGCGACGACGAGGACCCTGGGCAACGCCACCGGCCTCGGCGAGGCGCTGGTGGTCGCAAACAGGACCGGCAAGGGCGTCGACGTCCGCGGCCTCGGCAAGGACCTGGCCGAACTGTCGCTCCGCGATCCCAAGGGCGCCGCCGACGCGATCGAGGCGGCGCGCAGCGGCCTGAACCCGGTGCAGCAGGGCGAGCTCGATCGCCTGCTGCCCGAGGCCATCTCCGCGCAGCAGCGTGCCGGCGGCACCGCGCCCGCCGGCCTCACCCCCGCGCAGAAGGAGCTCGCGCTCGATCTCACCCAGATGGGGCTCGACGTCGCCGGCCTGTTCGATCCGACGCCGATCTCCGATGGCGCCAACGGCATCATCTCGCTGTTCCGCGGCGACTGGCTGGGCGCCGGCATCTCGGCGGTCAGCATGATCCCGTACCTCGGCGACGCCGCCAAGCTCGGCAAGCTCGGCCATTGGGGCAAGACGGTGATGAACGCCGTCGAGATCGCCAAGACCGACAGCGCCTTCGCCCAGGCGATCCGTCCCGCGCTCAGCAGGATATCCGACGCGATCGGCGCCGCGCCGAGCGCGATCCTCGACCGGCTGCCGCAATCCGCGCGCGACACGCTGTCGGGCATGAAGCGCCAGATCGACGAGCTCTATTCGCCCGCGGCGAAGAAGGCCGACGACGTCGCCGCGGCCGGCGTCCACACCGCGCACGTCGGCAGGAACGAGGTCACCTGGACGATCGGCGCCAACGGCCGGCCCACGTCGGCCTCGGCGACTCTGTCGGAGGTCCAGCCCACCGGCACCAAGCGCAGCAGCGACGAGCTCTCCGCACAGGACCGCGTGCGCGAACGCGGCCTCGACGACGACGACGCCGGCCACATCATCGGCCACCGCTTCATGCCCGACCAGGGCGAGCGGAACATGTTCCCCCAGAACTTCAACTTCAATCGCTCCGCCTACAAGACGATGGAGAACGAATGGGCCGCCTGGATCGACGCCGGCGCCACGGTGAAGGTCAACGTCGCGCTGAAGGGCGGCACCGCCGACCGGCCGGCGCAGGTCGGGGTGGTCTACGAGGTGTTCAACGAGGCCGGCAAACGGGTCTTCAAGAACAGCGAACTGTTCGATAATGCGGCGGGGCAGACGTTCGACCGCGTCTCGACGGCGGACATCCGCAAGATGCTCGGCAAGTGATCGGCGCCCCGCCGGCGGCGCCCGTGGAGATGGTGGCGATGAGCAGCGTGGCATTCGATCAGGCACGTGCCGATGCGCTGGTCAATGAGATCGGACAGAAGATCGTCGCCGACGCCAACTATGCCGGCCGCGACTGGACGGGCGTGGCGCTGGTGATCGAGGTCGCCCAGCGCAAGCGGATGTACGGCTTCGTCTATCTTCCCGGCGACGACTGGGAAGCGGAGACTCCCGACGATTTCGACGTGATCAACCGCGCGGTCGAACTGGCCGACACCATGGCCGCCGGCGGTCACCGCTGGACCCGCTGCCTGGTCCAGCTCACCCGCCCCGGTCCCAAGGTCACGATCAACTTCGACTATGACGACACCGGCGAATGGGTGGTGACGCCGGCCAATCACGCCGAGATGGTCGAGAAACTGAAGCCCTGAGCCTTTCAGGTCTGCGCGACGCCCCGCCAACTCCAATATCCGATCCGCTTAGGGCTGATCGACATCTGAGGAGATTACCGACATCTCGCCATACCTCGGCGTCCGACCCTCGGGCGGGCGGCGGTCAGGCCGCCAGCGCCTCGCCGGGACCGAAAGGCACGAGCGCGGAGAGGAACTGGCGGGCGCTCGCCTCCCAGGTGAAGGTGCGGCCATAGGCGGCGCATCGGGCGCGGTCGCGGGTGAGCGCTTCGGCGATCGCGGCGTCGAGGTCGTCGGCCATCGCGCCGACCTCCTCCGTCAGCACGTCGACCGGGCCGGTGACCGGATAGGCCGCGACCGGCGTACCGCAGGCCAGCGCCTCGATCATCACCAGGCCGAAGGTGTCGGTCCTGCTCGGGAAGACGAACACGTCGGCGCCGGCATAGCATTGCGCCAGTTCCGCGCCGAACTTGGCGCCGAGGAAGTGCGCGTCCGGATGCTTCGTCTCCAGGCTGGCGCGCGCGGGGCCGTCGCCGACCACCACCCTCGTGCCGGGATGGCCGCTTTCGAGGAATGCCTCGATGTTCTTCTCGATCGCGACGCGGCCGACGTAGAGCTGGACCGGACGCGGCAGCCCGGCGAAGGTCGGGTGCGGCGCCGCGCCGGGATGGAAATTGGCGAGGTCGACGCCGCGGCCCCAGTGGCGCACGCGGGTCAGGCCATGCTCCACCAGCGTCTCGCGGATCGAGGGGGTCGAGGCGAGGATCGCCTGGCTCGGCCCGTGGAACCATTGGATATAACGCCACACCCATTCCGCCGGCACGCCCGAACGCGCCTCGACATAGTCGGGGAACTGCGTATGATAGGCGGTGGTGAAGGGAAAGCCGCGCCTCAGGCACCAGCGCCGCGCCGCGACGCACACCGGCCCCTCGGTGGCGAGATGGATCGCGTCGGGCCGGAACTCCTCGAGCAGGGCGCCCACCGCCGCGGTCCGTGCGAGCGCGAGACGGATCTCGGGATAGGTCGGGCACGGCAACGAGTAGAAGCGTTCGGGCGAGATCACGAGGACGTGGTGCCCCTGCCGCTCGAGCTCGCGGCGCACGGCCTGGAGCGTCCGGACCACGCCGTTGACCTGCGGCTCCCAGGCGTCGGTGACGATCGCGATACGCACGCCGGTCAGGCCGCTGCCAGCGTCTGAACCTTTGCGTCTGCGCGCGCCGCCATTTCCTCGGCCCAATGCAGGATCTCCATCCTTCCGTCGAAGTGCTCAACGAGCGCCGTGCAGCCTTCGACCCAATCGCCGTCGTTATAATAAGCGATTCCAGCGATTTCGCGAGTCTCGGCGGTATGGATGTGTCCGGCGACGACGCCGTCGACCCCGCGCTGGGCGGCGGCATGGGCGACGACCTCCTCGAAGTTGGAGATGAACTCGACGGATTTCTTGACCTTGTGCTTGGCGTGCTTCGACAGCGACCAATAGGGCAGGTTGAAGAAGCGGCGCCAGGCGTTCACCCAGCGGTTGAGCGCCATCATGAACTCATAGGCATAGTCGCCGAGGTAGGCGAGCCAGCGGTGCGACAGCGTGATCGCGTCGAACTCGTCGCCGTGGAGGATCAGCAGCCGGCGGCCGTCCGCGGTCTCGTGCACGCACTGGCGGACGATATGGACCCCGCCGAAGTGGAGCCCGGTGAACTGGCGGAACATCTCGTCATGGTTGCCGGGGATGTAGACGATCTTCGTGCCGCGCTTGGCACGCTTCAGGATGCGCCAGACGATGTCGTTGTGCGCGGCCGGCCAGTAGAATTTCTTCTTGAGCCGCCAGCCGTCGATGATGTCGCCGACCAGGTACATGGTGTCGCTGTCGACATGGTCGAGGAAGTCGATCAGCATGTCGGCGTTGCAGCCGCGCGTGCCGAGGTGGACGTCCGAGATCCAGATCGTGCGGTAGCGGCGGCGCTCCTCCACCGTCTTCTCCGGATAGACCGGCTTGGATGCGGCGAAATCGGCCAAGTCGGTGATGTCGGCCCCGACCGGCAGTCTGGTGATCGCGTCCATGAGCAGCGTCCCCGCTTAAGCCCTTGTTCGCGCTCCACTGCCCGAGAAATGTGACAGAACGAATCGTTGGCGAGTCATCGCCTCGTCATAAAACTCAGCAGAATCAATCATTCATGGCGATGTGCCCCGGCGCGGCTGCGACCCGCGCCAGCCAGGCTGCAACGTTCGGATGGCTGCGCACCGCGAAGCCGCCCTCCTCCCCGACATGGGTGTAGGCGTAGAGCGCGATGTCGGCGAGCGTCATCCCCCCGCCCACGAACCAGTCGCGGCCGGCGAGATGCTCGTCCATCAACGAGAGCGCCGCCTCGCCGGCGGCGAGCTTGGCGGGGAGCTGGACGCGCTGGAGCTCCGTCAGCGCCTCCTCGCCGATGAAACGGCGCCAGAAGCGGACGGTGCCGAGGTTGGGCTCGACATGATATTGCTCGAAGAACATCCAGTGCAGCATGTCGGCATGGTCGAACCGATCCGTCGGGATCAGCCGGGAGCCATGGGCGAGATAGACGATGGCGGCGTTGCTCTCGGGGAGAAAGCGCTCGCCGACCTGCAGCACGGGGATGCGGCCGTTGGCGTTGACCTTCGCCAGGAATTCCGACGTGCGCGTCTCGCCCTTCATGATGTCGTACTCGCGCCGCTCGAACGGGACGCCGAGATGCGCGGCGGTCAGCCAGATCTTGTAGCAGTTCGCCGACCGGGCATATTGGTGCAGCGTGAGCGTGGCGGTCATGGATCGTCCTTCCGCCGCGGCGTTTAGCCGCCAGCCGCGTCCACTGCCAATCGAAGACATGAGAGAATTGACAAGCCTGGCTGATATGCGCTGCAGCACTGTTGCGTCGAGGTAACGGGTGTCGGCAAAAGCGCGCCGGAATCCTCCAAGCTCAAGTGACGCTTGCCAACGTCATCACCTTGTCACACGACTGGGCTTACGGCCGCGGCGGGATCTGCGGCGCGGATTTGCGCCAGAGCAAAGGGGTAAGGCATGAAAATCATGTTCAAGCGGCTGGCGACGCTGGCGGCCATCGCCGCGCTGGCGGCGCCGTCGATCGCTCAGGCGGCCAATCCGGCGGCCAAGCTGTCGGTCGCAGGTCAGGTGCGGGGCGCGAGCCGCGCGTCGAACGCGAGCCATCTCAGCGAAGGCACCGCGACGCTGGTCAACATCGGCATCCTCGCCGCGCTGGTGGTCATCGTGCTCGTGGCGACCGGCGGCGATGACGACGATTCGTCCGACAGCAACTGATCGGACCATGGATTGACGGATCGGCGGGTCCGGCGCGGCGAGCGCCGGGCCCGTTTTCTCGTCAGGCGCCTGCTGCGGCGTCCTCGATCATCAGTACGATCTTGCCGACGTGCTCCCCCGACTCCATTCGTGCATGAGCGGCCGGCGCCTCGTCGAACGCGAAGGTGGAGTCGATCACCGGCTTCAGCCGCCCCGCCTCGACATGCGGCCAGACAGTGCGATGGAGCTCGTCGGCGACCATCGACTTGAACACCGTATCGCGCGGACGCAGCGTAGAGCCGGTCAAGGTCAGCCGGCGGCGCATGATCTCGAAGATCGGAACGGTCGCCTCCGCCCCGCCCTGCACCGCGATCGAGACATGGCGGCCGTCGTCCGCGAGGCACTGCAGGTTGCGCGCGACATAGCTGCCGCCGACCATGTCGAGCACCACCGCGACGCCTTTGCCGCCGGTGATCTCCTTCACGCGCGCAACGAAATCCTCGGCCTTGTAGTCGATCGCGTGATCGGCACCGATCCGGCGCGCCGCGGCCGCCTTCTCCGGCGATCCGACGGTGACGATGATAGTGATGCCGAACAGCTTGGCGAGGGCGATCGCCATCGTGCCGATGCCGCTGGTGCCGCCGTGGACGAGCACCGTGTCTCCCTCCGCCGCGAAGCCGCGCTCGAACAGGTTGGTCCAGACGGTGAACAATGTCTCCGGCATCGCCGCCGCCTCGACCATGGTCAGCGCGGGCGGCACCGGCAGGCACTGGCCGGCGGGCACGACGGCATATTGGGCATAGCCGCCGCCGGCGACGAGTGCGCAGACCGGCTGGCCGAGCAGTTCCTCCGGCCCATCAGGATCGGCCGCGACGACCTCGCCCGATACCTCCAGCCCCAGGATCGACGGCGCGCCCGGCGGCGGCGGGTAGAGCCCCTTGCGCTGGAGCACCTCCGGCCGGTTGATCCCGGCGGCGGCGACGCGGATCAGCACCTCGCCGGGCCCCGGCCGCGGCACCGGCCGCTCGACCGGCACCAGCACCTCCGGGCCGCCCGGCTCCGCCGGATCGATCGCCAGCATCGTCGTCGGAATCGCCACGCACCGTCCCCGTTTCATCGCAAGCCCCGCGCGTGCTTATTGACACCTGCCCTCGCCCGGTCAACGCTGCGCCGCGATGGACGTCGACGACAGCCTTCCGCGCAAGAGTCGCGACCTGGTCGCGGAGCTCGCCAGGCAGGACCTCGATCCTTTCTCGGTCGAGGAGCTCGCCGAGCGCATCGCCGCGCTCGAAGCGGAAATTGCCCGCGCCAAACAAAGAATTGAACGCGCCGTTAACCATCGCGCAAGCGCCGACGCGCTATTCAGGCGATGAGCGCGGCGGCACCGGCTCAGGACCAGAGTCCGAACCGGTGCGGGGGCGCCCTGCTTGATGCGCGGCCCCGGACTTCCGACATAATGGGCAAGGGGCGGGCATCTGCACCCGCCCGTCTGGAGTAATTTGATGCCGTCCTTCGCTTCCGCCCTCGAAACCACCCTGCACAAGGCGCTTGAGGCCGCGTCCTCCCGCCGGCACGAATATGCGACGCTCGAGCATCTGCTGCTCGCGCTGATCGACGACGAACACGCGTCGAAGGTGATGAGCGCCTGCGGCGTGGACCTGGGCGATCTCAAGACCACCGTCGCGCACTATCTCGACACCGAGCTGGAGGCGCTGAAGGTCGCCGCCGCGACCGATCCCAGCCCGACCAGCGGTTTTCAGCGCGTGGTCCAGCGCGCGATCCTGCATGTCCAATCCTCGGGCCGCGATGAAGTCACCGGCGCCAACGTATTGGTTGCCTTGTTCTCCGAGCGCGAGAGCTACGCGGTCTATTTCCTGCAGCAGCAGGACATGAGCCGGCTCGATGCGGTCAGCTACATCAGCCACGGCGTCGGCAAGGGCGGCCAGCCGATCGAGACCCGCGAGGTCAAGGGCGCCGAGGAGGAGAAGCCCAAGGACGCCAAGAAGGGCGGCGAGAGCGCGCTCAAGCAGTTCACCGTCGACCTCAACGAGAAGGCCAAGGCCGGCAAGGTCGACCCGCTGATCGGCCGCGGGCCGGAGGTCGACCGGACGATCCAGATCCTGTGCCGCCGCAGCAAGAACAACCCGCTCTACGTGGGCGATCCGGGCGTGGGCAAGACCGCGATCGCGGAAGGGCTCGCGCGCAAGATCGTCGAGGGCGAGGTGCCCGACGTGCTCAAGGAAGCCGTGATCTACTCGCTCGACATGGGCGCGCTGCTCGCCGGCACGCGCTATCGCGGCGACTTCGAGGAGCGGCTGAAGCAGGTCGTCGCGGAGCTGGAGAAGCTGCCGCACGCGATCCTGTTCATCGACGAGATCCACACGGTGATCGGCGCCGGCGCGACCAGCGGCGGGGCGATGGACGCCTCCAACCTGCTCAAGCCCGCGCTGTCGGGCGGGGCGATCCGCTGCATCGGCTCGACCACCTACAAGGAGTTCCGCAACCACTTCGAGAAGGACCGCGCGCTGCTCCGCCGCTTCCAGAAGATCGACGTCAACGAGCCGACGATCGAGGATACGGTGAAGATCCTCGCGGGCCTGCGCACCGCGTTCGAGGGGCACCACAACGTCAAATACACTCCCGACGCGATCAAGTCGGCGGTGGAATTGAGCGCGCGCTACATCAACGACCGCAAGCTGCCCGACAAGGCGATCGACGTGATCGACGAGGTCGGCGCGATGCAGATGCTGGTGCCGCCGTCGAAGCGCAAGAAGACGATCACCGTGAAGGAGATCGAGGCGGTGATCGCGACGATGGCGCGCATCCCGCCGAAGAGCGTGTCGACCGACGACACGCGGACGCTGGCGAACCTCGACACCGACTTGAAGCGCGTCGTGTTCGGGCAGGACAAGGCGATCGAGGTGCTGTCCAGCGCGATCAAGCTCAGCCGTGCGGGCCTGCGCGATCCCGACAAGCCGATCGGCAACTATCTGTTCTCCGGGCCCACCGGGGTCGGCAAGACCGAGGTCGCGCGCCAGCTCGCCAATATCCTCGGCATCCCGCTCCAGCGCTTCGACATGTCAGAGTATATGGAGCGCCACTCGGTGAGCCGCCTGATCGGCGCGCCTCCGGGCTATGTCGGCTACGACCAGGGCGGCCTGCTCACCGACGCGGTCGACCAGCAGCCGCATTCGGTGCTGCTGCTCGACGAGATCGAGAAGGCGCATCCGGACCTGTTCAACATCCTCCTCCAGGTGATGGACAACGGCAAGCTCACCGACCACCACGGCAAGACGGTCGATTTCAGGAACACCATCCTGATCATGACCACCAATGCCGGCGCGTCGGACATGGCGCGCGAATCGATCGGCTTCGGCGAATCGAGCCGCGAGGACGTGCAGGAGGAGGCGGTGAAGAAGCTCTTCACCCCCGAGTTCCGCAACCGGCTCGATGCGATCGTGCCGTTCGACTATCTGCCCCCGGCGGTGGTCGGCCGCGTGGTCGAGAAGTTCATCCTCCAGCTCGAGCTGCAGCTCGCCGACCGCGGCGTGCACATCAGCCTCGACGACGAGGCGAAGGCGTGGCTCACCGAGCGCGGCTACGACCGGCTCTATGGCGCGCGGCCGATGGGCAGGCTGATCCAGGAGAAGGTCAAGCAGCCGCTCGCCGAGGAGCTTCTGTTCGGCAAGCTCGTCCACGGCGGCGAGGTGACGGTGAAGCTCAAGGACGGCGCGCTCGCCTTCGAGATCGTCGGCGCCGCGCCCGGCAAGCCCAAGAAGGGCGGCAAGGCACCGGCCAAGGTCAAGGCGAAGTAGCCATGGCCGGCGACCGCAAGGTCGGCGAGGATCGCCAGGGGTTCGAGGCCGAACCCCTGGTGGGACTTCAGGAGGTCGGGCCGGACGACGAGCTCGACGGGGGCGAGCGCCAGGCGATCGCCGAGCTCGATGCCGGCAGGTTCGTGAGCCATGAGGCGGTGATGCGCTGGCTCGAGTCCTGGGGGACCGATAACGAGCTCCCGCCGCCCAAGTGCGGCGAATAATCTGGTCGGAACCGGCCATCCGCGACCTGGCCGAAATCCGCACTTATATCGCGCACGATAATCCGCTGGCTGCCGCGAAGACGGCCGAACGGCTTCTCGTTGCCGCTTCCAAGCTCGAAGCCTTTCCTCTTCGTGGACGAACGATCGGCCGCGGATTGCGGCAACTCTCCACCGTCTACCCCTATCTGATCCGATATCGGGTCCGTCCTGATTACGTCGAGATCATGTCCGTCCGCCATGGCGCCCGCCGCTGATCGGCCGAACGCGGGAGCGCTACGTCATCCCGGACTTGATCCGGGATCCAGGGTCGCTGGCGATATCGCTCGTGACTCTGGATGCCGGATCAAGTCCGGCATGACGAACGAGAGAAAGCGCTTCGGATATCCGGCAACGAAAACGCACTTAACGTCTTGTTCGGCATAGATGCTTACCAACGGCGCCATGCCGGGGGTCCGCATCGTCAGCTTGATCGGCGCGCTGCTGCTCGCGCTCGCCCTGCCGTTGGGCGCGAGCGCGGCTGCGCCTGCCGCGCCTGCGGTGCTTCAGCTCCCGGTCTGCATCGCCCCGGCCTCGCCCGGATCGACCGCCGCCGAGGCGCTGCGCGGCCGCCTCCCCTACGACTGCACTTCTACGCAGCATCGTCACGGCCCGGGCGACTATTGGGCATTGTCGGCGCGCGTTCCGCCCGCCGCAGGCACGGGCGAGGTCCGCGCGCGGGTGCTGAGCCTGTGGCAGCGGGCGCTGACATTGCACGCGCTCTATGCCGACGGCCATGTCGAGACGATCCCCGCCACCAGTGCCACCCTCTCGCGCCACCTCCAGCTCGGCGCGATCATCGAGTTCGCCCTGCCGGCGCGCCCGGCGCCGGTCACAAGGCTGCTCTGGCATGTCGAGGGGGCATCGAACGTCCGCGGCATCCTGCTCGGGCAGCGGATCGCGAATCCGGCGGCGTCGCAGCGCGCCAACCTGGCGATGGCGGCGATCTACGGCGGCTTCGGCGGGCTCGCCATCGCCCTGCTCGTCTACAATCTCGCGATCTGGGCCGCGCTCCGCCACCGGTTCCAGCTGGCCTATTGCGTCATGGTCGGGGCGATGCTGGCCTATATCTTCTCCTCCTCGGGCGCGCTCGCCTGGGCGTGGCCGGGGATCGACAACAATGTGCGTCTCCGGATCAACTATCTGCTGCTGGGCATCATCGCGGCCGCGGGGATGGCGTTCGCGCGATTCTTCTTCGAGCCGCGCGTGTTCGGCGCCCGCCTCAGGCGGCTGATCCGCGCGGCGATCGTCGTGCTGCTGTCGGTGGCGGTCCTGTTCTGGCCGCTGTCCTACGTCGCGATGCCGCTTGCGGACGCGATCTATTCCTGGAGCTTCCTCGCCGGCCTCGCGTTGGTCGCGCCGGTCCTGTGGTCGGCGTGGCGGCAGCGGAGCGATTATCTGTGGATGTTCGCGGTCGCCTGGGCGGCGCCGATCGCCTTCTCGATGGCACGCGTGCTGGCGGCGCTGCACGTCGTTCCGACCAGCTTCTGGCTCGACAATTCGACGGTGCTGTCGCTGGGGATCGAGGCGCTGCTCTCCAGCATCGCCATCGCCTATCGCATCTGGATGCTGAGCCGCGAGCGCGACGAGGCGCTGGCGGGCGAGACGCTCGCGCGGCGGCTGGCCGATACCGATCCGCTGACGGGCCTGCTCAACCGCCGCGCCTTCCTGTCCCAGGCGATCGGGCGGGAGGGCGTGCAGCAGCTCCACGTCCTGGACATCGACCATTTCAAGCGGATCAACGAGACGCTCGGCCACGACGGCGGCGACGAGGTGCTGCGCGTCTACGCCCGCGTGCTGCGGACATTGGTGCCGGCGGGCGCGCTGGTCGCGCGGATCGGCGGCGAGGAGTTCGCGATCGTCGCCGCCGCCGACCTGCCGATCGACGCCGAACGCATCCTCGCCAAGCTGAGGTCGGCGCGGATGCCGTTCGACCTGACGGTCACTTCGAGCATCGGCAGCTGTATCGGGCCGCTGCACGACGAGATCGACTGGAAGCGGCTCTACCACTCAGCCGACCGTGCGCTGTTCGACGCCAAGTCGGCCGGCCGCGACCGCGCACGACACGGCCGATCGCTCGCCGCCTGATCATTGTCGCCGTCGCGGAGCTCGGCTATGGCGGACCCATGCGGAATCGCCGTGCAGCGTTCGTCGTCGTCGCCGCCTTGCTGCTGGTCGCGGCGGTGCGGCATCCGACCGTCGACATCCGCATCCTCACCCACGACGCGACCGACCTCGCGCCGCGCCAGGTGCGGGCCGCCGTCGATACCGGCGTGGTCGCGATAAATCTGCTGGTGACCTGGTCCGGCGAGCACCTGATTCCGTAGGGTCAACCCGCAACCCCCTCCTGCGAAGCGCGGATTCGATCGGAGCGCCCCTAGATTTTCACCGCCGGGTCAGCTTACACTCATGTCAATGAGCGAGCCCGAGTCCGCCTGGCGAACCGCCTATCACCATCCCGTCGCCTGGGATCGTGACTTCCCGCCGACGACGATGGTGGCGCTGTTCGAGGAGACGGCGGCGCGGGTGCCGGAGGCGCCGCTGCTCGATTTCATGGGACGGCGCTACAGCTATGCCGAGACCCTCGACGGCGCCAACCGCGTCGCCTGCGGGCTCCGTGCGCTGGGCTATGGGCCGGGCGACCGCATCGGGCTGTTCCTGCCCAACGTGCCGCACTACGTCGCCGCCTATTACGGCATCCTCAAGCTCGGCGCGACGGTGGTCAACTTCTCGCCCCTCTACACCGTCGAGGAGCTTGCCGCGCAGGTCGCCGATTCGGGCACGCGCCTGCTGTTCACCCTCTCGGCCGCCGCGCTGCTGCCGAACGCGCTCAAGGTGCTGGAGGCGAGCAGCCTCGAGCGGCTGGTGGTGGGATCGGTCGCGGGCGCGCTGCCGCCGACCAAGTCGCTGCTCTACCGGCTGTTCCGCCGCCGCGAGGTGACGCCGCGTCCGCATGACGAGCGCATCCTCGCCTTCTCGAAGCTGATCGCCAATGACGGCGTCTGCCCGACCCCGACCCTCGATCCCGATCGCGACCTCGCGCTGATCCAATATACCGGCGGCACCACCGGCACCCCCAAGGGGGCGATGCTGAGCCACCAGAACCTGTCGGCCAACGCGCGGCAGGTGGCGCTGCTCGATCCGCATCCCGAGGAGGCGGACACGGTGCTGGGCGTGCTGCCCTTCTTCCACGTCTTCGCCAACACCTGCGTGCTCAACCGCACCGTCATCAAGGGCGGCGAGATCATCATGCTGCCGCGCTTCGATGCAGGTCAGGTCCTCGCCGCGATCGCCCGCACCCGGCCGCGGGCGATGCCGGGCGTGCCGACGATGTATCAGGCGCTGCTCGACAATCCGCATTTCGCCGGCACCGACTTCTCCTCGGTCAAATATTGCATCTCGGGCGGCGCCCCGCTCCCCGCCGAGCTCAAGACGCGATTCGAGGCGGCGACCGGATCGACGCTGATCGAGGGCTATGGCCTCTCGGAGAGCTCCGGGGTGGTCTCGGCCAACCCCTATGCCGGGCCGATGAAGCCCGGGATCGGCCAGCCGATCCCCGGCACGCGCGTGCACCTGGTCGACAAGGAGGACCCGACGCGCCCGCCGCCCGAGGGTGAGCCGGGCGAGATCGTCGCCGCGGGGCCGCAGATCATGAAGGGCTATTGGCAACGCCCCGACGCCGACGCCGAGGTGTTCGTCGACGATGCGGAGGGCACGCGCTGGCTGCGCACCGGCGACGTCGGCACGATCGACGAGGAAGGCTATGTCCGCATCGTCGACCGCCTCAAGGACATGATCGCGGTCAGCGGCTTCAAGGTGTTCCCGAGCCAGATCGAGGCGCTGCTGCATCATCATGCGGCGGTGAAGGAGGCGTTGGTGATCGGACTCCCCGACCCCTATCGCGGCGAGCATCCCCGCGCCTATGTGACGCTGCAGGACGGGGCGGCGGCGACCGGGGAGGAGCTGCGCGACTGGCTCAACCCGCAGCTCGGCAAGCACGAGCGGGTGGACGAGGTGGTGGTACGGCTGACGCTGCCCAAGACGATGATCGGGAAGCTGAGCCGCAAGGATCTGAAGGCGGAAGTGATGGGGGAATCCGTTACCCCTCTCCTGTTGGGAGAGGGAGGGGCCCGCTCGGCGTAGCCGAGTGGGAGGGTGAGGGTGACCATCGCTAGCCGTGGTCACCCTCACCCTCCCGCCGCCTTCGGCGGCTCCTTCTCCCAACGGGAGAGGGACAGTGGGAGGAGCTTCCTTGCAATCCCCCCCGCCCCTGCCGCATAGCGGCGCCATGACAGAGGAGACTGGGGTCGAGGCGCTTTCGTTCGAGGAGGCGCTGAGGGAATTGGAGGCGATCGTCGCGCGGCTGGAGAGCGGCGATGCCGCGCTCGACGAGGCGATCGCACTCTACGAGCGCGGCGACCGGCTGCGCCGGCAGTGCGCCGCGCGGCTCGATGCGGCGCAGGCACGGATCGAGGCGGTGCGGCTCGATGCGAGCGGGCAGCCCGCCGGCACCGCTCCGTTCAACGCCGGGTGAGCACGGCGGTGGCGCAGGCGTCGCTGGCGCTCGGCGCCGCGCTGCGCGAGGCGGCGGCGGAGGTCGATCGCCAGCTCGACCTGCTGCTCGCCGTTCCCGACGATCCGCGCGCCGATCTCTACCGGGCGATGCGCCACGCCGCGATCGGCGGCGGCAAGCGGCTGCGCCCGTTCCTGACGATGGCGACGGCGGGCATGTTCGGCGTCGACCGCGACTGCGCCGCCCGCGCCGCCACCGCGATCGAGTGCATCCACGTCTACAGCCTGATCCACGACGACCTGCCGGCGATGGACGACGACGACATGCGCCGCGGCAAGCCGACCGTCCACCGCGCGTTCGACGAGGCGACCGCGATCCTGGCCGGCGACAGCCTTCACGCGCTCGCCTTCGATATCGCCGCGCATGAGGCGACCCATCCCGACCCGTTCGTGCGGATCGAGCTGGTCGGCGAGATCGCCCGCGCCGCCGGCCCGGCGGGCATGGCCGGCGGGCAGATGATGGACCTCGAGGCGGAGAAGGCGAGCTTCGACCTCGCCACCGTCACCCGGCTGCAGGCGCTCAAGACCGGCGCGCTGATCGGCTGCGCGGTCGAGGCCGGCGCGATCCTGGGCCGCGTGCCGCCCGAGGCGCGCACGGGCCTGCGGGGCTATGCGCGGGACGTCGGCCTCGCCTTCCAGATCGCCGACGACATCCTCGACGTCGAAGGCAGCGAGGACGCCGCCGGCAAGCGGCTGCGCAAGGACGCGGCGGCGGGCAAGGAGACCTTCCTCACCCTGCTCGGCCTCGACCGCGCGCGGGCGCAGGCGGCGCTGCTCGTCGACCAGGCGGCGGAGCATCTGCGCAGCTACGGACCCGAAGCCGACCTGCTGCGCGACGTCGCGCGCTACGTTCTGGAGAGAGATCGCTAAATGACCCGAATCGGCGTCTACCCCGGCACCTTCGACCCGATCACGCTCGGGCACATGGACATCATCCGGCGCGGCGCGAAGCTGGTCGACCGGCTGGTGATCGGCGTCACCACCAATCCCGCCAAGTCGCCGATGTTCTCGGTCGAGGAGCGGATGGCGATGGTGCAACGCGAGGTGGCGGCGGTCGGCAACGGCGAGGTCCATGTCGTCGCGTTCGACTCGCTGCTGATGGACTTCGCCGAGCGCGAGGGTGCGAGCATCATCGTGCGCGGCCTGCGCGCCGTCGCCGACTTCGAATATGAATATCAGATGGCCGGCATGAACCAGCAGCTCAACAGCCGGGTCGAGACGGTGTTCCTGATGGCCGACGTCTCGCTGCAGCCGATCGCGAGCCGGCTCGTCAAGGAGATCGCGGTCTACGGCGGCGACATCGCCAAGTTCGTGACCCCGGCGGTGAAGGCGGAGGTCGATGCGCGCGTGGCCGAACTGGGGCGCAAGGGCGGGCACTGACGGGCTGTCGCGGCGATCGGCGTCTGTCAAATGAAGCGGAATCGTGCTCCTGCGAAGGCAGGAGCCCTGGATCACGGGCGTGTCGCTTGCGGCCAAAGCTCCTGCCTTCGCAGGAGCACCGACGCTGCTTCAATCTGAACAGGACTCCGGCGCCGGAATCTCCTCCCTCCAGACCGTTGCCCATTGTCGGCGCAGGCCGTAAACCGCCCGCCTACCGGGTTGGGGTTTCATCCATGCGTTTCCTGATTGCGTTCCTTGCCATGTTCGTCGCGCTGCCCGCCTCGGCGCAGATCATTCCGGTGCCGGGCCGCACCCCCGCGCCGCAGACGACGGATAAGGAGAACCTCTGGCTGCTCGACCTTTCGGACGGCGGCCGCGTGACGATCCTCCTGCGCCCGGACGTCGCGCCCAAGATGGTCGAGCGCATCAAGACGCTGACCCGCCGCCACTTCTACGACGGCCTCGCCTTCCATCGCGTGATCGAGGGCTTCATGGCCCAGGGCGGCGATCCCAAGGGCGACGGCACCGGCGGATCGGACCTTCCCGACCTGCCCAAGGAGTTCAACTACCTCCCCCATGTCCGCGGCGCCGTCTCCGCCGCACGCGAGGGCGCGCCCGAAGGCGCGACGCAGGAGCAGAAGGACAAGGCCGAGAACAGCGCCAACAGCCAGTTCTTCATCATGTTCGTGCCGCGGCTGTCGCTCGACCAGAAATACACCGTGTTCGGCCGCGTGATCGAAGGGATGCAGTGGGTCGACAAGATCGAGCGCGGCGAGCCGCCGGCCAACCCGACGCGCATCCTCCACGCCTATATCGCCGCGGACAATCCGCCGCCCTATGCCCCCGCCCCGGCAGCCGCGCCGCCGACGCTGGAGCCGGTGACGCTGCCGGGCGTCAAGCCCGCGCCAACGAAGCCGTAACCTCTCGTGACCAAGGGGGGTCGGCCATGAACGTCGATCTCTTCGATTTCGAGCTTCCGCCCGAGCGCGTCGCCCTTCGTCCCGCCGTCCCGCGCGATTCGGCGCGGATGCTGGTGGTGAACGACACCGGTCTGCGCGACCGCATCGTCCGCGATCTGCCCGCGACGCTGCGACCGGGCGACCTGCTCGTGTTCAACGACACGCGCGTCATCCCAGCGCAGCTCGAGGGGATGCGCGGCAACGCGCAGATCGGCGCGACGCTGCACAAGCGCGAGGGTCCGCGGCGCTGGCGCGCGTTCATCCGCAACGCCAAGCGGCTGCGCGACGGCGACATCGTCGATTTCGGCGGGGGGGTGGCCGCGATCGCCTCCGACCGGCAGGGCCGCGGCACCTTCGCGCTCGACTTCCTCGGCAGCGAGCCGGTCGAACTGCTGATCGAGCGCGCCGGGCGGATGCCGCTCCCGCCCTATATCGCCAGCCGCCGCCCCGCGGACGAGAAGGACGCGGAGGATTACCAGACGATGTTCGCCAACGAGCCCGGCGCCGTCGCCGCGCCGACCGCGGCGCTGCACTTCACGCCGGAGCTGATGGAAGCGCTGGCGGCGGCGGGGATCGCGCACACCACCCTCACCCTCCATGTCGGCGCCGGCACCTTCCTGCCGGTCAAGGTCGATGACACCGACGAGCACGAGATGCACGCCGAATGGGGCCGCATCGACGCCGCCACCGCCGACCGGCTCAACGCGACGCGCGCGGCCGGCGGGCGGGTGATCGCGGTCGGCACCACCAGCCTGCGCCTGATCGAGAGCGCCGCCGGCGAGGACGGCATCGTGCGCCCGTTCGAGGGCGACACCGCGATCTTCATCACCCCCGGCTATCGTTTCCGCGGCATCGACGGGCTCGTCACCAATTTCCACCTGCCGCGCTCGACCCTGTTCATGCTGGTGTCGGCGCTGATGGGACTGGATCGGATGCAGGCCGCCTATGCCCATGCGATCGCCGAGGGATACCGCTTCTACAGCTACGGCGACGCCAGCCTGCTCCTGCCTTGAAAGGTTTCCTCCGATGCCGCTTCCCCTCGCCCTCCTCCTCCTCGCCGCGCAGCAGGCCCCGCAGGGCGCCATGCCGATCCAGGCCGCACCCTATCGCCCAGCCACCGCGACGGTGGTGGTCGAACCGGTGGCGATGATGCTCGCCGGCTTCGATGCCGACGGCGACGGGCGTATCACCGAGGCGGAGGCGAGCGCGGGCGTCGCGCGGAGCTTCGAGACGGTCGCCAAGGGCGCCAAGGACATCGGCTACATCGCCTTCGCCGACTGGGCGGAACACTGGCTCGGCGACCGCAATGCCGTGCCGAGCCCGTTCGAGGTCGACCGCGACGGCGACAACCGCATCACCCTCGACGAGCTGCAGAACCGGATGAGCGCGATCTTCGCGCGGTTCGATACCGACAAGGATCATGTGCTGACCCACAAGGAGCTGCTGACGATCCGCGGCTCGGCGTTCGGCAGCGACCGGCCGTACGGCGAAGGCGGCAAGCGCCGCCGCGGGCGCGGTGGACGGCCGCCGGAGCAGTAATCTCAGATCCTCCCCGGCACGGGGAGGATTTTGAATGCTGCCAACAAATCGCTTTCCTAATAGGATTTGCTTTGCTTGGGTTCGCCGAGGCTGCCGGAACGCAGCCGGGGCAAAGTGGAGCAAAGTGAACGAATGAAGCGCGACTCCCTTCACTTTCGCGCCGATCGCGCGGCGCGTCCGACTGTCGATCGGTCCTAGTATCTCATGCCCCTGACCCGCTAAGCCTAGGCGAATGGGCGCGCACCACCACCATTCGCAAGGCCACGGCCATGCGCACGGACACGGCCATGCCCCGGCCAGCTTCGGCCATGCCTTCGCGATCGGTACCGCGCTCAACCTCGCCTTCGTCGTGGTCGAGGCGGCGTTCGGCATCGCTGCCGATTCGGTCGCGCTGCTCGCGGACGCGGGACACAATCTCTCCGACGTATTGGGGTTGCTGATCGCCTGGGCAGCGGCGGAGCTGTCCAAGCGGCCCGCGTCTAAGCGCTTCACCTATGGCCTCGGCAGTTCCTCGATCCTCGCGGCGCTCGCCAATGCGACCTTGCTGTTCGTCGCGGTCGGCGCGATCGCCTGGGAAGCGGTGCAGCGGCTGGGCGCGCCGCCGCAGGTCGATTCGCGCGCGCTGATCTGGGTCGCCGCGGCCGGGATCGTCGTCAACGGCGCGACCGCGCTGATGTTCGCGCGCGGGCGCCACGGCGACATCAACGTCAAGGGCGCCTTCCTCCACATGGCGGTCGACGCGATGGTCTCGGCGGGCGTGGTGGTCGCCGGGCTGCTGATCGCCTGGACGCAGCAATGGTGGATCGATCCCGCGGTCAGCCTGACGATCGTGGCGATCATCCTGTGGAGCACCTGGGGGCTGTTCCGCGATTCGCTCGGCATGGCGCTGCAGGCGGTGCCGCCGGGGATCGATTCGGATCGCGTCGCGACGATGATCGAGGGATTGCCGGGCGTGGAACGCATCCATGACCTTCACATCTGGCCGATGAGCACCACCCGGTCCGCGCTCACCGTCCATCTGTTCATGCCGGGCGGTCATCCCGGCGACGCCTTCCTCCACGACCTCCAGCACCGGCTCGAGCACGATTTCGGCATCGGCCATGCGACCGTGCAGATCGAGATCGACGACGGCAGCCCGTGCCATCTTCACAGCGAGCGGCTGGCGCATGGCTGAGGCGGGGCACGGGGCGATCAAGGCGGTCATCTTCGATTTCGACGGGACGCTGTCCAACAGCGGCGACTGGTTCCTGACCGTCGTCAACGATCTCGCGCGCCGCTTCCGCTTCCGCGAGGTCGACGACGACGAGATCGACATGCTGCGCCACCGCCCGTCGCGCGAGGTGATCGCCTATCTCGGCATCCCGCGCTGGAAGCTGCCGCTGATCTCGCGCCATGTGCGGCGGCTGGTGTCGCGGAACGTCGACCAGATCCCGCTGTTCCCCGGCACGGCGGACCTGCTTGCCGGGGTCGGCGCGCTGGGGTTCCGCATGGGCCTCGTCACCTCCAACGCCGCCAACAACGCCCGCGCGATCCTGGGCCCGGACAATGCGGCGTGGATCGACGCCTGGGCGGCGGGCAGCTCGCTGTTCGGCAAGGCGCCCAAGTTCCGCCGCGTCCTCAGGCAGATGGGCCTGAGGCCCGAGGAAGCGATCTCGATCGGCGACGAGACCCGCGACGTCGATGCCGCGCGCGAGGTGGGGATGCGCACCGGCGCGGTGCTGTGGGGCTATGCCAGCGAGGACGCGCTCGCGGCGACCCGGCCCGACGTGCTGTTCCGCACGCCCGAAGACATCCTGCGCTATCTGGCGGCGCGGCGCTGAGATAAATTCTGTTTGGCAATTGATGAACCGCTCGCCCTGAGCCTGTCGAAGGGCGACCGTGCCTCAAGCGGATCGCCTGCGGCTTTCGCCCTTCGACAGGCTCAGGGCGAACGGGGATGGGCGTTTCGCTCAACCAAGGTGCACCGCCAGCCACACGGTCGGCGGGTCCTCGCCGGTGCGCGTCACCCAATGCTCCTGCCCCCGCTCGATCAGCAGATGGTCGCCGGGACGGAGCGTCACCTCCTCCGAATTCCCGATCCGCATCGCCGCCTCGCCCTGGAGCAGCAGTACCCATTCGTCCTGCTCCTGCCGCATCGGCGCGTCGGCCGGCGTCGCCTGCCCGCGCGAGACGATGCGCTCGATGCGGATGCCGGGACGCGCGAGCAGTTCGGTGAAGGCTTCGTTGCGCCTGGCCGCCGGCAGTTTGGCAAACAGGCTGGCCAGCCTGACCTTGAGCTTCGGCGGCGGTGGCGGAGGCGGCGGCGGCTTGGGCGCGGCCTTGCGCTTCAGGCCCTTGGTCGAGCTCTTCCAGTCGGCGACCATCACGCCGCGCAGATACGCCTCGATGTCCTCGGCCGCGGCCGTGAGCGCCTTGCCCCTGAAGCCGAACACCGGCTTCCCGCCCGGATCGGTCAGCCCATATTTCCCGAAGTCGCCGCCGGGTTTGCGCCGCCGCGACTTGCGGAGCCTGAGCCCCCGATGCCGCGCCATCTCGCGCAGCGCTTCGTCCTGTTCGCCGGCCATCGAGGTGCAACGCCTAACCAGGGGAAGCGATGCCCCCGCCATGATTTTCGTGCGGCCGGAGGGAGAGCCAGGAAATTCTTTCCTACATCGATCATCCATTGTAACCATATAGGCACAAACATTTTCCAACTTTAAGGAAAGACAGGTTTCATGTCCGTTTGCCGGAACTTTCGGAACTTCGGCGGGTCCGGCTCGACAGCGCCTCGATCGCGCGGCACTAGGCAAGGCCATGCCCCCACGGTTCCAGTTCACCGTCCACGCCATCGACGGCCCCGCGCGCACCGGCGAGATCGCGATGCGGCGCGGCACGATCCGCACGCCCGCGTTCATGCCGGTCGGCACCGCCGCCACCGTCAAGGCGATGAAGCCGGCCGATGTGCGCGCGTCGGGCGCGGACATCATCCTCGGCAACACCTATCACCTGATGCTGCGCCCCGGCGCCGAGCGCGTGGCGAAGCTGGGCGGGCTGCACGGTTTCATGGGCTGGGACCGGCCGATCCTCACCGACTCCGGCGGCTATCAGGTGATGAGCCTCGCCGAGCTCACCACCCGCAACGAGGAAGGCGTCGCCTTCAAGTCGCACCTTGACGGGACCAGGCACCTGCTCAGCCCGGAGCGGTCGATCGAGATCCAGCGGCTGCTCGGCAGCTCGATCGTGATGGCGTTCGACGAGCTCGTCCCCACCACCGCGACGCGCGACGTGCAGGCGAAGGCGATGGAGCGATCGATGCGCTGGGCGAGGCGCAGCCGCGCCGCGTTCGACGCGGGGGGCGACCATGCCGAGAACAATGCCGTGTTCGGCATCCAGCAGGGCGCGCTCGACGAGGGGTTGCGCAAGGCCTCGGCCGAGGCGCTGACCGACATCGGCTTCGACGGCTATGCGGTCGGCGGCCTCGCCGTCGGCGAGGGGCAGGAGGCGATGTTCGGCGTGCTCGACTATGCGCCCGGCCAGCTGCCCGCCGACAAGCCCCGCTACCTGATGGGCGTCGGCAAGCCCGACGACATCGTCGGCGCGGTCGAGCGCGGCATCGACATGTTCGACTGCGTGCTGCCGACCCGCAGCGGGCGCACCGGCCAGGCCTTCACCCGATCGGGCCCGATCAACATCCGCAACGCCCGCTTCGCCGAGGACCTGCGACCGCTCGATCCGGAGTGCGCCTGCCCGGTCTGTCGTGGCTGGAGCCGCGCCTATCTCCACCATCTGGTGCGTGCCGGCGAAATTCTTGGCGCGATGCTGATGACCGAGCACAACCTCTTCTTCTATCAGGCGTTGATGGCGGACCTGCGCGCCGCGATCGCCGGGGCGCGCCTGGGTGAGTTTGCCAATGCCTTCCGCGCGCAATATCGCGGAGGAACGGGAGAGTGAGCGTGGCCGACAACGACGACGAACAGCAGAACGAGATCCTCGCCGCCGCCAAGGACGCCAAGGCACACAAGGAGCGCGCGCGGTCGGGCGACAGCAAGGGCAATGCCTGGACGATCGGCGCGATCGGACTGGGCGTCGGCATTGGATCGGCGGCGGTCGCGGCCGCGGTGCTCTATGCCGGGCGCAACCGCGGCAGGAAACGCGACTGATCGCGAATAAATTACGTTAACCATCAATTGTTTCGCGCAGGGACAGGTCGGAATCGGCCCGCGCGCGCCTGGACGGAATCGGCTATGTCGCGCGCGTGATCGGGCGATGGCTTTCCGGACAAAGGGCGCGCGGGACGCTGGCGGCGGTGCTGGTGTCGCTCGCAGGCGCCGGCTTTTCCGCACATGCCGGGCTGACCAGCGGCGACCGGGGCGCGATCCCAAGCGCGCCGCGCCCGACCGGCTATGAGGCCGACGACCATTTCCCCGGCGCCGCGCTGCTCTATGCGAACAATGACGAGATCGCTGCGCCGGTCGCCGGCGTCACCGGCACCACCGAGCTGCCCGACCTGCCGGTGCCGGCGAACGCCGTCGCCGACGCCTCGATCCGCCCGGCCGCGCCGTTCGTGCTCAAGGGCACGCCCGCCGACCAGGCGCGTGCGCTGCAATGCCTCACCACCGCGATCTATTATGAATCGGCGAACGAGCCCGACGACGGCCAGGCCGCGGTCGCCCAGGTGATCCTCAACCGCGTGCGTCATCCGGCTTTCCCGAACAGCGTGTGCGGCGTGGTCTATCAGGGATCGGAGCGCACCGGCTGCCAGTTCAGCTTCGCCTGCGACGGCGCGATGACACGCGCGCCGATGCGCGCCGCCTGGGAGCGGGCGCGGCGCGTGGCGGCGCTGGCGCTCGCCGGCCGCGTGTTCGCGCCGGTCGGCCTCGCGACCCATTATCATACCTATGCGGTGCGGCCGGCATGGCAGCGCAGCCTGGTGATGACCGGCGCGTTCGGCGCGCATTTCTTCCATCGCTGGAAGGGCTGGTGGGGCACGCCGGCCGCGTTCGGCCGGCCCTATTCCGGGCACGAGCCGGCCGCCGCGCCGCACCCCCGGACCGCGCCCGTCGCCCTTCCGACCCCGGTGATCGCAGCGATCGCGCCGCCCCTCCTTCCGGCGAGGCCCGCAACCGAGGTCACAGCGCCGCGCGCGCAAAGCGGCGACGTGCTGCCGCAATATGCCGCGACGGGCAGCGACTCGCAGATCCTCGACAAATGGAAGGATACGGGAAAGCCGCTGCGCTGACCCCTATGTTCGTTGCGAACACGGGCGGCATCCCAGCCCCTCCCCTTCGGGGGGAGGGGCTGGGATGGGGCTCCTCTCTTCCCGCACTTACCAGCGGTGATTGCGGTCGTGCTTCTGGACGCGGATCCGCGCCGACAGCGCGTCGAAGCGGCGGTCGAGATCGCGGCGCTCGGCAAGGCTCAGGCCATTGACGCGATAGCGCCTCTCCAGGCGAGCGAGCGCCCGGAAATCGGTGCGGAGGCGGGCAGCCTCCGCCCGGTTCAGCGCGCCCGAACGGATGCCCTGGTCGATCCGCGCGTCGAGTCTGGCCTGACGGGCATTGATGCTCTGCCACGCCTGCGCGCTGGCGACCGAAGGAACGGCAACGGCGGCGGCCAGGCTGAGGCCGGCGACGATCTTGGTGATCCGATTCATGATGAACACTCCTCTTTTCCGTCCGGTGGAGCGGACAGGTGGAGGTATCGGCGAAGCCTGTCGCCGAGGTGTGACGACGATTCGGGAAATTTGTCGCAGACGATGGCATCGCGATCGGCTTCGTTCATCGGCCGGGAAAGCGCACGACGGCATTGACCGGCGGGCGGTGGCCGCGCTCCATCGCGGGATCGTAGACGGCGACCCATGGGCCTCTCCGCAGCGGCGGTCCGAGTTCCGGGAGCGGCGTGCGGTCCACTGCGACCGCCGGCAGGTCGAGCCTCCGGGTCGTTCCGGCGATCGTGAAGGCCAGGCGATGATGCAGCGTCCGCGGCACCGTGGAAGTCGGCACATTGAGGTAGAGCGTCACCCGGGCGCCGGGAGCGGATGCCGGACCGGTCCGGCCGATCGCCGCGGCTAAGGCTTCTCCTGCGAACTCGACGACCGGCTGCGGCGCAACCGCGACGCGCGCGTCGAAGCTCTGAACGTCATCCGCGCCGCCCGCTCCGATCAGCAGCGCGAGCGGAGCGAAACGGAGCATCCGCCGCTACGCCGCCAGCAGCCGTTCGGCCTGGGCGCGGGCCTCGTCGGTGATCTCGGCGCCTGAGAGCATCCGTGCGATCTCCTCGCGGCGCTCCGCCGGATCGAGCGGGGTGACGCCGGTGCGGGTAACGGTGCCGTCGTGGCTCTTGGCGATCAGCAGGTGGCGGGCGCCGCGCGCGGCGACCTGGGGGCTGTGCGTCACCACCAGCACCTGCGCGCGCTCGGCGAGACGCGCGAGCCGCTCGCCGATCGCGCTCGCCACCGCGCCGCCGACGCCGCGGTCGATCTCGTCGAAGATCAGCGTGCGCGCCCCGCCTTCCTCGGCCAGCGCGACCTTGAGGGCGAGGATGAAGCGGGACAGCTCGCCACCGCTGGCGATCCGCACCAGCGGACCGAACGGCGCGCCGGGATTGGTCGAGACCAGGAACTCGACGCGGTCGGCGCCGTGCGTCCCCCATTGCTCGCGCGGCAGCGGCTCGACGGCGGTGCGGAAGCGGGCGGCGTCGAGCTTGAGCGGCGCCAGTTCGGTCATCATCGCCGCGTCGAGGCGTTCGGCGGCGGCGATACGGGCGGTCGAGAGGGCCTCGGATGCCTCCTCATAGGCCCTCGTCTTCTCCGCCAGCGCGGCTTCGAGTGCGGCGATCTCGTGCCCGCCGCTTTCCAGCCGGGCGAGACGTCCCGCCAGCTCCTCGGCAAGCAGGGCGAGATCGTCGGGCTGGACGCGATGCTTGCGGGCGAGCGCGCGCAGGTCGAACAGCCTCGCCTCGTCGGTCTCGAGCGCGGCCGGATCGAACGCCAGCGCCTCGGCGGCGGCATCGATCGAGGCCTGGGCGGCATCGCCCTCCGCCAGCGCCCGGTCGATCGCGGCGAGCGCCTCGGCCAATGCGGGATGGGCGTCACCGACGCGATCGAGAATGCGCCCGGCCTGGCGCAGCCGCGCGAGCGCGCCATCCGAATCGTCGAGCAGCGCCGCGACCGCCGCGAGCTCGCCCGCGACCTTCTCCCCACGCTGCATCGCCGCGCGGCGTTCGGCGAGCGTCGCCTCTTCGCCAGGATTGGGCGCGAAGCTTTGGAGCTCGGCGACGGCATGTTCGAGCCACTCGCGGTCGGCCTCGGCGGCACCCTGCTCGGCGCGGGCGACGGCGAGCGCGTCCTCCGCCTCGCGCCAGGCATGGTAGGCGACCGCGACCGGTCCCGTATCGCAGCGCCCGAACGCGTCGAGCAGCGTGCGATGACCGCGCGGGTTGAGCAGGCCCCGGTCGTCATGCTGGCCGTGGATCTCGACAAGCTGGCCGCCAAGCTCGCGCAGCAGGCCGGCCGAGGCGGGCTGGTCGTTGACGAAGGCGCGGCTGCCGCCGTCCGCCTTGAGGATGCGGCGGATGATGAGCGGCTCGCCCGGCTCCAGCTCCAGTCCGTTCTGCGCCATCAGCGAGGCGATCGCGCCATCGGGCGGCAGCTCGAAGGTGGCGGCGACGCTCGCCTGCTGCACGCCATGGCGGACCAGCCCACTGTCGGCCCGTGCCCCAAGGGCTAGCCCCAGCGCATCGAGCAGGATCGACTTGCCCGCTCCGGTCTCTCCCGTGAGCACGCCGAGGCCGGGTGCGAAATCGAGGTCGAGCGCCTCGATCAGCACGACGTCCCGGATGGCGAGCGCGGTCAGCATCGCCCTTGCTCTGCCATGCCGGCGCCCCGGGTGGAAGTCAGCGCGGGCGGCGCTTGCCCTTCCCGCCTTCCTGCTGCGGCGTCGTCTGCTGAACGTCGATCGCTTCCGGTGCCGCGGAACTCGGCGGGTGCTGCTCGACCAGCTTGTAGGCGTGCCGATACCAGTCGGTGCCGGGATAGTTGGCGCCGAGCACCGCCGCCGACTTCTCCGCCTCCTTGTGCAAGCCGAGCGCCAGATAGGTCTCGGTCAGCCGCATCAGCGCCTCGGGCGCGTGGGTGGTGGTCTGAAACTGGTCGATCACCGCGCGGAAGCGCATCGATGCCGCCAGCCACTGGCCGCGCCGCTCGTAGAAGCGGCCGATCTCCATCTCCTTGCCGGCGAGATGGTCGCGCACCAGGTCGATCTTGAGCCGCGCGTCGGCGGCGTAGCGGGTGTTGGGATAGCGCCGCGTGAGCTCGCCCATCGCGTCGAGCGCCTGCTGCGAGATCTTCTGGTCGCGCGTCACGTCGT
This sequence comes from Sphingomonas astragali, assembly GCF_051400615.1. Taxonomy (NCBI): domain Bacteria; kingdom Pseudomonadati; phylum Pseudomonadota; class Alphaproteobacteria; order Sphingomonadales; family Sphingomonadaceae; genus Sphingomonas; species Sphingomonas astragali. Next base: position 257,742 of record NZ_JBLFFH010000001.1, read on the forward strand.
TGATCTGCTCGTAGTAGCTGAGCGCGATCAGATAATAGGCATAGGGCGCGTCGCGATTGCCCGGGTGGACCGACAGGAAACGCTGCGCCGACTGGATCGCCTGGGTATAATCGCGCGCGAGATAATAGCTGAATGCGCCCATCAACTGCGCGCGGCGCGCCCAGATCGAGTAGGGATGCTGGCGCTCGACCTCGTCGAACAACGCGGCGGCGAGCTTATAGTCGCCCCGGTCGAGGCGCGCCTTGCCGGCCGAATAGAGCGTGCCGACGTCGCGGGCGACATAAGGCAGGTCGCCGCTGCCGCCTCCCCGACGTGCGCAGCCGGCGGCGGCGAGGACGCTGAGACTGACGAGCGCGAGTGCGGCGGCGCGGAACTTCGAAATACGCATGGGCCGGCTGTGTAGCCCAGGCCGCGGGACGCAGCCAATCCTTTTCGTATCGAGAGGGATCGACCGTGCAGCGAACGGTGTTATGGGCCGGAACGACCGTTCGGAACTCTCGGGAACCTTGACCCATGACCGCCACGCTGCTCGCCACCCATCGCGTCGAGAAACCCTGGGGCCGCCATCACCTGTGGCCCGGATTCGCCGACCCGGCACCGGACGGCGAGCCGATCGGCGAAGTGTGGTTCCAGACGCCCGGCGACGAGACGCCAGAGTTGCTGATCAAATATCTGTTCACCAGCGAGAAGCTGTCGGTCCAGGTCCACCCGGACGACGAGCAGGCGCACGCCCGCGGTCTCCCGCGCGGCAAGGACGAATGCTGGCTGATCCTCGCCGCCGAACCCGATTCGACGATCGCGATCGGCACGCATGAAAAAATCTCTCCCGAGGAACTGCGCGCCGCCGCGCTCGACGGCTCGATCGAACAGCTCGTCGACTGGAAGCCGGTGAAGGCGGGCGATTTTTTCTATTCGCCCTCGGGCACGATCCATGCGATCGGCGCCGGCCTTACCTTGATCGAAGTGCAGCAGAACTCCGACACCACCTACCGCCTCTACGACTATGGCCGCCCGCGCGAGCTGCATCTCGACGACGGCATCGCGGTGTCCGAGACCGGCCCCTATATGCCGCACCCGATGCCAGGGCGCGTGGCGGACGACCGCACCATCCTGGTCGAGGGGCCGAAGTTCGTGCTCGAGCGCTGGCCGGCGGGACGCCGCCGCTTCGCCCTGCCCCAAGGCGCCACCGGCTGGCTGATCCCGATCGCCGGCGAAGGCGCGGTCGACGGCGTCGGCTTCAAGGCCGGCGAATGCCTGACGCTGACCGGCGACTGCGAGCTGGTGGCGCAGGACGGCGCCGATCTGCTATTCGCCTATCCAGGCGAGCGGCGGATCGAGATGTCAGGGGAATGAACGCCCGGTAGTTCGCCGTACATGCAACCCCCTGTATGCTGCAGGCGTTCGGTTTTCGCCTGTCCGAAGAGGAGGACAACATGCGCAGCTCCATTCTCACCGCCGTGATCGCCGCGATCGCCTGCTCGACGGTTCCCGCCGCGGCGGCAACCACCTCCGCTCCTGCCTATCAGGACGGTGACCGGGGCCAGTTCAACCGTGACGTGCGCCGCGCCGTTCGGGACTATAACCGCGACCGTGGACGCGACTACCGCGACCAGCGCGATTGGCGGCGTTACCGCAACTACGACTACAACCGGCCGGAGCGCGGCCACCGCTATTATGACCCGTCGCGCTACTATCGCGACGGCCGCTATTACCGCGAGCGGCGCCTCACCCGCCGCGACCGCATCTATTACGGCAACGACGGCCGCTATTATTGCCGCCGCAACGACGGCACCACCGGCCTGATCATCGGCGGCGTCGCCGGCGGCGTGCTGGGCAACACCATGGCCGGGCGCCGCGATGCGCTGATCGGGACGCTGATCGGCGCGGCGGCAGGCGGCGCGCTCGGCAACGCGATCGACCGCGGCAACGTCCGCTGCCGCTGAGCGGGAGACGTTGCGTCGTGCTCCTGCGAAGGCAGGAGCCCTGGGTCACGGACGTGTCGCTTGCGGCCTGGGCTCCTGCCTTCGCAGGAGCACGGGTACCGCCTGCGTTTCGGTCTAGAGACTGTTTCAGCAAAGCTGAAACGGTAGCGGCGCCGGCGCCGATTCAGCGAAGCTGAAAACGACGCTAGGCCGAAACAGCTTCAAGGAAAGGCTCCGGCGGTCGCCCGCCGGAGCCTTTTCACGTCAGAAGATGAAGCCGCCCATCCACAGGCGCAGCACCGCCACCACCAGCACGAGCAGGTTGAAGTTGCGGCCGCTGTTGTGGCTCGACAGCACGCCGACGGCGGCGCCGATCACCGCGATCGGGATCGCGGCATAGTTGAGGATGCCGAGCAGCGGGATCAGCCCGGGGATCGCGAAGACCAGGGCGACGAGCCCGATCAGGATCGAGAGGAGATTGAGCATGGGTGCAATCTAGCCCCGTCGCGGTGTATTATCAAGATAGAACAGCCGGCATCGCCAACGCTTCCTTAACCACATCGGGTGCAGGGAAGCGGCGATGAGCCGCATTCCTCTCGCCCTGCTGCTGCCGATCGCGCTCGCCGCCTGCGGGGGCGGTGCGCCGCAGCAGCAGAACGTCGACACGCTCGACCAGGAGCTGGCCGAGGGCATCTCGAACAACGGCAGCGACCCGCTGCTGACCGGCGCGCTGCAGGATCAGATCATGGTCGACCCGCAGCTCGCGCAGAAATCCAACGCCGATTCGGTACGCCCGCCGAGCCAGCCCTATGCGGCGCCGGTGCCGGCGACCGACGTCGCCGCCGGTCCCGCGCCCGCCGCCGGCGAGGTCATGAGGACGCCGCCGCCGGTCGCCGGCGGCTGCCCGCAATGCAAGGCGGCGGACGAATCGCTGACGCTCGGCGCCCTCGCGGCGCGGCAGAAGGGCCGGGGCGCCCCCGGCTGCATCGCCAAGCTGCGCTATGCCGCCGGCTGGGCGAACCGGCTGCCCCGCGACATCCCGCTCTACGCCAACGCCCGCGTGATCGAGGCGGCGGGCGTGCAGGACGCGCAATGCTCGCTCCGCGTGGCGAGCTTCACCGTGCCGCAGCCGATGCAGGCGATGCTCGACTGGTACTATACCCGCGCCGTGAAGGCGGGCTTCACCGCCGAGCACCAGTCGGACGGCATCCAGCACGTCCTGGGCGGCACCCGCGACCGCGACGGCGGCGCCTATGTGCTCTACCTGACGCCGCGCGAAGGCGGCGGCACAGATGTCGACCTGATCGCAAACAACGGCGTTTGACGCTGTTTCGCGTCCCTTCACGTCTTTCCCGCGACGGTAGAGATTCCCCAGGGGATGACGGACGCAAGCGGGTCGGCTAGGCGTCGGAGATGAACCTGCTTCTCGTCATGCTCGGCGGCGCGGTCGGCGCCGGTGCGCGGCATCTGGTCGGGCGGCTGACGCTCGCGCTGTTCGGGCCCGGCTATCCATGGGGCACGCTGGCGGTGAACCTGATCGGCGGCCTCGCCATGGGGCTGCTCGCCGGCATCCTCGCGCGGGGGAGCTGGGGCGAGCCGATGCGGCTGCTGCTCGGCGTCGGCATCCTCGGCGGCTTCACCACCTTCTCCGCCTTCAGCCTCGACGTGGTGACGATGATCGAGCGCGGGCAGGCGGTCACGGCGATCGGCTATGTGCTGGTGTCGGTGATCGGATCGGTGCTGGCGCTGTTCGCGGGTCTCCAGGCGGTCCGGGCATTGGCGTGAGCGAGGTTCGCCAGTTCACCGTCGGTGCCGACGACGACGGCATCCGGCTCGATCGCTGGTTCAAACGGCACCTGCCGGAGACGAGCTTCAACCTGGTGTCGCGCTGGGCGCGTACCGGCCAGCTCCGCGTCGACGGCGCGCGCGCGACGCCGGGCGACCGTCTCGCCGAAGGCCAGACGATCCGCGTGCCGCCTGCCGAGCCGGCGCCCGCCGAACCGCGACCGAAACGCGAGCGCCCTCCCCTCGCCGACGAGCAGATCGAGTTCGCGCGGGGCCTGGTCATTCACCGCGATCCGCAGGCGATCGTCATCAACAAGCCGCCGGGCTTGGCGACGCAGGGCGGCACGCGCACCGAGGAACATGTCGACGGCCTGCTCGACGCGCTTCAGTTCGAAGCGGAGGGGCGGCCGAAGCTGGTCCACCGGCTCGACAAGGATACCTCGGGCGCGCTGCTGCTCGCCCGCACCGCCCGCGCCGCCGCCTTCTTCTCCAAGCATTTCTCGGGCCGATCGGCGCGCAAGGTCTATTGGGCGCTGGTGGTCGGCGTGCCCGAGATCGACGATGGCCTCATCGACCTGCCGATCGCCAAGCAGCCCGGCACCGGCGGCGAGAAGATGCACGTCAGCGAGCACGAGGGGCAGCCGTCGCGCAGCCGCTATCGCGTGATCGAGCGGGCGAGCAACCGCGCCGCCTGGGTCGAGCTCCAGCCGCTCACCGGACGCACGCATCAGTTGCGCGTCCATATGGCGGCGATCGGCCACCCGATCGTCGGGGACGGCAAGTACGGCGGCAAGGAGGCGTTCCTGACCGGCGGGGTCAGCCGCAAGATGCACCTCCACGCCCGCCGCATCCGCATCGACCATCCCGACGGCGGCAAGGTCGACGTGAGCGCCGAGCTGCCCGAGCATTTCGCCGAGAGCATGGCGATGCTGGGCTTCGACCTCAGCCTCGGCGACAGGCCGCTCGCCGAGGACGCGCCGCCGCCGAGCAAGGCGCAGCAGAAGGCGAAGGCCAAGGCGCACGCCAAGACGGTGCGCAAGGAACGCCGGGGGGAACGACGGAGCCGGGGAACGGCGAGACGCTGATCCCGCCCCCTCGCCCTGTTCGTCATCCCGGCTTCCACCGCGATGACGACGGGCTAACAAATCGCTTTCCTAATAGGATTCGCTTTGCTTGAAGCGTCCGACTCACCGACGGCCGCCTTGTCGCGGCCGGGGGATAAGTGGACCAAAGTGAACGAATGAAGCGCGACTCCCTTCACTTTCGCACCGGCCGCGACCGGTTCCGGGAGGGACCGGTGCAATGTCGCGGTCGAGTCCGAAAACACGGTGCAGCGGAGGGGCTGGCGGCCGCGCCGCGGCATCGCGCATCGACGCGGTCGATCGCATGAACCGGCTGGCGCTGTTCGACTGCGACGGGACGCTGGTCGATTCGGCCGCCAACATCTGCCGCGCGATGGAGGAGACCTTCGCCGGCCATCGGCTCGACGTGCCGTGCCGCGACGCGATCCGGCGCATCGTCGGGCTGAGCCTCAACGAGGCGATGGCGGCGCTGCATCCGGAGGGCGACAACCCCTTCCACCGGCGGCTGGCGGCGGACTACAAGCGCGTGTTTCAGGCGATGCGCGGCAATGGCGGGCTCGCGCCGGAGCCGCTCTATCCCGGCATCGCCGAGGCGGTCGCCGCCCTCGACGGCGCCGGCTGGCTGCTCGGCGTCGCGACCGGCAAGTCCGACCGCGGGCTCCTGCTGATCCTCGAGCATCATGGCCTCAGGCATCGTTTCGTCACGCTCCAGACCGCCGACCGCCACCCCTCCAAGCCCGACCCGGCGATGGCGGCCGCGGCGATCGCGGAGGCCGGCGCCGCACCCGAGACCACGGTGATGATCGGCGACACCAGCTTCGACATGATGATGGCGGTGAACGCCGGCGCCCATGCGGTGGGAGCGGGCTGGGGCTATCATCCGCCCGAGGAGCTCGCTGCGGCCGGCGCGCGGCAGGTGGTGGCCCACGCCGATCATCTGGCGGAGGCGCTGCTTGCCTGCCTCGACCGACCGGCTATGGCGGCGCGATGACCACGGAGCGCACCGCCCGCAACCGCTGGCTCGCCATCGTCGGAGTCCGCATCGCCGCGGCCGCCGGCGCGGTGCTGGGGATCATCCTCGCCGCCCGCGCGCCTGACTGGGCGAGCAAGGGGATCGGCATCGCGCTGGTGCTCGCCGCGCTCTATGTGATGGCGGTGGTGCCGCTCGCGCTGGCGCACCGTTGGCGCACGCCGCCGGACCAATGAAGCGGTTCTGGAAGGACGTGGCGGTCGTCCGGGAGGGCGACGGCTTCGGCATCGCGCTCGACGGCCGGCCGGTTCGGACGCCCGGCCGCGCGCCGCTGGCGGTGCCGAATGAGGCGCTGGCCGAGGCGATCGCGGAGGAATGGCGCAGCGTCGGCGAGACCATCGAGCCGAGCGCGATGCCGCTCACCGGCCTCGCCAACGCCGCCATCGACCGGATCGCGTCCGATCCGGCCACCTTCGCCGCCGGCCTGGCCCGGTACGGCGAGAGCGACCTGCTCTGCTACCGCGCCGAGTCGCCGGCGCCGCTGGTCGAACGGCAATACGCCGCCTGGGACCCGCTGCTCGACTGGGCACGCGGCCGCTACGACGTGCATTTCGAGACGACCGCGGGCGTGATCCACCGGCCTCAGCCCGAGGCGACGCTCGCACGGCTGCGGGAGGTGGTGGCGCATCTCGGCCCGTTCGAGCTCGCCGGCCTGTCGCCGCTCGTCACCGTCACCGGCTCGCTGATCGCCGCGCTGGCGCTGCTGGAGGGTGCGGCCGACCTCGAGACCATCTGGCGCGCAAGCCGCGTCGACGACGACTGGCAGGCCGAGCAATGGGGCGAGGACGAGCTCGCCCGCCAGGCGGCCGAGGCCCGCCGCACCGACTTCGAGGCCGGCGCGCGGTTCCTCAGGCTACTCGGTTAGCGGCGCCGCCGGCTTCGGCAGCATCCACGCGATCACCGCCCCCGCCGCCAGGAACGACAGCATGTCGCAGACGAAGCTGTAGATGAAATAGCCCGGCGGCGCATGGTTGAACACGATCTGGCCGAGGTGGATATGGGCCGGAATCGCGATGGCGAAGAGGCCCACCAGCGTCAGCCGCCGCCCGAAGCTCAGCGGCGCCGCGAGACGATAGACGGCGAAGGCGATCAACACCGCCGCGATGACCGCGAGGATCAGCCCGCCGATCAGCGCACCGCCGTCGACGACCGGGAAACCGCTCGCGTTGAACTGCACCAGCGCGACCGGCCCCTGCGCATAGAGGCCGCTCCCGATCTGCGTCCCCGGCCACGGCACGGTGTAGACGCCGGTCCCGGTCGGCCCGAGCTCACGCGCCAGCGTCGACTGGATCGCGGCGTTGGCGGCGTCGGGCGCGACGCTGAGCGCAAGCCGGTTGAGCGGCGTGCCCCAGAAGATGAAACCTACGACCCACATCGCGGCCCCGCCCAGGATGCCGCCCAGCAACGCTCGTCCCATCATCTTCCGTCTCCCCTGCTATGTCGCGGTGGTGAGCCCCCTGATGAAGCCGATCAGGCCCGTCTGCCGCGACCTCTTCAAACGCTCGGCCGCCAGAATGGTGCGCACGCACGCAAAGCAGCGCTCGACATCGTCGTTGACCAGGACATAGTCATAGCCGTCCCAGTGGCTGACCTCGGCCGCCGCGCGCGCCATCCGCGCCTCGATCACCTCCATCGTATCGGTGGCGCGATGCGTGAGCCGGCGGTGCAGCTCCTCCATCGAAGGCGGCAGCACGAACACGCGCACGACGTCGCCGCCCGCGATCTGGTAGAGCTGCTGCGCCCCCTGCCAGTCGATGTCGAACAGGACGTCCTGCCCGGACTTCAACATCGCCTCCACCGGCGCGCGCGGCGTACCGTAGCGATGGCCGAAGACGTGCGCCCATTCGAGGAACTCGTGGTTCGCGACCATCTCGCGGAAACGCTCGAGATCGACGAAATGATAGTCCCTGCCGTCGACTTCGCCCGGCCGCATCGGCCGCGTCGTCGCCGAGATCGACATGCCGAGGCTCGGTTCGGCGGCGAGCAGCTTGCGCGCGATCGTCGACTTGCCGGCACCCGAGGGCGAGGACAGCACGAACAATACGCCGCGGCGGCGGAACTTGTGGGGATCGTCTTCTCGGGCGTCGGCCATGCACGCTAGTGGCTTGGCCGGCGGGGTCGCGTCAAGCCGATCGCTCGGTCCCGGCGAGAGTTCGGCGCAGCTTCCCGAGCCCCTTCAGCACCAGCCAGCCGGTCGCGAAGGTCACGGCGACGGGCACCACCACCTTGAGCGCCGCACCGGTCACCCCGCCGATGATCGCGCCGTCGGCGATGCCGTCCTCGCCTTCCGCGCTGTCCAGAACCGCGCCGATCGCGGCGCCAATCGTAGCCAAACCCATCGAATGCTCCTTCGTCCGCGTGAGAGCGCTCGGAATGAGGAAGGGTTCCGCTACCCGACCATCGTCTCCGGCCGTACCACGCGATCGAACGTCGCCTCGTCGACCAGCCCGAGCGCCAGCCCCGCCTCCTTCAGCGTCAGCCCTTCGGCATGAGCGTGCTTGGCGATCCTGGCGGCATTGTCGTAGCCGATCTCGGGCGCAAGCGCCGTCACCAGCATCAGCGAGCGCCGGACCAGCTCGCCGATCCGCCGTTCGTCCGCCTCCATGCCCTCGACGCAGCGCTCGGCGAAGCTCTCCATTCCCACGGTGAGCAAATGAATCGAGCGCAGCACCGCGGCGCCGATCAGCGGCTTGAACACGTTGAGCTCGAGATGCCCCTGCAACCCGCCGACGGTGATGGCGGCGTGATTGCCGATCACCTGCGCGGCGACCATCGTCAGCATCTCGCACTGGGTCGGATTGACCTTGCCGGGCATAATCGAGCTGCCGGGCTCGTTGGTGGGCAGCACCAGCTCGCCGATCCCCGAGCGCGGGCCGGAGCCGAGCAGGCGGATGTCGTTGGCGATCTTGGTCAGCGCGACCGCGAGCGTGTTGAGCCGCCCCGAGAAATCGACCAGCGTGTCGTGCGTCGCCAGCGCCTCGAACTTGTTGGGCGCGGTCTCGAACGGCAGGCCGGTGATCCGCGCGAGCTCGGCGGCGATGGCCTCGGCGAAGCCCGGCGGGGCGTTGAGGCCGGTGCCGACCGCGGTGCCGCCCTGCGCGAGCTTGCTAAGGCCATGCTCGATCAACGGCGCCAGCCGCGTGCGGGCAAGCCGGACCTGGGCATGATAGCCGGAAAATTCCTGGCCGAGCGTGAGCGGCGTCGCGTCCTGCAGGTGGGTGCGGCCGATCTTGACGATCCCGTCCCACGCCTCGGCCTTGGCGAGCAGCGCCGCCTCGAGCCGCTCCAGCGCCGGCACCAGCCGCCGCGTCGCCGCGATCGCTGCCGCCACATGCATCGCGGTCGGGAAGCTGTCGTTCGACGACTGCGATTTGTTGACATGGTCGTTGGGATGGACTGGCGACTTGCCGCCCCGCGCACCGGTCAGGATCTCGTTCGCGCGTCCCGCGATCACCTCGTTGACGTTCATGTTGGACTGGGTGCCACTGCCGGTCTGCCAGATCACCAGCGGGAACTGGTCGTCGAGCTTGCCCGCCGCCACCTCGGCCGCCGCGGTCTCGATCGCGTCGGCGATTTCGGCGGGGAGGCCGTGCTTGCGGTTCACCCGCGCGGCCGCCTGCTTCACCAGCGCGAGGGCATGGACGATCCCGATCGGCATCCGCTCGGTCGGGCCGAACGGGAAGTTCTCCACGCTGCGCTGCGTCTGCGCGCCCCAATAGGCGTCGGCAGGCACCTCGATCGCGCCGATCGAGTCGGTTTCGGTACGGGTTGCGCTCGCCATCCATTCCTCCGTCATGCCGGGCTTGTTCCGGCATCCACGGTGCCGCAAACCTCGCGCCAACGAATGTGCGGATGGGTGGCCCCCGGAACAAGTCCGGGGCGACGGTCATTTCTTGCGCTTGAAATCCACCGCGACGACGTTCGACCCGTCCTCGACCGGCTTGGCGACAGGCTCGTCGTTGTCGGCCGGCTCGTGCGGCTCGTCGTCCTGCTCGTCGCCGGCCTGGAACCGGAGCTCGAAATTGACCGCCGGGTCGTGGAAGCCGGTGATCGCGGCGAAGGGGATCGCCAGCGTCGACGACACCTGGTTGAAGCTCAGGCCCACCGAGAAGCCCCGGTCGTCGACCTTGAGGTCCCAGAACCGGTGCTGGATGACGATCGTCATCTCGTCCGGGAAACGCTCGATCAGGCGCTTGGGGATGTCGACCCCGGCGGCCTGGGTCTTGAAGGTGATATAGAAATGATGCTCGCCGGGCAGGCCGCCCGCGTCCGCGATCGAGCCAAGCACGCGCCCCACCACCGCGCGCAAGGCTTCTTGCACGATCTCGTCGTACGGAATCAGGCTGTCGGGAACGGGCGTGCTCATCGCGCGCACGCTGGCCTCCTTTCCCGGCACGGTCAAGATTGCACAGACGCGTCACTACGCTATTGGGCGGGCGATGCGCACCGCCAGCCTTACCCGCGCCACCAGCGAGACCCGGATCGAAGTCGCCATCGACCTCGACGGCACCGGCCTCTACGAAGTCGCCACCGGGATCGGCTTCCTCGACCATATGCTCGAGCAGCTGTCGCGCCATTCGCTGATCGATCTCAGGCTCCAGGCGGAAGGCGACCTTCACATCGACCAGCACCATACCGTCGAGGATTCGGCGCTGGCGCTGGGCGCGGCGCTGGCCGAGGCGCTCGGCGACAAGAAGGGCATCCGCCGCTACGGCGACGCGCTCTCGCCGATGGACGAGACGCTGACCCGAGTCGCGCTCGACATCTCGGGCCGGCCCTATCTGGTGTGCAAGCTGCCCTTCACCCAGAAGAAGTTGGGCGAGATGGACACCGAGCTGTTCGAGCACTGGTTCCACAGCTTCGCGCAGACCGCGGGCATCACGCTGCACGTCGAGACGCTCTACGGATCGAACAACCATCATATCGCCGAGAGCGCCTACAAGGGCCTCGCCCGCGCGCTCCGCACCGCGATCGAGATCGATCCGCGCAAGGCCGACGCGGTGCCCTCGACCAAGGGCACGCTCTAGCCGTGGCGCGGGTCGACGGGGCACCGGTCTGCATCATCACGCTGACCTATCGCGTACCTCTCGAGGAGATCGACAGGCTCCTGCCCGCGCATGTCGCCTGGCTCGAGAAGGGGTTCGACGAGGGCCTGTTCCTGATCGCCGGCCGGCAGGTGCCGCGCGTCGGCGGCGTCATCCTGTGCCGGGGCCATCGCGCCGAGGTCGAGGCGCTGGCGGCCACCGATCCGTTCGTGACGGGCGGCGCCAGCGATTTCGCCGTCACCGAGGTCGCGGCAAGCATGGCTGCGTCCGCGATCGCCGCGTTGCTGCAATGAGCATCGCGCTGATCGACTATGGCGCGGGCAACCTCCATTCGGTCCACAACGCGCTGAAGGCGGCGGGCGCCGCGGACGTCGCCGTCACCGCTGATCCGGACGCCGTGCGCCGCGCCGAGCGGGTCGTGCTGCCCGGCGTCGGCGCGTTCGGCGCCTGCGCGAGTGGGCTGCGCGGCATTCCCGGCATGGTCGAGGCGCTGGACGAACGCGTGCTGCGCGGCGGGGCGCCGTTCCTCGGCGTGTGCGTCGGGATGCAGCTCATGGCGACGCGCGGGCTCGAGCGCGGCGAGCACGAGGGGCTTGGCTGGATCGCGGGCGAGGTCGCGCCGATCGTCCCGAAGGAAGGCGTGCGCGTGCCGCACATGGGCTGGAACGACGTGACACCGACCGTCCAGCACCCGCTGATCGAGGCGGGCGAGGCCTATTTCCTGCACGGCTTCGCCTTCACCGGCGAGAACGCGATCGCGACGACCGAGCACGGCGGGACGCTGACGGCGGCGATCGGACGCGGCAATCTGATCGGCGTACAGTTCCATCCCGAGAAGAGCCAGCGCTACGGGATCGAGTTGCTCGCGCGTTTCCTAGAGTGGCGCCCGTGATCGTCTTCCCCGCCATCGACCTCAAAGCCGGTCAGGTGGTGCGCCTCGCCGAGGGCGATATGGCCCGTGCGACCGTCTACGGCGACGATCCCGCCGCGCAGGCCGTCGCCTTCGCCGCGGCCGGGGCCGAGTGGCTGCACGTCGTCGACCTCGACGGGGCGTTCGCCGGCGATTCGGTCAACGGCGCCGCGGTCGCGCGCATCCTCGAGGCGTTTCCCGGCAAGGTCCAGCTCGGCGGCGGCGTCCGTAGCCGCGAGGCGATCGAGCGCTGGTTCGGTCTCGGCGTGACGCGCGTGGTGATCGGCACCGCCGCGCTGGAGAATCCCGAACTGGTGCGCGAGGCGGCGCGCGACTACCCCGGTGAAGTGGTCGTCGCGGTCGACGCGCGCGACGGCATGGTCGCGACCAGGGGCTGGGCCGAGGTCTCCGACGTGCCGGTCGTCGATCTCGCCCGCCGGTTCGAGGATGCGGGCGTCGGGGCGCTGCTGTTCACCGATGTGGGCCGCGACGGACTGCTCAAGGGCTGCAACGTCGAGGCGACGGTCGCGCTGGCCGAAGCCGTCGCGATTCCGGTGATCGCGAGCGGCGGCGTCGCCGGGATCGCCGATATCGACGCGCTGGCCGGCCGGCCGGGTATCGAAGGCGTCATTACCGGCCGTGCGCTCTACGACGGCCGGCTCGATCTCGGCGAAGCGATCCGGATGGCGGCGCGATGACCCTCCGCGCGCGCGTCATCCCCTGTCTCGACGTCGCCGGCGGGCGCGTGGTGAAAGGCGTCAATTTCGTTGACCTCAGGGACGCCGGCGATCCGGTCGAGCAGGCACGCGCCTATGACGCGGCAGGGGCGGACGAGCTCTGCTTCCTCGACATCGGCGCCAGCCACGAAGGACGCGAGACGATCGTCGACGTCGTCCGCCGCACCGCCGAGGTTTGCTTCATGCCGCTGACCGTCGGCGGCGGCGTGCGCTCGGTCGCGGATGCGCGCGCGCTGCTGCTTGCCGGCGCGGACAAGGTCGCGGTCAATTCCGCCGCGGTCGCGCGGCCGCAGGTGGTCGCCGAGATCGCCGAGCGGATGGGGAGCCAGTGCGTGGTCGCCTCGGTCGACGCGCGGCGGGTGGACGGGCATTGGGAGGTGTTCACCCACGGCGGCCGCCGCGCCACCGGCATCGACGCCGTCGCGCATGCGCTGCGGCTGGCCGAGCTCGGCGCGGGCGAGTTGCTCGTTACCTCGATGGACCGGGACGGCACCCGCGACGGCTATGACCTCGAGCTGACCCGCGCCATCGCCGATCAGGTGTCGGTGCCGGTGATCGCGAGCGGCGGTGTCGGCGGGCTGCAGCATCTCGTCGAGGGCATCCGCGACGGCCATGCCAGCGCGGTGCTCGCCGCCTCGATCTTCCACTTCGCCGAGGCGAGCATTGCCGACGCCCATGCCGCCTTGGCGGCGGCGGGGATTCCGGTGCGGCGTTAACCGGATCATTCTTGATCCTCCTTATCGTCCCGTTCGCCCTGAGCTTGTCGAAGGGCGGGCTCACGATCGCAAGGTCGCCCTTCGACAAGCTCAGGGCGAACGGGAGTGTTCGATGGTCCTTGCGGTCCTTTCCTTGTCGCTGGTTCTTCCCACAATCGCCCACGCCGCCGCTCCGCACAGCGGTCAGGTCGTCCGCAGCGGCTTCGCGCTCAGCGACGTCGCGCTGTTCGTGTTCGCCGCGATCGGCGTCTGGCTGGCGCAGCGAAGCATGAGGCGGCGGGCCGGCAAGCGCGCCAAGGATTGACTTGCGCGCGCCGCTCCGCCTGAACGGGCGGCGATGGACCAGCTCGACGCTCTCGAAGCCACGATTCGCCGGCGGCTGACCGCCGACCCCGCGACTTCCTATGTCGCGCGGCTCGCGTCGAAGGGACGCGCCAAGATCGCGCAGAAGCTCGGCGAGGAAGCGGTCGAGACGGTGATCGCGGCAATGGGCGACGACCGGGCGGCGCTCACCGGCGAGGCGGCGGACCTCACCTTCCACCTCCTCGTCCTGCTCGCCCACGCCGGCGTGAGCCTCGACGACGTCCGCGCCGAGCTGGCCCGGCGGGAAGGTGTCTCGGGATTGGACGAGAAGGCGGGCCGCCCGAGCTGATCGTCATGCCGGGCTTGTCCCGGCATCCACCGTGCAGCAAAGGCGGCCGCCGGAGGATTTGTGAAACGGTGGACCCCGGAACAAGTCCGGGGTGACGAGGGAGAATGACCGTGCCGATCGACGCCACCCGGCCCTATGACGACCAGAATGTCTTCGCGAAAATCCTGCGCGGCGAGATTCCCTCGAATCGTGTCTACGAGGACGAGTTCGCGCTCGCCTTCCACGACATCAACCCGCAGGCGCCGCACCATGTCCTGGTGATCCCCAAGGGACCCTATGTCTCGTGGGACGACTTCAGCGCCACGGCCTCGGAGGCGGAGATCGCCGGCTTCGTCCGCGCGGTCGGCCACGTCGCGCGCGAGGCAGGTCTCGTCGGGCCCGGCTATCGCCTGCTGGTTAATACCGGCATCGACGCGCACCAAGAGATACCGCATCTCCACGTCCACATCTTCGCCGGGCGACCGCTGGGGCCGATGCTCGCGCGTTAAGGGCGTTAAGGGATTGCACGGAACGGTTTTCGGTCTAGGCTCCCCGGCCATCCGTAAACCGCTGCGGCGCATATGCGTGCGCTGCTTCCCTGGGGGGATGTTGTTTTCATGATTTTCGGGCGTATCAAGCCACTCGACGCCATATTGGCGACGGCCGAGAAGAAATCGCTGCACCGATCGCTCGGCGCGTTCCAGCTCACCATGCTCGGGATCGGCGCCGTGATCGGCACCGGCATCTTCGTGCTCACCGCCGAGGCCGCGCAGAAGGCCGGCCCCGGCATGATGCTGTCCTTCGTCATCGCCGGCTTCGTCTGCGCGGTGGCGGCGCTCTGCTATGCCGAGATGGCGGCGATGGTGCCGGTCTCGGGATCGGCCTATACCTACAGCTATGCCGTGATGGGCGAGCTGGTCGCCTGGATGGTCGGCTGGGCGCTGATCCTCGAATATGCGATCGCGGCCGGCGCGGTCTCGGTCGGCTGGTCGGGCTATTTCATCGGTTGGCTCAACACCAGCTTCAATATCTCGATACCCCTTGCGCTGGTGCGCGGGCCGTTCGACGGCGGCATGATCAACCTGCCGGCGATGCTGATCGCCGCGGTGGTGACCGCGCTGCTCGTCAAGGGCACCAAGGAGAGCGCGACGGTCAACGCCGTGCTGGTCGCGATCAAGATCCTCGCGCTGTCGCTGTTCGTGATCCTGACGATCCCGGTCATCAGGACTGGCCAGTTCACGCCGTTCGCGCCGCTCGGCTTCGCCGGCATCTCTGGCGCGGCGGCCTCGATCTTCTTCGCCTATGTCGGCTTCGATGCGGTGTCGACCGCCGCCGAGGAGACCAAGAACCCGCAGCGCAACATGCCGATCGGCCTGATCGGCAGCCTCGCCATCTGCACCATCTTCTACATGCTCGTCGCCGCGGGGGTGATCGGTACGGTCGGCGCGCAGCCGGTGTTCGGTCCGGGGCATGAGGTGCTGTCGCCCGGCACGCCGGCGCTGTCGCAGGCGTGCGCTGCGATCCAGGAAAACGCCGTCGTCTGCTCCAAGGAGGCGCTGGCCTGGACGCTGAAGCAGATCGGCTGGCCGTTCATCGGATGGCTGGTGGGCGCCGCAGCGATCATCGCGCTGCCGTCGGTCATCCTGATGATGATGTTCGGCCAGACCCGGGTCTTCTTCGTGATGAGCCGCGACGGGCTGCTGCCCGAAATCTTCTCGAAGATTCACCCCAGGTTCCGCACCCCCTATGTCATCACGCTGCTGACCGGCCTGTTCGTCACCCTGTTCGCGGCCTTCTTCCCGGTCGGCCTGCTGGCGGATGTCTCGAATTCGGGTACGTTGTTCGCCTTCGCCGCGGTGTCGATCGCGGTGCTGGTGCTGCGCAGGACCGATCCCGGCCGTGCCCGTCCGTTCCGGACCCCGGCGATCATGCTGATCGCGCCGATCTCCATCATCGGCTGCGTCTACCTGTTCTTCAGCCTGTCCGGCCCGACGATCATGCTGTTCTTCGGCTGGGCGGTCATCGGCCTGATCGTCTACTTCACCTACAGCTACCGGCGCAGCCACGTCGGCCGCGGCATCGTCGAGGTGCATGAGGACGACCCCGACGTGCCGCCGCAGCCGGTGCCGCCGTTGCCCGATGCGCCGACGCCCGGCGGCCGGCAGGCCTGAGAAGACATCCAAGCAAAAGGCCGGGGAATTGGCCCCCCGGCCTTCTTCCTTGCCTGATGCGAGCGGATCAGGCGGCTGCCTTCTCCGCGATCAACGCCTTGAGGTCGGTGCGGGGACGTGCACCGAAATGGCTGATCACTTCCGCTGCGCACACCGCGCCGTAAACGAGGCTGCGGTCGAGCGGGATGCCGCGCGTGATCCCGTAGAGCACGCCGGCCGCGAACAGGTCGCCCGCGCCGGTGGTGTCGACCACTTGGTCGATCGGCTCGGCCGGCACCTCGAAACGCTGCCCGTCCTGGAACGCCAGCGCACCCTTTTCGCTGCGGGTGACGACCAGCATCTCGACGCGCGGCTGCACGCGCGCGATCGCCGCCTCGAGGTCTTCGGTCTGGGCGAGCGCCCTCAGCTCGTTCTCGTTGGCGAAGAGGATGTCGATCATTCCCTCTTCGATCAGCGCGCGGAAATCGTCGCCGTGGCGGTCGATGCAGAACACGTCGCTGAGCGTGAAGGCGATCCGCCGCCCCGCATCGTGCGCGACCTGCATCGCGCGCCGCATCGCCGCGCGCGGCTCTTCGGGATCCCACAGATAGCCTTCGAGGTAAAGGATCTTGCCGGCGCGGATCATCTCCTCGTCCAGCGCGGCGGCCGGCAGGAACTGCGAGGCGCCGAGGAAGGTGTTCATCGTCCGCTGGCCGTCGGGCGTCACCAGGATCAGGCAACGCGCGGTCGAAGGCTCGCCTTCGCGCGCCGCGGTGGTGAAGTCGACGCCGGACGCGCGGATGTCGTGCGCGAACACCTGGCCGAGCTGATCGTGCGCGACCTGGCCGATGAAGCCGGCCGTGCCGCCGAGCGCAGTGAGGCCGGCAACGGTGTTGGCGGCAGAACCCCCGCTCACTTCCTGGCCCGGGTTCATCCGGGCATAGAGCGCATCGGCCTGCTCGGGCGAGAGCATGAGCTGCATCGAGCCCTTGGTCATCCCCTCCTCGGCAATGAACGCATCGGTGGCGTCCGCGAGGATGTCGACGATCGCGTTGCCGATCGCGACCACGTCGTACTTGGTCTCCACATATTTCTCCCGAGAGTCGATTCGCCGCCCGTAGGGACTGGCGCCTTCATACGCAACGCTTCGACAGCGGCGATTCATGCCGGTAGATGATCGGTCGTGGTGCAGGCATTCCTCCTTTCGCTCGAGCAGCTTGGCGACCGTCGGGTGCTGCGCGTCCTGGTGAAGTCACTGCTCGTCACGCTGGCATTGCTGGCGACGCTCGGTGTCGGGCTGTGGCTGGGCGTCGGGGCGTTCGTCCAATGGCTGGGTGCAAGCGCCGGCTGGGCGGACTTTGCCGGCGCAGCGGCGGCGCTCGGCAGCATCGCGATCGGCTGGCTGCTGTTCCGCGCGATCGTGATCGCGGTGACCGGGGTGTTCGCCGACGAGGTGGTCGAGGCAGTCGAGGCGCGGCACTATCCTCGCGCGCTCGCCACCGCCCGGCCGGTGCCGCTCGCCCGCGGCGTGGCGATGGGGCTGCGCTCCGCCGTGCGGGCACTGGTCGTCAACCTGGCGGCAAGCCCGGTCTACGTCGTCCTGCTGGTGACCGGGATCGGCACCGCGATCGGCTTCTTCGTCGTCAACGCCTGGCTACTCGGCCGAGATCTTGGCGACATGGTGGCGGCACGGCACATGGATGCGCGCGCGATGGCGGGCTTCCGCAGCGCCACCACCGGCCGGCGCTTGTTGCTGGGTGCGGTCGGGACCGCGCTGCTGCTCGTACCGTTCGTCAATCTGCTCGCCCCCGTGCTCGGCGCGGCGATGGCGACGCATCTCTTCCATCGGAGGCTAGAAGCATGAAGATCAGGGTGGTCGTCGTGGGGCTGGCTCTGGGGGCCTGTACGGCAACGCCCGCACCGCGCCGCGCGGCGCCGATCCCGGTGCCGCCGCCGCGCATCTATCCCACTACGGGGCTCGAGCGCGTGATCGGCCAGACCGCTCCGGCGCTGACCAAGGCGTTCGGCAAGCCGGACGTCGAGATCACCGAGGGCAGCGCACGCAAGCTCCAGTTCACCAGCCAGATCTGCGTGCTCGACGCCTATCTCTACCCTCCCAAGGACGGCGGCGAGCCCGTCGTGACCCACATCGACACCCGCCAGCGCGACGGAAGCGCGATCGACCGCGCAAGCTGCGTGGCGGCGCTCAACCGGCGCGAGGGCGGGAAGTAGCCGAACCAAGCCGATCGAGCGCCCACTCAGCCGCCTCCGCGACTGCCGGATCGGGATCGTCCAGCAACCGCCGCACCGGCCCGACCAGCGCGGCATCGTCGCTGTTCCCTGCCGCGATCAGGCAGTTGCGCACCATCCGATCCCGCCCGATCCGCTTGATCGGCGAGCCCGCAAACACCTGGCGGAAACCCGCATCGTCGAGGGCAAGCAGGTCAGCGAGCGCCGGCACCGCCAACTCGGCGCGCGGCAGGAAGGCGCGATTGGCCGCAGCGGCCGAGGCGAACTTGTTCCACGGGCACACCGCCAGGCAATCATCGCAGCCGTAGATGCGGTTGCCGATCGCGGCGCGGAATTCCTCCGGGATCGACCCCTTGTGCTCGATGGTGAGGTAGGAGATGCAGCGCCGCGCATCGAGCCGATAGGGCGCGGGAAAGGCATCGGTCGGACAGGCGCGCCGGCAGGCGTCGCAGCTCCCGCACCGCCCCTTCCCCGCCGCGTCGGGAGCGAGGTCGAGCGTGGTGTAGATCGCGCCGAGGAACAGCCAGCTCCCATGCTCGCGACTGACGAGATTGGTGTGCTTGCCCTGCCAGCCGAGCCCGGCCGCCTCGGCGAGCGGCTTCTCCATCACCGGGGCGGTGTCGACGAACACCTTGATCCCCGCCGGCGCCTGTTCCACCAGCCAGCGTCCGAGCGCCTTGAGCTGGCGCTTCACCACGTCATGGTAATCGGCGCCCTGGGCATAGACCGAGATGCGGCCGACATCCCCCTCACCCGCCAGCGCCAGCGGATCGCGGCCGGGCGCGTAGCTCATGCCCAGCGCGATCACGCTCCGCACCTCCGGCCACAACCCGGCGGGCGAGGCCCGCTGCCCGGCGCGCTCCTCCATCCAGATCATCGAGCCGTGGCAGCCCTCCGCCAGCCATTGCCGCAGGCGCTCCCCCGCCGCCGGCGCCGCGTCGGCGCGCGCGATGCCGGCCGCGGCGAAGCCCAGCTCCGCGGCTTTATCCTTCAGCAACGCTTCCAACGGCTTGTCTTGTCGCACGATAGCCCGCTACCACGAGTCGAAGCGGAAGGGGGGCGTTTTGTTGTCGGGAAGCTGGGCCGTCACCGCCAAAGGGCTGGTCAAGCGCTTCGGCGAGCGCAACGTCGTCGACGGCGTCGACATCGCCGTGCCGAAGGGAGCGGTCTACGGCGTGCTCGGCCCCAACGGCGCGGGCAAGACCACCACGCTCAGGATGCTGCTCGGCATCATCGAGCCCGACGGTGGCGAACGCACGCTGCTCGGCACCGCCCACCCGCGCGAGGCGAGCGACCGGGTCGGCTATCTGCCCGAGGAGCGCGGGCTCTATCCCGGCATGAAGGCGGCGGAGGCGATCGCCTTCCTCGGTGCGCTGAGGGGCCTCGACTGGCGCACCGGCCGCAAGCGCGCGCGCGCCATGCTGGAAAGCGCCGGGCTCGGCCAGGCCGCCGACCAGAAGATCCGCAAGCTCTCCAAGGGCATGGCGCAGCTCGTCCAGCTCCTTGGATCGGTGGTGCACGAGCCCGAGCTGCTCGTGCTCGACGAACCTTTCTCCGGCCTCGATCCGGTCAACCAGGAGAAGCTCGAGAAGCTGATCCTGGCCGAGCGCGACCGCGGCGCCACCATCCTGTTCTCAACCCATGTCATGGCCCATGCCGAGCGGCTGTGCGACCGGCTCAGCATCATCGCCGGCGGCAAGGTGCGATTCGAGGGAACGGTGGCGGAAGCGCGCGCGACGCTGCCGATGAAGGCGCATTACGTGCCGCACCATCCGAACGACGCCATCCGCGCACTGCTGCCCGCCGATGCCGAGCGGGAAAACGGCGGATGGCAGTTCACCCTGCCAGAGGAGGGGATCGAGGCGACGCTGACGCGGCTGATCGAGGCGGGCTACGGCATTTCCGGCCTGTCGATCGAACGGCCGGGGCTGCACGATGCCTTCGTCAGGATCGTCGGCCGCGACGCGCTGGAGCAGGGGGCATGAGCACCACCCGCCATCTCTTCCGCCAGACGCTGACGGTCGCCCGGCGCGATTTCATCGCGACGGTGTTCACGCCGACCTTCCTCATCTTCCTGCTCGCGCCGATCCTCATGGCCAGCTTCGGCGTGATCGGCGGCCTCGGCGCGCACGGCATGGCCGACAGCTCGCTCGACAAGGAGCGGATCGTCGCGATCGCGTCGGAAACGGAAGGTCGCGCCCTGATCGCGGCCGATCGCGGCCTGCGGCCGCTGTTCCGCCGTGGAGAGGCGCCGCCAAGGCTGTTCATCGAACCGCCGGCAGCCGACCCGGAGGCGCAGGCGCGGGCGCTGTTCGAGCGCAAGGACATCGAAGCCTCGGCCGTGCTGTTCGGCCCGCTCGAACGTCCGATCGTGCTCTACGGCAACCGCGAGGGGCGCCGCGCCGACTATCTCGCCCGTCTGGCCGAGGAAGGCCTGCGCGATGCGCTGGTCCCCGGCAAGCTCTCCTCCGCCACCAAGCGGCCGGTGAAGCGCGTCACCGCCACCGCTTCCGGGCATGGGCAGGCGGCCTTCTTCACCGTGTTCGGCATCTTCTTCCTGACGCTGCTGCTGGCGGGTCAGGCGGTCGGCACCATGGCGGAGGAGCGGTCGAACAAGGTGATCGAGGTGCTCGCCGCGGCGGTGCCGCTTGAAAGCGTGTTCCTGGGCAAGCTGATCGGCATGTTCGGCGTCGCGGTGCTGTTCGTCGGCTTCTGGGGCACCATCCTCGGCAATCTCGCGTCGCTGCTGCCCGGCGGGATCGGCCGCGCGTTCGCGGAGATCGGCCCGGCGGTCGGCCTGCCCGCCTTCCCGCTGCTGTTCTTCGCCTATTTCACCATGTCCTACATGCTGCAGGGCGCGGTGTTCCTGAGCGTCGGCGCGCAGGCCTCGACGCCGCGGGAGATCCAGCTGCTGTCGCTGCCGATCACCATCTTCCAGGTGGCGATGTTCGGCTGGGCGCAGGCCGCCGCCTCCAACCCCGACAGCTGGATCGCGCGGGGCGCCGAGATCTTCCCCTTCAGCTCGCCGCTGGCGATGGGCGCGCGGGCAGCGAACAAGCCCGAGCTGTGGCCGCATCTGCTGGCGCTCGGCTGGCAGGCGCTGTGGGTGGCGATCACCATCTGGGTCGGCGCGCAGCTGTTCCGTCGCGGCGTGCTGCAATCGGGCAGCCCGAAGCTGTTCCGGCGACGAACCGCTGTTGACACAGGTGTCAGTTAAGGCATTCTCCGCTCCGGACTAAGGAGAGGCAGGATGGCGACGCTCGCGCAGGATGCGGTCCACACGCCGGAGGTCGATCCGCTCGACGTCAGCCGGCCCGAGCTCTACCGCGACGACGTCTGGCAGGCACCCTTTGCCGAGATCCGGCGCCGCGGCGGCATCCACAGGACCGAGCACAGCGGTTTCGGCCCCTATTGGTCGGTCGCGACCTACAAGCCGATCGTGCACATCGAGTCGCTGCCCGAGCTGTTCTCGTCGGAGGCGGGCGGGATCACCATCGCCGACTTCGATCCCAACTCGGACGTGAAGATGCCGATGTTCATCGCGCGCGACCGTCCGGTGCACACCGCGCAGCGCCGCACCGTCGCGCCGGCCTTCACGCCGTCGGAGATGGTGCGGATGACCGACGACATCCGCCGCCGAACCGCCGAGATCCTCGACGCATTGCCGATCGGCGAGACGTTCGACTGGGTCGACCGCGTGTCGATCGAGCTCACCACGCAGATGCTGGCGATCCTGTTCGATTTCCCGTGGGAGGACCGGCGCAAGCTCACCTTCTGGTCCGACTGGGCCGGCGATATCGAGATCGTCAAGAACGACGAACTCAGGCAGCAGCGGCTGCAGCACATGTTCGAATGCGGCGCCTATTTCCAGAACCTGTGGAACCAGAAGGTCGGCAAGGAGCCGACCCCCGACCTCATCAGCATGATGGTCCATTCGGACGCGATGGCACACATGGACCAATATGAGTTCATCGGGAACCTCATCCTGCTGATCGTCGGCGGCAACGACACCACGCGCAACTCGATGTCGGCCTATGCCTACGGCCTCAGCCTCTTCCCCGACGAGCGTGCCAAGCTGGAGGCCGATCCGTCGCTGATCCAGAACGCGACGCAGGAGATCATCCGCTGGCAGACCCCGCTCGCGCACATGCGGCGGACCGCGACGCAGGATGCGGAGGTCGAGGGACACAGGATCCGCGAGGGCGACAAGATCGCGCTCTGGTACATCTCCGCCAACCGCGACGAGAGCGTGTTCGGCGAGGACGCCGACCGGATCGTGGTCGACCGCCCCAACGCGCGGCGCCATCTCGCCTTCGGCCACGGCATCCACCGCTGCGTCGGCGCGCGGCTCGCGGAGCTCCAGATCAGCGTGCTGCTGGAGGAGATGGCCAAGCGACGCCTGCGCGCCAACCTGCTCGACGAGCCGGTGCGGGTCTCCGCCTGTTTCGTCCACGGCTATCGCAAGATGCCGGTGGAGCTGAGCCGCTACTGAGGCCATTGCTCCCGGCAAAGGCTGGAGCCCTGCATCAGGCAGTTCGCGAATGGCCTCGGCCTCGCCCGGAACGCCAGGACGGATCGACATTCAGCAATTTAGCCCCTCCCCTTCAGGGGAGGGGTTGGGGTGGGGGCTCGCCCCAAGCAATAGAGCCTGCCGAACTCCCCCACCCCCAACCCCTCCCCTGAAGGGGAGGGGCTACGGTAGACTCTCGCACCGCCTGATTGTCGATCCGCCCTTGGTCATGTCGTATTCGACACCGAACGACCTCGGCGTTGAACGCCGACGCCCCGCCGCCCTTGCAATGTAGGACTTCGCCTGCTTCGCTCGCGCGCTCCGATGCGCACAGGCGTCGGTGCGCTCTTTGATCCCGTTGATCCCCCCGTGCCGCGTCCATGGCGCGTCCACGCCGCGCACGTGTCGCGTCAGCGCCGCGTCCACGCCGCTTCCGTGGCGCGTTCTTGGCGCGTCCCTGTCGCATCCGTGCCGCGTCGCTGCCGCGTTCGAGCGGCCTTCCCAGCGTGCCGGCTCGCAAGCCCGCGACCTGGGTCAATTTAGTCAACTTTTCTGGTCCGCCTCGAACCGGCAAGCGCCGCGACGTGCGATCCTTTTACCGTGCCGTCGCAGAAACCTGAATGACAAGGCGATCTAGCGTTTCGCCACCCAGCGCAGCGCATTGGCGATGATGCGCCGGAAGTTCGGGTCGTCATAGGCTTCGGGCATATGCCCGAGCGCGGCATAGACGACCCGGCCCCGTCCCACCTGCCGTGCCCAGATCACCGGATGGAGCTTGCCCATCGCCTTGCCCTGGGGCGGTCGGTAGCTGCCCTCGTCGATCGTGGCGAGCAGCGTGAGGCCCGCACCGCCGGGCACGCGGTCGAACGAATACCATTCGTCGTTCGGCGTCCAGGGCAGGCGGACCCCCGCCATCACCGGATGGCCGGGTGCGAGGACCGAGATGCTTGCACGCTGGATATGGTCCGCACCGCCCGGATGGCCGGTGAAGCGCGCGCCGATCACCTCGTCGATCCACCACGGCCAGGCATGGCTGCCGTCGCCCGCCGCATGGAGCGCGACGACGCCCCCGCCGGCCTCGATCCACCGCTGGAGCGCCGCTTGCTGCGCCGGCATGGCGAAGTCCCCGCTGACGCTGTTCAGCACCACCACCGAGAAGCGCGCGAGCTGGGCGTCGTTCAGAACCGCGGCGTTCTCGGTCGCATAGCTGCGCCGGCGGGCGGCCGCGGCAAGCTCGCTCAGTACGGCGTTCGAATGCGGCAGATGCTCGAGATGGCGCCAGCCGTTGGTCTTGGACAGGATCAGCACGCCGTCGCGAAGCCCGCGCGGCAGTTCGGGCGGCACGCTGTCGACGACGGGTGCAGGCAGGTGCGGATCGCGCGGCTGCTGCGCCGCTCCCACCACCATCAGTCCTGCGAGCAGCATCGCCAGCTTGCCAATCGCCATAGCCCCTCTCCATATTGGTTGCGGTCCCATATGGACCGGACCGGCGCTTCAGGCGAGCCCTCGCCTGCTTGCGTCCTGCTGGAGAGTTCCGATGCACACCGATCGGCGGACCTTCTTCGTCGGCCTGACCGGCCTCACCGCCGCCGCCCTGTGGCCGGGAAGCGCGGTCGCGGCCTATGAGGTTCAGCTCTCCGACGCCGAATGGCGCAAGCGGCTGTCGCCCCAAGCCTACGCCGTGCTGCGCAAGGCGAGCACCGAATATCCCTTCACCAGCCCGCTCAACGAGGAGCACCGCTCCGGCGTCTTCTCCTGCGGCGGCTGCAAGCTGCCGCTGTTCACCTCCAAGACCAAGTTCGACAGCGGCACCGGCTGGCCGAGCTTCTGGGCGCCGCTCCGGGGCGCCGTAGCGCTGAGCCGCGACACCACGCTCGGCATGGTGCGCACCGAAGTCCATTGCCGCCGCTGCGGCGGTCATCTGGGGCATGTGTTCGACGACGGGCCGAAGCCGACCGGCAAGCGCTATTGCATGAACGGTGCGGCGCTGGTCTTCACATTGCGGAACTTCGGGTGAGAGCGACGCCGGATCGACGACGCTCCAGGCTCCAATCGGCCGCCTATTGGAAGAAACAGAAGACCTTGAGAACGCGGAACAGCGCGTTGAAGCTGTCGTGGTCCAGCACGCCGATGTCACCAGCCAGCGCCGCCAGGATGGCTTCGTCCCGGATTTCCGGATGGCGTGACAGCGACGATCGCCTGACGAGATCGATGAGATAGTCCCGGTTCTCGCTTATCCCGCGCCGCGCTACCGGATCGAATCTCTCCTTGACGTAATCCGTCTCAAAGACCGGCTCTCCGAGCACCCGGGTCAGCGTCTTCCGAAGCAGCTGGCGATCGCGCCGATAGCTGCGCGGCAGCCGGGAGATGAAACGAGCCAGCGCGATGTTGTGATAGGGATAGATCGGCCACAACCCATATCGCAGCAATCGCTGCGATTGGCTGGCGGCACTCTGCCAGCATGTCTCCTGCAGCCACGCACGCGGGTACGAGAGACCAGCCGCGCCGGCCAACTCCAGCCCCTTGGCGGTGAGAAAAGGGCATGGAGTCGCGCCACCCCCGGCCACCCCGCCATCCTCTCCTTCATAGGTCAGGTAGAGCTCGTCTCCGCCGAAGCCGGAAACCAGCGCATCGATCCCCGCCGCCCGCAACATCCCGAAGATCGCTTCGAATATCTCGGGATAGTTCTCATCCTCCGGCCAGACGCCGTACCGGACGCGGCGCAGGCTCGTGGGCGAGAACGGAGCGAATCGTTCAGCGGGGACCGACAGATCGTCGAAGCCGCCCCGATCGCGAAGCAGCCGCCGGCGCGCTCGCTGAGCCTCACCCATCGTGCCGTCGAATTGCGCGCCAATGCTCATCAACCCGGGCCCGGTCACGGCTGCGGCGGCCATCGAGACAAGGCCCGAATCCATGCCCCCGCTCAACTCGAGCGCCGTGCGAGATCGGTCGAGCGGGCGCACCTCGATCAGCGACTTGACCGTTTCGAACAACCTTGCCTGGATATCCGTCTCCGGCAATATCTCATGTGGGCCATCGTGCGTTATGGCTTCGGGCAGCTCGACCTCGACGCCTTGCGCCGTCACGGTGAGCGTCGCTCCGGCAGTGGCACGATGGACGCCGGCGACCACTGTCGCCGGCCCGTAAGTCGGTACGCCGGCGATCTGCGCCAAGGCGATGTCCCAGACGATCTCGGCCGTGCGGCCGTCGAGCAGCCGAGCATAGTCCCAGTCGATCGAGACACCGTCACCGTCTGCAATCAGATAAACCGGGACGGATATGACGGGCGACGCGCGATACCGCACCGCCCGGTTTCGGCGATCGACCGTCAGGACCGCGAAATCCAAGAGATGCCGTTCGAACGCGTCGAGCTCGGTCTGGAGCGCGGAGTCGGAAAGCTCCACCTCGACATGCACGCCCGACGGCTCATCCGAAAACCGTTCGTACGATATGATCGCCACGCGCTCGTCGCTTTCGAGCACGATCGTGCGAAGCAGCCGGTGCCGAACGGGAAAAATCGACGATCGGCCAAAAAAAATCCCCCCATCGACCACGTCGGTGGGGGTATCGAGATCATCGAATGTCAGTTCGCTTTGGAACAAGGCGATTTTCCGGTTCGCCTATGCCCGCAGCTGCATCAGTTGAAACCAAAAACCCTGTCGTCGCCCTCGTTCACCTTTATGGTGAGGGGACGGGCGTCGCCATGTGAGGTTCCGGGAACCAGCACCGAGTCGAGCTCCTCGAGCCGCAACCGCAACCGCTTCGATTTGGCTGATTTGGTCATGTCACTCTCCTGATGCTGACGATGCCTGCCAGCTATCGATAGCTCGCTAGTCGTCAGTGCGAAGACGCTAACCCGATCGGGGTATCAGCGCAACGGTATCGGATGGATACGGGCGGAAATAGGGGACGGATCGCCGCATCGCGCCGCGGAGCATCGGCGCCACCGTCGGAATCGGGCGGAGAAGTTCAGTTCGCCGGCGTAAGCGTCGCGACGCTTTCGAGCTTGAACGCAGCCGCTGCCGCCGCGGCGGTCATCACCGGCGCCTGGTCGCCGATAGGCTGCTCGATCTCAGGCTCACGGTCCGGATAGATGAAGCCGTGGGTCGGATAGGTGGAGGTGCCGAGCCCGCCGTTCGGCGCGTACCACACCTTGACGCGGCTCCAGTCGCCGGCTTCGGACACGTCGACCGCGCGGACATCGGTCTCGACACCGCCGCGGCGCGACCAATTGGCGTGCGTCAGCAGCACCTCGCGATCGCTCACCACCTTGGAGACGGTGGCGACATGGCCGAGCCGCATCCGCCTGGTCGGCGCGAAGGCGAGCACCGCACCTTTCTTCGGCGCCGAACCACGCTCGTAGCGGCCTGCGGCCTGGTTCCACCAAGTGAGCGCGTTGCCATGGATGTTCACGCCGGAGATCATGCGGGCGTAGGGAACACACTGCCAGAACTTGGCCTGGGCCGGAGCGGCGGTCATCAGCAGGCCGGCAGCCACGAGCGCGACACGCGCCGCAATACCGCGAATGTGCATGAAGACCCCCCGGCCTGAAACGATCCCAACTGAGGGGTAGTATGCAGGCGCGGACGGGCGCGGGAACCCCGTCGGCGTCGAACCGGTGAGATGGCGGGACGAATTGAGTGGAACTTTCGCCTCACTCCAATCTCGCCGCGCCCGCATCTCTCACAAGGGGCCACATGTTGTTGCCTTCGTGCATCACTCCACGAAATCCTGTGGATAGCCGACTCGGTTCGTCGCAGCTTTGTTGCAGTGCAACGGCGTTCATGTTTCCATAGGTGAACGGCGGACGACGAATGGTTAAGGGGTTGGTTAACCGTCCGGGTGCATCGTCCTGTCGTGTTTGGCGGGTGGGGTGACGACGATGACTTCCAAGATGAAACCGGCCGAAGGCGCGATGACGCTGGCGGAGATGAAGGAGTTCGCTGGGTTCAGCGCGGCGACGCAGCGTTACATCCGGCGTGCGCTCGACATTGGGCTCGATCGCGAGGACGCGCTGGCGCGCTGGTCGCGCGACGTGGTCGAGGCGGCGAGTATCCGGGCGCAGGCGCGGATGTACGATCGGCTTCCGGAAATCCGCGCGCTGATGCCCGACGACAGCGGGCTCGAGGCGATCGAGCCGTTCCTGGCGCCGCTGATCACGGTGTCCGCATTCGATCTGGGACAAGGGCGGCTGCCGACCTTCTCGGCCTACCGCTTCCTCTACGAGCGGCTGATCGGCGCCGAGGTGCGGCCGTGGCTGCCGGCGGCGTTCTGCGCCGCGTCGGCGCTGCCGACGCTGCACCCGGACCTTCGCCGCAAGCTGCTCCAGTCGATCAGCGAGGCGGCGGCGACGGCGTCGGGCTGGTCGACCCGCAAGCCGGCCTTCTTCCCCTATTGGGTCGAGAAGGTCGACACGGCGGCGCTGCCGAACTGAGCGGCTAGCGGCACGCCCGTCGCCCCATCGCGCCGCGCCTCGCCTGGTCGAGGTGGAGATGGTCGCGATGGGCGGCGTTGTAGTCGGGCGACAGCACTGTCGCGAACAGCTCGCACGCCCCGTCGCGAACCTCGTGCAGGAATCGAGATTTCTCTCCCCCGCCCGCCCAGTCCTTCAGCACGCTGACTCGCGTGCCGTCGGCGAGCACGAAGCCGGCAACGTCGAGCGCGTTGGCGCGGGCGTGCTCGCTCCAGTCGCCGGTGCTGCGGCCGTACATGCGGCGGCAGTTGTAGCTGCCGAGATGCTCAATCCGCACCACGCGCGACTGGAAACGGCGCTGTGCGGCGGGCTGAAGCACGTTCCATTCGAACATCGCCAGCCCCGCCGCCACCGGACAGGACACGCCGAGCCGCTCGGGCGAGAAGGCGATCTGCTGCGATCCGCCGTCCGGCCGAACGCCGTCGCTGTAGCCGCACTCCCCGTCCGCTATCGGCGCCAGCGGCGTGAAGCGCACGCCGGCCTTGTCGAGCAGCGCCCGGCATTCGGCGAAATCGTCGCCGAGCGCGGCCAGCTTGTCTCCGGTGAAGATGCCCGGCGTCTCCGCAAGGTCGAGCTTCGTCCAGGGCAGGTCCTGCGGACGCGCCCTCATCAGCGCGTAAAGCGCGAACACGAGGACAAGCAGCACGGAGGCATTCTTGACCGTCCACCACAGCTTCCACAGCGGCTTCCGGAACTTGTTCATGCGCGCCGGGCGCGGGTCAGCCGCTCGGCGGTGACCGGATAGCCGAGATCGTCCGGGATGCAGAGATGCTCGGCGCCGTCCCGTACCTCGACGTGCGGGGTGATCGTCCGCACCGGATGCGCACGGGCATCGGCGACCGCATCGTCGAAGCTGCCGAACAGCGCGAGCCGCTCGAGGTTGCGGCGGGTAGGGAAGATGATCGTCGCGCCGCCGGCGTCGGCGTCCTCCAGCACATCGCGAGCCGTGGCCCAGAACAGGCGGGTGTTCTCGGTCGCGTCGACGCTCGGCTCCGCGCCCTCGGGCGCGCGGGCCAGATAGAAGCGCGTGTCGAAGATGCGATGCGTGACGCCGAGCGGCAGCCATCGCGCGAACGGCACCAGCCGCTCGAGCGCGAGCCCTGCTCCTGCCCTTTCGAGCACCTCGCCGAAAGCCGTCCCGCCGTGAAGCGCCGTTCGCATCTCCAGCAGCGCAGCTCCGTCCGGCACCGGTTCGAGCGCCGGCGCGATCCCCGCTTCCTCGATCGCCTCGCGCACCGCCGCGATCCGTGCCGCGGCGTCTTCGGGATCATCGGCACCGACGACCTCCGCCAGCGCCCGGTCGCCGGGGTCGACCCGTCCGCCCGGAAATACCAGCGCCCCGCCGGCGAAGGACATCGCCGCCGACCGCTCCAGCATCAGCAGCTCGGGCGCGCCGTCGCGGCGGTCGCGCATCACGACGACGGTGGCGGCGGGGATGATCGTTTCGGGCTGATCGGCCATGCCCCTCGATCTAGGGCGGCCATCGACCAGCGGCAATCAGCGCACCGGTGGTGCCGGCGCGACCACCGGCTCGGCCGGCGCGGCCTCCGCCTGGACCGGCAACGGCACCTTCACGGGCGCGGCCGTACCGAACTGCCTGATCTCGATCGCAACCTCTCCGCCCGGATTTTCGCGCAACGGAAGCGTCATCGCGATGCGGCCGTCGTCCGCCGTCGTCCAGGCGATCGACAGCGGCGGCGAACCGCCCGACCGCAGGGCAATGCTCTCGACGCAGGCAGGAGCAGGCCCGCTCAGCATCACCTTGTTGTCGCGCCCCACCACCAGCGGCGCGCCGTCTCCGGCGCTCCATCCGGTGTCGCCGGGGAATTGAAGATCGAATTGCGGCCCGTCGAACGAATCGAACCCCCAGAAGCCGTGAAGGCTGGCAGTGACCGCGCCCTTCGGCGCGCCGGCAGGAATCGCCTTTGCCCAGACATAGCCGCCGAGGTCCGGACGCGCCTTGACCGGTAGATCGACGGTGCGGCCCGAAGCGGCGGCGAACCGCACCTTCATGTCGCGCGCATAGCCGGTCGAATAGATCAGCGGCGCGCCTTCGACGGGAAGGACCATGTTCGGCCGGGTGGCGCAGATCGGACGTTCGGCCGCGTTGTGCAGCTGCGGCGGGCGATCCGGCCCGATCGCGGGCATCGAGACGACCATCACCGACTTGGGCTTGGCGAACGACGGCGCCGCGTTGAGGAGCAGCGAGACGCGATCGCCCTGCCGCAGGCTCAGCGTCGGGAGATAGCCGAACTGCGGATTGCTGAACGCGCCGAACACCCGGGCGATGTCGCGGACGACGCCGATGTAGGGGCTGTAATAGCCGAGACCGCCCTCGCGCGTGTAGCTGAGCTGCAGGGCGAGATCGGTCGGCGCGCCGACCAGCGTCTCGCTCAGCGAGCTGGTGTGGACGTCGGCGAGGATCAGCGAATCGCGGTTTTCCAACAGGCAGGCCGCCTGCTGCTCGATCACCTGGGCGAGGCAGTCGGCGTTGAGCTTCATCGACAGGCTGCGCGCGAGCCTGGGAGCGATGCTCCTCAGATATTCGGGATGCGTATCCTCCTGCGCGCGGATCGCCGCCATGAAGACGTTGAGGCGCGAGCGGTCGAGCGACGCCTGGTTGAGGTCCTGCGTCGCCCGGACGAACTCGCCGGGTCGTCCGCGCACCGCATCGGTGATGGTGTCGGATGCTCCACCGGTCTCCGGGACCAGGAACAGGACCAGCTGCCTCGCCCCCTCCGGCACCGTCAGGGCAAGCCGCTTGTCCCTGGCCTTGCGCTTCCAGGTCTCGGCGGTGTCGATCCAGCCCTTGGGCGGCGGATTGGTCGCGCCGCTGAGAAAGGCGGACAGCAGCAGGAAGCGGGCGCGCTGGTCCTCCGGCAGGTCGGCGGCGATCGTCAGCTTGTCCCCTTCCGCCAGGCTAGGCACCTCCCCGATCGGCAGCGTGACGCCGTCGCGTGTGACGGAAATGCTGAGCGCCGGCCCCGGCAGGTCGAACGGTGCCGGGTCCGCGGCGGGCAACGGCGACAGGGCAAGAGGCGCCAACAGCAACGCGGCGGTGATGGCGAAGCCCTTGGGCATCGACCGTCTTCTACGCAAAACCATGCAGTTTTAATGCTCGATCGCCGCTCAGGATCAAGCCCGCCGTGCCCAGACGTGCCGATGCGCGGTCGGGAGCGGGTCAGATGGCAGGGATAAAATCGTGGAAATTCAATCGGGAGCGATGGTGGAGCTGAGGGGAATCGAACCCCTGACCTCTGCAGTGCGATTGCAGCGCTCTCCCATCTGAGCTACAGCCCCGCACTCCCGGCCCCGCCCGGCCGCGGGCCGTCGGGAGGCGCTCCCTTAGCGGCATGGTTCGGGCGATGCAACGCCCATCATTCACGCTTTTCTCGACGCCCTCCCGCCCCGTTTCGTCGACCCGCACGCTCCCGAAGGCGGAACATTCGCTTCCGTCGTTCTTTGATTCCGACGGAGGAGCGGCCGCCTCGTGCGCGGCGCGCATCCCAAGGCACCGGTTCCAAGGAAGGATGCAGGACATGGTGGACGATCGTTTCCGCAACGACGATTTCACGAGGGGCTACAATCGCCGCGAAGACCAGGATTACGGCCGCGACTACGGCTCCGGCCGCGACTACAGCTATTCCAGCGCGCGCAATTACGAGGCTGCCGGCATGATCGGCGACGACCGCAACTTCCGCAGCGGCGGCACCGGCTATGGCGGCGGCTATAGCGCGCCTTACGAACGGCCGAGCAATTATGGCGGGCGCGAGAGCTATGGCCGCGACTATGGCGGGCGGGACTATTATGGCGGTCGCGACGTCGGCGGCGGCTGGGACCTTGGCTATCGCGGCCAGGGCTATGGCCAGCAGAGCTTCGGCGGCGACTATCGCGGCAGCTACGCCCACGACGGTCGTCGCTTCGCCGAAACCGGGCGCGGCTATGAGCGCGACGATCGCGGTTCCCGCGGGGATCGGGACGATTGGCGTCGCCGGGGCTATCGCGACTCACCCGAGGGCTACAACTACGACGACCGCGGCTTCATGGCGCGTGCCGGCGACGAGATCCGCTCCTGGTTCGGCGACGAGGATGCCGAACGCCGGCGCGAGCTCGACCAGCGGTACGACGAGCGCATGGGCTATGGTATGCGCGGGCAGAATTGGGGGAGCTACGGCCATCCCGACCGCGACTATCATAGCTGGCGTCGCTCGCAGATCGATGCGCTCGACCGCGACTATGACGAATATCGCCGGGAGAACGCGCGCCGGTTCGAGAGCGAGTTCGGCACCTGGCGCTCACGGCGGCAAACGCAGCGCAGCGCGTTGCAGCGGGTCGAGGAGCATATGGAGGTGGTCGGCTCCGACGGCGAGCATGTCGGCACCGTGGACCGCGTCCGCGGCGATCGCATCATCCTGACCAAGAGCGATGCCGATGCAGGCGGCCGCCACCACTCGATCCCGTCGAGCTGGATCCAGTCGGTCGACGACAAGGTGACGATCATCAAGTCCGCGGAGGAAGCGAAGACGCAATGGCGCGACGAGGAACGATCGAGCGCCTTCTTCGGATCGGAGCGCGAGCGCGATCGTGACAGCGACGAGGGCAAGACCGACCTCAACCGGAGCTTCTCCGGCACCTATTGAGCCGGCCGGGCGTCCGCCCGACGGTGCGATCGAAACGCCCGGGCCGTGGCGCCCGGGCGTTTTCGCATCAAGGGCTTGCAGAGCAAGCGCGTCGATCATACCCATACTTCGAAAAAATTGAATGGGAGAGTGACGATGCCCCGTGCCTGGACCCTCGAACGCCGCCCTCAGGGTCTGCCGCAAGCCGGCGACTTCGCGCTCAGGGAGATCGATCCGCCTGCACTCGGTGAGGGCGAGATCCGCGTGCGCAACCTGTGGCTGTCGGTCGACCCGTACATGCGCGGCCGGATGAGCGACGCGAAGAGCTATGCCGCGCCCTATGCGCTCGGCGAACCGATGACCGGCGGCGCGGTCGGCGAGATAGTCGAGAGCCGCGCCGAAGGCTTCGCGCCGGGCGATCTCGTCCAGCACATGCGCGGCTGGCGCGAGGAGGCGGCGCTGCCCGCGGGCGAAGCGCAGAAGCTGCCGACGCTCGACGTGCCGCCGCAGGCGTTCCTCGGGCAGCTCGGGATGCCGGGCATGACCGCCTATTTCGGCCTGCTCGACGTGGCGGACGCCAAGCCGGGCGAGACGGTGTTCGTCTCCGCCGCGGCGGGCGCAGTCGGATCGACCGTCGTCCAGATCGCCAAGGCCAAGGGGATGACGGTGATCGGCTCGGCGGGCGGGGCGGAGAAATGCGACTGGGTGCGCTCGCTCGGCGCCGACCAGGTGATCGACTACAAGGCCGGGCCGGTGCTGGACGGGCTGCGCGCGGCGGCGAGCGACGGCATCGACGTCTATTTCGACAATGTCGGCGCGGACCATCTCGATGCCGCGCTCGCCGCCGCGCGGCTCCATGCCCGCTTCGCGATCTGCGGGATGATCGATATCTACAACAGCGCCGAGCCGACGAGGCTGCGCCACCTCGCCCGCGTGATCGCCGCGCGCATCCGCATCGCCGGCTTCCTGGTCTTCGACCATATGCACCGCGCGGACGAGTTCTACCGCGACATGGGAGCGATGCTCGCCACCGGACAGCTCAAGCGCGAGGAGACGGTGGTGGACGGGATCGAGGCGATGCCCGGTGCCTTCCTCGGCCTGTTCAGCGGTGCCAACACCGGCAAGATGCTGGTGCGCCTCTGAGAGGCGACGACAGGCGACGGAAACCCGCGGAAATCCGTCGAAGGTCACGAAAGTCACGGGTAGATCGGCCGCGATCCGGACGGGCGGCTCCGGTATCGGATCGCCCGAAAATGTTGACTAAATTGACTCGGGGCAGTGTTTGCGAGCCCGACGCTCGGAAAGCGGCGCGGACGCGGCAGGTAGGCGACGCCGATGCAGCGGGGACGCGGCAGTGACGCGACAGCGGCGCGCCAGGGATGCGGCAGCGGTGTGACGCGGGATGGAATCGACGGGATCAAAGAGCGGACCGGCGCCTTGCGCGGCTCGGGCCAGACGAGCCAAGCAGGCGAAATCCTACATTGCAAGAGAGCGAGAGGCGGCCATCCGGGTTCCGGATCAAGCCTGGCGTATCGAGCGCGCCGTCTAGCGGCCCAAGTTACGGGAACAAAGCTCCTCCCCGGCACGGAGAGGGGGACCAAGACGAGTAGCGGCTTGGTGGAGGGGGCCCTCGTCCTGGCGATTCGCTTGCGGCCCGCCCCCTCCACCACTGCCTTCGGCAGCGGTCCCCCTCCCCGTACCGGGGAGGAGCTTTGTTCCCCCTAGTCGATCGACCCGCTGAACGTGTCGCACTGTGCCGGGTCGCCGGTCTCCAGCCCGTGGCGGAGCCAGCGCATACGTTCGTCCGAGCTGCCGTGAGTGAAGCTGTCGGGCACCACCGTCCCCTGCGCCTGCCGCTGGAGCGTGTCGTCGCCGATCGCGCGGGCGGCGGTCATGCCCTCCTCGATGTCGCCGGGCTCCAGGCGGCCGCTCTGCTTGGCCCAGACGCCGGCGTAGCAATCCGCCTGCAGCTCGAGCCGCACCGAGAGCTGGTTGCCCTGCACGCGCCCGGCACGCTGCTGCGCCTGCTGCACCTGCTGCGAGGTGCCCGTCAGCGTCTGGATGTGATGACCGACCTCGTGCGCGATCACATAGGCCTCGGCGAAATCGCCCTTGGCGCCGAAGCGGTTCTGGAGCTCGTCGAAGAAGCTGGTGTCGAGGTACACGCCCTGATCGGGCGGGCAGTAGAAGGGACCCGCCGCCGAGCTTGCCGCTCCGCAACCCGACTGGGTTCCGCCCTGATAGAAATTGAGCGTCGGCGGCTGGTAGCGCTGCCCGCTCGCGGCGAAGAGCTTGCCCCACACCTGCTCGGTGCTGGCGAGCACGCGGCAGGAGAACAGCCGCTCGGCCGTATTGCAGACCTTGGCGCCGGTACCGCCTGCGGTCGACGGGCCCTGCTGCGTCGGTGCGAGCGAGCTTCCGCCACCGCTGAGCAAGCCGCCGCCTCCCCCGCTCATCATCAGATAGACGACGCCGACGACCACCAGCAGGCCGATCGTGCCGCAGCCCATGCGCCGTCCCAGCAGCAACGGCAGCAGGCCGAGGAGCGGAAAGCCGCCGCCTCCGCCCCTGCCGCCGGACCCCAGATCACGGACGTTTTCGCTAGGATCGAGATCGTCGAGCCGCATCGCCCGGCCTCCCCTGATTGCCTGTGGCCAATGAATGCGCCGGGATGGCCGCGGTTGCAATCGCTTCCCTTCGCCGCAAACGCGACCGGATTTCATTTGCCCCGACTCGCTGCACTGCGGCATGAGGATGGCGATGGCCGATGCCGAGTCCCAGGCGAAACGCCCGACCCGCTCGCGGGCGGCGCTGCCGTTGCCGGAATGCGTGGCACTGGTGCTCCAGGGCGGCGGCGCGCTCGGCAGCTATCAGGCCGGCGTGATCGAGGCGCTGGGCGAGGCCGACGTCGAGATCGACTGGGTCGCCGGCATCTCGATCGGCGCGGTCAACGCCGCGATCGTCGCCGGCAATCCGCCCGAGCGGCGGCTCGAGCGCCTCCAGGCCTTTTGGGACACCGCGACCTCGGCGTTGCCGAGCTTCCCCATCTATCCGCAGGACCAGGTCCGCGAGTTCGTCCACGAATGGTCGGCGGGCGCGGTGATGCTGATGGGCGTGCCGGGCTTCTTCGCGCCGCGCCCCGTCCCGCCGATGTTCGCGACGCCAGGCACACCGGAGGCGCTCAGCTTCTACGATTCGGCGCCGCTCGCGAAGACGCTCGACGCGCTGGTCGACTGGGACCTGCTCAACACCGGGCCGGTGCGGCTGTCGGTCGGCGCCGTCGACGTCGAGAGCGGCAACTTCCGCTATTTCGACACCACCACCGACCGCATCGACGCGCGCCATGTCATGGCATCCGGCGCGCTGCCGCCGGGCCTGCCGCCGGTCGAGATCGACGGGCGCTGGTATTGGGACGGCGGACTGGTCTCCAACACGCCGCTGACGCATGTGCTGGACCACCAGAGCTGCGACACGCTGGTGTTCCAGGTCGACCTGTTCTCCGCGACGGCGGAGATGCCGCGCACCATCCTCGACGTCGCGGCGCGCGAGAAGGAGATCCGCTTCTCCAGCCGCACCCGCGCCATTTCCGACGAGCGGCTGAAGCTGCGCAAGGAGCGCGAGGCGATCCGCAAGATGCTCGCCAAGCTGCCCCCGGACCTGTGCGAGATGCCGGAGATCCGCAGGCTCGCCGACGAGGCCGACGAATGGCCGGTCAACGTCGTCCACCTGATCTACCGCGCCAATGCCTGGGAAGGCGGCGCGCGCGATTTCGAATTCTCGGCGCGAACGATGCGCGAGCATTGGACCGCCGGCCGCGCCGCGGTGAACGAGTCGATCGCCAACGCGCAGTTGGTCGCCAGCAACATCCTCGACGGCAGGACCGCCGCTTTCGACCTCACCCGCCGCTAAGCCAGGAGTATCGCATGTTCCTCAAGGGCAAGACCGCTCTCGTCACCGGTTCCACCTCGGGCATCGGCCTCGCCTATGCCAAGGCGTTCGCGGCGGAGGGCGCGGCGGTGGTGATCAACGGCTTCGGCGACGCCGCGGCGATCGAGGCCGAACGCGCCAAGCTCGCCGAGGCGAGCGGCGCGGGCGCGCTCTACGACGCCGCCGACATGACCCAGCCCGACCAGATCGCGGCGATGGTCCGGCGCTGCCACGACGAGCTCGGCGGCCCCGACATCGTCGTGATCAACGCCGGCATCCAGCACGTCTCGCCGATCGAGGACTTCCCGATCGACAAATGGGATGCGATCATCGCGATCAACCTGTCCTCCGCCTTCCACGTCATGCGCGCCGCGGTGCCGCACATGAAGGAGCGGAAATGGGGCCGCATCATCTCGACCGCCTCGGCGCACAGCCTGGTCGCCAGCCCCAACAAGTCGGCCTATGTCGCCGCCAAGCACGGCATCGCCGGCCTCACCAAGACAGTGGCGCTGGAGACGGCGACGTTCGGGATCACGGTCAACGCGATCTCGCCGGGCTATGTCTGGACCCCGCTGGTCGAGAACCAGATCCCCGACACGATGAAGACGCGCGGCCTGACGCGCGAGCAGGTGATCAAAGACGTGCTGCTCGAGGCGCAGCCGACCAAGGAGTTCGTCCAGCCCGATCAGGTCGCCGCGCTCGCGCTGTTCCTGTGCCGCGACGAGGCGGCGCAGATCACCGGCGCCAACCTCACCGTCGACGGCGGCTGGACCGCCGAATAGAGGCGCTTGGCAGCGGCGCCGCGGACGGGCACAGTCGCTCCCGATGCGCAGCCTCCCCGCCCTGCTCGCCTGTTCGCTGCTCGCCGCCTGCGCGGGCAAGGCGGAGGAGGTCTGCACGACCGCCGAGCCGATCCATGCGAACTGGCGCACGGTCGCCACCGATGCCGACCGCGACCGGCTGCGGCGCTGGCGCGATGCGTGGATCGAGGCGCTCGCCAAGGTCCGCGGCGCCGGCAAGGGTGCGGAGATCGCCGCCGGCGGCGCGCTGTTCGAGCCCGACCTGGCGCTCACCGGGGCGATGCCGCCGGCAGGGGACTATCGATGCCGCACGTTCAAGCTTGGCGCCAGGGCCGGATCCGCTGCCGCGGAATTCACGGCCTATCCCTGGTCGCAATGCCGGATCGAGGCGGAGGGCGAAGTTCTGAGCTTCCGCAAGAGCGACGGTCCGCAGCGCCCGATCGGCCGCATCTATCGCGACGGCAACGCGCGCGCGATCTTCCTCGGTACGCTGATGCTTGGCGACGAAACGGTGCAAATCCAATATGGCCGCGACGATGCACGCGACATGGTTGGTGTGGTCGAGCGCATCGGCGACCGCCGCTGGCGGGTCGCCCTGCCCTATCCGGCTTATGAATCGATCCTGGACGTCGTGGAGCTGGTGCCAGCCAGGTTAGGTTCGGATTGAAGCAGTCGCGCTCCTGCGAAGGCAGGAGCTCAGGCCGCAGGAGTGGCGAATCCCTGCCATCACATGATGACAGTGGAAGGGGGCGGCGGACCTTGCCGCCCCGGAGATTGCGTCAGGCATCCTCCTGCCGCGCCTGCTCTTCCTCTTCGCTGTAGCCCGACGACTTGGGCGGTTCGTGGCTATGGATCGGCTGGGTCGAGGCGGGCGGATCGCTCGCGTCCATCGACTCGTCGAGCGCGCGGTCAAGCCGTGCCTCGCGGCTGTCGGGACGGCGTCGGAGCCGCTCCTCGATCGACTCGTCATGGCCGGCGTCCCGCTTCTGCCCCGGCGCCTTGGCGGCGTCCGGCGCTGCCGACGTCTTCTTGTCGAGCTTGTCCTTCACCTCGTTCACGGCCTCTCTCCTGGCGTTTCAGAAGAGAAACGAACGGCGGCGGCGGCGCGTTCCGACGCCCGGCCGCGGAAATGAAAAGGCCCGGCGAGTTTCCCCGCCGGGCCGAAGGTGGTTCCGTTCCCGTTTCCGTCAGTTGCGGCTGCTGCCGAACAGGCGGAGGATGAACAGGAACATGTTGATGAAGTCGAGGTAGAGGTTGAGCGCGCCGAGGATCGCGGTCTTGCCGGCCATCTCGGTGCCCTGCACCTGGAAGTAGAGGCTCTTGATCTTCTGCGTGTCATAGGCGGTGAGGCCCGCGAACAGCAGCACGCCGATCGCGCTGATCACCAGTCCCATCGTGCCCGACTGCAGGAACAGGTTCACCAGGCTCGCCACGATCAGGCCGACCAGGCCCATGATCAGGAAGGTCCCGAACGGCGCCAGGTCGCGCTTGGTCGTGTAGCCGTAGAGGCTGAGGCCGGCGAACGCCGCCGCGGTCGCGAAGAAGGCGCCCGCGATCGAGGTGTTGGTATAGGCCAGGAACACCGTCGACAGCGACAGGCCCATCACCACCGCGAAGGCCCAGAACAGCAGGCTCATCGTGCTCGTCGCCATGCGGTTCGCGCCGAAGCTCAGCGCGAACACGAAGCCGAGCGGCGCCAGCATGATCACCCAGGCGAGCGGGGTCGCCATCACCGTGGCGGCCGCGCCCGAATAGGCGAAGACCAGCGCGACGATGCCCGTCAGCAGCACGCCCGAGGCCATGCGGTTGTAAACCGACAGCATGTAGGACCGGAGCCCCTCGTCATACGCGCCGGCGCGCGCGGCGGCCGGCGCGAAGTTCGCGGCGCCCATCCGGGGGTCAGACCAGTTTGCCATTTTCAAACAGCTCCTTTGCCCGGCAATGTGCCGGATGCGCTGAATATCGCCCTTGGCGGGGCCGCTTTCAAGCGAAACCGGGATCGCTTCCGCGCTTGGCAACATTTAGACACAAATCATGCATCGGCTTTTCGTCGGATTGAGGCCGCCCGGGACGGTGCGCGACAGGCTGCTCCGGGCGATGGGCGGCATCCCCGGCGCGCGCTGGCAGGAGGACGATCAGCTCCACATCACCTTGCGCTTCATCGGCGAGGTCGACCGGCCGCAGGCGGACGATATCGCCACGGCGCTGGGTACGATTCATGCGCCGCCGCTGGACCTGACGGTCTCCGGGGTCGGCGCGTTCGACAGGCGCGGACGGATCAACGCGCTGTGGGCGGGTATCCGGCCGCACGAGGCGATCACCGCGCTTCATCACAAGGTCGACGCGGCGCTGGTCCGCGCCGGCTGCGCGCCCGAGCGCCGCGCCTATCTGCCGCACGTCACGCTGGCGCGGCTGAACGTCCAGCGCGAGGCGGTCGAGCGCTTCCTCGGCGATCAGGCAGGCCTCGCCGGCCCGCCCTTTACCCTAGACCATTTCCTGCTGTTCGAAAGCCACCTCGGCCGCAGCCGGGCTGCCTACGAGCCGGTCGCACGCTACCCGCTCGCGGGTTAGGCGCGGCGGAACACGCCGCAGGCGAGGCGCGCGCCGCTGTTGCCCGACGGATCGGTCTTGAGATCGTCCGCCGCGGCATGGATCACCAGCGCCGCGCCGTCGGCATCGAGCATCCCGTCGAGCGTTCCCGACGGCAGCATGATCGTCAGGCTGCCGCGGCCATCCGCCCCGACCGTCAGGTTCGGCATGTCGCCCGCATGAGGCCCCTGCGGATTTTCGGTGCCGTGCATCTTGCCCGCCGGATTCCAGTGCGCGCCGGCGGTGGTGAAATCGGGCGGATCGCAACGGCCGACGGTGTGGACGTGGATGCCGTGCACGCCGGGCGGCAGCGCGCGCGCCTCGACGCTGAGGTGGATCATGCCGCCGTGCTCGGTGGCGACCGCGCGTCCGACCGGCGTACCCTTCGCATCGGCGAGATCCGCGACCGCCGAACCGGCCGCAGGCGCCGCGGCTTCGGCCGACGTCGTCCCCTGGTTTGCGCATCCCGCCGCGATCAGCAACGCGGCCGCCGCCAGCATCCTGGTCATCGCCATCTCTCCCTTGTTCCACCGCAGAAATGGTCCGGCAGGACGGAGGTTCCGGCCGGATGCCGGCTTCTGTGCCGGCACGGGACGCCTGGCAAGAAAAAAAGCCCCGACCGGAGCCGGGGCTTCTGTCCTTTAACGGATAGCGTGAGGCTTAGCCGTTCACGCCGGTACCGCCGTCGTTGCCGCCCCAATGGCCGACCGAAAGCCAGTCCCACACACCGCGCGCCGGGCGCTGCATCTTCTTCATCGCTCAGCTCCCTGAAGAGTCTTTCTGTGCCGTCACGGGACGACACGCAAGGGAGCTTCTACCAAAGCGGCGACTTGTTTACAATATATTTACCATTTCCGGAATCTTAATTTGGGACATCAGCCGGCATTTGATTTGCGGTCCTCCAACAGCAGTTTGGTCAAATTCATTAGTTTCATCGGCCGTCCGATCAGATAGCCTTGCGCGCGGTCGCAGCCGAGTTTCGTCAGCGCGGCGAGAACTTCATGGTTCTCAACCCCTTCCGCAACGACGCTCCTACCCAATGAGTGCGCCAGTTCGATCGTCGAGCGCACCATCACGCGGTCGCTGGCATTGCGGTCCAGCGCCGCGATGAAGCTGCGGTCGATCTTCACCTCGGTGGCGGGAATCCGCTTGAAATACTCGAGCGTCGAGAAGCCCGTGCCATAATCGTCGATCGACACGTTGATTCCGAGCGAGCCGATTTCCTCCAACGTGCGAATCGACGCGCGGCCGCTCGCCATGGCGGCCGATTCCGTCACTTCCAGCGTCAGGCGCTCCGGAGCGAGATGCGATTCGCCGAGCAGCCTGCGGACGAGCGCTACCAATCCCGGCTTTTCGAGCAATCGCGCCGAGACGTTGACGGCGACATCGAGCTCCACGCCGCGCACTGCGAACGAGGCTGCGGTCTTGATCGCGTCGGACAGGACGAACTCGGTGAGCTTGTCGATGCGATGGTGCTGCTCGGCGGCGAGCACGAATTCCTGCGGACTGACCTCGCCCTTTTCCGGATGCGACCAGCGCACCAGCGCCTCGACCCCCACGATCCGTCCTGTCGAAAGATCGAGCTGCGGCTGATAGGCGACCCAGATCTCGCCGCTGTCGATCGCAGCATCGAGCCGCCCGAGCAGCGACAGCTTCCATTCGGCGTCGGCGAGTTTCGCAGGATCGTAAGCCTTCCAGCGCAACCCTTCGGCCGCCGCCTCATCCGCCGCGACGAGCGTGGCGGCGATTCGATTGGCTAGGCTACGGTCATTCCCTGCGTCAACGCCGAAAGTGACGGCGAGGTCGACTGCACGGCCATCGAGCAGAGCCGGGCTGCGGAACAGCGCGTGAAGCGCGTCCAACTGGTCGGCGCCGGCGATTTCAGCGTTGGAAACCCAGACGAAGATCCCCTCGTCCCCCTGGTAGATGCGCGCGCCCCTGGCCCCGAGCGCTAATCGCGCGACAATCTGATTGATCAGCGCACGCTCGCTCTCGGGCGGAAGAGCCGAGCTGATTTCAGCGTAGTTGCGCACCCGCGCGGCAACCAGCACCGCGCTGCCCGGCACGTTCTCCCCGCGCAGCGCATTAAGATTCGGAAGACCGGATAGAGCATTGATGTTTCCGCGAACTTTGTACGAATTGCGAAATCTCGCCCAAGCCTGGCTTACCACGACGATCCCGATCAGCAGGGCGGCCGGGATGACTTGCAGGAAGATCAGATTGCTCTCTGCCACGTAGGGCACGACAGTGATGCCGAGCACTGCAGCGGCCAGTGCGCAGCGGCCGATCCAACGCCGTCGGGCAAACAAATAGGTCGCGATGAAGAGGGCGCTACCGCCAAGTGGCAGCAACCAGCCGAGATCGATCGGACGCCCCTCTTTGAGCGTTTCCCCGCCGAGGGCCTGGATGAAACCGCCGTTCACCTGTCCCTTGCCGGGGACATAATAGACATCTCCCATCTCCTGGGATGCAATGGCGATGAGGACCTCCTTGCCGCGGAGTCTCGAAAGCGCTGGCGAGCCGGTCAAGATTTCGGCGGCGCTGACAGTCGGGATAAGGTTGAGATCGATCGCATAATCGATCGGGAACTGGACATCCGGACTGCCCTGCACGTCTGCGATGGCCGCAGCGATCGAAGGCGTCTCGCTGCCTTGCAGATAGCTGGCGTACGGCAGTGTCGGAATCGACATTATGCCGGTGTAGCGGGCGTTGGCACTGACGACCCTGCTCACCGTACGGAACAGCGGGATCGGCAGCTTCTCCGTAACGCCGCCGACACGCTTTTTTGCGCCTAACGCAGCGAGATAAACATTGCCCGAGCGCTTCATCGCATCGGCGAAAACGCGATCCTCGACCGAATCGCCCGGTGCATTGAAGAAGACATCGAAGAATATCCGCTTTGCGCCCGCGGCGTTCAGTCGATCCACCAATTCAGCATGACGCGTCCGCGGCCAAGGCCATCTTCCCACCTGCTCGAGGCTACGATCGTCGATCGTAACGACCACGATATCCCCCGACGGGGGATGCGTTCGCGCGGCATTGCGAGCCATCCGATAGTATTCCTCGAGCGGCAAGCCGAGGCCGAGGATGCCGGTGATCAGGCCCGCAAGAGCAGCCCACAGCAGGATTTTCGCTGGGTTCAACGAGTGCGCCGGCCCCCTCCCAGGGACAGCCAAACGGCTCCGCGGCTTCGCAAGCGGCAAGATGCGGCCAAAGATCACCCAACGGAGCTAGCGCACTTTGGTTAACAAAGCTTGCCCGCCGGTCCGACAACAGGAGGAATCAGCGCATCGAGGACAGGTGCTATTCGGCCTAGAGCGTCACCAGATTGTTGAGGTTGATGATCGGCAGCAGGATCGCGAGCACCATCAGCAGCACCATGCCGCCCATCAGCAGCAGCACCATCGGTTCCACCAGCGCGACCAGCGTCGACACCAGCGCGTCGAGTTCGCGTTCGAGTTCCGAGGAGGCGCGGCCGAGCGCCGGGGCGAGCTTGCCCGAACTCTCGCCGCTCGCGACCAGCGCGGTCAGCATCGTCGGGAAGACATTGGCCTCGCTCATCGCCGCGCGGAGGCTGAGGCCCTCGCGCACCCGCATCGCGACGTTGAACGCACGCGCGCGCACCCAGCGGTTGGGGGTGACCGCGGCGGCCGCCTGGAGCGCCTCGACCAGCGGCACCGCGCTTTCGACCAACGTCGCCAGGCTGCCGGCGAAGCGCGCGGCATTGTGCTGGCGCACGAAACGGCGGAACGGACGGCGCTCGACGAAGAAGCGGTCGAGCTTCAGGCGGTTGGCGGGAACGCTCGCCCAGCGGCCGAACACGAGCGCCGCGATCAGGATCGCGAGGCCGAGCCACAAGCCGTAATGCTGGAGGAAGCTGGAGATCGCGATCAGCGCGCGGGTCAGGAACGGCAGGTCGGCGCCGCGCGAGACGAACACGCGGACGATGTCCGGCACGACATAGATCATCAGCATTACGATCACGCCGACCGACACCACCGCGAGCAAGGCCGGATAGAGCAGCGCGAGCTGGAGCTTCTGTCCATTGGCCTGACGCGTCTCGACGAAGTTGGCGAGGTGGTTGAGGACGTGCGC
This sequence comes from Sphingomonas astragali, assembly GCF_051400615.1. NCBI lineage: Bacteria > Pseudomonadati > Pseudomonadota > Alphaproteobacteria > Sphingomonadales > Sphingomonadaceae > Sphingomonas > Sphingomonas astragali. The sequence continues at coordinate 302,013 of NZ_JBLFFH010000001.1, forward strand.
GAGCCGTCCCGAGCTTTCGCCCGCCGCGACCGAGGCGCGGTAGAATTCCGGAAATGCCCTGGGGTGATTGCCGAGCGCCGACGCGAAGCTGCGCCCGTCGAGGATGGCGCCGCGCACGTCGAGCAGCAGCGAGCTCACCGCGCCCGATTCGGACTGGGTGGCGACGAGGCGGAGCGCCTCCTCGATGGGGATATCCGAGCCGACCAGCGTCGCGATCTGGCGGGTGAGCGTGGCGAGCTGGCGCGATGTGATGCCCCTGCGCAGCCGCGGCAGGCGGAGCTCGCCGAAACTCGCGCGACGTTGCGCGGCGGGCTCGACCGACAGCGGCAGCAACGCCTGCTCGCGCAGCAGCGCGCGGGCGGCGACGGGGGACGAGGCTTCGACGATGCCCTTGCGGGTGGTGCCCCTGCGGTCGGCGGCCTTGTAGGCGTAGGCGGGCATCGGTCAGCCCCTGCCCCCGGCGTCACCCCGGACTTGTTCCGGGGTCCACCGCGCCACCGCATACCGTCCTCCACGAGGAGGGGTGGATGCCGGAACAAGTCCGGCATGACGGTTAGGAGCGGACATTACCCCTCCTCGCGCGTCACCCGCGCGACCTCCTCGACCGTGGTGACGCCGGCGCGGACCTTGGCGACGCCGTCGTCGAGCAGCGACGGGTTCTTCCTGCGCGCCTCCTTCTCGAGCTTGGCTTCGGAGGCGCCGTCGTGGATCATCGCCTGCAGCGTCTCGTCGACCGCCACCACCTCGTAGATGCCGGCGCGGCCGCGATAACCCTCGCCGTGGCAATGGTCGCAGCCGCCCGCGCGCCAGATCGGCTTGCCGGGCTTGAGCTCGCCGCCGAGCAGGCGCGAGTCGGCCTCGGTCGCGACGTCCTGCCAGCGGCAGTCGGGGCACAGCCGCCGCACCAGCCGCTGCGCCGCCAGCCCCACCAGCATCGGCGCGAGCAGGTAGCGCTCGACGCCCATGTCGATCAGGCGCGTGACCGACCCGATCGCGCTGTTGGTGTGCAGCGTCGACAGCACGAAATGGCCGGTCATCGCCGATCGCACCGCGACCTCCGCGGTCTCGTGGTCGCGGATCTCGCCGACCATGATCACGTCGGGGTCCTGGCGCAGGATCGCGCGCAGGCCGCGGGCGAAGGTCATGTCGGTGCGCGGGTTGACCTGGGTCTGGGCGACGCCGGGCAGCTCGTATTCGATCGGATCCTCGACCGTCATGATGTTGCGCTTGCGGTCGTTGAGGCGGGTGAGCGCGGCGTAGAGCGTCGTCGTCTTGCCCGATCCGGTCGGGCCGGTGACGAGCAGGATGCCGTGCGGCCGGTCGAGCAGGCGGGTGAACACCTGCTGGTCGCGCTCGCTCATGCCGAGCCCGGCGAGGTCGAGCTTGAGCGAGCCCTTCTCGAGCAGGCGCATCACCACCCGCTCGCCATGCTGGGTCGGGATGGTCGACACGCGCGCGTCGACGTCGTGGCCGCCGATGCGCAGGGTCACGCGGCCGTCCTGCGGCACGCGCTTCTCGGCGATGTCGAGCTTGGCCATCACCTTGATGCGGCTGACCAGCAGCGGCGCCAGCGCGCGCTGCGGCTCGACGATGTCGCGCAGCACGCCGTCGATGCGGAAGCGGACCACCAGCCGCTTCTCGGTGGTCTCGACATGGACGTCGGAGGCGCCTTCCTTGATCGCCTCCAGCAGCAGCGCGTTGATCAGGCGGATGACCGGCGAATCGTCGCGGGAGTCGAGCAGGTCGTCGACCGCGGCGGCCGAATCGGCGAGCGCGGCGAGGTCGGTCGCGTCCATCTCGAACTCGGCGGCCTGCGCGGCGCCCTCGCCGTAGGTGCGCGACAGCTCGGCGGCGAACGCCTCCTCCGTGACGGGGACGAAATCGGTCCAGGGGGCGATGCGCTGCACCTCCAGGATCGCGTCGAGCGAGGCGTCGGGGCGGTGGAGGCACACCATGCCGCCCGGATCGGCCTGAAGCAGCACGCCGTTGCGGCGCGCGAAGGCGTAGGGGAGCCGCGGCGGTGCGGCGACCAGCGTGTCGGTCATCCGCGGAACTCCACCGTCGCACTGACCATGCCGGGCGCAGGGCGCTTGCGGATGTCGACGCGCGTGACCGACAGGTTGCTGGTGCGGGCGATGTCGGCGAGCCAGTTCATCACCGCATCATAGCCGCCCTCCGCGACCGTCGCACGCACGCCGCCCGGCATGGGCTCGATCTGCGCGGTCAGGTTGAAGCTGTTCGCCGATGCGGTGACGACGTTTGCAGGCGGGCCGATGCGCGGCGGCGGGCCGGGATTGGAGTTGAGCGCGCCGGCGGCGCGGATGCGCGCCTTGAGCGTGTCATAGGTGCGGATGTCGGCCAGCGCCTGGGCGCGGGCGGCCTGCAAGGGCTTCACCACGCCGTAGATCAGGACCAGCAGCGCCAGCACGATGCCGAGCCCGCCGACCATGATCCGCTCGCGTCGGCTGAGGCCGGCCCACCAGCCGGCCAAGCGCGCGGCGATCGGCGATTCGGCGAGGCGCAACGCGGTCATGCCGCCTCCGCGGTGATACGGATACCGTCCCCCTGCGTCGCGACCTTCGCCTCGACGCCTGCCTCGCGCAACGCGGCGTTGATGCGGGTGGCAAGCGCAGGATCGGTCGAGTCGATCGCCATGATGAAGACACCGTCGGCCAGGCTCATCGCCTTGACCGGGACCGTGCCGCCGAGCGGGGCCAGTGCGGTCGAGATGCGCGCCGCCACCGGCAGGAAGGGATCGGCGCCCCCTGCCCCCGCGCCGGCCGGCGGCAGCATGTCGGCGACGGTGCCGGCAAGGTCGTCGCCGGCGAGGTTCGCGCCCGGCGCCGTGGCGGCGACAAGCGTCTTGAGGTCGTCGGCACGGCGGTCGGCGATGCGCTGGAGCATCAGCGTGTCGGCGGCGGCGATCCCGGTGTGCGCAACCAGACCGAGCCCGAGGATCATCGCCAGACGCCGACCGAAGCCCGGCACCGTGCCGCGGCGGCGGGCGTAGGGACCCTGCCGGAGATCGAGCGCGGGATCGAGCACGCGGCGCGCGAGCGGCTCGGCAGGAATGCCGCCGGTGCCGCCCGCCATCTCCTCCGGCAGCGGCGCACCATAAGCCATCGCGCGGGGGCGCCCGGCCGCCTCCCAGGCGGTGCGCAGCATCGGAGCCGGAATGGCGAAGCCGGTGCCGTCGCCCGCGCGCACCACCGCCCGGATGGTGCCGAGATCGACCGCCCATTCGCCGTCGCCCGGCCGCGGCAGCGCGAGCGCGTCGGGCACCAGCGCGGCATGATCGAGCCGGGCGTCCTCGAGTCGCGCGATCCACTCCGCCATGCGGTCGTGCCGGACCACGCCGACCAGGAAGCGCTTCGGCGCGATTTCCGCACCCAACGCCAGATGCACGCTTTCGATCGGTTCGGCGATCAGGTCCTCGACGGCAAAGGGCAGCGCCGCCAGCCGCCTGGCGCGTCCGGCGACCGGCAGGTCGACGGCGACCAGCCGCACCGCCTCGGTCGGGACTAGCACGGTGGCGGGTCCGTCCTCGTCGGCGGCGGTCAGCGCATCGCCGTCGAGCGTCCAGACTCCGGCGGGTCCGCCGCCCCTGTCGGACGAGCGCGCGCGGGCGCTGGCGTTTTCCCACGCTTCCGCTGTAATGGATGTGTCACGGGCGAGGGCCATGGGACCGCGAATGCGCATTGTTTTCCGACAGTTTCGTGACACCGTGGCAGCGCTTGCCGCCGCCCGCAAGGTGCGAGTGCCCCGCGAGGGCGAGGCGGGCGTGACCCTGGTCGAGATGATCGTGGTGCTGGTGATCATCGCGCTGATCGCCGCGCTGATCGTCCCCAACGTCATCAACCGGCCCGACCAGGCCCGCGTCACCACCGCGACCACGGACCTGCGCACCATCGCCGCCGCGCTCAAGATGTACCGGCTCGACAACGGTGACTATCCGACCACCGCGCAGGGGCTGAAGGCGCTGGCGGAGAAGCCGGTCACCCCGCCGCTCCCGCAGGCCTGGTCGCCCGAGGGCTATCTGCCCGAGGTGCCGGTCGATCCCTGGGGGCATCCCTATGTCTATGAGTCGCCCGCGCCCGGCGGATTCCGGCTGATGTCGCTCGGCAAGGACGGCAAGCCGGGCGGCGAGGGGCTCGACGCGGATATCGTGGGGAAGAAGTGAGGTTGGGTGTCTCCAGTTCCTCCTATTCCTCCCCGAGCGAGCTCGGGGAGGAATTGGGCATGACCCTCGTCGAGGTGCTGATCGTCCTCGTGATCATCGGCATCGCGGCGAGTGCCGTGTCGCTGAGCGTCGGCGCCGCCACCCGTGCCCCTTCGGTCGAGAGCGAGGCACGGCGGTTCGCGCTCCGGCTGCAGGCGGCGGCGGACGACGCGATGCTGGGAGACCGCATGGTCGCGCTCACCGCCGACAAGGGCGGCTACGGCTTCGCCAAGGTCGACGCCGACGGCGCCATCCCCGGCGGCCGGCCGGAGATCGACCCGCACCGGCTGCCCGGCGGCATCACCATGACGCTCTCCGCCGCGCCGCCGCTGGTGCTGGGGCTCGACGGCGCGGCCAAGCCGCTGGTCGCCACCGTCACCAGCGGACGGCAGCGCTGGATCGTCCGCTATGACGGCCTCACCGCCGTCGCCATGCCGGCGGCGCCCTCATGACGCGCGCGGGGGGGACCGGCGACGAAGGCTTCTCGCTGATCGAGGCGCTGGTCGCGCTCGTGGTGCTCGCGATCGCCGCGGTGGGGCTGATCGGCGCGGTCGAGCAGCATATCGATTCGACCCGCGCGATGGAGCGCCGCGCCGCCGCCATGTGGGTGGCGGAGAACCGGATGGCCGAGCTGGCGCTCGGCGTCACCGGCGGCGACCAGGTGGCGATGCTGGGACGGAACTGGCAGGTCGGCGTGACGCGCACCGCCACCGACGATCCCGAGATCGCCAAGGTGCGGGTGCAGGTGCTCGCTGCTGGCGAGAAGGCTCCGTCGGCGGTGCTGGACGGCTTCCTCGACCTAGGGCCGCGGGAGGCGCGGCGCTCATGATTCCGGGCCGCTTTCAGCTCACCCCCTATCGCGTCAAGCTCGCGCTCGACGTACTGACGGGGCTGGTGATCGTCTCGGTAGCCTTCGCGCTGGCCGGCCTCACCTGGCGGCTCGCCGGCCACGCCGGGACCGGCGCGGTGAGCGTGCCGGTGACCGCCCGCCTCGCCCCGCCGCCGCCCGACCTTGCGCTGGCGCTCGCGTTCGCGCCGTTCGGCCGCGGCGCTCCCGGCGACGGAGCGGTGCCGACGACGCTCCAGATCGAGCTCAAGGGGCTGGTGTTCGCACGGCCGGCCGAGCTCGCCAGCGCCTTCATCGCCGCCGGCAGCGAGACCAAGGCGTATCGCGTCGGCGAGAACGTTGCCGGAGCCGTCATCGAAACGATCGAGCCCAAGCGCGTGCTGCTGCGCAACAACGGCCGGCTCGAATCGCTCGCCTTTCCCGATCCGCTGGCCCAGGCGAGTCCGACGCCGGCGCCCTCGTCCCCAGTCCCCGGCGGGGCGCCGCTGGCCGCGACTCCCGCACCGCCGCCCGCCCCGCCTTCCGCCGCGTCGCTGATGCAGCGGCTCGACGCGCGGCCGGTCTCCGGCGGCTATCAGATCGGCGAGGGCGCCCCGCCCGGACTCCAGGCCGGCGACGTCGTCCAGCTCGTCAACGGCACGCCGCTCGCCAATCCCGACACCGCCCGCGACGCCTTCCTGAAGGCGCAGCAGGAGGGCACCGCCCAGATCCAGGTCCTTCGCGACGGCAAGCGGCTGACGCTCACCGTCCCCATCCGTTAGGAAGCATCCCCGCCGTGGCCCATCCGATTCGCCTTTCCATGCTCGCGCTGATGCTGGCGAGCCCGGTGCTGAGCGCGCAGACCGTTCCGCCCGAGCCGCAGGGCGCGCCGAACGACATCGTCGTCAACATGCGCGGCGTCGAGATCGCCGACGTCGCCGAGCAGATCAGCCGGCTGACCGGGCGGACGCTGATCCTCGATCCGGCGGTGAAGGGCGTCGTCACCGTCACCTCCGCGACCCCGCTCAGCCAGGACGGGGTCTGGGAGCTGTTCCAGTCGGTGCTGCGCGCCAACGGCTTCGCGGCGGTGCGATCGGGCCGCGCCTGGCGGATCGTGCCGGCGGCCACTGCGGTGCGCGACGGCGGCGTGCCGAGCCGCGGTGCCGGGGGGCAGGAGCTGGTGACGCGGATGATCCGCCTCGCCAATGTTCCCTCGGCCGACGCGGCGCGGATCGTGCGGCCGCTGGTCGCGACCTTCGGCTCGGTCGAGCCGCTCACCCAGCCCAACGCGATCGTCGTCACCGACTATGCCGACAACGTCCGCCGCATCGAGGCGCTGGCGCGCTCGCTCGACGGCGGCGGGGGATCGACCTTCACCACCATCGTGCTCAAGAACGGCAATGCCGCCGACATCGCCCAGTCGCTGCAGACGGTGCTGGGCGAAGGCACGCGCGTGGCGGGCGATGCGCGCAGCAACAGCATCGTCGTGCGCGGCACGCCGGCTGCGGTCACCGAAGCGCGGCGGATGGCGCAGGCGCTCGACGCGCCGGGCGGGGCGACGCCGGTGACGCGCGTGTTCCGCCTCAACTATGCCGACGCCGAATCGGTCACCGACGTGCTGCGCGGCATCCTGGGCGAGCAGGGCGCCGTCACCAATCCGGTGGCGCGCAGCCTCTCGCAGCGCCGATCGGCGAGCGGGACGAGCCCGACCGCGCAGCTCGGCAACCTGATCGCGCAGAATGCGTCGAACCAGGCCAATGCCGCCGCCGCGCTGACGGGCGGGACCGGCCAGGGCACGACGGGCAGCATCTCCACCGTCGGCCAGAACCAGCCGGAGGCGACGCCGCAGGGCTTCTCCACCCCCGACATCACCGTCCAGCCCGCGCCCGACATCAACGCCATCGTCGTGCGCGGCACGCCGAGCGCGGTCGGCAACATCGAGCGGCTGATTCCCGACCTCGACGTGCGCCGGCCACAGGTGCTGATCGAGGCCGCGATCGCCGAGATCATCGGCGACGACGCCGAGTCGCTGGCGGTGCAACTCGGCACCGCTGGCGCGGCACTCGATCAGGTCGAGGGCGCGGGCACCTCGTTCGGTTCGCCGGGACCGGCGCTCGGCGGTATCGGCGGAATCCTCGATCTGCTCGGCGTTCCCATCGGCAGGGTGCTCGGGGAAGGTTTCACCGGCAACATCGCGATCGGCGACGACTTCTCGATCCTGGTGCGCGCGCTCGGCACCTCGACCAAGTCGAACCTGCTGTCGACGCCGCAGATCACCACGCTCGACAACAAGGTCGGCGAGATCGTGGTGGCGCAGGAAGTGCCCTTCCTCACCGGATCGATCATCACCAACAACGGCAACGCCGATCCCTACAACACCATCGAGCGCAAGGACGTCGGCATCACCCTGCGCGTCCTGCCGCGGATCAACGCCGGCGACACGATCCGGTTGGAGATCAGCCAGGAGGCGTCCGCGATCTCGTCGACGCAGCTGTCGACCGCCGCCGACATCATCACCCAGAAGCGCGCGATCAACACCACCGTGCTCGCCGACGACGGCCAGACGATCGTGCTCGGCGGCCTCATCTCCGACGACCGGCAGCAGACGAAGAGCCAGGTGCCGCTGCTCGGCGACATCCCCGTGCTCGGCGAGCTGTTCAAGTCGCGGCGCGAAGGCCAGACCAAGCGCACGCTGTTCATCTTCCTGAAGCCGACCATCCTGCGCGACGGTGTGGCGGCAAAGGCGGCGACCGACGAACGCTACGCCAAGCTGCGCGGCCACGAGGCGACCGTGCGCGACAAGCGCAGCCTGCTGCTCAACCCGCCGGGGCCGCGGCTGACGCTGGAGGTCAACGGGATCTACTGAGGCGCGGTCTCGTCGCCGGCCGGCAGCGGCACCCGCAGCCGCTGCCCGCCGCGGGTGAAGAAGGCGGCGTCGATCGCGAGCGACTCGAGCGTCCAGCCGTCGATGCCTTCCCCCGGCTGGAGCGTGCGGCTGGCGCTATCGGCGCCGCGCACCATCGCCACGGCATCGCTGCCGATCCGTCCGACGATACCGACGAGCTGGGGTGCGTCCGGCGGCAGCGGCGCCTCCGCCTCAGGTAACGCCGCACCGAACAGGGATCGGGAGAAGACGGCGGTCAGCGGCGGCGGCAGGGGCGGTGCGGCAAGTGGCGCTGCCGATCCGGCGGGCGCCACCGCCCGATCCGGCTGGAGCAGCCAGAGCGGCATCGCCGCCGCGATTCCCCCCGCCAGCGCCAGCGCGGCCGTCTCGATGCGGTTCAGCGCCATGGCGCGACCAATTCGCCCTGGAGGCGGACCGCGCCGCCGCTCGCTTCCATCCGCCAATGGGCGAAGCGGGCGAGTGGCGGCGTGCGCTCGATCGTGTCGGCGAGCGCGATCACCGCATCCTCGGAGCCCGACAAGCGCACCCTGATCCGCGCCAGCCCGGCCGGATCGGCGGCAGGGGCGGCGTCCTCGACCAGCACCGCGCCGCGCCCGGCGAGCAGACGGACGCGCGCCGCGAGCAGCCGGTTGGCCGCATCGCGATCCGCCGCCGGCATGGCGATGCTGTCCTCGACCACCGATCGCGGAACCTCGTTCCTCATCGCCGCGGCGAGCCGATCGCGCTCGGCCCGCGCCGCCGCGAGGTCGCCGAGCGCATCGCGTCCGAACGGCGCCAGCAGGATCGCGGCGACCAGGCCGAGCGCCGCGCCCCAGACGAGCGGCGGCTTCATGCGCCTTCCTCGAACGTCACGACGATCGCTGCGTCGCCGCGCTGCTGGCCGGTATCACGCAGCCGCCCCGTCACCGGATCGCGCCGCAGCGCCGAGCGCAGCTTGTCCGGATCCGGCGCTGCTGCATCGAGGGCGAGCCGGCCGTCATCGCCGCGCTGGACCCGAACCAGCATCGCCTCTGCCGGCAATGCCCGCGCGATCCCCTCCAGCGTCGCGCCGACCCCCGGACGGATCAGCAGCGGCGCGAGCTCCGCCTGGCCCGCGCTGCGCCTCTGCTCGGCCGCCAATCGCGGCGCGGCGGCGGGACGAAGCGCGGCGGCTTCGCTCCGCACGCGATCCTCCATCAGCCGGGCGCCGAGCAACGTCGCCAGCGGTCCCGCCGCGAGCAGCACGGCAAGGGCAACGCCCGCGCGCCGATCGCCGCGCAGATCGACGGCGGGTCGCGACCGCGCCAGCCTTTCCCGCACGCGATCGGCGAGGCTCGGCGTCGGCGGCAGGGGATCAGGCGGCGGTCGATCCATGGCATCGCCCACTAGGCGACTCCGAGGAGCGCGAACAGTCCACCCTAATCCTTGACGAAAGCCTTGGCGCGCTTTCACAAAAGTGTCACCGCAGCTTCACCGATCCGTCAGGGACTCGCGTCATCGACGTAGAACCAGACACCGCCTCAAGTCCGGGGCCGGACAGCATACGGGGGATGCAATGACCGAGATTATCCGTACCGACATCGGCTATGACGACGGCGACGTCGACACCAACCGCAGCACCGGCCCCAGCCTCAACGACCTGATCGACCAGCGCTACTCGCGGCGCGACACGCTGCGCAGCGGCGTCGGCGCGATGGCGATGGCGGTGTTCGGCAGCACCGTGCTCGCCGCCTGCGACGACGACGACGATGCCGACACGGGCAACCCCGCGCCGACCGTCACCGCCACCGCCTCTCCCACGACCGCGACGGCCGGCACTCTGGTGACCGTCACCGGCACCGCCACCGATGACGGTTCCGTCACCGCCACCACCTTCACGCAGGTGAGCGGCCCCATCGTAACGCTGAGCGCGACCACCGGCACCACCACCAGCTTCGTCGCGCCGGCGGCGGGGGGAGCGACCTCGGTCGCGATCCGCTTCGCCGCGACCGACAATTCGGGCAACACCTCCAGCGCCGACGCGATCGTCAGCATCTCCCCGGCCGTGCTCAGCTTCACCGCCGTCCCGCACAGCAAGGACGACGTGGTGAAGGTGCCGAGCGGCTACACCGTCGGCGTGCTCTACCGCACCGGCGACCCGATCACCGCCGACACCCCGGCGTACAGGAACGACGGCACCGACACCAATTTCGCCAACCGCGCGGGCGACCATCACGACGCGATGCACTGGTTCGGCCTCGCCAGCGACGGAACGCGCGACGACCAGAGCTCGACCCGCGGCCTGCTGGCGACGAACCACGAGAACATCAACCAGGACTATCTCCATGTGAACGGCGCGACCGCGCCCGGCGGCGTCCGCCCGGAAAGCGAGGCGATCAAGGAGATCGAGGCGCACGGCGTCAGCGTCGTCGAGGTCACGCAGACCTCGGCCGGCTGGGGCTATGTCCAGGCGAGCAGCTTCAACTTCCGCGTCACGCCCAACACGCCGATGGCGATCAACGGGCCGGCCAGGGGCTCGACCCTGCTCCAGACCGCCTTCTCGGCCGACGGGACACAGGGCCGCGGCACCCTCAACAACTGCGCCAACGGCTATACCCAGTGGGGCACGCTGCTCACCTGCGAGGAGAATTGGGCCGGCTATTTCCGCCGCCCGGCCGCGGCCGACAATCCGCGCCGCAGCGCCAAGGAAGTGACCGCGCTCACCCGCTACGGCGTCACCAGCAGCAGCGGCAATTTCGGCTGGGCGACCGTGACGCCGGCGGATTCCAGCAGCACTCTCTACCGCCGCTTCGACGCGCAGGCGACGGGCGGCTCGGCCACGGCGGACTATCGCAATGAACCCAACCAGTTCGGCTGGGTGGTCGAGATCGATCCCTATGACAAGACCAGAACGCCGCGCAAGCGTACCGCGCTCGGCCGCATGAACCACGAGGGCTGCTGGCCCTCGCCGTTCGTCGCCGGGGTCAAGCCCGCCTTCTACATGGGCGACGACGCGAGGAACGAATATCTCTACAAGTTCGTCTCGGCGACCGCCTGGGTCGCCGCCGATGCGAGCAACGCCGACCGGCTGTCGATCGGCGACAAATACCTCGACACCGGCACGCTCTATGTCGCGCAGTTCAAGGCGGACGGCACCGGCACCTGGCTGCCGCTGACCCACGGCACCGCGCCGCTGACCAGCGCCAACACCACCTATCCGTTCGCCGATCAGGCCGACGTGCTGACGCACGCCCGCCTCGCCGGCGACGCGCTCGCCGCGACCAAGATGGACCGGCCGGAGTGGACCGCGGTCAATCCGGTGACCGGCGAGGTCTATCTGACCCTCACCAACAACTCGGCGCGTACCCCCGCGAACGCCGACGCGGCCAACCCGCGCGCCTATCTCGATCCGCCCAATTCGAGGCTCGGCAACCATAACGGCCACATCGTCCGCCTGCGCGAGACCAACAGCAGCTCGGAAGCGACCACCTTCACCTGGGACATCTACCTGTTCGGCGCGGGACAGGACCTCGATCCGGCCAACATCAACGTCTCCGGCCTCACCTCCGACAACGATTTCTCGAGCCCCGACGGCTGCTGGTTCTCGCGCAACGCCAATGTCGCCGGCCAGATCACGCCGCTGCTGTGGATCCAGACCGACGACGGCGCCTATACCGACGTCACCAACTGCATGATGCTGGCGGCGATCCCGGGCATCGTCGGCGACGGTGGCGACGCGGCCAACAAGACCATCGTCAACACCAACACCGACGGCACAACCGTCAGCATCGCGACCAAGGTCGGCAAGGCGCCGGGCACCAGCCTCAAGCGCTTCCTCGTCGGCCCGCTCGAGGCCGAGATCACCGGCGTCGACACCACGCCCGACGGCCGCACGATGTTCGTCAACATCCAGCATCCCGGCGAGGAGGGTAACCCGTCAGACATCACCAGCCACTGGCCGGCGACCCAGGCGACCGGCACCGACGCGACCAACTCGCGCCCGCGCTCGGCGACGATCGTCATCCAGCGCACCGACGGCGGCATCATCGGGCTCTGACGATCAGCTCGGCGTGAAACGGAAAGGGCCGCTTCGGCGGCCCTTTCTTGCATATCGTCACCCCGGCCGGCGAAGGCCGGGGTCGACCGTGCTGCATGTGCGGGACAAGGAGCTCAGGCGCCTGAACGGGAGGCTTGGTGGGACCCCGGCCTTCGCCGGGGTGACGGAAATGGCGATGTCAGCCTCAGCGATCCCCGCGCGTCACCACCTGGGCGGTGCCGTCGCGACCGAGCAGGATACCGTAATATTTCTTGTCGTTGCATTGCGCGACGTAGAGCGGCTCGCCCTTCAGCCCCTCCCCCTGACGGTGCGATTCAACCACGCCCTGACAGTTGAAGCCGGCATCACGGATCGCCCGGATGAACACGCCCTTGCGCTGACCCTCGGGCAGCGCGGCGACCTGGTTCTGGAAGGCGCTCGGCGGCTCCGCCGTGGGCTCGGCGGTCGGCTGGCTGGGCGTGCCGCCGCAACCGGCGAGCAGCAGGACGGGCAGGAGACTCAGGCGTCGCATCGGCGGCATTGTCGCGCCGTCGAGCGCGAACGGCAAGCGCTTCACCCTTCGCTCCGCCCCACCAGGTCGCGCACCACCGCGCGATAGTTGCGCCCGACCGGCAGCTGTTCGCCGTCGACGGTGACGATCGTATAGCCCCCCGCCGGCCGCCGCCGGATCGACGCCACCCGGTCGCGGTTGACGATGTGCGAGCGATGGATGCGCAGGAACCGCGCGGGATCGAAGCGCTCGATCAGGCTGCTGATCGGCTCGCGGTGCAGATAGGACACGGCGCCATGATACAGGCGGACATATTCGCCCTCGGCCTGGACGCGGTCGACTTCGCCCAGCGCGATCCGCACGCTTTCGCCGCGGCGCTGGACCCATAGGTAGCCGCTCTCGCCGCTGTCGCTATGCCGCTCGGCCCGCAGCACCTCGAGCTGGCGGGCGAGGTCGACGAGGCGCGCCGCGGCGCTGCGGTCCTCGATCGCACGGCGCACCCGCTCGATCGCCGTCTCGAGGCGGGCGAGCCGCACCGGTTTGGTCAGGAAATCGATCGCGCCGCTGTCGAAGGCATGGGCAGCGAACTGCGGATAGGCGGTGACGAACACGATCAGCGGCGACGGCCCGCCGGCGAGCGCCAGCGCCTCGACCACGTCGAAGCCGTCGAGCGCAGGCATCTCGACATCGAGCATCGCGACGTCTGGCGCAAGCTCGGCGATGGCGTCGAGCGCTGCGCGCCCGTTGCTGGCGACTCCCACTACCTCGACGTCGGGAATGCGCGCGGCGAGATCGCGCAGCCGCTCGATCGCGAGCGGCTCGTCGTCGCAGAGCAGCAGCCGGATCATAGGCCCCGCGCCTCCAGCGGGATCGAGAAGCGGACGGCGAAGCCGCCGTCGGGCTCCGGACCGGCGGCGAAGGCGCAGTCCTCGCCATAGCGCGCCGCCAGCCGTTCCGCGACGTTGCGCAGGCCGACGCCGGTTCCTTCCAGCTTCGCCCGGCCGGCAGCGCCGTTGCCGCCGCTGTCGCGCACGCAGAGATTGACGCGCCCGCCTTCGACCCGCGCCTGGATGTGCAGCGTCACGGGCGTGGTCGAGGCTGCGACCGCGTGGCGCACGGCGTTCTCGACGATCGGTTGGATGATGAGGCTCGGCACCAGCGCCTTGCGCGCCTCGGGCGGCACGTCGATCGCGACCCTGAGCCGATCGGGGAAACGCTCGGCCTCGATCGCGAGATAGAGCGACTGGAGCTCGATCTCGCGCGCGAGCGGGATATCCTCGTTGGGATCGATCGCCAAGCCCGCGCGGAGGAAGTCCGACAGGTTCTCGACCATCCGCTCGGCCGGTTCGACCGCGCTTGTCGAGATCAGCGAGGCGATCGAGTTCAACGTATTGAACATGAAGTGCGGATTGAGCTGGTAGCGCAACGCCCGAAGGTGCGCCGTATGCGCCTCGCGCTCGAGCTGCGCCGCGCGCCGCTCATATTCGCGCATCTCGGCCGAATAGACCACCGACAGCAGGAGGCCCGACAGCGCCGCATAAGCCCAGAACCACTGCAGCACCGCCAGCGCATAGCTGGCGACGCTCGCGTCCTGCCAGTTGCGGATCGGCATGAACAGATGGAAGATCAGGAAGTTGGCGACCGCGTGCAACACCGAGCACACCAGCGCCGCCACCACCGCCAGCGCCAGCCGGCGCGACAGGGCGGCGCCGCGCGTGCGGCGATGGAAGTCCGCGATTCCGAACGACAGCGCGATGCCGATCACGGTGACGATCGCGCGCGGCGGCAGGAAGCTGGCGTCGTCGTCGGTCCCGGTCATCAGGCGGCCGGCGGTCATCACGCCGAACTGCGCCGCCCAGAACAGCAGGATCGTGGCGGCGGTGATGCGTCGCGTGAGCTGCGCGGAGAATTGCAGCTGCGACGCCGGTTGCGCGACGGCATTCATGAGGAAGGTGCTATTACGCCCGCCGTCTCGCTGCCAAGCGTGAACCGTGCCGTTGGTGGGACGAGCTGTGCGGTTCGTGGCGCGGCGGGCCTTTCGTCGCAGTGCAGCCGGCATTGGCAACATTCGGCTGCCGGCTGCCGACGCAGCGCCATAGCGTGGCGCCATGTTCATCGCGTCCCACTCCGACAGCTTCCTGTTCTCCTCCGGCGAGCGGAGGCCGCTCGTCAAGCGCGGCGCGGTGACGATGTCGGTCGACCCGATCGAGATCCATTGGAATGCCGAGCGAATCCCGCTGTCCCCGATCGAGGCGACGCTGCTCGGCGCCCTGGTCCGTCGCAGCCGGATGCGCTGGGACGACGTGCATATGCTGCTCGCCGACCATGGCTGCAGCGCGGACAGCCGCGACGTGCTGATCCACCGCGTCCGCCGCAAGTTCGAGACGGTCGGCGCCGCCGATCCGATCGAGACGCTGCGCGGCTGGGGCATCCGCTTCCGCGCCGAGGCGGATGCGGAGGGATCGACCGCCTTCTGGATCGGCGTGCGCGAAGGCGATCCGCTGCCGGCCTGAGCGGCCGCGCACGTCCGCTCCCATCTGCCAATCTTTTGCGACAAATCGCTGCTAGACCGCGACCGGTGGAGCCGGGACACGCCCGGACGTGACCTGGGCGGTGTCGATGCGCTTGAGCGGGGTGTTGTTGCTTGGAACGATGATGGCATGGCCGGCGGCGGCGCAGGTCGCGCCGGACAGCCCGGCCCAATCTGCCGAGGATATCGATGCCGGCGGCCCTGACGACGAAGATCTCGGCCCCGACATCACCGTCACCGGCCAGCGCGAGCGCGGCGCGGTGCCGGGCGACATCAAGCCCGACATCCAGCTCAGCCCGGCCGACATCCGCTCCTATGGCGTGAGCTCGATCGACGAGCTGCTGACCGAGCTCGGCCCGCAGGTGCGCAGCGACCAGGGGCCGGGCGGGGCACCGGTGGTGCTGCTCAACGGCCGGCGCATCTCCAGCTTCCGCGAGATCCGCGACATCCCGACCGAGGCGATCGAGCGCGTCGACATCCTGCCGGAGGAAGCGGCGCTCGGCCTCGGCTACCGCCCCGACCAGCGCGTCGTGAACATCGTGCTGCGCCGCCGCTTCCGCGCCTATACCGGCGAGCTCAGGGGCGGCGGCACCACGGAAGGCGGCCGCTATACCGCCCAGGCCGATGCCAACCGGCTGCGGATCAACCGCGACGAGCGCTTCAACCTCAACCTCCACTACGAGGGCGCGACCCCGCTCTACGAGAGCGACCGCGACATCATCCCGACCGAGCCGTCCCGGCCCTACAGCATCGTCGGCAACGTGACGCCCACCGTGGGCGCGGACGAGATCGACCCCGCACTGAGCGCGCTCGCCGGGCAGACGGTGACGGTCGCCGGCGTGCCGCTCGGTGCGAGCGGCCGGCCGGCGCTCGGCGATTTTCTGCTGCCGCCCAATCCCAGCAGCGTCGCCAACTACCGCACGCTGAGCGCCGCGACGCGCGAGCTGTCCGCCAACGCCACCTACAGCCGCACCATCTTCGGCGACGTCACCGCCTCGTTGAACGGCAGCTTCGAGGCGACGGTGAGCGACTCGCGCCTCGGGCTCGGCAGCGGCAGCCTGGACGTGCCGGCGGGCAATCCCTTCTCGCCCTTCACCACGCCGGTCACGGTCAACCGCTATTTCGTCGAGGCGGGCGCGCGCCAGCGCCAGGTCGACGGCAACGTCGGCCATCTCGGCGCGACGCTGGGCGGCGATGTCGGCAAGTGGCGCTGGTCGTTCACCGCCAATGCCGACCGCACCTTCTCCCGCACCTTGAGCGACAATGCGCTCGACCTCGTGGCAGTGCAGGCGCGTATCGACGCGGGCGATCCGGCGGTCAATCCGTTCAGCCTGCTCGATCCGGCGCTGCTCGGCGGCTATCGGCGCGATTATGCGCGCTCCGTCACCACCTCCGCCGATGCCGAGGCGACCGCGAGCGGTCCGCTGCTGAAGCTGCCGGGCGGCAACCTGGTCGCCTCGTTCAAGTCGGGGTTCGAGACCAACGCCTTCGACGCGCGCGCGATCCGAGGCGGCCTCGCCAGCGACCCGAGCAACCTCGACCGCCAGATCGGCAACGTCCAGGCGAGCTTCGACGTGCCGCTGACCAGCCGGCGCACCGGCTTCCTCGACGCGATCGGCAACCTGTCGCTCAACGCCAACGCCGCGCTCGATCATCTGTCGGATTTCGGCGACCTCAAGACCACCGGCTATGGCGCGCGCTGGTCGCCGATCGACGCGATCCGGGTGATTTTCTCGGTGACCGAGACCGAGGGCGCGCCGTCCATGGCCCAGCTCGGCAATCCGATGGTGGTGACGCCCGACACGCGCGTGTTCGACTATGTCCGCGGCGAGAGCGTCGACGTCACCAGCGTCACCGGCGGCAATCCGGCGCTGCTGGCACAGAACCGGCGCGTGACCAAGCTGGGCCTGACGCTGAAGCCGCTCGACAGCGGTGATCTCACGCTCACCGCCAATTATCTCAAGAAGCGAACGCGCGATCCGATCGCAAGCTTCCCCAGCCCCACCGCAGCGATCGAAGACGCCTTTCCCGACCGCTTCACCCGCGACGCCGACGACCGGCTGATCCGGATCGACACCCGCCCGATCAATTTCGCGCGGGAGGACAGCGAGGAACTGCGCTGGGGCCTCAACTTCTCGAAGCGGATCGGACCTGCCCCGCCTCCGCGCCCGGCCGGTGGTTTCGGCGCCGTCCGCCGCCGCCAGCGGGAAGCCGCGGCGGCGGCTGCCGAAACGACGGCGCAGCCGGAAGCGACAGACCGGGGCCGCGAGCCGTCTGCCCCCGGCACGGGCCAGCCGGCGGCCGGCGAAGGCCGGTCTGCCGCTAGCGGCCCGGGGGAGCGCCCCGGCGGAGGCTTCGGCCGCGGATCCGGCGGCAGGGGCGGGTTCGGCGGCTTCCGCGGGCGCGGCGGCGGCCGTGGCGGGCGGCTGCAGTTCGCCTTGTATCACACCTGGCATTTCCAGGACCGCGTCGTGATCCGGCCCGGCGTTCCGGTCATCGATCTGCTCGACGGCGGCGCGACGGGCAACCAGGGCGGTCAACCCCGCCACGAGCTGGAACTGCAGGCCGGCGGCACGCTGTCCGGCTATGGAATCCGCCTGTCGGGCAACTGGCAGTCGGGAACGACGGTTCAGGGCGGGACCGCGGCCACGCCGACCGATCTGCGCTTCTCCCCGCTCGCGACCTTCAACCTGAGGCTGTTCACCAATTTTCAGCCCAGCATGAAGCTGGCGCGCGAGCACCGCTGGCTGATCGGCACGCGCGTGACGCTGAGCATCACCAACCTGTTCGACGCCAAGCTCAAGGTGACCGACGCGACCGGTACGACGCCGGTCAACTACCAGCCCGACCTGCTCGACCCGACCGGCCGCGCGATCCGGATCAGCATCCGCAAGCTGTTCTTTTAGAATCTGTCCCGTTCAACTCCGTGCTCCTGCGAAGGCAGGAGCACGATGAATCAGGTTTGAGGATCACCCTCACCTCTCCCCGCCAGACTGCGCGCGCGGCCGTAGAGGAAATAAAAGGCGAGCCCGATCGCGTTCCAGCCGAGGAAGCGGGTCAGCGTGTGCAGCGGCAGGCTCGACATCAGGTAGAGACAGCCGAGGATCGCCAGCGACCCCACCAGATAGGGCGCCGGACAGCGGAATACGCGCGGCAGGTCGGGCCGGGTGCGGCGCAGGATCATCATGCACGCGGCGACCGCGATGAAGGCGAGCAGCGTGCCGGCGTTGGCGAGCTCGGCGATCTCGTCGAGGCGGAAGAAGCCCGCGACCGATGCCACGAAGACGCCGGTGACGGCGGTAATCAGCGCCGGCGTGCCCGTCCTTGCCGACACGCGGCTGAGCGCGCGCGGCAGCAGGCCATCGCGCGCCATCACGAAGAAGACGCGGCTCTGGCCGTACATCATCACCAGGATCACCGAGGGCAGCGCGATCAGCGCGGCGAGCCCGATCGCCCAGGCGGCCGCCGGATGCTGGAGCGTGCGCAGCACATGCGCGAGCGGCTCGGCCGACTTGCCGAGATCGGCATAGCCGACCGCCCCCACCGCCGCCAGCGCGACCGCCATGTAGATCAGCGCGCACGCCGCCATCGAGCCGACGATGCCGATGGTGAGGTCGCGGCCCGGGTCCTTGGCCTCCTCGGCCGATGTCGCGACGGTGTCGAAGCCGTAGAAGGCGAAGAACACGATCGCCGCCGCCGCCATAACCCCGCGCTTGACCCCGTCGGGTCCGACCCCGCTGCCGAAGCCATAGGGCATGAACGGCTCGAAGTTGCTGCCGGTGAAGGCGGGCAGCGCCAGCGCGACGAACAGCGCGAGCGCGGTCATCTTGATGACGACGAGGACGATGTTGAACGTCGCGCTTTCCCGCGTGCCCGCGATCAGCATCCCCGCGATCGCCAGCGCGACCAGCACCGCGGGCAGGTTGATGATCCCGCCCCCGTGCGGGCCCGACAGCAGCTCGGGCGGCAGGTGGACGCCCAGTTGCTCGATCCAGCCGACCAGATAGGCCGACCAGCCGACCGCGACCGTGCTGCTCGCCAGCGAATATTCGAGGATCAGGCTCCACCCCACTACCCAGGCGAGCGTCTCGCCGATCACCGAATAGGTGTAGGTATAGGCACTGCCGGCGGTCGGGATCAGCGTCGCCATCTCGGCATAGGCGAGCGCGGCGAAGGCGCAGACCGCGCCGGCGATGGCGAAGGACAGGATCACCGCCGGCCCGGCGCGATCGGCGCCGACGCCGGTCAGCGTGTAGATGCCCGTTCCCACGATCGCGCCGATCCCCAGCGCGATCAGATGCGGCCAGCTCAGCGTCTTGCGCAGCTTGCGGTCGGGCTCGGCCACCACATCGGTATCGAGCGGCTTGAGCGGCCCCAATATTCCCCGCGCCAAATGCTATCCCCCCTGTTTCTCGTCGATCCGGACATCCGTAGCGATTGCCCGGCGCCGGATCGAGAGGGGATCGCGGATCAGGCCGCGGCGGCGAGCTGCCGCCGGAGATCGCCCAGCGTGTTCCGGATATGGGCGGCGGCGAGCTCCCGCAGCCGCTCGCCGTCGCGCGCGAGCCACGCGTCGAGCATCGCGCGATGCTCGTCGACCGCACGCTCGTCGCGGCCGAACGGCTCGAGATGCTTGCGGACATAGCGTTCCGACAGCGTGTGCAGCCGCTCGAGGATGCCGACCGCGACCGGTCGCGCGCTCGGCCGCAGCAAGGCGAGGTGGAAGGCGCGGTTGAATCCGCCCGCCCCGTCTCCGCCGGCGCCGATCACCTGCTCGAGCGAGGCCAGCCTTTCGCGGGCGGTCAGGCGGTCCTCCTCGGCCGCGTTCAGCGCCGCGGCGACGGTGACGTCAGGCTCGAGCATGAGGCGCAGGTCATAGACCTCCTCGGCTTCGGCAGCGCTGAGCGCGCGCACGAAGAAGCCGCGGTTGGCGTGCGATTGCACCAGCCCCTCCTGCTCGAGCCTGGCCAGCGCCTCGCGCAGCGGGATCTTGCTGACGCCGAACTCGCTCGCCAGCGCATCCTGGCGGATCGGGCTGCCGGGCGATGCCCCACCCGAGAGGATGCGGTCGCGGACCAGGTCGACGAGCTGGTCGGAGAGGTTGCGCACGGTCAGGCTCACGCGGGTCTCCCGTCAGAGCGGTGGAATGAGGAAGAGCTGGAGCAGCTTCGCGGTGAGGCTGCGCATCTCCTCGTCGTCCTGGCCGAGCATGGCGCGCAGATGCGGCCCGATCACCGCGTCGCCGAACGCGCAGACCGCGATCATCAGCACCGCCGAACGGATGCGGGCCTCGGCGCCGGCATCGACGAACTTGTCGCTGAGCGCCCCGACCAGCGAGTTGACCGCCTCGCGGATCGGCTCCAGGTGCCGGAAGTCGCGCGACAGCGCGATCCATGCCGCGAGCTGGCCCGCACCGCCTTCGTCGAATGCATCGAACACCTGGTCGACCAGCGAACGCGGCGCCGCGGCATCGCTGCGCAGATGATCGACCGCCTCGTCGAGCGCGCCGATGAGGTCGCGGATCATCGACCCCATCAGCGCCGACTGCAGCCCCGCCGCCGATCCGAAATGATGGAGGACGTTCGCGTGCGACATGCCGATCTCGCGCCCGACATTGGCGAGCGTGACCGCCGCAGGTCCTTGGGCGAGCAGCAGCTTGCGGGCGGCGGCCAATCCTTCCTCCCGCGCCTCGTCGCCCTGCCGCTTGCGCCGCCGCACGCGCACCGGCCCCGCCTCGGTCATCTCGATAGGTCCCTCTCAGTCGTACACGCCCCGATTGGACATCGGTGTAGATACATTGCGTCGGCCATCATAGTCCAATTCCGCTTCATCCACCGCCTCTCTCGGATACGGTTGCACGGGAACTTGCGCCGGCTCGTCGCGTTTGATATTAACATCAATGTTAATTTGAGTCGCGAAGGAGCGATCGGATGAGCGAGACCACCCCCCGGACCCCGGCCGACCTGGCCATCAACAAGCGTGACTGGAAATTCGGCCGCGATGCGCCGCCGCCGCGCTGGTGGCACGGCGGCGATCCCGGCCGCACCGCCTTCTTCAACGCGCTGTCGTCGACCTTCCCGCTCGGCGAGAAGTTCTTCATGACCTCGATCAAGCCCTATCGCGACGGCACGCCGGAGCCGCTGCGCAGCCAGATCGACGATTTCATGTACCAGGAATCGATGCATTCGCGCGAGCATGTCGTCTTCAACCGCCAGGCCGAGGACGCCGGCTACGACATCGCGCCGCTCGAGGAGCGCACGCGCCGCACGATCAACTGGGCGAAGCGGCGCAAGCCGATCGCGCAGCTCGCCGCCACCTGCGCGCTCGAGCATTATACCGCGGCGCTGGCGCACGGCGCGCTGGCCGATCCCGCCCATCTCGCCGGCGCAACCCCCGAGGCCAAGCGGCTGTGGCGCTGGCACGCGATCGAGGAGATCGAGCACAAGGCGGTCGCCTTCGACACCTGGAACCACGCGACCCGCGACATGTCGCGGCTGCGTCGCTGGGCGCTGCGCAGCGCGGTGATGGTGGCGGCGACGATCCGCTTCCACCGCGTGATCTTCGCCAACATCGCCGACCTGCTGCGGCAGGACGGGCGCAATAACCTCGGCACTTGGCTCCGCCTGCTCGGCTATCTCTATGGCCGGCCGGGGCCGATGCGGCGGCTGATGCAGAGCATCCTCGGCTATTTTCGGCCCGGCTTCCATCCCTGGCAGATTGACGACCGTGCGCTGCTGCGCGAGGCTATCGCGACGCTGACTCCGCCACAGGCCGCTGCCGCATGAAGCTCCTCCTTGCCGTCACTGCCTCCGCCGCGATGCTCGCCGCCGCCGCGCCTGCCCCGGCGGACATCACCGGCCTGTGGGCGACCGGGAGCAACGATGGCCGCGTCCAGATCTATCGCTGCGGCGCGGCGCTGTGCGGCCGCGTCGTCGACGCCGCGCCGCTGCGTGCCGATCCCGACCGCCGCGACATCCGCAACTCCGACCCGAAGCTGCGCGAGCGGCGGCTCAAAGGGCTGGTGGTGCTGCACGGCTTCACCGGCGGCCCGACCGAATGGAAGGGCGGCCCGGTCTATGATCCCGAGACCGGGAGCGGCGCGAGCAAGGGCTATCTCAAGCTCCGCTCCGACGGGAAGCTCGAGATCAAGGGCTGCGTCGCCTTCTTCTGCCGCACGAAGGTCTGGACCCGGGCGGGCTGAGCGGGGAGACCTCTTCCATCGTCATTCCCGTGAAGGCGGGAATCCATTGTCGCGGAAGGCAGTGATACTCACGACAGCCAGCCAGAATGGATTCCCGCCTTCGCGGGAATGACGGTAGGAGTTTATTTGGGCGAACCGCTGTCCGCCGCGCGTTCCGGCCGGATGTAGACCGCCGAGATGCGCGGCCAGCGCGCCGTCAGCGTGTCCTCGATGCGCTCGATCAGCCGCTCCAGTTCGCCCGCCGTCACCGAATCGACGAAATCGACGCTCATCGCGATGAAAATCCTGTCGGGCGCGGTGTGGATGGTACGGACGTGATTGACCCGCGTGACCTCCGTCAGGTCGGCGACATAGGCGCGCACCGCCGCGGTGAGCGCGGGGTCGGCACGCTCGCCGATCAGCAGGCCCTTCGATTCGCGCGCGAGCAGGATCGCGACCACCGCCAGCACCGCGCCGATCGCGATCGAGGCGATGCCGTCCCACGCCGGATCGCCGGTCGCATGGCTGAGGTAGACGCCGAGCGCCGCGATGACGATTCCCGCCAACGCCGCCGTATCCTCGAACAGCACGATGAAGCTCGGCGGGTCCTTCGAGCTGTGGATCGCCCGCCACCAGCCGAGCTCGCCCTTGGCGCGGCCGAAGGTGCGCACGGCGAGCCACCAGGAGGCGCCTTCCAGCACCAGCGCGACCGCGAGCACGATGTAGTTGATCAGCGGGTCGCGCAGCGGCTCGGGATATTGGAGGTGGACGATGCCCTCGTACATCGACAGACCGGCGCCGGTCGCGAAGATCAGGATCGCGACCACGAAGCTCCAGAAATACAGCTCGCGGCCGTAGCCGAACGGGTGGATCTCGTCGGGCGGCCGCTCGGCGCGGCGCTTGCCGTAGAGCAGGAGCAGCTGGTTGCCGCTGTCCACGACCGAATGGAACCCCTCGGTCAGCATCGCCGACGAGCCGGAGATCGCCGCCGCCACGAACTTGGCGACCGCGATGCCGAGATTGGCGGCCAGCGCCGCATAGAGGACGAGGTTCGACTTCCCTTCCACGGCGCCTTTCCCCACTGGCTGACCGGGGCATAACCCGTCAGGCGCCGCACGTTTCCCGCCGTTGCCCTTGCCCGAATGCCGGCAGCGGTGCAGAATGCGCGACGAAGACCTGAGGGATGCGGAACCCGGCCGCATCCGACCGATTTGACCTCTGACCGGGGAAGACGATCGGAGCATCGAGATGAGCGGGTCCCATGACTTCGACGTGTCGCGCCGCGGCGTCCTGATCGGCGGCGCGGCGTCGGCGGCGGTCACCGCCGTACCCGGCGCGGCAACAGTCCAGCGCGGAGCGAGCGGCATGGAAGAACGGCCCGTGACGGCCCCCGTCACGTTCGAGGTCAACGGCAGGAAGCACGAGCTGGAGCTCGACACGCGTACTACGCTGCTCGACGCGCTGCGCGAGCATCTCCGCCTCACCGGCACCAAGAAGGGCTGCGATCACGGCCAGTGCGGCGCCTGCACGGTGATCGTCGACGGCCGCCGGATCAACTCGTGCCTTACCCTCGCCGTGATGCATGAGGGCGACAGCATCACCACCATCGAGGGACTCGGCACACCCGACAAGCTGCACCCGATGCAGGCCGCCTTCGTCAAGCACGACGGCTATCAGTGCGGCTATTGCACGCCCGGGCAGATCTGCTCGGCGGTGGCGGTGCTCGACGAGATCAAGGCCGGCATCCCCAGCCACGTTACCGAGAACCTCAACACGCTGCCCAACTTCAGCGTCGTCGAGGTGCAGGAGCGGATGAGCGGCAACATCTGCCGCTGCGGCGCCTATTCCAACATCATCGAGGCGATCACCGAGGTCGCGGGAGCCAAGGCATGAAGGCGTTCAGCTATCAACGCGCGACCTCTCCCGCGGAAGCGGCGGCGATGGTCGCCCGCACGCCCGGCGCGCGATTCATCGCCGGCGGCACCAACCTGCTCGATCTCATGAAGCTGGAGATCGAAACGCCGACGCACCTCGTCGACGTCAACGGCCTGGCGCTCGACAAGATCGAGGAAACCCCGGAAGGCGGCCTGCGGATCGGCGCGCTGGTGCGCAACACCGATCTCGCCGCCGACAGGCGCGTGCGCCGCGACTATGGCGTGCTCACCCGCGCGCTGGTCGCTGGCGCCTCGGGGCAGCTGCGCAACAAGGCGACCACGGCGGGCAACCTGCTCCAGCGCACCCGCTGCCCCTATTTCTACGACACCAACCAGCCCTGCAACAAACGCAAGCCCGGCAGCGGCTGCGGCGCAATCGGCGGGTTCAGCCGCCAGCACGCGGTGATCGGCACCAGCGAGGCCTGCATCGCGACGCACCCCAGCGACATGGCGGTGGCGATGCGTGCGCTCGACGCCACCGTGGAGACGGTGAAGCCCGACGGCGCCACCCGCACCGTCCCGATCGCCGAGTTCCATCGCCTGCCCGGCGACACCCCGCACGTCGAGACGGTGCTCGCGCCGGGCGAGCTGATCACCGCGGTCACGCTGCCCAAGCCGATCGGCGGCACGCAGCTCTACCACAAGGTCCGCGACCGCGCGTCCTACGCCTTCGCGCTGGTCTCGGTCGCCGCGATCGTGCAGCGCGACGGCAGCGGCCGGGTGGCGGTGGGCGGCGTCGCGCACAAGCCGTGGCGCGTCGAGGCGGCCGAGGCGGCGATGCCGCGCGGCGCCAAGGCCGTCACCACGCAGCTGCTCGCCGGCGCCGAGCCGACGCACGAGAATGCCTTCAAGCTGCCGCTGGTCGAGCGCACGCTCGGCGCGGTGCTGGCCGAAGCGAGGGCCTGAGCCATGAAGTTCGACACGCCCGCCGGAACCAATCCGATCGACCAGCTCAAGGTGATCGGCAAGCCCACCGACCGCATCGACGGTCCGCTCAAGACCACCGGCACCGCGCCCTATGCCTATGAGCGGCACGACGTGGTGGCGAACCAGGCCTATGGCTATGTCGTGGGCGCGGCGATCGCCAAGGGCAGCATCGCCTCGATCGACCTCGCCGACGCCAAGGCCGCCCCCGGCGTGCTCGCGATCGTCACCGCGGAGAATGCCGGCACGCTGGGCAAGGGCAATTTCAACACCGCCAAGCTGCTCGCCGGCCCCGAGATCGACCACTATCATCAGGCGATCGCCGTGGTGGTCGCCGAGACGTTCGAGCAGGCGCGCGCGGCCGCCGGCCTGATCCGCGTCGACTATGCCCGCGGCAAGGGCCGCTTCGACCTCGCGGCCGTGAAGGATTCGGCCCCCCCGCCCCCGCCGAGCGAGTTCGGCGGCAAGCCCGACACCCATGTCGGCGACTTCGCCGCCGCCTTCGCCGCCGCGCCGGTCAAGCTCGATGCCACCTACACCACGCCGGACCAGTCGCACGCGATGATGGAGCCGCACGCCAGCATCGCGCTGTGGGAAGGCGACAAGGTGACGATCTACACCTCCAACCAGATGATCAACTGGGGCAAGGGCGACGTCGCCAAGACGCTCGGCATTCCCAGGGAGAACGTCCGGCTGGTCTCGCCCTATCTCGGCGGCGGGTTCGGCGGGAAGCTGTTCGTGCGCACCGATGCGATCATGGCGGCGCTGGGCGCGAAGGCGGTGAAGCGCCCGGTCAAGGTCGCGCTCCCGCGGCCGCTGATGGCCAACAACACCACCCATCGTCCGGCGACGATCCAGCGCATCCGGATCGGCGCGACGCGCGACGGCAAGATCACCGCGATCGGCCATGAGGGCTGGTCGGGCGACCTCCCCGGCGGCGGGCCCGAGACGGCGGTCAACCAGACCCGCCTGCTCTACGCCGGCGCCAACCGCATGACCGCGACGCGGCTCGCGGTGCTCGACCTGCCCGAGGGCAACGCGATGCGCGCGCCCGGAGAGGCGCCCGGGCTGATGGCGCTCGAGGTCGCGATGGACGAGATGGCCGAGAAGCTCGGCATCGATCCCGTGGAGTTCCGCATCCTCAACGATACGCAGGTCGATCCCGAGGCGCCGACGCGCCGCTATTCGCAGCGCCGGCTGGTCGAGTGCCTCAGGACGGGCGCCGAACGCTTCGGCTGGGGCAAGCGCAACGCCAGGCCCGGCAGTGTGCGCGACGGGCGCTGGCTGGTCGGCATGGGCGTCGCCGCCGCGTTCCGCAACAACCTGCTGACCAAGTCGGCTGCGCGCGTGCGGCTCGACGGCCAAGGCGTGGTGACGGTCGAGACCGACATGACCGACATCGGTACCGGCACCTACACCATCATCGCCCAGACCGCGGCCGAAACGATGGGCGTGCCGCTCGACAAGGTGGTGGTGCGGCTGGGTGATTCGGACTTCCCTGTGTCGTGCGGCTCGGGCGGGCAATGGGGCGCGAACAACTCGACCGCCGGCGTCTATGCCGCCTGCATGAAGCTGCGCGAGGCGGTGGCGCAGAAGCTCGGCTTCAACACCACCGACGCGACGTTCGCCGACGGTCAGGTCCGCTCGGGCAACCGCAGCGTCCCGCTCGGCGACGCCGCGCGGAGCGGCGAGTTGGTCGCCGAGGACTTCATCGAATACGGCGACCTCGACAAGCAGTATCAGCAATCAACCTTCGGCAGTCATTTCGTCGAGGCTGCGGTCGACGCCTACACCGGCGAGATCCGCGTGCGCCGGATGCTCGCGGTGTGCGCCGCGGGGCGCATCCTCAATCCGAAGGCGGCGCGCAGCCAGGTGATCGGCGCGATGGTGATGGGCACCGGCGCCGCGCTGATGGAGGAGCTGGCGGTCGACAAGCGCTTCGGCTTCTTCGTCAACCACGACCTCGCCGGCTATGAGGTGCCGGTCCACGCCGACATCCCGCACCAGGAGGTGATCTTCCTCGAGGAGACCGACCCGATGTCCTCGCCGATGAAGGCGAAGGGCGTCGGCGAGCTCGGCATCTGCGGCGTCGGCGCGGCGGTGGCGAATGCGGTCTACAATGCGACGGGCGTGCGTGTGCGCGACTATCCGATCACGCTCGACAAGTTCCTCGACCGGCTGCCGGCGGTGGCTTGAGCCGTTTCCTCGTCACCCCGGACTTGTTCCGGGGTCCACCAGGCCGCTTGCACCGCGCTTAGAGCCTCGTGCGGCAACATCTGCCGCCCGGTGGACCCCGACAAGTCCGGGGCGACGATAGTGGCGAGTCGTATCACCCAGTCCAACGTTCACAATTTGTTCGGCGCACGCTAGACAGGGCGACGTGACCGCGCCACCGATCCGCAAGATCATCCACATCGACATGGATGCCTTCTACGCGTCGGTCGAGCAGCGCGACGACCCTTCCCTGCGCGGCCGGCCGGTGGCGGTCGGCTATGCCGCCGCACGCGGCGTGGTGGCGGCGGCGAGCTACGAGGCGCGGCGGTTCGGCGTGCGCTCGGCAATGCCCTCGGTCACGGCGCTGAAGCGCTGCCCGGAGCTGGTGTTCGTCAAGCCGCGCTTCGACATCTACCGCGCGGTCTCGCGGCAGATCCATGCGATCTTCGCCGATTACACCGATCTCATCCAGCCGCTGTCGCTCGACGAGGCCTATCTCGACGTGACCGAGAACCGCCGCGGCCTCGCCACCGCCTGGACGACCGCGAAGGAGATCCGCGCGCGCATCCTGGCGGAGACCGGCCTCACCGCCTCCGCCGGCATCTCGTACAACAAGTTCCTCGCCAAGCTCGCCTCGGATCACCGCAAGCCCAACGGCCAGTTCGCCGTGACGCCGGAGATGGGCGCGTCCTGGGTCGAGGCGCTGCCGGTGGCACGCTTCCACGGCGTCGGCCCGGTGACCGCGGCCAAGATGACGCGGCTCGGCATCGAGACGGGCGCGGACCTGCGCGCCAAGCCGCTCGCGTTCCTGCGCGAGCATTTCGGCAGCGCCGCCGAATGGTATCACGCGATCGCGCGCGGCGAGGACGACCGCCCGGTCGATCCGTCGCGCGAGCGCAAGTCGTCGGGCTCCGAGACCACCTTCGACCGCGACCTCACCGATCCCGCCGAGATCGAAGCCGGCGTGCTGCGCATGGCCGACGACGTCTGGACGTGGTGCGAGAAGGCACAGGCGTTCGGCCGCACCGTGACGGTGAAGGTCAAGTTCCAGGACTTCCGTATCGTCACCCGCAGCCGCAGCCATCGTGCGGCGGTGGCGACGCACGAGATGCTGCGGCAGGCGAGCCTCGACCTCGTCCGCACGCTGTTCCCGCCCGAGAAGGGGATCAGGCTGGTCGGAGTGACCGTCTCGAACTTCGATGCGCTTGGCAGGGACGGCGCGATGCTGCCGCTGTTCGAGGATGAGGAGGCTGAAACCTACCCCGTTCGCCCTGAGCTTGTCGAAGGGCGCCCGTAGATTTCAACACGCGATGCCGGTGGAAGGCGCGGGCCGCCCTTCGACAAGCTCAGGGCGAACGGAGGTGGCGGGTGAGATCGATGTGACCCTCGCGGTCAGCCTGCCCGCCGTCCGCCAGCGTCTGCGCCATCTGCACGCGCAGCATCTGCGCGACGCTGCGGAACACCATCTCCGCCGACACCCGCGTCTCCTCGTACAGCATCTCGTCGGCGGCGAAGCCGAGCTCGATGCCGAGCCGCAGCCGCTGCCACAGGGCGTCGCGGTCGATGTCGGGCAGGTGTCGGACATAGGCCTCGGTGAGCTTGTCGGTGACATAGCGGTGCGATTCCAGCCGGACATGCACCAGCCGCGGCGTCGCATGGAGCGCGCGCAGGATCCATACCGCGCCCGGCTCGGCGCGGGTCACCGCGGCATTCTCCTCCATCAGTTCCTCGACATGCTCGCTCATCGCCGCGATGCCGCCGTCGACGTGGCGCGCGATCCACGCCTCCAGCACCGCGTTCTGCCGATCCATCAGCCGTCGTCCGAGCGCCTCCAGCACGGCGTACTTGTCGTGGAAGTACCGGTAGAGCGCGGGCGGTGTGAGCCCGGCCCGGGCGCAGATCATGTTGGTCGAGATGCGCTCGATCCCCACCTCCGCCAGCAATTCCCCCGCGACGTCGAGCAGCAGCTCATAGGTCTGCTGCGCCCGCTCCTGCTTGGGACGCGACTTGAGGGTACGCTTCGGAACTCCGGCCACTTCAACTCTCTTGTCCAGGAACGCTCGTTCGACCGGCGCCGATCAGCGCCGCCACGCCCATAGCCGCGCAGGCGCCACCGAACCAGAGCACCGGCGAGACGTCGGCGTCGCCGACCAGCAGCGCGGCCAAGAACGGGCCGAGGCTGGAGCCGGTGAGCTGGGCCCCACCGATCAGCATCGCCGCGCGGCGGCTGGGATCGGCGGCGATCACGATCGGGATCTGGAACGGCATGACGAACAGCCACAGGAAGCCGAACACCGCCACTGCCGCGACGAACGCCGCATCGGAGGGCGGCGCGCCGATCAGGCCGAGCAGCCCGAGATTGGCGATGCCGACGAGAACGATCGTGAGCCGAGGAGGGACGCGACCGGCCAGCCCGGTCGCGGCCGCCGCGCCCAATACCTGCATGGCGAGCGCGAGCGGCGGCGCCGTCGCGATCGCCGCGGCTCCGATATGCTCCTGGCGTGCGAGCGGCTCGATATAGACCCAGACGGCGACGATGAAGGCGAGGTAGAACACCACCCCACCGAGCGCGACGAGGCCACGCGGCGAGGGCCGGCCGCCGACCGCCTCCTCATGCGCCGCATAGCCGCGCGGCAGCCATGGCAATGCGAGGAGCCCCGCGACGGTGACGGCGCCGAGCAGCGTAAAGCCCCATCCGGCGCCAGCACCGACCACGCCGATCAGCGTGGCAAGCGCGAACTGGGCGAGCGTCTGGACGGCGAGATAGATGCCCGCCCATCGCTCCGGCCGGCGGCTGCGCACGATGAAGCCGATCGCGATCCAGACCAGTACGCCCTCCGCCAGCCCCGCCGCGATCCGGGCCGGGAAGATCGCGCCGGCGCTCAGGCCCGGCGTCGCGGCGTCGAGCACGCCGGTCATCACCAGCGCCACACCGGCGATCTCGCGCAACCGGCGCGATGGCAACACGAACCCCGTCCCGCCCGCGGCCAGACCCATCGCCAGCAGCTCGACGGTGGCGAGCACGCCGAGCGCGGTGGCGCTCAGCGTCCCTTCGGCGGCGAGCGCGCCGAGCAGCTGCGGCTGGAGACCGGGAATCAGCACCCCGACCACCCCGACGGCGAGAATCGCGACGATGCGGTCCGGCCCCAGCCTGGCGCCGGCCTCGCTCACCGGGCGCGGCCTCGGGCGCTCACCGGCCAAAGGTCGATCAGCGTGTCGCCACGCACGACATGATAGAAATCATAGAGGTTCACCGTCGGGTCGCAGTGCGGCACCGTCAGGCTGACCGCATCGCCCGGCCGCAGCCGCGCGGCGATGTCGGGGCCGATCAGCGCGGCGTGCTCGTCGCCCATGAACATGAACATCGTCTCGGCGGGCGCGCCGCGCTGCACCACCGCCGAGCCGCCGTCGGTCGACAGCGACTTGTAGCCCGCATCGATCGTGACCAGCGCCGGATGGTTGGCGCTGACCACCCGCGCGTCGACCGCCAGCGAGGTCTCGAACGGCGGCTCGGGCGCGTCGGCGAGGTCGCAGTCGAGATACTGCTTGTCCATGAACACGTAGGAGCCGGCCTGCAGCTCGGTGAACGCGCCGAGCTCAAGGTCGATGCGATGGGTGCCGGTGCCCGATCCGGTGACGATGCCCGGCGCGAAGCCGGCCTCGCTCAGTGCGGCGATCACCTGTCTGAGATAATCGGTGCGCTCGATGATGGCGGCGCGGCGCTCGGCATAGCTTTCGATGTGCTGCTGCGATCCGCAGTAGAACTGGACGCCGCGCCAGGCGAGCTTCGGCAGGCCGGCGATCGCCCGCGCCAGCGCCACCGCATCCTCGGCGGAGGCGACGCCGGTGCGGCGGATGCCCGGATCGATGTCGATGATCACGTCGAGCCGCGTCCCGGCGGCGGCGAGCGCATGGTCGATGCGCGCGGCGACGTCGGGATGGTCGACCACCGCCATCAGCCCCTCGGCCCGCCCGGCGAGCGCGGCGAGGCGCTCGATCGCCCCCGGCGCGGTCACCGGCGAGGTGATCAGGATGCCGGCGATCCCCGCGTCCGCCATCACCTCCGCCTCGCCGATCTTGGCGCAGCACAGGCCCAGCGCCCCGGCGGCGAGCTGGCGCTTGCCGATGTCGGCGCTCTTGTGGGTCTTGGCATGGGGACGCAGGCCCACGCCCCGCTCCGCCGTCAGCGCCGCCATCTTCGCGATATTGCGGTCGAGCGCATCGACGTCGAGCACCAGCACCGGCGTGTTGAGCTCGCCGCGCGATCCCTGCCGGCCGATCAGATGGGTGTGCAGCTCGCGGTCGTCCATCAGGAAAACAACGCCTCCAGATGCGGGTTGAGGAACTTGTCCTCGGGATCGGCCGCGCGGCGCACCTCGCGATAGCGCCCGGCCATCGGATAGAGCGCATCGACGTCGGCGCGGGTCAAGCGGTGGCGCTTGGCCCAGTGCGGCCGCCCGCCGTTCGCGCGCAAGATCGTCTCGGCTTCGGCGAACAGCGCCTGCCACGGCATCCGCGCATATTGATGCATCGAGATGGCGGCGACCGGCCCCGCGTTCATCGGGCTCATCCAGATGTCGTCGCCCGCGACCACGCGGAACTCGAATGGAAAGGTCACCGGCAACCGCTTGCGGCGGATCCAGCGCACCACCTCGTCGAGCGTGTCGAGCCCCGCCGCGCGCGCCATCTCATATTCCATCTCCTCGAACCGGATCGTGCGATCGGACGGGAAGATGGTGTGCGCTGGCCCGCGCCGCCGGCTCTTGAAGCGCGTCCGCATCATGCCGCGCTGGAGCAGCGGCGTCAGGAACGGCGCGCGCCGGCCGATCTCCAGCACGCGGCGGAAAGCGGTCTCCTCCATGTCGGTGGTGGAGCGCGGCGGGTCACAGGGGTCGGTCGGCTCCAGCGTCTTCAGGATCACGCTGTCGGCATAGGGGAACAGCCAGAACTCGACATGGCGATGCCGCTCGACCAGCGTGTCGAAGGTCGCGCGCACCTCGTCCCAACGCCGCTTCTCGATCCGCTCGGCGAGATGATAGGCCGGGACCACCGCGACCTCGATCTCGGTGGCGATGCCGAACATGCCGAGCGACAGCCGCTGCGCCTGGAACAGCTCGGGCTCGGTCGCGGCGTCGCACCACCGCGCCTCGCCGTCGGGGCCGATCAGCCGGAACCCGCACGCGAAGGTCGACAGCGAGCCGAGATCGCGGCCGGTGCCGTGCGTGCCCGTCGCCATCGCCCCGGCGAGCGACTGCGGGTTGACGTCGCCCTGGTTGGCGAGCGCCAGCCCCTCCTCCCACAGCGCCGCGGTCAGCCGGCGGATGCTCCAGCCGGCGGGGATGCGCGCGGTGCGGCGGTCGGCGGCGACGGTCACCTCGCCGGCCATGTCCTCCAGGCTGACGATCAGCTCGCCGGACTCGCACAGCGGCATGAAGCTGTGCCCCGCCCCGGTCGCGCGCACCTTGCCAACGCGCCGGATCGCAGCGGACAGCTCCGCCTCGTCCCTCGGGCGCAGCACCGGCGCTGGCGCGACGACGCTGCCGGACCAGTTGGACCAGCTCATCGCGCCGCCGTCTCGGTGCCGTCGTCCTGGACGCAGGCGCCCTTCAGGGTGCGGATATAGTTGATGACCAGCGCCACGCCCTCGTCATGCGTGATGTCGCGGCCGAGCTCGGGCATCATCACGCCGGGGTCGTCGCTGGCGAGGCGATAGGCGAGGATCGAATGGTCGGGATCGCCCGGCACCACGTCGAACGGGCGGTCGCCGGTACCGCGGCCGGCGGCGACCGGCGGCTTGCACACGCCGAGCAGGCGCGGGTCGCTGGTGCCGGCGTCGAGCCACAGCCCGGAGGTGCGCGCGGCGCCGTCGCGATTGTGGCAATGGCTGCAGTTGATGTCGAGATAGGCGCGCGCCCGCGCGATTGTGTCGGTGCGCACGTCCTCCCAGTCGGCGTTGCGCGGCACGCCGCTTGCCGGGACGCCGGCGAGATAGCCGGCCGCGACCAGGCGCCTCAGCTGGTTGATCTCGCCCCCCGGCCCCGGAAACTCGCGGTTGAGATGGCGCGCCTTGAGCCCGATCGGCTCGACCGCGCGCGTGCGGAAATCCTGGACGTGACAGCCGGCGCACTGGTTCTGGTTGGGCACGGCATAGTCGAACGCCACTCTGCGCCCGCCGCCCTCGTCGAGCGTCAGCGCGACATCGGCGCCGGTCCGCTCCAGCGTCGCGTCGCGCCCGTCCTCGTCCCACACATAGGGCAGCGCCACCCAACCCGAGGCGCGCCGGATCAGCAGCCGCGTCTCGATCAGCCGGACATGCTTGAGGTCGAGCCCGTCGACGCCGCTCTGGTAGGTCGCCGGCGTCATCTTCACCACCGTCCCGCTGGTCTGCGGATCGGCCGCGTCGGTGGGCGTCGTATAGTAGAAGGTCTTGGTGACGATCGTCCCTACCGGGAAGTCGAACGGCGCGTCCGACTGGTAGCTGGCATGGACGCCCTTCGGCATCCACACCGTCCGCCATTTCTGCGCATAATCGCTGAACAGCGGCGTGTTGAGCTCATAGGTGATCATGCCCTCGTGCGGCACGATCCGTCCGTCGGCGACGGTGAACAGCCCCCAGGCGGATAGCTTCGCGGGATTCTCGTCGGGATGGAAGGTCACGGAGCGCGGCGCCTGGCCGCACCCCGCGACGAACAGCGCTGCGGCCAGCGCCGCAAGCAGACGCGCGATCATGATGCCTTGCCGCTATCCTTCGTCATCGCCGCGGGCAGGGTGACGGCACGCAGCCGCGCCGGCGGCGCGCAGTTGCGCTGGGTGTCGATCCGCGCCTTGGCGTATTTCGACGGCCCGTCGGCGTTGAGCACCTTCGCCTCGCCGTTCTGCACGCAGATCCGGGGATCGCCGACCTTGGGATTGACGAAGCCGTCCCACAGCACGTCGGGCAGCCGCCCGCCGCCCAGCGTCGCCAGCGGCGCGAGCTGCGGATTGCCCGGCTTGTCGCCGCCGCCGGAGAAGCGGTTGCCGGTGACGTAGATCTTCTCCGGGAACGGATCATAGGCCTTGGCGACGCCGCCCTTGGTGTCGAAGCCGGTCGAATAATAGCTCGAGATGATGACGTTCGCCGTTCCGTTGTCCTTGATGTCATTGTCGAAGATCTCGACCTCGTCGTTCGAGTTGACGATCACCCCCGATCCCGCCGGCACCGAGCTGACCGCGCTGCCCTTGGCGCCGAAATTGGGGTGGTTGTTGGCGACCACCTGGTTCCGGAACACGCGGGTCTTGGCGCCCGGCACCGGCAGGTTGGGCATGTTGAACACCAGGATGCCGCCGGTGTTGCCTGTCGTGGTGTTGCCGTAGACGTCGGCGTTGCTCGAATTCTCGATCTCGATGCCGGCGACGTTGCCCTCGGCACGGCTGTCGCGGACGATGACGTTGTTCGACTGGCCGACGTAGATGCCGGCGTCCGACGCGCCCTTCACCACGACGCCTTCGACGAGGATGTTGGTCACCTGCACGGGATAGAGGCCGTAGGCGCCGTTCCCGGCGTTGGGTCCGCGCGTCCATTCGGCACGGACGCGGCGCATCACGGCGTTCCTGGTGCCGTTGATCTTGAGCGCGTCGCCCTTGGTGTCCTCCAGCGCCAGGTCCTCCAGCGTGAAGTCGTCGCCGGTGACCAGCAATCCTTCCGCGCCGGAGGTCGCGCGGGCGAAGGACAGGATGGTCTTGTCCATCCCCTTGCCGCGCAAGGTCACGCCGTTGGCGGTGAGGCTGAGGCTGCGGCTGAGGGCATATTTGCCGGCGGGCAGGTCGATCACGGTGCCGGGCTTGGCGTCGAGCAGCTTGGCCTGCAGGGTCTTCTCGAAATCCGGATCGATGGTGAAACCCTGCGCGTCCGTCTTCGGCCCGCCGCAGCCGGCGAGCGCCAGCGCCGCCACGCATCCCAGCAATCCCATCCGCTTCGTCATCGTCCCTCTCCCGTTATCGTCAGAATCGCAGCCCCAGCTCGACACCGTAGAAGCCCGGCCGATCGCGCCGGACATAGGGGGTGAAGAAGGTGTCGGCGGTGATCGTGTTGAGCGTGCGCAGATATTTCTCGTTGAGCAGGTTCTCGGCGTAGAAGGCGATCGAATAATGATTGTCGGGGCTGCGCCAGCCGACCCGCGCGTTGATGATGTTGCGCGGGCTGCGCAGCCGGTCGAGCATGGATAGGTCGACCCCGGCGCCGTCAGGATCGGCGATCGCCGCGTCGATCGCGCGCGACGCGTCGTTCATCCGCTGGCGCGAGGTGTAGCTGTAGCTCGCGTCGCCGAAGATCGTGCCCCCGTCCGTCTCGCGCGCATAATGGAGGCCGAGGATGCCGCGGAACACCGGCTCGCCGGTCGGCTGGCCGCCGATGTCGATGTCCTGCTCGACCCGCTTCACCCATTTGGAATCGATCAGGCCGGCGGTGGCGGTGACGTTGAAGTCGCGCGTCACCACGAACTGGGTGTCGAGGTCGAGGCCATAGGCCCGCGAGTCGCCCGAGCGGGTGATATATTGCGGGATGCCGCCGCCGACGCTCTCCAGGCTGATCGACTGGCGATTACGGTACTTGAAGTAATAGCCGGAGAGGTTGAGCCGCACCCGGCGGTCGAACAGCTCGGACTTCACCCCGCCCTCGAAGTTCCACACCTTCTCCGGCGCGAAGAAGGAGTTGATCTGGACCGAGTTGAACCCGCCCGCCTTGTACCCGCGCGAGGCCGAGGCATAGAGGTGGACGTCGTCGCTCGCGTCATATTGCACGACGAAGCGCGGCGAGACGTCGTTGAACTTGGCGCGGCGGGTGAACTGCACGCCTTCGAGCGCACCGCTATTGAAGACGAGCCCCTCCGGCCCGACCGTCGCGCGGAAGAAGTCGGCGGCGCTGATCATGATGTCATCGGGAAAGAGCGGAGCTCCCAGGATCGCATTGTAGAGCGCTCCCGGTGCGACCGCCGCATCAAGCCCGGGCGACGAGAAGCCGCCGTTGAACCAGCTGAACCGCTTGACGTCGCGCGTGTAGCGGATGCCGGCGGTCAGGCTCAGCCGCGGCGTCGCCTTGAAGGTCGCGTCGGCGAAGGCGGCGAGCGAGTCGTTCGCCGCGCGGTTGCTCATCACCTCCTGGAAGGTGTTGCCGAACACCGGCAGCCCGAAGCTGTCGAGGATGGTGAAGATCGGGAATTCACCTCCCGTTGCGTCGCCGACCAGCCGGTTCACCGAATCGCTCAGCGCGGTGACCACGCTCGCCTGCCGCCCGCGTTCGTGGAAATAGCTGCCGCCGGCGACGACGTTCCAGCGGTCGTTCTCGAAGTTGAGCCTGAGCTCCTGATAGATGCTCGAGTTCTTCTCGACGTTCTCGGTGTCGAGATAGCGGGTGGGATCGCCGGTGCCGTCCTCGTCCTCGCGGTTGCGCGTCTTGAAATGCTTGAACGAGCTGAGGCTGGTCAGCGTCAGGTCCCCCATTCGATGCGTCGCGGTCAACGAGACGGCGTTGAGGATGCGCGTCTCATGGTCGTCGATCACGTCGTTGGTGAACCGCCCGAACGGATCCTTGCTGAGCGCCCATTGGCTGACACCGACCGCGGTCGGACCGTCCTTGTCGGTATCGTCATGGTCGTAGGCGAGGATGATGTCGGTATCGGCGCCCGGCTGCCAGCGCAGCGCCGCGCGGCCGGACGTGTTGTGCTCGCGCTCGCGGTCCTCGCCCGTGATCGCATCCTTGAGATAGCCGTTGCGCCGGTTGAGCACCCCGTTCACGCGCAGCGCGAGATTGCCGGTGATCGGCAGGTTGCCGGTCACGTCGGCGCGGACCTTGCCGTAGTTGCCGACCTGCAGGGTGCCGTTCGCCTCCAGCCGGTCGGAAGGTTTGTTGGTGACGATCGAGATCGCGCCGCCCGACGTGTTGCGGCCGAACAGCGTACCCTGCGGCCCTTTGAGCACCTCGACCCGGTTGATGTCGTTGAAGAAGATCAGTGCCGACCCCGATCGCCCCGAATAGATGCCGTCGACGAAGATGCCGACCGACGGATCGGTGCCGATGCCGAAATCGTCGGTGGCGACGCCGCGGATGGTGAATGAGGGCTGCGTCACCGAGGTGTCGTTGATCGTCAGCCCCGGCGTGAAGGTGTCGAGATCGCCGATCGACTCGGCGCCGAGCGCGGCGATGCCGGCCGAACTGAACGCGGTGACGCTGATCGGCACCTCCTGCAGCGACTGCTCGCGCCGCTGCGCGGTGACGATGATGTCGTCGACCTGCTCGCCGCGGTCCACCTCAGCCGGCGCCTCCGCCTGACCGGGCGCCGTCTGCGCCTCTACGGGCAGC
The DNA here is from genome assembly GCF_051400615.1 of Sphingomonas astragali. Taxonomy (NCBI): domain Bacteria; kingdom Pseudomonadati; phylum Pseudomonadota; class Alphaproteobacteria; order Sphingomonadales; family Sphingomonadaceae; genus Sphingomonas; species Sphingomonas astragali. The sequence continues at coordinate 339,586 of NZ_JBLFFH010000001.1, forward strand.
GACCAAGTCACCGCCGCCCCCATCAACAGACCAAGCCCGTACCGTCCCCTCATCGTCGGCCCTCCCTGATGTCTGTTTTTCGGGAGAGTGAATGCCTTCCGAATAGAATAGTCAAGACTATAATTTAGGAGGCCAATCGACAACCAATGCCCTCTCCCCTCCTTGGAGGGGAGAGGGGTGCGTAGACTCAGGGTCCGTCCTGTTCAGATTGAAGCAGTGTCAGTGCTCCTGCGAAGGCAGGAGCTTTGGCGGCGAGCGAGACGGCAAATGTCCAGGGCTCCTGCCTTCGCAGGAGCCCATCGTCTCAACTTAAAACGGACGAACGCTGACGCGCCAAGCTGCGGCATCCCTCTCCCCTATCAAGGGGAGAGGGCAAAAGATCAGATCGTCCCCGCCTTGAACTGCTTGACGGCATAGTCCGCCGCGCGCGCCGTCAACGCCATGAAGGTAAGCGATGGATTGACGCACGACACCGACGCCATCTGCGCCCCGTCGGTAACGAACAGGTTGGCGGCGTCGTGCGCCTGGCTCCACTTGTTGAGCACCGACTGGCGCGGATCGGCGCCCATGCGCGCGCCACCCATCTCGTGGATGGCATCGCCCGGCACATGCTCCCCGCGGTTGCTCGTGACGTTGAGCAGCCCCGCTGCCTTGAGCATCTTCTCGCCCTCGGTCCGCGCGTCGCTCATCATCTTGAGCTCGTTGTCGCGGAAGGTGACGTCGAAACGCATCAGCGGGATGCCGAAGCGGTCGACCTTGTCCGGGTGCAGCGACACATGGTTGTCCTCATAGGGCAGGCATTCGCCGAACGCGCCCATGCCGAACCGCCACGGCCCGTATTTGCGCATCCCGTGCTTCATCGCGGCGCCGAAACCTTCCGGCCCGGCCGGATCGCGGAAGGCCGAACCCTGATACCCATAGCCGCGCTTGAAGCCGACGCCCTCCTCGCCGCCGACGTTGCGGAAGCGCGGAATGTAGACCCCGCCCGGCCGCCGGCCGTACTCGATATATTCGGTCATGCCCGGGATCTCGCCCGAGACGCCGACGCGGAAGATATGGTCCATCACATAGCGGCCGAGCGTGCCGCTGGTGTCGAAATAGCTGCGGCCGCTGCCCTCCGGCCGCGAGTTCAGCAGGATCTGGTTCGACGCCATCGCCGAGGCGCACAGGAAGACCAGCCGCGCCGGAATGACCTCCGCCTGCTTGGTCTTGGTGTCGACCACGCGCACGCCCGTGACCCGCTTGCGCGCGGCATCGTAGACGAGGTTGCTGACCACCGCGTCCGAGCGCAGCGTCAGCCGCCCGGTCGCACGGGCGGCGGGCAAGGTCACCGCCTGCGTCGAGAAATAGGCGCCGAACGAGCAGCCGCGGCCGCACTGGTTGCGGAACTGGCACTTGGAACGGCCCTGGTCGGGCTTATCCTCGGTCATGTTGGAGAGGCGCGTGTTGATGAGCTTGCGCCCCGGCGAGGTCGCCTCGAGCCGCTCCTTCACCCATTTCTCGGCGATGTTCATCTGCATCGGCGGCTGGAACTCGCTGTCGGGCAGCTGCGGCAGGTTCTCGCGCGATCCCGACACGCCGATGTATTTCTCGACATAGCTGTACCAGGGGGCGAGATCGTCGTAGCGGATCGGCCAGTCGATCCCGACGTTCTCGCGCTTGTTCGCCTCGAAGTCCTCGGGCGCCCAGCGGAACGACCAGCGTCCCCAGATCAGCGACTTGCCGCCGACCGCGCCCGGACGGATCCAGTAGAATTTGGAGCCCTCGTCATAGGCATAGGGATTGAGCCGGTCGTTGTTGTAGAATTTCATGCTCCCCGGCGAGACATAGCCGTGCTTGGCGATGAAATAGTCGCTCTCGGTCAGCCGCTGGGGCATGATGTTGCGCGCCGGGATCTCGTACGGCGGCTTGCCGTCGTAGTCATAGTTCTCGCCGTGCTCGACCATCACGCCGCGGTCGAGCATCAGCACGCGCAGCCCTTTTTCGGTCAGCTCCTTGGCTGCCCAGCCACCGCTCACTCCTGAGCCGATGACGATCGCGTCGAATTGGTCCGTCGCTGCCATGTGAAAGGTTCCTTCGTGGCCGGGTCAGGCGAAGAGCCGGCTGAGTGTCGCAAAGCTGGTGGTGATGTCCGGCAGATAGGGCGCCGGCGACTGGTCGTTCTCGACGTAGAAATGCTTGACGCCCGCCGTGTCGTTGAGCGTGAAGATGTCGGCGAAGTCGATCGTGCCCTTGCCGACGCTGGTCATCGCGCCGTCGGCGGTCATGTCCTTGACGTGATAGGCGTAGACGTGGCCGGCCACGCGGCGGATCAGCGCCTTGGGGTCCTGCCCGGCCTTGATCGCCCAGAACAGGTCGATCTCGAGCTTGACCAGCGCCGGATCGCGCTCGGCGATCAGCACGTCGTACAAGGTGCGGTCGCCGACCTTGTTGGTGAACTCGAAGTCATGGTTGTGATAGGCGAAGCCGAGGCCCGCCTTCTTGAGCTCGCCGGCGAAGCGGTTGAAATCGGCGACCGCGCGCGGCCAGGCCTCGGCCGTGCGGTACTGGTCGACCATATAGGGCAGGACGATGGCGTCGGCGCCGAGCGTGCGCGCCATCGCCACCACCGCGTCGAGCTTGCCGGCGAGCGCGTCGTAGCCGACGTGGATCGACGGCGCCTTGAGGCCCAATCGGTCCATCGTCTTGCGGAGCGCGGCATGGTCCATCGTGTCGTAGCCGCCGCCGCCGTACTCGACCTCGCGGTAGCCGATCGTCGCGACCTTCTCGAGCGTGCCCATCGGATCGGCCTGGAACAGCTCGCGCACGGTGTAGAGCTGCAGCCCGATCGGCCGCGAGGCGCGCGCGGCGGCCAGCGGGCCGGCGGCAAGGGCGGTCGCCAGAACTGCACCGCCGGCGAGGATGTGACGTCGCGTTGCCATCATGACGAATAGACCTTGTTGACCTTGGAATAGGGGAAGGCGCCGTCGTACTGGCCCGGCACCGGGAGATATTCGCGCTCCTGGGTGATGCCGATCTCCGAGGTGTAGTAGCCGGAGATGACGAGCTGGCGGAACTTCTCGAAGAAGTCGGCGCCGCCGTCGATCTTGTCCTCCATCGCCAGCGTCAGCAGCGCGTCTTGCTGCTGCGGCGTCGCCTTGGCGGCGGCGACCTTGTAATCGCGTTGGCTGCGCGCCTCGATCGCGTCGAGGCCGGCGACGATCGGCTTCTTGTCCTCGGGCATCGCCCAGTCGGCGAGCAGCTTCTCGATGAACTGCGGCACACCCGCGGCGATCGCGCCCGGCGTGTCGGTGGTCGGGATCACGCGCTCGCTGAGCGCGCTCACCAGCGCCCGCTGCTCGGCGGTGAAGACGCCGGCGCTGGGCGGACCGTCGTTGATCAGCTCGGTCGCGGCGACCTGCCCCGCCGCCCGCGCGATCGGCGCGAACAGCGCGGTGCCGAACATCGCGACGATGCCGGCCATCGCGTCCCTGCGGTCGATAATCACTGCACACCTCCTGTCGAATCGCGGCTCAGCGCCGTTCCGGGCAGCGGGCGCACGCCGGCCGCCAAACTCATTCGCGCAACATACCTCAAGCGGCTTCCTTCCTCAGGCACGGTCGATCTCGCGATAGGCCGCCACCAGCCGGTCCTCGCCGGCACGGCCCTTCAGCGAATTGCCGTGCTCCATGCCGATCACGCCGGCGAACTTCCGCTCGCGCAGCCACTTCACGACATTGCGATAATTGACCTCGCCGGTGCCCGGCTCGTTGCGGCCCGGATTGTCGCCGAACTGGATATAGGCGATCTCGCTCCAGCACGTCTCGAGCGTGTTGATCAGGTTCCCGGCCTGAATCTGCTGATGATAGAGGTCGGCGAGCACCTTCACCGACGGGCTGTTCACCGCGCGGGCGACGGCGAAGCCCTGCGGGATCGTCCGCATGAAGATGCCGGGGTGGTTCACCAGCGTGTTGAGCGGCTCCATCACCATCACCAGCCCGTGCGGTTCGCAGATCTCGGCAGCGCGGCGCATCAGGTCGATGACACGGGCAGTCTGGATCTCGACCGGCACCCGGCGGTCCACGAAGCCGGTCACCACCGTCATCCACTTGGCGTTGAGCCGCTTGGCGACCTCGACCGAGGCACGGACGTCCGCCAGGAACGCCTCGCGCTCCGCATCGTCGTCGCCGCCCAGCACCGGGCGGAAATCGGCCCATCTGGGCATACTCACGACGAACACGCCCATCGTCATGCCGCGGTCCGCCAGCGCCTTCGCCATCGCATTCTGCTCGGCGACCGGGCGGTCGCGCGCCGTATTGTCCTCCCAGGCGCGGAAGCCCTGGTCGGCGGCATAGGCGATCTGGTCGATGAGGCCGCCGCGGCTCGCGAAGCTGCCCTCGTGCGGCGCATAGCCGAGCGAGAAGCGCCCGGCATCCTGCGCGGGGGCCGCGCGCGCCATCGCCGCCGCGCCCGCGGTGGCGGCGCTCGCCGCCAGGACCGATCGCCGGCTGAGCTTCATGCCGCCTCCCCCGCGAGAACGGCACGCGACTTGCCGCGTTCGCGCAGCCAGATGAAGCCGAACACCGCGAGCAGGACGACCGGCAGGATCGCCAGCCGCTGGAAAGAGACCGACGCCGCGGCATCCTCGACCGCGAGCTTCGCCGCGCCGGCCAGCTTCGCAAAGGCTTCGGGGCCGCCGGCGAACTCGATCTTGGCGCGATCGAACATCGCCCCCAGCAGCGGCAGCACGAAGAAGCTCGCGAGCGCCCCCGCCGATCCGACCAAGCCCATTGCCCACGATCCACCGCGCGGATAGCGTTCGGCGACCGAGGCGAGCATCGTCGGCCACATCACGCAGACGCCGAGGCCCCACACCGTCGAGGCGAGGATCGCTGCGACCGGCGACTGCGCTTGGCTCAGCATGAACAGCCCGATCGCGGCAAGCAGGCTCGATACCCACAGCAGCCCGGGATTCGAGATCCGGTTGGCCAGCCGGCCCGCGAAATGGCGGAACACGAACATCAGCGCGTTGACGTAGACCAGCAGCAGGATGCCGCGCATCCCAACGCGGTTCGACAGGGCGACGTCGATCCACTGGCCCGGCGCCAGCTCCGATGCGGCGGTGAGGAACATCGCGCTGAACCAGATGAAGAAGCTGGGGCGGCGGAACACCTCGGTCACCATCTCGCCGAAGCTCACGCCGCTCTGGGCGCGGAGCGGCGGCGGGAAGCTGGTGGTCGCGGCGATCAGGACGGTCGCGGCGGCGGGGATCATCACCAGCGCCATGATCCCCTGCCACGGCAGGGTCGCGGACAGGAAGAAGCCGATCAGCCCGCCGACGATGATCCCGCCGGGGAACCAGGCGTGCAGCACGTTGAGTCGGTGGGTGGTGTCCTCGGGATAGAGCTGCGCGGTCAACGGGTTGATCGTCGCCTCGGTCAATCCCCAGCCGATGCCGCTGACCAGCATCCCGAGCCAGACGAACGTGTAGACGGTCATGCCGCTGGCGAGGTGGCCCGCGGTGACGATCAGCAACGGCCCCAGGATGAAGCACAGGCCGGCTGCCAGCAGGCACCGCTTCATGCCGAGCTGGTCGAGAAAGGCGCTGGCGACGAACAAGGTGATCGCGAAGCTGAGGAAGGCCGCGCCCAGGGCGGCGGCGAGCAGCTCGCCTGCCTGCAGCGGCGCGATCGGGTCGATCCATTCGGCCTTGAGCCCGCTGGCGATCGCACCGCGGATCGCCAGGCTGGAGGCCGCGGTGAACAGGGCCAGCACGCCCAGCCAGAACAGCCGTCCCTTGTTCAACGTCTCGGCCATTGCCGCTCTCCCTCCCCTTGTCGTTCTTGTCCGACCGGCCGTCAGCCCAGCCCCAGCAGCTTGCGATTGAGCCCCGGATCGCTGCCCGCGGCGAAATCGTCAAAGGCGCGCTCGGGCCGGCGGATCATGTGCGCGGCGATGAACGGGGCCCCTTCGCGCGCGCCATCCTCGGGATGCTTGAGGCAGCATTCCCATTCGAGCACCGCCCAGCCCGAATAGCCGAACTGGGTCAGCTTCGAGAAGATGCCGGTGAAGTCGACCTGCCCGTCGCCCAGCGAGCGGAAGCGGCCGGGCCGGTCGATCCAGTCCTGGTAGCCGCCGTAGACGCCCGAGCGCCCGGTCGGATTGAACTCGGCGTCCTTGACGTGGAACATCCGGATGCGCTCGTGATAGATGTCGATGAACTCGAGATAATCGAGCGCCTGCAGCACATAATGGCTGGGATCGTAGAGGATGTTCGCGCGCGGATGGTTGCCGACCGCGGCCAGGAACCGCTCGAAGGTCGCGCCGTCGTGCAGGTCCTCGCCCGGGTGGATCTCATAGGCGAGGTCGACTCCGGCATCCTCGAACGCGGCGAGGATCGGCCGCCACCGCCGTGCCAGCTCGGCAAAGGCTTCCTCGATCAGCCCGGCCGGACGCTGCGGCCAGGGATAGAAGAACGGCCAGGCCAGCGCTCCGGAGAAGGTGGCATGGGCGTTGAGGCCGAGCCGCCTGCTCGCCCTGGCGGCAAGATGGAGCTGCTCGACCGCCCACGCCTGGCGCTCGGCGGGCTTGCCGTGCACCGCCTCGGGCGCGAAGCCGTCGAACGCGGCGTCATAGGCGGGATGGACCGCGACGAGCTGGCCTTGGAGATGCGTCGACAGCTCGGTGATCTCGACGCCCGCCTCGCGGCAGGTGCCGGCGAGCTCGTCGCAATAATCCTGGCTCTCGGCGGCGCGCCTGAGATCGATGCAGCGCGGGTCCCAGGTCGGGATCTGCACCCCGACATAGCCCGCGTCCGCCATCCAGCGGGCGGCCGACGCCAGCGTGTCGAACGGCGCCGCGTCGCCCATGAACTGGGCGAGGAAGACGGCGGGACCCTTCACCGGCGCCCTCCGCGCATCATTTGGTTGCGGTCTTGAGATAGGCGATCAGCGCCTTGCGCTTCGCCGCATCCGGCACCCGCATCACCATCCGCGTACCCGGTACCTTCTGCGTCGGCGCGGCGAGATACTGGTCGAGCGTCTGCTCGTTCCAGCGGATCTTCGAGGCCTTGAGCGCCGTGCTGTAATTAGTGAAGCCCGGCGCGGTCCCGGCCTGCCTGCCGAACAGCCCATGGAGATTGGGGCCCATCGTGCCCTTGGCCCCAGCCTGGAGCGTATGGCACGCGCGGCATTGGCCGAACGCCTGCGCGCCGGGATCGGGCGCAGCCTGAGCCTGCACGGGCGGCAACATGGCCGGTGCGAGCGCTATCGACGCCGCCACCGGCAGCAACCCGACCAAAAATTTCATTATCCTCTCCGGTCTGGAAACGATCGGTCGCCTCATGTAACCGGTCTCGACCGCAGGATGCAACCACTGTCTGACATCGTTATCAATCGAATCGTCGAAACCGAAAGGGAGAGGATGGTCGCGAGCACGCAACGCAGAATCCGCTACGGCATGGCCGGCGGCGGCGAAGGTGCCTTCATCGGCGCGGTACACCGCATGGCGGCGGCGCTCGACGGCGACTATGCGCTGGTCGCGGGCGCCTTCAGCACCGATGCGGAGCGCAATGTCCGCAGCGGCGAGGGGCTCGGGCTCGATCCGTCGCGCGTCTATCCGACCTTCGATGCGCTGATCGCCGGCGAGCGTGCGCTGCCCGAAGATCAGCGGATGGAAGCGCTGGCGATCGTCACGCCGAATCACCTCCACGCGCCGATGGCGATCGCGGCGCTCGACGCCGGCTTCCACGTCCTGTCGGAAAAGCCGATGGCGCTGAACCTCGACGAGGCGCTGGCGATCCGCGACGCGGTTCGTCGCAGCGGCCGTCTCTATGCGCTCGCCTTCACCTACAGCGGCTACCCGCTGGTCGAGGAGGCGCGGCTCCGCGTTGCGCGGGGCGATCTCGGCCGGATCCGGCTGGTGCAGGTCGAATACCTCCAAGGCTGGCTGAGCACGCCGATCGACCGCGAGGGCCAGAAGCAGGCCGAATGGCGCACCGATCCGGCACGTGCCGGGCTGGGCGGATGCCTGGGCGACATCGGCACGCACGCCTTTCAGCTCGCCGAGCACGTCTCAGGCCTCAGGGTCGAGTCGCTCAGCGCCGACCTCACCGTCCACGTCCCCGGCCGGCGCCTCGACGACGACGTCTCGGCGCTGCTCCGCTTCGAAGGCGGCGCGCGCGGCACGCTGAAGGCGAGCCAGGTCGCGGCCGGCGAGGAGAACGGCCTGCGCCTCAGGGTCTACGGCGAGACGGGCGGACTCGAATGGGCGCAGATGGAGCCCAACACGCTCACCCTGCGCTGGCTCGACCGGCCGACGGAAATCGTGCGCGCGGCCGGGCCGGGGCTGGCGCCGGAGACGGCAGGCCGATTCCGTACGCCGTCAGGGCATCCGGAAGGCTATATCGAGGCCTTCGCCAATCTCTACCGCGAGCTCGCGGCGGCGATCCGGGGCGGTGCGGACGTTGCGCCCGCCCTCGGAGAAGCGTGGTTTCCCTCGCTCGACGACGGCCTGCGCACCATGGCCTTCGTCGAGGCGGCGGTCGCGAGCAGCGCGGGCAGCGCGAAATGGACCGATCTGTCCGTTCCCTGAGTGCGCAATCCGGGAAGCTGCTATCGATTGTCAGCTCGCCCATCCTCCGTCACCCCGGACTTGTTCCGGGGGTCACCGTGCGGCCGAGCAAGACGCAAGCACTTCTTGTCCTTCGCTTGCGTTCCGGTGGATGCCGGACCAAGCCCGGCATGACGATCCGGACCGCTCAGAACCTGAAACGCCCGCCCAGCGACAATACGACGGCGTGAGCGTCGCTGAGCTCGCCGGAGGTGAGGATCGGCGTCTGCGCCGGCGTTCCGACATAGGCGGCGGTCACGCGGTCGATCGTCGCGTCGGCGAAGTCGACATAGTTGGCCGCCGCATCGACGGTGAAGCCCGAGCTGACCGCATAGGAGGCGCCCGCACCGAAGTTCCAGCGGTTGGCGTCGGGCACGCGCGCGTCGCGCTCGCCGTCGACGGTCGGGGTGATCGCGCGCTGAACGCCGGCGCGCAGCGTCAGCTTGGGCGAGACGGCATAGTCGACACCGCCGGCAAGGCTCCAGCTGTTGCGATAGTTCTCCGGGAGGGCGGTATTGAGCGGCGCGCCGAGGCGGATCGCGTCGAACTTGTTCCAGGTGAAGCGTACCGCCTGCGCGTTGAGGGTGAGGCGGTTGGTGGCGCGGAAGCGGCCGCCGACGATGATCTGCGCAGGGGTGTAGAAGGTCGCCTCGACATCGGAGAGCGACATGTTCGAGGAGGCGAGCGGCCCGACCAGCCCGCTGATCTCGAGGTCGCCGGTCAGATGATGCTTGATCGCCGACTTGTAGCTGACGCCGACCGTCGCCCAGTCGTTGTGGAGCTGGACGCCCGCGGTCCAGCCCACGTCCCAGCCGTTGCCCTTCAGCTTCTGCCGCCCGTCGGGCAGCGTCGCCTGTACGTTGGGCAGTGCGTTGCTGAGGCTGGCGTCGGTATATTCGACGTTGACGCCGGCGCCGATCCGCAGCCAATCGGTCGCGGCGAACGCGATCGACGGCTGGATGTCGATGGTGAGCAGCTTGGTGCGCGCGGCGCCGTAGCGCGCCCAGCTCGTCGCCGGATAATCGGTGGTGAAGCTGTAGGGCGACGAAACCGCGAGGCCTACCGCGACCCGGCTCGACAGCGGCACCGCGATCGCGCCCGACGGCAGCACGCCGTTGTCGATCGGGTTGCGCGTCGTCGCATCGCCCCCGACCGGCGCGAGCGGCTGGCCCGGCCGGGCGATCAGCGTGCCGGTGTCGGTCACCTCGCCGCGCGGCAGGATCGCGGCGGCGGCGATCGCCGCCTCGATGTCGGTCGCCCCGGCGATCGCGGCCGGGTTCCACCACAGCGACGACGGCCCGGTGTCGGCGACCTCGCCGGAAAAGGCCCGTCCCGCCCCGCGCGCCGACTGTTCCTGGAGGTAGAAGGCCTGGCCGTGCGCGGCGCCGGCGAAGGCGAAGGACGAAAGGCCGACGGACAGCGACAACGCGACCTGGGTACGCAACGACATGGGCGGGGGATCCTGACAAAGGTTAGCGAGGCAGCAAACCGGTCGGAGCGGCTTTCGGTTCCGGCGCGGCGATTAGAGGATTCGTTCTCCATCGTCATCCCCGCGAACGCTGGGATCCGGAGCCAAGCAGGACACCGCCCTTGGATCGCGGCCTTGGCCGGGATGACGGTCGGGAATATGCGCCGCGAACCAGCACCTATATAGGTCCCCCATGTCCGTAAGCCTGTTCGAGCTGTTCAAGATCGGCGTCGGCCCGTCGAGCTCCCACACGATGGGGCCGATGACCGCCGCCTGCCGCTTCGTCGCCCTGCTCCGTCAGCGCGGGATGCTGGAGCGGGCGCACCGCATCATCGTCTCGCTCTACGGCTCGCTCGCGCTGACCGGCTTCGGCCATGCCACCGACACCGCGACGATCGTCGGGCTGCATGGCATCGACCCCGAAAGCGCCGATCCCGATGCGGTGCCGGCGCTGATCGAGCGGGTCCGCGAGTCCGGACGGCTGATGCTCGGCGGCACGCGCCCCATCGCGTTCGACGAGCGCCAGGACATCCTCTGGCTCGGGCGCGAGCAGCTCGCCTTCCATCCCAACGGGATGCACTTCGACGCGCGCGACGAGGAGGGAAGCTCGCTGCTCGCGCGCACCTATTATTCGATCGGCGGCGGCTTCGTGCTCGACGAGGACCAGGCCCGCGCCAACCAGCCGGAGGAGGACAAGATCGACCTCCCCTTCCCGTTCCGCACCGCCGCCGAGCTGCTCGACATGGCGGGCGAGCGCGGGATGACGATCGCCGAGGTCGCGCTCGCCAACGAGGACGCGCAGCGGCCGCATGAGGAGACGCTGGCCGGGATCGACCGCATCGCCGCGGCGATGGAGAGCTGCATCGACCGCGGTCTCGCCCAGCGCGGCGAGCTGCCCGGCGGGCTCAAGGTCGGGCGGCGCGCGCCGCAGCTGCGCGCCTCGCTGCTCGATCGCGCCGAGCGGCTCGCCGCCGACCCGCTGGCGACGCTCGACTGGATCAACCTGTGGGCGATCGCGGTCAACGAGGAGAATGCGGCAGGCGGCAAGGTCGTGACCTCCCCCACCAATGGCGCGGCCGGAATCATCCCGGCGGTGCTGCGCTACTATGACCGCTTCCACCACGGCACCGCGGAGGGGCGCCGCACGTTCCTGCTCACCGCGGCGGCGATCGGCGCGCTCTACAAGCGCAACGCCAGCATCTCCGCGGCCGAGGTCGGCTGCCAGGGCGAGGTCGGCGTCGCCTGCTCGATGGCGGCGGCGGGGCTGTGCGCCGTGCTCGGCGGCAGCAACGCCCAGGTCGAGAACGCCGCCGAGATCGGCATGGAGCACAATCTCGGGCTCACCTGCGATCCGATCGGAGGGCTCGTGCAGATTCCCTGTATCGAACGCAACGCGATGGGCGCGGTCAAGGCGATCGACGCCGCCCGGCTCGCGCTCACCGGCGACGGGCATCACCATGTCACGCTGGACCAGGTGATCGACACCATGCGGCGCACCGGCGCCGACATGAAGGAAAGCTACAAAGAGACCTCGCTCGGCGGGCTCGCCGTGTACGTGCCCAACTGCTGAGTCCTCCAAGGTCCTCCCGCTGGCGGGGAGGATCTGAGGTTGGTCCCCGCGCTTCCCCTCGAAATTGGATGTTTCGCCACGCACCGGATCGAGGGCGAGCTCCAGCAGATGCCGGCCGGATGTCCGCACTCAGGCCGCATAGGACTTGTGCTCCTGCGCAGGCAGGAGCCCTGGATGATAGGGACCTGTGTTTGAGGCCAAGGCTCCTGCCTGCGCAGGAGCACGGCACGGACCGACGTTATCGCGCAGCACTCAGACGGTAGCGGATCCGATACAGGTCCATGCCCCCGTCGTCCCGGTGCCCGGAGAAGATCAGCCGCCCGCGATCGGACCAGTCGAGCATCGGCCCATAAGCATCGCGGTCGTTGTTGACGCTGCCGGGCAGCAGCGCCCCGGCGTCGTAGCGCCCGCGTGACGGCGCGGCATGGAACAGATCGACGCGGTCCTTCCGGAAATCCATCGCGCGGGCGAAGACGATCGTCGCGCCGTCGGCGAGGAAGGTCGCGTCGAACTCGTTGGCCGAGGTGTTGATCGCGCCGGGGAGCGGCCTGGCCGCGGCAAAGCCGTCGCCCCGCCGCCGCGCGACGTAGAGGTCGTGCCCGCCGGCGCCGCCCGGCCGGTCGCTCGAGAACAGCAGCGTGCGCCCGTCGGGCGAGAGCATCGGCGCGAACTCGTTGCCCTTGCTGTTCACCTCCGGCCCGAGGTTCACCGGCTCGCCGAAGCCGCCGCCGGCCACCGCCACGCGGTAGACATCGTCCCCGCCCGAGCCGCCTGCCCGGTCCGAGCAGAAATAGACGAAGCGCCCGTCGGCGGAGAAGGCCGGATCGAAGTCGCGCCCGGCGCTGTTGAACGGGACCGGCCGCGCCGGCTCCCAGCCCCTGGCGGTGCGGCGCGACATCCAGATGTCGTACCCGCCCGCGCCGCCCGGCCGGTCGCGGCTGAACCACAGCGCCGTTCGGTTGTCGGGGCTGAGCGTCAGCCGCACCTCGGAAAAGCGGGTCGATGCGATCCCCGGCGCAAACCGCTGCGCCGTACCTATGATGCTCAGCCGCTCCGCCGGCGCTGCACCGACGAGGACGAGGGCCGGCAGGCACGCTCGCAGGCGTCCGCCAATCTTGGATCGAACCCGCTCCACGCTCCCTCCATGCTGCCGATCAGGTGGAGGAATGACATCGGCGTACGGCCCTTGGCCATACGAACCTCGGCGTGCGAGGCCAAATCAGACTTAGGGTCCCGCTCAGATCACATCAGGTATCGGTGCTCCTGCGAAAGCAGGAGCCCAGGCCGCAAGCGAGACTTCCGTGACACTGCTTCTGCTTTCGCAGGAGCCCGGATCGCGCCGGCCAGTCCCCGTTCATCCGCCCGATGCTCTTGGGAAACCCCGGACGATTCCCCATGTGAGCAGGCGTGACGGCGTATCGATCCAGTCCTCGGGACCGCATCGGCCCGGCGATCGCGGCGATCGCGGTGCAGGCGCTGCTCGGCTATGCGCTGGTCGTCGGCCTGGCCGTGCACTTCACCCAGCGGCCGAGCGACGATCTCAAGCTGTTCGGCGTCACGCCCGAACCGCCCCCTCCCCCGCCGGAGAAGGTCGTCCCCGATCCGGTCCGCAACACGCGCCCGGAGGGCGAGGCCTCGCCGCCGAACCTGCGCTCCAAGGCGACCGAGATCGCCGCCCCGCCCCCGGTCATCCCGATCCCCCTGCCCGCGCCCGTCGTGGCCGCGCCCAAGCCCCTGACCGGCAACGAGGCCTCGACCGGCGCCGCTCCGGTTCCGGGCCCCGGCACCGGCGCCGGCGGGATCGGCGACGGCACCGGCAGCGGCGGCTCCGGGGACGGCGACGGCGGCGGCTGGGAGGACGAGACGCCGCCGCGGCAGATCAGGGGCAGGATCACCGATTCCGATTTTCCCGACGACATCGTCGATGCAAATTTCGACGGCACCGTCGGCGTGCGCTACGGCATCGGGACCGATGGCCGCGTCACCGATTGCGAGGTCGCACGTTCGAGCGGCAACCCTCGCCTTGACGTCTATACGTGCAGCCTTATCGAGCGGCGTTTCCGCTTCAGGCCCGCGCTCGACGGACAAGGCCGGCCGGTACCTTCAACGATGGTCCAGAACCACAGCTGGCGCCTCGAGATCGAACCGCCGGAGGAGGAGCGGTAACCGGCGGCGGCCCTCGCCCGGCACCCTCCTCAACCGAACACCAGCGAGCGATGCGCCGCCACGCCCGCCATCACCCCGTCGGCCACCGCCCAGCTCACGCTGTGCGGCGCGCGGGCGATGTCGCCCGCGGCATAGACGCCCGGCACCGTCGTCTTCTTCTCGCCGTCGGTACGCACGACCGGGCCCATCGGCCCCTCGTCAACTGCACAGCCCAACTGCCCCGCGAGCGGGCTGGCGAGATGCGAGCGCGGCGCGACGAACAGCGCGTCGATCGCCCGCCGCCGCCCGTCCGCGAAGCGGACGTGCGACAGTCCGGCCCCCTTCCCCTCCAGCCCGGCGAGCGGCGCCGGCTCGATCGCCACGCCGCGCCGCACCAGTTCCGCCTCGCTCTCGGCGTCGAGCACCGCCTGCCCGTCGAGATAGAGCGTCGTCGGTCCCCATTCGGCGATCAGCATCGCGCCATGGATCGAATTCGGCATCGTGTAGAGCACGCCGAGCTGCTCGTCGGCGAACTCGAACCCGTGGCAATAGGGACAATGCAGCACGGTCTTGCCCCAGCGCTGCTCGAGACCCGGCAACGGCGGCAGGACATCGGTGAGCCCGAAGGCGAGCACCACCCGTGCCGCAGCCAATGTCTCGCCGCCGGCCAGGCTGACGACGAATCCTTCCCCTTCGGGCCGCGCCTCCACCGCCTCGCCATCGACGATGCCGACGGTCGGATAGGCCGCCACCTGCGCCCGCGCCGCCGCCAGGATGGCGCGCGGATCGCTGCCGTCGTGGCTCAGGAAACCGTGCGATTCGTCGGCGAAGCGATTGCGTGGCCGCCCCGCGTCGACGACGCACACCCGCCGCCGCGCCCGGGCGAGATAGGTGGCGGCGGACAGGCCGGCGAAGCTGCCTCCCACCACGATCGCGTCGAAATCCGCGGAAGCATCAAGCGGCATGGACTTTCTCCAGGTCATAGGGGCCGCGCGCGATCATCCGCGCGTGGAAATCGGCACTGAGCTCGGCAAGCGTCACCTCCCCGAGCCGGGCGAGCAGCAGCGCCTCGGCATCGTGGAAGGCCTGTTCCAGCGCGGCGTTCACCGCCTGCTCGACCAGGCAGCCGGGCGCTTCGGTCCGGTTGCCCATCGCCAGCAGCTCGGGCGAGCCGAGCGCGTCGTAGACGTCGCGCAAGGTCACGGTGGAAAGGTCGCAGGCGATCGTCCAGCCGCCGCCATGCCCCTTCTCCGAGCGCACATAGCCCCGCTCGCGCAGGCCCGCCATGATCCGCCGGATCACGACGGGATTGGTGCTCATCGCCTTGGCCAGCAGCTCCGAGGTCACGGGACCGCTGTGTTCGGCCATATGGAGCAGGACGTGGAGCACGCCCGACAATCTGCTGTCGCGTCTCATGAAACTTTATATGTTGCGTGATTTGCGGAAAGTCAATCGGATCGAGCTGCCGTTCGGCGTTGGGGTCGACGCCTTCCGGGTGCCCCAACTCCAGCCCGCCCGCGCCGGAATGACCGCCTCAATCCCCTGTGAACCCGAACGGCGACACGCCCGCCTCCCGCTCGCTCACCACCAGCGTCCGCCCGGCCGGCGGCGCCGAGCGCTGCGGGCAGTCGGGGCGCGTGCACGCCCGGCAGCCGAGGCCGATCGGTACCGCCTCGCCGTTGAGGTCGATGCCGCGCGCGGCGGCGAGTCCGCCGGCAAGCTCCGCCGCCAGCCCCAGCGTCACCGCGAACCGCGCGTGCACCGCTCCGCTCCAGCCGCCCGCCGGCCCGACGCAGCGCGAGCTGGTGAACCAGCGGCTGCCGTCCTCCAATGCCACCAGCTGCACGATCCGCTCGTCCGGCCGGGTGAAGGCGGCGAACAGGTCCCACAGCGGACACAACCTCGGCCCCTCGGCCAGCGGCGATCCGCTCGCCCCGGCGAAGCGTTTCGACACCTGCCCCGCCCGGTCGCTGCGCAGCATGAAGAACGGCAGCCCGCGTCCGCCCACGCGTTGCAAGGTCGTGAGCCGGTGCGCCACCTGCTCGACGCTGGCGCCGAAGCGGCGGCGCAGCAGCTCGAGGTCGTATCCGGTCGCCTCGCACGCGCGCAGGAAACGAGCGTAGGGCATCATCACCGCCGCGGCGAAATAGCCGCTAAGGTGACGCCGGAACAGCCGCTCGGCGGTGCGATCGGTGAAGCCGGCGCCACGGGCGAGGGCGTCGATCTCCGCCCGCGCCTCGGCAAGCCCGAGCTGCCGCGCCAGCGCGAACGTCCGCGAAGCCGGATCGAGCGTCTCTGAAAGCTGGAGCTGGCGCGCATGGAAATCGAGCCGCACGCGCACGTCGGGCAGCACCTCGATCGGCAGGATGCGGATCGACAGCTGGTGCTTGACGCGCAGCCGCTCCGCCATTGCGCCATGGAGGTCACCGGCGCCCTGGCGCAGATCGTCGGCCAGCGCTTCGGCGGCGGCGTCGAGATCGGCGAAATGCCCCCGCCACCGCTCGATCTCGCGTCGCACCAGCGCGCCTGCGTCGGGCGATTCCTCGGCCGCCGTGCCGCCCGCGCCGATCCGGTCATAGGCGCGCGCGAACGCCTCCGCACCGCCCGGCGCGCCGGCCAGCCATTCCTCCAGCTCCGACCGGTCGATCTCCAGGTCCGCGAACATCGGATCGGCCAGCCGCCGCCGGATCGCCTCCGCGCCGCCGCCCGGATCGCCAGCCGCCAACGCGCGCGGGTCGAAATCGAACGCCTCGGCCAGCCGCAGCAGCAGGGTCGCGCTCAGCGGCCGCTGGTTCTTCTCGACCAGCGTGAGATAGCTCGGCGAAATCCCCAGCATCTCCGCCATCACCGCCTGGGTCAGCCCATGCTGCCGCCTGAGCCGCCGCACCGCATGGCCGGCGAGAAGCTTGCGCTGCATCATTTTCCGCTTTCCTACAGCTAGATGTTTTCGTTACGTTCCACCCAAACTCCTCCCCGGCACGGGAGAGGGACCGCGCACGAAGTGCGTGGTGGAGGGGGCTCTCCTCTCGGCTGTCGCTTGCGGCCCACCCTCTCCACCATCGCTCCGCGATGATCCCCTCCCCGGGCCGGGAGGAGCTGAGGTTTGTAAATTATTTACACGCTTTCAAAGGAGTCAACTAGCCAAAATACAGCCTTACCTCGAAGCCACGCCATCGACCATAGTCAACTTGGTCAAGATTTCCTTACAGAAGGATCGAACCTGTCAAGGAATGAACAATGCCGACCACCTTCGAAGACCTCATCCCTGCCCCGGCCGGCCGTTTCGACGGCATCGTGCGGCCCTATTCGGCGGACGATGTCGCGAAGCTGCGCGGTTCAGTGCCGGTCGAGCACACGCTCGCCCGCCGCGGCGCGCTCAGGCTGTGGGAGCTGCTCCGGAGCGAGGACTATATCAATGCCCTCGGCGCGCTCAGCGGCAACCAGGCGATGCAGATGGTCCGCGCAGGGCTGAAGGCGATCTATCTGTCGGGCTGGCAGGTCGCGGCCGATGCCAACACCGCCGGGCAGATGTACCCGGACCAGTCGCTCTACCCCGCCAACGCCGGCCCGGAACTCGCGCGCCGCATCAACGCGACGCTGCAGCGCGCCGACCAGATCGAGCATATGGAGGGCGGCGCCGGCCGCGACTGGTTCGCCCCGATCGTCGCCGACGCCGAGGCCGGCTTCGGCGGACCGCTCAACTGCTTCGAGATCATGAAGGCGTACATCGCCGCCGGCGCCGCGGGCGTGCATTACGAGGACCAGCTCGCGTCCGAGAAGAAGTGCGGCCATCTCGGCGGCAAGGTGCTGATCCCGACCCAGGCGCACGTCCGCAACCTCGACGCGGCGCGGCTGGCGGCGGACGTCTCGGGCGTGCCGACCCTGGTCATCGCCCGCACCGATGCCGAGAGCGCGAAGCTGATCACCTCCGACGTCGACGAGCGCGATCGCGAGTTCCTCACCGGCGAGCGCACGCCGGAAGGCTTCTTCCGCCTGAAGGAGGGCACCGGCGTCGACCATTGCATCAAGCGCGGCCTCGCCTTCGCCAGCCACGCCGACCTGCTGTGGTGGGAGACCTCGCACCCCAATCTGGACGATGCGAAACGCTTCGCAGAGGCGATCCGGCGCGAGCATCCGGACAAGCTGTTGGCCTATAACTGCTCGCCGAGCTTCAACTGGGAGAAGAACCTCGACCGGGACACCATCGCCCGCTTCCAGCGCGAGCTCGGCGCGATGGGCTACAAGTTCCAGTTCGTGACGCTCGCCGGCTTCCACCAGCTCAACCACGGCATGTTCGAGCTGGCGCGCGGCTACAAGGATCGCGGCATGGCGGCCTATTCGGAGCTGCAGCAGGCGGAATTCGCGTCCGAGGCGGACGGCTACACCGCGACCAAGCACCAGCGCGAGGTCGGCACCGGCTATTTCGACCTGGTCGCGACCACGCTGGCCGGCGGGCAGAGCTCGACCACCGCGTTGGCGGAATCGACCGAGGCCGCGCAGTTCACCGCGGCCGCCTGAGATCCGAGAAGGAAGGAGAAGACCAATGCCTCAAGAACCCGTCCGCAGCCGCGCCGTCTTCTCGACGGAGGACTTCGGCCTGATGAAGGAAGCGATCGGCGACTACGTCCGCAGGATCGCCGACGAGCCGCGCTCGGCCAAGTTCAGCAATCTCTACCACCGTCTCGGCCGCCTCGGCTGACCGAACTCAACTGGGCCCCGGCCTTCGCCGGGGTCCCGGCTCCTTCGGAGCCTAGGGCTTTCCTGGGGAGGAAAGGTGCCCGTCGGCGGAGCGATCCGCCGGCGGGCATTACCGCGAAGGGCTCTAGCCGATCGTCTGCCCCGTCTTCGCCCAGTCCGCCAGGAAGCCTTCGATCCCCTTGTCGGTGAGCGGGTGCTTGACGAGCTGGCGGATCACCGCCGGCGGGGCGGTCATCACGTCGGCGCCGATCCGCGCGGCCTCGTAGACGTGGATGGGATGGCGCACGCTCGCGACCAGGATCTCGGTGTCGAAGTCGTAGTTGTCGTAGATCTGCCGGATGTCGGCGATGAGCTGCATCCCGTCGAAGCCGACGTCGTCGTGCCGGCCGACGAACGGCGATACAAAAGTCGCTCCCGCCTTGGCCGCGAGCAGCGCCTGGTTGGCGGAGAAGCACAGGGTCACGTTCACCATCGTGCCGTCGCTGGTCAGCGCCTTGCAGGTCTTGAGGCCGTCGATGGTCAGCGGCACCTTGACCGCGACATTGTCGGCGATCTTCCGCACCACCTCGGCCTCGCGCATCATGCTCTCATGGTCGAGCGCGACGACCTCGGCCGAGACGGGACCGTCGGTTATCGAGCAGATCTCCTTCACCACCTCCAGGAAATCGCGTCCCGCCTTGTGGATCAGCGAGGGATTGGTGGTGACGCCGTCGACGAGCCCGCTCGCGGCGAGATCGCGGATTTCGGCGGTATCGGCGGTGTCGACGAAGAATTTCATGATTCGGGTCCTGCAATGGATTCGGCGCTCGGTAGCCTGTCCGCCCGCTCAAGGCGAGTGCGGAGGCGCGATCGCAGCGACCGTGACGATCTTGCTCCTGCCGCTACGAAGGGCGATAGCATCGCCGATGCGCCTGCTCCTGGTTTGCCTTGCCGCCATGCTGCTCGCTGCCGCGCCGGCGCGCGCGCAGCAGACCGACGAGCAGATCTGGCTGGCGGCGAATGCGACGACGCAAGCCGGCGATACGATGCTCACCTTCGAGACGGTCGGCCGCTTCAGCGACGATGCCGGCGGCTTCTTCCATGCCGAGGTCGGCGGGCTTGCAAGCGTGTCGGTGGCGAACGGCGTCGAGCTCGCCTTCGGCTATCGCCATGTCGAGGATTGGGACCATGGCCATGCGCTGCCCAACGAGGAGCGGCTGCGCCAGATGGTGACGGTGGCGATCGGCGGGGGTTTCGCCGTGCGTGCGCGATTCGAGCAGCGCTTCAACTCGAGCGGCAACGAGGTGGGGTTTCGCGTGAGGCCGCAGCTGCGCTTCACCTATCCGCTCACGCGCAGCGGCCTGTCGCTGCTCGCGACGCACGAAGCCTTCGTCGATGCGAACACCACCCGATGGGGGCAACGGCGCGGATACGAGCGGATGCGCAACACCATCGGCCTGTCGATCCCGCTGCTGAAGGCGCTTCGCGGCGATCTCGGCTACCTCAACCAGTATCGCTTCGGCCGGAACGGTGCGCGCGACCGGATGGATCACGCGATGACCTTCGCGCTCAACTATTCCTTCTGAAGCAGCAGCACCGAACGCGCTCCCCCGGCGGCTCGACCGATCCCGCGCAGCAGCTGTTCGGCCTCGACCATCGTCCCCTGTTTCCCTCCGGCGCCGGCCATCCTAGGTGGGGGTGATGGCACGGGCACGCGTGATTGTCATGAATTCGGCGCTGGGACCGCTCGACTATCGCGTGCCGCGCGGCATGGAGGTCGAGCCGGGCGCGATCGTGGTCGCGCCGCTGGGGCCGCGGCAATTGCTCGGCGTGGCATGGGAACCGGAGCGGCTCGCCACGGAAGAGGTCGGCGACAACCGGCTGCGCAACCTGCTCGCGGTAGCCGATGCACCGCCGATCCCCGCGCCGCTCCGGCGGCTCGTCGAATGGACCGCCGATTATTACCTCGCCCCGCTGGCGGCGGTGCTGAGGATGGCGCTGCCCTCGACCTCGGCGCTGGAGGGCGGCAGGACAATCGTCGAATATCGCGCGACCGGGAAGACACCCGAGCGCATGACTGCGCAGCGCGAGCAGGCGTTGGAGCGGATCGGTGACCGGCAGGGGCTGATCCGCGAGCTCGCCACCATCGCCGATGTCTCCGAAGGCGTGATCCGCGGACTGGTCAAGGCCGGCGCACTGGAGGGGACCGCCGTCGACCTCGACAGCCCCTATCCCGAGCCCGACCCAGACCATGCGCCGCCCGAGCTCACCAGGGACCAGGCCTATGCCGCCGGCATCCTGCAGGCATCCGTCGCGGCGAAGGGCTTCGAGCCTTTCCTGCTCGACGGCGTCACCGGCTCGGGCAAGACCGAGGTCTATCTGGAAGGCGTGGCGCAGGCGCTCCGCGAGGGCAAGCAGGCGCTGGTGCTGCTGCCCGAGATCGCGCTGACCGAACCGTTCCTCAAGCGCTTCCACGCGCGGTTCGGCGTCGAGCCGGTAGCGTGGCATTCCGGCCTCAGGCAATCGCAGCGTCGCCGCGCCTGGCGCCAGATCGCAGCCGGGCAGGCCAAGGTGGTGGTCGGTGCCCGCTCGGCATTGTTCCTGCCCTACCCGAGGCTCGGGCTGATCGTGGTCGACGAGGCGCACGAGACCAGCTTCAAGCAGGAGGACGGCGTCCATTACCACGCGCGCGACGTCGCGGTGATGCGCGGACGGTTCGAGGGCTGCCCGGTGGTGCTCGCCTCCGCCACCCCGGCGATCGAGACGCGTCACCAGGTCGAGCTCGGCCGCTACCGCGAGCTCAAGCTGCCCGGCCGCTACGGCAAGGCCGAGCTGCCGGCGATCGCGGCGATCGACCTCCTCGCCGAGCCGCCGGAGCGCGGCCGCTGGATCGCCCCACGGCTCGTCCGCGCGATCGACGAGACGCTGGACCGCGGCGAGCAGGTGCTGCTGTTCCTCAACCGCCGAGGCTATGCGCCGCTGACCTTGTGCCGCACCTGCGGGCATCGCTTCCAATGCCCCAACTGTACCGCCTGGATGGTCGAGCATCGGCTGATCCGCCGCCTCGCGTGCCATCATTGCGGCCACGTCATTGCGACGCCCCGCGCCTGCCCCGAATGCGAAAGCGAGGACAGCCTGGTCGCCTGCGGCCCCGGCGTCGAGCGCATCGCCGACGAGGCCAGAGCGCTGTTCCCGGACGCGAAGATCGCGATCGTCACCTCCGACACCATCTGGTCGCCGGCCAAGGCGGCGGAGTTCGTCGGACGGATGGAGGCGCATGACATCGACATCGTCGTCGGGACCCAGCTGGTGACGAAGGGCTACCATTTCCCGAATCTGACGCTGGTCGGGGTGATCGACGCCGACCTGGGCCTCGAAGGCGGCGACCTGCGCGCCGCCGAGCGCACCTTCCAGCAGATCATGCAGGTCGCCGGCCGCGCCGGCCGCGGCGAGAAGCCGGGCACGGTGCTGGTCCAGACCCACGCACCCAAGGCCCGCGTGATCGAGGCGCTGGTCTCGGGCGACGCCGAGGCCTTCTACGCCGCCGAGACCGAGGCGCGCCGCGACGCCGATGCGCCGCCGTTCGGCCGCTTCGCCGCCATCCTGGTGTCGAGCGAGGACAAGGCGGCGGCCGATGAGACCGCCCGCATCATCGCCCGTGCCGCGCCGCGGGTGGACGGCATGGACGTGTTCGGCCCCGCCCCGGCTCCGCTCTCGATGCTGCGCGGGCGCCACCGCTTCCGCCTGCTGGTGCACGCGACGCGGCAGCTCGACGTGCAGGACGTGATCCGCGACTGGCTGGGCGCACTGGACTGGCCGGCGAAGGTGCGGGTGGCGGTGGATGTCGATCCGTATAACTTCCTCTGAGGTCTGTCCGGATGAAGTGGATCGTGCTCCTGCGAAGGCAGGAGCTCGGACGCCGTATCATCTGCACAGGGGTGACGTCATGGCGCCTTGCAAGCCTCGCCGCGACCTGCGACACGCGCGCAGGTGCGTTTCCTGCTCGCCCTGTTCGCCCTGCTGGCCTTCGCGACTCCGGCCCGTGCCGACGACATCGCCGCGGCCGGCCGCGGCGTGGTGCGGGTCGTCACCATCGCGGTGGTCGAGGGTGAGGTGGTCGGCTTCGGCCATGGCAGCGGCTTCGCCGTCGCGCCCAATCGCATCGTCACCAACGCCCATGTCGTCGAGCCGGCGGCGCGCTATCCCGACAACGTCCTGATCGGCATCGTCCCCTCGGCGGGCGACAAGAGCTATCAGGGCAAGCTGATCGCGGTCGATCCCGCGCGCGACCTGGCGCTCATCGAATTCTCGGGCGTGAGCCTGCCGCCGCTGACGCTCTACGCGGGGCCCGCCGACGAGGGCGACGCGCTGATCGCGCTCGGCTATCCCGGCAACGTCGACGTCGCCACCGCCCAG
Source organism: Sphingomonas astragali (assembly GCF_051400615.1). Classification (NCBI taxonomy): domain Bacteria; kingdom Pseudomonadati; phylum Pseudomonadota; class Alphaproteobacteria; order Sphingomonadales; family Sphingomonadaceae; genus Sphingomonas; species Sphingomonas astragali. The sequence continues at coordinate 362,451 of NZ_JBLFFH010000001.1, forward strand.
TCGATGAGCGACTTCATCCGCCCGCAGTCGCCGGTGCGCTCCCAAGGCGTCTTTTCGGGCGCGCGGTCGATCGCCGGCGTCAACATGCTGCTCCACACCGCCAACATCGCGCGCGGCAATTCGGGCGGTCCGCTGCTCGACCGCTGCGGGCGCGTGGTCGGCGTCAACTCGGCGATCACCAACGGCGAGCAGGGCGATGCGAACTTCGGCTTCGCCATCGCCGATTCGGAGCTGACCGCGTTCCTCCGTGAGGCCAAGCAGCCGGTCGCGTCGGTCGGCGTACCCTGCCTTTCGCTCGAGGATCGCCTCGCCGCTGACACCGCCGCCGCAGCCAGCGCGCGCGAGCAGGCCGAGGCGCAGGCGACCGCCGCCGCGGCGCAGACTCGCGCCGATCGCGAGGCCGCGCTGGCCGAGGCGCGTGACCGCAACCTCACCATTCGGGAGAACTTCATCGGCGCGGCGACGCTGCTGCTGGTGCTGGGCGCGCTCGGGCTCGGAGGCGCCGGGCTGCTCGCGACGCGACGCGACCCGCGAGCACGGCAGGCGGCGATCGCGGGCGGAGCCGTGATGGCGGTCGCGGTGATCGTCTTCCTCCTGCGCCCCGGCTTCGATCCCGATTCCGTGAAGGCCGCGTCGCCCAAGCCGCGGGCCACGGCCACCGATCCCGGCACCGGCAGGATGATCTGCACGCTCGACCCCGCGCGCAGCCGTGTGACGGTGAGCGCGACGCAGGACGTGGCGCTGAACTACGGCGGCGACGGCTGCATCAACGGCCGTACCCAATATGCCGAGGACGGCCACGGCGGCTGGGAACGCATCCTGGTGCCCGACGAGGAAGCAACCGTCTCGATCCTCAATTATCAGCCGACGACCCGAACCTACAGCAGCACGCGCTATCTGCTGGGCGACGATGCGATGAAACGCGCCCGCGAGCTGAGGAAGGGCGTGACGCTCAAGACCTGCTCGGCCGATCCCACCGCCCGCGCCGCGCTCGCCAGCCAGCAATCGGCGATCCGTTCGTCGCTGCCGCCGCGCTGGAATGAGCGGCTGGTCTATTCGTGCAAGACGGTGCCCTGACCCCCATCAGGCACGATCGATCCGTGCCGCGAAGCAGCCGCGCTTGGCGTTGTGGGCGTGGAGATAGGCTACGCGGGGATCGGCGAAGAACTTGATGATCCGCCGATCAAGTTCGCGTCCCTCGAATACGTCGGCATCGGTCATCATGCCGTCGGCATCGAACGCCCGGACCGAGAGCAGCCGAATGGCGAGCGATTCCGGCACGACATCGACGAACTCCGCGGCTTCCTCCGCACCCTCGTGCACGAAGATGGCGTGAGCGCTGCGATAGGGGGTCGCGACCGGCAGATGCTCGTAGTTGACCAGCAGCACCGCCTCGCCCGGATCGACGTCGACGAGCGTCACCCGGCACGGCGCGTCGGGCTTTTCGGTCACCGTCATGCGGACGACGTGCTCGGCCGCCAATGCTTGGTCGTCGAGACCATAGAGGTGGCGGAACTGGGCTGGATCGAGCCCGCGGATGCGATAGGCCGTCATTTCGCCCCTTCGCGCTTCCTGAGCGCGAGCTTGCGGTCGACGCCATAGGCATAGCCGCCGATACTGCCGTCGCCGCGCTGGACGCGGTGGCAGGGGATGATCACAGCGACGTTGTTGGCGCCGCACGCCGTCCCGGCCGCACGCACCGCGCCGGGGTTGCCGGCAGCGGCAGCGAGCTGGGCGTAGCTCAGCGACTCGCCCGCGGGAATCCGGCGGAGCGCTTCCCACACCGCCTCCTGGAAGGCGGTGCCCTGCACATCGATCGGCAGATCGGTATGGCGGCCCGGGCTCTCGACCTCGCTCACCACCCGCGCGGCGAGCTCGGCGAGCGCGGCGCCGCCCTGGACGATCTCCGCCAAGGGGAAGCGTGCGGCGAGGCTCAGCGAATCCTCGTCGAAGGCGACGCGGCACAGGCCCTTGTCGGTCGCGGCGATCAGCAAGGGGCCGAGGCTGGTCTCGGCGATCGTCCAGCGGATCGTCACGCCCGCGCCGCCGTTGCGCCAGGCGCTCGGCGTCATGCCGAGCCGGGCGTTGGCGGTCTCGTAGAAACGGCTCGGGGCCGAATAGCCGGCGTCGTAGATGGCATTGGTCACCGTCTCCTCCGCCGTCAGCGCCTCGGCCGCGCGGCGCGCACGCAGGCCCCGGGCATAGGCGGCGGGCGTGATGCCGGTCGCGCGCTTGAACAGCCGGTGGAAGTGGTGCGGGGCGTAGCCGACCGCGGCGGCCAGCTCCTCCAGCCCGATCGGCTCCTCGGCCTTCTCGAGCATCGCCACCGCCTCGGCGACGGCGACACGGTCGCGACCGACCTCGTCGGGCTTGCAGCGCATACAGGCGCGGAAGCCTGCCGCCTGCGCTTCCTCGCCATCCGGGAAGAACAGCACATGCTCGCGCTTCGGCCGGCGCGCCGGACAGCTCGGCTTGCAGTAGATGCCGGTGGTGGTGACGGCGCCGACGAAGCGGCCGTCGAAGCGCCGGTCGCGCCGCTCGAAGGCACCCCAGGCGGTGTCGGGATCGATGTCCTGTGTCATGGGCATGGATATAGATAGGTCGTTTTCCCGCCGCGTCCCGCACTTTGCGGCCAAACCATTTTTCGTCATGGCCTCTCTAAGCCCCTCCCCTTAGGGGAGGGGTTGGGGTGGGGGCTATCCGCAGGCCAGTCAGCCTGCCGCACTTCCCCACCCCCAACCCCTCCCCTGAAGGGGAGGGGCTAGGAAATCCTTGACTTCTGCGAACCCCTCCCCCACATGCTGCACTTGCGAAGCCCTAGACGGGCAGCGTGATTGGGCGGACTACCGCCCCGGCCCGGCTTCGCTTCCCAAGCTTCCCTCGTCACGCGGGTCGCCAAACTCTGGCCCCGTCGTATCGCGCACCCGCGTCGGGTCGCGCGCGCCGACTCCGATTTTGAGTCAACAACCACTATGCAATTTTCCGATCTCGGGCTGTCACAGCCCGTCCTCGCCGCGCTTGCCGCCAAGGGCTATGCCGAGCCGACGCCGATCCAGGCGAAGGCGATTCCGGCCTTGCTCGACGGCCGCGACCTGCTCGGCATCGCCCAGACCGGCACCGGCAAGACCGCGGCCTTCACCCTGCCCTCGATCGACCGGCTGGTCGCCGCCAACAAGCGCGCGCTGCCGCGTCAGTGCCGGATGCTGGTGCTCGCCCCCACCCGCGAGCTCGCCGCGCAGATCGCCGAGAGCGCGCGCGGCTATGCCAAGGGCAGCCGCCTCTCCGTCGTCACCGTGTTCGGCGGCACCTCGCTCCACAGGAACCGGCAGGACCTGTCGAAGGGTGTCGACATCCTCGTCGCCACGCCCGGCCGGATGCTCGACCTGATCGAGGAGGGACATCTGTCGCTCTCCGCGGTCGAGATCTTCGTGCTCGACGAGGCCGACCAGATGATGGACCTGGGCTTCATCCACGCGCTGAAGCGCACGGTGAACTTGCTGCCGAAGAAGCGGCAGAGCCTGTTCTTCTCGGCGACCATGCCCAAGGCGATCCGCGAGCTCGCCGGCCAGTTCATTCACGATCCGGTCGAGGTAAAGGTGACCCCGGTCGCCTCCACCGCCGAGCGGGTCGAGCAGTATGTGACTTTCGTCAACCAGGCGGAGAAGCAGGCGCTGCTGACGATCGTGCTCCGCAACGAGGCGATCGATCGCGCGCTGGTGTTCACCCGCACCAAGCACGGCGCCGACCGCGTCGTGAAGCTGCTCGGCGCGAACGGCATCGTCGCCCACGCCATCCACGGCAACAAGTCGCAGCCGCAGCGCGAGCGCGCACTCGGCGACTTCCGTTCGGGCAAGGTCCGCATTCTCGTCGCGACCGACATCGCCGCGCGCGGCATCGACGTGACCGGGGTGAGCCATGTGTTCAACTTCGAGCTGCCCAACGTTCCCGAGCAATATGTCCACCGCATCGGCCGCACCGCGCGCGCCGGCCGTGATGGCATCGCGATCAGCTTCGTCGCCGACGACGAGCGCGCGTACCTGCGCGACATCGAGCGGCTGACGCGCCAGCGCCCGACGGTCACCCCGCTGCCGGAGAATTTCCAGGCGCAGGCGGCCGAGATCGTCAAGAGCCGCGCGCCGGTGGCGATCGGCCGCGACGAGGTCAACGGCCGCCGCGGGCGCGACATGCAGCGCCCCGGAACCGGCCAACGCGAAGGTCAGGGCGAGCGCCGCCACTTCCCTGCGAAGAAGCGCTTCCATGCCCGCCCCGCGGGCAGCGGCAGCGGCGGCGGGCAGCGCCGGCAGGGCGGCGGGCGCTAGAACCTTGTTGACGCGTCATCCCGGCTTTCGCCGGGATGACGCGTCAATACGGACCGATGCCCACTCTGGCTCCCAGCCTCACTTCGGCTTCTTGAACCGGAGCGTCATGCGGTCGCTCTCGCCGATCGCGGCATATTTGGCGCGATCGACATCCTTGAGCCGATAGCTCGGCGGCAGCGTCCACACGCCCTCCGGCCAATCGGCGGTGTCCTTGGGGTTGGCGTTGATCTCGCTCGCGCTGTCGAAGACGAAGCCGGCCTGCTCCGCCAGGCGGCGGACGGTCGAGACCTTGATGTAGCCGCTGTTGATCTCCCGCGCCGCATCGGCATCCTCGGGCAGGCGATGATCGACCACGCCCAGCGTACCGCCGGGCTTCAGCATCGCGTACATCTGACGGAAGGCCTCCGCCGCATAATCCTGCCCGCCACGCTGATAGCCCGCGCGCCAGTTGTGGACGTTGCGGAAGGTGACGACGACATCGGCGCTGCCGTCCGGCACCTTCGGCTGGCCGACATCGGCCGGGAAGGCGGCGAGCTTGATCTTGCCGTAGAGCGCCGCGTCCTTGGCCTGGAGCGCGCGCACGCCGTCGAGCCCCTTGGGCCACGGTCCGGCGGCCCAGTAATTCCCCCTCGCAGCGGTGTAGGGCGCCAGGATCTCGGTGTACCAGCCGCCGCCGGGCCAGATCTCGACCACCGTATCTTCCGGCTTCACCTGGAAGAAGGCGAGCGTCTCGGCCGGGTGGCGATATCTGTCGCGCGCGACATTGGCGGGCGTGCGGCTGGGCGCGGCGATCACCTCGGCCAGCTTCGACTGGAGCGTGGCCGGCGCACCGATCGCGACGCTGGTCACTGCAGCCGCAACGGAGACGATCGCAAGAGTGGCGAGCGCGCGCATCATCTGTCTCCTCGAACGGTGGACGCCACCCTCCTATCGCGGCAAGGAGGCGCGATGCAAGCGAGACTATGGGGTGCAGCGGCCGCCTGCGTTGCAATGGCGGTGGCGAGCGGCGTCGGCCAATGGCGCCGCGGTCGCCGGCCCGACCTCGATCGCGTGGGACTCGTGCCGTGGCCGACGATCCAGTTCGCGGCGATGATGGGCGCGCTGATCCTCGCCAGCGTCGCGCTCAACTCCTGAAGGCGAGGTCGCGGCGGAGGTAGACGACCGTGCGGTATCGCGCGCGCGCCACGCTGAGCACCGGGCGATAGCCCGTCGCGAGCGCCGCCTTGAGCGCTTCGACGCTGGCGCGGTTCCATATCTCGAGCCGCCGGGTCGAGGTGACGATCACCGGCGGCCGCCGGCCGAGGATGCGGCGAACCTCGGCCGCCTCGTCGATGCCGGTCGAGCCCTGCTCGGTGGCGTAGGCGAGGAAGTTGGGGAAGGCATAGGCGGTCGGCAGGCAGGCATCGGCCAGGCTGTAGGTGACGGTATCGCCGATGAAGACATAGGGGCATCCGCCGCGGCTGTTGGCGGCGACGACGCGGGCGACCGTGCGCGCGCCGACACGATCGTCCGGGACGAAGGCGCGCTCGACCACCACCAGCAACAGCCCCAGCCCCAGCGCGCCGATCAGCGCGCGCGGATGGCGGCCGAAGGTGATCGCCGCCGGCACCGCCAGCGGAGCGACCAGCGGCAGCGCATAATGGTCGAAGAACGTGCCGATCGCGACGAAACCGATCAGCGCGGTGCCGAGCCACAGATAGGCCAGCCCCCGCTCCGCCGCGAAGCGCACGCGCCGCCGGCGCCAGGCGATCGCGGCGCACAGGATCAGCGGCGACAGCTCGGCGGCGATGCCGAGCAGCCGCATCGCCAGCTCGCTCGCGGGATAAGGCGGCCGCAGCAGGATCGAGGTGACGTTGGCGAACCACCAGGCATCGAAATGTCCGAGCCGGGCATAGGCCAACGCCGCGGCCGCCGTCGGCGCGGCGCCGACGAGCATCCACAGCAGCACCGCGGGCATGAGGCGAGCGCGGGCGCCGCTCCGCCACAGCCACCAGCTGTGCGCGAGGCCGAAGAAGACGGCCTCGAAAGTCGCGCTCGGCTTGATCTGGATGGCGAGGCCGGCGAGCAGGCAGGCGGCGGCGCCGCTCGCGACGATTGCGCCCGGCCAGCGCTGCATCGCCGGCAGCCGCAGCGTCAGCCAGGCGGCGGCGGTGACCGGCAGGTTGTAGAACACCGGCGCCTGGCCGCCCCGCCCGCCGAGCAGCGGCAGCCAGACGAGATAGGCGATCGCCGCCGCGATCGCGCCGGTGCGGCTCGCGCCGAGCCGGAGCGCGCTCGCGAAGACCAGCGCGGCGGTAGCGGCAGCGGAGAGGCAGGCGAGGAGCTGATAGCCAAGGATGTCGTCGCCCGGCAGCGCCGCCGCGCCGGCGTAGAGCAGGAACAGCCCGATCGGCTTCCTGTCCCAGATGTCGACATAGGGCAGCGCGCCGCGGAGCAGCCGCTCGCCGAGCAGCAGATAATATTGCTCGTCGACATGGATCACCGGATTGCCGAAGTCGGCGGCGCGCAGCGCCACCGCCGCCGCGAGCAGCAGCGCCGCGACCGCAGGCCCGGACAGCGGCCGGCTGCGCTCCATCAATAGAAGCGGGCGAGCGTCAGCACGCGGTCGCCGGCCTTGCCGCACAGGCTGAGGCGGACCGTCCGTCCCGGCGCGCCCGCCGGCCAGGCCGCGAGCGGGCTGGCGAGATAGTCGGGCGGGATCGGCGTGCCGTCGATCGCGCAGATGCGCTCGCCCGGCTGCCAGCCGGCGGCCGCCGCAGGCGAATTGCGCATGACGTGGAGCACGCGCAGCGACCTTCCCTGAAGCGCGATGAGCAGCCCGCTGGTCGACTTGAGCGGCTCGCGGTCGACGGTCTTGCCGGGCGCCAGCACCATTCGCCTGGCGGCCGGATCGATCAGCACGCGATAGCGCTGCAGCAGGCCCGATCCGATGCGGCCGGCGGTGCCGGTGAGCTGGGAGAAGCCGTCCTCGCCCTCGATCCTGACCTCGACGTTCCTCGCGGTGAGCCCGGCGAGGCGGATGGCGGGCAGGACGGTCAGATCGGTCTCGATCGCGCCGCCGAGGCCGAAGGCGTAGGCGGTGGTGAACGGCGTCGCCGGCATCCGCGCGCTGCCCCACACCTCCCGCGACAGCGTCACCGACGATCCGTCGCCGGTGTCGACGATCACCGGCTTGAAACGCTGCCGGCCGATCGACAGCTCGCTCAGGAACACGCCCGATCCGGGCGCGACCGACAGCGGCACGCTGATGCCCGCGAACGGCAGCCGGCCGGACGGAAGCAGGCGGAAGCGGCGCGCATCATAGTCGATGTCGAGCGCCTGGCGGCCGAGCAGGTCGCTGCCGACCAGCATGTCGACCGGCTCGGCGCTGCCGGTGGCGATCGCCTTGAGGTCGGTCACCGCCAGCCGGCCGCCGGTCCGCGTCAGGCCGCCGATCGTGAGCGACTCGACCGTCGCCCAGCCGAGCGGCACCGTCCCGCCGATCGCGTCGGCGCGCCCCGCCGCCTCCGGCCGCAGCCCGATCGCCTCGGCGAACCTGCGCGAGATGAGGCTGTGCGTGACGCCGGTGTCGAGCACAGCGACGGCGGGGCGGCCGTTCACCGTCATGGTGAAGCGGATCTGGTTGCCGGGGGTGAGATCGAAGCTCACCCATTGCTTAGCCGTATCGTGCGCGAGCTCCACCGCCGGCGCTTCGGCCGCAGCCGGCGCCGTGCCGAGCAGGAGGCAAAGGAACAGGCCGGCGACGCGCATGATGGAGCGGGCGGTTAGCGCGTTTTCACGCGAGTCGCCATCACTGTCCCTTCCAGTTGCGAGGGGAAATTCTCTAAGAGCCCGTCCCGTTCAGATCGAAGCGCGCCCGTGCTCCTGCGCAGGCAAGAGCCCTGGATCGCAGACCCTCTCGCTTACCGCCTGGGCTCCTGCCTTCGCAGGAGCACGATCCAATCTCATACGGGCGGATTCTAGAGACACGCCTCCAGCATCGCCTGGTCGAAGCCGAACTGCCGCGCCTTGTCGAGCGTATAGGGCCTGAGCCCCATCGAGCGGTATTCGCCGACGATCTTGCCGTCCGCGCTCTCGTCCAGATACTCGAACTTGAACAGCTCCTGCGTGACGATCACCGGACCTTCCATCCCGATCACCTCGGTGATGTTGGTGACGCGGCGGCTGCCGTCGCGCAGGCGCTTCACCTGCACGATCATGTCGACCGAATCGGCGATCTGGCGGCTGATCGCCTCCTTCGGGATCTTGATGTCGCTCATCATCACCATGTTCTCCATCCGGCCCAGGCATTCGCGCGGACTGTTGGAGTGGAGCGTGCACATCGATCCATCGTGACCGGTGTTCATCGCCGCGAGCAGGTCGAAGCATTCGCTGCCGCGTATCTCGCCCAGGACGATGCGGTCGGGGCGCATACGGAGGGCATTCTTGACGAGGTCGCGAATGGTGATCTCGCCCTGCCCTTCGAGGTTTGGCGGGCGCGTCTCCAGCGGCAGCCAGTGCGGCTGCTGGAGGCGGAGCTCGGCCGCATCCTCGATCGTCAGCACGCGCTCGCCGGGGTCGATCATCTTCGACAGGGCATTGAGCATCGTCGTCTTGCCCGAGCCGGTGCCGCCCGAGATGACGATGTTGAAGCGGCTGGCGCCCGCGATCTTGAGGCAGGTCGCCATCTTCTGCGACATCGATCCCCACTGCGCCATCATGTCGAGCGTGATCGGCTTGTCGGAGAATTTGCGGATCGAGATGGCGGTGCCGCGCAAGCTGAGCGGCGGCACGATCACGTTGACGCGGCTGCCGTCCTTGAGGCGCGCGTCGGCGAGCGGGGTGGTCTGGTCGACGCGGCGGCCGACCGAGTTGCAGATGCGCTGCGCGATCTGGAACAGATGCTCCTCGTCGCGGAACTGGATGTTGGCGAGCTCGAGCCGGCCCTTGCGCTCGACGAAGGTCTGGTCGGGCCCGTTGACCATGATGTCGCTGACCGCCGGATCGGAGAGCAGCTCCTCGAGCGGCCCCAGCCCGAGCAACTCGTCGACCAGCACCTTTTCGAGCGCGAACTGCTCGCGCCGGTTGAGCGTCAGCTTCAGTTCGGCGAGCACCTCGCCGATGATCGGGCGGAATTCCTCGGCGAGCTCGTCCTTGCCCAGCGTCGCCGCCGCCTCGGGATCGACGCGCTCCAGCAGGCGCGGCAGCACCTGCTCCTTGATGCGGTGGATCGAGGCCTCGAAACCCTCGACGCGCGAGCTGCCCTGTTCGCCCGTGGCGGCGACGCGGTCGGCGAGCCGCTGCATCGCGTCCGCGCCGGGGCCGGACGCCGCGGTGACTGCCGCCAGCGTCTCGCTTTCCAGGCTCGGCGTCGGGAACTGTGCGCTGGCGATCGGCGGGAACTGCTCGCCGCCCTCGGGCTCGGCGGGCGCGCGCGGGCCGCTGCCCTGCATGGGTCGCGCCACGCCGAAGGCGGGCCGCGTTCCCGGCGCGCCGCTGCTCAAACCATTGCGTCGACCGAAAGCGCTCATTCCGCCCCTCACGCGGGCAAGGCCCGTACTCTTGGGCGAGGGGTAGGCGCGAAGGCTTGATAATTGCCTAACCACGTTCGCACGCGGCTGTTATGGCGGAAATGCGATCGCACGGAGATCGCGCTGGCGGGTGGGTGATGCGCTGGCGGTATCGCCGCCCCTCCTAATCTGGGTAATCCCGCCGTTCGCCGCTCCATCGCAAGGCGCAACCGGCGCGTGGGTGCCGCGTTGCAGCTACGGTCCTAGGAGGAGTGCGAATGACGGCGGCGAAGGCTGAGGTACTGACGTCCGACTCACTGGCGCTGGCCGAGGAGCTGACGCGGCGCGGGACGCGGCTGTGGCGCCGCCCGTTCGACGCGCTGGAGGTCGAGCTGCGGCGGTCAGGCGAATCGCTATGGCTGGTGGTGCAGGGCGAGCGCGGCGGCCTCGCGCTTCGCGTCATCCGCGCCCCGGCGGGACCGCTCGGTGACGTGACGATCGAGGAGGGGGAGGCGCTGGTCTGCCGCGCCGATACCGTCTCGGGCAGGTTCGAGGCGACGGTGCGGGTCGAGCCCGGCGCAATGCCGGCGCTGCGCTCGACGCTGGTGCTCACTCCGGCCGCGCCGCTGGCGCCGCCGATGCTCGGGCGCGATCTCATCGCTTTCGGCGCGGACGGCGACCCCGCCCAGGCCAAGGGCGAGGTCAAGGCGGCGCAACGCGGACTCAACACTGGACTGGTGTTCGGCCGGCTCGATGCGCCGGGCTTCGGCGACTTCCTCTATTTCCAGAACCTGACCGCGCTCGACGGCTATTTCCAGGCGACCGGCACCAGGCCCGACGGCGCGGTCGGCGGCGCCTGGCCCGAGCTCGGCTATCTCGCGCCGACCGAGCGCACCGTCGGCAATGGCGAGCCGGTGCTTGCCGCGGGCGAGCCGGTCACCCTCTCCGACGCGCTGCTGGTGCTGCGCGAACGTACCGAGCCGGGCGAATATGGCAGCGCCATCGCCTTCCTCCAGATGCTCGGCGAGGCCTATGAGCGGATCGAGAAGCCGCCGCGGCGCTGGCACGACTGGGCCGCGCGCGCCGAGCGCACGCTCAAGGATCTGGCGGACTCCCCCAAGGCGACCATCCGCCATTACGGTCATCGCTACGTCCATCCCTACATCGCCAGCGAATATCCCGACTCGATGGTGCAGGCGGTGACGGTCGCCTCGCTGGCCGACTATGCCGCCTGGGCGAAGCGGCCGCTGCCGCTCCAGGCCGAGCTCGCCGCGGGGATGCCGCGCTTCTACGACGCCAAGCTCAAGACGCTGCGCCGCTACCTGCCCAACGTGGGAGACGACAAGAACGCCGACGCGGTCGACAGCTGGTATCTCTACCACCCGATGCAGAAGCTCGGGCGCCTCGCGCTCGCCGGCGACGGGCAGGCGCGCGAGCTGTTCCTTGGGTCGATCGATTATGCCGTCCGGGCCGGGCGGCATTTCAACTATATCTGGCCGATCCAGTACGACGTCACCGACTTCTCGGTGATCACCAAGGCGCGCGACGAGCAGGGCCTCGGCCAGACCGACGTCGGCGGGCTTTATGCCTATGTCATGCTGCAGGCCTATGAGCTCACCGGCGAGGACCGCTTCATCGACGAGGCGCGCGCGGCGCTCGATGCGACGTGCGACATGCGTTTCGACCTCAACTATCAGGCGAACCTCACCGCCTGGGGTGCGACCGCTTGCGCGCGGCTGGCGGTGATCACCGGCGATGCGGACTATATGAAGCGGGCGCACACCTTCCTCGCCAGCTTCTTCCACAATGCGGCGCTGTGGGAATCGAACATCGCCAATGCGCGCCACTACACCAACTTCCTCGGCGTCAGCGCGCTGCACGACGGGCCGTATATGGCGATATACGAATGCTTCGATTCCTTCGCCGCGTTCGAGGAGTTGCTGCTGAGTGCCAGCATCGCGCTCGATCCCTCGGCGCGGCGGCTGGTGATCGATTACTGCTGCTACGCGCTGTCGCGGGCCTGGTACTATTATCCCGATGCCCTGCCGCCCGAGGCCGTCGCCAAGGACGGCATCCGCAATGGCCATATCGACCGCAAGCTCTCCTTCCCGGTCGAGGACCTCTACATCGACGGCCAGCCGGCCGGGCAGGTCGGGCAGGAAATCTACGGCGCCGGCGCGGCGTTCGTCTTCACCTCGCGCACCGTCCACGCGATCGAGGGAGCGCCGTTCCGCCTCACCTGTGACCATTTCATCGGAACCAGCGATCGGCTGGGCGAAGGAGTGGTGCGGCTGGCGGCGGTGGGAACGCCAGGCACCGAAGCACGCCTGTCCGTGGTGCGCCTGCCGCGGCGCAGGCTGCCGGAGCTCAGGGTCGTGGCGCTCGGAAAGACGCTCGATCCCACCGCAACCGAGGCCGGCCGAATCGAATATGCGGTGCCCGCCGGCGAGCCGGTGGACGTGATCTGGACGGTCAGGCCGAAACGCGCTCGGCGAGGACGATGAGGCCCATGCCGTTGACCTCGGCGAAGCCGCCCTCGACCGCGATCGTCTCCGGCGCGGCGCCCTGGCTCTTGTAGACCGCGATCTCGCCGTCGCGGACGGTCGACATGATCGGGGCATGGCCCTCCAGCACGCCGAAGTCGCCCTCGGTGCCGGGCACGACCACCATGTAGACGTCCTCGGAGCGGACCAGCTTCTCGGGCGTGACGAGTTCGAAGTGGAGCATTTTGTCCTAATCCTAAACCCCTCTCCCCTTGGGAGAGGGAGGGGCCCATCGCGCCAGCGATGGGAGGGTGAGGGCGACCCGCACCACCCTCATCCAACTCCGGCTAGGCAGCAAGCTGCCAAGCCTCCGTATCCTTCTCCCACCGGGAGAAGGATTTACGCCGCGTCGGCCAGCTTCTTGGCCTTCTCGACCGCCTCCTCGATGCCGCCGACCATGTAAAAGGCGGCCTCGGGCAGGTGGTCGTACTCGCCGTCCACCACCGCCTTGAACGACTTGATGGTGTCCTCGATCTGCACGAACTTGCCGGGGATGCCGGTGAACACCTCGGCGACGTGGAACGGCTGCGACAGGAAGCGCTGGATCTTGCGCGCGCGGGCGACGGTCAGCTTGTCCTCTTCCGACAGCTCGTCCATGCCCAGGATGGCGATGATGTCCTGCAGCGACTTGTACTTCTGCAGGATCGACTGGACGGCGCGCGCGGTCTCGTAATGCTCCTGGCCGACGACGCGCGGCTCGAGCACGCGGCTGGTCGAATCGAGCGGGTCCACCGCCGGATAGATGCCGAGCTCCGAGATGGCGCGCGACAGCACGGTCGTCGCGTCGAGGTGGGCGAACGAAGTCGCCGGCGCCGGGTCGGTCAGGTCGTCCGCAGGCACGTAGATCGCCTGCACCGAGGTGATCGAGCCCTTGTTGGTCGAGGTGATGCGCTCCTGCAGCGCGCCCATGTCGGTCGACAGCGTCGGCTGATAGCCCACCGCCGACGGGATGCGGCCGAGCAGCGCCGACACTTCCGAACCCGCCTGGGTGAAGCGGAAGATGTTGTCGACGAAGAAGAGCACGTCCTGGCCCTCCTGGTCGCGGAAATATTCGGCGATCGTCAGGCCCGAAAGAGCCACACGAGCACGCGCGCCCGGCGGCTCGTTCATCTGGCCGTAGACCAGCGCCACCTTCGAACCCTCCGAGATGGCGTTGCCGTCGGCATCCTTGGCGATGACGCCCGCGTCGAGGAACTCGTGGTAGAGGTCGTTGCCCTCGCGGGTGCGCTCGCCGACGCCGGCGAACACCGAGGTGCCGCCATGGCCCTTGGCGATGTTGTTGATCAGCTCCTGGATCAGCACGGTCTTGCCGACGCCGGCGCCGCCGAACAGGCCGATCTTGCCGCCCTTCGCGTACGGAGCCAGCAGGTCGATCACCTTGATGCCGGTGACCAGGATCGCCGCCTCGGTCGACTGGTCGACGAACTCGGGGGCCTTGGCATGGATCGGGGCGCGCAGGTCGGTGCCGACCGGGCCGCGCTCGTCGATCGGCTCGCCGACGACGTTGAGGATGCGGCCCAGCGTCGCCGGGCCGACCGGCACGCGGATCTGCCCGCCGGTGTCGGTGACCTGCTGGCCGCGGGTCAGGCCCTCGGTCGAGTCCATCGCGATGGTGCGAACGGTGTTCTCACCGAGGTGCTGCGCGACCTCCAGGACCAGCTTCTGGCCGTTGTTGTCGGTCTCCAGCGCCGACAGGATCGCCGGCAGATTATTGTCGAAGGAGACGTCGACGACGGCGCCGATCACTTGGCTGATGCGGCCGACGTTGTTGCTGCCTACGGGGCGGTCGATCTGTGCGGCGGTGGCCATTTCTCTTCCTAGCTCTTGCTGGTGGCCGACTTAGTGTCGGGATGGGTGAAAGTCACGGTGATGACGCGGTTGTCCTTGGCGCCGTCGAGCGGCTCGACCTTGAGCGCATAGGCGACGCCCGAAAGTTCGCCGTCGGCGGGTTTCTCGGCATCGATCGCCTTCTGCACCGCCTCGGCGCCTTCGGCTCGCGCCGAGAACATGAAATCACGGATCAGCTTGCCGAACCGCTCCTTTGCCGCCTTGGCGCTTTCGGGATCGGTAATCTTGAGCGCGAAGGCCAGTTGGTCGATCGCTGCCGCATCCTTGCCGCTCGCGACGAACTGCGCCTTGTTGGGCGCCTTGGCGTAGCTATTCGACAGGACGATCTCGTTGCCCTTCGATTCGGCCTCGCCCGAAGTCGCCGCATAGTCGGGCGCGTGGAAGCCGAACTGGTTGACGGCTGGGATCGTCGTCGCGGGCGATCCGAACAGCCGGTCCCAGCCCTTCATCCGGGCCGCGGCCTTCTGCACCTCGGCTTCCTGAGCGTGCACCGACTTGGTCACGGACTCGGGCTTGCACGCGCCAAGCGCAACGCAGCTGATCAGCAAGAGAGCGCCGGACTTCCGCATCTCAAAGCGCCTCCGCGCCCGAGATGATCTCCACCAGCTCGGTCGTGATCGCGGCCTGGCGGGTGCGGTTGTACTGGATGGTGAGCCGGTTGATGAGGTCGCCGGCGTTGCGCGTCGCATTGTCCATCGCCGTCATCTTGCTGCCCTGCTCCGACGCGGCGTTCTCGCGCAGTGCGCGGTAGATCTGGATCGCGACGTTGCGCGGCAGCAGGTCGGCGAGGATCGATTCCTCGTCGGGCTCATAGGTCACCGCCGCCATGCCGCTGTCGGCATTGGCGCGGGTATCCGCCGGGACGGCCACCGGGATGATCTGCTGCTCGGTCGGCTCCTGCGTCAGCACCGACTTGAAGTGCGAGTAGAACAGGTGCGCGACGTCGAACTCGCCCGCCTCGAAACGGGCGATCAGGTCGTCGGCATAGCCGCGCGCATCGGCGAAGCTCAGCTTGCCGAGGTCGCCCGGCTCGATCTTGTGCGCCATGCGGTCGCGATGCTGGCGGTTGAGTACCGCATGGCCCTTGCGCCCGATTGTGTAGAATTTGACCGTCTTGCCTTCGGCGATCAGTTCCTCGGCGCGGCGGCGCGCAAGGCGGGCGATGTTGGTGTTGAACGCGCCGGCGAGGCCGCGGTCGCTAGTCGCGACGACCAGCAGATGGACCTGGTCCTTGCCGGTGCCGGCGAGCAGCTTGGGGCTCGATTCGCTCACCGTCACCCGGCTGGCGAGGCTGGCGACGACGCGCTCCAGCCGCTCGGCATAGGGGCGCCCGGCCTCGGCCGCCTCCTGCGCGCGGCGCAGCTTGGCGGCGGCGACCATCTTCATCGCCTTGGTGATCTTCTGGGTCGACTTGACCGACCCGATCCGCAGTTTGAGCGCCTTGAGAGAGGCCATCTCGGCTATTCCTTTTCCGCGAGCTGAGCGTTGTATCGCAACTTCAGCATCTCGTTGTCGCGTATCGCCCCCCAGGCCGGCGGGATTGCGCAGAAACCACGCAGGAACGGCAATATATGCCGCCTCAGAAGCAGCTTGAGGAGGACGGCGCGCATCAACTTTCGCTCGGGTTTCACGAACAGGATGTAATTGTTGACGATGTCGACATGATAGCCAAAGCGCTCGGCGATATGTTCGAAGCCTCTGGGACTGTAGAAGAAGACATGCTGTCCGCTCTCGGGTGACAGATAATCCCAATCTGGCCCCTCGCCCTGATAGACGCGCGTGCCGATCAGGACCGCGGCGGGGCCAAGACCGAAAATGTCGAGCAGATCTTCGGCCGGGTTGGGAAGATGCTCAAGCACCTCGAAGGCGGTCACCAGATCCGGGGTTTCGAAATCGGGCTCGGTAAATCCCTGCGCGTAGGTCGGTTCCGCATAGCGGTCCCGCACATAAGCATTCAGCCCGTGGTCGCGCATGAATCGGCACGTCAATCCGTCGCCGCCGCCCACATCGATGACGTTCTTCAGCTTGAGCAACCAAGCGGTGGCGATGGCCGCCGACGATACCGTCAGGTCGCGCTGCGCGGCACCCGTATCGAGGTTGCTGAGATTGTTCGCGTGACCGTCGCCAACGCCATAGGCTTGGTCGAGCCAATAAGGTGCCTCGGTCTCCAGCGAGGCACATTCGGTACATTGGAAGTAGGAGACGTCGTGCTCCGCCAAGACGAGCTTGGAGAACCGATATTGCGCGGGCGCCCCGCACAGCCGACACGCGACAGCGGATGCCTTCTCAGCTGCGGCAGGCACATCCGGTTGCGCGGTAGTCGCCATCATTTCCCTTTCCCCGGACCTCGCCAGCCATGCACCTTCACCGCCGTCGAGCGGGATCGCTCCCGTCGGCGTCGCGCGGGGCGAGAGGCCCTGGCCCGGTTCATGCAAAGGTTTTCGCGAACGCGTCGAGCGCGTCCTTGAGCTTCGCCTTGAGGTCGTCGCCCAGGTCCTTGGTGTCGCGGATGCCCGCCAGCACGTCGGCATGGTTGGCGCGCAGGTCGGCGAGCAGCGCCGCCTCGTAGCGGACCACGTCCTGCACCGCGATATTGTCCAGATAGCCCTGGGTGCCGGCGAAGATCGACGCCACCTGCTCCTCGAACGGCATCGGGTTGAACTGCGGCTGCTTGAGCAGCTCCGTCAGCCGCGCGCCGCGGTTGAGCAGCTTCTGGGTCGAGGCGTCGAGGTCCGAGCCGAACTGCGCGAACGCCGCCATCTCGCGATACTGGGCGAGCTCGAGCTTGATCGAGCCGGCGACCTTCTTCATCGCCTTGGTCTGCGCGGCCGAGCCGACGCGGCTCACCGACAGGCCGACGTTGATCGCCGGGCGGATGCCCGCGAAGAACAGGTCGGTCTCGAGGAAAATCTGGCCGTCGGTGATCGAGATCACGTTGGTCGGGATATAGGCCGACACGTCGCCGGCCTGCGTCTCGATGATCGGCAGCGCGGTCAGCGAGCCGTTGCCGTTCTCGTCGTTCATCTTCGCCGCGCGCTCGAGCAGGCGCGAGTGGAGATAGAAGACGTCGCCCGGATAGGCCTCGCGGCCCGGCGGACGGCGCAGCAGCAGCGACATCTGGCGATAGGCGACCGCCTGCTTGGAGAGGTCGTCATAGACGATCACGGCGTGCATACCGTTGTCGCGGAAGAACTCGCCCATCGCGCAGCCGGTGTAGGGCGCGAGGAACTGCAGCGGCGCCGGCTCCGAGGCGGTCGCGGCGACGACGATGGTATAATCCATCGCGCCCGATTCCTCGAGCTGGCGGACGATCTGCGCGACGGTCGAGCGCTTCTGGCCGACCGCGACGTAGATGCAGTAGAGCTTCTTGCCCTCGTCATCGCCCGCGTTGACGCCCTTCTGGTTGATGAAGGTGTCGATCGCGACCGCGGTCTTGCCGGTCTGGCGGTCGCCGATGATCAGCTCGCGCTGGCCGCGGCCGACCGGGACGAGCGCGTCGAGCGCCTTGAGCCCGGTCTGCATCGGCTCGTGCACCGACTTCCTCGGGATGATGCCCGGCGCCTTCACCTCGACGCGGCTGCGCTTGTCGGCGACGATCGGGCCCTTGCCGTCGATCGGATTGCCGAGCGCGTCGACGACGCGGCCGAGCAGCCCCTTGCCGACCGGCACGTCGACGATGGTGCCGGTGCGCTTGACGATGTCGCCTTCCTTGATCTCGGCGTCCGAGCCGAAAATCACGACGCCGACGTTGTCGGCCTCGAGGTTGAGCGCCATGCCCTGCACGCCGTTGGCGAACTCGACCATCTCGCCCGCCTGGACGTTGTCGAGCCCGTGGATGCGCGCGATGCCGTCGCCGACCGACAGCACCTGGCCGGTTTCCGAGACCTCGGCCTCGGTGCCGAAATTGGCGATCTGGTCCTTGATGACCTTCGAGATTTCTGCGGCGCGGATATCCATGTTCGTGCCTTAGCCTTTCATCGCGTGCGCGAGGGAGTTCAGACGGGTCTTGATCGAGCTGTCGATCATCTGGCTGCCGATCTTGACGGTGAGCCCGCCGAGCAGCGACGGATCGACCGAGAGATCGACATTGACGTCACGCCCGATGCGCTGGCGAAGCTGCTGCTTCAGCGCGTCGACCTGATCGTCGGTGAGGGGGTGAGCGGAGACGACCTCGGCGGTGGTCTCGCCGCGATGGCGGGCGGCGAGGGCGCGGAAGGCGCGGATGATCGCCGGGAGCTGCGCGAGACGGCGGTTCTCGGCGAGCACGCCGAGGAAGCTGGTCGTGGTCTTGTCGAGCTTGAGCTTCTTGGCGACCGCGGCGACCCCCTTGGCGGCATCGGCGCGGCCGATCACCGGGCTGGTGGTGAGCGCACGGAACTCGGCCGATTCGGCCAGCGCCTCGCGCACCGCGGCGAGGCTCGCCTCGACCTTGTCGATCGCCTTGGCGTCGCGGGCCAGCTCGAACAGCGCGGTGGCGTAGCGCCCGCTGAGGCTCGCCTGGATATTGCCGCCGATGTTTCCGGTGGAACTCTCCACGGACTCGCTTTCCTCTCGGGAAGAATAGGTTGACCCATGCGGGGAGAGAGGCCGGAAACGGCCTCTCGCTGGGTTGGCGGGCGCCTAGCAGGCGGTTGCGGGGGATGCAAGCGGGCGAATGGCAATGGTTGACTAGGAAACTGATTGGCCCCAGTGCTCCTGCGAAGGCAGGAGCCCAGGCCTCAGGCGACACGCCCATGATCCAGGGCTCCTGCCTTCGCAGGGGCACGGCCGGCTCCACAGGAAGTTCTCCATGCCCGCGCCGATCAGCCCGCTCGAATCGCATCTCGGCCACTGGCTGCGGCTGGCGTCGAACCATGCCGCGCAGCACCTCGCCCGCGCGCTCGCCGCGCGGGGCGTGACCACGGCGGAATGGGTGGTGCTGCGCGCGCTCTACGATTCGGGCCCGGTGGCGCCGAGCGCGCTGGCGGAGCGCGTCGGCCTCACCCGGGGCGCCGTCACCAAGCTGATCGACCGCCTGCGGGCGAAGGCGCTGGTGGTGCGGGCGAAGGGCCGCGGCGACCGCCGTTTCCAGATGGTCGCGCTCACCGGATCGGGCGCGAAGCTGGTGCCCGCGCTCGCCGAGATCGCCGATGCGAGCGACGCCGCCGTGTTCGCTCGGCTGACCTCCGAGGAGCGCGCGGCGCTTCGGCTCGCGGCGGAACGGATCCTTCGATAAGGCAAGCTGGGAAGGAGCGCGTACGATGGCGAACGGCACGATGGAGCGCATGACGATGGCCGACGGCGCCGAGGTCGGCGTCTATCACGTCCATCCAGCGGGCGATCGGCGCGGCGGCCTGGTGCTGGTGCAGGAGATCTTCGGCATCACCGACCACATCCGCGACGTCGCCGACGACTATGCCGCACAAGGCTATGAAGTGCTCGCCCCCGCGCTGTTCGACCGCGAGCACCCCGGCTTCGAGGCCGGCTATACCGGTGCCGATCTCGAGCGCGGGATCGAGCTCTCGCGCACGCTGCACCCGATCGAGCTTTCGCTGAGCGACGTGCAGACCTGCATCGACGCGCTCCGCGACAAGGGACCGGTGTTCGTCGTCGGCTATTGCTACGGCGGCTCGGTCGCCTGGCTCGCCGCGGCGCGGCTCCAGGGCATTGCCGCGGCATCGAGCTACTATGGCCGGCTGGTGCCGGACTCGGGCGAGGCACCCAAGGTGCCGACGATCGCCCATTTCGGCCGGTTCGATCACGGCATCCCGGTCGAAGGTGTCGAGCGGCTGATCGCCAGCGGCCCCGCCAACGCGGCCATCTATCTCTACGACGCCGGCCACGGCTTCAACTCCGACCGGCGCAAGGACTATCACGAGCCGAGCGCCGACCTCGCCAGGCAACGCACGCTCGAGCTGTTCCGGGCGAACGGCGGATGACGCTCGCCGGCCGCTGGGAAGGCGGGCCGATCCGATCTGTGACGATCACCAGATTGCGTGACATTCAAGCCCCTCCCCTTCAGGGGAGGGGTAGGGGGTGGGGGAGTGCGGCAGGCTGGATCGCTTGGGGCGAGCCCCCACCCCAACCCCTCCCCTGAAGGGGAGGGGCTTGAAATAGGCTCTCGCAGTCGCCTGAATGTCAACACACCCTAGCAGCGCGGGCATCGACCCGACACGACGCCGCTTGCAATGTAGGATTTCGCCTGCTTGGCTCGCCCGGTCCGAGCTGCGCAAGCGCCGGCCCGCTCTTTGATCCTGTCGATCCTTGATCCCGTTGATCTTTGCCGTGGCGCGTCGGTGGCGCGTCGGTGGCGCGTCGGTGGCGCGTCGGTGGCGCGTCGGTGGCGCGTCGGTGGCGCGTCGGTGGCGCAATCCTGCCGCGTGCGAGCAGCGTTCCCAGCGGATGGGCTCGCATACCCGCGTCCCAAGTCAACTTAGTCAACATTTTCGAGCCCTGATCGGATGGCGTCATCCGGACCAGGGCAGAACGTCAGAGCTTGGCGACCTTGTCCTGCAGCTTGGCGAGCTCGGCCTTGAGCGCGGCGATCTCGTCGTCCTTGCTGGCTTCGGGTGCCTTAGTGGGCGCCGGCGCCGCTCCGCCCGGCTTGAACGCCTGCGCCGCCGCCTCGAACATCGCCATGTTGCGCTTGGCGATCTCGGCGAAGGGCGAGTTGGCGAAGGCGCCCTCGACCGCCGACTTGAACTGCTCCTGGTTGCGGCGGAAGCTTTCCATCGACGCTTCGAGATAGCCCGGCACCATCGCCTGCATCGAATCGCCGTAGAGCGCGATCAGCTGGCGCAGGAAATTGACCGGCAGCATCGTCTGGCCCCGCGCCTCCTCCTCCATGATGATCTGGGTGAGGACGTTATGGGTAATATCCTCCTCGGTCTTGGCGTCGATGACCTTGAAGTCGCGCCCTTCGCGAGTCATCGCCGCAAGATGCTCGAGCGTGATGTAGGACGAGGATTCGGTGTTGTAGAGACGCCGGTTGGCGTATTTCTTGATGATGGCCGGGCCGCTGCCCGGCGCAGACTTTTTCATGACGGTGCTGCTCCGCAGTGATGAAACAGGACATACCACCGAATCTTTCTGCGCCGCAACACGGTCCGCGTCCTCTGCCGCTGTTCCTCGACATGCTGCGCAGCGAAACGGCCGACTCGCCCGAGCGGCGGGCGGCGGCGCTCGCCGGTCTCGCCCGCTATCAGTCCGCCGCCCGCGACCCGCGACCCACGCCGATGCCGGAGGTTGCCTGCGCCGGCCGAGCACGGCTGCGCGACTATGGCGACGCCGACGGTGCCGGAGGCCTGCCGGTGGTATTCGTGCCCTCGCTGATCAATCCGCCGTCCGTGCTCGATCTCGCGCCTGCGAATTCGCTGCTGCGGTGGATTGCCGCGCAGGGGCACCGCGCGCTGCTCGTCGATTGGGGCGACCCAACCCCCGCCGAGCGGGCGCAGGACATCAGCACCCATATCGAGGCGATGCTGCTGCCGATGCTGCGCGCGCTTCCCGAGCCGCCGGTGCTGATCGGCTATTGCCTCGGCGGCACGATCGCGATCGCCGCCGCATCGGCGCTGCCGGTCCGCGGCCTCGCGCTGATCGCCGCGCCCTGGCACTTCTCGCGCTTCGGCGAGGCGGCGCGCGCCGAGGTCGCCGGCCTGTGGCGCGCCGCCGAGCCGGCCTGCGAAGCGCTGGGGCTGGTGCCGATGGAGGTGCTGCAGTCGGGCTTCTGGCGGCTCGACCCGGCCCGCACCATCGCCAAGTACGAAGCGCTCGCCACTGCCGACGACGAGGCGCTGGCGGCATTCATCCGGCTCGAGGACTGGGCCAACGCCGGCGCCCCGCTCACGCTTGCGGCGGGGCGGCAGATGTTCGAGTGCTTCTTCGCCGCCGACGATCCCGGCGGGAACCGCTGGGCGATCGAGGGGCGGACGGTCGACCCGGCGGCGCTCGCCTGCCCCACCGTGGATTTCGTCTCGCTGACCGACCGGATCGTCCCGGCCGCCACCAGCGCCGGCTTCGCCGACCGTCGCGAGCTCGGTGCGGGCCACGTCGGCATGGTCGTCGGCAGCCGCGCCAAAGTCCTGCTTTGGGAACCGCTCGCCGGCTGGCTAAACGCTCTTCCCGCCCCTAGATAGCCGCCAACCACAGACCCCGATCACAGATCATCGTCCGCAGGAGCCCTCCATGTCCGACATCGTCATCGCCGCCGCCAAGCGCACGCCGGTCGGCGCGTTCCTCGGCGCCTTCGCCGCCACGCCGGCGCACGAGCTCGGCCGCGTCGCGATCGAGGCGGCGCTGCAGCAGGCCGGCGTCGCCGGACAGGACGTGGACGAGGTGATCCTGGGCCAGGTTCTCACTGCCGCCCAGGGCCAGAACCCGGCGCGCCAGGCGTCGATGGCGGCGGGCATCCCCAAGGAAGTGCCCGCCTGGGGCGTCAACCAGGTGTGCGGATCGGGCCTGCGCGCCGTCGCGCTCGCCTTCCAGTCGATCGCCAACGGCGACGCCAGGATCATCGTCGCGGGCGGGCAGGAATCGATGTCGCTCTCGCCGCACGCCCAGTCGCTCCGCCCCGGCACCAAGATGGGCGACCTCAGCCTCGTCGACACGATGATCAAGGACGGCCTCACCGACGTCTTCAACGGCTATCACATGGGCGTCACCGCCGAAAACCTGGCGGCCGAGTACCAGATCACCCGCGAGAACCAGGACGAATTCGCGGTGCGATCCCAGAACCTCGCCGAGAAGGCGCGCGACGCGGGCCGCTTCAGGGACGAGATCGCCGCGGTGACGGTCAAGGGCCGCAAGGGCGACACCGTCGTCGACGCCGACGAATATATCCGCTCGGGCGCGACGCTGGAGAGCGTGTCGAGCCTGCGTCCCGCGTTCAAGAAGGACGGCACCGTCACCGCCGCCAATGCGAGCGGCCTCAACGACGGCGCCGCCGCGCTGGTGGTGATGAGCGCCGATGAAGCGGAGAAGCGCGGCATCACCCCGCTCGCCCGCATCAGGAGCTGGGCCTCGGCCGGCGTCGATCCGTCGGTCATGGGGATCGGTCCGGTACCCGCTTCCAGAAAGGCGCTGGAGAAGGCCGGCTGGACGATCGCCGATCTCGACCTCGTCGAGGCCAACGAGGCCTTCGCCGCCCAGGCGCTGGCGGTCGGCAAGGAGCTCGGCTGGGACGCCGAACGCGTCAACGTCAACGGCGGCGCGATCGCGATCGGCCATCCGATCGGCGCGTCGGGCGCACGCGTGCTGACGACGCTGCTCTACGAGATGCAGAAGCGCGATGCGAAGAAAGGGCTGGCGACGCTGTGCATCGGCGGCGGCATGGGCATCGCGATGTGCGTGGAGCGAGGGTGATCCTGGCCGCCCGGCAGCCGCCGTTCGACTTCTATGATCCGATCGTGTCGGGTTTAAGGCCAACGACAAGTTCCGCTTCTATGCAGGCGTCGACAATGTCTCGAACGAGTTGCCACCTTACGACCTGACCGGCACCGAAAATCCTTCGGCGACCGGCCAGAGCGGCGCCGTCTATCCGGATACCGACCGTTTCTTCTACGCCGGCGCCGAAATATCCTTGAAGCGTCGAACGATCGACTGAATATCGGGCCGCCCACCTGGGCGGCCTTTCTTATCGCCACACCCGCTCGAATCGGCGGCCAAGCCCCGTCAGCAGCTCATATTGCGACATGCCCGAAGCCTCGGCCGCTGCGGACAACGCATAATCGATTGCAACCCAATCGCCTTCCGCGAGGTCTGGCGCCGTATCGACGTCCAGCGCGGCAAGGTCCATCGACACCCGCCCGAGCACCGGCAGCTGCCTGCCACCCGCCCGCGCGCTGCCGCTGCCGGAGAAGCCGCGCCAATAACCGTCGGCATAGCCGAGGTTGATCACCGCCACCTCTGTCACCGCCGGTGCGGTCCAAATGGCATTATAGCCGACGGTGCCGCCCGCCGGCACGCGGCGGCGCTGGAGGATCTGCGCCTCGGGGAACACCACCTGCCGGACTCCGCTCAGCTCCGCCCGCGGCACGCCGCCGTAGAGCGCCAGCCCGGGCCGCGTCAGGTCGAACGCATAGTCGGCGCCGAGTGCGATCCCGGCGGAGTTGGCGAGGCTCAGCCGCCGTGCATTCGTGCGGCTCTTGAGTCCGGCCAGCGCGTCGCGTTGCCGGGCGTTCATCGGCGAATCCTCGTCGGCGCAGGCGAGATGGCTCATCAGCACGTCGATGGCGAGGCCGTCGAGCAGTCCGCCCGTCACCTCCTCCACCGACAGGCCGAGCCGGTTCATGCCGGTGTCGACCATCACGTCGCACATGCCTCCGCCGCCCTCGCGCCAGCGCTGCACCTGTTCGGCGGTGTTGAGCACCGGCCGCGTGTTGGGCAGTCCGGCGAGCGCCATGTCCTCGGCGCGGACGCCGTGGAGCACGGCGATCGACACTTCCTGCCCCGCCAGCGCCAGCGCCTCGGCCCAGGTCGCCACGAAGAAATCGCGGCACCCGGCTTCCGCCAGCCGCACCACCACCTCCGCCGCGCCGAGGCCATAGCCGTCCGCCTTCACCGCAGCGCCGCACGCCGCGCCGCCGCTCATCCGGGCGAGCAGCCGCCAGTTGTGGACCAGCGCGGAACCGTCGAGGATCAGGCGATGCGGGGCGGAGGGAGTCATACGGGCCGGTTAGCGGCCCCGCCGCGCGGACGCTACTCCTTGATCAGGTCGCGCTCGCGCAGGAACACGATCACCACGGCCAGCGACATCGCCACCACGCTCCAGGTGTACCACAGCCCCGCGAAGGGATCGCCGGTCCGGGCGACGATATACTGGCTGATCAGCGGCAGGAATCCGCCGAAATAGCCGGTGCCGATATGATAGGGGATCGACATCGAGCTGTAGCGGATGCGCGGCGGGAACAGCTCGGTCAGCAGCGCCGCGACCGGCCCATAGGTCGCCCCGGACAATGCCGCGAGCAGGAAGATCGCGACCAGGATGCGCACGATGTTGCCGGGCGAAGGCACCACTTTCTCGAGCCGATAGCCGGCCCCGACGAGCGCGGCGTCGATCGCGGCGGGGGAATGTTCGGCCACCGGCACGCCGCCGACCGTCACCGCCACCGCCGGCGCCTCGGCGGTGGTGTAGGCGATGCCCTTCTTCGACAGATAATCGAGCAGCTGGCCGCATTCGTCCTTCTGCCTCGCCACGAAGGGATCATAGCGGCACCGGGGTCCCGCCACGATCACCGGCGCCTCGCGCGCCGCGTGGGCGAGGTTCGGATTGGCGGCGGCGCCCATGTACCAGAAGATCGGGAACAGCAGCACCAGCGTCGCGACATAGCCGATCACGATCGGCTGCCGCCGCCCGACCCGATCGGACAGCCGCCCGGCGAGAAGGAACCAGATCAGCCCCATCACCGCGCCGACGCCGGTGATGAGCTGCGCGGTGGTCTCCTCGACCCGCATCGTCGTCTGGAGGAAGGAAAGCGTGGTGAACAGCGCGGTGTACCAGATCACCGTCAGCCCCGCGGCGATGCCGAACAGCGCGACGAACAGCCGCCGGCCGTTGCCGGGATAGGTGAAGCTCTCGACGAACGGATTGCGCGCGGTCTCGCCCGCATCCTTGATCGCCTGGAATACGGGGCTTTCGGAGAGCTTGAGGCGCATCCAGAGCGACACCGCCAGCAGCACGATCGAGAACAGGAACGGCACGCGCCAGCCCCACGCCTGCCACACCGCATCGGACATCGTCAGCTTGGCGGTCAGCACTACGGCGAGGCTCAGGATGAAGCCGCCGCTGACGCTCGCCTGGATGAAGCTGGTGAAGAAGCCGCGCCGGCCGGGCGGCGAATGCTCGGCGACGTAGATCGCCGCGCCGCCATATTCGCCGCCGAGCGCGAGGCCCTGTGCGACGCGGAGCAGCAGCACGAGCAGCGGCGCCGCCATGCCGATCGCCGCGGCGGAGGGCACGAGGCCGACGCCCGCAGTGGCGATGCCCATCAGCGTGATGGTGACGAGAAAGGTGTATTTGCGCCCGAGCCTGTCGCCCAGATAGCCGAACAGCACCGCCCCCAGCGGCCGGAAGCCGAAGCCGACCGCGAACCCCGCCCAGGCGAGCAGCGTCTGCACCATCTCGCTGCCGGCGGGAAAGAAGGTCCGCCCGATGATCCCGGACGCGGCGAGCGTGCCATAGATGAAGAAATCATACCATTCGAACACGGTGCCGAGCGACGAGGCCGAGATCACCAGCCGCATGTCCTTCGCGCTCGGCTCGCCCGTGGACGCCGTGTCGGAGGTCGTCGCCATCATCCCCTCCGTTGCCCCAGACGGCCGGCGCCAAAGTGAAGGGAGTCACGCTTCATTCGTTCACTTTGCTCCACTTTGCCCGCGGCTGCGTCCGGCAGCCGTCGGCGGAACCAAGCAAAGCAAATCCTATTAGGAAAGCGATTTCTTCGTTCTCTCAACTCCTCCCCGGCACGGGGAGGAGCGTGAAGCTACGCCGCCATCCGTTCCCGCGCCGCCAGCACGGCGGCGAAATTGGCCTCGGCCCATTCGACCAGCGCGAGCAGCGGTCCCGCGAAGCTCTCCCCGAGCGCGGTCAGCGAATAGGTGACGCTGGGCGGCACGGTCGGCTGGACGTCGCGGTGGACAAGCCCATCGGTCTCGAGCGTGCGCAGCGTCTGGGTCAGCATCCGCTTCGAGATGTCGGGCACGGCGCGGGCGAGCGCGCTGAACCGCTTCGGCCCGCCCGCCAGCGTGCAGAGCAACAGCATCGACCAGCGATCGCCGATCCTGTCGAGCAGGCTGCGTACCGGACACCGGGTCTCGTCGAACCCCGTCGCCAGCCATTGCTCGAACTTCGCGCCCAGCGCCTCATGCGCGTCCATCGGGTATCTCCACGGTAACCAGGTGACGGGCAAGTGCCGTCTTCCATTGCCGATTTATGGTCTCTATCTGAGACCAAGTCAACGAAACGAGACCGGAGAACGCCATGACCGCCAATCCCCGCTACTTCGTCACCGGAGCGAGCGGCCAACTCGGCCAGCTCGTCGTCGCTGCCCTCGCCCGCCGTGCCGGGCCGGCGGCGGTGGCGGCAATCGTCCGCGATCCCGGCCGCGCCGCCACGCTCTTTCCTGAAGGGGTGACGATCCGCCAGGGCGACTATGAGCGGCCGGAGACGCTCGACGCGGCGTTCGCCGGTGCCGGGCAGCTGCTGCTGATCTCGTCCAACGCCGTCGGTCAGCGCGTCGCGCAGCATCGTAACGCGATCGACGCGGCGAAGCGCGCCGGCGTCGCGCGGATCGCCTACACCAGCGTGCTGCGCGCCGACGTCTCGAAGCTGGGCCTTGCCGAGGAGCATCGCCGGACCGAGGCGCTGATCGCGGCGAGCGGCCTTCCCTACACCCTGCTGCGCAACGGCTGGTATACGGAGAACTACACGGCCTCGATCCCCGCCGCGCTCGCGCACGACGCGGTGATCGGCAGCGCGAGGGACGGCCGGATCGCGGCCGCCGCACGGGCCGACTATGCCGAGGCCGCGGCGGCCGCGCTGCTCGACGAGAGTGCGCCGTCCGCTGCGATCCATGAGCTCGCCGGTGATCAACCCTTCACGATGGCCGAGTTCGCTGCCGAGCTGTCGCGCCACGCCGGCCGGGAGATTCCCTATGTCGACATGCCGGAGACGGAGTATCGCGCGACACTCGTCGCCGCGGGGCTTCCCGAACCCTATGCCGCGCTGATCGCGGACTCGAGCGCCGCCACGGCCGGCGGCGCCCTGTTCGACGACGGGCACGAGCTTTCGCGCCTGATCGGCCGGCCGACGACACCGCTCGCCGCTACGATCGCCGAAGCGCTCGGAGGGTAACTAAACCCCTCTCCCATTGGGAGAGGGAGGGGCCCGCTCGGCGCAGCCGAATGGGAGGGTGAGGGGGACCTCGTTGGCCGCAGTCACCCTCACCCTCCCGCCGCTTCGCGGCTCCTTCGCTCTCCCAGAGGGAGAGGGACAATGGTTAATCCAAATTCGGCCTCAGCCAGCGTGTCGCCTGCTCGACGCTCACGCCGCGCCGAGCCGCATAGTCCTCGAGCTGATCCTGGCCGATCCGCGCGACGCCGAAATATTCCGCCTGCGGGTGCCCGAAGTAGAAGCCCGAAACCGCCGCGGTCGGCAGCATCGCGAAGCTCTCGGTCAGGCTGATGCCGGTCGCGTGGTGCGCGTCGAGCATGTTGAACAGCAGCGGCTTGAGGCTGTGCTCGGGGCAGGCGGGATAACCCGGTGCCGGGCGGATGCCGCGGTACTGCTCTCGGATCAACGCCTCGTTGGTGAGCTGCTCGCCCTCCGCATAGCCCCAGAGCGTCGTGCGGACGTGCTGGTGCAGCCGCTCGGCGAACGCCTCGGCGAAGCGGTCGGCGAGCGCTTTCAGCAGGATGTCCGAATAATCGTCGATCGCCGCCTTGAAGCGCGCGAGATGCGGCTCGATGCCGTGGATCGAGACGGCGAAGCCGCCGATCCAGTCGCCCTCGCGGTCGACGAAGTCGGCGAGGCACATGTTCGCCCGCCCCTCCCGCTTGGCGATCTGCTGGCGGAGGAACGGCAGGCGGACGAGATTGTCGCTCTCGATCAGGCCGAGATGGTCGAGCGACTTCAGTTCCTCCGGCGTCCACACGCCTTCGGGATCGACGAACACGTCGTCGCCGTGACGCACGCACGGCCACAGCCCGACGACGCCACGCGCGGTCAGCCATTTCTCGGCGACGATGCGGTCGAGCATCCTCTGCGCGTCGGCGAACAGGCTGCGCGCGCTTTCGCCCACCAGCTTGTCGTCGAGGATCGCGGGATAGACCCCGGCCAGCTCCCATGCGCGGAAGAACGGCGTCCAGTCGATGCATTCGCGCAGGTCCGCGAGGTCCCAGTCGGGGAAGACATGGATGCCGGGCCGCCTGGGCTTGCCGGGCTTGAGGCTCATGTCGGCCGGGAAGGCGTTGTCGCGCGCCCTGGCGATCGGCAGCAGCTCATTCTGTCCCTTGCCCTCGCGGGCAGCGCGGACGGCGGCATAGTCGGCGGCGACCTTGACGACATAGTCGTCGCGCTGGGTGTCGCTGACCAGCGTGGTGGCGACGCCGACCGCGCGGCTGGCGTCGAGCACATGCACCACCGGCCCGTCATAGGCCGGCGCGATGCGGAGCGCGGTGTGGACCTTCGACGTGGTCGCGCCGCCGATCAGCAGCGGCATCGTCATCTTCGCGCGCGTCATCTCCTCGGCCACCGTCACCATCTCGTCGAGCGAGGGCGTGATGAGGCCGCTGAGGCCGATCATGTCGGCGTCGTTCTCGTTGGCGGCCTCCAGGATCCGCGACCAAGGCACCATCACGCCGAGGTCCACCACCTCGAAGCCGTTGCACTGGAGCACGACGCCGACGATGTTCTTGCCGATGTCGTGGACGTCGCCCTTGACCGTGGCCATGACGACCTTGCCCTTGCCCTTGGCGCCCTCCTCCTTCGCGGCCTCGATGAAGGGGAGCAGGTGGGCGACCGCCTTCTTCATCACGCGCGCCGACTTCACCACCTGCGGCAGGAACATCTTGCCCGAGCCGAACAGGTCGCCGACCACGTTCATGCCGTCCATCAGCGGGCCCTCGATCACCTCGATCGGCCGGGCGAAGGCCAGCCGCGCCTCCTCGGTGTCGTCGACGATGTGCGCGTCGATGCCCTTGACCAGCGCGTGCTCGAGCCGCTTGGCGACGTCCCAGCTGCGCCATTCCTCGGCCGCCTTCTCGGCCGCGGCGTCGGTGCCGCGGAACTTCTCGGCGAGCGCGACCAGCCGCTCGCCGGCCTCGGGATCGCGGTTGAGGATCACGTCCTCGCAGGCGGTGCGCAGCTCCGGGTCGATCGTATCATAGACGTCGAGCTGGCCGGCGTTGACGATCGCCATGTCCATGCCGGCGGGAATGGCATGGTAGAGGAACACCGAGTGCATCGCGCGGCGCACCGGCTCGTTGCCGCGGAAGCTGAACGAGAGGTTCGACAGGCCGCCGGAGATGTGGACGTGCGGGCAGCGTTGCTTGATCTCGCGCGTCGCCTCGATGAAATCGACGGCGTAGTTGTTGTGCTCCTCGATGCCCGTCGCCACCGCGAAGACGTTGGGGTCGAAGATGATGTCCTCGGGCGGGAAGCCGATGCCGGTCAGCAGCTTGTAGGCGCGCTCGCAGATCTCGACCTTGCGGGCCTGGGTGTCCGCCTGCCCGACCTCGTCGAAGGCCATGACGACGACCGCGGCGCCATAGGCCATGCATTTGCGGGCATGGTCGAGGAACGGCGCCTCGCCTTCCTTCATGCTGATCGAATTGACGATCGGCTTGCCGGAGACGCACTTGAGCCCGGCCTCGATCACCTCCCATTTCGAGCTGTCGATCATCACCGGCACGCGCGCGATGTCGGGCTCGGCGGCGATCAGCTTGAGGAAGGTCGTCATCGCCTCGACGGCGTCGAGCAGGCCCTCGTCCATGTTGACGTCGATCACCTGCGCGCCGTTCTCGACCTGCTGGCGCGCGACATCGACCGCCCTGGCATAGTCGCCGGCGAGGATCAGCTTCTTGAACGCGGCGGAGCCGGTGACGTTGGTGCGCTCGCCGACGTTGACGAAATTGGTGGAGGATGGGGTGGTCATTGCGTTCTCTGATCCTCCCCGCTTGCGGGAAGGGGGACCGCTCGTAGAGCGGTGGAGGGGGCTCTCCGCTTCGCTGATCACTGGTGGAGAGCCCCCTCCACCAGCCTACGGCTGGTCCCCTCCCCGCAAGCGGGGAGGAGCGGGTCACGCCGCCATCGTGAACGGCTCCAGCCCCGCCAGCCGCGTGCGCACCTCGGGCGTCGGGATCGTGCGGGGCGGCAATGCTTTCACCGCCTCGGCGATCGCCTTGATATGCGCCGGGGTCGAGCCGCAGCAGCCGCCGAGGATGTTGACCTGGCCCTGGTCCGCCCATTCGCTGACCAGCGCCGCCGTCGTCTCGGGCAACTCGTCATACTGGCCGAGCTCGTTGGGCAGGCCGGCGTTCGGATAGGCCATGATCAGCGTGTCGGCGATGCCGGCCAGCGTCTTCACATGCGGGCGGAGCTGCTCCGCACCGAACGAGCAGTTGAGGCCGATCGTCAGCGGCCTGGCGTGTCGGACGGCGTGCCAGAACGCCTCGACCGTGTGACCGGAGAGGTTGCGCCCGGACAGGTCGGTCAGCGTCATCGACAGCATGATCGGCAGGTCGCGGCCGAGCGCCCCGGCGGCCTCGATCGCCGCCATCACCCCGGCCTTGGCGTTGAGCGTGTCGAACACGGTCTCGATCAGGATGAAGTCGGCCCCGCCCTCGACCAGCGCGTCGATCTGCTCGCGGTAGACGTCCTTCAGGTAATCGAAGTCGATCTCGCGATAGCCGGGATCGTTGACGTCCGGGCTTAGCGACAGCGTCTTGTTGGTCGGTCCGATCGCTCCGGCGACGAAGCGCAGGCGACCGTCCTTGCCCTCGAACTCGTCCGCGACCCGCCGGGCGAGCCTCGCGCTCTCCAGGTTGATCTCGCGCACGAGATGCTCGGCGCCGTAATCGGCCTGGCTGATGCGGTTGGCCGAGAAGGTGTTGGTCTCGGCAATGTCGGCGCCTGCCTCGAAATAGGCGCGATGGATCGCCTCCGGCACCTCGGGTCTGGTCAGCGCGAGGATGTCGTTGTTGCCCTTCTGGTCGTGCGTCAGGCCGAGCGTGCCCGCGTAATCGGCCTCCGACAGCTTCCAGCCCTGGATCTCGGTGCCGAACGCGCCGTCGGTGATCAGGATGCGCTTGGCGGCCTCGGCCAGCAGTTTCTCGCGTGCAGTCATCATTCCGTCCTCATAAAGGGAGGGGCTTACCTGCATCACGCCGCCGCCTCCCGCGCCTTGCCCTGCGGCCTGAGGCCCAGCAGGTGGCAGATCGCGTAGCTGAGCTCGGCGCGGTTGAGCGTGTAGAAGTGGAAGTTGCGCACGCCGCCCGCATAGAGCCGGCGGCACAGCTCGGCCGCAATCGTCGCGGCGACGAGCTGGCGCGCGCCGGGATGATCGTCGAGCCCCTCGAACAGCCGCGCCATCCAGGACGGCACCGCCGTGCCGCACATCCCCGCCATGCGCTGGATGCTGGCGAAATTGGTGACCGGCATGATCCCCGGCACGATCTCCGCGGTGATCCCCGCCGCCGCGACGGCGTCGCGGTAGCGCAGATACGTCTCCGCCTCGAAGAAGAACTGGGTGATCGCCCGCGTCGCGCCCGCGTCGAGCTTGCGCTTCAGATTGTCGAGGTCGGCCACGGGATCGGGCGAGTCCGGATGGCATTCGGGATAGGCCGCGACCGAGATCTCGAACGGGTGCAGCTTCCTGAGGCCCGCGACCAGCGCCGCCGCATTCTCGTACCCGCCCGCCGGCGGAGCGAACTTGGCCCCGGCCACCGGCGGATCGCCGCGCAACGCGACGATGTGCCGCACGCCGGCCGCCCAATATTCCTCGGCGACCGCATCGATCTGCTCGCGCGTCGCCTCGACGCAGGTGAGGTGCGCCGCCGCCGCCAGCGACGTCTCGCGCTCGATCCGCGCGACCGTCGCATGGGTGCGCTCGCGGGTCGTGCCGCCCGCGCCGTAGGTCACCGAAACGAAGCGAGGACCGAGCGGCTCGAGCGTCTTGATCGACTCCCACAGCGTCTCCTCCATCTTCTCCGTCTTGGGCGGGAAGAATTCGAACGACACGCCGATGTCGCCGGCGAGGTCGGCATAGAGCGGCCCTGCCGTCGCGCAGCGTGCCTCTTCGTCTCCGCTCATGCCGCCTTCACCTCCTTAGTATCCGTACCCGTCTTGCGTGCCAGCCAGAGCTTCACCGTCAGCTCGCCGCCTTCCAGCGTCTCGACCTGGACCGGCGCCAGCCCCGCGCCCTCGAACCAGCCGAGCATCTGCTCGTCCGAGAAACCGAGCCGGGTATGCCCCTCGCGGCTGCGCAGCTCCTCGCGGTCGTGCGGCGCGAAATCGGCGATCAGCAGGCGTCCGCCGGGCGCGAGCACCCGCGCCGCCTCGCCGATCGCCGCGCCCGGCTGCTGCGCGAAATGGAGAACGTGGTGGATGATCGCGAGGTCCGCCGCGTCGTCCGCCATCGGCAGCGCGTAGAGGTCGGCCTGGCGCAGCTCGGTATTGGCCGCGCCGGCGAGCTTGGCCCGGGCCAGCCGCAGCATCTCCGACGAGCGGTCGATGCCGAGCGCCGTCTCCGCCCGGGGCGCGAACAGCTCCAGCATCCGCCCGGTGCCGGTGCCGATGTCGATCAGCCGGCCGAGCTGGGCATCGCCGAGCACGCCGGCCATCGCCGCCTCGACCTCGCTCTCCGCGACATGGAACGATCGGATCGCGTCCCATTCGCCGGCATGTCCCTCGAACCATTCCGCCGCCGCCGCCGCGCGATCGGCGCGCACCGCCGCCAGCCGCGCGCTGTCCGCCACCGCCCAATGATCGGGCGTCGCCCTGTTCCATTCGTCGAGCGCCGCCAGCACCGGCCCGACCCGATCGGCCCTGCCCAGCGCGACGAACACCCAGCTTCCTTCCTTGCGCCGCTCGGCGAGCCCGGCGTCGCACAGGATCTTGACATGGCGGCTGACGCGCGGCTGGCTCTGCCCCAGCACCTGTGCGAGCTCGCCGACCGACAGCTCCATCGTGCGCAGCAGCGCCAGGATGCGCAGCCGCGTCCCGTCGGCTAGCGCGCGGAAGATGTCGAGCACCATGGTCATAGCCATATAGATATAAAGATATCTTTATATGAGGTCAACGCAGCCATTTGCACGATCGAATTGCGGCGGGTTGCGGCACCGGCTGGCCTCGGTTAGCGTTCACGCCCCAACCCAAGGGGGAGAAGACATGACCAAGCGCCATTTCCTGCCGCTCGCCGTCGCCGTGGCGGCCGTCGGCCTCGCCGCCTGTTCGGACAACAGCCAGACCGCGGTCGGCAATGCCGCCGATGCGGTCGCCGCCGACGCCAATGCCACGTTCGGCGAAGCGGTCAACGACGTCGACGCCGCCGCGGACCAGGCGTTCGGCGCGGCCGAGAACGCGACCGATCACGCCGCCAACCTGACCGATCAGGCCGCCGATGCGGCCGGCAACGCGCTCCACGCCGCCGGCAACGAGATCGCGCACTGATCCGGCCATTGATCGCGGTCGCTCCGCTGCTGCTGCTCACCGGCTGCGGCGGCGGAGACGATCAGAGGGCTCCCGGCCAGCTCACGGCCGACCAGGAGCAGGAGCTCAACGAGGCTGCGGCCGCGCTCGATGCCAATCAGGCGGCCGCCGCCAACATCGCGCCGGAGGACCTCGACTGATGCAGCTGCGCCGTCTGGGAGCCACCGACCTCGACATCGCGCCGTTGGTGCTCGGCGGCAACGTGTTCGGCTGGACCGCGGACGAGAAGGCGAGCTTCGCCGTGCTCGATGCCTTCGTCGACGCGGGCGGCACGATGATCGATACCGCCGACGTCTATTCGGCCTGGGTGCCGGGGCATCGCGGCGGTGAATCCGAGAGCATGATCGGCGCCTGGCTCAAGGCCTCGGGCAAGCGCGGCAAGGTTCAGATCGCGACCAAGGTCGGGATGCTCCCGGGCGAAGGCGGCGAGAAGCTCGCGCCCGCGCGCATCGCCGCCGCCTGCGACGCTTCGCTCAAGCGGCTGGGAGTCGAGCGCATCGACCTCTATTATGCGCATCAGGACGACGAGGGCGTGCCGCAGGAGGATGTGCTGGAGGCATTCGGCCGGCTCGCCGACGCCGGCAAGATCCATGTGCTCGGCGCCTCCAATTTCCACGCCGCGCGCCTCAAGTCGGCGAACGAGACGGCGGCGGCGAAGGACCTGCCGCGCTATCGCGTGCTCCAGCCCGAATACAACCTCGTCAGCCGCCATCGCTTCGAGGGCGAGCTCCAGGATTATTGCGTCGAGCACAATATCGGCGTGCTGCCCTATTACGGGCTCGCGTCGGGCTTCCTCACCGGCAAGTACCGCAGCGAGGCCGATCTCGGCAAAAGCCCGCGCGGCGGCCGCATGGGCGAGCTGGTCAGGACCAAGGCCGGCGTGCTGGCGGCGATGGATCAGGTGGCGGAGGAGACCGGCGCCACGCTCGCCCAGATCGCGCTCGCCTGGCTGATGGCGCAGCCCGGCGTCACCGCCCCGATCGCCAGCGCGACCAGCGTCGACCAGCTCCGCGAGCTGGTGGGCGCGTGGGAGGTGGCGCTTACCACCGACCAGCTCAACCGGCTGACCGCCGCGGGAGCCTGATCATCCTTCGCCACCCGGACGTGTTTCCGGGGTGGCCGAAGTGATCTGGCGGCCCGGGCTCACAGGTGCCCCGTCACGTCGGGCTTGTCCCACCAGGCGTTGTCGCGTCCGTTGAAGAATGCCACCGGCACCGCCGCCAGCTCCTCGTCGCTCGCATCGTCGAGGCAGTTGATGCTGATCGAGATGAAGTCGCCGCCGATCTCCTCGACATAGCCGTCGCCGAACGGTGCCGCGCCGCAGGTGCTGCAGAAATAATGGTGCCCGAACTTGTTGCCGAACTGATAGTCGGTGAGCGCATCGGCGCCGGCACACAGCCGGAACTGCTCGGGCTTGATGTTCACGCCCCATTTGCGCCGCTTCATGCAGATCGAGCAGTTGCACTTGCCGGTCCCCGCCGACAGGTCGATGTCCGCCTCGAAGCGCACGGCGCCGCAATGGCAGCTGCCGTGATAGGTCTTGAGCATCGTCGCCTCCCTTGATCGCTGACTTGATCGCGGTGGTCACCTACTGCCATGCTGCTGCCAGCATGTTGTCAGCATAGTGCCATTATGGGTAATCGGCACCGGCCCGCTCCTCCACCCGGCCAACCGTAGAATACTGCCGTTGGGTGGCCGGGTGGGGGAGCGGGCCGGTGCCGCAACCTTCGGGACAAAAGATGCGACGCGCCGACCGCCTGTTCCAGATCGTCCAGATCCTCCGCCGCTCGCGCCGCCCGGCGACGGCGGAAGCGATTGCCGAGGAGCTCGAGACCTCGAAACGCTCGGTCTATCGCGACATCGCCGCGCTGATCGGGCAGCGCGTGCCGATTCGCGGCGAGGCGGGGATCGGCTATGTGCTCGACGCCGGTTTCGACCTGCCCCCGCTGATGCTGACACCGGACGAGGCCGAAGCAGCGGTGCTCGGCGCGCAGTGGGTGACGGGCCATGCCGATCCCGCGCTCGCCCGCGCCGCGCGCGACCTGCTCGCCAAGGTCGCCGCGGTCGTCCCGCCGGAGATGCGCACGCTGATCGACGATCCCGCCGCCCGCACCACGCCCGGCTGGCGGATCACGCCCGAGACGATCGACGTGACGGCGCTGCGCGCCGCGATCCATGCCGGGCGCAAGGTCCGCCTCGACTATCGCGACGAGAAGGGTGCGGCGACCCTGCGCACCGTCTGGCCCGCGCTGATCGGCTATCTCGACGCCGCGCGCATCCTCGTCGCCTGGTGCGAGCTGAGGCAGGATTTCCGCAGCTTCCGCCTCGACCGCATGATGGCCTGTGAGACGCTTGCGGAGCGCTATCCCGCGCGGCCGGCGGCGCTCCGCGCCCGCTGGCTCGCGCTGATGGACCAGCCGCCGATCAGCTCAGGCTGCTAGCGATGCCCGTGCGAAATCGCTGATCCAGTTGGTCTCCCAGGTCGCGCCGCCGTCGCCGGACATCGCCTGCTCCCATCGCGCCGACCCAGATGTGACCCGCGACCATTGCGTCCGCGTCAGGACGGGCCGGCCGTTCAGCCTGTCCTCGCCGGTGAAGGTGCCTACGCCATCCGCGAAGCGGCCGCGCACCGGCGGCGCGAAACCGGCGGGACTGCGCCCGTCCAGCCACCAGCTCAGCCATTCGCCGCGCGCCGAGTCGAACGTCCTGAGGCCGATACCCCGATGGGCGCCGTCGGTGCGCGCGAAGAGATTGTCGCCGACGTTGCCGTGGCCGCCGAGCACCGGCCAGTTGGTCAGGGTGCCGGTGAACGCCTCCCAATCCGTGCTGCCGGCAAGCCGCTGCCGAAGGCGACGATGCCGCACCGACCAGCTTCCATGGAGGAAATCGAAGTCGCGGTTCCTCTCCGTCAAGAGGGGCAATGGCGTCGCGGCCGGGGCGGTGCGGGTGAAGAAATTCTCCCAATTGATCTCCCAGCTCCGGCCGCCGTCGATCGAGAGCGCCTGCTCCCAATGCGGCCGCGCGCTGCGGATATCCAGCCAGCGGAAGCGCGCGATCACCGGGCGCCCCTTGAACAGGTCGGGCCCGGTGAAGACGCCGGTGTCGCCGTCGAAGCCCCCGCGCACCGGCGCGTCGATCACGGTCGGATTGCGCCCGTCCAGCCACCAGATCGCCCACTGCCCCTGCGCCGGATCGAAGGCGCGGATGGTGAGGCCGCGATAGCTGCCGCTCGGGATGTCGACGATATTGTCGTCGATCGTGCCCAGCCCGCCGAGCGCGAGCCACAGCGCGCTCTTGCCGCCGAACTCCTGCCAATCGTTGCTGCCGGCCAGCCTGTCCTTGAGGCGGCGGTGCCAGACGTCCCAATCGCCGACCAGCCAATCCCAGTCATGGGCGCGCGCGGAGAGATCGGCACCACCGCCTCGAGCCCTCCGGGCGAAGACCGGCGCCGCGAGGCCGAGCATCCCGCCGGCCACCGCGGCGCCGGCGATCACATCCCTGCGCCGCAATGTCACGCCGTCGCCGATACGCCGATTCTGCTCCACTGCTCGCCTCCCGCGCCACTCGTCCCATGGGGAATGACATCGCCGATCCGCTTTTGGCTATGCGAAGCTTGTGGCGAGAGGCTAAATCATACTTATGCTCGAACGCCCCTTCCCCTCGCTCGCTGCGATCCGCGCCTTCGAGGCGGCGGCGCGGCTGGGGAGCTTCACCGCTGCCGGGCGCGAGCTCGGCACCTCCTCGGCCTCGGTCAGCTATCATGTGCGCCAGCTCGAGGCGCAGATCGGGGTCACGCTGTTCCGCCGCCGGCCTCACCGCGTCGAACTGACCGAAGCCGGCGCGATGATCGCCGCGGAGGCGAGCAATGCCTTCGCCGCGCTCCGGGCAAGCTTCGCGCGCGCCGCGGACATGGACGAGACGCGGCTGTCGCTGACGACGCTC
The DNA here is from genome assembly GCF_051400615.1 of Sphingomonas astragali. Classification (NCBI taxonomy): domain Bacteria; kingdom Pseudomonadati; phylum Pseudomonadota; class Alphaproteobacteria; order Sphingomonadales; family Sphingomonadaceae; genus Sphingomonas; species Sphingomonas astragali. Next base: position 400,774 of record NZ_JBLFFH010000001.1, read on the forward strand.
CCGACCTTCGGCACGAGCTGGCTGACGCCGCGGCTGGGCCTGTTCCGGGCGCGGCATCCGGATATCGTGGTGGAGCTCGACGTGTCCGAAGCCGCGGAGGACCTCGCCGCCGGCCGCTTCGACGCGGCGATCCGCAACGGCGACGGCCGCTGGCCGGGACTGCGCACGGTCGAGCTGTTCCCCAGCATCTTCATGCCGCTGTGCGTGCCGGAGCTGAGGGAGGCGGCGGCCGCCGTCGCCGATCCCCGCGCGGCGCTCGCCGTTCCGCTGCTCGGCCGGCCCGACTGGTGGGCGATCTGGTATCGCGCGCTCGGCTTTGCGGAGGGGCCGCCGGCGTCGCGCTTCGGCACCAGCCTTTCGGCCGAGCATCTCGACGTCGCGGCGGCGCTCGCCGGGCATGGCGTCGTCATCGCCTCGCCGATCCTGTTCCGCAGCGAGATCGACGCGGGCCGGCTGGTCCCGGCGCATGACCTGGTCGCCGCGGCGGGGCGATCCTTCTTCCTGGCCTATCCCCTCTCCCGCCAGCGCAGCCGGAAGATCATCCGCTTCCGCGACTGGCTGTGCGCCGAGGCCGAGCGCGCGCGCGCCGCGGCCGCCGGCTTCCTCCAACGCGCAGCAATGGTCTAGCGAAGATTGCTACCGGTGTCATGAGCCGGTATGAGCAGACCGGGAATCGATCGCCACGAAGCGATCAGCAAGGGAGGGGTGGATGGGGCGCCGTCACCGGTCGATGCTGCTCGTGGTCGGCGCCGCGGCCCTGCTGTCGTCTTCTCCCGCGCTCGCCGGGGACGCGCCGGGGCTGCTTTTCCATGTCTCCGCCGACCGTTCGCTCACCGCCGACCGCGCCGCCGGCGAGGCCGTTCCCAACTTCGCGAGCAGGGCCGCGATCGTCCCGACCGGCAAGGCGGGCGGCGCGATCCGGTGGGAGGACGACGGCTACGTCGCCTGGACCGCGCCGGGCAACATCCAGGCCCGGCGCGGCACGCTCGCCTTCTTCTGGCGATCGCGCTATCCGGTCGGCGAGGCGCCGTTCGTGCTGTTCCGCGTCGGTTTCGCCGATCATTCGAGCTGGGACATGGCGTTCCTGCGGATCGACTGGAACGGCCACGGCTTCGACGCTTTCGTCACCGACACCAACCTCGCCCGCGAGCGCGTGTCGTTCCGCATGGCCGAGCTGCCCGCGCCCGACGCCTGGCACCATATCGCCTTTGCCTGGGACGAAACGATCGGCGTGCGGCTCTACGTCGACGGCAAGGAAGTCGCCCGCAAGGACGGTGAGGCGGTGCTCGACAGCGGGCTCGACCAGTTCGGCCTCGCCGGGCGGGTGATCGCGCCGCATCAGGTGCAGAGCCGCTACAGCTTCATGCGCGGCTCCGACCTGGACGAAATCCGCATCTACGATCGGATGCTGCCGGCCGCGGACGTTGCCGCGCTCGCCGGCGGCGGCTCGCCGTCGGGCGCCGCGCCGCTCGACGCGGCTGGCGAGCGGCGGGCCTTCCTCCATCGCTACGGCTTCGACAAGGGATCGCCGCCCGCGCTCACCGCCGCCGGCACGCGCATCCGCAAGATCGAGTTCGCCGACGCCAGGGATCTCAAGCAATGGATGTGGAAGGGTGTCGACGGCATTCCGGAGACGACCTGGCCCGGCGTCTACAACCGCTCGCGCCTGGCCGGTCGCAACGACTATTTCACCCTGCCCGACTGGAACACCTATGTCGAAGGCGGCAAGGCCTATGAGCTGACGATCCCGCCCGGCGAGGCGGTCAACCGCGTCGAGATCCGCGGCGCCGCCTACGGCAGCCTCGACTATGCGGCCGACGGCACGGACTACGTCACTCTCGCGAAGCGGCCGCACGGAGTCGAGAAATCGATCCACAGCTTCGCCGAGCGCACCGGCGGGCGGCTGCGCTTCACCAATGTCGCGCAGGAAACGCCGATCCAGGAAATCTGGGCCTATGACGTCCGGCCCGGCGAGGAGCCAGAGGGGACGCGCAAGCTCAGCTACACCGTCGACAGCAAGGCGGCGCCGGGCTTCGCCGCGCTCGCCGGCCTCAACGCCTTCATCGCCGGCCGCTATCCGCCGGCGGAGCGCGCGACGGTGGTGGCGCTGCCGGCGCGCCGCGGCGGGGCGGCGGTCGGTGCAGGCAGCGCCACCGCCGCCGGCGAAACGCAGCACGGCAGCGACGCCGCGCCGCTCGTCCATATCCTGATCCCGTCCGGATTCAGCGCCGCCGCGCCCGGCCGGCCGCTGGCGCGTGCGTGGAACTACACCTGGGCGAACGCGCACGACGGGCTGGACGGCATCGCCCTCGACATTCCGGCGCTCAAGGTGACGCCGAACCGCGACGGCCTCGTCCCGCTCAACATCCGGGTCAAGGACCCGATCTGGCCCGAGCGCGACATGATCGACGTGTCGGTCTCGGTACGGCCGGGCGAGGCGCGCACGCTGTGGCTGGACCTGCGCGACCGCATCCTCACCGAGGACAGCCTCTATCTCACCGTCGCCAGCGCGGCGCCCGATTTCGGGCCGGCCTCCCTCGACGGGATGAAGATCCGGCTGGTGTTCAAGGACCGCCGTGCCGCCAAGGCCGAGCATGTCGCCGACCGCTTCAACCAGGTCCGCGACAATTGGGGCTTCCTGGTCGAGGAGCATACCGCCTCGGCCCGCGAGGCGCTCTACCGCCGGGTCAAGGCCGACATCACCGACCTGCTCCGGGTCGATCCGGACAATCTCGAGGGCCGGCGCTATTGGGCCGACATCAGCTATGGCGCGACGGGGATGCCGCCCTTCACCCAGCCGGCGCCGCCCGCGGGCGTGCCGCTGTGGGCATTCCGGCAGCTCGAGGACCTGAAGCTCACCCGCCGCTTCGTCGACTGGTGGATCGACAACCGCCAGGTGCCCTATGGCGACTTCGGCGGCGGCATCTCCGACGACACCGACCTCACCCAGCAATGGCCCGGGCTCGCGCTGATGGGGGTCGAGCCGGACAAGATCAACGCCTCGCTGCGGGCGTTGTCGGAGGCGGCCTATGCCAACGGCATGATCACGGGCGGGCTCGGCACCATCACCACCGACGAGCTCCACGCCTATGAGGAAGGGCTGAACAGCGACGCCGAACGGCTCTACCTCAACTGGGGCGAGCCCAGGGCCGTCGAGCGGCTGATGGCGACCACCAAGGCGCTGACCGGCATCATCCTGCGCAATCCCGCCGGCCACATGCACTTCGCCTCCAACTGGTACGGCGGCACGAAGGTCTATCGCGAGAGGCCGTGGGAGTGGCAGAAGCCCTACAGCTTCACCGTGATGCACGCCCCGATCCTGATGGGCGTCTACAACGGCAACCCGATCGCGCGCGGGCTGGTCACCGGCGTGGTCGACGGGTGGCTGGCGCATGGCCGTCGGGACGCCAAGGGCCTTTGGAGCTATCCCAACGAGATCGACTGGCGCACCGACGCCGAACGGGTCGGCGACGGCGGCGGGGTGGCGACGCCCTATCAGTCGGTGTGGGCGGCGTGGCGCTTCACCGGCGACGACCGGTATCTGACGCCGATCCTCTCGCGCGTGGCGAAGGGTGGGCCGGCGGTGCTCGGCGACCTCAACGAGAATGTGATCGCCGCGCTCGGCCGCACCGGCGACTGGGGCAAGGCGCTGGCAGGCCAGCCGGGCGACTTCGCGCGCGTCGCCGGCTGGGACGCGACAGGCGACAGGCGCCTCCTCGAGGCGCTTCACGCCGACGCGATCGAGGACAAGGTGCAGCACGAGTATATGTATACCGAGGGGCATTGGTGGTCCGACCGCGTCGACCAGCCCAACGAGCTCCTCCAGCGCGAGCGACTCGGCGGGATCGCGCTCAAGCGCAACCAGACCTATCCCGGCAACACGGTGAGCTGGCGCTTCGCCGATCCCGGTGCGGCGGAGCAGGTCGCGATCCTGATGCCGGGTGCGACGCGCGAACGGTTCAAGGTGATCGCCTACAACATGAGCGACGTCGCCCAGCCGGCGACGATGACCGCGTGGAACGTCGCCGCCGGCCGCTGGACGATGACGGCGGGGACCAGCGCCGCCGACGGCGATACCGCCGACGGATCGCCGGCGCCGTCCGAGGTGACGCTGGAGCGCAGCGCCTCGGTCGCTGTCAGCTTCGCCCCGCGCACCACCACCGTGCTGGAGTTCGCGCTCAAGACGCCCGGCCCGCCGCCGGAGGGTCGCCCCGACCTCGGCATCGGCGTCGATGACGTGCGGCGGCGGGGCCGGACGGTCTCGGTCACGGTCCACAGCCTCGGCGCGGTCGAGGCGGCCGGCGGGAGCGCGATGCTGGAGGATGCCGCCGGCAAGCTGGTGGCGAGCGTGCCGCTGCCGACGCTGGCCGCACCGCTCGACCTGACGCCCAAGACCGCGACGGTGCGCGTGGCGATACCGGCCGGCGTGGCGCCGGCGAGCCTCAGGGTCCGCGTCGCGTTGTCCGGCGATACGCCGGAGGTGACCCGCCTCAACAATGTGGTGCCGCTCGAATGATCGGCGCCGGCGCCCCGACGACGCGGCGCACGCTGCTGGCGGGCGTCGGCGCCACGCTGGCGACCGTCACCGTTCCCGCAGCAGCGGCGGATCGCGACGACCGGCGGCTGCGCGCACTGCTCGACGGGCTCGATGCGCTCCCCTCGCCTGCCGCGCGGCTGGCGCGGCTCAGGGCGTTCCGGGGCGACCGGCTGTCGCCATCGGCGGCGCTCGACCTGCACTGTATCCGCGAGGGCCTCGCGATCGACACGCGCATCGCCGAGATCATGCCGTTCGGCCGGCTGGGCCGTTCCCCCTATAGCGTCACCCCGACGAGCGGCGCATGGCGCGATCCCGACGGGGCCGATGCCGCCGACCGTATCGCCGCCGACACCCGCGCCGTCCGGGCGGAAGCGGCGGCGGGGATCATCCTGCCGCGCGCGCTGCTCGACCGCACCGCCGCCGCCGTCGCCAAGGCCGCCGACGGCGCCGAGCGCGCCGCCGCCACCGCGCTCCGCGAGCAGGCGGCGCTGCTGTCGTCGCTGGCGCCGCGGGCAGGCGATACGCCCGGCATGTGGCGGCTGCCGAACGGCGCCGAATATTATGCCCTGCTGCTCGACCGGCAGTTCGGCTTCGCCGGGGACGGCGCGGCGGCGCACCGGCGCTTCCTCGCCAAGGCCGAGGAGCTCACCCGCGCCGCCGACGCGCTGCTCCGCCGGCTCGGCCGCCGCGAGGGATCGGTCGGGGAGCGTATCGCCGCCGCCTTCCGGGACCCCGCGCATCTCTACCGCGACGACGATGCCAGCCGCACCCGCGCGGACGCCGATATGAACCGCATCCTCGTTTCCGCCAGGGCGCGCGTGCCGGCGCTGATCGGCCCGGTGCCGCCCGAATGCCTGAACGTCGCCGTCCGCCGCATGTCGCCGGCCGACGAAGCGGCCAGGCGCGGCGGCTATCGCGAGCTGCCGACTCCGGACGGCCGGCCCGGCGGCTATTTCGTCGACCTCGGCGACATCCGCCGCCGCCCCTCCTGGAGCCTGGGCAGCGTCGTCCATCACGAGCTGATCCCCGGCCATATGATCCAGCTCCCGATGGAAGCACGCGCCGCGCCCCACCCGCTGCGCCTCGGCTACGCTCCCGCCTTCGCCGAGGGCTGGGCGATCCATGCCGAACAGCTGATGGCCCGGGACGGCGCCGATGCGGGCGACGATCTGATGCTTCTGGGACACATCCATTGGCTGTTGTTCCGAATTGTGCGAGCAGTCATTGACACCGGTGTCCATGCTGAGCGATGGTCCGTGTCGGAAGCTCGTCAGAAGCTGAGGATGATGCAGGGCGAACCCGCTTTTTTCGCCGCGTTCGATCAGGACGTCGACCGGATCTGCCTGGAGCCTGCCGTTCGGGCAGGCGAGGCAGAAGCGTGGCTCGCGCTGGCCGAAGCCGGCGCCGGCCGCAGCGGAGCGACGCTCAGACGCTTCCATCAGGCCGTGCTGGTGCATGGCCGCGTACGGCGCTCCGCCATCGGCCTACATGGTGGGGACTAGATGTAAATAACATAAAACAAACGAAAATTCTGGGAGAGAACAATGAGCAAGGGGATCGAATTCAAACATTGGACACGCGGTGGCACCTCGGTGGCGGCGCTGGCGGTGGCTTTCGCTGGGGTGGCGCACGCCCAGGCGGCGGGGCCGGCCGATACGTCGGCGGCAACCGCCGCGCCGCAGGATCAGGCACAGCCCGACCAGAGCGCCGACACCAACCAGGACATCATTGTCACCGGTTTCCGCGGCAGCCTCGCCCGCGCGCTCGACGAGAAGCGCCAGTCTGCGGCGGCGATCGACAGCATCCTTGCCGAGGACATCGGCAAGTTCCCGGACCTCAACCTGTCCGAATCGATCCAGCGCATCCCGGGAGTCGCGCTCGCGCGCGACGGCGGCGAGGGGCGGCAAATCTCGGTCCGCGGCCTCGGCGCGCAGTTCACGCGCGTGCGCATCAACGGGATGGAAGCGATGGCCACCGCCGGCAGCTCGGACGCCTCGGGCGGCACCAATCGCGGCCGCGCCTTCGATTTCAACGTGTTCGCCGCCGACCTGTTCAACGGCATCACCGTCCGCAAGACCGCCGATGCGGTGACCGAGGAAGGCTCGCTCGGCGCGACCGTCGACCTGCAGACCGCGCATCCGTTCGACTACAAGGCGGGTCTGACGATCGCGGCCGGCGCGCAGGCGGGCTACAACGACCTGTCGGAAAAGGTATCACCCCGCGCGGCGGGCATGATCTCGTGGCGCAATGCCGACGAAACCTTCGGTGTGCTCGCCTCGGTCGCCTACACCAAGCGCCGGATCGTCGAGAGCGGTTATTCGACGGTGCGCTGGACGACCAACACCGCGGGCGTCGCGCCGGGCTTTGAGAGCTACCTCGGCACCACCTGCGTCTATCCGACCGCGAGAGGCCCCTCGACCACGCCGGCGTGCGTCGAGGCGAACAACCTCTTCCATCCTCGCTTTCCGCGCTACGACTATTACATCAGCGAGCAGGAGCGCATCGGCGCCACCGCATCGGTGCAGTGGAAGCCGACCGACGGCACCACGATCACGGTCGACGGCCTTTATGCCGATTTCAAGGGGACCCGCGAGGAGCGTTATCTCGAGGCCAACGGCTTCTCCGTCGCGGGCGCCTGCACCGCGACGTCGCGGCCGACCAATTGCGGCGTCGCCGACGTCGACGTCACCGCCGCCACAGTCGAGAACGGCGCGTTGATCGCCGGCACCTTCGACGACGTCGACCTGCGCGTCGAGAACCGGTTCGACCGGCTCGATACCAAGTTCAAGCAGCTCACGGTGAAGATCGACCAGCAGCTCGGGGAGAATCTGTCGATCAACTTCCTCGCCGGCCATTCGCAGTCGGATCACGACAACCCGGTCCAGAACACCGTCACCTTCGACCAGTTCAACGTCGACGGCTACAGCTACGACTATACCGACCGGAAGCATCCGGTGTTCAACTTCGGCACCGCCGATCTCGACAACCCGCAGGCCTGGGTGCTGAGCCAACTCCGCCTGCGCGCGGCCGGCGTCAAGAACCGGTTCGACAACGCCCAGCTCAACCTCAACTGGAAGGTCTCGGACGAATTCTCGATCGACGCGGGCGCCTCCTACAAGGAGTACAAGTTCCGCAGCATCGACCTTCGCCGCAGCAACGGCACCACCGCGGCGCAGGACACCAACCTCGCCTGCTGCACGCTGCCCGGCGACACGCTCGACAGGTTCGGCCATGTCGTGACGATCGAAGGGCAGAGCTTCTTCGCGCCCGATTATTTCGCCGCCGCGGAATATTTCGGGCTGGAGGATCCGACCGCACGGGACGGCGCCTTCCGCCTCGGCATCGAGCCGGGCCTGGCCGGCAACACTCGTGTCGAGGAGCATGACAAGGGCGGCTTCGTCCAGTTCAACTTCAACCACGACTTCGGCATCTTCAACCTGCGCGGCAACGGCGGCGTGCGCTACGTCCAGACCTTCCAGCGCGCGCAGGGCTATTCCTTCCTTGGCGGCGAGGCGACGCCGATCACCTCGTCGCGCACCTATGAGGACTGGCTGCCCTCGATGAATCTGGTGATCGAGCCGAGCCGCGATTTCCTGCTCCGCTTCGCCGCGGCGCGGGTGATGGCGCGGCCGGACCTCGGCAGCCTGCCTCCCTCGGCGTCGGTGGGAGTCTCGGGCGCCAACCGGACGGTATCGGCGGGCAACCCCAACCTCGATCCGTTCCGCGCGACTACCTACGACTTCTCCGCCGAATGGTATTACCAGCCGGGGGCGTTGCTCTCGATCGCTCTGTTCCAGAAGGACATCGACAGCTTCGTGCAGACGGTGCAGTCGTCGGGCGCCTTCTCCGAGAACCCGTTCGGCCTGCCCGACAGCCTGGCGATCGCGGCGTGCGGCAATCTCTATCCGGCGACCTGCAATCCGGCCTTCACCAACTGGGTCTTCTCCGTGCCGCGCAATACTCCGGGCGGGCGGCTGCGCGGCTATGAGGTCAACTTCCAGCAGCCGTTCCGCTTCCTGCCCGGCTTCCTCAGCAACTTCGGCGTGCTCCTGAACTATACGCACGTCAGCTCGAACATCAAATACCTCAACGCCCAGGGGCAGGTGATGAAGATCGACGATCTGACCGGCCTGTCGCGCGATTCCGCCAACGCCACGCTCTATTACGAGGACAAACTCATCAGCGCGCGCGTCTCCGGCGCCTATCGCAGCGGCTATATGACCGACGCCGTCGGCACCCAGGGCGTCGACAGCCAGGGCACCAACAAGACGTTCAACCTCGACGCCTCGGTCCAGATCAACCTGACGGACCAGATCAAGCTGACGTTCGAGGGGGTCAACCTCACCGACCAGTATCAGGACCAGTATGTCGACTCGCGCAACCTCTTGTCGGTCTATCACCATACCGGCCGCGAGTTCCTGGTCGGCGTGCGTTTCAACTATTGACGTCTCTTCATCTGCCGGCGCGGCTCGCGGGGCTGCGCCGGCCGTTACCGTTCGGAGCATCGAATGCGGCGCGTTACCCGGTTGATCCTTGGTCTCGGCATAGCCTGGGTGGCGGCCGCCGCCCCTGCCCTTGCCGGCCCCGCGGCGCTGCCGCGCGAGCGCGTGCTCGACACGATGAAGCGGGCGACGCGCTTCATGGTCGAGAAGGTCGCGGTGCACGGCGGCTATGTCTGGTCCTACCTTCCCGATTTCTCGCGCCGCTGGGGGGAGATGGAGGCCTATCCGACGATGGTGTGGGTGCAGCCGCCCGGCACCGCGACGATGGGCCACCTGTTCCTCGACGCCTATCATGCGACCGGCGACGACTATTACTACCAGGCCGCGGCCAAGGCGGCCGATGCGCTGATCGAGGGCCAGCTGGCAAGCGGCGGCTGGCATTATTTCATCGATTACGGCGGCCCCGAATCCACGCGGCGCTGGTATGCGACGATCGGCAGGAACGCGTGGCGGCTGGAGGAATTCCAGCACGACTGGGGCAACGCCACCTTCGACGACGCCGGCACGTCCGAAGCGATGCAGTTCCTGCTGCGGCTCTACCTCGAGAAGCGCGATCCCCGCTTCAAGCCGGCGCTCGACAAGGCGCTGAACTTCGTCCTCGCAAGCCAATATCCGAACGGCGGCTGGCCGCAGCGCTATCCGGCGACCAAGAGCCCGTACATCGACCACGGCAAGCCCGACTATACCGGCTTCATCACCTTCAATGACGATGTCGCGGCGGAGAACATCAAGTTCCTGCTGATGTACCAGCAGACGCTCGGCGATCCGCGCATTCCCGGGGCGATCCGGCGCGCGATGGACGTGTTCGTCGCCGCGCAGCAGCCGGCGCCGCAGGCCGGCTGGGGGCTGCAATATACGCTCGACATGAGGCCCACGGGCGCGCGTACCTATGAGCCGACCGCGCTCGTCACCCACACCACCGCGGCGAACATCCGGCAGCTGTTCCAATTCTACCGCCTGACCGGCGACCCCAAGTTCCTCGCGCGCGTGCCCGAGGCGCTGGCGTGGCTCGATTCCGTGCGGCTGCCCGACAGGCTCATCAAGGACGGCAAGGCCTATCCGACCTTCGTCGAGATCGGCACCAACAGGCCGCTGTTCGTCCACCGCCGCGGATCGGACGTGGTCAACGGCGAATATTATGTCGACGGCAACCCCGAGCACACGCTCGAGCACTACAGCTCGTTCCGCACCATCGACGTGGCGAAGCTGCGCGCCGAATATGCGCGGCTGAAGGCGATCCCCGGCGACGTGATCGCGAAGGATTCGCCGCTCCGCCCCAGCGCCAGCGCGCCGCTGCCGCGCTATTTCCTGGTCGATCTCGGCGAGACGTCGGACCGCAACCTCGCCGGCAAGCACCCGTCGGCGGCGGCGCTGGTCGCCTCGCTCAACGCGCAGGGCTGGTGGCCGACCGAGCTCAAGACGACCAGCCATCCCTATACGCACGACGGCTCGCCGACGCCGGCACCGGGCGACTACGGCATGACCCGCGTCGGCGACGACACCGATACGTCGCCCTATATCGACCCGCATCCGGCGGTGGGCATCTCCACCGGCGCCTATATCGAGAATATGGAAACGCTGATCGCGGAGCTTCATCATGCGCAATAGCCTGCTCCTCCTGAGCCTGCTCCCGATCGCCGCCGCCGCGCAGGAGATGCCGGCCGGGCAAATGACCGTGATCGATGAAACCGCGGTGAAGCGCGACGAGCCGCCACCCCATGGCAGGATCGGCATGAGCACTGCCTGGCGCATCAGCGACGCGGTGCCGGGCCGGAACATGGAGTTCCGCAAGCGCGCGCTGCACCCCGGCGCGGCGATCGGCGCGCATAAGCTCAGCCACGACGAGGTCTATTACGTCGTCTCCGGCCGCGGCGAGGCCTTCTCCGGCGACCGCAAGGTGCAGGTCGGGCCGGGACAGGCGGTCTATTTCTTCACCGGCGAGACGATGGGCATCCGCCAGCAGGGCAGCGAGCCGCTGGTGCTGATCATCAGCTATCCATTGGCCGAGCGGGTGAAGTAGGAAAACCCCTCTCCCATTGGGAGAGGGCGGGGCCCGCTCGGACGCAGCCCGAGTGGGAGGGTAAGGGTGACGTATCGCCCGTGGTCACCCTCACCCTCCCGCAGCTTCGCCGCTCCTTCCCTCTCCCGCCGGGAGAGGGGCAATGGGGTCAGAACAATCCCTGGCTGCGGCTCCAGGCGAGGAACAGCTCGGGCCAGGCGCCGGCGGGCTTGCCGACCACGCCACGCAGGCCGAAACCGTGGCCGCCGCTTGTGAACAGGTGCGTCTCGGCCGGCACCTTCGCCGCCCGCAGCGCCGCGCGCAGCAGCAGCGTGTTCTCGACCGGTACCGTCGCGTCGTCCTCGGCCGCGCACAGGAAGCAGGGCGGGCTGTCCGACCGGATGTTGCGATCGGGCGAATGCGCGGCGATCATCTCGGGCGTCGGCGTCTCGCCCAGCAGCGCCCGGCGCGAACCCATATGGGCGATCGGGGCGTCCATGCCGACCACCGGATAGATCGGCGCGGCGACGAACGGGCGCGCCGACAGCCCGTCGGCAGCGTCGACCGGATCATAGCTCTTGAAGGCGAAGCGCGCGACCAGGTCGGCGCAGGCATGTCCGCCCGCCGAGAAGCCCATCGCGGCGACGCGGTTGGGATCGACGCCGTAGCGATCGGCGCGGCCGCGGATCACCCGCATCGCCCGCTGCACGTCCTGCAGCACCACGTCCGGCCCCGCCGCCCAGCCGTCGCCCGGCAGGCGATAGAGCAGCACGAAGGCGGTGAAGCCGCGCGCAGCCAGATAACGGCCGAGCTCAAACCCCTCCTTGTCGACCGCCATCAGCACATAGCCGCCGCCCGGCATCAGCAGCATCGCCGCGCCGTTGGGCACGGCCGGACGGAACACCAGCAGCCGCGGGCGCACCACGCCCGCGACCGTGCGATTGTTGAGCGACGCGTCGGTGCTGCGCTCGATCGTGACCTCGGCCGGCGGCTTGGCCGGCATTCCGGGCGCGCCCTTCGGCCACAGCTCGATCGTCTCGGTCGGCTGCGGCAGGCCGGCGGAGGCTCCCGCGCCGTCGACAGGCGGCACCTTCGTCTGCGCGAGCGCTTCGGTCGCAGCCAGCGCACCGCCGATCGTTCCCAATATCGCCGTGCGGCGGTCGATCGTCCTCATCGTATTCAGGTCCCCGGCTGGATGTAGGGCACGCGCGCGAACAGCTCGCGCTGCCATTGGCGCGGATCGTTCTCGACCCGGCTGGTCGCGTCGAAGATCATCGTCGCGCGCGCTTCCAGATCGTACTTGGGCCAGCGCGGCAATCCGGCGTGATTGGGATCGCCGGTCCGCGCGAAGGCAACGTAGCTTTCCTGCACCGCCTTGGAGGCCGCCTGCGCGCCGGCGCCGGTGCCGGTCTGCGACCCCGGCGCGTCGAGCGTGCCGAACGCGAGCGGGATATCCATCGTGTGCATCGCCCCCCGCCGCGGATCGGTACGCGACGCGAAGTCGACCTGATAGACCCAGGCCGGCTTGCCGGCGCGGGCGCGCTCCTCCGCCTCGATCACCTGGCCGCGCCAGCTCCGCCCGGCGGTGGTCGCGTACCACATCACCTGCTCGGGCGACCAGCTGGGATAGCGCTCGCGATATTGCGCGACGACCCATTCCGGCAGGATGTCGATGCGCAGCTGCGGCGCCATGCGCTCGGCGATGTTGCTCCAGTCGAGGCCCTGCATCGTCGGGCTGTCGGGAGCGATGAAGGCGCCCGTCTCCTGCTTGGTATTGCCGAGGATCATCGGGATGCCGAGCGACTGCGGGTTGGCGTCGGGCCAGAACGGGTGCCGGACCAGCCATGTCATGTCGAGCACCGGCCCGAAATAGACGCCGCCGCCGAGGATCGGGTCGGTCGCGGCGAGGCCCTCGACCAGCTTCTCCGCCGGCATCGCCAGCAGCGCATCCATGCCGGGATCGCCGAGTTTGGCGAGGAAGGCGCGGGTCCGCGCGGTGGCGTTGAGCGGGCCGGAGGCGGTGACCTGCTGACCGCTCATCGTGATCGCACGATGGAACAGCCCCTTGGCCGCCGGCATCCCCATCATCGTCGCGATCTTGGCGCCGCCGCCCGACTGGCCGAACACCATCACGCGCTTCGGATCGCCGCCGAATGCGGCGATGTTGTCCCGCACCCATCGGAGCGCGAGGATCAGGTCGAGCTGGCCGCAGTTGCCGCTGTCGGGGAAGCGCGGATCGAGCCGGGCAAGATAGAGATAGCCGAAGGCGTTGAGGCGATGGTTGACGGTGACCACCACCACGTCGTGCTCGCGCGCGAGCCGGCTGCCGTCGTAGAGCGCGCTCGATCCGGTGCCGGAGGAATAGGCGCCGCCGTGGATGTAGAACATCACCGGCTTGGGCGCGCTGCCGCGCCCGGCCGTCCAGACGTTGAGGACGAGGCAATCCTCGCTCGCGATGACTCCCGGCATGTCGCCGCGATAGCCCTGCCCCGCCTGAGGGCACGACGGACCGAAGGCGATCGCCCGCACCGGCACCGTCGCACGCGGCTCGGGTTCGGGCGCCATGAAGCGCTTGGCCCGGCCGTAGCGGATCCCGCGGAACACCGTCACGCCGTCCGCCTGCCGATCGCCGACGAAGGTTCCGGCGGGGGCGGTCACCTCGGGGCCGGCCTGCCCCCAGGCCGCGCCCGGCAGCGTCAGGGCGAGCCCCGCCGCCATCACCGCGCGCCGCGAAACATTCCCCTCCGTCATCGTCCCCTCCCCATTCTTCTGCGGATGCGGACGGCGGCGGGTCAGCGCCGGACGTCGGCTCCGCCCTGCAAGGCCTGATCGAGATCGCGCTGCCCGAACAGCGAGGCGTCGCCCGGCAGCGAATGCTTGAGCACGGTGAGCGCGAGGCCGGTCCGCGCCGCCGCCTCGATGCCCTCGCCGCGGCGCAGGGCGTGCAGCACACCCACTGCAAAGGCGTCGCCGGCGCCGATCCGGTCGACGATGCCGGTCACCGCCACCTCCTCGATCTGGGCGGTGCCGTCGCGCGTGTCGATGCGCGCGGAGAGGCGGTGGTGATCGCTGTCGATCACATGGCGGGCGGTCGAAGCGATCGTCCGAAGCTTGGGGAATGCGGCAAAGGCCGCCTCCGCCGCCTCGCGCCGCCGCGCCTCGCCGTCGCCGGAGAAGGGCTTGTCGAGCAGCAGCGCGATGTCGCGGTGGTTGCCGAACATGAGATCGGCATGGGCGACCAGCCGCGACAGGATCGCGCGCGGATCGCTGTCCCACCGCTCCCACAGCTTGCCGCGCCAGTTGCCGTCGAACGACACCGGGATGCCGCGCGCGCTCGCCGCCTCGGCCGCCGCGATCGCCGCCTCGGCCGGCACCGGCCCCAGCGCCGGCGTGATGCCCGACAGGTGCAGCCGGTCGGCGCCTTCGAGCAGCCGATCCCAGTCCCAGCTTGCGACCGGCGCCTCGGCGAAGGCCGAATGGGCGCGGTCATAGACGACGTCGGTCGCACGGAGGCCGGCGCCGCTCGTCACGAAATAGAGGCCGATCCGCTCGCCGCCGAGCCGGATGCCCGAGCAGTCGACGCCGTGCCCACGCAGGGTGGTGATCGCGGAGCGGCCGAGGTCGTTGTCCGGCACTGCGCTCACCATCGCCGTATCGTGGCCGAGCCGCGCGAGGCCGGTGACGAGGTTCGCCTCGGCTCCCGCCACCCATACGTCCAGCTTCGGCGTCTGCAGCAGGAGCTCGCGGCCGGGAGGCGACAGGCGCAGCATGATCTCACCGAAAGCCACAAGCGTCATGCCCCACCTCCTTCGTCATGCCGGACTTGGTCCGGCATCCACTGAGCCGCAAAGACTGCCGCTTGCGGCATAGTGGACCCCGGCACAAGGCCGGGGTGACGCAGGATCCGTGGCAACCTCACCGTGCCAGCCAGCCGCCGTCCACCGCGAGGATATGGCCCTGGACGTAATCCGACGCGCGGCTCGCCAGGAACACCGCCGCGCCGCCGAGGTCGCCCGGATCGCCCCAGCGCCCGGCCGGGATGCGGTCGAGGATCGCCTTGTTGCGCACCTCGTCCGCCTGCAGCGCGGCGGTGTTGTTGGTCGCGATATAGCCGGGCGCGATCGCATTGACGTTGACGCCCTTGGCCGCCCATTCGTTGGCGAGCAGCTTGGTGAGGCCGCCGATGCCCGACTTGGACGCGGTGTAGCTCGGCACGCGGATGCCGCCCTGGAAGGTCAGCATCGAGGCGATGTTGATGATCTTGCCGCCACCTCCCTCCTTCTCATGGCGCGCGATCATGTGCCGCCCGGCCGCCTGGCAGAGGAAGAACACCGACTTCAAATTGGTGTCGACCACCGCGTCCCAGTCTTCCTCGGTGAAGTCGACCGCGTCGGCGCGGCGGATGATGCCCGCGTTGTTGACCAGGATGTCGAGCCGGCCGAGCTTATCCACAGTTTCGTCCACAACCCTTTGCACAGGCTCGATGGTCGAGAGATCGGCGGAGACGATCTCCGCCCGTCGGCCAAGCGCGCGGGCCTTCTCCACCGTCTCGGTCGCCGGCGTGCGGCCGACGGCGGCGATGTCCGCGCCCGCCTCCGCCAGCGCCAGCGCGATCGCCTGGCCGATGCCGGTATTGGCCCCGGTGACCACCGCCACCTTGCCGGAAAGATCGAAGGGACTGGTCATGCGAGCTGGCAGATGTCGAGGACGTTCATGTCGGTATAGTCCTGGTTCTCGCCGGCCATCGCCCAGATGAAGGCATAGGCCTTGGTGCCGGCGCCCATGTGGATCGACCAGGGCGGCGAGATCACCGCCTCCTCGTTCTGCATGACGATGTGGCGCGTCGCCTCGCCCTCGCCCATGAAGTGCATCACGCGGTCGGTGTCGGTGTTGTCGAGCTCGAAGTAGAAGTAGATCTCGCTGCGGCGCTCGTGGATGTGCGGGGGCATGGTGTTCCACACGCTGCCGGGCTTGAGCACCGTCAGCCCCATCACCAGCTGCGCGCTGTCGCATACGCCCGGGATGACGAGCTGGAAGATCGTGCGCTCGTTCGATTCCTCCAGGCTGCCGCGCTCGAGCGCGTTGGCGTCGGCGATCGAGAGCCTGCGGGTCTGGAACGCCTTATGCGCCGGGCACGACGCCAGGTAGAAGCGCGCGCCCTCGCCCGAGAACTGCACGTCCTTGGCGCCCATGGTGACGTAGAGGCAGTCCTTGTTGCCGAGCGCGAACGCCTCGCCGTCGACGGTGACGGTGCCCTCGGTCTTGCCGACGTTGACGATCGCCAGTTCGCGCCGCTCGAGGAAAGGATGGCCCGCGGCCGAGGGCGGCTCGGTCTGGTCGGGCAGCTTGACCGGGCCCGCCCCCACCGCCACGCCGCCGATCACGAAGCGGTCGGCGTGGGTATAGTTCAGCACGCATTCGCCCGCGCGGAACAGGTCCTGGACCAGATAGCGGTCGCGCAGTTCCTCGTTGCTGACGCACTCCATCATGTCGGGATGCGTGGCGTAATAGGTCCGTTCGAACATCATGGGCTCCGTTCGGGTCAGGCCGCCTGGGCGGCGAAATCGGGATCGTCGATCTTGTAGGCGCGGCGCACCAGGCCGCTGGTCAGCTCCTGGGCCAGCTCGGCCGCTTCCCAGTCGGCCAGGCGGCCCTCGGCAACCAGCCGCGCCAGGAACGCGCAGTCAACCCGCCGCGCGACGTCATGCCGCGCGGGAATCGACAGGAAGGCGCGCGTGTCGTCGTTGAAGCCGACGGTGTTGTAGAAACCGGCGGTCTCGGTGGTCATCTCGCGGAAGCGGCGCATCCCCTCGGGGCTGTCGTGGAACCACCAGGCGGGACCCAGCTTCAGGCACGGATAGTGGCCGGCGAGCGGGGCGAGCTCGCGCGCATAGGCGCTCTCGTCGAGCGTGAACAGGATCACCGAGAGCCGGCTCTCGTTGCCGAAGCGGTCGAGCAGCGGCTTCAGCGCATGGACATAGTCGGTGCGCGTCGGGATGTCGGCGCCCTTGTCGCGGCCGTGGCTGGCGAACAGGCCGGCATTGTGGTTGCGCAGCGAGCCGGGGTGGATCTGCATCACCATCCCGTCCTCGACCGACATCGCCGCCATCTCGGTCAGCATCTGCGCGCGGAACAGCTCGGCATCGGCCGGGGTCCAGTCGCCGCCGACGATGCGGCGGAACAGCCGCTCGGCCTCCACCGGCGACAGGTTGGCGGTGGCGGCGGTGGGATGGCCGTGATCGGTGGCGGTGGCGCCGGCAGCGCGGAAATCGGCGCGGCGCTTGCGGTGCGCGGCGAGATAGCCGCTCCAGCTGTAAACGTCCTCTCCGGTCAGCTCGGCGAAGCGCGCCATCGCCGGCTTGAACGCCTCGTGCTCGACGTCGATCACGCCGTCGGGGCGATAGGTGGTGACGACGCGCCCGCCCCAGCCCGAGCGGCGGATCGCGTGATGATGGCCGAGGTCGTCCTGCGCGCCTTCGGTGGTGGCGAGGAAATCGATGCGGAACCGGTCGAACAGCGCGCGCGGGCGGAAACCGTCCGTCGCCAGCGCCGCGCCGATCGCATCGTAATACTGGTCGGCCGTCGCCGCCTCGAGCGCGACGTCGATCCCGAACACCTCGGCGAAGACATGGTCGAGCCACAGCCGCGACGGCGTGCCGCGGAACAGGTGGTAGTTGGCGGCGAACAGCCGCCACGCCGCGCGCGGATCGGTCGCCGGCGCCCCTTTTCGGTCGGGCACGGCGAGCGCGGCGAGCGCGACGCCCTGGCTGTAGAGCATCCGGTAGAGATAATGGTCGGGCGCGAGCAGCAGCGTAGTCGCGTCGGTCCAGGGCCCATCTTCGGCGAACCAGCGCGGATCGGTGTGTCCGTGCGGGCTCACGATCGGCAGCTCGGCGATCCCGGCGTAAAGGCCGCGGGCAATGGCACGGGCCGCCGGGTCCGCCGGGAACAGCCGGTCAGGATCAAGCTCCAGTCGCCGTGCCATCACATTGTCTCCTCACGCCTTCTCGGGAGCGCCGCGGCGCTCTGGTAACCGGTGTCAAGTTGCTGCGCAACCAACTGGTGCCGTGCAACCGTCCTCCATCGCCTCACCCTTTCGTTCAATCGCGCGGCGGCGCGACCGATGCCCGGCGGATGAGCGTCGACAGGAACATCGACGGCTCCTGCACGACATTCTCGTCGTTGTCGACGGGGTCCGCAATCAGCTTGAGCGCAGCCGATCGCGCCATCGAGGCGATCGGCCAGCGCACCGTCGTCAGCGGCGGCCAGATATGCGCGGCGATCGGCGTGTCGTCGAAGCCGATCACCGACAGGTCGCGCGGCACGTCGAGGCCGCGCTGGCGCGTGACGTGGACGACGCCCGCCGCCATCTCGTCGTTCGACGAGAAGATCGCGGTCGGCCGCGGCATCAGGTCGAGCAGCCGCTCGGCCGCGACCACGCCCGATTCGAAGGTGTAGTTGCCGTCCGCGACCATGCTGCGCGGGAGCGCGATCCCGGCGGCGGACAGCGCCTCCTCGAACCCCGTCCGCCGCTCGCGCGCCGAGCGGAAGCCATGCGGGCCGCTCACCAGCCCGATGCGGCGATGGCCCTGCGCGATCAGATATTCGGTCGCGGCGCGCACCGCCTCGCGGTCGTTGGAGGCCACCATATGCTCGTCGCTGTCGAGCATCGCCGAGCCCATGCGCACGTAGCGACAGCCGATCGCGTCGCACAGCGCGGCGACCGAATCATTCTCGCTGACCGGCGGCATCAGCAGCACGCCGAACAGCCGTTGCCGCTCGAGGAAATGGCGCAGGTCGTCCAGCATCGTCGCCGAGCCGCGATTGAGCGGGCGCACCACCATCTCGAACTCGGTGCCGTGCAGCGCCTCCAGCATCCCCTGCTGCACGTTCATCACCGTCTGGGCATTGGGATTGTCGTGGACGAGGCCGATCAGGTAATTGCGCCTGAGCGCCAATGCACGCGCCTGCGGATTGGGGATATAGCCGAGATCGCTGATAACCGTCTCGACCCGCCGCCGCGTCTCGTCATTGAGCAGCGGCGAGCGGTTGATCACCCGGCTGACCGTCTTCTTGGAAACCCCTGCCACGCGGGCAACGTCGTTGATCGTGGGTTGCGCGGACTTCTTCATGCGCAAGGGATACGCCGATCTCGCGCCGGTGCAACGGCGGTGACTTCCGTCGGTCTGGGACCGGGCTGCATCTCGATCCGGCGGCCGCACATGATCCTCGTAAGGAATCATGCCTCCGCTTGTCATTGACACCGGTTTCCAATAAGTCGCTGGCGCAGCGCGCAAGCACGCGGCGAAAGGGGAGTCTGTTTAGTGAGTTCAGTCGAGGCGGCCGCAGGCGCGGGCAGGATCGCGCGCTCGTTCGTCGAAGCCCGCCGTGCGGCCCGCGGACTGCCGGACTATCCGGGCACCATCCCTGCCGACCTCGCCACCGGCTATGCGATCCAGGACGCCGCGCTGGCCCTCGTCGACGAGCCGGTCGCCGGCTGGAAGGTCGGCCGCATCAATCCGCCGCTGGGCGGCATCGACCGGCTCGCCGGTCCGATCCTCGCCGGCATGGTGGTCGAGGCAACGCCCGAGCCGATCGCGATGCCGGTGTTCGCCGACGGCTTCGCCGCGGCCGAAGCCGAATTCCTGCTGCGGATCGGCCCTGGCTTCGATCCCGCCAGGCGCCGCTACACCATGGCCGAGGCTGCGGCGGCGATCGATGCGGTCCATGCCGGGATCGAGATCGCGAGCTCGCCCTTCCCCGGCATCAACGCGCTCGGCGCGCCGGTGACGGTCTCCGACTTCGGCAACAATAACGGACTGGTGATCGGCCCCGAGATCGAAGGCGCCGGCGCGATCCCCTTCGACGACTGGCTGGTCGAGCTGCTCGTCAACGGCGAGCCGATCGGCCGCGACACCACCGCGAACATGCTCGACGGCCCGATCGGCGCCGCGCGCTTCCTGTTCGAGGCGCTGGCCGACCGCGGCATCGCACTGCGCTCCGGCCAGTGGATCTCGTCGGGCGCGGTCACCGGCGTGCATCCCGTCCATGTCGGCGATCACGTTGAAGCGCGCTTCAACGCGAAACTAACGGTCGAATGCACGATCAAGCCCGCGTAAACGAGCAGGCATGGGAGAGAGGGATGACTGACCAGCCGGCAGAGGTGATCGAGGCGGCGGCGCGGGTCGGCCGCTATCGCTGGGTGATCTGCGGACTGTTGTTCGCGGCGACGGCGATCAACTACGTCGACCGCCAGATGATCGGCGTCCTGAAGCCGACCATCTCGGCCGAGCTCGGCTGGTCGGAAACGAGCTATGCCGGCATCGTCGTCTGGTTCCAGCTCGCCTATGCCGTCGGCTATCTCGCGTTCGGCAAGATCGTCGACGTGGTCGGCGCGCGCTTCGGCTATGCGATCGCCTTCGTGATCTGGACCGCCGCGCACATGCTGCACGGCGCCGCGCGCAGCGCGCTGCACTTCTCGCTGGCCCGTGCGCTGCTCGGCATCGGCGAATCGGGCAACTTCCCCGCCGGCATCAAGGCGGTGAGCGAATGGTTCCCGGCACGCGAACGCGCCTTCGCCACCGGCATCTTCAACGCCGGATCGAACGTCGGTGCGATCATCACGCCGATCGTCGTCCCCTATATCGTCGTCACGCTCGCGCTCGGCTGGCGCGCGGCGTTCGTCATCACCGGCGCGTTCAGCCTGATCTGGCTGGTCGCCTGGCTCTGGATCTACCGCCGTCCGCATGAGCATCCGCGCGTCTCGACCGCCGAGCTCGCCTATATCGAGAGCGATCCCGCCGACGTGGGCGAGCCGATCCCCTGGCGCCGCCTGCTCGGCTATCGCGAGACCTGGGCCTTCGCGGTCGGCAAGTTCCTGACCGATCCGATCTGGTGGCTCTACCTGTTCTGGCTGCCCGACTTCCTCGCCAAGCGCTACCAGCTCGATCTCGTCAGCTTCGGCCCGCCGCTGGTCGCCATCTACCTCATCTCCGACTTCGGCAGCGTCGTGGGCGGCTGGTGCTCGTCGCGGATGATGCGCGCCGGGTTCAGCGCCAATCGCGCGCGCAAGCTGACGATGCTCGGCTGCGCGATCCTGGTGACGCCGGTGTTCTTCGCGCAGTACGTCGGCAATCTGTGGCTGTCGGTCGCGATCATCGGCCTCGCCACCGCCGCGCATCAGGCGTTCTCGGCCAACATCTACACGCTGCCGTCGGACATGTTCCCGCGCCGCGCGGTCGGGTCGGTGGTGGGGATCGGCGGCACCGCCGGCGCGATCGGCGGGGCGCTGATGTCGCTCTATACCGGCAAGGTGCTGGAGCTCACTGGCAGCTACACGCTGATTTTCGCGGTGGCCGGCAGCGTCTATCTGATCGCGATGCTGATCATCCACCTGCTCGTCCCCAACGTCCGGCGCGTCGATCTCATCGCGGCGGCGTAAGGTCCGGCTATCGGGCGGGCGGCGACAGGCTGTCGCGGAGGACGAGCGAGTAGGGCAGCTCGACGCTGGCGGTCTCCGCGCTCGGACGTCCGCTCGGCGGCCCCACCAGCAGGTCGACCGCCGCCGCCGCCATCTCCGGATTGGGCTGGCGGATCGTGGTGAGCTGCGGCCAGGCCATGCGGGCGATCGGCGTGTCGTCGAAGCCGACCACCGACAGCGCCTCGGGCACCTCGATGCGGTGCCGCATCGCCGAGACCAGCACGCCGAGCGCCATCTCGTCGTTGCTGGCGAACACCGCGGTCGGGCACTCGACGGCGAGGATTCGCTCGGCCGCCTCGACGCCGGAGCGGAAGGTGAAGTCGCCGTCGACGATCCACTCCGGTCGGACCGCCAGCCCGGCCGCGGCGACGACATCCGAAAAGCCGAGCCAGCGCTCGGTCGCGGCGCTGTGGGTCGGGTTGCCCTTGATGAAGGCGATGTCGCGATGGCCGAGCGCGATCAGCCGCTCGGCGAGCTCGCGCGCGGCGGCGCGATCGTTCATCCGTACCAGCGGCGTCCGCTCAGGCGTCTCGCGCGGGGCGATCCGCACGATCGGGACCGCATGGGCCTCCAGCATGTCGAGCAGCTCGGGCCAGTCGCACAGCGGCGGCGCGAGGATCACGCCCTGCAGCCGCAGCGTATGCAGGATCGCCGGCAGTTCCTTCAGCCAGTCCTGCTGCCCCGCCTCGACCGTCTCGATGACGAGGTGGTAGCCGAGCGCCCGGCACCGCTCGACCGCGCCGCGCTGGATGTCCGCGGCATAGCCCGACGCCACTTCCTCGATGAACAACCCGAGCAGGAACGAGCGCGAGCTCGACAGGCCCCGCGCAAAGGCGTTGGGACGATAGTCGAGCTCCTCGACGATCTTCATCACCGCCTCGCGCACCTCGGCGCGGACGTGCGGTTCGCCGTTGATGACGCGCGATACGGTCTTGGCCGACACGCCCGCGCGGGCGGCGACGTCCTTGATGGTGATGATCGTCATACCGCAGCCGCCCGCTCGCGCGCCCAGACGCCGTCGCAGGCGATCGCGAAGGCGGCGATCGCGACATAGCATAGCGCGGACAGGGAGAAGGACGCGACCAGCCCGTTCATGTCGGCGAGCGCGCCGGTCAGCACCGGGACGACGGCGCCGCCCACCACCGCCATGCACAGCGCCATCGAGGCATAGGGCGCCTTGGTCTCGTCCGCCGGCAGCGACAGCGTGAACAGCGTCGGGAACATGATCGAGTTGCACAGCCCCACCGCGATCAGCGCGGTCGCACCGACCACGCCGGTCGCGATCATCGCCAGCGCGACCAGCCCGGTCGCGGTCGCGGCGAACCACGCCAGCACCCGGGGGGCCGGCCAGCGCATCAGGATCGCGGCGCCGACGAAGCGGCCGACCATCGCTCCCGCCCAGTAGAGGCTGACCAGATGCGCCGCCGCCACCGGCGATGCTCCCAGGATCTCCGGCAGGACCAGATAGTTGGTGAGCAGCGTGCCGATCGTGACCTCGGCGCCGACATAGGCGAACATCGCGCCCGTCCCGGCGAGCAGCTTGCGGTCGCCGAACACCTCCCGCAGCTTCGAAAGCGGGACGCGCTGCGGCGCGGGCAGGTCGGCGAGCAGGTCGCGGGCACGCTCGAAAGCCAGCGCCAGCCCCGCCAGCACCAGCGCGCTGGCCAGGAACGGCAGCGCCAGGATCAGCCAGGCGGTGTCGTCGCCCTCGGCGCTGCGCTCGGTGAGCAGGAACGAGGCGCCGAGCAGCGGCGCCAGCACCGTGCCGATCGAGTTGAACCCCTGCAGCAGCGTGATCCGCGAGACCGCGCGCTCCTCGGGCTCGACCACCGCGACGGCGATGTTGCCGGCGATCTGGAGGAAGGTGATCCCGCCCGCCAGCGCGAGCAGCGCCAGCAGCACCGCGACATAGCTGGCGAAGCCCGCCGCCGCCGCGAAGCCGATGCAGCCGGCGGCCATCACCCCCAGCCCCACCGCCATGCCGCGCATATAGCCGATCCTGACCAGCATCGCCGTGATCGGCAGCGCGAACAGCAGGTAGCTCGAGTGGAAGGCGAGCTGCACCAGCGACGCCTGGGTATAGTCGAGCCCCATCAGCAGCTTGAGGCGCGGAACCAGCAGGCTGATGAGGCAGACGAGGAAGCCGCCCATGAAATAATTGCCGATCGACAGGCGGAACATGCGCGAGGCGCGCTGCCGCTCGGCGGCGGAAAGCGGGGCGGACGACTTCACGCCGGCGATCCTATCGCTTCCGCCTTCCCACGCAACGGCGCCCATGTCAGCGCTCATGTCTCAGCGGCAATCCACCAGGCCGGCGGTCGGCGAGCCAAGCCGCACCTGCGAGACGGTCACGTCGAGCGCGCCCGCGGTGCTCATCGCGAACGGGCGGGTGACGCGGGCAAGGTCGGTGCCGGTGAAGCAGCGCAGCGGAACGGCGACGTCGCCCCACTCGCGGCGCTCCGCCAATGCCCGCAGCCGGGCGGTGACGTCGCGGCCGCCGAGCGTGACCGCGGATGCCGGTCCGCCCGCCACGTGCAGGGTGACGATCAGCGCGACGTCGCCGTTGGCCTCGCGCGTGAGGTCGACCGGATCGCCGACCAGCGCCGCCGTCGCCGCGCCGCGCCCCGTCCAGGTGATGCGGACCGAATCCTCCTGCGCCACGCGGTCGGCGGGGCGCTGCGCGATCAGCTCGGGGCCGGGATTGGCCGCCAGCGCGTCGCCGGTGCCGAGCAGCAGGCGGCGGCCGTTGGTCGCCTTGCCGGCGGTGAACAGCGTATGGGCATCGCCGCCCCCGCCTGCGCGTACCTCCGGCAGCGCAGGCAGGTCGCCGCGGTCCCTGGTGGTGAGGCCGAAGCCGTAGGAGAACAGCGGATCATAGCCGGCATCGCCGACGTTGAGCGGCGTCTGGTCGGAGCGTTTGGGCCAGCTGAACGGCAGCTTGCCGCGGAACTCGGCCTTGCCGAACAGCACGTCGGCGACGCCCCCGCCCTCCGATCCCGGCAGCCACGCCGCGACGAACGCATCCGCGGCGTTGAGCCACGGATTGACCCACAGCGGCCGGCCCGAGAGGAACACCGCCACCACCGGCACGCCGACGGCCTTGAGACGCTTCATGGCCGCGAGCGTGTCGGCCGCATCGTCGAAGGCGACGTCCGACCGGTCGCCCTGGAACTCGGCATAGGGATTCTCGCCGAACACCACGATCGCCGCATCGGGCTTGGCGGCGAAGCTGCCGTCGGGGCTGAGCGTCGCGGTGCCGCCGGCCGTCCGCACCGTCTCGCGGATGCCCTGCCAGATCGAGGTCGCGTTCGGGAAATCCGCCGGGGTGGTGCCGGTGCCCTGCCACGACAGCGTCCAGCCGCCGGCCTGCTTGGCGACGTTGTCGGCGCCGTCGCCGGTCACCAGGATGCGCGCGCCTGGCTTGAGCGGGAGCAGCGAGCCGGCGTTCTTGAGCAGCACCAGCGATTCGCGCACCGCCTGCCGCGCCACCGCGCGGTGCTCGGGCGAGCCGAGCAGCTCGTAGCGGCCGGCATAGGGCCGCGCCGACGGCTTCACCGCGTCGAAGATGCCGGCGCGGAACTTGACGCGCAAAACGCGCCGCACCGCGTCGTCGAGCCGGCGCATCGGGATCGCGCCCGACCTGACCTCGCGCAGCGTCGATTCCCAGATGCCCTTCCAGCTGTCCGGCGCCATGTAGATGTCGAGCCCGGCGTTGATCGCCTGCGGGCAATCGGTGTTGGTGCAGCCCTCGACCTGGCCGTGCGCGTTCCAGTCGCCGACCAGGAAGCCGTCGAAGCCCCACCGCTGCTTGACGACGCCGGTCAGCAGGCTGTCGTTGCCGGTCATCTTGCGGCCGTTCCAGCTCGAGAAGCTGACCATGACCGACTGCACGCCCGCCTTGAGCGCGGCCTCGTAGGGCGGCGCGAACAGGTCGCGCAGCTGCGCCTCGCTCACCTGCGCATCGCCCTGGTCGCGCCCGCCCAGGGTACCGCCGTCGCCGAGGAAATGCTTGGCAGTCGCGATGACGTGCGGCCCCGTCAGCCAGTCTTTGCCGCCGACCTTCCCCTGCAGCCCCTCGACCAGCGGCCCCGCATAGCTCGCGGCGATCTCCGGCACCTCGCCGAAACCCTCGTAGGTGCGCCCCCAGCGGTCGTCGCGCACCACCGCGATGGTCGGCGCGAAGGTCCAGTCGATGCCGGTGACGCGCATCTCGATCGCCGTCACCTCGCCGATCTTCCGCATCAGCTCGGGATCGCGCATCGCGCCGAGACCGATGTTGTGGGGGAACAGCGTCGCGCCGACGATGTTGGAATGGCCGTGCACCGCGTCGATCCCCCAGATCGCGGGGATGCGCGGCAGCTTGGGATCATCGGTGATCGAAGCGTCCCAGAAGGCGTCGGCCAATGCCAGCCAGTCCTTGGCAGGCGCATTATACTGGCCGTGCGGATCGGAATTGCCGCCGTTGAACACCGAGCCCAGATGGTAGCGGCGCACGTCCTCCGGCGTGATGCTGGCGATGTCGCCCTGCACCACCTGCCCCACCTTCTGCTCGAGCGACATCGCCGCGAGCAGCCGGTCGATCCTCGCCTCGATCGCAGGATCGCGCGGGATGGGGGAGACCTGTCCGGGCCATTCCGCCGGGTGTGCGGTGTTCGCCGGCGTCGAGGGAGTCGGCGGCGCGACCTGCGCGACTCCGCCGCTCGCCGCCAGCACCGCAGCGCATCCCGATACGGCCTTCGTCCAGATCGCGCCCTTCATAGTCTCTCCCTTCATCCTCGAGCGTCGATGCGCGTCAGGTGTTGACATCGATGTCGGCTTTCGCGACCATTCCGTCAAGCTTCATGAAATGGGGCATGAGGATGCGCTCAGGATTTCGCCGCTGTGCTCGCCTTGCGTCGATGACGGCAACGGCCGTTCGCGGCGACTCATGCCGGCACCGGGCTCCATTGCTCCCCACCCGACTAGGTCCAGTCGGGCTTGACGGCGGTCGCCACGGCGGCCGCCGTCCCTTTGTGTTTGAGAAAAGCAATCGCCCGCAATCGGCAGCCCATTAAGGGTCAGTCGAGTGCGTTCGTGACGAAAATTGCTCCTGACATCGTTGTCTGGAAATTGTTGACATCGATGTCTTACGTGATACGTAACAAGCAAGCGGGAAAACGCCGCTGACAAGAATAGCCGACGTCATGAGGCGCCGGCCTGAGTGGAGGGAGGATAATGAAGGGGATCGCCTTGCCGATGGCGCTCGCGCGCTCGGCTTCCGTCATCGCTATCGCTGCCGGCCTCGCCGCCGTTCCGGGCGTCGCAGCAGCCCAGGCCGCGCAGGCGGACGCACCGCAGACCGCCCAGGTCGACGATCCGAGCCAGGCCGAGGACATCGTCGTCACCGGCGTGCGCGCCTCGCTTGAGCGCTCGATCGAGATCAAGCGCAACTCGTTCGGCGTGGTCGACGCCATCTCCGCCGAGGACATCGGCAAGTTTCCCGACACCAACCTCGCCGAATCGCTGCAGCGCATCACCGGCGTGTCGATCGACCGCGTCAACGGCGAGGGCTCGACCGTCACCGTCCGCGGCTTCGGCTCGCAATACAACCTCGTTACGCTGAACGGCCGGCAGCTTGCTACTTCGCGTATCGTCGCGGTGGGCGGCGACCAGGGCGGCGACGGCGCGGCGGGCAACAGCCGCTCGTTCGACTTCTCCAATCTCGCTTCCGAAGGCGTGAAGACGCTCGAAGTCTACAAGACCGGCCGCGCCGCGATCCCATCCGGCGGCATCGGCGCAGCGATCAACATCGTCAGCCGCCGCCCGCTCGACGCCCAGGATTCCGGCTTCAACGGCAGCATAGGCGCCAAGGCGAGCTATGACACCAGTGCCGACGACTGCATCGACTGCGGATCGAAGATCACGCCGGAGGTCTCGGGCCTGCTCAGCTGGAGCGACAAGGACCAGCGTTTCGGCGTGTCGGTGTTCGGCAGCTACCAGAAGCGCAACTTCAGCTTCCCGAGCCAGGCGAACGACGCCTGGAACATCCGAACCCTCGCGGATTTCCTCAATCCGGACAACGGCTTCGTCAGGCCCTCCACCAAGATCAACAATGCGCCGGCGGATCCCAACACGCTGGTGTCGGTGCCCAACGACAGCCGCTACCATTATTCGGAAGCGAGCCGCGAGCGCATCAACGGCCAGGCAGTGCTCCAGTTCAAGCCGACCGACACACTGATGCTGACCGTCGACGGCCTGTACGCGCAGGAACGTGAATCGGAGCGCCGCTCGACCCAATCGAACTGGTTCAACCGCCCGTTCGACGAGGTGACGTTCGACGATGCCGACGACGGCATCGCCACCACGCGCTACCTGCATGAAACCATCAACGGCGTGAAGGACGCAGCGTTCGAGCAGGCCTATCGCGCGCAGAAGAACCGGTTATGGGACATCGGCGCGAACGCGCGCTGGGAAGTATCCGACCGCCTGTCGTTCTCGCTCGACGGCCATATCGGCAAGGCCGAGAGCCTGCCCGACAATCCCAACGGCCAGACCTCGACCACCGTCGCCTTCAACGCGCCGGTGGTGACCTCGCAGTCGCTCGACTGGGGCACCGACGGCTTCCCGCGCCAGAAGATCACGTTCAACGACGCGACGCCGAGCACGACGCCCGCCGGCGTTCCCTTCATCAAGGGCAATGCCAATGGCGTGATCGACGTCGGCGACCTGTCGAGCGCGGTGCAGCGCCAGTTCAACTCCCGCCAGACCCAGCGAATCAAGGAAATCCGCCTCGACGGCACCTGGGACCTTGGCGGCGGCAGCCAGTTCGACTTCGGCGGCAACTATCGCACCACCAACACGCGCCAAGCCCAGTTCAACACTACCCAGACGCTCGGCGACTGGGGCAATGCGCTGCCGCCCGACATCGAGAGCCTCGCTCCCGGGCAGGTGTTCCAGTTCTGCAACGTCTGTAACTTCCACCACAATGATCCGGACGCAGACGCGAACACGATGATCGCCTTCCGCACCCAGAACGCGGCGAAGCTCTACAACACGCTCTACGACTATTACATCAACCTGCCGTACGATCCGGCGACCGGCGTGTCGGCCGACGGCGTCAACCATCGCAACCGGATCGACACCAACAACGACAATCGCGTCAAGGAGGACATCTGGGCCGTCTACGGCCAGGTGACCTGGAAGGGCGAGATCGGCGGCGCCAAGGCCAGCCTGGTCGCCGGCGTGCGGTTCGAGAGCACCAAGGTGCGTGCGACCTCGCTGCAGACGGTGCCGCTGGCGATCGTGTGGACCGCCGACAATGACTTCCAGATCAACCAGTCCGCGGACCAGGAGGCGCTTTCGTCGCAAGGCAGGTACAACAACCTGCTGCCGTCGATGGACTTCCAGGTCGAGATCGCGCGCAACCTGATCGGCCGCCTGTCCTACAGCAAGACGATCGCGCGTGCGCCCTACGGCAACCTATTCGCCTCGACCAGCGTCGGCGCGCCGCCGCGGGCGACCGTGATCGGCGGCGTCGCCCCCGGATTTCAGAACAATGCCGACCTCGATCCGCTGACATCGGACAACTTCGATGTCTCGCTCGAATGGTATTACAAGCGCGACAGCTTCATCTCGGTCGGCTTCTTCGACAAGCGGGTGCACAATTTCATCGGCAACACGCTGGTGGATCAGAACCTGTTCGGCCTGCGCGATCCGACCTCGGGCCAGCCCGGCACGCGCTCTGGCACCGCACGGGAAATCGTGCAGGGGCTGCAGGCTGACATGAGCGACGTCAACCTGTTCACCGCAACTGCGCTGGTGGTAAAGCACAACGGCGATGTCGGCGCCGCCACCTCGGAGTTCCAGTCGCACTACAACACCGCCACCCGTGCGCTGGATCAGGCGTTCGTCGACAATATCCTTGCCACGTACAACATCACTGCCGACGCCAACGACCCGCTGTTCAACTTCTCGGTCAACACGCCGATCAACAACAAGGATGCGGAGATCTGGGGCGTCGAGATCGCGGGGCAGCATTTCTTCGGCGACACCGGCATCGGCATCGCCGCCAGCTACACGTTGGTGCGCGGCAACGTCGGCATCGACACCGCGGCCGATCCCGACGTCGACCAATTCGCGCTGGTCGGCCTGTCGGACACCGCCAACGCCACGCTGATCTACGACAAATACGGCATCTCGGCGCGGCTCGCCTACAACTGGCGCGACAAGTTCCTGAGCGCCACCAACCGCGACACCTACCATAACCCGGTGTTCACCGCGCCCTACGGCCAGCTCGACCTCAACATCAGCTACGACGTCACGCCGCAGCTCGCGGTGACGTTCGAGGGCATCAACCTGCTTGAGGAAGGAGTCCGGATGTACGGGCGCGACAAGATCAACACCTGGTTCGAGTCCGAAGGTTCGGCGCGCTACCTGATCGGCGCCCGCTACCGCTTCTAAAGGGGGAAGCGAGGGAGGCGGGTCGCCTCCCTCGCCTTTTCCGCTGCCGGCCATCGTCCGGCATGATAAGCAATGCCGCCATGTCGTCCCCCGTGCTGCTCAACAACGTCGACCATCACGACCTGCGCGTCGTGCTGGGGCATGGCGCGGCCTTCGGGGAGTGCATCAACCAGGTGACGGTGTTCCCGACCGAGTTCGAGGAGCTCCAGCGCGACTATGCGATCCTGTTCCGCCGCGATGCGGAGGGTGCCTATCGCTCGGTCGTGCTGCTCGGGCTCGAAGAGGGCGAGAATCTCTATCTCGACGAGAGCGGCTGGACCGCCCGCTACGTCCCGGCGCTGGTGCAGCGCGGCCCGTTCTCGATCGGCGTGCCCGCGGCCGGCGCGGGGGGCGAGCCGATGATCCATGTCGACCTCTCGCACCCCCGCATCAGCCGCAGCGAAGGCGAGCCGGTGTTCCTCGAACATGGCGGCAACGCCCCCTATCTCGACCATATCGCCCGGGTGCTGCAGGCGATCTATGTCGGCAGCAAGGTGAGCAAGGCGATGTTCGCGGCCTTCGAGGAGCATGGCCTGCTCGAACCGGTGACGCTCGACGTCCGCCTCGGCGAAACGCGCGGCTACAAGCTGCCCGATTGCTATACGATCGCTCCAGCGCACCTCTCCGCGCTCGACGGCGGACAGCTGGCGACGTTGCACGGCTCCGACTTCCTCCGCCCCGCGATCTGGGCAGCCTCTTCGCTCAGGAACATCACGCGCCTGATCGAGATGAAGAACCGCCGAGACTATGACCGCTGAGCCCCTTCCCTCGCCGCTCGCGGTCGAGCGCAGCACCGAGACGGTGACCGGCGTCACCGCGGGCGACATCCCGTTCGAAGCACTTGCCGAGGCGCAGCGCCCGACGATCTTCAAGGGCGCCGTCGCGGACTGGCCGCTGGTGCAGACCGGACTGGCGTCGCCGGAAGAGGCGATCGCCTATCTCTCGCGTTTCGACGGCGGCAGGCCGATCACCCTCTATGTCGGCGACCCGGCGATCCGCGGGCGTTTCCACTATACGAGCGACGCCACGGCGATGAACTTCACCGCCGAACGCGCGCCGCTGCCCGACGTGCTGGCCCGGCTGGAGGCCCATCTCGACGATCCCGACCCGCCCGCCTTCTATGTCGGGTCGACCGACGTCGACCTCTACCTGCCAGGGCTGCGCGCGGCGAACGACCTTAGTCCCGCCGACGGGCTGTTCGAGCGTCATCCGCCGCTGATGAGCATCTGGATCGGCAACCGCACGATCGCCTCGGCGCATTACGACATGTCGAACAACGTCGCCTGCTGCGTCGCGGGTCACCGCCGGTTCACGCTGTTCCCGCCGGATCAGGTCGCCAATCTCTACCCCGGCCCGCTCGCGCCGACGCCGGGCGGGCAGGTGGTGAGCATGGTCGACTTCGCCGCGCCCGATCTCGACCGCTACCCGCGCTTCGCCGACGCGGTCGCCGCCGCCGAGGTCGCCGAGCTCGAACCCGGCGACGTGCTCGTCTACCCGGCGCTGTGGTGGCACCATGTCGAGGCGCTCGACCGCTTCAACATCCTGGTCAACTATTGGTGGAACGCCGTGCCCGCCTTCATCGACACGCCGATGACCACGCTGCTCCATGGGTTGCTCAGTCTCCGTGACCGGCCCGAGGGCGAGAGGGAGGCGTGGCGGACGCTGTTCGACTATTATCTGTTCGGCGACCCCGAACGCCCGACCGCCCACATCCCCGAAGCCGCCCGAGGTCCGCTCGCGCCGCTCGACGCCACCAGCGCGCGACAGCTCCGCGCGCTCCTCGTCAACAGGCTCAACCGATGACCGCAGAGACCCCCCGCAAGCGCGTCGTGATCGCCGGCGGCGGCACCGCGGGCTGGCTCGCCGCCGCGGCCTTCGCCAAGCACCTCGTCCCGCTGGTCGAGGTGACATTGGTCGAATCGGACGAGATCGGCACCGTCGGCGTCGGCGAATCGACCATCCCCACCGTCCGCTCGTTCCACGATTTCCTCGGCATCGACGAGCGCGCGTTCCTCCGCGCGACCCAGGCGAGCTTCAAGCTCGGCATCCGGTTCGAGGATTGGGCGAAGCTCGGCGACCGCTATTTCCACGCCTTCGGCTCGGTCGGGCGGTCGGTGTTCGTCGCCGACTTCCAGCATTTCTGGCTCGAGGCGCGGCGGCACGGCTTCGGCGGCGAGTACGGCGACTATTCGCTGGAGCTGCAGGCGGCGGCCGCCGGCAAGTTCGCAACCGGCCCGGATTCGCCGCTCGCCTATGCCTATCATCTCGACGCCACCGCCTATGCCCGCTTCCTGCGCGGCCTCGCCGAACCGGCAGGGGTCAAGCGCGTCGAGGGACGCATCGAGCGGGTCGAGCGGGACCCGCTGTCGGGCGACATCCGCGCGCTGGTGCTGGCGTCCGGCACGCGCATCGAGGGCGACCTGTTCATCGACTGCACCGGCTTCCGCGCGCTGCTGATCGAGCAGACGCTGGAGACCGGCTTCGACGACTGGAGCCAGTGGCTGACGATGGACAGCGCCTTCGCGGTCCAGACCGAGTCCGACGGGCCGATCGTTCCCTACACCCGCGCGATCGCGCATACGGCCGGCTGGCGCTGGCGCATCCCGCTGCAGCACCGCGTCGGCAACGGCTTCGTCTTCGCAAGCGAGTTCATGTCGCCCGACGAGGCGCGCGCGCAGCTGCTCGACGCGCTCGACGGCGCGCCGCTGTTCGACCCGCGGCTGCTGCGCTTCAAGACCGGCGCGCGCCGCAGGATGTGGAACCGCAACTGCGTCGCCCTCGGGCTGGCCGGCGGCTTCATCGAGCCGCTCGAATCGACCAGCATCCACCTCATCATGATCGCGCTGCTCCGCCTGATCCGAAACTTCCCGTTCGGCGAGGCGAGCGCGGCGGTGGCGGCACGGTTCAACGAACAGTCGCGGCGCGAGTGGGAGCATGTCCGCGACTTCATCATCCTGCACTACAAGGCGACCGCGCGCGACGACAGCGCCTTCTGGCGCCGCTCGGGCGCGATGCCGATCCCCGACTCGCTCGCCGAACGCATCGCCCTCTTCCGCGAAGGCGCCCTCGCCTATCAGGACCAGGACGATCTGTTCCGGATCGACAGCTGGGTCGAGGTGCTGATGGGCCAGGGCATCATGCCACAGGGCCACCACCACCTCCCCCGGATGCTGCCGCCGGAGGAACTCCGCCGCGCGCTCGCCGACCTCAAGCAAGGCATCGCGCACGGCCTGGCGGGAATGCCGAGCCACGCCGACTTCATCCGCAGCTATGCGGCGGCGCCTATGCCGCGGGCGGCGTAAGCGGCTTGCCCATCCGCACGAGCGGG
This sequence comes from Sphingomonas astragali, assembly GCF_051400615.1. Classification (NCBI taxonomy): domain Bacteria; kingdom Pseudomonadati; phylum Pseudomonadota; class Alphaproteobacteria; order Sphingomonadales; family Sphingomonadaceae; genus Sphingomonas; species Sphingomonas astragali. The sequence continues at coordinate 434,098 of NZ_JBLFFH010000001.1, forward strand.
ACCGGCACGCCGTCGACATTGTCGGCGACCCGCTCGATCTCCACATAGCCGCACGCGCGATACAGCGGTTCGCCGGCGAGCGTCGCCATCAGCTCGGCGCGGGTGAAGCCCTCGCGCGCGGCCGCCGCCTCGCACAGCGACAGGATCAGGCGGCCGACGCCGCGGCGGGCGAAGTCGGGATGGGTGTACATCGCGCGCACCCGCGCCGCCTCGCTCGCCGGATCGAGCAGGCGGGGCTCGCGGAGGTCAGTGCTGTGGTCGCCGCCGTAGAGCGTCGCGCGCCGGCTCCAGCCGCCGCAGCCGGCGAGCCGGCCGTCCGACTCGACCAGGAAATAGGTGCCGTCGGCGACGAGCTGGGTATCGAGGCCCATCACCGCGCGGCTGGCGACGACCTGCTCGGGCGTCAGGAACCCGGTCTGGAGCCGGTCGATCGCAAGCGCCATCAGCGCCTTGAGGCGCGGCAGGTCGGCGGCGGTGGCGGGACGATGGGAGAAGGACATGGAAACGCTAACCATTCGACAGCGTTCGCAGGCTGGAGTAGATCGCGTCAATGGCTGATAAACCCGAGACGCCGTTGCTCGATACGGTGGTGACGCCCACCGATCTGCGCAAGCTCCAGCCCGAACAGCTCCGCCAGCTCGCCGACGAGCTGCGCGCCGAGACCATCTCCGCGGTCGGCACGACCGGCGGGCACCTGGGCTCCGGGCTGGGCGTGGTCGAGCTGACCGTGGCGATCCATTATGTGTTCGACACGCCCGAGGACCGGCTGATCTGGGACGTCGGGCACCAATGCTATCCGCACAAGATCCTGACCGGGCGGCGCGACCGCATCCGCACGCTCAGGCAGGGCGGCGGCCTCTCCGGGTTCACCAAGCGCAGCGAGAGCGAATATGACCCGTTCGGCGCGGCGCACTCGTCGACGTCGATCTCGGCCGCGCTGGGCTTTGCCACCGCCAACAGGCTGACCGGCGCGCCGGGCAAGGCGATCGCGGTGATCGGCGACGGCGCGATGTCGGCGGGCATGGCCTATGAGGCGATGAACAACGCCGAGGCCGCGGGCAACCGGCTGATCGTCATCCTCAACGACAACGACATGTCGATCGCGCCGCCGGTGGGCGGGCTGTCGGCCCATCTCGCGCGGCTGATCTCCTCCTCCAACTATGTGGGCCTCCGCAGCTTCGCCAAGAAGGCGATCCGCCGCATCTCGCGCCGGGCCTATGACGCCGCCGCCAAGGCCGAGGAGTTCGCCCGCGGCATGGCGACCGGCGGCACGCTGTTCGAGGAATTGGGCTTCTACTACGTCGGCCCGATCGACGGACATAACCTCGACCATCTGATCCCGGTGCTCGAGAACGTCCGCGACAGCGAGCAGGGGCCGATCCTGGTCCATGTCGTGACCAAGAAGGGCAAGGGCTACGCCCCGGCCGAGAACGCCGCTGACAAGTATCACGGCGTCCAGAAGTTCGACGTCATCACCGGCGCCCAGGCCAAGGCGCCGCCGGGCCCGCCGAGCTACACCAGCGTGTTCGCCAGGGCGATGCTCGCCGAGGCCGCGCGCGACGAGCGGATCTGCGCGATCACCGCGGCGATGCCGTCGGGCACCGGGCTCGACAAGTTCGCCGACGCTTATCCCGAGCGCTTCTTCGACGTCGGCATCGCCGAGCAGCACGCGGTGACCTTCGCCGCCGGCCTCGCGGCACAGGGAATGCGGCCGTTCGCGGCGATCTATTCGACCTTCCTCCAGCGTGCCTACGACCAGGTGGTCCACGACGTCGCGATTCAGAATCTGCCCGTGCGCTTCGCCATCGATCGGGCCGGGCTGGTCGGTGCGGACGGGGCGACCCATGCGGGCAGCTTCGACGTCACCTATCTGGCGACGCTCCCCAATTTCGTGGTGATGGCGGCCGCCGACGAGGCCGAGCTGGTGCACATGGTGCACACCGCCGCGCTGCACGACACCGGACCGATCGCGGTGCGCTACCCGCGCGGAAACGGGGTCGGCGTCGCGCTGCCCGAGGTGCCCGAGCGGCTGGAGATCGGCAAGGGACGCGTGCTGCGCGAGGGCAAGAAGGTGGCGATCCTGTCGCTCGGCACGCGGCTCGTCGAGGCGCTCAAGGCCGCCGATGCGCTCGACGCCAAGGGGCTGTCGACCACCGTCGCGGACCTGCGCTTCGCCAAGCCGCTCGACGAGGCGCTGATCCGCCGCCTGCTCACCACGCACGAGGTGGCGGTGACGATCGAGGAAGGCGCGATCGGCGGCCTCGGCGCGCATGTGCTGACCTATGTCAGCGACGCGGGGCTGATCGACACGGGCCTCAAGCTGCGCACCTTGCGCCTGCCCGATATCTTCCAGGACCAGGACAAGCCCGAGAAACAGTATGACGAGGCCCGGCTCAACGCCGAGCACATCGTTGATACGGTGCTGAAGGCGCTCCGCCACAACAGTGACGGGCTGGTCGAGGGCGTGCGGGCGTGATCGCCGCGGGCCAGCATGGCTTGCGTCAGCGATAACCCGGATATACATTTACGGATCGTATATCCGATCGAGGACTGGTCAGATGATCGTTGCCAAATGGGGGAACAGCCTCGCCGTCCGCATTCCCGCCGACGTCGCCAAGGCATTGAACCTCAAGGAAGGGGACGAGGTCGACCTGCGCGCGCTCGATGACAAGACCGTTGCCGTGATTACCAAGGAGCAGCGGCGCAACGTGGCGCTGGAACGGATCAAGTCGCTCGCGGTCCGCTTCCCCGCCGACTATCGGTTCGATCGCGACGAAGCGAATGCCCGTTGAAGCGGATATTCCTCGACAGCAATGTCCTTATATATAGCGTAAAGCTCGAAGATGAGCGTCGGGCGACGGCACTCACCCTGCTTCGCGACGGCGGAACGATCGGTGTCCAATGTCTCAACGAGTTCGCAGCGGTCGCACATCGCAAACTGGGCATGAGCTGGACGCGAATCGCTACACTTTCGCGGGATTTCGTCGAGCTGTGCGGACCGGTTCATCCACTCACCATCGAGGTCCATCAGTCCGGCCTTGAGCTTGCGGATCGATACCGGCTTTCGTGTTACGATGCGATGATTGTCGCCGCTGCGCTCGTTAGCGGGTGCCATCGGCTCTATTCCGAAGACATGCACGATGGCAGGGTCATCAACGGCCAGTTGCGGATCGAGAATCCGTTCAAGTCAATCTGAGCGGTCAGAGGACCGGCCGCTCCTCCGCCAATGACACCGTCAGTGCCGCCTTGCCGGAGCCGGAATCATTCCCACTGAATAGTAGACAATAGCCGTTGCGCCCCTCGGAGGTCCGGTTGCGACGATCCGCCGAAGCGTCCAAAGCGTATGCCATGGCCAAGCTCCGCGCCGACCAGCTTCTCGTCGATCGCGGCCTCGCCGAGAGCCGCACGCGCGCGCAGGCGCTGATCATGGCGGGCCTCGTCTTCGCCGGCGAACGCAAGGTGGAGAAGCCGGGCCAGGCGCTGCCGGAGGATGCCGCGGTCGAGGTGCGCGGACGCGACCATCCCTGGGTGTCGCGCGGCGGGATCAAGCTCGCGCATGGGCTCGATCATTTCGGCTGGGCCGTGGCGGGCACGGTGGCGATCGACGTGGGTTCGTCGACCGGCGGCTTCACAGACGTGCTGTTGAGCCGTGGGGCGGTGCGGGTCTACGCTGTCGATTCGGGCACCAACCAGCTCGCCTGGAAGCTGCGGCAGGACCCCCGCGTGATCGTGCAGGAGCAGACCAGCGCACGCGTGCTGACCCCGGCGCACATCCCGGAACCGGTCGACCTGATCGTGTGCGACGCGAGCTTCATCGGCCTCGCCAAGGTGCTGGAGGTGCCGCTCGGCTTCGCGAAGCCGGATGCGCGCGCGATGGCGCTGGTCAAGCCGCAGTTCGAGGCGGGCCGCGAAGAGGTCGGCAAGGGCGGCGTGGTGCGCGACCCGACAGTGCATAAGCGCGTCTGCGATGAGGTCGCCGCCTGGTTCGAAGCGCAGGGCTGGCAGGTCGAGGGCGTGACGCCGAGCCCGATCACCGGCCCTGAGGGCAATGTCGAATTCCTGATCGCTGCAACACGCAGGAACGATGACGGCCGCATTGTTCGCGATCCCCTTCCCCGATAAGAGACGCCGGGGCAGCCGCAGGGGGACGAGGCAGGCGATGAGGGAGATCGCGTCGAGAGGCCAGCTCAGGGCCGCATTCCTGCGCTGGGCGGCGGTGACGGTGCCGCTGATCCTGCTGCTGGGCTTCGCCTCGGGCCGGCTGGCGCCGAGCGGAGACGACAACCGCTGGTTCGCGGCGCTCGCCAAGCCGGCGTTCATGCCGCCCAATGCCGTCTTCCCGGTCGCCTGGACGCTGCTCTACGTGCTGCTCGGGCTGGCGCTCGCGCTGGTGATCAACGCGCGCGGATCGCGCCTGCGTGGCCCTGCCCTCGCCCTGTTCGCGGCGCAGATGGCGGCGAACCTCGCCTGGCCGCCGCTGTTCTTCGGGCTGCACAAGGTCGGCGCGTCGGTGATCCTGCTTTTCGTGGTGCTGGCGCTGGCGGCAGCAACCGCCTGGCTGTTCTGGCGCATACGCGCGGCGGCGGGCGCGCTGATGATCCCTTATCTGCTGTGGCTCGCCCTCGCCCTGGCGCTGATCGTCGAGGTGGACCGGCTCAATCCCGGCGCGGAGACCCTTGTGCCGGGCGGCGATACCACCCAGATTGTGATCTGACGTAAGGACTTGAGACCCGTGCAGAGCGAAAACCGCATCTTCGACGATTTCGTGAAGTTCGTGAACGGCGCCGCCGGCACCTTCGCCGGCGTGGCGCGCGAGGCGGAGGGTGCCGCGCGCGAGCGTGCCCGCGAATGGATCGGCGGGCTCGATTTCGTCAGCCGCGACGAGTTCGAGGCGGTGAAGGCGATGGCCGCCGCCGCCCGCGATGAGGCCGACGCATTGCGTGCGCGGCTTGAGAAGCTCGAGGCTGCCCGGGCGGCGGCCGCGCCCAAGGCCCCGAAGGCGCCCAGGGCACCAAAGGCGGGCTGACGCATTTTTTCCACAGCTTTATGGAGCGCGGCGCTTGTGCGTTGCAGCGCCGGACGGCAGGGTCTCGGCCGGGCAAGGCTCGGCGGGAGGGGTGATGCTCGACGAAGTTGAAGACGGATCGGACGGCGACGCCCCGATCGAGATGCTCGAACGCTATTTCGCCGCGCACGGGTGGAACCACGAGCGCGACGAGGACGAGATCGTCGCCAAGGTCAAGGGCAGCTGGACGGAGTATGAGCTGCGTGCGGTCTGGCGCGCGGAGGACGGCGTGCTCCAGTTCCTCTGCTTCCCCGACGTGCGCGTGTCCGATGAGCGCCGCGCCGCGATCTACGAGGCGATCGGGCTGATCAACGAGCAGCTGTGGATCGGCCATTTCGAGCTGTGGTCGTCGAGCGGCATCCTGCTGTTCCGCCACGCCGCGATGATCGACGGCGACGACGGCGCGACGATGACGCTCGGGGCAGTCGAACTGCTGGTCGAGAGCGCGATCGACGAGTGCGAACGCTTCTACCCGGTGTTCCAGTTCGTGCTGTGGGGCGGCAAGACCCCGCGCGAGGCGATCGCCGCGGCGCTGATCGAGACACAGGGCGAGGCATGACCGCGATCCGCCGGCTGTGGCTGGTCGGATGCGGCAATATGGCGGGCGCGATGCTCGACGGCTGGATCGCCGCGGGCGCGATCGATCCGGGCGAGGTGTTCGTCGTCAATCGCCGGGATCGCACGCTGCCCGCCGGCGTGCGCCAGGGCCGCGTCTTTCCCGAGGGCCCGCTGCCGAACGCGGTGTTGCTGGGCATGAAGCCCTTCCAGGTCGACGAGATCGTCGCGGCGCACGGCGCGCGGATCGCCCGCGCGCCGATCCTGATCTCGATCCTCGCGGGCGTCGAGGAAGCGACGCTCGCGCGCAAGTTCGCCGCAAGGGCGGTCGTGCGCGCGATGCCCAACCTGCCGGTCGCGATCGGCAAGGGCGTGGTCGGCCTGGCCAGCACGGGTGCCGATGCGGAGCAGCGCGCGGCGGTCGACGCGCTGATGGCGCCGCTCGGCCTGGTCGAATGGGTCGAGGAGCGGCTGTTCGACGTCGTCGCGGCGGTGGCCGGCAGCGGCCCCGGTTTCGTCTGTCGTTTCATCGATGCGCTCGCCGATGCCGGGGCGGCAATGGGCTTCGCGCCGGAGCAGGCGCAGCGGCTGGCGGTCGCGACGGTCGAAGGCTCAGGCCTGCTCGCCGCCGCCGCGGACATGCCGCCGTCGGTGCTCGCCGACCGCGTCGCGTCCCCACGCGGATCGACCCGCGAGGGCTATGCCGTGCTCGACCGCGACGACGCGCTGAAGCAGCTGATCCGCGAAACGGTTGCGGCGGCCGTGCACCGCAATGCCGAGATGGCGGCGGAGGCCAGAAAATAATCACCATCGTCAGCCCGCGGCCTTCGCCGGGATGACGGTGCAGGATCAGGGCGAACCAAGCCCTACCAGGGCTGCGACCGTGCCACCGCCAGCCCGCGGGTGTCGTTCGGCCATTTGCCGCTGACCGCGCAGTAGAAGTGATAGAGCGCGCCGTCGTTCCAGATCACCGCCGGCTTGTGCGCGAATTTCTCGTCGATCGATCCGGGCGGGCCGACATCGATCAGCACCTCGTCGACCTTGCGGAAATCGGTGAGGCTGTCGCCGATCGCCAGCAGGTCGCGCGCATGGCCGTCCTGCGCCAGCCCGAAATAGAACATGGCCCATTGGTCGCGGTGCCTCACCACTACCGGATCGCTGGCGAAGCGCGAGTCCGGCGCGCCCCGCCCGCCGTTGCGGATCAGCGGATTGGCAGGGTGCCGCGTCCAGGTCTTGAGGTCCTTCGAGGTCGCCAAGCCCGTCTGCTCGTGCCACGGCTGGCCGGTGGTCTTGGCGTTGTAGAACAGGTAGAAGGTGTCGCCTTCCTTGATGATGTAGGGCTTGTAGAGCCCGCCCCGCTCCCATTCCGCGCCGTCCTCGGGCCGCAGGATCACCGGCCCGCGCTCCCAGTGCATGAAGTCGTCGCTCCGCGCGAGCCCGATCACCGCCGCGCCTTCCTCATAACCGGCGCTGGGATAGGCGTGCCACGCCGCCAGATAGCGGCCATCGACCTTGACCAGCCGCGCCGGTGAGCTGAGGTCATTCTCGCGCAGGATCGAAGCGCAGGCGATGTTGTAGCGGGTGACCGGATCGTTGGGATCGCGCGCCATGATCACGCCCAGGCGACGCCAGGTCACCAGATCGTCGGATTCGCAGATGCCGGTCTGGTAGCCGGTGCCGTCGAAGCCGACGTGAGTCAGGTAGAATTTGCCATTGGCCGAGAACACGAACGGACAATCGACCGCCTTCTCGTCGAAGCTGCCCTTCACCCCGGATCCGGCGAGGATCAGCTTGGGATATTTGTACGGGGTGCGATAGGGCGCCACCGGGTCCGATCCGGCCGCCATCGCCCGCGCCACGCCGGGCATCAGCATCGCGCCGGTGCCGGCGGCGGTTGCGCCAAGAAGGGTACGACGATCGATCATCTTACGTGTCCTCGACATCCTAAACCCCTCTCCCCTTGGGAGAAGGGGGGCCCGCCCGGCGTAGCCGGGTGGGAGGGTGAGGATGACTATCGCTGGCGGCAGTCACCCTCACCCGCCCGCCGCCTGTGGCGGCTCCTTCCCTCTCCCATCCGGGAGAGGGACAGTGACCGCCCTAATGGCTGTCGCGCGGTACGCCGAAGGTCTCGTCGATCCGCTGGAAGCGCTCGGCGCCCTCCAGGATCGCGCCGCTGCCCATCTGTCCGACCACCTCGCGTTGCAGCGCCTGCCACGGCGTCTGCGAGGGCGGGAAGGCGAAACCGCCCTTCGCCTCCAGCTCGCGCCGCCGTTCCGCCAATTCCTCGTCGCCGATCAACAGGTCGACGCGCCCGCGGCCGACGTCGATGCGCAGCCGATCGTAGGTCCGGACCAGCGCGAGGTTGCCGCCCGCCGCCGCTTCCGGGCTGGCGTTGAGGATCGACGGCGACCCGCTGGTGCCCGATTGGCGTCCGTCGCCCAGGCACGGCAGCTCCTGCACGCCCTGGCGGATCAGATAGTCGGGCGGCCGCATGTTGACGACCTCGGCCGCGCCCGGATAGCCGATCGGGCCGGCGCCGCGGATCACCAGGATGTCGGTGTCGGTGACGCCCAGGCTCTCGTCGTCGATGCGATGGTGATAGTCCTCGGGCCCGTCGAACACGATCGCGCGTCCCTCGAACGCCTCGGGATCGTCGGGATTGCTGAGGAAGCGCTGGCGGAACTCGGGCGAGATCACGCTCGTCTTCATGATCGCGCTGTCGAACAGGTTGCCGGTCATCACCTTGAAGCCGGCGCTCTGCCTGAGCGGCTGGTCGAAGCTGCGGATCACTTCCGGCAGCTCGATCCTGGCGTCGCGGCAGTTTTCGCCGATCGTGCGGCCGTTGACGGTCAGTGCGTCCTCACGGATCAGCCCCTGGCGCATCAGCTCGCCGACCACGGCCGGGACGCCGCCGGCATGGTGATAGTCCTCGCCCAGATATTCGCCGGCCGGCTGGAGGTTGACGAGCAGCGGCACGTCGTAGCCGACCGCCTCCCAATCCTCGATCGGCAGCTCGATCCCGGCATGGCGCGCGATCGCGGCGAGGTGGATCGGCGCGTTGGTCGATCCGCCGATCGCGGTGTTGACGACGATCGCGTTGAGGAAGGCGTCGCGGGTCAGGATGTCGGACGGACGCATGTTCTCGCGCACCATCTCCACGACGCGCTTGCCGGTGCGGTAGGCGACCTGCTGACGCTCGCGGTAGGGCGCCGGGATCGCCGCGGAGCCCGGCAGCTGCATCCCCAGCGCCTCGGCCAGCGAGTTCATCGTCGTCGCCGTGCCCATCGTGTTGCAGTAGCCGGTCGACGGCGCGGAGCTGGCGACCAGCTCGATGAAGCCCTTGTAGTCGATCTCGCCGGCGGCGAGCATCTGCCGCGCCTTCCACACGATCGTGCCGGAGCCGGTGCGCTCGCCGCGATGCCAGCCGTTGAGCATCGGCCCGACCGACAGCGCGATCGCCGGGATATCCACCGTCGCCGCCGCCATCAGGCAGGCCGGCGTCGTCTTGTCGCAGCCGATCGTCAGCACCACACCGTCGAGCGGATAGCCGTACAACGTCTCGACCAGCCCCAGATAGGCGAGGTTGCGGTCGAGCCCCGCGGTCGGGCGCTTGCCCGTCTCCTGAATCGGATGCACCGGGAACTCGATCGCGATGCCGCCCGCCTCGCGGATGCCCTCGCGCACGCGCTCGGCCAGGACGAGATGGTGGCGGTTGCAGGGGGACAAGTCGCTGCCGGTCTGGGCGATGCCGATGATCGGCTTGTCCGACTGCAGCTCCTCGAGCGTCAGGCCATAGTTGAGATAGCGCTCGAGGTAGAGCGCGGTCATGTCCGGGTTGTGCGGATTGTCGAACCACGCGCGCGATCTCAGCTTGCGCGGGCCATTGTCGTCTCGGCTCATCTACTTCCTTGCTCCGGCTTCGGTCCTGGCGATGCGTTCGACACCGTGATTGATCATCGCGCGCATCGCCTCGGCGGCGGTGGCGCCATCGCCGGCCTCGATCGCGTCGGCGATGCGCTTGTGGCCGCGGACGCTGACCTCATGCTCGCTCTCCTCGCGGAACGGTGAGCTGAGCGTGAACGACGCGACGAGCGCGGTCTCGACGACCGCCGACATCGACCGCATCAGCACGTTGCCCGAGGCGCGGCCGACCGCGCGGTGGAAATCGAGGTCGGCCTCGGCGAACTCGCGGGCGCTGCCGGTCGCGAGCCGCATCGCCTCGACGCAGCGGTGGAGCTCGGCGATGTCCTCGGCCGAGCGCCGCGTCGCCGCCACCGCCGCCGCCGCCGGCTCGAGCGCGAGGCGGACCTCCGTGAGGTCGCGGCGGAAGTCCGCGTCGAACCCGCGCGCCACCTTCCACGACAGGACGTCGGCGTCGAAGAAGTTCCAGTGCGACGAATCGAGCACAGTGGTGCCGACCCGTGTCTTCGATACGATCAGCCCCTTGGCAGTCAGCGTCTTCAGCACCTCGCGCAGCACGGTGCGGGAGATGCCGAAGCGATGGAGGACCTCGCTTTCGCCCGGGATCTTCGATCCGGGCGGATAGACGCCGGCGATGATCTCGCCGCCCAGGGCTCTGGCGACCTGGTCGTGGCTCGAAAGCGTTCCCTCGGTGTATTTGTGGAATTTGGCTGGGGATGCCATCATGGAAGCTCCTGCTCGACCACCGCCGGCCGATGCGGACATCATCGCTACCCGCAAGACCGTCCCGTCACCGGAAAATCCGGCAATGCGCCCGATGTCATCGGTCATTTGGCAACCCTAAGGCAACCGCCTGACGGCCCCGGCCACCGGCACTGCCCTCGCGGGATGGGAGAGCTATGCTCCGGCCCGCCGTGATCTTCGGCACCTGTCGCATCATACATCCTCCCTCCACACGATATGATTGATAATATTTTATACACGAGCTTGGCAAGGCTGCCAACACGTTAGCGCTATCATTACTACACTGTCACGCGCCGATCACGGAATTCCGCGTGTGGAAGACCGAGCGGTGCACGAGGGCGAAATTACCCCGGCTGCTTGCAGTGCAGCGGCGGCGATCCGCTTCAAGGTAGATCGACTATTGCAAACGCCTCTTAGTTGCACCTAAAGGCGCCTATCTTGAAAACGGGGGTCATCATGCTTCTGGTCCGTGGACGGCCTGTTCTTCTCAGCTGCGCGCTTGCGGCGATCGTCGTCTCTCTTCCGGCCGTGGCGCAATCGACGGCAGGCGTGGACACCGGCGATCTCGGACAGTCCGCCGGAGACGATATTCTCGTCACCGCTCGCACCGACAGCCGGATCAGCGTCGGCAAGTCGGATTCGCTGCTGATCGAGACACCCCAGTCGGTTTCCGTGGTGGAGGGCGAGTTCCTCGAAGCGATCAACGCCAAGACGCTGAGCGAGGGGCTTACTTACACGCCGGGCTTCGTCGCCCAGCCTTCGGGCTTCAGCCGGACCGCCGACGACATCACCATCCGCGGCTTCAACGCCACCGGCACGACGGGCGGAATGCTCCGCGACGGGCTCAAGCTGATGGGCGCGGTCTATGGCGGCGGACAGGAGCCCTATGGCCTCGAGCGGATCGAGGTGCTGCGCGGTGCGGCTTCGGTGCTGTACGGGCAGATGGCACCCGGCGGCGTCATCAACGCGGTGAGCAAGCAGCCGCTGTTCTCGCCTTTCGCCGAGGTGCGGGTCGAATATGGCAATTACGACCGCAAGCAGCTTTCCGCCGACATCTCCGGGCCGCTCAATGCCGGAGGCACGATCGCCGCGCGGCTCACCGGCCTCGTCCGCGATGCCGATACCTGGGTCGACGATGTCAATGACGACAAGCGCTACGTCGCGCCGGCGCTGAGCTGGAAGATCACGCCGGACACGATGCTGACCGTGCTCGGCTTCTATCAGGAAATCCGCACGCGCTTCGCCCCACCGCTCGCCTCGGCGCTGGTCCGCGGGAACAGCCTGCCGCTGGGCCTGCTGCCGCGCGACCGCTTCATCGGCGAGCCGGACTTCGATCGCTACGACGCCGATCAATGGGCGGTCGGCTACCAATTCTCGCATCGCTTCTCCGACGCCGTCACCATCGAGCACAGCCTCAGGCGCTATGAGGGCGAGCTCGAGTGGGACTATCTGACTCAGGGTGCGATCAATCCGGCAACCGGCGATCTGGCGCGCGGGGTGAGCGCTCGCAGCGAGAAGACCGGGAGCACCGCCACGGACACGCGGCTCAAGCTGCGCACGGCGACCGGCAGCAAGGTCGACCATGAGATCATGATCGGCTTCGACGGCTATTTCCCGAGCTACCGGCGCGATCGCTATGCAGGCCGGGCCACGCCGATCAACATCTACGATCCCGTCTATGGGACGGCGCCGGTCGTCGACCGCCAGACCAATCGCGGCGACGAGACGCGCGCGCGGCAATATGGCGTCTATCTCCAGGACCAGCTCACCATCGACGACCGCTGGGTCCTGGTGCTCGGCGGCCGCCAGGACTGGAGCCGCAGCAAGGTGCGCAGCCTCCTCACCGGCGCCTCCTCGGTGCAGGAGGACGATGCCTTCACCTGGCGCGCGGGGCTCGTGCACCGCGGCGACAGCGGCTTCGCACCCTATGTCAGCTACAGCCGCTCCTTCCTTCCGCAGGCGGGTACCGATCGCAACGGCGAGCGCTTCGAGCCGACCGAGGGCGAGCAGTTCGAGGGCGGCGTCCGCTATCAGCCGGCCGGCACGCGGCTGCTGGTCAGCGCCGCGGTCTATCAACTCACGCAGAAGAATGCGCTGACCATCGATCCGGTCGACACCAGCTTCTCGGTGCAGACCGGCGAGATCCGCTCGCGCGGCTTCGAGTTCGAGGGACAGGCGGAGATCGCGCGCCACCTCAACGCACTGTTCTCCTATTCCTACACCGACGCCAAGATCACCCGGTCGAACGTCCCGGCCGAGGTCGGTCGCCGCGTCGATGCGGTGCCGCGTCATCAGGCGGCGTTCTGGGCCGACTACGGCTTCGACGGGATCGGTGTGCCCGGCCTCAAGCTCGGCGCCGGCGTCCGCTACGTCGGCAAGAGCGCGCTCGCCGGCGAGCCGGTCGGGAACAGAAGCTATACGCTGGTCGACGCCAATCTCTCCTACGAACCCGGGCCGTGGCGGTTCATGCTGAGCGCGCGCAACCTGTTCGACAAGGACTATGTCTTCTGCGTTGCCGCCGGCGGGTGCCGCTACAGCGATCCGCGCGTGGTGTCGGTCTCGGCCGGCTATCGCTTCTGACGTTTGCGATGCGCGCGGCGGTCGCCATCGCTCCGAAGCGCCGCCCGATCTGGTGGCGCATCCATGCCTGGCTGGGGATCAAGCTGTGCATCTTCGCGACCTTCGTCTTCGCGACCGGCACGCTCGCAACCGTCGCGCATGAGCTCGACTGGCTCGTCGATCCGGCGATACGTGCCTCGCCGGCGGCCTGGAACAGGCCGGCATGGGGGCGAATGCTCGACAGCGCGGCCGGCGCCATACCCCGAGGCCAGGTCTTCTCGCTCGAGCGCGGTCCCGATCGCTGGTACGCGGCCACCGTGGTCGTTCGGGCGCCGGACGGCCGCTTCAAACGCGTCCTGCTGGATCCGGCCACCGGCGAGGTCAACCGCGTCGCCGGCCATGGCAGCATCCAGCGTTTCCTGCGCGACATCCATCGGCGGCTGATGCTGCCGCTCGCGATCGGCCTTCCCCTGGTGTCGTCGCTCGGCCTAATGCTGCTGACGTCGCTCGTGACGGGAATCGTCACCTATAAGAAGTGGTGGCGCGGCTTTTTCCGCAGGCCGCGGCGCGGCGGCCTGCGGCGCATGAGCGGCGACCTCCACCGCCTGGTCGGCGTCTGGTCGCTGTGGTTCGTCGCGCTGATGGCGGTCACGGGAATCTGGTACTTGGCCGAATTCCTGGGTGCCCGGGCGCCCGAAAGCCGTCCGGCACCGACGATCTCGTCACGATCCGCGCCACCGCCGTCGATCGGCGGGGCCGCGCTTGATCGCTTCGTCGAGACCGCACGCCGCGCCTATCCGACGCTCGAGATCGGCGAGATCCAGTTTCCGCTCCAGTCCGGAACCCCGCTGGGACTGATGGGTCAAGCCGATGCCCATCTCGTCACGCGGCGCGGCAACGCGGTCTGGATCGACACCGCGACCGGGCACGTGGTCAAGGTCGTTCGCGGCGAGGCGCTGTCGGGGCACCAGCGGATCGCCGAGATGGCCGACCCCCTCCATTTCGGCACGCTCGGCGGGTTGCCGACCAAAATCATCTGGTTCCTTTTCGGCGTCGCCCTCACCGGTCTTTCGGTGACGGGAGTGATGATCCACTCCAATCGGCTTGCCGAAGCCGATGACGCTTGGCAGCGGCGAGACTGGGCATGGGCCGGTGGTTTTATCCCTCCGTCGCCCTCGTCCTGCTGAGCCTGTGCCTCGCGCCGATTGTGCTCGCAGGTTGAGAACCGGCCTGTTCGGCCGCGGCGCCATGGTCTCGCTCATTCCGCAGCGCGTGCCTCCAGCGCAGCTCGTCCGCGCCATTTTCCCTTATTTCGAGGGGGAAATGCTGGTGCTGCCGGTGAGGATTGAACTCACGACCTCAGCCTTACCAAGGATGCGCTCTACCACTGAGCTACGGCAGCACTCGCCCGGAGGGGAAGCGCGCTAAGAGACGAGGAGGCGCCGATTGTCAAGGTGATAGCTGCGCGCCTATCGCGTCACCATGGAAACGCCCGACGCCAGAAAAGCCCGGCTCGCCGAAGCGCTGCGGGCCAACCTGCGCCGTCGCAAGGCCCAGGCACGCGAGGCTGCGACCGAATCGCCGCCTCCTCCGCCGCCCCCGTCACCGCGCCGCGAGGATTAGATCGGCGCGCATTTGGCGAGCAGCCAGCGACGATGCTCGGCGTCGAGGCCGGGGCCGAGCACGTCCAGCACCTCGGCATGATAGGCATTGAGCCACTGCCGCTCGGCGTCGCTCAGCAGCCGCGGCTCGATCAGCGCGCGCTCGATCGGGGCGAAGGTGAGCGTCTCGAACGCCAGCATCGGCGCGTCGCCGCCAAGCACCTCGCGCTCGACGACCAGGATCAAATTCTCGATGCGGATGCCGTATTCGCCCGCCTTGTAATAGCCGGGCTCGTTCGAGAGGATCATGCCCGGCCGCAGCGGCTCGGCCGGGCCGCCGCCCGGATAGTTGGGCTTGGCGATGCGCTGCGGCCCCTCATGGACCGACAGATAGGCGCCGACGCCGTGGCCGGTGCCGTGGGCGAAATCGAGGCCGGCTTCCCAGAGCGGCCGCCGCGCGAACGAATCGAGCTGGCCGCCGGTGGTGCCTTCCGGAAACACGGCGGTGGCGATGGCGATATGGCCCTTGAGCACGCGGGTGAAGCGGTCGCGCATCTCCAGCGTCGGCTCGCCGACGGGCACCACGCGGGTGATGTCGGTGGTGCCGTCGCGCCACTGGCCGCCCGAATCGATCAGGTAGAGCTGACCCGGCGCGATCGGCGCGTTCGATTCGGCATCGGCCTTGTAGTGCGGGCTGGCGCCGTGGGGGCCGGTCGCCGAGATGGTGTCGAACGAGAGGTCGACCGCCCCCGCCTCCTCGCGCAGCGTCTGGAGATGGTCCGAAGCCGCGATCTCGGTCAGCCCGCCCTTGGGCGCCTCGGCCTCGAGCCACTTCAGGAACCGGACCATCACCACACCGTCGCGCGCCTGCGCCGCCTTGTGGCCGGCGATCTCGGCGGGATTCTTCTGCGCGCGCGGCAGCACGGTGGGATCGCGCAGCGCCAGCACGGTCGCGCCTCCCGCATCGAGCGCATCGAATACCGCCGCCACCGACCGCTCGGGATCGACGACGACGCGCTTGCCGGCGAAGCGGCCCAGCGCCGGCGCGAACTCGCGGCGATCGTGGATGCGCACCGCGTTGCCGAGGTGCTGGGCGACCTCCTCCGTCATCTTCTCGGGCGCGACGAACAGGTCGGCGGTGCCGTCGGCATTGACCAGCGCATAGGCGAGCGCAACCGGCGTATGCGCGACGTCGCTGCCGCGGACGTTGAAGGTCCAGGCGATCGAATCGAGTGCCGAGAGCACCGCCGCGTCCGCGCCCTGACCGGATAGCCAGTCGGCCACCTCTGCGCGCTTGGCGGCCGAGGATTTGCCGGCCACCGCATCGTCCTGCACGATCAGCTTGGCCTCGGACGGCGCCGGCCGATCGGACCACACCGCGTCGACCGGATTGGTATCGACCGCCACCAGCTCCGCACCCTGGCCGGCGAGGGCCTTCCCCGCTTCCTCGACCCAGGCGCGGGTGTGGAGCCAGGGATCATAGCCGATCCGCGCTCCCTGCCGGGCATTGGCCCGGAGCCATTGGGCGACGCTGGTCTCCGGCACCGACACGAACTGCCAGTCGCTGCCGTCGACTTGGCTGCGGACCTGCAGCGTATAGCGCCCGTCGGTGAAGATCGCGGCGCTTTCCGGCAGCACCACCGCGGTGCCGGCCGAGCCCTGGAAGCCGGTCAGCCATTCCAGCCGGCGTGCATAGGCGCCGACATATTCGGACATATGCTCGTCGGTGAGCGGCACGACGAAGCCGTCGAGCTTGTCAGCCTTGAGCTGCTCGCGGAGCGCCGCGAGGCGGTCGTGATGGGTGGACATCGGCAGGCTCGTTCCGGTGAAAATGTTGACTGGATTGACTCCGCTTCGTGCCTGATGCGTCAGGCGGCGCCCTCCACGCCGATGTGGCAGATGCCGTCGATGTAGGAAAGAGCCGCACCGCCGGCGAGGCCGGAACAGGTGCGGCGTCCATGCATTGCCGCCGCGATGACGAGGACGGTCGAGTTGGTGGTCGGCACCTATGCCGCGCAGGGCGGCGCAGGGCTGGTGCCGGTAACCTATGATCCCGCGGCGGAAGAGCGCTTTCCGCCGGGTCTTTACGCCCGCCAGCAACAGGCGGCGTGAAACGCAGGGTGGCGGGAGCACGCGTCCGCGTTCCCGCCACCCCCAAGGACTTTAAAGCCTGCCGTCGGCCAGCAGCTCGCGGGTGCACTTCAGCCCCAGATGGCAGTAGAAGCAGAGCTGCAGCTGGCGGCTTCGTCCTCGAACAGCTCGTTGACGATCGCGCCCTCGCGCGGGCCAGTGGCCTGAAAGAGGGTCACCTTGGATCGCGGCTCCAGCACGATGGGTCGGCATCGGCGATCGTCGCCTCGCGGACGAAGTGGCTGGGGCTCTCCTCCGTGACGCCGCAGCGGGTGCATAGGCCCGGCGGCAGGAACAGGCGGGCGTCGCGCGCCTTGCGCTCGAGGCCCTTCCACACCTGCTCGTGGGTGAGTTTCGTCTCGCCATCCGGGTTCACCGACACGGTCGCAGTCGAATAGATCATGTCAGGTCTCCAGATTTGAGGATCAGGTCGCGACCTGCGCGGCGAAGTCGCGGTAGGAGCGGAGCGGACGGCCGAGCAGGCTCGTCAGCCGGTCGACGTCGCCGGCCTCGGGCACCATCCCGTGCTCGAGGAACCGCTCGGCCATCACGCGCATGTCGAGCGCCATCCAGCTCGGCATGAACTGGCGCAGATTCTGCTCGAACCCGGCAGTGTCCTCGCCCGGATAGACGACGGGACGGCCGAGCACGTCCGACCAGATGGCGGCGACATCCGCACCGGTCAGGGTGTCGGGGCCGACCAGGTTGATACGGGCCAACGGCAGCGGCGTGGAGGATTGCTCGCGCCGGATCAGCTCGATCGCGGCTACCTCGCCCACGTCGCGAGCATCGACCATCGCCAGCCCACTGGCGCCGATCGGCATCGGGTAGATGCCATAGTCGGTGATCACGTCCTTCACCGTGGCATCGTTGTCCATGTAATAGGCCGGGCGAAGGATGGTGGCGGGGATGTTCATCGTCTCGATCATCCGCTCGACGCCGAACTTGCCCGCGAAATGCGGCACGTTCACGTACAGGTCGCTGTGGATCACTGATAGGTAGACGACCCGCTCGATTCCGGCCTCGCGCGCCAGGTTCAGCGCGATCAGCGCCTGGGTGTATTCGTCCGCCACCACCGCGTTGAGCAGGAACAGGGTGGAGATGTCGGTGAAGGCGCTCCGCAGCGCGTCGACATCGAGCAGGTCGCCCTGGACGACTTCCACGCCTGCGGGGAAGCCGGCCTTCGACGGCTCACGGACGAGCGCGCGAACCTTGGCGCCGCGATGCACGAGCTGTTCGACGACGTGGCGGCCGACGTTGCCGGTGGCGCCGGTTACGAGAATGGTCATGGGAGGTCACTCCTGTGGTTGAGCCGATTGGCTCATCCGAAATGATCGATCCACATTCGTGCCGGTAGACGCTATATCTGGACACACCGTCTCACAGATGGAACGCATATGGACCTGCTCGCGCTCGCCGACTTCATCCTCGTCGCACGCCACGGCGGCTTCGGCCGTGCCGCACGGGCGGCCGGGCGCCCAAAGGCGACGCTCTCGCGGCGCGTGGCGGAGCTGGAGGCGCGGCTGGACCTGCGCCTGTTCGAGCGCGGCGCACGCACGCTGAAGCTGACGGAGGAGGGGCGCGCGCTGTTCGAGCGCGCCGGGCAGCAGCTCACCGAGTTGGAGGAGACGGCCGCCGCGATCGCGTCGCGCGGCGAAACGCCGCGGGGACGGCTGCGGATCAGCGCGCCGCTGCTCTTCTCTCAGATCGCGATGGGCAAGCTCGCCGCCGGGTTCGCGCTACGCTACCCGGAGGTACGGCTGGAGGTCACGACCGAGGACCGGCCCGTCGACATGATCGAGGAAGGCTATGACCTGGTCATCCGGGTCGACCCAAGCCCGGACGAGAGCCTGGTCGGTCGCGCTTTCCTGCGCGACCGGATCGTCGTGGCGGCGGCGCCGGAGCTCATCCGACCTTCGGCGGGCGGATCGGTACCGGTGGTGGTGCGGTCCATGGGCGATCGGAGCGCCTGGCGCGTGAAGGCGGGCGACGAGGTAGTGAGCATCACCGTCGAGCCGGTGCTCGCCCTTTCGTCGCTGGTGATGATCCGTGACGCGGTACGCGCCGGGATTGGCGCTGCGCGTCTTCCGATCTCGCTCGTCATGCACGACCTGGCCGACGGAACGCTGGTGACCTGGGGCGACGTCGATGCACCGGAAATCCCATTGTGGTCGCTCTACCCCTCACGGCGACTGCTGAGCGCGCGCGTATCGGCGTTCCTCGACCATCTGAAACAGGCGTTTCCCGCCGGCACGCCGGACGAGCTGGCCGCCTATGTCGGCAAGTGAGAGCGGTGGCCTATGTTGCCTCACGCGCCGATGCAGCGGGCGAGCCAGCATGGCTATCCCCTGCCGTGCGAGCGCCGTTGAAGGACAGACCGATGAGCGCTGCCACTGCCAGCCTGGCCTCTATGCCGGCTTTCTCTGTCCGCCCTCTAAAGCGGCCGGTCGGCAAAGTCCCAAAGCCAGCCATCCCGCTCTGATCGCTGCCCCAACAGGCCGGCAACGCCGGAGGCCGCGATCGCCTGCCCGAAGACGAGGTCATCTTCCTCGTGATGCCGGACCGCTTCGCCAACGGCGACCTTGCGAGCGATCGCGGCGGGCCCGCCGGCGACCGGATGCAGACCGGATATGCCTGGTTGGATCGACATTCAAATCCTCCCCCGCCTGGGGCAGGATTGAAAAGGGGGCCGGTCCTAGATGCCGACCAGCTGCTCGATCACGCCGAAGATCGGGTGGTGCCGGTCGTCCTCCGCCCAGATCCGCACGGTATCGCCATGCTTCAGGAACGGCGTCCGCGGAGCGCCTTCGCGGATCGTCTCCACGGTCCGCACCTCGGCGATGCAGGAATAGCCGACGCCTCCCTCCGCGATCGGCCGGCCGGGCCCGCCGTCGGCATCGCGGTTGGAGACGGTGCCGGAGCCGATGATCGTGCCCGCCCCCAGCGCCCGCGTCTTCGCGGCGTGCGCGATCAGCGTGCCGAAGTCGAAGGTCATGTCCTCGCCCGCCTCGGCGCGGCCGAACGGCTGGCCGTTGACGTCGACCATCAGCCTGCGGTGAAGCTTGCCGTCCCGCCACCAGTCGCCGAGCGCATCGGGGGTCGCGAACACGGGCGAGAAGGCGCTCGCCGGCTTGGACTGGAAGAAGCCGAAGCCCTTGGCCAGCTCGCCGGGGATCAGGTTGCGCAGCGACACGTCGTTGGTGAGCCCGACCAGCCGCACCGCCGTCAGCGCCTCCTCGCGCGAGGCGCCGAGCGGCACGTCGCCGGTCACCACTACGACCTCGGCCTCGAGGTCGCAGCCCCAGCTCTCTTCGGCGAGCGGGATCGGATCGCGCGGTCCCAGGAAGCCGTCGGAGCCGCCCTGGTACATCAGCGGATCGTGCCAGAAGCTCTCCGGCATCTCCGCCCCGCGCGCCTGCCGCACGAGGGCGACATGATTCACATAGGCCGAGCCGTCCGCCCATTGATAGGCGCGCGGCAGGGGCGCCGCCGCCTCGCGTTCGTGGAACCGCTCGCGTGGGATCGCTTCATGCTCCAGGTCCGTGGCGAGGTTCCGGAGCGCGCCTTCGACCTGCTCCCAATCGTCGAGCGCCGCCTGCAGCGTCGGCGCGACCAGGCTCGCGTCCGCGCACCAGGCGAGATCGTTCGATACCACCACCAGCCGCCCATCACGGCCGCCCTTCAGGCTTGCGAGCTTCATCCGCCTCTCCTTGCTGCGTCGGTCCATGGCGGCAGCAGACGGCGATGTCGAGCGGTGGTGACGCAGGTGCGCGGTTGACTCGGGAGACCGCGGGGGCACAATCGCCGAGCCATGCCCGCGCGGACCTTTCTCAACCATCCCGGCGAGATGGCGGCGCGAATCCGCGATACGGACTGGTCGGACCATCCGCTCGGCCGGCCGGAGACCTGGCCGGACGCGCTGCGGGTGGCGATCAACATCTGCCTGGGTTCGAGCTTCCCCACCGCCATCTACTGGGGGCCGGAGCTTCATCTCCTCTACAACGACGCCTGGGCGCCGGTCCTCGCCGAGCGCCATCCCGGCGGCCTCGGCCGGCCTGCCGCCGAGGTGTGGCCGGACATCTGGGAGATCATCGGCCCGCAATTCGCGGCGGTGCTGCGCGGCGAGGCCTGCTCCGCCTATGACCAGATGCTGCCGATGCTGCGGGGCGGCGTAGTGCGCGAGACCTATTGGAACTACTCGCTCTCGCCGATCCGCGACGACGGCGGCGCGATCGCCGGCGTCTTCAACCAGGGCAACGAGACCACCGCCCATGTGATCGCCGAACGCGAACGCAGGATCGAGATCGACCGGATGCGCGAGCTGTTCCAGCAGACGCCCGGCGCCGTCGCGGTGCTGCAGGGCCCCGATCATGTCTTCGCGCTCGGCAACGACGCCTATATGGAACTGATCGGCCGTCGCCCGATCCTCGGCATGACCGTCGCCGAAGCGCTGCCGGAAGTCGTCGAGCAGGGCTTCGTCGACCTGCTCGACAGCGTCTATGCGACCGGCAAGGCCTTCCGCGCCAGCGCACAGCCGGTCCGGCTGATCCGCACGCCCGGCGCTCCGCCGGAAGAGCGCATCCTCGACTTCGTCTATCAGCCGATCCTCAACCGCCGCGGCGAGGTCACCGACATCTTCGTTCAGGCGACCGACGTCACCGACCGCGCGCGGGCCGAACAGGCGGCGCGGGCCAGCGAGGAGCGGCTCGAGCTCGCGCTCGACGCGTCGATGGGAATCGGCATCTGGGACTGGGACATCGTCAACGGGCTGGCGCGATCCGACACCCGCTTCGCCAAGCTCTATGGCCTCCCCACCGAGGAGGCGATGGCAGGCATCCCGCTCGCCGCCTTCTTCGAGCGCGTCCATCCCGACGACGCGCCGCGCGTGCTGGCGGCGGTCGAGCATTCGGTCGAGACCGGCGCACCCTTCAACGAGGAATATCGGCTGCTCGGGCCCGATGGCGCGATCATCTGGGTCGCGGCGCAGGGGCGGGCGGTCTATGACGCGGGTGGTCGGCCGGTGCGGTTCCCCGGCGTCAGCTTCGACGTCACCAAGCGGCACGAGGCCGAGGACCGCGCTCGCGCCGCCGCGGACGACCTCAGGATCGCGACCGAGGCGCAGGGCTTCCTGTTCCGCCTTGCCGAGCGCCTGCGCCGGCTCGATTCGCCCGCCGCGATCATGCGGCTGTCGGCGACCGCGCTCGGCCGGCGGATCGTTGCCGACCGGGTCGGCTTCTACCGTGCGCTTTCGGGGGAGGAGGAGATCCAGTTCCTCGCCTGCTGGACCAGCGAGCGCCTGCCGCCGCTCGGCGGAACCATGGCGCTCGCGGACATCGGCAGCGCCGGGCTTGCCGCCTATCGCGTCGGCGAAACCCGCGTGGTCGCCGATTTCGGCAGCGATCCCACCACTCGAGACGCGGCGATCGGCCGGCTGATGGCGGCAGCGATCAGCGTGCCGCTCCGCCGCCACGGGCAATGGGCGGGCTGCCTGTTCGTCAACCAGGCCGTACCGCGCCGCTGGACCGCCGACGAGATTGCACTGGTCGAGGCGGTGGCGGAGATCGCCTGGGATGCGGCCGACCGCGCCAATGCCGCCGCGGCGCTCCGCGAGAGCGAGGAGAAGTTCCGCGCGATCGCCAATTCGATCGACCAGATGGTGTGGTCGTCGCTCGCCGATGGCCGGCACGATTTCTACAACGAGCGCTGGTACGCGTTCACGGGTGCGGCGGAGGGATCGATCGAGGGCTGGAACGACCTCGTCCACCCTGACGAGCGCGATCGGGCGCGTGCCGCATGGCAGCGCAGCCTCGCGACCGGCGAACCCTATCGGATCGAATATCGGCTGCGCCATCGTCCCTCCGGCGGCTATCGCTGGGTGCTCGCCTCCGCCCAGCCGGTACGCGACGAGCAGGGCCGGATCAGGCGCTGGTTCGGCACCTGCACCGACATCCAGGAGATCGTCGAGGCGCGCGAGGTGTTGGCCCGGTCGCGCGCCGACCTGGAGGCGGCCGTGGCGGAGCGGAGCGAGCAGCTCATGGCGGCCGAGGAGCAGCTCCGCCAGGCGCAGAAGATGGAGGCGATCGGGCAGCTCACCGGCGGCATCGCGCATGATTTCAACAATATGCTCGCGGTGGTGATCGGCGCGCTGGACATGATGGAGCGTCGGCTCGGCCAGGGCCGCACCGATGTCGGCCGCTATGTCGAGGCCGCGCGCGACGGCGCTGCCCGCGCCGCCGCGCTCACGCAGCGGCTGCTCGCCTTCTCGCGCCAGTCGCCGCTTGCGCCCGCGGCGGTCGACATGAACGCGATGATCGCCGGCATGGTCGATCTGCTCGCGCGCACGATCGGCGAGAGCATCGTCGTCGAGACCGCGCTCGACGACGGGCTGTGGCCGGCGACCGCGGACCCGAGCCAGCTCGAGAACGCGATCCTCAACCTCGCGGTCAATGCGCGCGACGCGATGCCGCAGGGCGGCCGGCTGACGATCGCAACCGCCAGGCGCACCCTCGGCCAGGGGGAGGCGCGCGCGCGTGGCCTTTCCGCCGGCGACTATGTCGAAGTCGCCGTCAGCGACACCGGCGTCGGCATGAGCTCCGATGTCGCCGTCAAAGCGTTCGATCCGTTCTTCACCACCAAGGCAGTGGGCAGGGGGACCGGGCTCGGCCTCAGCCAGGTGTTCGGCTTCGTCCACCAGTCGGGCGGCCATGTCGCGCTCGAAACCGCGCCGGGCGAGGGCACGACGGTCCGGCTGCTGCTGCCGCGCGACGGCGGCGCCGCGGTGCCGGCGCCGGGCCGGCGCGGTGCCGGCGCCGAGCTGCCGCATGGTAACGAGGTGGTGCTGGTGGTCGAGGACGACGAGCGCGTCCGCGCCTATTCAGTCGAGGCGCTGAGCGATCTCGGCTATCGGGTGGTCGAGGCGCCCGACGGCGGCACGGCGCTCAGGCTGATCGAGGGCGGCCAGGCGGCCGACCTGCTGTTCACCGACGTGGTGATGCCGGAGATGACCGGCCGCGAGCTCGCCGAGGCGGCTCGCGCGCGGCTGCCGGCGCTGCGCGTGCTCTACACCAGCGGCTATACCCGCGATGCAGTCGAACCGGTCGGCGGCACGGTGCTCCGCAAGCCGTTCGATGTCACGACGCTCGCCGTCCATATCCGCGAGGCGCTGGACGCCTGACGGCTTGGGCATGGACCTGCCAGCCGCGCTGCTCTAGGGCCGCGCGCGGCAGTTGGAGGACTTGGGAAATTGGCCAATGTCGCGGTGATCGGCGCCCAATGGGGCGACGAGGGCAAGGGAAAGATCGTCGACTGGCTCGCCGAGCGCGCCGACGTGGTGGTGCGCTTCCAAGGCGGGCACAATGCCGGCCATACGCTGGTGGTGGGCGGCAAGACGTACAAGCTGGCTCTGCTGCCCTCGGGCGTGGTGCGCGGCACGCTGAGCGTGATCGGCAACGGCGTGGTGTTCGATCCCTGGCATTTCCGCGACGAGGTGAACCGGATCGCAGAGCAGGGCGTGGCGATCACCCCCGAGGTGCTCCACGTCGCCGAGACTGCGCCGCTGATCCTGCCGCTCCACCGCGACCTCGACGCGCTGCGCGAGGACGCCTCGGGCGCGGGCAAGATCGGCACCACCCGCCGCGGCATCGGCCCCGCCTATGAGGACAAGGTCGGCCGCCGGGCGATCCGGCTGTGCGATCTCGCCCATCTCGACG
The DNA here is from genome assembly GCF_051400615.1 of Sphingomonas astragali. Lineage (NCBI taxonomy): Bacteria > Pseudomonadati > Pseudomonadota > Alphaproteobacteria > Sphingomonadales > Sphingomonadaceae > Sphingomonas > Sphingomonas astragali. Next base: position 458,382 of record NZ_JBLFFH010000001.1, read on the forward strand.
ATCTCGAGCTCCAGCTCGACCGCCTGTGCGCGCATCACGACGCGCTGCTCGCCGGCTTCGGCAAGCCGCCGGTCGACCGCGCCGCGCTGATGGAGGAGCTGCGCGACATCGCCGGTTTCGTGCTGCCCTATGCCAGGCCGGTGTGGGTGACGCTCAACGAGGCGCGCGACCGCGGCGCCCGCATCCTGTTCGAAGGCGCGCAGGGCGTGCTGCTCGACGTCGACCACGGCACCTACCCGTTCGTCACCTCGTCGAACACGGTGGCGGGCACCGCCTCGGCCGGCTCGGGGCTGGGGCCGAGCCGGGTCGGTTTCGTGCTGGGGATCGTCAAGGCCTATACGACCCGCGTCGGCTCGGGACCCTTCCCGACCGAGCAGGACAACGAGATCGGCGACTATCTGGGGACGCGCGGCCGCGAGTTCGGGGTCAACACCGGGCGCAAGCGGCGCTGCGGCTGGTTCGACGCGGTGCTGGTGCGCCAGTCGGCGGCGGTGAGCGGCATCACCGGCATCGCGCTGACCAAGCTCGATATCCTCGACGGGCTCGAGGAGATCAGGATCTGCACCGGCTACAGGCTCGGCGACAGGCACTTCGACTATCTGCCGCCGCACCCGCAGGACCAGGCGGCGGTCGAGCCGATCTATGAGACGATGCAGGGGTGGAGCGAATCCACCGCCGGCGCACGCAGCTGGGCGGAGCTGCCGGCTCAGGCGATCAAATACATTCGGCGGATCGAGGAGCTGATCCGCTGTCCGGTCACGCTGGTCTCGACCAGTCCGGAGCGCGAGGACACGATCCTAGTCCGCGATCCGTTCGCGGACTAGGAACGCTTCCCACTGATTACATCGTCGCGTTCGGCGGCGTACCCGTGTCCGGAGTCGTGGAGGTGTCCGGCGTGGTCGTGGTGTCCGGCGAGGTCGGGGTGGTCGAATTTTCCGGCATCGTCGAGTTGTTGGCAGACCAGTTCTGCGGACCCGAATCCGCCGGAGCCGACGCAACGTGAGCGATGGCGGCGGTGGAGCCGCAAAGAATCAGAAGGCTGGCAACAGTAGCTTTGCGCATGACTTACTCCCTCATGGACGCCGTGATGGCGTACCCGAGGAATTAACGCGCCGATCCCGGCCATGGCACCAATTGTGGCAGAAATTCGTCCTGCAAAAGGTGCGGTTAGCCGTGCATTGTGCTTGCGAAACGATTAGCCGATCAAGCTAGATCATTCATTTCTAGTTCATTTTCAGCCGCATTGTGCCCGATGAAGCAGCTTCTGGTCGGCAAGGACCAGCGCCATCATTGCCTCGACTACGGGTACTCCGCGGATGCCGACGCACGGGTCATGGCGGCCTTTGGTGGCGATCGTCGTCGCCTCGCCCTCGCTGGTTATTGTCTCGACCGGGGTCAGGATCGAGCTGGTCGGCTTGAACGCGACACGCATCCTCACCGGCTGCCCCGTCGAGATGCCGCCTGCGATCCCGCCCGCGTGATTGGAGAGGAAGCGCGGGCCTTCGTTGCCAGGCCGCATCGCGTCGGCATTCTCCTCGCCGGAGTGCGCCGCCGCGATGAAGCCGTCGCCGATCTCGACGCCCTTTACGGCGTTGATCCCCATGCAGGCGTGAGCCAGTTCGGCGTCGAGCTTGGCGTAGAGAGGTGCGCCCCAGCCGGGGGGCACGCCGGCCGCCTCGCAGGCGACCACGGCGCCGAGCGACGATCCCGCCTTGCGCGCGGCATCGATCTTGACCTCCCAACGCGCGGCCGCTGCGGCGTCGGGGGAGAAGAAGGGATTGCGGTCGATCTCCTCGGGATCAAAACTGGCCGGGTCGATCGCATCGCCGCCGATCGACTCCACCCAGCCGCGGATCGTCACTTCCGGGATCACGAGCCGCGCGACCGCGCCGGCCGCGACCCGCATCGCCGTCTCGCGCGCGGAGGACCGCCCGCCGCCGCGCGGGTCGCGGAATCCGTATTTGGCGTCATAGGCATAGTCGGCATGTCCGGGTCGGTAAGCGCGCGCGACCTCCGAATAGTCCTTGGAGCGCTGGTCGACATTCTCGATCAGCAGGCCGATCGGCGTGCCGGTCGTCCGCCCCTCGAACACGCCGGAGAGGATGCGCACCTCGTCGGGCTCGCGCCGCTGCGTGGTGAAGCGCGACTGTCCCGGCCGCCGCTTGTCGAGCCAGGGCTGGATGTCGGTTTCCGACAGCGCGATCCCCGGCGGGCACCCGTCCACCACCGCGCCGATCGCCGGGCCGTGGCTCTCCCCCCAGGTGGTGAAGCGGAAGACGTGGCCGAAGCTGTTGTAGCTCACGCCGCTTCCCCCAGTGCCGCGAACGCCGGCGCATGGACCGCCGCGCCGCGCACGCCGCAGGGCATGGCCCCCTGCTGCAGCGGCAAGGCCATGAAATACTCTCCGGCATAGGGGGAGTCGAAGCCCTGCGCCCAATCGGCGGCAAAGCCGAATCGCTCGTAGAAACCAGGCTCGCCGAGCACGAAGCACAGGATCGTGCCGGCATCGGCGAGATGGGCCAGCCCCGCCTGGATCAGCGCCTCCGCCACGCCCTGGCGGCGATAGCGATCGGCGACCGCGACCGGCGCCAGTGCGACCGCGGCGATCGGTCGGCCGGCGATGTCGACCGTCATCCGGCTGAACGCGATGACGCCCGCCAACTGCCCGGTGTCCTCGTCGTCGGCGATCAGCGTCAGCACCATGTCGCCGTCCACGCAGAGCCGCTGCACCAGGTGCGCCTCGTCGGGCGCGGGGAACGACGCGCGCAGCAGCGCGTCGATCGCCGCCACGTCGCCTCCGGTCGCGGTTCGGATCGCGAAGGTCATGCGCCGCGGTCAGGCCAGCGCGATGTCGGGCGCGTCCTCGGCCTTCATGCCGATGACGTTATAGCCGGCGTCGACGTGGTGGATCTCGCCGGTCACGCCCGAGGAGAGGTCGCTCAGCAGGTAGAGTCCGGCGCCGCCGACGTCCTCGATCGTCACGTTGCGGCGAAGCGGCGAGTTGAGCTCGTTCCATTTGAGGATGTAGCGGAAGTCGCCGATTCCGCTCGCCGCCAGCGTCTTGATCGGACCCGCCGAGATCGCGTTCACGCGGATGTTCTCCGGTCCCAGATCCATCGCGAGATATTTGACCGACGTGTCGAGCGCCGACTTGGCGACGCCCATGACGTTGTAATGCGGCACCACCTTCTCCGAGCCGTAATAGGTCAGCGTCAGCAGCGAGCCGCCGTTCGGCATCAGCGGTCGCGCGCGCTGGGCCACCGCGGTGAACGAATAGACGCTGATGTTCATCGTCATCAGGAAATTGTCGAGGCTGGTGTCGTAATAGCGGCCGCGCAGCTCGTTCTTGTCGGAAAAGCCGATCGCGTGGACGACGAAGTCGATCGTCGGCCAACGCTCCTTGAGCGCATCGAAGGTGCGGTCGAGCGCCGCCATGTCGGAGACGTCGCAGTCGATCAGGAAATCCTGCCCGAGCTGCTCGGCGAGCGGGCGCACCCGCCGCTCGAGCGACTCGCCCTGGTAGCTGAACGCCATCTCGGCGCCATGGTCGGCGAGCTGACGCGCGATCCCCCAGGCCAGCGACCGATCATTGGCGAGCCCCATGATCAGCCCGCGCTTGCCCTGCATCAATCCGGTCACGCCGTCCGCGCCTCCCTGTGGTTGGTTTCGGCGGCTTCTAGACCTTTAGCATCCGGCTCCGCCAGTGCCGCGTTCAGATGCGCGCCGAACACGAGGCCGAGCCCCACCAGATAGAAGAACAGCAGCGCCACGATCACCCCGGCGAGACTGCCATAGGTGAGGTCGTAGTTGGTGAAGCGTGCGATCACCGCGGGCAGCAGCGCGGTGATCCCCACCCACCAGGCGGTGGTGAACAGCGCGCCCGGCCATTTGCGGCACGCCGACTTGCGATACTTGCCCGGCGTCACCGACAGGAACAGCATGTAGAGCGCGCCGAACATCACCACGCCGGGAATCGCGCGCGAGATGCCGATCCAGCGGGCGACGTCCTCGGCATGGGGCAGCAGCCGGTATACGAACTGCTCGACGCCGAGCAGGACGCCCTGCACCACCAGCGACAGCAGCGCCAGGATCACCGCGGCGACGATCACCGCCGCCGATCCCAGCCGGTACCGCCAGAAGGAACGCGTCGCGCGCACGCCATAGGCGCGGCGGAAGATGTCGCGCAGCGTCTCGACGAAGCTGCCCACGGTCCACAGGCCGACGAGCGCGCCGAACCACAGCACCGCCCCCTGCCGCGCCGCCAGCACGTCGCGGATCGGCTTGCGCAGGATGTCGCTCACCTCGGGCGGCAGGACGTGGAGGAAGGAGGCGACCGCGCGCTGCGTCTCCGGTCCCTGGCCGAGCAGCGAGGCGATCGCCGCGGCGACGATGAAGAAGGGAAACACGGTCAGCAGCGCGAGATAGGCGAGGTTGCCCGCGTGGATGAAGCCGTCGTTGTAGACGCCGATCGCAGCGCGCTTGACGATCTCCCAGGCCGAGACGAACGGATGGCGTCGGTCGAGCCGACGCTCGCTCTCGGGGTGCTCCGCGCGTTCCTCGGGGGAAAGGGGCGAGACCTCGGCCACGCCGGTCAGACGTCCATCCGGCCCCTGGGGTTCCCGCGGTCCTTGCCGGGCCAGCCCTGCACGAATTCGACCAGCGCGTCGTCGTCGACCGGCAGGTCGACCATCAAGGTCACGAGCTGGTCGCCGCGCCCGCCGCCCTTCCGGTGGAAGCCGCGGCCCTTGAGGCGGAGCACCTTGCCCGAGGTCGAGCCCTTCGGGATCGACAGCATCACCGCGCCGTCGACGGTGGGCACGCGCACCTGGGCGCCGAGCACCGCCTCGGCCAGGCTGACCGGCAGGTCGAGCCGCACGTCGTCGCCGTCGCGGGTGAAGAAGCGGTGCGGCTGCACCTCGACCGTGACGATCGCGTCGCCGAAGCCGCCCGGTCCCTCCTCGCCCTTGCCGGCGAGGCGCATCTGCGTGCCGGTCTCGACGCCGGCGGGCAGCTTGATGTCGATCGTCTTGCCGTCGCGCAGCGTCACCCGCTGAGGGGCGAGCGTCGCCGCATCCTCGAAGCGGACGGCGAGGCGGTAGGGGACGTTCGCGCCCTTGGCCGCGCCCCGGCGCCCGAACCCGCCGAACCCGCCGGTGAAGCCGCCGCCACCGCGCGCGGCGCCGCCGAACAGCCCCTCGAAGATATCGGTGAAGTCGCTGCCGCCGTCGTTGAACTCGAAGCCGGCGGTGCCCGGCCGCGCCCCGGCGCCCGCGCGCCCGCCGCCGAAGCCGAACGGCATCGTCGGGTTGCCGTCGCCGTCGATCTCGCCGCGGTCGAAGCGGGCGCGCCTGTCCTTGTCGGTCAGGAGGTCATAGGCCGAGGTCACCTGCGCGAATCGCTCGGCGGCCTTGGGATTGTCCTGGTTGCGGTCGGGATGCAGCTCCTTGGCGAGCTTGCGATACGCCTTCTTGATCTCGTCTTCGGACGCGCCGCGGGCGACTCCAAGGGTTGCGTAGGGATCTGCCATATCCACGCCTATTTGGGTGAAGCGGCGCCGGAGCGCAATTCGCTCGTGAATCGCGCCTGTTGAAGCACCAGTGCTCCTGCCTTCGCAGGAGCACGAGTCCGCTCGATTCTAGAGGTCCGGCAGCACCTGGGCGGATTCGCCCCAATGCTCCAGCGTATGGCTGTTGGCGCGTTCGATCAGCCGGGCGACATCGCGCACCGTGAAAGCCGCCGGGCTGTCCACGTCCCGGAGCTCGGTCCAGCTCACCGGCGCCGCCACCGGCGCGCCCGGCCGCGCCCGCACGACATAGGGGAGCACCGCGGTCGCGCCGCGCTGGTTGCGCAGGTAATCGAGGAAGATGCGGCCCTTGCGCTTGGCCTTGGCCATGTTGGCGGTGAAGCGCTCGGGCTCGGCCTCGCCCAGGGCGCGGGCGAAGCGTTCGGCGAAGCTCCTGACCGCCGACCATTCCGCCTGCGGCTGGAGCGGCACGACGACGTGCACGCCCTTGCCGCCCGACAGCATCGGATAGCTGGTGAGGCCGATGTCGGCGAGCTGCTGCTTCAGATCCTCTGCGGCTTTCTTGACCGCGGCAAAGCCGAGCCCCTCGTCGGGATCGAGGTCGAACACCATCCGATCGGGCTTCTCGATGTCCGCGACCAGGCTGCCCCAGCCGTGGAACTCGATCGTCCCCATCTGGACGCAGGTGAGCAGCCCTTCGAGATCGGAGACGTAGAGATAAGGTTCGACCGACCCGTCCTTCTCGCGCACGTCGACATGGTGGACGTGCTCGCCGAAGCTGCCGGCGTCGTGCTTCTGGAAGAAGCATTTCTTGGCGCGGCCCTGCGGGCATCGCACCAGGCTGATCGGCCGATCGGCGAGCCAGGGCAGCAGGATCGGCGCGACCGCGGCATAATAGTCCGCGAGACCGCCCTTGGTGAGCCTGCTGCTAGGCTCGATCACCCGGCCCGGGTTGCTGATCCGGATCGGCAGCTCGGGCGCTTTCGGCACCGGCACCGGCTTCTCGGCGACCACGTCCTTCGGCGTCTTGTCCTCGCGTAGTCCGATGAAGCTCGCGTGCCGCACGACATCCTCCGCGGTGAATTCGCTGAACGCGATCTCCGCGACCAGCTCGGGCCTCACCCAATGCGCGCCCCGCGTCGCGGCACGCGGCGCCTTCACCGTCGGCGTATCGGCGGCGAGACGGTCGAGCCGTTCGCGCAGGTCGATCATCGTCTCGCCGTCGAAGCCGGTGCCGACCTTGCCGGCATAGGTGAGCCCCTCGGGTCCATTCACCGCCAGCAGCAGCGCGCGGAAGCCGCGTCGCGCCTTGTCGCTCGGCGTCCAGCCGACGATCACGAACTCCTGGCGGCGGATGCACTTGGTCTTGAGCCACGCCTTGGTGCGCTCGCCGCGATAGGGGGCGTCGGCGCGCTTGGAGACCACGCCCTCGTAGCCCTCCTTGCACATCGCCTCGAACAGCTGCTCGCCGGAGCCGACGACATGCTCGGAGAAGCGCAGCGGCTCTCCCGCCTTGTCGAGCAGCGGGCGCAGCCGCTCCTTGCGCTGGACCTGCGGCAGGCGCGTCAGATCCTCACCGTCGAGCTCGAGCAGGTCGAAGGCGAAGAAGATCAGGTCCTGTCGCCCCTCCGACAGCGCTTCCTGCAAGGTCGAGAAGTCAGGCTTGCCGTCCGTGAACGCCACGGCCTCGCCGTCGATCAGTGCGGTCGCGACCGGCAGCTTCGCGGCGGCGCGGGCGATGTCGGCGAACTTGTCGGTCCAGTCGAGGCCGGTGCGGGTATAGACCTTGGCCTTGCCCCCGCCGACCGCGATCAGGGCGCGGTAGCCGTCGAGCTTCATCTCGTGCAGCCAGCCGTTGCCGGCGGGGACGGTGTCGACCAGCGTGGCGAGCTGGACAGAACGGAACTCCGGCAGCTCTCCGTCGCCCCGGCGGAGGCCTGGGCCGCCGGGTTTCTTCTGACCGCCCGATCCACCGGCCGGCCCCAGCCTCCGCCGGGGCGACGCATGAGCCTTCCTCCCCTCGGCGATCTCCTGCATCGTCCGGCCGGTCTTGATGCTCGTGAGCCCGGTCTCGACCAATTCGTCGGTACCGCCCGCCGCGGCGTCGTCGATCTTGCGCAGCAGCCAGTTCTCGGTCCGCTCCCTGGCGCGGGGCCTCAGGCGGATCAGCAGCCATTCGCCCTTCATACGCTCGCCGTCGAGGCGGAAGTGGAGGTGGCCCTTCTCCAGGTCCTTCGACGATTTGCCCTCGACCGGCGCCCAGATGCCGTCGTCCCACAGCATCACCGTGCCGCCGCCGTACTCGCCCTTGGGGATCGTTCCCTCGAAATCGGCATAGGACAGCGGATGGTCCTCGGTGCGCACCGCCAGCCGCTTCTCCGCGGGGTCGAGGCTGGGGCCGCGCGTCACTGCCCAGCTCTTGAGCACCCCGTCCAGCTCCAGCCGGAAGTCCCAGTGCAGCCGGGTCGCATCGTGCTTCTGGACGATGAAGCGGCGGCCCTTGCCTTCGGCGATCCGGCCCGCCGGCTCCGCCGTCTTGGTGAAGTCGCGCTTGGCGTTGTATTTCGCGAGGAGATCAGCCTTCGCCATCGCGATGCGCCTCCATCGGTTTGGGTTCGATCAGGCGCGCCAGCGTCAGCAGCGCCACAGGCTTCCAGCCGATCGCAAGCAGGACGGGCACGTTGAGATCCATCGCGTCAGGCACGCTTGCGCGCCGGCGCCTTCCGGGCGGCCGGCTTGCGCGCGGTGGATTTGCGTGCCGGCGCCTTCTTCGCCCCCTCGCTCGCCGGCGGGCCCGGGCGCTCCAGGCTCTTCTTGAGCGCCGCCATCAGGTCGACGACGTTGTGGCCGGTCGGCCGGCCCTCGTCCTTCTCCTCGATGATCTTGCGGCCCTTCGACTTCACCTTGCGCTCGATGAGGTGCTTGAGCGCATCGACGTAGCGGTCGTGGAACTCCTTGGGATCGAACTTCGCCGTCTTCTTCTCGATCAGCGTGGTGGCGAGGTCGAGCAGGTCCTCGTCGGGCTCGCTGTCGGGGATGTCGCGGAAATAGCCCTGCGCCTTGTTGACCTCGTCGGCGTAGCGCAGCGTCTCCAGCACCATGCCGCGCCCGCAGGGCTTGAGGCTCACCACATATTCGCGCCCGCGCATCGCCAGCTGGCCGAGGCCGACCTTGCGGCTGCGGCGCAACGCCTCGCGCAGGACGATGAACGCCTCTTCGGCGAGGTCGTCGGCGGGCACCACGAAATAGGGGCGCTCATAATAGAGCACGTCGATCTCGTCGGCGTCGACGAATTGCGTCAGCTCCAGCGTCTTCTTCGATTCGAGCTTGACCGCGTCGATCTCGTCCTGCTCGAGCAGGACATATTCGCCCTTCTCGAGCTCATAGCCCTTCATGATCTCGTCGGGGTCGATCGGACCGATGCCGGGCACGACCTTCTCGTACTTGATCCGCTTGCCCGAGGGCTCATGGACCTGGTGGAAGCTGATCTGCGCCCCCGATTTGGTCGCGGTGTAGATCTCGACCGGGATGGAGACGAGCGCCAGCCTGATCTGTCCCTGCCAATAGGCGCGTGCCGCCACCGGACCTTGCTCCTTCGTTGCGAGACCGATTCAAAGCATGGGCGGGGGAGTCGTTCCGGCAGGCGGCGGTTCATGCGTTGGCGGAGGCGGTTTCAGGGTTTAAAGGCGCGCGATGGCCGACGATCCCTTCGCTCTGTTCGCCGCCTGGCTCGCCGAAGCCGAGGCGAGCGAGCCCAACGACCCGAACGCGATGGCGCTCGCCACCGCGGACGCTCATGCGTGGCCCTCGGTCCGGATCGTGCTGCTCAAGGGGCATGGGCCCGGCGGCTTCGTCTTCTACACCAACCGCGAGAGCCGCAAGGCGGACGAGCTCGAGGCGAACCCGCGCGCCGCGCTGCTGTTCCATTGGAAATCGCTGCGTCGCCAGGTGCGGATCGAGGGGCTGGTGAGCCGCGCGAGCGATGCCGAGAGCGACGCCTATTTCGCCTCGCGCGGCCGCGATTCGCAGCTGGGCGCCTGGGCGTCGGACCAGTCACGCCCGCTCGATGCGCGCGTGACGTTCGAGGCGCGCTATGCCGAGGCAGGCGCGCGCTTTCCGGGCGCCGTGCCGCGCCCGCCGCATTGGGGCGGCTATCGCGTCGTGCCGGAGCGGATCGAGTTCTGGGAGGATCGCGCGCATCGGCTCCATCATCGCCGCCTGTTCGTTCGTGAAGGCAATGGCTGGTCGGAAGGGCTGCTGTACCCATGATGACCGAGAGCGAACGCCGGCGGATCATCCCGCTCGCGACGCGTGCGGCGCTGTTCAGCGTCGGCATGGCGTGCTTCCTGTTGTGCCTGAAGGGCTTCGCGGCATGGCAGACCGGGTCGGTGGCGATGCTCGGCAGCCTGGCCGACACGGGGCTCGACCTGCTCGCGAGCCTCGTCACCCTCTACGGCGTCCGCCTCGCCGCCGAACCGGCGGATCACGACCATCGCTTCGGCCACGGCAAGGCGGAGGCGCTGGCGGCGCTGTTCCAGGTCGCGCTGATCACCGCGTCGGCCGGAATCATCGCCTGGCGCGCGATCGATCGCTTCCGCAATCCGCAGGCAGGCGCCGACGCCGAGTTCGGCATCGGTGTCTCGCTGGTCGCGATCGCCGCCACCTTCGTGCTGCTCGCCTATCAGCGCCACGTCATCCGCCGCACCGGATCGGTCGCGATCCTCGCCGACAACGTCCATTACCAATCGGACGTGCTGCTCAACCTCGCGGTGATCGCCGCGCTGGCGCTCGACCAGTATTTCGGCGTCACCGGCGCCGATCCGGTGTTCGGCGTGGCGATCGCATTGTGGCTCGCCTGGGGCGCGTTCCAGGCCTCGTCCAACGCGATCGACCAGCTGATGGACAAGGAATGGCCGGAGGCGGATCGGCGCGCCTATATCGAGGTCGCCGCGCGCCAGCCCGGCCTGCTCGGCATCCACGATTTCCGTACGCGCCGCTCGGGCAGCCACGACTTCGCGCAGTTCCATATGGAGGTCGCGCGCGACCTCACCGTCGCGGAGGCGCACGATATCGTCGAGCGCGTCGAGCGCGCGCTGCGCGACGCCTTTCCCAAGGTCGAGGTGCTGATCCATCTCGATCCCGAAGGTCATGTCGACACCGACAATCCGCTGGTCGAGGCCGATGTGACCCCCCATTGGTTCGGGAAACGCCTGTGAGAATCCCTTTCGCGCAGATCGACGCGTTCGCGAGCAAGCCGTTCGAGGGCAATCCGGCGGCGGTGATGCCGCTCGGCGCCTGGCTCGACGACGCGGTGCTCCAGGCGATCGCCGCGGAGAACAACCTCAGCGAGACGGCCTTCCTGGTCCCCGACTCCGGCGCTGATGCGGATTACGAGCTGCGCTGGTTCACGCCCGGCCACGAGGTGCGGCTGTGCGGCCATGCCACGCTGGCGAGCGGCCATTATCTTCTTCAGGGCGATCCGGCGCGATCCGCGGTCCGCTTCCGCACGCGTCGGGCCGGAATCCTCGCCGTCTCGCGTGCGGACACGGGCTATGAGCTCGCGCTGCCGGCCTGGGCGCCGTCGCCCAGGCCTCTGCCCGAAATGGTGGCGGCGCTCGGCGTCGAGGGCGTGGTCGAGACGCTGTGGCGCGAAGGCGGCTACGGCGTGGTCGTGCTCGAATCGGAGGAGGCGGTGCGTGCGCTCCGCCCGGACCTGCGCGCGCTCGCCGCGACGGGAGACCATCAGGCGATCGTCACCGCGCCCGGCCGCAATACCGATATCGTCAGCCGCATGTTCGCGCCGGGTGCCGGCGTCGACGAGGATCCCGTCACCGGCTCCGCCCATGCGGTGGTCGTCCCCTATTGGGCGAAGCGCCTCAACCGCGACCGCTTCACCGCATTCCAGGCGAGCGCGCGCGGAGGCCATCTCGACTGCCGGCTGGAGGGCGAGAACGTCGTGCTCGGCGGCCGCTGCGTGACGGTGATCGAGGGCAGCTTCCTGCTCGGCTGACGCGTTCCGCATCGCGGGCATTGCCCGCGGCCGCGACCGGTCCTAGCTGCGCCTCCATGCGTGCGGCGTCCTACCGCTCTTCACCGGATTCGGGCGGTACCTCGCCGCGGCGGCGCGTCGTCTCGCTGGCGCTGACGGCGATCGTCCACCTTCTGCTGCTGCTGATGCTGCTGCGGATCGCGCCGTTCGTCCCGTCGTCCGAGCCGCCGCAGTCGGAGACGGTCACCTTCGATGTCGCCGCCGAGGGCGAGAATGCGACGCCGCGCCCCGCCGCCAAGGCCAGGGAGAAGGGCGGCAGCGCAGCCAAGGCCGCACCGACTCCGCCGCCTCCGCCGCCGCCGAGGCAACCGCCGCAGGAGCGGTCGGCGCCGGTCGCCTTGCCGCCGGGATTCATCATGATGAGCCGGGATCAGTTCGCCTCCTCCGATATCGACCGGATGCCGCGCTCTCCGGGCAACGCGGGCGCGGCGAAGGCGGAGGGCAGCGGTGACGACAGTGCCGACGCCGACGCGGGCGGCTCCGGCGGCTCGGAACGGCTCTACGACGTCGATTGGTATCGCAAGCCGACCTCGGCCGAGCTCGGCTTCTACCTGCCGAAGCGCCCCGGCCTCAGCGGCTGGGGGATGATCGCGTGCCGGACGGTCGAGAACTACCGCGTCGAGGATTGCCGCGAGATCGGCCAGTCCCCCGCCGGCTCCGGCTTCGCCCGCGCGGTGCGCGAGGCGGCGTGGCAGTTCCGCGTGCTGCCGCCCCGCGTCGGCAGCAAGCCGATACTCGGCGCCTGGGTCCGCATCCGCATCGATTATATCGAAGGCGTGGCGAAGTCGTCCGACTAGGGTGTGTCCGTTCCTCGCCGTCGCTTGCAATGTAGGATTTCGCCTGACAGCCTCGCGAACCGGTTCCTTGTCGTTCATGGAGACTCGCTGTCGTGACCGGGCTCGTGCGTGCGAAGGATTCGCGCAACCAGAGTCAATTTGGTCAACGTTTTGCGAACTTTCATGTAACATTATATCACGAAAGTCACAGTCGGCGTCCACCCATGACTTTCGTGACCTTCGACGGATTTCCGCGGGTTTCGGCGCCTGCCATCACCGGTACTTCGGGGGGAGGGGGTGGCGCGATTTCAGTCGAGGGCGACAGGTGGACCGGGGAGCGACGACTCAGGCGGCTGCGGCGAGCTCCGCCCGCTCCGTCTCGGCGATCCAGCCGCCGCCGAGCACGCGGTCGCCTGCGTAGAGCACGGCTGCCTGGCCGGGCGCCACGCCATATTCGGGCGCGGCGAACACCACCCGGTCGCCCGCCAGCCGCGCCGGCACCGGCTTGGCGAGGCTGCGCACCTTGACGGCCATCGGTCCCTCATAGGCGCCGCCGATCCAGTTGATCCGCTCGATCCGCGCCGCCGATACCGCCAGCGCGCGCTTCGGCCCCACCACCACGCGACGCGTCTCCGGCTCCAGGCGGATCACATAGAGCGGTTCGGCGAGCCCGCCGATCTCGAGCCCGCGCCGCTGGCCGACGGTGAAATGGATGAAGCCGCGGTGCGTCCCCAGCACGCGGCCGCTCTCGTCGACGATCTCGCCTGCGGTATCGGCATCGGGCCGCGCCTTGCGCACCACTGCGGCATAGTCGCCGTCGGGGACGAAGCAGATGTCCTGGCTGTCGGGCTTATGGGCGACACCGAGACCGAGCTCGGCGGCGATCTCGCGCACCGCGGCCTTGGGCAGCCCGCCGAGGGGAAAGCGCAGATAGTCGAGCTGCTCCGCGGTGGTCGCGAACAGGAAATAGCTCTGGTCGCGCGCGGGATCGGCGGCGCGGTGGAGCTCGGCGCCGGCCGGCCCCTCGACGCGGCGGACATAATGTCCCGTCGCCAGGCAATCGGCGCCGAGATCGCGTGCGAGGGTCAGGAGGTCGGCGAACTTCGGCCCCATGTTGCACTTGACGCAGGGGATCGGCGTGCGTCCGGCGAGATACTCGTCGGCGAAGTCGTCGATCACCGCCTCGCGGAAGCGGCTGGCATAGTCGAAGACGTAATGCGCGATGCCGAGGCTGTCGCACACCGCGCGCGCATCGCGGATGTCGCGGCCCGCGCAGCAGGCGCCGGCGCGGCCGACCGCCTCGCCATGGTCGTAGAGCTGGAGCGTCACCCCGATCGTCTCGGCGCCGCTGCCCGCGGCAAGCGCGGCCACGACCGAGCTGTCGACGCCGCCCGACATGGCGACGACGATCCGCCGCCTCGCCAGCGGCCCGGGAAGCTGGAAATCGCCGGGAATCATCGCGGGTCCTTTAGTGGCTCGTGGTGCGCAGTGCAAAAACGGGGCTTTACCTGCTCTTCAGCAATGCTGCGCTAGCCGAGTCGTCTCGTTTCGACTCGCAGGACGGTGCATTTGGACTTCAGCTTCGCCCGTGCCCATGACCGCCAGGTCACCGCGCTCCCCACCGAGCTCGCGGTGCTGATGGTCGGCATTGCCAGCCGGCAGGCGGCGAGCCCGACCGCACAGACGCAGGCGCAGCTCACGTTCGCCGCGCCGGACGCGGAGCCGCTGGCGCCGGCCGCGGGCGCCTTCCACGCCGTTGCGGCGGCGTCGCTGACCCGGCGGCAAGGCGAGTGAACGGCGCGTTTACCCTAGGGGTTGAGGGAGCGTTCAAGCTCCGGCGCTAACCGTCGTTTTACGGAATGAGCGTAGGGGGCTTGTCCCAGTATTGAGGGTTGGAATGATCGAGAACCAGAAAATCCGGCCAGCCAAGGTGATCGGTCCGCTCGGCGAGCCGCTGACCCTGGACACGCTGCCGCCGCCCGACACCACCCGCTGGGTGGTGCGCCGCAAGGCCGAGGTGGTGGCCGCGGTCAACGGCGGGCTGCTGACGGTCGACGAGGTCTGCGAACGCTATGGCCTGACCGCGGAGGAGTTCGCCGGCTGGCAACGGGCGATCGATCGTTCCGGGATGCCGGGCCTGCGCGTCACGCGCATCCAGCATTACCGCTCGCTCTACGAGCGCCAGCAGAAGTTTTGAGCGTTCCCTTGCCGGGAAACGCAGGCGGCCCGCCGTCCCTTCGGGGGATGGCGGGCCGCTCTGCCATGTGCGACAGTCAAAACGCGAGCGGAACTAATCGGACGCATCGCGAGTCATGCACAGCGAAGGTCGGTCGACCGGCCCGGCTCAATGGAGGGACTTGAATATGGGCATCATCATCTGGCTCGTTATCGGCGGCATCGTCGGTTGGCTCGCCAGCATCGTCATGCGCACCGATGCACAGCAGGGCATCGTCCTGAACGTCGTCGTCGGCATCATCGGCGCCTTCATCGGCGGCCTATTGTTCGGCGGCTCGATCAATCAGGCGGTCACGCTCTACACATTCCTGGCTTCGCTCGTCGGCGCGATCATCCTGCTCGCGATCGTCAACCTGGTCCGCCGCGGCACCGTCCGCTGACCGGACCGGCCGGAAAGATATAGGAGGAAGGGGCCGCCCGGCGACGTCGGGCGGCCCCTTTTCCCGTCACTTGAGCAGGAAGCGCACCGTCACGCTGACCGTCACGTCCTGCTCGCCGGCGGCGATCTTGGAGTCCGCGGCTTCCTGCGGAGCGGCCGCCATGCGCGCCATCATCATCGGCACGGGCGGCGGCGGCGCGAAGCCGCCCTCGCTGATCGAGACGATCCGCTCGACGCGCAGCCCCGCCGCCTTGGCATAGAGCTCGGCCCGCGCGCGCGCCTTGGCGACCGCATCGGTGCGCGCCTCGTCCTCGGCCGCATCAGGTTGGTCGATGGTGAGGCTGGGGCCGTCGATCTGGTTGGCGCCTTCCTTCACCAGCGCATCGAGGATCGCGCCGCTCTTACCGATGTCGCGGAAGCGGACCTGGACGTTGTTCGAGGCCTGATAACCGGTGATCACCGGCGCCTCGTTCTGTTGGTAACGATACTGCGGCTGCAGCGCGATGTTGGCGGTCTGGACGTCGCGGTCGGCGACGCCGGCGCGCTTCAGCGCCGCCAGCACGCGCGCCATGCGCTGCGCATTGTCGGCGAGTGCCGCCGCCGCGGTCTGCGCCTGGCTCACCACGCCCGCGCGGATGATCGCGACGTCGGGGATGCGCGTGGTCTTGCCGGTCGCGGTCAGATCGAGCAGCGTGCCCTCGGGCAGCGCCACCGGAACGGTCGCGACCTGCGCATTCGCCGCTGCCGGCATCGCGAGGGCGAACGAAAGAAGGGCGACGGATCGCATAGAATTCTCCTCAGCAATTGGCCGGAGCCGGTCCCCGGGCCCGTGATTGTCGGCACAGCCCTAGCCGGCCCCGGCCAACCGGGAATGAACGGCTCAGGGTGTGCGGCGCGACATCACGACGCGGTACAGCGCCAGCAGCACGATCGCACCGACGGTTGCCGCGGCGTAATTCATTATTCCTCCCTGGATCGTGACTCCGGCCGCCTGCGCGATGAAGCCGGCGAGCAGGGCGCCGACGATGCCGACCAGGATCGTCACGATGATGCCGCCGGGATCCTTCCCCGGCATGATCCACTTACCCAGAATTCCCGCCACAAGTCCGATCAACAACCAGCCGATGATACCGCGTTCGGGCATTTTCTGTCTCCCATGTGGTGCGCGTCGACTGCGCGCGGGAGAGAGCGTTGCTCCAGAGCCGCGGCAACGCAACCATTTCTTGAACGCAACCTTTGTTCCGTTGCCTTTAGGCACCGGAATCGTCATGAAGCCGCGCTCCCACAATGACCCGCTTGAGGTCGGTGACTTATTCATATAATACAGCACCGCATGAACGCCTAAGGGGGCGGGACGAGAGTGGCGCATATGAACTACGAGACGAAGATGGTGGGCGGCGAAGCGGGCGGATATGCAGCCCTGCCCGGAGAGGTCGCGCCGCCGCGGCGGCGGCGCTGGCTGATCGTGACCGCGATCGTCGCGATCGTCGTCGTGCTCGCCGCGGCGGCGATGTTCATGCGCGGCGGCGCCGCCGAACCCCCCAAGGGCAAGGCCGACGCAGCCAACAGCCAGATCCCGACCGTCACGGTCGCGGCGCCCGGCCGCTCTTCGATCCGCAACATCATCTCCGGCACCGGCAGCCTTGCCGCCAAGCGCGACATGCCGGTCGGCGTCGCCGGCGAAGGCGGCATCGTGACGCGCGTGCTGGTCGAGCCCGGCCAGTGGGTCGACGCCGGCCAGGTGCTGGCGACGGTCGACCGCTCGGTGCAGGTCCAGACCGCCGAATCGCTTGCCGCGCAGATTCGCGTCGCGCGCGCCGACGCCCAGCTCGCCCAGTCCAATTACGACCGCGCCAAGCAGCTCGTCGGCAACGGCTTCATCTCCAAGGCAGACCTCGACCAGCGTGAGGCGACCCGCGACGGCGCGCTCGCGCGCGTCCGGGCGGCCGAGGCGGCGTACAAGGAGGCGCTGGCGCGCAACCGCCGGCTCGACATCCGCGCGCCCACCGCGGGCCTGATCCTCACCCGCGAGGTCGAGCCGGGGCAGATCGTCAGCTCCGGCAGCGGCACGCTGTTCCGCATGGCGATGGACGGCAAGATGGAGATGCGCGCACAGCTGAGCGAGGCGGACATCCAGCGGCTCCACGTCGGCATCCCGGCCGAGGTGCGTCCGGTCGGCACCGGCAAGGTGTTCCACGGCCGCATCTGGCAGGTATCGCCGGTGATCGATCCCCAGACGCGCCAGGGCATCGCGCGCATCGAGCTCAACTATGATCCGGCGCTGCGTCCGGGGGGCTTCGCCTCGGTGCAGATCGTCGCGGGCGCGGCGGTGGCGCCGCTGCTGCCGCAATCGGCGGTTCAGAGCGACGTGACCGGCAATTTCGTCTATATCATCGACGACAGGAATCAGGCGGTGCGGCGCAAGGTGACCACCGGCGAGGTCTCGGATGAGGGCATTGCCATCACCAGCGGGCTATCGGGCAACGAACGGGTGGTGCTGACCGCCGGCGCGTTCCTCAATCCGGGGCAGAAGGTGATTCCGGTCCTCAAGAAGGCGGAGCAGGCGAACCCATGAGCTTCCGGAACATCTCCGCCTGGTCGATCCGGAACCCGGTTCCGCCGATCGTCCTCTTCCTGTTCCTGACCGTCGCCGGGCTGGTCAGCTTCTGGCGGATGGACGTCAACAACGATCCGGACATCGATTTCCCGATCGTGTGGATCTCGATCTCGCAGCCGGGCGCGGCGCCGAGCGAGCTCGAGACCCAGATCACCCAGCAGGTCGAATCCGCCGTCCGCAGCCTGCAGGGCATCGACGAGATCAACTCGACGGTGACCGAGGGCCAGTCGCAGACCGTCGTCCAGCTCGACATCGGTATGCCGGTCGATCGCGCGGTCGAGGACGTGCGCAGCGCCATCCAGCAGATCCGCGGCAACCTGCCCGACGGCATCCTCGAGCCGCAGATCGGGCGGGTCGACACCTCCAGCGACAACGATGTCGCGAGCTTCACCGCGCTCGCGCCCGACATGACCGTCGAGCAGCTGAGCTGGTACATCGACAACACCGTGCGCAAGGAGCTGCTGTCGATCTCCGGCATGTCGGCGGTCAACCGCAACGGCGGCGTCGACCGCGAGATCCGGGTGATCCTCCACCCCGACAAGCTCCAGTCCTACGGCCTCACCGCCAGCCAGGTGAACCAGCAGCTCCGCCAGGTGAACCTCGACGCCGCCGGCGGCAAGGCCGAGATCTCGGGCTTCGAGCAGGCGGTGCGCGTGCTCGGCAACGCCAAGGACGCCTATACGCTCGGCCAGACCCAGATCGCGGTCGGCAACGGCCGTACCGTCCGCCTGTCCGACATCGCCGACGTCAAGGACCTCTACGCCGAGCAGAAGAGCTTCGCCCGCTTCAACGGCCAGCAGGTGATCTCGTTCGACATCCAGCGCGCCAAGGGTGCGTCGGACGTGACCGTGTTCCACGCCGCCGAGAAGAAGCTCAAGGAGCTTGAGAAGAGCAATCCCAAGGTTCATTTCGAGCTGCTGTTCAACCAGAGCAAATATGCCGAGGAGCAGTTCCACACCGCCATGGAGGCGATGGTGGAGGGCGCGGTGCTGGCGGTGCTGGTGGTGCTGCTGTTCCTGCGCGACTGGCGGGCGACGGTGATTTCGGCGCTGGCGATCCCGCTGTCGGCGATCCCGAGCTTCTGGTTCATGGACCTGATGGGCTTCACGCTCAACCAGATGACGCTGCTGGCGCTGAGCCTGGTCGCCGGCGTGCTGGTCGACGACGCGATCGTCGAGATCGAGAACATCGTGCGCCACATGCGCATGGGCAAATCCGCCTATCAGGCCTCGATCGACGCCGCGGACGAGATCGGCGTGGCGGTGCTCGCCACGACGATGTCGATCGTCGCGGTGTTCCTGCCGGTCGGCCTGATGCCGGGCATCTCGGGGCAGTTCTTCAAGAACTTCGGCCTCACCGTCGTTGCCTCGGTGCTGATGAGCCTGGCCGTCGCGCGCATGGTGACGCCGATGGTCGCGGCCTATTTCCTGAAGGCGCATGGCCATGCGGAGCACGCCGGCGGACCGGTGATGGGCGTCTATATCAAGCTGCTGAGCTGGACGCTGCGTCATCGCTGGTCGGCGGTGGTGGCGGGCATGATCTCGCTCGGGCTCACCATCTGGCTCGCCTTCTCGGGCGTGATCCCGATGACCTTCCAGCCCGAGCAGGACCAGGACAACGTCACCGCGACGATCGAGATGGTGCCGGGCACCTCGCTCGAGCAGACCCAGACGGTGGTGACGCGCGTCGCCAACCTGCTCCGCCGCGAGCCGATCGTCGAGAACGTCTACGAGCGCAGCTTCGTCGGCAACGGCCGCGTGATCGCGATGCTCAAGAAGGAACGCGACGAGAAGAGCACTGCCTTCGAGCGCCGGCTGACGCCCGAGCTGCTCAAGATTCCGGACGCCCGCGTCGGCTTCCGCTCGCAGTTCGGCTGGGGTTCGAGCGGCCGCGATCTCACCATCACGCTCGGCGGCGAGGACCCCAAGCTCCTGACCGAGACCGCGCTCAAGCTGGTCAACCAGATGGCGGGGATGAAGCAGGTGGTGGCGCCGCGCATCGCCGGCGATCTCAACCGGCCGGAGATCGTGATCCGGCCGCGGCTTGACCTTGCCGCAGACCTCGGCGTGACCACGGCGGCACTGAGCAACGCGATCCGCATCGCGACCTTGGGGGACATCGACCAGAACAGCGCCAAATTCTCGCTGAGCGACCGGCAGATCCCGATCCGCGTCGCGCTGCAGGAAAGCGCGCGGGCGCGGCTGTCGACGATCAAGAACCTGCCGGTGCAGACCGAGAGCGGCGGATCGGTGCCGCTCGGCGTCGTCGCCGATATCGGCTTCGGCGCCGGCCCGACCAAGATCGAGCGCCTCAACCTCCAGCGCCGCCTGATCGTGGGCGCCGATCTCGCCCAGAACCCGGCGACCGGCAAGCCCTATGTCTCGGGCGAGGTGATGAAGCAGATCCACCAGCTGCCGATCATGAAGACCCTGCCGGTCGGCGTCGGCGAGCTCACCGTCGGCCAGGCCAAGTGGCAGGCGGAGATGATCACCAACTTCCTGATCGCGCTGGTGTCCGGCGTGTTCCTGGTGTTCGCGGTGCTGGTGCTGCTCTACCGCAGCTTCATGTCGCCGCTGGTCAACATGGGCTCGCTGCTGCTGGCGCCGCTCGGCGGCCTGATCGCGCTGGCGATCGCGGGCGAGCCCCTGTCGCTGCCGGTGCTGATCGGCGTGCTGATGCTGTTCGGCATCGTCGCCAAGAACTCGATCCTGCTGATCGATTTCGCGCTGGAGGAGATGAACAAGGGCGTCGACATGTTCACCGCGCTGGTCGACGCCGGGCACAAGCGCGCGCAGCCGATCGTGATGACCACGGTGGCGATGGTCGCCGGCATGGTGCCGACCGCGCTTTCGCTGTCGGGCGACTCCTCGTGGCGCGCGCCGATGGGCACGGTGGTGATCGGCGGCCTGATCCTCTCGACCTTGCTGACGCTGGTGATCGTGCCGGCGAGCTTCAGCCTGGCGGTGGGGATCGAGCGCTGGATCGGGCCGAAGCTCGGCCGCCGCCTGCTCACCTATCGCCCGGGCGACGACGGCAAGCCGGTGATCGAGCATCAGCCGGGCGGACGCATCGAGCACAAGCCCGGCGACGGCGAGGTCCAGCCGGCGGAATGACGAGAGTGGCGCTCCGGCCTTGAACAATCCCCGCTTTCGGGGATTGTTTCGGGCATGACGCTCGCGCCGCGCGCTCTCAACCTCAACGGAAGTGCGGCGCCGCCTGCGCTGAGGCGGATGCGGCTGGTCGCGACGGGACTCCTGGTGGCGATGGCCGGAGTCTATCTCGCCGCGCGCTATTTCCAGCCGGTGCACCCCGCGGTGGGGTTCGTGCGCGCCTTCGCCGAGGCGGCGATGGTCGGCGGGCTCGCCGATTGGTTCGCGGTGACGGCGCTGTTCCGTCATCCGCTCGGGCTGCCGATCCCGCACACCGCGATCATCCCCCGGAACAAGGATCGCATCGCCGGCGCGCTCGCGGCATTCCTGCGCGACAATTTCCTGATCCCGCGGGTGGTGGCGCGGCGGATGCAGCGCGTCGACCTCGCCGGGGCGGCGGGGCGCTGGCTCGCCAACCCCTCGCCGGCAGGCGAGGGCAAGCTGCGGCGCGGCGCGAGCCGGCTCGCGGCCGACGTGCTCGAATCGCTCGACCAGGAGCGGTTGGGCGGCATGGTGCGCGGCGCGCTGGCGGGGCGGCTGCGCGCGCTCAACCTCGCGCCGCTGCTGGGGCAGGCGCTTGCGGCGGCGATCGCCGACAACCGCCATGTGCCGCTGCTCGACGGCATCATCCGCTGGGCGGGACATGTGGTCGAGGCGAACGAGCCGATCGTCCGCGACATGGTGCGCCAGCGCGCCGGCGCGGTGCTGCGGTGGACCGGCCTCGACGCGACGCTCGCCAACGCGATCCTCGACGGGCTCACCAAGCTGATGACCGAGATGGCGGATGACCCGGACCATCCCTTGCGGGAGAAGGCGGAGGAGGGGCTGGCGAAGCTCGCCCATGACCTCCAGCACGATCCGGCGATGCAGGAGCGGGTGGCGGCGTTCAAGAATGAGCTGCTCGACAATCCCGCGCTCGCCGACTGGTGGCAGGGGGTGTGGGAGCAGATGCGCGCGGCGATGCTCAAGGCCGCGCGCGATCCCGACGCGGTGATCGCCGGCCGCTTCGGCGAGGCGCTGCGCCAGCTCGGCACCACGCTCCAGCAGGATGCCAGGCTCGCCGCGACGATCAATCGCTTCGCGCGCCGTACGGCGGTCGGCACCGCCGCCGACTATGGCGACGCGATCGTGCGGCTGGTGTCCGATACGATCCGCAGCTGGGACGCGCGCACCATCACGGGGCGGCTCGAGAACACTGTCGGCCGGGACCTTCAATATATCCGCGTCAACGGCACGCTGGTCGGCGGGCTGGTCGGCGTGCTGATCCACGCCGTGGACATGGCGCTGTGATCCACGCACTTTCCTGTCATGCCGGACTTGTTCCGGCATCCACGGTGCAACAATGCACGGCAGTAGGTGAGGATGGGTGGACCCCGGCACAAGCCCGGGGTGACGGATGGGGTGAGGGGCTAGCGCCAATCCAGAAGCGGCCAGCCCCGCTTCGCCGCCAATGTGCGGAGCGGACCGTGGGCATTCACCGGGAACGGCTCGTCGGCCCATTCCAGCGTCGGCGCATCGGAAACATGGTCGCTGTAGAAGCGGATGTGAGCCTCACCCCGCGCGATCCCCTCCGCCGCCAGCCAGGCTTCGATCATCCGCAGTTTGGCGGGACCGTAGCAATTCTCGCCGGCGATGCGCGGCAGGATCGCGTCCGCCGCGCCGCGCTCGCTGTCGGTTGCGATCACGTCGTCGAAGCCGAGCCGCCGCGCGATCGCCCGCACGTAGAAGGCATAGGAGGCGGTCGCCATCACCAGCCGATAGCCGGCCGCGCGATCCGCAGCGATCCGGTTCCGCGCTCCGTCGAGCACGCCGCCCGCAAGCAGCCGGTCGGCGAACGCCTCCGCCAGCACCCCCGCCCGCGCCGCGGACAGCGAGCGGCCAAGCATCCAGCGCTGCGTCGCCTGCTTGAGCCGTGCCCGATCGATCAGCCGGGCGCCATAGGCGAGCGTCGCCGCGCCCGCCGCCGGCCACAGCACCGCGCGCCGGCCCCCGCTGTGCGCCACCGCGAAGCGCAGGAATCGCGTCCAGGTCGGATGGCGCGTGATCGTCTTGTCCATGTCGTAGATGGCGATGCGGTGCGGCATGAAGGCGCGCTTCGCACCCTTCTCCTTGCGGTGCCAGCCGAATGTGGTGCAAGGACGGGCCGATGAGCGCCCAGGCCGACTTCGTCGAGGATGCCGCCGATGGCGGGACGCTGCGCTTTTCCGGCCATCTCTCGCTCGCCTATCTGGGCGACGTGCCCGAGCGGCTGGCGGCGCTGAGCGGGGATGTGGCGCGGATCGATCTGTCCGGCATCGACCGCATCGATACGATCGGCGCCTGGGTGATCCACCGCTTCGCGCGCAATCGCGGCGCGACGGTGGAGGGGCTTTCCGCCGACGGGAAGCATCTGCTCGACCAGGTCGAGAATGCCGACCAGCCGATCGCGATGCCGGAGCGCCCGCTGCCGGCGTTCCTGCGGGTGATCGCGGAGATCGGCCAAGCGATCATCACGGCGGGCAAGACGCTGGTCGGCCTCCTGGGCTTCATGGGCGCGACGGTGATCGCGTTCCTCACCCTGATCCGCCACCCCTCGCGCTTCCGCTTCAACGCGACGGTGCAGCGCTTCGAGGTGGTCGGCGTCACCGCGCTCGGCATCATCGGCCTGATGAGCTTCCTGATCGGCATCGTCATCGCCCAGCAGGGCGCGGTGCAGCTGCGCCAGTTCGGGGCCGAGGTGTTCACGATCAATCTCGTCGGCCGCATCACGCTGCGCGAGCTCGGCGTGCTGATGACCGCGATCATGGTCGCCGGCCGCTCGGGATCGGCCTTCGCCGCGCAGATCGGCACGATGAAGCTGACCGAAGAGATCGACGCGATGCGCACCATCGGCGTGTCGCCGATGGAGGCGCTGGTGGTGCCGCGCACGCTGGCGGCGGTACTGATGATGCCGTTGCTCGGCTTCTACTCCTCGGTGATCGCGATCATCGGCGGCGGCCTGCTCTGCTGGGTCAATCTCGACATTCCGCCGATCACCTTCGTCCAGCGCATCCGCGAGGTGGTGCCGATCACCGACCTCTACGTCGGCCTGGTCAAGGCGCCGGTGTTCGGCGCGATCATCGCCATCGCCGGCTGCTTCCAGGGGATGCAGGTCGAGGGCGACGCCGAGCAGGTCGGCGCGCGCACCACCGCCGCGGTCGTCCAGGCGATCTTCCTGGTGATCGTGCTCGACGCCTTCTTCGCCGTGTTCTTCACCTGGATCGGCTGGATCTGATGGCGCCCCCCTCCTCGAATGACGACATCGTCATCCGCGTGCGCGGGCTCCGGAACAGCTTCGGCGAGCAGGTCGTGCACGAGAATCTCGATCTCGACGTGCATCGCGGCGAGATCCTGGGCGTGGTCGGCGGCTCGGGCACCGGCAAGTCGGTGCTGATGCGATCGATCATCGGCCTTCAGGTTCCCGACGAAGGCGAGGTCGAGGTGTTCGGGGAACCCACCATCGGCCGCGACGACAGCGAGACGATCGACATCCGCAAGCGCTGGGGCGTGCTGTTCCAGGGCGGTGCGCTGTTCTCGACGCTGACCGTTTCCGAGAATGTGCAGGTGCCGCTGCGCGAGTTCTATGGCGGCATGGACCCGGTGCTGATGGCCGAGATCGCCGCCTACAAGGTGGTGATGACCGGCCTGCCGCCCGACGCCGGCCCCAAGTTCCCGGCGGAGCTGTCGGGCGGCATGAGGAAGCGCGCCGGCCTCGCCCGCGCGCTCGCGCTCGATCCCGAGCTATTGTTCCTCGACGAGCCCACCGCCGGCCTCGACCCGATCGGCGCCGCCGCCTTCGACGACCTTACCAGGTCGCTCCAGAAGACGATGGGGCTCACCGTGTTCCTGATCACGCACGATCTCGACACGCTCTACGCGATCTGCGACCGGGTCGCGGTGCTCGCCGACAAGCGGGTGATCGCCGTCGGCACGATTGACGAGCTGCTGGCGCTGGATCACCCGTGGATCCAGGAATATTTCAACGGCCCCCGCGGCCGCGCCGCGACGGCGAGCGTCGCGCGCGCCGGGGCACAGGCGACGGCAGGGTGAGGTAAGGCGATGGAAACGCGATCCAACCACGTCCTGGTCGGCGCCGTGACGCTGATCCTGCTGCTGGTGCTGGCGGCTTTCACCGTCTGGCTCTCGCGCTGGGGCAGCAGCGAGGCCAAGGAATATGACATCTTCTTCAAGCAATCTGTCGACGGGCTCAACAAGGGGTCGCAGGTCGCCTTCTCGGGCGTGCCCTCGGGGCAGGTGAAGGACATCTCCCTCTACAAGCCCGATCCGCAGTTCGTGCGCGTGCGCATCACCGTGAACGAGGACACGCCGGTGCTGGAGGGGACTACCGCCACCATTCAGGGCGTCGGCTTCACCGGAGTCAGCCAGATCCAGCTCGACGGCGCGGTCAAGGGCGCGCCGCCGATCCGCTGCCCGACCCGCGACGCGTCGGCCGCCTGCCCCTACGGCGTCCCGGTGATCCCGACCAAGCAGGGCGGGCTCGGCGCGCTGCTGAGCTCGGCGCCGCGGCTGCTCGAGCGGCTGACGACGCTAACGGAGCGGCTGACGGAGCTCCTCTCCGACAAGAACCAGGCATCGATCGCCGGCATCCTCGCCAACACCAACCGCCTGACCGACGCGCTCGCCGATCGCGGGCCGGAGATCGCGGCAACGCTAGCGCAGACGCGCATCGCGATCCGGCAGGCCGGCGACGCCGCCGAGAAGATCGGCGATCTCGCCGCCACCAGCAACGGCCTGCTCCGCGACGACATCCGCCCGGTGGTCGGCAACCTCAACAAGGCCGTCGCCGCCGCCCAGCACAGCATGGAAAGCCTCGACAGCGCGATCGGCGATGCCAAGCCCGCGATCCAGGGCTTCTCCAAGACCACGCTGCCCGAGATCAACCAGCTCATCCAGGATCTCCGCGTGATGTCCGCGTCGCTGTCGCACGTCGCCGAGCGGCTCGATCAGGGCGGCGCCGGATCGCTGGTCGGCTCGCCCAAGCTGCCCGATTACGAACCCCGGAAGGGAGAGCGCCGATGAAGAAGCCCGCGATCCTTGCCCTGCTGCCGCTGGCCGCCGCCGTCGCGGGCTGCATCCGCTTCGGCGCCGAGCCGCCGCCGTCGTTGCTGACGCTGAACTCCCAGGCGGCGCCCCAGTCCGGCGCGGTGCAGGGCGGCGGCACGCCGATCGCGATCGTCGTTCCGTCCGCGCCGCAAGAGATCGCGACGCAGCGCGTGCCGGTTCGCGCCACCGGCACGAGCATCGCCTATGTCAAGGATGCCGTCTGGGTGGAACAGCCCGCGCGGCTGTTCGCACGCCTCCTGTCCGATACCCTGACCGCGCGCGCCAACCGGATGGTGGTGTCGGGTCGGCAGGCGCTGTCCAACCCCGGCGCGATCCTCGGCGGCGAGCTCAGGAGCTTCGGCGTCGAGGCTTCGAGCAACGAGGCAGTGGTGATCTATGATGCTAGCCTCACGCGCGAGCAGGGCGACAAGCTCGAGAAGCGCCGCTTCGAAGCGCGGGTGCCGGTGAGCGCGGTCGAGCCGGGCCCGGTCGGCGTCGCGCTCAACCAGGCGGCCAACCAGGTCGCGACCGAGGTCGCGGACTGGGTGGGGCGGTAGGATCTCTTGTCCGTCACCCGGCCTTCGCCGGCGTAACGGCAGATGCCTTTCAGCTCTTCGGAGCCTACGGCGCCCGGCGCACGCCGACCGGCAGGTCGCAGACGTTGGCGCCGACCGGGACCATCGGCGGCTCCGGGCGCTCGCGCGATCGGATATAGGCGGCGAAGCGCGGGTTGTCGGTCGCGCGATATTGGAAGTGCGGCCGCTCGGCGGCAGGGATCTCGCTCGCCAGGCGCACGCCGACGATGCCGGTGCGCTCAGCCGCCGTGGCGTAGACGCCCATCGGCGCCTCGCTCCGGGGCAGCGACGACAGGTTCGCCATCCCCTCGACGATCCGGCCCACCACCGTATAGTTGCGGTCGAGCCGCCGCGCCGACTGGCCGATCGGAGTGAACAGCTCCGATCCGCTGCCGGTGTTGGGCAGCGCATCGCGCGCCACGCCGACCGAGCCGTAGCAATGGGTGAGCCACGCCGCCTTGCCATCGGTCGCGACCGGCCAGCCGTCCGCGGTGAAGCCCGCGGCCGTCGAATAGGCGTCCGCCTTCCCCATCCGCTGCGCCGCCTCGAACGCGCCGATCTCGAACTCGGCGGCGGGGGAGGCAACGACGCCCGCCGGCAGCGGCTTCTTCTCGGTAGGGTCGCCCCATTGCGCGACCCAGTTCTCCTGCACGCGATAGACGCTCTCGCCGTCCCACCAGCGCGCGGCGATCAGTCGTTTGATGTTGGCGACATGCTGGGGGGCGAAGCGCGTGGCGAGGCGCACGACTACGGTGCGGTCGCCGGTGAGCGTGATCACCATGATCTCGTCGTCGGGGATCGGCCGCCAGTCCTCGGGCACGGGATCATAGGGTTTGGGCGGCGTCGGCGGCGTGGCCGGGGCGGCTTGCGCGAGGAGCGCGGCGATGATCGGCGTCAGCATGAACCCGAACGTCGCACGCACGCCGACGTCGCGCAATCGCTTGCCTCCCAGCCTCGCGTCCCTTAGGGCGCTTCGCTCGCGGAGCGGTGGCCGAGTGGTCGAAGGCGCTCGCCTGGAAAGTGAGTATACGGCAAAACCGTATCGAGGGTTCGAATCCCTCCCGCTCCGCCATAAGATGTTGATCTTATTAGAATTCCTCGCACCACCCCTCCGCAACCCGGTTTCCGGCGCGAATTGCCTCGCAGCGGAGGCACCTTTCTCCGCTGCGGGGATGATGCCGTCGGAGAGCAGCGCATAGAGCGCAGGCACATGGCTTTCCGCCCGCGGATGCGACGACGGATCGGAGATCATCACCACCGTCAGCGCGAGATCGGGCACGATGAACAGCATCTGCCCGCCATAGCCCCAGGCGAAATGGATGTCGTATCCCCTCACGCGCTGCGAGAACCAGCCAAAGCCATAGGGATTACCACTCCATGGGGAGGTCGTGCGCTCCCGCCAGCTTTCGGCGACCCAGCCTTCCGGAAGAATGCGCCGCCCGTTCATCACCCCGTCCCGTCGGTAGAGCTCGCCGAAGCGGACCAGCGCCCGCGGCGACATCAGCATATCGTTGCCGCCGAAGTAGATGCCCTGCGGATCGCGCGGCCAGGGCGGCAGGTCGATACCGAGCGGCTCGGCGAGCCACTCCCGTGCCAGATCGTGGGTGGACCGTCCCGACGCGCGCGTCAGCACTGCGGAGAGCAGGTGCGACGATCCGGTCGAGTAGAGCATCGCGCCGCCCGGTTCGTCGACGAACGGACGCGACAGCGCGTAGCGGATCCAATTCGGGCTTGCGACCCAGGCGCCATAATTGGGGCCGGAGGTTCGATCGAGCCCCGCCTGCATGGACAGCAGATGACCGACCTCGATGCGCTCGATCCGCGGGTCGGCGCCGGGCGGTATGTCGGCGCGGAGAATAGGTGCGATCTTCTGCTCCGGCCCCTCCAGAATGCCGCGCCCGATGGCGATCCCGACCAGTGCGGAAAGGACGGACTTGGATGCGGACTTGATGTTGACCGGCTGGTCGAGTGCGGGGCCGCCGAAGCGGTGCTCGGCCATGATCTCCCCATGCCGTGCCACGATCAGCGCGCGCAGCCGCGGAAGCGCCTCGGCCCGGATGGCAACTTGCCGCATGAGCGACGGATCGAGGCCCCGGGTTGCCGACCGTCGTATCGACTGCTCCTGGCTCGAACCGGTCGGCTCCGGACTGGAACAAGCGGCAACGGCTACCGCCGGTAGAGCGAGCAGGAAGGGAAAAACGCATCTCATTGATTGCAGATAGGCATTACCAGGCCATCGCAAGGACTGCTCGGCCCGGTGCTTACAGGCAGGTCATCGGGCCTCCCGCCCGACCCCGCGACTTTGCGCACAGCAGGATCGGATCGGTGGGAACCAGCTCCAGCGACCTCACCATTCGCTCCGTCGAAGTCTTGTATTTGATGAAGTGGGGTGACCTGATATGCGCCTCGTAGGCGGCGCGGCTGGCATAGACCTCGAGCAGCCGGATCTGCGTGGGATCATTGGCGAACTGGACCGAGTGGAGCATCATAACTCCAGGTTCCAGTCGCACCGAGGCCTCCTGTTCCTCCCGCAGAATCGCCTTGTAGGCGTCGAGTTGCGCCGGATCGATCTCCAGCACGGCGATGCGGACCATGAGTCCTTCCTTGGGAGCGGCACCGCTCTCCGCGCGGGACTGCCGCCAAGCCAGAGCGGTGCCCGCCAGCACGATCCCGGCGCCGAGCATCAGCGCGGCTCGCTTCATTGTTGTCCCGCGCATTTTCGACTCCCGTTGAGCGCATCGCCGGATCAGTTGCCCGATCGGGCGTCGCTGCGGCTGGCGAACACCTCCTTGGCGACCGGCAGCGCCGACATCGCATTGGGCCAGCCGGCATAGAAGGCGAGATGGGTGATGACCTCGGCAGCCTGCCCCTGGGTGAGGCCGTTGTCCATCGCGCGGTTGAGATGGAAGGTGATCTGCTCGGTCTTGCCCGAGGCGATCAGCGCGGCGACGGTCACCAGGCTTCGGTCACGGGGGACGAGATCGGGGCGCAGCCACAGGTCGCGGAACAGATAGTCGGTCGTGTATTCGACGAGTCCGGGAGCAACGGCGCCGAACCGATCGCCGACCGTCCCGGCGCGCCGCGTTTCGGCGACCTCGTCCAGCGGCAGGGGCTGCGGCGTCTCTTGCGGAAGCTGATCGCGACCGATCCCGCGCCTTGCGAACACCTCGCCCACCGGCCCGACCGCCGCCATCGCATCCCCCCAGCCCGAATAATAAGCGAGATGGACGATGGTCTCGGATAGCTCGCGGGGAGTGACGCCGTTCTCGAGCGCCTGGTCGCCGTAATAGCCGAGCGCCGGCGCTTGACCGCGGGCAATCAGTGCAGCGACCGTGATCAAGCTGCGGTCGCGGCGATTGAGGCCGGGGCGGCTCCAGACTTCGCCATAGAGACGCTCCTGCGTGTATCTCTCCAGCGCGGGCACGACCGAGCGGACCTGCTCGGGCGAGAGACGGCGGCCTTCGACGTTCGGCTGCTGGGCCTCGGCGGGCGATGCGCCCATGACGATTACTCCTGCGATCGATGCGGACAGATGCTTCACGTCTGAGCTCCTCGGCTCGATTGGATCGTGGCCGGTTCGTCCTGGACGGGACGGGAACCGGCTCGCCGGGACGATGTAGGTACTGCGTGGTTGCTCAATTAGACGCTAAAGATCGCACGAACCGTTGAAAAGGATTCATCAATGGCACGCGAGACGATGGCTGACCTTATGGCCCTCCTGGCCGTCGCCCGGGAACGCAGCTTTACTCGCGCGGCGGCTAAACTCGGCGTTTCCACATCCGCCCTCAGCCATGCGATCCGCGGGCTTGAGGGCCGCGTCGGCGTTCGGCTGCTCACGCGCACGACGAGAAGCGTTGCGCCGACCGAAGCGGGTGAGCGGCTGTTGCGGAAGATCGGGCCGCATCTCGACGAGATCCAGACCGAGGTCGCACGCCTTAGCGAACTTCGCGACACGCCCGCCGGCACGATCCGGATCACCACGGGAGATCACGCCGCGGAGACGATCCTCTGGCCCGCGCTGGAGAAGCTTCTGCCCGCCTATCCCGACGTCCAGGTCGAGATCAGCGTCGACCTGGGCTTCGTCGATATCGTAGAGGAGCGGCTCGACGCCGGTGTGCGAATGGGCGAGACGGTGGCCCAGGACATGGTGGCCGTGCGGATCGGACCTGACATGCGCATGGCGGCGGTCGCATCGCCGGCGTATTTCGCCAAGCGGTCCGTCCCGCAAACACCGCACGATCTGGCTGGCCACTGCTGCGTCAACCTGCGTTTTCCGACCCTTGGTGGCCTTTACGCCTGGGAGTTCGAGAAGGCCGGTCGCGCCCTCAACGTTCGCGTCGAGGGACAATTGGTGGTCAACGATATCGCGCTTGCAAGAGCGGCGGCGCTTGGCGGATCGGGAATCGCCTATTTGCCGGAAGATTATGTCGAGCCCCATATGGAAGCTGGAAGGCTTCAGCGCGTGCTCGGAGACTGGTGTCCCCCTTTCCCTGGATACCACATATATTATCCGAGCCGTCGACAGCAGTCGCCCGCTTTGGCGGTGATCGTCGATGCTCTTCGATACCGAAAATGACCCATCTTCGTCGATGTGGAAGCTTCAGCCGGCTCGCCGGTCTCCGACGCGGCTGATCTCGACCGGCTCCACGCCGCGGTGAAGGCCGAGCGCGGAACCCTCGACATCGTCTTCGCCAATGCCGGGGCTGGAAGTCCGCTTCCCCTCGGCGCGATCACCGCCGAGCATATCGACGAAACTTTCGGCACCAATGTGAAGGGCAACAAAACCCATACTGAAAAACGCCCGCACGTCCCCTCATGCTAGGTTGCTATCTTATGCGACCTGGACTTGAGAGTATGTGTTGCGTCGCGCGTCGACTGAGTGTGCGATGTTGCATCATCTCGCGTTCGGCTTGGGCTGGTTGAGAACTCCCTGTGAACGCGACTTCCTCAAGCAAAACCTCCAGCTCCTGTCAGCTTCGATTTTGCTAGCTTCCTCTCATTCTCACTGAAGGCATTTCGGAGACGGGTCAAATTTTAAAATAATTCAAATATTTATGGATGATCCTATGAAAAATTGTACATAAACTTTCCAATTGAGATACACGGTAATAAAATATATCCAATCCTTGGAACGGTCTCAAATGGTCGTCATGAGGAGAGGATCGTTATGATATCCCGGATGGCACTTAGCCGTGGCGTGCGGATCGCCGACGGCGCCGCGGCTGGCCAGACCACATGAAAGCCCTTGCCGTCGACCGCCGTACGCTCCTCTCCGGCGGTATGGTCGTTGCGGCGGCGCTCGCCAACGGCGGGCAATCTGACGCCGCGGTGATTGCTGGTGGGGCGGTCGAGGTCATGCTGGGCCGGCGACCGTTGCGGATCGTCGACCTGACCCATGCCTTGACGACCGCCTTCAACTGGATGCCTGCGCGGCCGCGCATCGCGATGGATCCGATCGTCGGATCGGGGCTGGCGGTCGGCATGAACCTCAACCGGCTCATGCTGGTCGAGCATACCGGCACCCACGTCGACGTGCCGCGCCATTTCAGCGATGACGGAAAGAGCCTGGGAGAGATCCCGATCGGTGACCTGGTCGTCCCGCTGGCGCTGATCGATCTCAAGGCCAGGGCCGAAGCCGATCCGGATGCCGGCCTGTCACCCGGCGACATCCTCGCTTGGGAGCACACGAACGGGCGGCTGCCCGACGGCTGCTGCGTTGCCATCAACAGCGGTTACGATCCGATCGCGCGGATGCGGGACATGGCGGCGGGAGGTCGGCGGGGGAGCCCGGGCTTCAGTCCGGAGGCATCCGCCTTCCTGATCGGCGAGCGCAAGGTGAAGGGAATAGCGGTCGACGCCATGTCGATCGACCAGGGCAGGAACGGGCCTGCCTATCCGGTCCACCAGCAATGGCTGCGGAGCGGCCGCTGGGGGATCGAAGGGCTCACCAATCTCGATGCCGTGCCCGCGGTGGGCGCGCTGCTGTTCGTCGGTGCCGCGCCGATCGCCGACGCGACCGGCATTCCGATCCGCGCCATCGCGATGTTCGACGCGCGATAGCGCCGCCGGGACCGGCCCCGGCGGCGTCGGTCCCACAATCATATCGGCGACGGCGAGCAACGCCGCGCTCGGCTGGAGGGGAGGATGATGACGATGATACGAGCTTCGCTTCGCGCAGCGCAGATCTGCGGGGTTTCGGCATGGGCTTTGATGGTCGCATTGCCGGCCTTCGCGCAGCAGGCGACGCCCGCGCCGGCGGGCCCGCCCACCGACGCCCTGGACCAGCAGGCAGCGAGCGACGGCGCGCAGCCGGCGACGGCAAGCGACATCGTCGTGACCGGATCGCGTATCGTCCGCTCGGGCTACAATGCGCCGACGCCAGTCACGGTGATCGGCACCGACACTTTGACCAGGACCGCGCCGAGCAACGTGCCCGACGCGCTCAACCAGCTCCCCCAGTTCCAGGGCTCGATCAGCCAGAACGCCCAGGCCGATACCGGCGCGTCGAAGGTGCGGTCGGGCAATTATCTCGACATCCGCGCATTGGGCCCCCAGCGCGTGCTGATCCTCGAGGACGGTCGCCGCCTGCCGCCGACCAGCAGCAATGGCGCGACCGACGCCAATCTGATCCCGCAGATGCTGGTCGAGCGCGTCGAGGTGGTCACCGGCGGCGCTTCGGCCGCCTATGGATCGGACGCGGTGTCGGGCGTCGTGAACTTCATCATGGACAAGAAGTTCGAGGGCGTGAAGCTGAACGCCCAGGGCGGCGTGTCGCACTACGGCGACAACGGCTCCTACAAGCTCGGCATCGCCGCCGGTGGCGGGTTGCTCGACGATCGGCTGCACGTGATCGCCAGCGCCGAATATTATCGCTCCAACGGGATCGGCAATCGCGCCTCGCGCTTTACCGCAACGGGCGAAAATACCGAATCCGCGCTGACCATCGCCGGCCTCGGTACCGCGGCGGACCCTTATTATTACATCGGCGGCATCCACAACAATGCCAGCGCCTATGGCGGCTTCATCGTCAACGGGCCGCTCGCCAACCTCCAGTTCCTGCCGTCGGGGCTGACCGCGCCGTTCGTCAAGGGAATGACGCTGACTGGACGCCCCGGCTACGGCATCGGCGGCGACGGCGTCGTCAATCCGTCGGTCGGCCGCACCGGCGTCCCGACGCTCGATACCAGACAGATCTTCGGCCGGGTCTCGTTCGACGTCAGCGACGGCGTCACCGCCTTCGCGGAGGTGAGCTACAACACCGGCAAGAACACCGATACCAACAGCACGCCGGGTACCATCGGCGCCGGCGCGATCATCTTCAGCGACAATGCCTTCCTCCAGCCGAGCGTGCGGGCGGCGCTGGGTGGCACCACCAGCTTCACCCTCGCGCGGCCGTTCGCCGAATGGTCGCTCAACCGCCAGAGCCAGGAGAGCCGCAACACGGTCATCAACGCGGGGCTCGAGGGCAGGATCGGCGGGTTCCGGTGGAGCGCCTATTACACCCACGGCTATTCGTCGTTCCTCACCCGCGCCGAGGGCATCGACAACCAGCGCTTCTTCGCCGCGGTCGATGCGGTGCTGAGTCCGAGCGGGGAGGTCGTCTGCCGGGTGACGCTGACCAATCCCGGCCTCTACCCCGGCTGCGTGCCGCTCAACATCATCGGGGTCGGCAACGCCTCGCTCGCCGCGCAGAGCTATGTCCGCCGCGACTCGATCTGGCGCGCGAACAACGTGATGGACCTGGGCGCGGTGACGATATCGGGCGAGCTGTTCTCGCTGTGGGCGGGGCCGGTCGCCTTCGCGGCCGGCGCAGAAATCCGCAAGCAGTCGCTCGAGCAGACCAGCAACAGCAATCCCGCCGTGCCGATCGACACCACGGGCCTGCGCGGCGTCACCAGCACCAACCAGTTCCAGTCGGTCAACATCGGCTTCGCCAGGGGCTCCTATGTGGTGAAGGAGCTGTTCGGCGAACTCGACGTGCCGCTGGCCAAGGATTCGGCGATCGGCACGCTCGACCTCAACGGCGCGGTGCGCCTGACCGACTACAGCACCTCGGGCACGGTCACGACGTGGAAGGTCGGCAGCACCTACACGCCGATACCGGACGTGCGTCTGCGCGGCACCTATTCGCGTGACATCCGCGCACCATCGCTGTTCGAGCTGTTCGCCGGCCGACAGCAGACCACCAGCCCGCTGACCGATCTGCACACGGGTCTGTCGCAGGGGGTGAACGTGATCTCCTCGGGCAATCCCGACCTCAAGCCCGAGGTCGCGACCACCGTCACCGCCGGCGTGGTGCTCAGCCCGACCTTCATGCGCGGGTTCAACCTGTCGGTCGACTTCTACAGCATCCGTATCCGCGATGCGATCGCCCAGCCCTTCACCTATATCCAGCTCGCCGACTTCTGCGAGCAGAGCAACGGCACCAGCCCGCTATGCGCCCAGGTGATCCGTCCCTACGGCTTCGACAATCGCGCCCCGGAGAATTTCCCGACCGAGATTCGCCTGCAGAACCTCAACCTCGCCAAGGTGCAGACCAGCGGCCTCGACTTCGAGGCGAGCTATCGCGGCGAGATCGGTACGGGCGCGTTCAGCGCGCGCCTGCTCGCGACGCGGCTGATCAGCTATCGCCAGCAGAACTCGACCGTGCTGCCCGAGCGGCAATATGCCGGGAACGCCGACTTCATCCAGGGCTTCTATCCGCTGCCGATGCCCAAGTGGCGCGGGACGCTCAACCTCAACTATGCGGTCGACGGCTTCGGCGTCGGCATCCAGGAGCGCTACGTCGGCGCGTTCAACATCTCCGACATCTTCCAATACAAGAACAACCGGGTTCCGGCGACCTTCTACACCGATCTCAATCTTTCGATCGACATCGGGCCGAAACAGCCGAAGGGCTTTCAGTTCTACGTCACTATCAACAACCTGTTCGACCAGAAGGGGCGGCTGTTCCTGATCAGCCCCGTGCCTGGGCTCAACATCCCGACGTCGCGCAACGTCTACGACGTCATCGGGCGCTACTACACCGCAGGCGTGAAGGTTGGCTTCTGACCGACTTCGCCTCCGTCGCCAAACATCGCGCTAAGGCAATAAGGCCATAAAAAATGGCCGTTGCATATCTTGGTATAAATTGTTATCCAAAATTATCGACAAAGTCGACGACGTGGCAATGGCCACTGAAAGCAGGGAGGGGAGAATGGGGATAGTATCCCGGTCAGCCGCGCTCATCGCGGGCGTCAGCGCAGTAGCGCTGTGTCAGCCGGTTTTTGCGAGGGCCGCTGACGCTCCTCAGGACATTGCGCCAGCGCAAACTGCCGGCAATGTGCAGGACGAGGCCACTCAGGGTGCGACCAACGCGGATATCGTTGTGACCGGCAGTCGCATCGCGCGCTCGACGTTCGAGACGCCGACGCCGGTGACCGCGATCGGCGAAGCCCAGCTCGAGCAGAAAGCGGCGACCAATGTGGTCGACCTCCTGCGCGACGTGCCGGCGCTTCGCCCCAACCGGGTCAACGGCAGCGGGCGCAACATCGGCCTCAGCACGTTCAACATGCGGTCGCTGGGCTCGACCCGCACCCTGCTGCTGCTCGACGGACAGCGCGTGCTCGACAGCAGCCCGGTTGCGGGCGGTTTCGACATCAACATCATCCCCGCGCCGCTGGTCGAGCGGATGGAGATCGTGACCGCTGGCGCCTCGTCGGTCTACGGGTCCGATGCGATCACCGGGGTCGTCAACGTCATCCTCAACGACAAGATCACGGGCGGCAAGCTCGACGCCCAGTACAATGTCTCGACCCATGGCGACCTCCGCCAGCTATCGGTCAGCGGCATCTACGGTCTGAAGTTCGGCGGCGGCCGGGGCCACGTCGTCATGGCCGGCTCCTATTTCGACACGCCGGACATCGTGTATCAGGGCGCGCGCGATTGGGGGCGCCAAGGCTACACGCTTGTCCCCAATGCCGCATACACGCCGACAAACGGCCAGTTCCGCCAACTGATCATTCCCAACCAGCGCTATTCGTCGATGACCGCGGGCGGCGTGATCGTCACGCCCGGACCGCTGCAGAACATCCAGTTCGGCGAGAACGGCGTACAGAGCCCCTTCCAGCGCGGCACCAACGTCGGCAGCGTGTGGATGACCGGCGGCGAGGGCCTGATGCCGCAGCCCGACTTCGGGATCATCCAGGTCGCGTCGAGGCAGTACAGCGGCTTCGGGCGCCTGACCTATGACGTCACCGAGGACATCACGCTGCGCGCCGATGTGCTCGCGGCCCACACGGAGGCGCGCGCCACCAACAACTTCAACTACAATAACGGCGACATCACGATACGTCGCGACAACGCCTTCCTGCCCGCCAACATCCTGGCGGCGATGATTGCGAACAATCTGCAGACGATCCGCGTCGGCCGCTACAATCCCGAGACGGGGATCAATCTCAACACCACCGCCAACAATTACTACCGCTACGGCATCGGCTTGACCGGATCCTTCTCTTCCGTATGGAAATGGGAGCTCGGCGGCAGCTACACCTATGCCAAGTCGACCAATCTCGGTCACAACAATCGCAACAACATCAATTGGAACCTGGCGCTCGATTCGGTGATCGGGCCGAACGGCCAGCCGATCTGCCGATCGACGCTCGCCAACCCCGACAACGGCTGCGTGCCCGCCAACATCTTCGGCATCAATTCGCTGACGCCTGCGGTCGTCGCCTATGTGACCGGCACGTCGTCGCAGGTGTCGAAGTCGTACAGCGGCATCGTCAACGCCAACGTGAACGGCGAGCTGTTCGATACCTGGGCGGGGCCGATCAAGGCGGCGTTCGGCGCCGAATATCGGCGCGACACAGTCAACAGCATTTCCGATCCCATTTCCGACATCAGCGGCTGGCGCCAAGGAACGTTCGGCTCCTACCGGGGCAAGCTGGAGGTGAAGGAAGGTTATGGCGAGCTGAGCATCCCGCTGGCCAGGGACGCAGGCTTCGCGAAGAGCCTCGATCTCGATCTGGCCGGCCGTGTCGTCGATTACAGCACGGTCGGCTCGACCGCGGTGTGGAAGGTCGGCGGCAACTGGGCGATCAACGACAGCATCCGCCTGCGCAGCACCTATTCGAAGGATTTCCGCGCGCCGAAGATCAACGACCTGTTCTCCCAGGCCAATCTGCGGGCGGGCAACACCGTCATCGATTTCCTCACCAACCGCAGCGTCAACGTCAATCTGCTGCAGGGCGGCAATCCGGACCTGAAGCCCGAGACGGCCTATACCTTCACCGGCGGCATCGTGCTCCAGCCTTCGTTCATCCCGCGCCTGCAGCTCTCCGCGGACTATTTCAACATCGACCTGCGCGACGCCCTGATCGTTCCCGGAGCGCAGGAGGTCGTCGATCGCTGCGGTCGCGGCGACCAGACGTTCTGCGCCGGCATCACGCGCGATTCGACCGGCCAGATCACCCAGGTGAACGCGACCGTATTCAATGCGCAGACGCTGAAGACGAGCGGCATCGATTTCGAGGTGAACTATCGGGTCCCAGTGGGCAGCGCCAACATCGGCGCGCGCATCGTCGCCACCTATACCGACAAGCTCGTCGCCTCGACGCTGGGCGGCGACGTGGATACGGCGGGGCAACTCACCGGCACCTACGCGACGCCCAAATGGCGCGGCTCCGCCACGCTGACCTATGACGACGGTCCGTTCAACTTCAGAGTTCTGTTCAACTATGTCGGCAAGGGCAAGTACAACAACAGTTACGGCTCGCTCGACCTGAACAGAAACAACTATCCAGCCTATCTCTATACCGACATCTCGATGTCGTACGACGTGACCGATGCGTTCCAGCTGTACGCGAAGGTCGAGAATCTGCTGGATACCGACCCTCCGTTCCTGGCCGACAACACTATCACCGTCGCGAACACCGCGTCCTCGCAATTTTACGATCAGCGCGGCCGGGTGGTCGGCATCGGCACGCGCCTTCGCTTCTGAAGGTGCTTTCAACAAGGGATGAGAAAAGGCGCATGAGGATCGGGTTCATCGGCGTCGGCATCATGGGGCGGCCGATGGCCGGTCATCTTCAGGCGGGCGGGTATCAATTGCTGCTGGTGTCGCACCGCTCACCCTTGCCGGAGGAGCTGATCGCCGGCGGCGCGATCAAGTGCGGCTCGGTGCGCGAGGTCGCGGCGGGGTCCGAGGTCGTCATCCTCATGCTCCCCGACACGCCGGACGTGGCGGCGGTACTGTTCGGCGACGATGGCGTCGCGGCCGGGCTCAGGCCGGGCACGGCCGTGATCGACATGAGCTCGATCGACCCGGTCGAGACGTGCGGGTTCGCCGAACGGATCAAGGCTTTGGGCTGCGACTATGTCGATGCGCCCGTCTCGGGCGGCGAGGTGGGGGCGAAGGCGGCCAGCCTGACCATCATGTGCGGCGCCGATCCCGCGGTGTTCGACCGCGTACGTCCGCTGTTCGAGCTGATGGGCAAAAACGTCACCCATGTCGGCGGCATCGGTGCCGGACAGGTCGCCAAAATCGCCAACCAGATCATCGTCGCGCTCAATATCGAGGCGGTGGCCGAGGCGCTGGTGTTCGCCGCCAAGGCCGGTGCCGACCCCGCCAGGGTGCGCGAGGCGCTGATGGGCGGTTTCGCCGCGTCGCGCATACTCGAGGTTCACGGGCTGCGCATGATCGAGCGCACCTTCGCACCGGGCTTCCGGATCGCGCTGCATCAGAAGGATCTTAATCTCGCCCTATCGAGCGCCCGTGCGCTGGGCGTGGCGTTGCCGAACACGGCGAGCGTGCAGCAGCTGCTGAACGCCTGCGTCGCGCAGGGCGGCGGGGATTGGGATCATTCCGCGATGGTCCGCGCGCTCGAAATGCTAGCCGATTTCCGGGTTGCGGGCGACTAGCCTGTCCGCACCTCGCAGAACGAACAGGGGAGGAGAGGACATGGACGGGCAGATGATCCAGACGGGTACCTCGCGCCGCACGGTACTGGGGGGTATGACCCTCACCGCGCTGGTGCTGGGAAACGGCGGTGCCGGAAAGGCCCTGGCTCAGGCGGGGGTCGCCGCCGGCTTCGATCCGCGCCGCTGGTACGAGCACGACTATCGCATCGTCCAGACGAACCTTCGCGAGATCGACGCGCTGGAGAAGCCACGCGACATCGCCAAGGCGGTCAAGGAGTTCGGCGGCAACGTCATCGTCTCGAACATCGGCGGCATCATCGCCTTCTATCCGACCGACCTCCAGTATCACTATCGCAACCCCTATCTGAAGGGCGACTTCGTCGGCGAGATGATCGAGGCCGCGCATTCGGAAGGGCTCGCCTATCTCGGCCGGTTCGACCTGGCGAAGGGGATGAAACCCGCGTTCGACGCGCACCCCGAATGGTTCTCGCTCCGGCGCGACGGGCAGCCACGCGAGTATAACGGCACCTATCAGGGCTGTCCCACCGGCGGCTGGATGCAGGATTATGGGATCGAGATCCTGAAGGAGGCGCTGACCCGCTACAAGCCGGACGGGGTGTTCTTCAACGGCGTCTATTTCCCGTCGACCAACTGGTACAACGGCAAGGACGAAGGCAATTGCACCTGCGACAATTGCCGTCGCGCCTTCCGCGCGATGTATAACCGCGAACTCCCCAAAGGCGACAATGCGACCGATCCGGCGTGGAACGACTATCAGGCGTTCCAGCGCCGCGTGCTCGGCGACCTGCTGAAGAAGATCGACGCCGCCACCGGCCCGCTGCTGCAGGGCGCGCCGATCATGGGGCGCAGCGTCGTCGGGCGCGGCGAGCTGCAGCGGGGCGTCCATCGTCCTCCGCCCGAATGGCCGTACCAGGGCGGCGAGCAGTCGCGCCAATATATGGCGGCCAATCCCGGCAAGCCGTGGTCGGCGACCTCCGCGAGCTTCGTCGACTTCCCCTGGCGGAAGGTGACCGAGACCGCGGCCTATCACGAGCTGCGGCTGGCGCAGGTGATGGGCGTCGGCGGGCACCTCGACCTCTATCTCATGGGCACGCTGGCCGATCAGGTCGAGCCCAGCTGGCTGCCGCCCGTCTCGCGCATGTTCAAATGGCGCGCGGCCAACGCCGCCGCCTATGAGGGAATGGTTCCCGATGCGCGGGTCGGCCTGTACGATTCCGGTGCGACCAAGCGCTTCACCGGTGCGATCGACTTCTTCGGCGCCTATGAGACTCCCTATCGGAAATACCAGATCGGCGCCGGCCGCGGCTCGTACATGATGCTGGTCGACTCGCGCGCGCCGTTCCGTATGGTGAGCGACGCGCGCGTCGCCGACGGAACGACGAAGCTCGGCGACGGCCTCGACGTCCTTTATCTGCCGAACACGATGGTGCTGACGCCGCCCGAAGCGGCCGCGATCGATGCGTTCGTGGAGAACGGCGGCCTACTGATCGCGACCGGCATGACCGGCGGCTTCGACCCAAAAGGCGAGCGCATCGCCACCGTGCCGCTCGCCTGCCTGCCGACCGCGCGCTACGGCGAACCCGCGGAGGCGGAGGGCTGGTCGCTCGATCCGGTCAAGGGCGCGCTCAAGGTGACGGGGCGGGTGCCGATCGACGCCTTCTACTACGGCGGCGATCTCCGCGCCGGCGTGACCGACCTCATCCCCTTCGCGCCGGACCAGCGCTACGGGCCGCCGGAATTCAGCTATGCGGTGCCCGGCGCGCCGGTGCGCACGGTGCCGGGTATCGCCATCCGCAAGCACCGCAAGGGCCATGCGGTGCACATCCCGTGGCACATCGACTGGATGTACTATCGCGACGGCCTGCCCGTGCATCAGGAGATCATCGCCGCGCTGATCGCGAGATATGCGCCCGCGCAGAGATACGTCCTCACCGGTGACGGAGCCGTGGAGCTGATGCAGCTCGGGCGGAAGGATGGCCAGGCGCTGCTCCACCTCGTCAACTACGCCGGCCAGCGTAATGGACGCTACAATCCCGCGCCGCGGCTGACCGGCCTGCGGCTGGGCGTGCAGGGGACGGCGGGCTCGCTGCGCACGCTCGTCAGCGGACAGATCCTGCGCGGCCGCATGGAGGGCGGGCGGACCTGGTACGACCTGCCGCCGCTCGGCGCCTATGAGGCGATCCTGGTGTGAAGGCGCAAGACCATGAGCCGGGGGAGGATAGGGTGGAGGAAAGCACGACATCGAGCGGAATCAGCCGGCGCCTGATCCTGCAGTCGCTTTCGCTGGCGGGGCTGTCGGTGACCGGCGGCGCATTCGGCCCGGCCGCGCGGGCCGCGGGCCAGGCGTCCGGCGGTTGGAACCCCAAGCGCTGGTGGACGCAGGACTATCGCATCGTCCAGACCAACCTGCGCGAGACCGACGCGATCGAGAAGCCGCGCGACATCGCCAGGGCGATCAGGGAGTTCGGCGGCAACGTCATCGTCTCGAACATCGGCGGGATCGTCGCCTTCTACCCGACCAGGCTCGGGCTCCAGTACAAGACGCCTTACCTCAAGGGCGATTTCGCCGGCGAGATGATCGAGGCGGCCCATGCCGAGGGTCTCGCCTATATCGGGCGCTTCGATCTGTCGAAGGCGATGAAGCCGGCGTACGACGCGCATCCCGACTGGTTCATGCTCAACCGCACCGGCAAGCCGCGTGTCTATGAGGGGACGTATCAGGCCTGCCCGAACGGCGGCTGGGCGCAGGATTACGGGTTGCGCATCCTGGAGGAGGGGCTGACCCGATACAAGCCGGACGGCGTGTTCTTCAACATGACCGGCTATCCGCGGACCGACTATGCCAACGTCAACCATGGCATCTGCGTGTGCGGAAACTGCCAGCGCGTGTTTCGCGAGATGTTCGGCAGGGAGTTGCCGAAGGCGGATGATTTCTTCGATTCCGCCTGGCGCGATTATCTGACGTTCCAGCAGCGCACGTCGCGCGCGCTGTCGGACAAGATCGAGGCGTTCGTCGGCCCATTGATCCCCGGCGTGCCGATCATGCGCGGAGACGGCTTCAAGCAGGTCGGCCGCGGTGAAGTGCAGCGCCGCGTCGATCGGCCGGCGCCTGAATGGGCGTACCAGTCGGGCGAGCAG
This sequence comes from Sphingomonas astragali, assembly GCF_051400615.1. Taxonomy (NCBI): domain Bacteria; kingdom Pseudomonadati; phylum Pseudomonadota; class Alphaproteobacteria; order Sphingomonadales; family Sphingomonadaceae; genus Sphingomonas; species Sphingomonas astragali. The sequence goes on from NZ_JBLFFH010000001.1 coordinate 500,827, forward strand.
TGCCGCGTCGCGATGGCACGCAATCCGGACAAGCCCTGGTCGTCGACCTCGGCCGCGCACGTCGACTATCCCTGGCGCCAGGTGACCGAGACCGCCGCCTATCACCAGCTGCGGTTCGCGCAGATGCTGGGCGTGGGCGCCAGGCTCGACCTCTATCTGATGGGCTCGCTCGCCGATCAGGACGATCAGAGCTGGCTGCCGCCGGTGTCGGAGCTGTTCAAATGGGAGGCGGCGAACGGCGCGCATTATGCCGGCATGGCGCAGGCCGCGCGCGTCGGCCTCTATCATTCGTCGGTCACGGACCGGCTGGCGGGGCTGACCCCGTATCGCGCCTACCAGACCGCGTCGTTCCGCGGCGCTTATTCGGCGCTGGTCGATTCGCGTATCCCGTTCCGGATCGTCAGCGATGCGCGGGTCTCCGACGGCACGACCGGGCTGGACGGCTTCGACGTGATCGTCGCGCCGAACGTGATGATGCTGTCGGCGGCGGAGGCTAAGGCGCTCGATGCGTTCGTTCGGGGCGGCGGCTTGCTGATCACCTCCGGCATGACCGCCGGATATGACGAGAAGGGCGAGCCGGTCGGCGCGATCCAGCTCGAGTCCTTCCCGCTCGTGCGTTACGCCGCGCCGGAGCACGCCAAGGGCTGGACGCTTGATCCGGTGCCGGCGGGGAACGACCTGGGGCTGGCGGGGCGCGTGCCGCTGGACGCCTTCTATTTCGGCGGGCCCTCCAGGCCGGGAGCCACGAGCCTCTTGCCGTTCGCGCGCGACCAGCGTTGGGGACCGCCGGAGTTCAGCTATGGCATCCCGACCGACACGCCGCGCAAGAGCCCCGGCGTGTCGCTCCTGCCCTATGGCAAGGGCCATACGGCGCACATCCCCTGGCTGATCGAATGGCACTATTATCGCGACGGACTGCCGGTGCATCAGCAGCTGATCGCCGGTCTGATCAATCGTTATGGCGCGCCGCAGCGCGTGACCCTGAAAGGCGCCGGCCCGGTCGAGCTCATGTACCTGCGTAGGCTGGGCGACGGCGCGTCGCTGCTTCACATCGTCAACTATGCCGGTCAGCGCAACGGCCGCTACGACGCGCCGCCGCAACTCCATGGATTGAGCGTCGGCGTGCGCGGAACGCCCCCTGCCGAGGCCCGTGCGCTGGTCAGCGGGCAGAGCGTCCGCGGTGTCGCCCAGGATGGGATGATCTGGTACGAACTGCCGCCCGTCGGCCCGTTCGAAGCGCTGCTGCTCACCTAGGATGAAAGGCTTTGCCGTGACCTTCCGATCGTGAAAAGCAGGGGCTATATCTCTTGGAAACATCGCGAATGGTTCCCCGCATGACCACCCAATCAATCAGGCCCGCCAAGCTGGCGGATGCGATCGCCGAACATATCCAGCAGCTGATCCTCGAGGGATCGCTGCAGCCCGGCGAGCGGCTGCTGTCCGAGCGCGAGCTGTCGGCCAAGCTGGACGTGTCGCGCCCGTCGCTGCGCGAGGCGCTCGACAAGCTGATCGGGCTGGGGCTGCTCACCACCAACGCCCAGGGCGTCGCCCATGTCAGCGAGGACGTCGGCAAGAGCCTGCGCGATCCGCTGGTCCTGCTGATGGACGCGCCGGAGGCGCAGTTCGACTGCCTCGAGCTGCGCTCGATCGTGGAGGCGGCGGCGGCGGCGTTCGCGGCGGAGCGGGCCTCCGACGTCGATCGCGACGCGATCCGCCGTTGCTTCGAGGCGATGGTCGCGGCGCATGGGGAGCAGGACGTCGACCGGATCGCCAAGACCGACGCCGAGTTCCACTTCGCGATCTACGAGGCAAGCCACAATCTCATGATGCTGCACTTCATGCGCAGCCTCGAAAGCATCCTGCGGTCGAACGTCTATCTCAACCGCAAGAACCTCTACGAGCACCGCACGCAGAAGGATTCGCAGCTGCGCGAGCATCAGGCGATCTACGAGGCGATCATGGCACGCGACCCGGACCGCGCCCGTGCCGCGGCTGCCGAGCACATGACAACCGCGATGCGCACCCAGCGCGAGATCTACGAAGCGGAGCAACGGCTCAAGGCCTCGATCCGCCGGCTCGCGCGCAATGATCTGGTCGCCGCCCGCAAACCGCGCGTTTCGGCGGATTAGGCGCCTCTGCTCAGCCGGCGCAGGGCGTCACCGCGAAGCTCACCGTTCCGAGCGGCCCGTAGTCGGCGCGATAGTCGCCGGGCAGGAGCCAGTCGCGCTCGCCGATCTTGCCGGTGATCACGAGGTCGCCGGCGTCGACGCGGCGGCCCGAGGCGAGGATCTGCCGCACGACCATCGCCAGGCTCGCCCATTGATTGCCGAACGATTCCGACCCGCGGCCGGATGTCAGCGGCCGGCCGTCGCGCGCCATGGAGACCGCGAGCGCGTCCAGGTCGAGATCTTGGGGCTCGTGCTCGGTGCCGCGGACGTAGCGGAAGGCGGAGACATTGGCCGCGACCATGTCGACCGCCGAATATCTGTCCGGGTTGCGATAGGCGATGTCGGGCAGGTCGACGACCGGAACGATCCCGGCGACGGCCTCTGTCAACGCCGCGCCATCGGCCGGCGGTGTCGCGACGGTGCGGGAGAACAGGAAGCCCAGCTTCATCTCGAACGATGCCTTGCGATAGCCGCACAGCGAGACCGGCGATCCGCTGTCCCGCCGGTCGGAGCGGAACAGCACGCCGACCAGCGGCTCGCTCACGCCGCGCGCCTTGAGCGACGCCTGCGACATGAGGCCGCCCTTGTATCCGGCGACCCGGTCGCCCTTCGCGATCCGTCGCGCGACCAGCCGGCGCTGGAGCCTGTATGCGCCGGGAAGATCGAGCCGCGGCTGGCTGTCGGTAACCGGCGCGAACGGGACGGCAGCGCGCGCTGCGGCCTCGAAACCCGCAATATAGGCGCGATCCCGCGCCGCTGGCCCGGCGCAGGATGCGAGCACGGCGGCGGCGAGCGTCGCGGCGAGCGGACGGCCGGCCGCGATCACTGCGGGATCACCCATGGGAAGACATGCTGCTGGAGCATCACGATGATGCCGAGGATCAGCGTCAGCACGACGCTGTGCTTGAAGGTGCGGGCGAGGATCGCGCCTTCCTGGCCCTTGAGGTCGGTGGTCGCGGTGCCGGTCGAGATGTTCTGCGGCGAGATCATCTTGCCGAGCACGCCGCCCGATGCATTGGTCGCGGCCATCAGCACCGGGCTGAGGCCGAGCTGGTGTGCGGCGACGACCTGCAGGTTGCCGAACAGCGCATTGCCCGAGGTGTCGCTGCCCGACAGGAACACCGCGAGCCAGCCGAGGAACGCCGAGACCAGCGGGAACAGGATGCCCACCGAAGCGATGCCGACGCCCAGCGTATAGGCGATGCCCGAATAGTTCATCAGATAGGCGAGGCCGACGATGATCATCGTCGTCGCCAGCGGCAATCGCACCTGGCGCAGCGTTCCGCGGAGCGCGGTCAGGAACTGCGCGGGCGACAGGCGCACGAGCAGCGCGGTGATCAGCGTCGCGACCAGGATCGCGGTGCCGGTCGCCAGCGGCTGGAAGCTCCATATCGCGGCATAGGGCTTGCCATAGGTAGTGACGAACACGGCATCGTGGAGACCGGGCCACTGGACCTTGATCTCGCCGATGAGGTTGACCTTGAAGTGCACCCAGACGATCACCGTGACCGACAGCACGATCCACGGCAGCCAGCCCTGCCAGGCGGAGATCGCCGGGCGCTCGACATGCTCGGCCGCCTCGATCCGGGCGAGCGCGCTTTCCTGGTCGACGCGCAGGGCGAAGGCGGGATCGGGCGCGACCTTCCACAGCCGCACGAACAGCAGCGCCGCACCCAGCGAGGCGAGCGACGACAACACATCGGTCAACGCGTAGCTCAGATAGTTGGCCGACAGGAATTGGACGAAGGCGAACGAGCCGCCGGCGACGATCAGGATCGGCCACACGCCGCGGATCGCCCTGAGGCCGCCGTAGACCGCGATCACGTAGAAGGGGAGGAACAGCGCGATCAGCGGCAGCTGACGCCCGATCATCGCGCCGAGCGTGACGTCGTGCAGCTGGGTCACGGCGGCGAGCGTGGTCACCGGCGCCCCGAGCGCGCCGAACGCCACCGGGGCGGTGTTGAACATCAGCGTGAAGACGATCGCGTCGATCGCGCGGAACCCGAGCGCGACGAGCAAGGCAGTGGTGATCGCGATCGGCGTGCCGAATCCCGACACGCCTTCGAGCAGGCAACCGAACGAGAAGCCGATCACCACCAGCACGACGCGGCGATCGTTGGGCAGGTTCTCGACCATCCACGCGCGGAACGCCTCGAACCGCCCCGACACGACCGAGATATTGTAGAGCAGCAGCGCGTTGACCACGATCCACATCACCGGCCAGGCGGCGAAGGTCGCGCCCGCGGCGATGCTGTTGAGCGCGAGCGCGACGGGCATCTGCCACACGGTCACGGCGAGCAGCAGCGCGACGGCGACGCCCGCGATCGATGCCTGCCAGGCCGGCCGCCGCACGATGCCGAGCAGGACCAGCACCACCGCGATCGGCAGCGTCGCGGTCAGGAACGAGAGCGCGAGATTGCCGGCGACCGGCGTGACCAGCTGATGGAACATCCCTCTCCCCTTTTCGGGAGCACATGATCGGCTCCTCGGGTTCCTGTCTATATCATTTATACCAGGATCACAATTGGTAAGAAAAAATATCCAATGTGCGACAGGGCGGCCGGCAATGTAGGCAGATTGCTGCGATCCGGCCTGGCCAGCCGGGTGGTGTCCCGGCGTTTCAGTGAGAGTCGGATTGATCGATGGCTTTGATCGCGGCTAACGGCGACCTCATCGAGGCATCGGCGCGGTGAGCGAGTGCAAATCTCTGTTTGGTAAAAAAGTCTATCCAATCTTGCGAAAAATGCATAATGAGGCCGGGCAATGGCGCGAACGATTGAGATCGGGGGGAAAGCGATGGCTCATGGCGCCGGTGTCGGCGGGTTGATTGCTGCGGATCGTTTCCTTGGTCGGGCGGCGTGGTGTCGGCACCGCCAGGGAGCGCGCCGGTGAAGCTGTCGGCAAGCCGGCCTGCGGCTCCGGACGAGCGAACGGCGCGCGCGCTCCTGCGGCAGATGTTCGATGCGGCGGTCGACGCGGCCGATCCGCTGAAGGTGCTTGCGCCGCACCTGCCGCCGAAGCCGGCCGGCCGCTGCGTGGTGGTCGGCGCCGGCAAGGCTGCGGCGGCGATGGCGATCGCGGTCGAGCGGGCGTGGCCGGATGTCGACATCTCCGGCGCGGTCGTCACGCCCTATGGTTATGCCAGGCCCGCCAGCCGCATCCGGGTCCGCGAGGCCGCGCATCCCGTACCGGACGCCAACAGCGAGGCGGCGGCAAGGGAGATGCTCGAGCTGGTGCAAGGCTTGACCGGGGACGATCTGGTGTTGTCCCTCATCTCCGGCGGCGGGTCGGCGGTGATGTCGCTGCCCGCGCCGGGGCTGACGCTCGCCGACAAGCAGGGCGTCAACCGTGCGCTGCTCGCGTCGGGGCTCGACATCCGTTCGATGAACGCGATCCGGCGGCGCCTGTCGGCAATCAAGGGCGGCAAGCTTGCGCTCGCCGCGGCACCCGCGCGGGTGGTGACGCTGGCGATCAGCGACATCCCTGGCGACAATATCGCCGCGATCGCTTCCGGGCCGACCGTTCCCGATCCGGACGCGGAGCGCGATCTCGCTCCGCTGGCGGCGCAGCTCAGGGAGCATATCAGCGCCGCCGCCTATGACCGGCTCGTCGCGCCGCCGGTGCCGGGTCCGCCGCACCGGCCGGTGGATGTGCGGCTGATCGCCACCCCGCGCGCGTGCCTGGAGGCCGCGGCGGAGGTCGCGCGGCGTGCCGGCGTCGACGTCGACCTGCTCGGCGACGACCTGGAAGGCGAGAGTCGCGATCTTGGCCGGCATATGGCCAAGCTGGCGACCCGCTCGACCGGGCGGCCGCGCGTGCTGCTTTCGGGCGGCGAGACCACGGTCACGCTGACCGGCCAGCGCACCGGGCGTGGCGGCCGCAATACGGAATTCGCGCTTGCCTTTGCGATCGCCGCCCGCGGCATCCCGGATGCCTGGGCCTTGGCAGCCGATACCGATGGTGAGGATGGTGCGAGCGGAGGCGGGGCTGGAGCCGTTGTCTCACCCGACACGCTGTCGCGTGCCGCGGCGCTCGGCTTCGATGCCGACGCGCATCTCGCGGGGCACGACAGCGGCAGCTTCTTCGAGGCGCTGGGCGATCTGCTCGTGACCGGGCCGACCTGCACCAACGTCAACGATTTTCGCGCGATCCTGCTCCTGAGCGGCCAAGGATAGCGGGATGAGATAATTCTAGCTGTGGTGGATGATATGTTTGACCAAACCTCGCATTTCCGCGCCTCCTTGAGCGCCCGGCCGGTCGATCCCGCAGTAGCAAGGGCGATGAAGGCGATGGTCTACCGTCAGACGGATGAGGGGCTGACCGAGCAGTTCGGGCTGAGCTACAACACATGGCGCAAGGTCAGGTCAGGTCTTCCGATCCGGGCGTCGGTTGCCGAACGGGTCGAGCTGCGCGTGCGTAAGCTGATGGAAGCGACTGTCGCCGAATCGGTTGCATCCTAGGTCTGACATAATCGACAGGTCGCAGGCGAGCAGGGTTTGCCGGTATCGAACCCGACGCGCTGATAGGCTTGGCTAATCGTCGTCGGTGAAAAGCCGGCGACCGCAAGGTCATGCGGAATATTGAGGCCGCGCCGCTTCGCGGCCGACATGACGCCAAGCGCCATGCCGTCGTTCGCGGCAAGGACAGCCGTTGGCGGTCGATCCTGCGACATGAGCCGCTCGGCGGCCATGGCACCGGTGAGGAAAAGGAAATCGCCGGGGACGATGAGGTCCAAGGTCTGTTTTTCTCGGCTCGAGAGCCAAAAAGCTGCCGGTCAGCAATCGGACCAGTTCCCGCCATGACAGCTATGCGCCTTAATTCCATCATTCATGAAGATTCAGTGATACTGAAAGCTGTCGCGCAGACTAGCAATTCTGGCGCAAAGGCACAGGTCGCATTGGTTGTGACTTGGCTATTTTAAACCGCCAGGACGGTGAAATACTCGAAGACGAAATAGGCGATCTGATAAGCCAATGCTGCGGCCACCAGGGCGATCTGGGTCTGCCGGCTCTTTGACGATATGCCGATGACGGCGATCCCCAGCATCAACACCGCGTGAACGGGATATGCCGCCCCCAACGCATGCCAGCGGCTGACGCCTTTGAGCACGGTATCGACGAGATCCATGACGGTGATCATCGCGATCAGCCCGAAGAACCAGGGACGCCGGTGAAGAAGATAGCCTTCGTAGCTGCCGTATTCGTCGACATCGGACGGGAAGAGCAGAGCTGTCAGGACGAAATACAGCGATCCATAGATAATGATGAATAGATAAGATTCGAACGTCCAGCTTTTGACCTCGACCAGTCGGAATTCCCACCACCAGAAGGTGACGATGGACAGCAGCGCCCAAATCACCCAGCCCATATGGATCCAGGACCATTTGTAGCGGCGAGGATGTTCGACGATCGACGTGATGCCGGTCAGCAGCTTGGTGATCGCCAGCCCCAGCAGGATGCCGAGCACGACGCGGATGTGCATGTAAAGCTGATCGATATCCATCGCTGATCACCTCGCCGCTATGACGGAGCCAGGCGGGGAACGTCCCAGCTTTGTCCTGCCTCCAGCGTTCGGAAGCTGCCGGGATCGAGCCTTTGCTTCATAAGCGTCTCGCGCAGCCGCGCCGGCGGCCCGTCGATCGGCTCCTCACCCAGTTCGAAGGTTCCCCAGTGGACCCCGAGCGCATAGGGCGCCCCCGTCTGCCGGAACGCGGTGACGGCGTGCTCCGGATCGATGTGGTTGCCGGTCGGCGGCGACGTCACATGGTAGGGGGCGATCGGCAGAACGGCCAGGCGGACGGGGCCGTAGTGGCGCGCTGCCTCGGCCCAGCGCATGTCGCCCGCTCCGGTGTCGCCGGCATAATAGAGATTGCCGCCGGGAAGGGTCACGGTGAAGCCCGTCCAGAGGGCTCGATCATGATCGTCGGTCCAGTGCGCGCTCCAATGATGCACGCGGTTGAGGATGACGTCGACGCCGGGGCGTATCGCCACCCGCTCGCCCCAGTCGCGTGCGGTCGCCTCGATGCGATGCTCGCGCAGCAGCGTGTCGTTGCCGAGGCCGGTCACGATCCGCGGACGGTCGCGGGCGACGATCGCCTTGAGCGCGCCGATGTCGAGATGGTCGTAGTGATTGTGGCTGATCAGGATCAGATCGATCCGGGGCAGGTTCGCCAGCCGGACTCCGGGGGCGCGGACGCGTTTCGGACCGACGATCTGGACGGGCGAGTCGCGATGCGCCCAGACCGGATCGAGCAGGATGTTGAGCCCCTGGGTCTGGACCAGCGTCGTCGCATGGCCGATCCAGGTGACGCGGAGAGCCTCGCCTTCGACGCGGGGAGCCGGAACAGAGGGTGTGACGGGGACCGTTTGCGGCCAGCCCTTATGGCCGCCGCCGAGGCCGATCGACAGGAACCGCTTGGCGCCGTCGCGCTGCGCGCCGCCGGAGCCTTGCTCGCCGTCGGGATTGAAGAATTTCTGGCCGTCGAAATGATCGCTCACCGGTCCGCTGTGGTAGATGCGCGATGCAGGCGCCCTCCCGCCATGGGAGCAGCTCGCGGCAACAGGAGCCAGGAGACCGAGCAGCAGCAGCTGTCGACTAGGCATCATGTTCAAACCTCCCTGTGATGACGCGACATGACGGCGAGGCCATGCTCATTTGCTGGCGATCACCGTCATCGGTTCGGCGCGACCCGTCGCCGAGAGCGAAAGATCGGTGATGACGAGGGTGGTTCCAGCCTCGATCATCGGCAGCAATTGCACGAGGAAGCCGCTTGGAACCGAGACCCTCGCGAGAGCCGCCGTGCCGTCCGCGTTGTCGGATGCGGCGGACGGCAACGTGACCTGGTGCCAAGTGTAGCCGGCCTTGGCGAATTCGCTTGAATTCGAGTCTTTTCCGTTCCCCGCGACCAGCGTCAGCGCGTGCGTGCCGAGAGGATCGCCGCCGCCGAGCTCGAGCTGCGTCCAGCCGATCTCGACGCCGTTGCGCATGACGACCAAACGTCGATCCGCGCCGCTGATGATGATGCTGAGCGGACCGGCCGGTGCGCGGTCGGGCATCCATCCCGATGCGGCGCCCTCGCCCGCGATCGCTCCGTTCCGCCCCTTGGGATCATAGGCGGCAAGCAGCGCGGACGCCGTGGGCGTGGCCGGGCGAACGGGTTTGTCGGTGATCACGACGGTCATGCCCGTGGTCGTGACGCCGAACAATTCCTTCGCGAAGGCCAGAGGGAGGTGGATGCACCCATGCGATGACGGGTAGCCAGGAAGGCCGCCCGCGTGCAGCGCTACCCCCGACCAGGTCAGGCGCTCGGTATAGGGCATGAGCGCCTTGTTGTAGATCGATGAATGGTGGTTGGCGTCCTTCTGGAGGATCGTGAAGACGCCGGTCGGAGTCGTGAACCCAGGTTTCCCGGTGGACACGTTCGTCGCGCCGATGCGCACCCCGTTTCGATAGACCACCGCGAACTGCTCGGCGAGATTGACGAGGATCACGACCGGTCCCTGCGGCGCCGCATCGGGTTCCCAGACGAACTGGCCCGGCTTCAGATCGAAGACGCGCTCGCTTGCGGGCTCGGATGTCTTCGCTCCCTGCGCCCGCGCGCCGATCGGCAGGCAGAACGACAGCAGCAACAACGCCGGTACGAACGGGTGCATCGCCATACCCCGGAAATGGATCTCAACGTCGCAGGCGGTTCGCGGCCCTTATCTGGCGGCCCGTTGCGGCTTCAAGTCGCCCTCGGCCGCCCTCAGCCATTTGTGGCCGTCGAACCAATGGGTGCCCACATTGCCGATGAAGCCGTCGATCTGGCGCGCCGCGATCCAGTTGTTGGCATAGGTGAGCAGGCGGACGTCGTCCGGGCGGAAGGCGAAGGCCTCGCCGGTCCGTTCGAGGGGGCCGCCGATCAGGCGCAGCTTGGCATCGTAAAGCGATGCCGCCATGCGCGGCACCGGCGAGGTTGCGACCATGGCCTGCGCCTGGCCATCGATCAGCGCCGCGAGTGCCGCGGCCGCCGTCGGGTAGGTGACGACGCTCGCCTTGGGAAAGGCATTCCGCGCCGCCGCCTCGTCCGTGGACTTCGCCAGGACCGCGATCCTGAACGACGGCTTCTCCAGCGCGGTGGCGGGATCGGTGCCGAGTGCCTTGCGATCGGCGACGGTTCCGATCTCCTGCATGCCCGTTGGGGCGGAGAATGCGACGCTGCGTGCGCGTTCGGGCGTGATCGCGATCCCGGCCGCGATCATGTCGACATCACCTTTGGCGAGGCGCGGGACGAGATCGGCGAACGGCATCTCCACGAATTGCGCCGTGACGCCGAGATCTTCGGCGAAGGCTTCCACCAGGTCGATGTCGTGGCCGGCGAAGCTGCCGTCCGGCTTCTTGATGACCCAGGGAGCGTTGGGCGCGACGCCGACTTTCAGGACCTTGGCCGCGATCACGCGCTGGAGACTGTCGTCGGCAGCAACAGCCGGAGACATCGGAGACATCAACGCGATCAGCAGCACAAGCAACCAATGCGAGTACGCACGCATAGTCCATCCCCCTGTTAGTCGAACCGTAACATTAGAAATGGGCTGTTGTCACAACCTGCGCATAGTGCCACAGTTTCGCCGCAAGTCGAATCATTTCCAACGACTTAGTTGGGAGAATTGCGATGCAGCCAACCAACAGGGGTATCGGTCTTGGCGTCTTCGGCCTGATTCTGGCGAGTGGAAGTCCCGAGCGTCTCTCGCTCGCGCCGACTTCGGCAGCGGCGGCAACCAAGCTGGTGTGCTCGAGCGTGAATTATGACTATTCCTATTGTCCCATCGACACGCGTAACGGAGTAAGGCTGCTCCAGACGCTCTCGCGATCACCGTGCATCGAGGGGCGGACATGGGGCAAGGACCCGCGCGGGATATGGGTCGATCGCGGCTGTTCGGCGCAATTCTCGGTCAGTTCGGGTGGCGGCGACGCCGGTTCCGTCATCGGCGCGGCGATCATCGGCGGCATCGTCGGTGCGCTGCTTGGCGGCAGCTCGCATGGGGACGGCGATTCCGGTCACCACCATCATCACCACGATAACCCGTCGCCTCCGCCCTATGACCGGTACGGCAACGCCAATTACGACAGGAAAGGCCGTTACGTGGGCTGCCATGGCCTGGGTTGCACGGTCGACAATCCCGACGACCATTCCCAGGACGTCGATACCACGCCGCAGTTCGACAAGGACGGGAATCCCAATTTCGATACGCACGGGAATTATATCGGCGCCCATGGACTGGGATCGCTGGTCGACAATCCCGATGCACCCTCGTCGGACGGCAGCAACCCAAATCAATGACGCGCGGAAGGAGAGATGGCGTATGAGGATTTTCCTGACGGCAGTCGCGCTTGCGACGTGCGCCCTGCTTCTTCCCATAAGCTCCGCGCGAGCGGATGGTCTCTACGACAAATGCGTCAATGCGGCGAGCGACAACGCTTCCTGGAGCCAGTGCGGAAGCGACTCTGTCAAGCGCGAGGACGCCAAGCTCAATGCGGTCTGGAAGCAGGTGTATGGCCGGACTAACGGACAGACCAAGACGGACCTGCTTGCCGAGCAACGCGCTTGGATCGCGTTCAGGGAAGCAGCGTGCAAATTCTACGCGAACGGCGATTTCGGACGTGAGGGTCAGGTCCTGAGCTATCCCGCCTGTATCGCGAGGGTGATCTCCGATCGCACCAACGCGCTGGCCGAGCTGGGGAAGGAATTCAGTCAAGGGCAGTAACCCGCCCGCTCGACCACCGCCACCAATCGGAACCTGGCATCGGCGCATGAGCAGCATATCCGGTACCGCGGCGATCATCCGCGTTGCCGATCTCGCAGGAACCTTCGTCTTCGCCGTCGAGGGCGCGTTGATCGCGATCGGTGCCGGCTTCGATCCGGTGGGGATCGTGACGCTCGCCTTTGCGACCGCGCTCGGCGGCGGCGTCATCCGCGATCTCCTGATCGGTATCCGCCCCGCCGCCGTCGCCGACTGGCGATACGGGATGATCGTGCTGGGGGCGGCGATCGCCACGATCATCCTTCACCCGCTCGCCGGGACGCTGCCGTCGTGGATCATGATCGTGCTCGACGCCGCGGGGCTGGGATTGTTCGCGGTTGCCGGCACCGAGAAGTCGCTCGATCATGGCGTGCATCCGCTGCCGGCGGCTTTCCTGGGTACCGTCGGCGGCGTGGGCGGGGGTGCGATACGGGATATTCTGCTCAACGATGTTCCCCGCATTCTGCATGTGGATATCTACGCCAGCGCGGCTTTCCTCGCGGCCGCGATCGTCGTGCTGGGAAGGTCGGCGGGGGCGAATGCTCGCATCGTCGCGCTCCTCGCGGGAGCCGCGTGCTTTCTGCTCCGCATCGCGGCCGTCGCGCTGGCATGGCAGCTGCCGCGTTTCGCCTGATCGTCGTAGAGGAGCGGGACTGCTATGATGACATCGAACGGAACGTCGACCATGCGTGCAAACCGTCCGACCCTGTTGCTTGCCGCACTGCTGCTGACCGGATTTGATCAGGGGCCGTCCATATCTGCGGCGACGGCGAATGCGGCCGATCTGAGGATTCGCGTGACAGTGTCGCGCGCGGCGCAGGCGAAGCTGAGCTCCAGCAGGGAGCTGATCTCGGTCGATGCCTCCTTCTACGGTGATCCGGCGCCGAAGGCGCGACGGCATGCGGACGAGAGCGGCCGCGTGCCGTTGCTCAACCGGATCAGGACATTGCCGGCTGGGGGCGGCATCGCCACCTTCCCGCTCGGCGAGATTCCTCCGGCAAGGAGAAGATGGATATCGGGACCGATCAAGGTCAACGTGAACGTCTATTCGGCGCGCAGGAGCAGTCCGGACAATGTCCTGGCCTGCGATTTCATGGACGGACCGCTGTCCGCTTCACGCATACCGGTCGAGCTGCGCTGCTCGTTGATTACCGAAGGGACGCAGACGCGCTTCGCCTCCTGACGAGGCGAGGCGGCTCCCGAGCTTGCTTCGCCTGGCCGGAGCGCCGAGATGACGGGGCACCTTGCCTCGAGCGTGTATCACTTCGCCTTGCGGTAACCCTTGGCCTTCATGCATTTCTTGATAAGGCTCGTCTGCTCCATTCCGGCCACGATGCCCGAGCTCACGCCGTCGCTGACGGCCTCGGACGTGCTCTTTGGCCGGTCATTCGTCCCGATCGTGGCGGTGGCGGCGGCCGCCTCCCTGGTGCCCAGCGCGCGCTTGCGGCCGCCGCGCCGCCGCACTCGCAGGTTCTCCTCACGGTAAATCCGTCGCAGCTTCTTGTGGTTGGGCGTCATGCCCTCCCCCGCCGCGAAGCGCGCGGCGAACTCCCCCTCTCAAGAAGTTGTCCGCGTTGAACCCTGCCCGGGGACCGTCTGCCGCTTGCCAGCACGAAGCGCCGCGCGGAGCGGTTCATCGATGCTCAGAACGCACAGGGATCAAACGCACTTCGACTCCATTCCGGAAGGCTTAGCTGATCGATTCATGGCGGATTTCCGGGTGTTTGGCCTGCACTCCATGCTCCATCTGGGGTGCATGGAGCAGCCGGTGCTTGATAGAAATCAGCGAAATTCAAGGGGAAGCGGCGGAATCGCTCAAAGGGCGGCTCAGCCAAGCCTTGCGCCTGCGTAACTTGCTGATTTACATAGTTTTATATTGGATGCCCCGCGTGGATTCGAACCACGATTGACGGAGTCAGAGTCCGTAGTCTTACCATTAGACGACAGGGCAATGGGCCGCGCCAATTAGGGCGCGCCTCCCGCGCTGTCAACGCCCGGGAGGCATCCGGCTTGTCGTTTCGCCGCCATGCCGCTAGCATCCGCGCCAAGCACCGAGCGGCGCAATACGGCGCCGTGACGGACGAGAACATAAGTAGTGAGTACGACGGCACGTGGGGGATCGACCCGCCAACATGCCGACCGCCCGGCGCCATGACGCGCCGCGACCGGCTCCAGAGGTTCCAGCGCGCGGGCGCTGGCCGCACGCGCGGCATTATGCCGCGCTCGATCTCGGCACCAACAACTGCCGGCTGCTGATCGCGCGCCCGCAGGCGAACGGCTTCGCGGTGGTCGACGCCTTCAGCCGGATCGTGCGACTCGGCGAAGGGCTCGCCGCCACCGGCCGGCTTTCCGAGGAGGCGATCGAGCGCACGATCGCGGCGCTCAGGGTCTGCGCCGACAAGCTGCGGCGGCGCGACGTCGCGCTCGCGCGCTCGGTCGCGACCGAAGCCTGCCGCCGCGCCGCCAACGGCGCCGAGTTCATCGCGCGCGCCCATGCCGAGACCGGCATCCTGCTCGACATCATCTCCGCCGAGGAGGAGGCGAAGCTCGCCGTGCTCGGCTGCCATGCACTGATCGAGCCGGGCGAGGGGCCGGCGCTAGTGTTCGACATCGGCGGCGGCTCGACCGAGCTGGTGCTGGTCGACACCCGCTATGCCAGCCCCGCGATCCTCGACTGGCACAGCGCACCCTGGGGCGTGGTCTCGCTCACCGAAAGCGTCGGCATCGGCGGCCCCGGCACCTATCAGGTGATGCGCGACAAGGTGCGCGAGGCGATCGCGCCCTTTGCCGAGCGCCTGCCCGCACGCGAAGGACGCCTCCGCCTGCTCGGCACCAGCGGCACCGTGACCACGCTCGCCAGCGTCCATCTCGGCCTCGCCAGCTACGACCGTTCGGCGGTGGACGGGCTGCTGATGCCGACGGGGGCGATGCGCGAGGTGAGCCGGCGCATCGCCAGCCTGGACATGGCGGGACGCGCCGCGGTACCGTGCATCGGGCACGAGCGCGCCGATCTGGTGGTGGCAGGCTGCGCCATCCTCGAGGAGATCCTTGACCTCTGGCCCGCCGAACAGCTCGGCATCGCCGACCGCGGCATCCGCGAGGGCATCTTGCGCCGCTTGATGGGATCGCGGCATTGAGCCGGGGTGGCGGCCTGCGCACGCGCGTGCGCACCGCACGCGGCCGCAGCGCGCAGTCGACGCGCTGGCTCGAGCGGCAGCTCAACGATCCCTATGTCAAGCGCGCCAAGGCGGAGGGCTATCGCAGCCGCGCCGCCTACAAGCTGATCGAGCTCGACGAGCGTTTCGGCATCCTGAAGGGCGCGAAACGGGTGGTCGACCTCGGTATCGCGCCGGGCGGATGGACGCAGGTGGTGCGGCGGCAGGCACCCAAGGCCGCCGTGGTCGGCATCGACCTGCTGCCGGTCGACCCGATCGAGGGCGTCACCATCTTCCAGATGGATTTCCTCGACCACCGCGCGCCCGAGCGGCTGAGCGAGGCGATGGGCGGTGCGCCCGACCTCGTCCTTTCGGACATGGCCGCGAACACCGTGGGTCATCCGCAGACCGATGCGTTGCGGACGATGGCGCTGGTCGAGGCTGCGCATCAGTTCGCGATCGAGGTGCTGGAACCGGGCGGGACCTTCGTCGCCAAGGTATTTGCGGGTGGCGCGGATGCCAGCCTGGTCGCCGAGATGAAGCGCAACTTCGCCACGGTGAAGCACGCCAAGCCGCCAGCGAGCCGCAAGGGCTCGTCGGAATGGTATGTCGTGGCGCAGGGGTTCAAGGGGCGGACGGAGTAACCCCGATAAATCCTCCCCGAACGGGGATTATGGATGGCGCCGCCTCACCGCAGATCAGCCCGCACGAAATCGGCGCAGCGCTCGCCGATCATGATCGTCGGCGCGTTGGTGTTGCCGCTCACCAGCCGGGGCATGATCGAGGCATCGGCGACGTAGAGCCCGCCCACGCCGCGCACGCGGAGCATGGGGCCGCAGACCGCCTCCGCATCGCTCCCCATTCGCGCCGTTCCGACCGGGTGATAGATGGTGTCGGAGCGCGCGCGGATCATGGCTTCGAGCGCTTCGTCGTCGTCGGGATTGATCGGATAACGCTCGCGCCCGCCGTAAGCGGCGAGCGCCGGTGCGGCCATGATGCGGTACATGAGGCGCACGCCCCGCTTCAGCAGCGCCATGTCGCGCGGATCGGCGAGGAAGGCCGGATCGATCAGCGGCGCGTCGGCGACGTCACCGCTGGCGAGCCGCACGCTGCCCCGGCTCTCGGGCCTCAGCACGCAGGCGTGGCAGCTGTAGCCGTGCCCGCCGACCGCGGCACGGCCGTGGTCGTCGACCGGCGCGATCACGAAATGATACTGGACATCGGGCGCCGGCGAGGCCGGATCGACCGTCACGAACGCGCCGCTTTCGGCGAAGGGCGTGGTCATCGCGCCGCTGCGCTTCAGGTGCCACTGGGCGATGGCGCAGAGCGCGCGGAAATTGCCCTTCAGCGACTTGCCCATCAGGCCGGGCGCGTCGCTCTCGTAGATCGCGGTATAATCGCAATGGTCCTGGAGGTCGGCGCCAACCGCTGGTCGCTCGACCGCCACCGGGATACCGTGTTCCGCGAGTTGACCACCCTCGCCGATGCCCGACAGCATCAGCAGCTGCGGCGTCGCGAACACGCCGCCGGCGAGGATCACCGCACCCTTCGCCCGGATCGTGCGGCACTCGCCCCTGCGGCGATAGGCGACGCCGGCAGCACGGCCCTCCTCGAACAGGATGCGCTCGGCCACGACGTCGGTGAGAATGCCGAGGTTGGGCCGCGCCTCGCCGAGATAGGCCCGCGCCGAGGTCCAGCGCTCGCCGCCGCGCTGCGTCACCTGGTAGAGCCCGGCGCCCTCCTGCCGCTCGCCGTTGAAGTCGTCGTTGCGCGGGATCTGGAGGCTGGCCGCCGCTTCGATGAAGGCGAAGCTCGCCGGATGCGGGCAGACCTGCTCGCTCACCCATAAGGGCCCCTCGCCGCCGTGCCAGGCGTCGGCGCCGCGGCCATTATGCTCGGCGCGGCGGAACACCGGCAGCACGTCGGCATGGGACCAGCCGGTGCAACCCAGCGCCGCCCAATTGTCGTAATCCCAGGGATTGCCGCGCACGTAGAGCATCGCGTTGATCGCGCTCGACCCGCCGAGCCCCTTCCCGCGCGGCTGGTATCCGCGTCGGCCGCCGAGCCCCGGCTGCGGCACCGTCTCATAGGCCCAGTTGGTCTTCGGCGTCTGCCGCGCGAGCATCGCCGGCATCAGCGTGGCGGCGGAAGCGTTGCGCCCGCCCGCCTCCAGCACCGCGACGCGGTACTTCCCGCCCTCGCTCAGGCGGCCCGCGGCCGCGGCGCCTCCCGATCCGCACCCGATGACGATGATGTCGGCGTCGTCCATTGGCCCTCCTGCCGCGCGGCCCAGGCCGCACGGATCCCCTCCGAAGTCTCGCGGCTGCCGTCGTGGCTCCAGCCCGGCGGCGCCGTCATGTATCTGATCTTGCTGGCGATGCCCGGCGCGCGCCACACGTCGCGGGCGATGCCGATCCACTCATGGAACGCGGCCCAGAGGACGTTGAAGCTGCCGAGGTTCCTGACGATGCCGTAGCACGGCTTGTCCCCGTCCCGCTCGGGCTCGAAGGTGCCGAACAGCCTGTCCCATACGATGAACACGCCGGCATAGTTGCGGTCGAGGTAACGCGGGTTGATCGCATGGTGGACGCGGTGGTGCGACGGCGTGTTCATCACCGCCTCGAACCAGCGCGGCATCCGTCCGATCGCCTCGGTGTGGATCCAGAACTGGTAGACGAGATTGAGCCCCGCGACGAAGAACACCATGGCCGGCGGGAAGCCGATCAGGAACAGCGGCAGGCGGAAGAGGAAGCTGAGGGCGATGAGGCCGGTCCAGGTCTGCCGGAGCGCGGTCGAGAGGTTGTAGTGCTGGCTCGAGTGATGGACGACATGGCTCGCCCAGAACCAGCGCACGCGGTGGGCGGTGCGATGGAACCAGTAATAGGCGAGGTCGTCGAGCACGAACGCCGCGGCAAACCAATACCATTGCCAGCCGATGTCGAAGAGCCGGAAGCGATAGACCCACAGCGACACCGCCAGCACCGCCCCGGCGCTCAGCACCCCGGCGATGGTGCTGCCGAGCCCGAGCAGCAGCGAGGTCAGCGTGTCCCTAGGCTCATAGCGCGAGGGATCGCGGACCCGCGCGATCAGCATCTCCAGCGCCACCAGCAGCACGAAGGCGGGAATCGCGAGCGTGACGGGATCGGGCAGGTCGGGCACCCGCCGTCACTTACACCAGTGTCAGCGACGCTTCCAGCCTGCGCACGTCGTCGGCGATCACGCCGGTCAGCGTGACCGGGCCGAACCAGCGCTCGCCGGTGTCGATCGTGATCCCCTCGACCGCCTCGCGGATGCGCAGCGGCGGCACCAGCCGCCGCGCCGCCACCCGCGCGCCGTGGCGCTTCAGCACCGCGATCGTGCCGTTGCCCGCGACCAGCGCGGCGCGGCCGTCCTCGCTCAAGAGCACGCGGCCGGCCTCGAACCCGGCGAGCAGCGCCTCGGCATGTTCGCGGGCGCGGGCGGGATCGTCGATCCGGCTTTCACCGAGCCGCAGCCACCGTGCGAACCCCGCCAGCGCCAGCACCGCGGCCAGCGATCCGGCGAGGATCGTCCAGCTCACTTGTGCGCGGCGGCCAGCGTGTCGAGCATCGCCCGGATGCCCGAGATGTCGTAGCCCGCGTGATGCGCCTTGGCGACCAAAGTCTCGGGATCATCGCCCATCCGCGCCCGCGCCAGCGCCCACAGGTGCACCGATCGCGTGCCCGAGCGGCAATAGGCGAGCACCGGCCCTTTGGCGGCGGTCAGCGCCTGCGCCATCGCCTCGACCTGACCGCCGGAGAAGCCCGCGTGCGTCACCGGGATCGCGCGATATTCGATGCCGGCCTTCTCGGCGGCGGCGGCGATCTCGGCGCCGGTCGGCTGGCCCGGCTCCTCGCCGTCGGGACGGTTGTTGACGATCTCGGCGAAGCCGGCGTGCGCGGCCTCGATCACTTCCCGCACGGTGATCTGCGGTGCCACCGAAACATGATCGTCGATTCTGCGGATCATGCCGCCCCCCGAATGATGGATAGGAATGCCTCGCCATACGCATCCAGCTTGCGCGCGCCAACGCCTGAAATGCGACCCATCGCCGCGAGGCTGTCCGGCTTCGACGCGGCGAGCTCGCGCAGCACCGAATCGTGGAAGATGACATAGGGCGGCACGCCCGCCTCCTGCGCGAGCTCGCGGCGCTTGGCCCTCAGCGCATCGAACAGCGGATCGCCGACGGGATTGGCAGCGGCGTCGGCGCCCGCCTTGCGTCGCCGCTCGCGCTTGGGCGGCAGCACCAGCGCCAGCGTCGCCTCACCCTTTAGGATCGGCTTGGCGGCGGGCCCGAACTCCAGCCCTCCGTGCGCGTTGGTGCGCAGCGCATCCCGCAGCAGCAGCGCCCGCGACACCGGCTTCAGCAACGCCGTCTCCTCGCCGTCGACGATGCCCCAGACCGACAGCCGCTCGTGGCCGTTCATCAGGCTGCGCTCGCTCGACTGGCCGAGCAGGATCGACTCGACATAGCCGACGCCGAACATCTGTCCGGTGCGGAACACTGCCGAGAGGAACTTCTGCGCCGTCGTGGTCGCGTCGATCGCGGCCGGCGGGTTGAGGCAATTGTCGCAATTGCCGCAGTCCTGCGCCAGCGTCTCGCCGAAGTGGCGGAGCAGGATGCGCCGCCGGCACCCGCCGGTCTCGACCAGCGCGCCGAGCGCGTTGAGCCGCGCCCGCTCGCCCGCCTGGCGCGCCGGCTCGACCTCGCCGATCCGCTGGCGCGCGCGGGCGAAGTCGTCGGCGCCCCAGAACAGATGCGCCACCGCCGGATCGCCGTCGCGCCCGGCGCGGCCGGTCTCCTGGTAATAGGCCTCGATCGACTTGGGCAGGCCGGCATGGGCGACGAAGCGCACGTCGGGCTTGTCGATGCCCATGCCGAACGCGACCGTCGCGACCATCACCATGCTTTCCGAGGCGACGAACGCCGCCTGGTTGGCCGCCCGCACCGCCGGATCGAGCCCGGCATGATAGACGCGCGTCTCGCGCCCGGTCCGCGCGAGCCCCTCGGCGAGCTTCTCCGCGGCGGCGCGGGTCTGGGTATAGACGATGCCCGGCCCCGGCTGCTCGGCGATGAGGTCTGCGACCTGACGGCCGACATTGTCGCGCGGCGAGATGGCATAACGGATGTTCGGCCGGTCGAAGCCGGCGACGATCAGACCGTCCTCGGGAATGCCGAGCTGGTGAAGGATGTCGGCACGGGTATGCGCGTCGGCGGTCGCGGTGAGCGCAAGCCGCGGTACCGCCGGAAAGGCATCGAGCAAAGGCCTCAGCAGCCGATAGTCGGGCCGGAAATCGTGCCCCCATTCGCTGACGCAATGCGCCTCGTCGATCGCGAACAGGCAAACGCGCCCGCGCTCCATCAGCTCGCGGAAATCGGCGCCCGAGGCGCGCTCCGGCGCGACGTAGAGCAGGTCGAGCGCACCGTCG
Source organism: Sphingomonas astragali (assembly GCF_051400615.1). Classification (NCBI taxonomy): domain Bacteria; kingdom Pseudomonadati; phylum Pseudomonadota; class Alphaproteobacteria; order Sphingomonadales; family Sphingomonadaceae; genus Sphingomonas; species Sphingomonas astragali. The sequence goes on from NZ_JBLFFH010000001.1 coordinate 521,377, forward strand.
AGAAAGCGCCCACGCGTCTCCGCGCGGTTGGTGTCGACGCTCGTGAGGGTCGCCGCGCGGATGCCGACCGCCTCGGCGGCGCGGAGCTGATCGTGCATCAGCGCGATCAGCGGGGAGACCACGACGCACGTCCCCTCCTGCATGACGGCGGGAAGCTGATAGGTGAGCGACTTGCCCGCGCCGGTCGGCATCACCGCCAGCGTGCTGCGGCCCGTGAGCACGCGCTCGATCACCGCGTGCTGGACGCCGCGGAACTCGGAAAAGCCGAAGACGGTCTGGAGCGTCGCGCGCGGATCGGTCACGCTCCGTTCTATCCCCTGTCCGGCGCAGGTTGGCAACTTGGGTCGGCGCGTCGTGGCGACGGATGCTTCATAAGGAGACGAAATCCGCATCACCAATCCAGCGTCCCCCCGGCCTTTGTGCCGGGGGCCACCGGGCAGCGCTTCCTCATGTGTGAGGATCAAGGGCACGGTGGATGCCGGCACAAGGCCGGCATGACGATGGAGGTTCGGCAGTTGGCAATGCGTGCCGCTTTTGCTAAACGGCGCCCCGGTCACGCCAGCAGCAAAGGAGGGCATGATGACGACATCACATATGCGCCTCCGCCGTCGGTTCGGGCACCGCTTCCGTTAGGTCCGCGCGAGAGGTCCGCCTCGTCGCCGTGACCGCTCGCCCTTCCCCTGATCCGTAAAGAGGACGCGCGGCGACCCCGCGCGCTCACTGCATGACCGAGTCTCCCCGTCGCGGCGACGCCGCGATTCGTGCCGTCCTGTCGTTCCTGTTCGCCCGCTGGGGGCGGCATCCCTGGAACGTCGCGCTCATCGCCGCCGCGATCACTGCGGCGACGCTGGCGGAAATCCTGGTGCCGCTGTTCGCCGGACGGCTGACCGACGCGCTGGCAAGCGGCGCCGCCGGGCGCTTCGCGGCGCTCGACGCCTTCGCGGCGATGGTGGCGCTCGGCCTCGCGACGGTGGTGCTGCGCCATCTCGCCTGGTCGGCGGTGACACCGCTCACGCTCGGCGTGATGCGCGATGCGGCGCTCGACGCCTTCCACCGCGTCCAGCGCTTCTCGACCGACTGGCACGCCAACAATTTCGCCGGTTCCGTGCAGCGCAAGATCACCCGCGGCATGTGGGCGTTCGACATTCTCACCGACATACTGCTGATGATGATGCTGCCGTCGCTGGTTGCGCTGCTCGGCACGATGGTGTTGCTCGCGCTGCACTGGCCCGCGGTCGGGCTGGTGATGGCGCTCGGCGCGACCGCCTATGGCGCCTTGACGATGGGGCTGGCAACGCGCGTGGTCGCGCCCGCCTCCAGCCTCTCCAACCAATGGGATACGCGCGTCGGCGGTATGCTGGCCGACGCGATCGGCGCCAATGCCGTGGTCAAGGCGTTCGGCGCCGAGGGACGCGAGGACGCGCGGCTCGGCCGCATTCTCGCGAAGTGGCGCCGCCGCACCCGGCGCGCCTGGCGCCGCGCGGTGTGGAGCGGGTCGGCGCAACTCGTGCTGCTCTGGGCGGTGCAGGCCATGGTCACCGGCAGCGCGCTATGGCTATGGTGGCAGGGGCAGGCCAGCGCGGGCGACCTCGTCTACGTCCTCACCACCTATTTCGTCGTCCACGGCTATCTGCGCGACATCGGCCAATATGCGCATCAGCTGCAGCAGGCGGTGAACGAGGCGGAGGAGATGGTCGAGCTCGACCGCCATCCGCTCGGCGTCGCCGACCGGCCCGACGCGCGGCCGATCCGTGTCGCGGCAGGCGGCATCCGCTTCGAGCATGTCGATTTCCGCTACGGCGGGCACATGCGGCCGCTGTTCGAGGACCTCGACGTCGCCATTCCGGCCGGCCAGCGCGTCGGACTGGTCGGCCGCTCGGGATCGGGCAAGACCAGCTTCGTCAAGCTGATCCAGCGCCTCTACGACGTCAGCGGCGGCCGGGTGCTGATCGACGGGCAGGACGTCGCGCACGCCACGCAGGAGTCGCTGCGCCGGCAAATCGCGATCGTGGCGCAGGAGCCGATCCTGTTCCACCGCAGCCTGGCCGAGAACATCGCCTATGCCCGGCCCGACGCGAGCCAGGCCGAGATCGAGCACGCGGCGATGCTCGCCAACGCGCACGGCTTCATCGCACGCCTGCCGCGCGGCTATCGCACGCCGGTCGGCGAGCGCGGGGTCAAGCTCTCCGGCGGCGAGCGCCAGCGCGTCGCGAGCGCGCGCGCGTTCCTTGCCGATGCGCCGATCCTGATCCTCGACGAGGCGACGTCGAGCCTCGATTCGGAAAGCGAGGCGGCGATCCAGCAGGCGATGGGGCGGCTGATGGCCGGCCGCACCGCGATCGTGATCGCGCACCGCCTGTCGACCGTGCGCGCGCTCGACCGCATCCTGGTGTTCGACCACGGCCGCATCGTCGAGGACGGCCCGCACGAGGCGCTGCTCGCCCGCGAGGACGGGGTGTACCGCGCGCTGTTCGATCGGCAGGCGGGAGGGATACTGGTGGATGCCGCGGAGTAGGCAGGGAGGGAGGGCCATCCTTCCTGCCATCTGTCCGCGGGGCTCGCGCTCCTGCGAAGGCAGGAGCCCTGGACCACATGCCACGCCGCTTGCGGCCATGGCTGCTGCCTTCGCAGGAGCACTCGTATTGCTTGGGGAGAGAGTGGGCCCCGACAGTGCCTCTACTCCGCCGCGATCGCCGCCTCCTGCTCGGCCGCCTGCCGCGCCCACATCTCGGCATAGAGCCCGTTGCGCCGGAGCAGCTCGGCGTGCGTCCCGCGCTCGGCGACGCGGCCGGCCTCCAGCACGACGATCTGGTCGGCGTGGACCACGGTCGACAGCCGGTGCGCGATGACGATGGTGGTGCGGCCCGCCTCGATGCCCTCCAGCGTCGCCTGGATCTCGGCTTCGGTGCGGCTGTCGAGCGCGCTGGTCGCCTCGTCGAGGATCAGGATCGGCGGGTCCTTGAGCAGCGTGCGCGCGATCGCGACGCGCTGCTTCTCGCCGCCGGAGAGCTTGAGCCCGCGCTCGCCGACGCGGGTCTCATACCCGTCGGGCAATGCCTCGATGAATGCGGCAATCGCCGCTCCGCGCGCCGCCGCGCGGATCTCGCTCTCGCCCGCGCCCTCGCGGCCATAGGCGATGTTGTAGCCGATCGTGTCGTTGAACAGCACCGTGTCCTGCGGCACGATCCCGATGGCGGCGCGCAGGCTCCGTTGGCTGACTTGGGCGATATCCTGCCCGTCGACGGTGATGCGCCCGCCGGAGAGGTCGTAGAAGCGGTAGAGCAGCCGCGCGAGCGTCGACTTGCCCGCGCCCGACGGTCCCACCACCGCCACCGTCGCCCCGGCGGGGATGTCGAGGTCGATGCCCTTGACGATCAGCCGGTCGTCGTCATAGCCGAAGCGCACGTCCTCGAACCGCACATGACCCTGCACCACCGCCAGCGGCGGCGCTCCGGGCGCGTCGACCACCTCGGACGGGGTATCGATCAGGTCGAACATCGCGCCCATGTCGATCACCCCCTGGCGGATGGTGCGATAGACCATGCCGAGCAGGTCGAGCGGCCGGAACAGCTGCGACAGCAAGGTCGACACCAGCACCACCTCGCCCGGCGAGAACTCCCCACGCGCCCAGCCATAGGCGACCAGCGCCATGCCGCCCGCCAGCATCGCATTGGTGATGAACGCCTGACCGACGTTGAGCCAGGCGAGCGAGTTCTCGCTCTTGACCGCGGCATTGGCATAGGCGGCGACCGCTCTCTCGTAACGCCGCGCCTCGCGCTCCTCCGCGTTGAAATATTTGACGGTCTCGAAGTTGAGCAGTGAATCGACCGCGTGCGCGACCGCACCGGTGTCGAGGTCGTTCATCGTCTCGCGGAGCTTCGCGCGCCAGTCGGTCACCACCCGGGTGAAGACGATGTAGAGCGCGACCATCACCAGCGTGCCCGCGACCAGCCACCAGCCGAACCGGCTGGCGAAGATCTGGAGGACGAGGCCGAGCTCGAGCACGGTCGGCGCGATGTTGAACAGGAGGAAGTAGAGCATCGTGTCGATGCTCTTGGTGCCGCGCTCGACCACCTTGGTGACCGCGCCGGTACGCCGCTCGAGATGGAAGCGCAGCGACAGATCGTGGAGATGACGGAACACCGCCGCCGCCAGCCGCCGCGTCGCGTCCTGGCCGACGCGCTCGAATATGGCGTTGCGCAGATTGTCGAACACGATCGTGCCGAACCGCGCGGCGGCATAGCCGATCACCAGCAGCACGACGAGGGTGATCGCGTCGCGCGGTCCGCTCGCCATGCGGTCGACCGCTCCCTGCAGCGCGAAGGGCGCACCATAGACCTGCACCAGCTTCGACAGCAGCACGAAGACGAGCGCGCCGACGATGCGGGCCTTGAGCATCGGCTCGCCGGGCGGCCAGAGATAGGGAAGGAAGCGCCGCAGCGTGCCGATCATGGGGCGCTCGGCGCCGCCGGCGGGGAAGGCGGGGGGCATGGGCCCAGAAGTTAGGCGCATGGGACGCCGATGCAACCGCAGTGCGCGCCGTGCGTGATCGGCGGCGCGAAATACTGTAGAAATGGGGCGAGGCAGGGAAGAGATCGCCATGCGCAAACTCCTGGGAGTGATCGCCGGCATCGTCACCGCGATGGTGGTGATCTTCGTCGTCGAGATGATCGGCCACCGGATCGCGCCGCCGCCCGCCAATCTCGACATGACCGACAAGGCTGCGCTCTCGGTCTATGTCGAGGGCGTGCCGTTCGCGCTCGAGCTGATGGTGGCGCTCGCCTGGTTCCTGGGCGCGCTTGCGGGCGGCCATGTCGCACTGCGCATCGCCCATTGGCCGCCGGCGAGCTGGATCGTCGCGGTGGTGATCGCCGCGGGCGGCATCGCCAACGTCATCCAGCTCCCCAGTCCGCTATGGATGCAGGCCGCCGCGGTGCTGGCGCCGCTCCTCGGCGGCTGGGCGGCGTTGCACGTACCGGGCTGGCGGAAGGTGGCGGCATCCATATGAATCCGTTCGGGCCGAGCTTGTCGAAGCCCGAGTTCGCGATCGAGAGTTCGCCCCTCCGACAGGCTTGGAGCGAGCGGATCAGGATCGCGGCCGCGTCCATAGGCCGGCGGGTCTCGGCACCGGCCGATAGAGCCGCTCGCGCCCCGCCGTCTCCCACCAACTCGCCCCGATTGCTGAGAGCTTCTCGGCTGCCGAGGTGGAGATGCGCCGCTCCCATGCTGCTCCACCCGCCGTCGTGACCTTGCGTCCGATCCCGCCATAGATGCGCGCGGCCGCCAACGCCGCCCAGCCCGCCCGGAAGCCGAGCCGTCGCGTGCCGACTCGCGCGCTCGCCTCATAGGCGGCGGCGCGCTCGACCAGCCGCGCCGCCAGCACCACCAGCCCGGGTCGGAACGCCGGATCCATAAGCCGCTCGCGCGCGATTCCCTGCTCGGCCAGCCATGCCTCGGGCAGGTAGCAGCGCCCCATGGCATGATCCTCGCCTATGTCCCGCGAGATGTTGGCGAGCTGGAAGGCGATGCCGAGATCGCTCGCGCGGTCGAGCGTGTCCGCATCGGCCGCATCGGCTCCCATCACCACCGCCATCATGCAGCCGACCGTGCCGGCGACGTGATAGCAATAGCGATGGAGATCATCCTCGCTCCGCGGCCGCCATCCTTCGGTATCGAGCGCGAAGCCGGCGACCAGGTCGTCGATGAAGCCGCGCGGCATCCCCGTCTCGGCGACGACGAAACGCAGCCCGTCGAACGCCGGATCGCCGACCCATTCGCCCGCCAGCACCGCGTCCGTCCGCTCGCGGATCGCTGCCAGTCGGGCCGCCGGATCGCCCGCCGCTTCGTCGCCCTGCCCCAGCAGCTGGCCGTCGGCGAGGTCGTCGCACGCGCGGCACCAGGCGTAGAGCAGCCAAGCCCGCTCCCGGCTGGTACGGTCGAGCAGCCGGCTCGCCGCGGCAAAGCTCCGCGAGCCCACACCGATGATCTCGCCCGCCGTGGCGACGAGTGCCGCTCGACTGGGTCGCTCGATCACAGATCCTTGGCGCCGATCTGGGCGATGGTGGCGGCTGGCCGGAACTCAGCCATCTTTCCGAGCAGCCCGTCCAGCGTCTCGTCGACGATCAGCAGCCCCTGGTGCTGCGGGCGCAGGAAACCGACCTCGCCCATCGTCCGCACGAACGCGATCAGCCCGTCGTAGAAGCCGGCGACGTTGAGCAGGCCCACCGGCTTGGCGTGATAGCCGATCTGCGCCCAGCTCATCGCTTCCCACAATTCGTCCATCGTGCCGGTGCCGCCGGGCAAGGTCACGAAGCCGTCGGACAGGTCGGTGAACGCCTGCTTGCGCTCGTGCATCGTGCCGACGATGTGCAGTTCGGTGAGACCGCGGTGCGCCACCTCGGCGTCGACCAGCGCCTGCGGGATCACCCCGATCACCTCGCCGCCGGCCGCGAGCGCGCTGTCCGCCACCGCGCCCATCAGTCCCTTGCGTCCCCCGCCGTAGACCAAGCCGATGCCGCGCTCGGCGAGGGCGCGGCCGACCATGCGGGCGGACTCGACATAGACCGGATCGGCCGGTGTCGCCGAACCGCAATAGACCGCAAGACGCTTCACTTCACGCTCCCTTCCAACATCAGCCCCGCGGTCGCCTTGGCGCTCGCGACCACGCCGGGGATGCCCGCGCCCGGATGCGTTCCCGCGCCGACCAGATAGAGGTTGGGGATCGCGTCGTCGCGGTTGTGCGCGCGGAACCAGGCGCTCTGCGTCAGGATCGGTTCCAGGCTGAACGCGCTGCCCAGATGGGCGCCCAGGTCGTCGCGGAAATCGGTCGGCGCATAGCTGAACTTGGTGACGATCCGCTCGTGGATGTCGGGGATCAGCCGCCGCCCGACCTCGTCGAGGATGCGCTTCTCCAGGATCGGGCGGACCTGCTCCCAGTCGGCGGGGAACTTGCCGAGGTGCGGCACCGGCGCCAGCGCATAGAAGGTCGAATGGCCCGGGGGTGCGAGGTCCGGATCGGTCACCGTCGGATGATGCAGGTAGAGCGCGAGATCCTCGCTCAGCAATCCATGATCGTAGATATCGGCGAGCAGCTCCTGATAGCGCGGCCCGAACAGCACCATGTGGTGCGGGATACCGGGCCAGCTTCCCCTGATGCCGAAATGCACGACGAACAGCGACGGCGAGAAGCGCTTGCGCTCCAGCCGCTCCGCCTGCCGCTGCGCCGAGCGCGAGGCGCGCAGCAGGTGGCGGTAGGTATGGACGAGGTCGGCGTTGGACGCCACCGCATCGGCCGGGATCGTCTCCCCGCCCGCCAAGGTCACTCCGGTCGCGCGGTCGCCGAGCGTCTCGATCGTCTCGACCCGCGCATCGAGCCGCAGCGTCCCGCCCAGCCGCTCGAACTGCCGCGCCATCCCGGCGACGAGCTGCCCCGTGCCGCCCATCGCGAACCACACCCCGCCGTCGCGTTCGAGCTTGTGGATCAGGGCGTAGACCGCGCTCGCCGTCATCGGGTTGCCGCCGACCAGCAAGGTGTGAAAGCTCAGCGCCTGCCTCAGCTTCTCGTTCTTCACGAAACGCGATACGGTGGCGTAGACCGACCGCCATGCCTGGTGCTGCATCAGCGCCGGCGCGGCCTTCGCCATCGACCGCCAGTCGAGGAACGGCTGCGCGCCGAGGCGGACATAGCCTTCGTCATAGACCGCGGTCGAATATTGCAGGAAGCGCGCATAGCCGGCGATGTCGGCAGGATCGAGCCTGGCGATCTCGGAACGCAGCCGCGTGTCGTCGTTGGTATAGTCGAAGCTGGTCCCGTCGGGCCAGCTGAGGCGATAGAAGGGATCGACCGGCACCAGGGTGACGTCGTCCGCCATCTCGCGGCCGGACAGCCGCCACAGCTCGCGCAGCGCCTCGGGCGCGGTGATCACGGTCGGCCCCGCGTCGAAGGTGAAGCCGTCGCGCCGCCACACGTACGCGCGCCCGCCGGGCTTGTCGCGCGCCTCGACGATGGTGGTGGCGATGCCCGCCGACTGCAGCCGGATGCCGAGCGCGAGCCCGCCGAAGCCGGCGCCGATGATCACCGCGCGCTGCATTATCTCACTCCCCGGATCGCCGCGAACGCGCGGCCGAGCGGCACCGGCGGCCTGCCGGCGAGCACCCGCGCCTTGTCCCATAGGCTCGACTGGCCGGCATAGAAGCGTCCGATCAGCGCTTCGTCCAGCCCGTAGAAGCGCCGGAGCACCCGCCACCGCTCCCTCGGCTCGGCGGCACGGAACAACATCGCTCCCAGCAGGCGGTAGAAATAGCGCGTCCGCCAGGCCTTCATCGCATGGTCGCGAAGCAGCGCGTGCAGCCCCGCACCGGACAGGTCCTCGGCTTCCGCAACCAGAACCGCCGCCCGCACCGCGTCGGGCAGCGAATAGCTGGTGGTGGGGTGGAACAGCCCCGCGCGCACTCCGCCCTTCGCCACCTTGTTGCCGCCCGACCGCCAATAGGCCGCGAAGTCGCCGCCGATCACCACCGGCAGTGATCCCGCCTCCTCGCGTGCCACGCCCGCGATCGTCCAGCCGCGCGCGCGGGCATAGTCGTCGATCCGCCGCGCCAGCGCCTTGCGGTCGACCGGCCGGCGATCGGAATAATAGGTGTCCTCGACGAAGACGCGGTCGGGCGCGAGCGGCAGCGTATAGACGAAGCGATAGCCGTCGATCTGCTCGACGGTCGCGTCCATGATCATCGGCCGCTCGAGCCCGTGCGGCGCCTCCAGCACCAGCTCGCGCCCGAGGAACTTCTGCCAGCCGAGCTTCAGCGCGGTGAGGTCGCCCGCGCCGCGGCAGTCGATCACGCCGCCCGCCTCGATGCGCTCGCCGCCGTTCAGGATGACGCTGGTCGGGCTCGCCGCCAGCGCCTTGCGGCCCCCCAGGATCGCCCCCTCGGGCAGCCGCTTACGCACCGCCGCGTCGATCCGCTCGGAGGTGATCGTTCGATAGGGCATGGCGATATGCCGGGTCAGGCCGCGGAAGGCGACGTCGTAGCCGCGCCAGGCGTGGACGACCAGCGGCTCCACCAGCCAGCGATGGGCTGGGGCGATGTCGCGATCGAAGAACGACCAGAGATGATTGCCGCCGAGCCGCCCGCCCGCCTCGACCAGCCGGAGGCTGAGCTCGGGTCGCCGCTCGGCGAGCGCGAGCGCGAACAGGCAGCCCGAGAGCCCGCCGCCCACGATCGCGACATCGCAGGTGATGACCGCTGCCATTCGCTCAGCGCCTAGCGGATCGCAGTCGGCGCGTTAAGTCCTGACGGCAGTCTTTATGGAATAGCTTCGCCTCGTATCCGCCGTCATCCCCGCGAAAGCCGGGATGACGGCAAGAGGGGGGAGCGTTCCTTAGGCCGCCTTGAGCAGCGGCATCTCCTCGGCCATCGCCTGCGCCACCGAGGGCCGCCGCCGGATTGCGGCACGCCAGGCCTTCACCGCCTGCCACTCCTCGATCGGCACGCCGGCGTGCTCGCACCAGTTGAGCACCGCGAGCAGATAGGCGTCGGCCACGCTGAACGTCTCGACCAGGAACGGCCGTCCCTCCGTGAAATGCGCCTCGAGCACCGCGAAGGGCCGCGCCGCCCGCGCCTTCGCCGCCGCGCGCTCCTCGGGACCGGCGGTCCGGCCCATCAGCGGCGCGAACACCGATTTGTGCAGCTCGGTCGCGACGAAATTGAGCCACATCGTCATGCGGTAGCGCTCGTCGCTGACCAGCGGCGGCGCCAGCACGCCCTCGGCAGCGAGATCGGCGATATAGGAGAGCACTGCTGCGCCCTCGGTCAGCATCAGGCCGGCCTCGGTCTCCAGCGCGGGGACGTAGCCCATCGGGCTCACCGTCCGGAACGGCCGCCCGTCGGCGAGCACCGCGTCGGGCGTCACCTGCACGAACTCGGCATCGAGCTCGGCTTCGATCACCGCGATCCGCGCCGCAAGGCTGCAGGCGAAAGGAATGAAATAGAGTTTCATGACATAGGACTCCTTGGCGACTCCATTGGACTTGATTTTCATACTGTCTCGCATGAAATTGGTCGGGTCAAGGATTCCTTGCGAAATGGTACAAAAAACTTCCGGCCGTCCTCGCGGCCGTCCGCGCAGCTTCGATCCCGACCGCGCGCTCGCCGCGGCGACGGAGCGGTTCCGCACGCGCGGCTATGCCGGCACCTCGCTCGACGAGCTGGCGGACGCGACCGGGCTCAACCGGCCGAGCCTCTATTCGGCGTTCGGCGACAAGCGCGCGCTCTACCTGGCAGCGCTCGAGCGCATTCATGCGCGTGCGATGCGCGGCTTCGATCGCCTCGCCGAGCAGCGGCTGCCACTGCGGCCGATGCTGGAGACGATGTTCCGCGTGATCATCGACGGCTATCTGACGGGCGAGGACCGCCCGTCCGGCTGCGTCTTCATCTCCACCGCCGCCACCGCCGCCGTTGCCGACGAGGAGGTTCGCGCGCAGCTCGCCGGGTTCCTCGCGATGGAGGATGAGCGGATCGAACGCCTCCTCGCCGATGCAGGGGACGAACACGCGAGGACGCACGCCCCCGTCATCGCCGGCATCGTCCATTCCCTCAGCGTCCGCGCACGGGCGGGCGCTCCCAAGGAGGAGCTGGACGCGCTGGCGAGGAATGCGATCGATCTGATCGCCTGACCCGCGCGGCTGGCTGCGGCCGATTGCGTGCGCGCACGCCGGGCCTTAGGCTGGTACCCATGCGCAGACATATCCTGATCGTCCTCGCTCTCGTGCTGGCGGTGGTCGCCGCCGGCTGGTGGTGGATCAGCCGGCCCGACCAGGCGCGGACGCCGATCGAGCAGGTCATGGGTCCGCGCCCCGATATCACCGAGCCGCGCCGTCAGACGGTGCCGACGGTCAGGATCGCCGACGTGGTCGGCTGGCGCAGCGGCGCCAGGCCGCAGGCGGCGCCGGGCCTTCAGGTCCAGGCCTTCGCCGCGGGACTCGATCATCCGCGCTGGCTTTATCGCCTGCCCAACGGCGACGTCCTGGTCGCCGAGACCAACTCGCCCCCGCGTAAAGGCGGCGGCATCCAGGGCTGGGTGATGCGCCGCCTGATGGGCCGCGCGGGCGCCGGCGTGCCGTCGGCCAACCGCATCACTCTGCTGCGCGACGCCGACCATGACGGAGTGGCCGAGGGAAGGACGGTGCTGGTCGGCGGTCTCAACTCGCCGTTCGGCATGGCGCTGATCGGCGACTGGCTCTACGTCGCCAACACCGACGCGGTGGTGCGCTTCCCCTTCAGGCCGGGCCAGACCAGGATCACGGCGAAGCCCGAGCATGTGACGCGGCTTCCCGGCGGCGGCAATCACTGGGCGCGCAACCTCCTCGCCTCCCCCGACGGCAAGCTGCTCTACATCACCGTGGGTTCGGCCTCGAACATCGCCGAGAACGGCCTGGATGCGGAGAAGTATCGCGCCAACATCCTCGAATATAATCTGGAGACGAAGGCGCTACGCATCTTCGCCGCCGGGCTGCGCAATCCCAACGGCATGGCGTTCGAACCCAAGACCGGCCGGCTGTGGACGGTGGTGAACGAACGCGACATGCTCGGCTCCGACCTGCCGCCCGATTATCTGACCGAGGTCGACCTCGGCGACCATTTCGGCTGGCCCTGGTATTATTGGGGCGGCTATCCGGACAGGCGCGTCGAGCCCGCCAATCCGGCGCTGCAGGAATATTCGAAGCGTCCCGACTATGCGCTCGGCGCACATACCGCCGCGCTCGGCCTCAGCTTCGCCGCCGACGCCAAGCTCGGGCCGACCTTCACCAACGGCGCCTTCATCGGCCTGCATGGCTCGTGGAACAGGGTGCCCCCGGCGGGGTACAAGGTGATCTACGTCCCCTTCGGCAACAACGGCTTCCCCCTGCCGAATGCCAAACCCGTCGATGTGCTGACCGGCTTCCTCAATGCCGAGGGCAAGGCCCAAGGGCGCCCGGTCGGGGTGATCACCGACGCGACCGGCGCGCTGCTGGTCGCCGACGACGTCGGCAACGTGATCTGGCGGGTCAGCGCGGCGCGGTAGACGAACGCACGCATGGCCGACCGAGCCAAACCAAGAAATAATTCTTCGAGGTCGGGCTTGTTCCGGCATCTCTCCTTCCGCTAGCGCAGCCGGCGCTTGGAAGGGTTATCGAATGACTGAACCGTTGCGCGTCGCTCTGGCAGGCCTCGGCACCGTCGGTGGCGGGGTGATCCGGCTGATCGACGCCAATCGCGAGCTGATCGCGCGGCGGGCGGGGCGGCCGATCGAGGTGGTGGCGGTATCCGCGCGCGACCGCGCCAAGGATCGCGGGGTCGACATCTCGCGCTTCGCCTGGGTGGATGATACGGCTGCGCTCGCCAATCATCGCGACGCCGACGTGGTGGTCGAGCTGGTCGGCGGTTCGGACGGGCCCGCGCTGGCGCTCGCGCGTGCGTCGCTCGCCGCGGGCAAGGGCTTCGTCACCGCCAATAAGGCGATGATGGCGCATCACGGGCTCGAGCTCGCCGAGGCGGCCGAGGCCAAGGGCACCCCGCTCAAGTTCGAGGCGGCGGTCGCGGGCGGCGTGCCGGTCGTCAAGAGCCTGCGCGAAGGCGCCGCCGCCAACGAGATCAGCCGCGTCTACGGCATCCTCAACGGCACCTGCAATTTCATCCTGTCGAAGATGGAGTCCGAAGGCCGCGGCTTCGGCGACGTCCTCGCCGAGGCGCAGGCGCTCGGCTATGCCGAGGCCGATCCCAGCTTCGACATCGACGGCGTCGATGCCGCACACAAGCTGTCGATCCTTGCCAGCCTCGCCTTCGGCACGCGGCCGGCGTTCGACCGGGTCGAAGTGACCGGAATCCGCCACGTCATCGCCGCCGACATCGCCGAAGCGGCCGCGCTCGGCTTCCGCGTGCGGCTGGTCGGCATCGCCGAAGCCGGTGCGCACGGGCTGTTCCAGCGCGTTCATCCGCATCTCGTCCCGCTCGACCACCCGCTCGCGCATGTCGTCGGCTCGACCAATGCGGTGGTGGCGGAAGGCAACTACGTCGGCCGCCTGCTGTTCCAGGGCGCCGGTGCCGGCGACGGGCCGACCGCCTCGGCCGTCGTCGCCGACCTCATCGACATCGCGCGCGGCGAGTTCGGGCCGCCCTATGCGATGCCGGCCGCCTCACTGAGCGAGCTGCCCATCGCCGATTCGGGCGAGCGGCGCGGGCGCGCGTATCTGCGCTTCACCGTGCCCGACAAGGTCGGCGTGCTCGCCGAGATCGCGGCGGCGATGCGGGATGCCGGCGTCTCGATCGAGAGCCTGATCCAGCGCGGCGCCGCGGAGGACGGCCGCGTGTTGGTCGCGATCGTCACGCACGAGGTGCCGGAACGCGCGGTCGCGCAGGCGCTCGACAAGTTGCGTGGATCGCAGAGCGTGGCCGGCCAGCCGATGTGGATGCCGCTGCTGGGCGGCTAGGTGTTTTGTGTGGACGGCGCCCGCGGGACAAGAGGTTTGAAGTTGGAAATGACGTTCTGGCCGACAGCAGCCATGTGTCCGGCCTGTTTAGGCGGCGTATGTGACCGCTGGCCCTGATGAGATCCGCGGGTCGGGTTCCAAACAGTCCCGCGCGCTCGTGAAGCGCGAAACACCTAGGGGGTGGCAGTGGCGTTCGATCCGTCCACCGCGGCCGGCGGCGCGGTGCGGGCGAGCAGCGCGGTCGCGCTGACCGGCACGTCCTTGATCGCGACCCGGCCGTCGCCGAGCGGCGCCACGCGCGATCCGTTGACGGTGACCTGGAGCTTGTCCGGCCGGCCGATGTTGATCATCGGCCCATTGGCGTCCATCGGCACATCGTAGCTCTCGCCGGGCGCCAGCGTCTTCATCAGCAGCGTGTTGTTCACGGCATCGTAGACGCGCACCCACACCTCGTCGGTGGCGGTGAGCGTGACCTGGCCGCCGGTCGGCGCGGGCGCCGGCGTCGGCACCGCGACGGCCACCGTGTCGGCCGGCGCCGCCTGCGGCTCCGCCGGCGCCTCGGCCGCCGTGGGCGCGCTGTCGCCGCGGAAGATGCCGGTTCCGTACCACAGGCCGATCCCGGCCAGGATCAGCAGCGCGAGCAGCGCCCCGCCCCATACCAGCCCGCTCGGCGGGGTTCGCGAAGGCTCGTCGGCCTCGTAGAGCGGCGTCGGCTCGCGCCCCGGCATCACCGACAGCTCGCTCCGCACCTGCGCGCCGAGCGTCACCTCGTCGACACCGACCGCGCGGGCATAGGATTTGGCGAAGCCGATCGCATAGGTGGTCGACGGCAGGCTCGCATAGTTGCCCGCTTCGATCGCCTCAAGGTGGCGCTGGGGAATGCGCGTGCGCGCGGCGACGTCGGCGATCTCCAGCCCCTGCGCGATCCGCGCGTCGCGCAGGACCTCGCCCGACTGTTTCGGGAACAAATTCGCGTCGCCTTGCGCCTCGCCTTCGACCATTGCCGTCTCCGTGGGGAGCCACGCCACGAGCCGCAGCGCGCGGGTGTGTCCCATGCGGTCGAAGCGCTTGTCAATGGCGGAAAAGCGCGATTCGTTGCCGAGTCAGTCGAGCACCACCCCATGCGCCCGCGCCCATTCTTCCAGCACGCCCCTCAGGTCGCGTGACGGCGGCGCAGCGAGCCACTCGCGCATCTGCGCCACGATCGCGGCGCGGTCGAGGCTGCGCACCATCGCCTTGATCGGCCCCACCGCCGCCGGCGTGATCGAGATGCGGTCGATGCCGAGCCCGATCAGCGCCATCGCCTCCAGCGGCCGCCCACCCATCTCGCCGCACACCGCTACCGGCTTGTCCAGCGCCTGCGCCGGCGCCGCGACCCGGGCGAGGAAGCGCAGGATCGACGGGCTCAGCCAGTCGTAGCGCAGCGCCAGCTTGGGATGCGCGCGGTCGGCCGCGAACAGGAACTGCGTCAGGTCGTTGGTGCCGACCGACAGGAAATCGAGCCGCGGCAGCAGCTGGTCGAGCACCTCGGCCAGCGCCGGCACCTCCAGCATCGCGCCATAGCGGATCTCGTGCGGCATCTTGCGATTGCGCCCGGCCAGCCATTCGCGCTGCGCCTCGAACAGCGCCTTGGCCTCGTCGAACTCCCACGGCTCGCTCACCATCGGGAACATGACGTTGAGCTGCCGCCCCGCCGCCGCCTCGATCAGCGCACGCGCCTGCGCCTTCATCAGCCCCTCGCGCTCCAGCGCGAGCCGCAGCGCGCGCCAGCCCATCGCCGGGTTCTCCTCCTCCCCGTTCTCGTCGTGGTTGAGGTAGGGGAGCGCCTTGTCCCCGCCGATATCGACGGTGCGGAAGATGACGGGCTTATCCCCGGCGGCGTCGAGCACGTCGCGGTACAGCCGCTGCTGGCGCTCGCGCTGGGGCAGCGTCGCCGAGACCAGGAACTGGAACTCGGTGCGGAACAGCCCGATGCCGTCGGCGCCGGTCAGGTCGAGCGCGGCGACGTCGTCGCGCAGCCCGGCATTGACCATCACGGTGATCCGGTGCCCGTCCTTGGTCACCGGCGGCTGGTCCCGCAGGGCGGCAAAGGCGGCGCGGCGCTTCTGCCCGACCGCCAGCTTGGCCTCGAACGCCTCCTCCATCGCCGCCGACGGGCGGACGATCAGGCTCTCGGAGGTGACGTCGAGCAGCAGCCGGTCGCCTTCCCCCACCAGCCGGCGGATGTCGCGCGCGCGGCCGAGCACGGGCACGCCCATCGCCCGCGCGACGATGGTGACGTGCGCGGTCAGGCTGCCCTCCTCCAGCACCACGCCCTTGAGGCGCCGGCGGTCGTATTCGAGCAGCTCGGCCGGCCCCAGGTTGCGCGCGAGCAGGATCGAATCCTCGCGGAGGCCCATCTGCGCCGCCGTGCCGAGCCGGCCCGAGACGATGCGCAGCAGCCGGTTGGAGAGATCCTCCAGATCGTGCATCCGATCCCTGAGCAGCGGATCGTCGATCTCGCGCATCCGCATCCGGGTGCGCTGCTGCACGCGCTCGATCGCCGCCTCGGCGGTGAGGCCGCTGTCGATCGCCTCGTTGATCCGGCGCGACCAGCCCTCGTCATAGGCGAACATCTTGTAGGTCTCGAGCACCTCGTCATGCTCGCCGCCGACGCCGAACTCGGCCTGCGCGGCCATGCGTTCGATCTGGTCGCGCATTTTGTCGAACGCGGAATAGACGCGGCGCCGCTCCTCTTCGATGTCCTCGGCGACGGTGTGCTCGATGACGATGCGCGGCTGGTGGAACACGGCGACGCCCGCGCCCATGCCGTCGACCAGCTTGAAGCCGCTGATGCGCGCGGTCGCGGTCGACTGCGGGCGAGTGGTGCCGCCGCCCGTCATGTCGATCAGGCCGGCGTTGGCGATCAGCTCGGAGAGCACCATCGCCACCGTCTGCAGCGCCTCGATCTCGACCTCGTCGTAGCGCCGCGGCTCGACATGCTGGACCGCGAGCACGCCCACCGCACGCTCGCGGCGGATGATCGGCACGCCCGCGAAGCTGTGGAAACGCTCCTCGCCGGTCTCGGGCCGATAGGCGAAGTCGGGATGGCTCGCGGCCTCGTCGAGGTTCAGCGTCTCGACGTTCGCGGCGATCGTGCCGACCAGGCCCTCGCCGGGCGCGAGCTTGGTGACGTGCACCGCCGCCTCGTCGAGTCCGCGCGTCGCGAACAGCTCGAGCACGCCTTCGCGCAGCAGGTAGATCGAGCAGACCTCGCTCTCCAGCGCCTCGCCGATGATGTCGACCACGGCATTGAGCTTGGCCTGCGCGGTGGTGCGCGCCGCCATCACGTCATGAAGGCGGACCAGGATCTCGCGGGCGGAGGCGGCGGCGGTGAAGGCCATGGCGCAGCGCTATCAGATAGATCGGGCGGGTGCCAACGCAAGCGCCTGCAATACCGGCGCCTGCTATTCAGGGCACGCCAGCGTTCGTGAAGGTCCGAGCCCGCAGGCGGGGGAAAACGTCCTCGATCGGCTTGGTGTCGGGCAGTACATAGACATATCCGCCCTTCTTCCGGAAAAGCGGACGCACGCCCTTGTTGTAAAGCGCCAAGGGCACGTTGATGCACCCGAATGTTATGCGGTTGTCGTCCGCCGTCGGCGACAGCATCCGCTGGCGGCGCCGTTCCTTCTTGCTGGCGCCTGGCGGGATCGGATGGAGCGCCACCGACGTGGCATAATCGACCCAGAGCACCCGTTGCCGTCCGGCCGCCAGCCCGTATTTCGCCAGGAATCGCCCGGCCGGCGTCGTCTTCTCCGCGGGACCGATCTCGGCGAGATTCTTGCTGCCGACGCCAGGGGTGGCGTCATCCCCGACGGCGACGCCGATCAGGACCGGAGCCTTGCCGAGCGGCTTCCCCTTGGCATCGAACAGAAAGAGCGACGCCGCCTTCTTGTCGATGATGATGTACGGCAGGGAA
Organism: Sphingomonas astragali; assembly: GCF_051400615.1. Lineage (NCBI taxonomy): Bacteria > Pseudomonadati > Pseudomonadota > Alphaproteobacteria > Sphingomonadales > Sphingomonadaceae > Sphingomonas > Sphingomonas astragali. The sequence goes on from NZ_JBLFFH010000001.1 coordinate 538,801, forward strand.
CCATTGTCCCCCGACGCGGCGATCCAATCGGCGACGCGCGTGGTCGTCGCCGAGCGGATCACGCCGCTCTCGGCGTTCCGACTCCCCGGCCGCGACGGCGTTGTCGTTTCCGGCGGCCGACCGCCCTCCGCCCGTGCAGGCACGGGAACGGTCAGCGCAAGTCCGGCAAGCGCCACAAGGACATGGATCATCGCTCGGGGCGTTCGAAACGTAACGCCCGCCCCGAGAAAAGGCCGACGCGGGAAATCACGATCCGATCAGCATTCGCTCGCGTGCGGCATCAATTACGCGGCCGCTTCCGCTGATTCTCCTGCATCCGCTGCTCGATGCCGTCCACGCGGGCATTGAGCTGATCGAGACGCTGGCCATTGTTCTGCGCCTGCCCGGATGCGGCCTGCGCCTCCGACAGTGCCGACTTCGCCGTGCCGTCGGTCTCCTGCAATCTCGCCTCGAGTGCGTCGACGCGCTGGCTCACGGTGGCGACCTGCTCTCTCACGAACCCCTTGGTGGCACAGCCACCCAGCCCCAGCGCACCAACCAAAATCACAACCGCAGGGGCCAGTTTCGTCACGGACGGCGACATTGCATTCTTCCAATGGTTAACGAACCGTTACAGTCAGAGCCGAGCGCTCCTGTTCCAACAATCCGATTCTGTCCGGCTGTGCATCTGCTCGGGTGAGTGGACGATGCCGGCGTGCTCATCGCGCGGGTCCGGCGAATTTCCTGCTTGCATGGGGCAGGCATCCCTGCTCGTCGCAAATCGATTGCCTTGCGTCGACCGCCAGGTGAATAATGGGCGCGAGGGCATGGAGGGGCGCATGTTCATGAAGTTCGGTTCGTTTGCCTGCGCGCTTGCAACGAGTGCAGCGCTGCTGCCGACGGCGGCGCTTGCCGACGATCCGCGCGATCCGACGAGGCGCGGCGCGGCGGCGCGCGAGCGCGATCGCGCGATCATCAAGCGCATGAATCAGGACCAACTCGCCCATGTCCGCCAACGCGACGCCAGGAACTGGCAGAGCTACCGCGAGGCGCGCGACACATATGCCGACGCCCATGCCGAATATGCGCGCAAGATGGCAGCCTGGCGCCGCGCAGTCGCCGCCTGCGATGCGGGCCGCTGGGAATATTGCGACGATTGAGCCGCGGGCGGGCGTCTGGGCCTGAACGGTTTGCTGTCCGTTTCATCGTCGACCGCCGGGACATGCCTCTGGCCGCTTATCCTTGAAATGTAGGACTTCGCCTGCCACGCGGGACGGGCTCTTTCTCAGGACCGACTTCCCTCGTCACGATTGCGCACCTCACGCGCACACGCGACGGCAGAGTCAACTTGGTCAACATTTTCGGGTATCGCGATACCGCTCCGGAGTGCTGCCCCGCGCGCGTACGCGAAAGAGGTGCGACTTTCGTGACTTTCGGCAACCGGCGGTGACGGTCACCCCGCCCGCTTCTCCAGCGCCTGCGCCGCCTCGGCCATCAGCGTAGCGACGATCTCGGCGACCGGCTCCTCGCGGGTCACCATGCCGACCGACTGGCCCGCCATCAGGCTGCCGTGCTCGACGTCGCCGTCGATCACCGCGCGGCGCAGCGCCCCGGCCCAGTAATGCTCGATCTGCAGCTGCGCCTCGGCCATCTCGATGCCGCCGTCGTCGAGCGCCTGCGCCACCTCGCGCTGCTTGGCGGTGAACAGCTCGGTGCCGGCGTTCTTGAGCGCGCGCACCGGGATCACCGGCAGCCGCGGGTCGACCTGGACGCTGGCGACCGCGTCGCGGGCGGAGGCGCGCAGGAACGCCTTCTTGAAGTTGGGATGGGCGATGCTCTCGCTCGCGCAGACGAAGCGGGTGCCGAGCTGCACCCCCGCCGCACCCATGTCGAGATAGCCCGCGATCGCCTCGCCCCGGCCGATGCCGCCGGCGACGAACACGGGCACGTCGGCGGCGACCTCGGGCAGGATCTCCTGCGCGAGCACGCTGGTCGAGACCGGGCCGATGTGGCCGCCGGCCTCCATCCCCTCGATCACCAGCGCGTCGACGCCGGACCGGATCAGCTTCTTGGCCAGCGCCAGCGCCGGGGCGAAGCAGATCAGTTTCGCGCCATTGCCCTTGATCGCATCGAGGCTCCCCGCCGGCGGCAGCCCGCCCGCGAGCACGACATGGCTCACTTCGTGCTTGCGGCACACGTCGATCAGGTCGAACAGCTGCGGATGCATGGTGATCAGATTGACGCCGAACGGCTTGGTCGTCAGCGCCTTGGTCCCGGCGATCTCGGCGTCGAGCAGCTCGGGGCTCATCGCCCCGCACGCGATCAGGCCGAAGCCGCCCGCGTTGGAGATGGCGGCGACCAGGTTACGCTCGGACACCCACGACATCGCTCCGCACAGGATGGCGACGTCCGAGCCGAGGAACTGCGCGCCGCGCGCCATGCGCCGGGCCAGGCGCTCGCGGCCGATCGAGGAGTCAGTCATCCGCGCGCCGGTAGCCCCGCCGACCCGGCGCGGCAAGCGGCATCGCCGCCTCAGGCCGCCGCATCCTCCGGCGCGTCGAGCCCATAGGCGGTGTGAAGCACGCGCACCGCGAGCTCGGTATAATCCTCCTCGATCAGCACGCTGACCTTGATCTCGCTGGTCGAGATCGCCTGGATGTTGATCCCGCGCTCGCCCAATGTACGGAACATGGTCGAAGCGACGCCGGCATGGCTGCGCATCCCCACGCCGACGATCGAGATCTTGGCGACGCGCGTATCGTGCATCAGCTCCGCGAAGCCGATCTCCTCCTTGGCGCGGGTCAGCATGTCGATCGAGCGCGCGAGGTCGGCGTTGGTCACGGTGAAGGTGACGTCGGTCGACCCGGTCGTGTGCGCGATGTTCTGGATGATCATGTCGACGTTGATCCCGCCGTCGGCGAGCGGCGCGAAGATGCTCGCCACCGCGCCGGGGCGGTCGGGCACCTTGGTCAGCGTGATCTTCGCCTCGTTCTTATCGTGGGCGATGCCGGTGATGAGCTGGCGTTCCATGTCTCCGATCTCCTCTTCCCCGACGATCATCGTGCCGGGCTCCGCCCCACCCCCGCTGCTGCCTTCCTCGTCGACGAACGACGAGAGCACCTGGACGCGGACATTCTCCTTCATCGCGAGCCCGACCGAGCGCGTCTGCAGCACCTTGGCGCCGACGCTGGCGAGCTCGAGCATCTCCTCATAGGTCACGCGCTTCAGCTTGCGCGCCCGCGGCACGATGCGCGGGTCGGTGGTGTAGACGCCGTCGACGTCGGTGTAGATGTCGCAGCGGTCCGCCTTCATCGCCGCCGCCATCGCCACCGCCGAGGTGTCGGAGCCGCCGCGGCCGAGCGTCGTCACGCGCTCGCCGGCCGCAAGGCCCTGGAAGCCCGGGATCACCGCGACTTCGCGGTCGGCGAGACTGTTGTTGAGCGCGGTCGTGTCGATCTCGGCGATGCGCGCCGAGCCGTGGCCGTCGGAGGTGCGGATCGGCAGCTGCCAGCCGAGCCAGCTCCTCGCCGGCACCCCGATCGCCTGCAGCGCGATCGCGAGCAGCCCGCTCGTCACCTGCTCGCCCGAGGAGACCACCACGTCGTACTCGCGCGGATCGTAGAGCGACGACGCCTCGCGGCAGAAATTGACCAGCCGGTCGGTCTCCCCGGCCATCGCCGAGACGACCACGGCGACCTCGTTCCCCGCCTCCCATTCGCGCTTGACCCGCGCGGCGACGCTGCGGATGCGCTCGATGCCCGCCATCGAGGTGCCGCCGAACTTCATCACGATGCGGGCCATGGGTGTCGCTTATCCCTTGGGTGAGGTGGGGCGCCCTGATAGGGAGACGGCATGGGTCACGCAACCGTAACAGCCGCAACTATCGATCCGGCCGAGGCCGCCCATTTCGGCAGGCTCGCCGCCGACTGGTGGGACCCGAAGGGATCGTCGGCGATGCTTCACCGGCTGAACCCGCCGCGCCTGGCTTACCTCCGCGGGCAGGTCGACGCGCATTGGGGCGGCGATCCGGCGAGCTTCACGCCGCTCGCGGGCAGGACCGCGCTCGACATGGGCTGCGGCGCCGGGCTGCTTGCGGAGCCGCTCGCCCGGCTGGGCGCGGCGGTGACGGGTGTGGACGCGGCCCCGGAGAACATCGGCGCGGCCCGCGCTCATGCGGCGGCGGGCGGCCTCGCCGTCGACTATCTCGCGGGAGGAGTCGAAGCCGTCGCCGGCCGACGCTTCGACCTGGTGGTGAGCTTCGAGGTGATCGAGCACGTCACCGACCCCGCAGCCTTCGTCCGCGGGCTGGCGGACGTGCTGGCGCCGGGCGGCCTCATGCTGCTGTCGACGCCCAACCGCACCGCATTGTCGCGCCTCGCGATGATCACCATCGGCGAGGGCACCGGCCAGATCCCCAAGGGCACGCACGACTGGCACAAGTTCCTGACCCCCGACGAGCTCACAACCCTGGTCGAGGATGCAGGGCTGAAGGTGATCGACACGCGCGGGCTCAGCCTGTCGCCGGGTCACGGCTTCTTGCTCAGCGACAGCCGCGCGCTCGATTATTTCGTGACCGCCCGTCGCGCTTAAGAGCGGATCGGCATTCGAGGAGAGGACTGACGTCCCGCCCCTCCTCAGCGTCACCCCGGAACAAGTCCGGGTGACGGCTGGAAACCAGGCTACGGAAGGAGCCTTCCCAAAATGTCGACCGATCCCAGGCCGTGACCATGCGGCCGTTGATCACGCAGCCTTGGTCTCGGGCAGCGCCGGATAGTCGGTGTAACCCTCGGCCCCCGGCGTGTAGAAGGTCCTGGGGTCGACCGGGTTGAGCGGTCCCCCGCGGCGCAGGCGTTCGACCAAATCCGGATTGGCGATGTACGGCCGGCCGAAGGCGATCGCATCGGCCAGCCCCGCGTCCAGTGCCGCCTGCGCGCCCGCGAGGTCATAGTCCTGGTTCAGCACCAGCGGGCCCGGAAAGACCTCGCGGATCTTCGGACTGAGCGGAGGCACGTCGCTCTTGCCGAAAGTTCCCTCCGGCGTGAGCTCGCGCAGCTCGAGGAAAGCGATGCCGCGCTCGGCGAGCGCCTTCGCCGCCGGCATGAACACCGCTTCGGGATCGCTGTCGTCGGCGCCCTGGGTCTCGCCGTTGGGCGACAGGCGCACGCCGGTTCGCGCCGCGCCCGCCTCGGCGATCAGCCGGTCGACGACTTCGAGGAGCAGGCGGGTGCGGTTCTCCGGCGCGCCGCCATAGTCGTCGTCGCGCTTGTTGACGCCGTCACGCAGGAACTGGTCGATCAGATAGCCATTGGCAGCGTGCAGCGCGACGCCGTCGAAGCCGGCGCGCAGCGCATTGCGGGCGGCGGCGGAAAAATCATCCAGGACACGCTTGATGTCGTCGAGCGTCGCCGGCCGCGGCTCGTCATAGGGGTTGGGTTTGCCGGGAACATAGGGCGCCTGGATCGACGAGGAGGACAGCGACTGCTGGCCGGTGATGTCCGGCCGCGCCAGCCGGCCCATGTGCCACAACTGCGGCACGATCCGCCCGCCCGCCTCGTGCACCGCGTCGACGACCGGTTTCCAAGCCTCGACCTGCTGGTCCGTCCACAGGCCGGGCGCCTTGGGCCAGCCGAGCCCTTCGCGGCTGATGCCGGTGCCCTCGGTGATGATCAGCCCGGCGCCGGCCCGCTGGCGGTAATAGTCGATCATCAGCGGCGTCGGCACATGGTCATCGGTCGAGCGGCCACGGGTCAGCGGCGCCATCAGGACGCGATTGGGCGCGCGGATCGCGCCGAGATCGATGGAGTCGAACAAGCTGGGCATGACCGATAAAACCTCCCTCGGGGGCGACGCCGCGAAGCTAGGACGTTACAGGGCCACATGCACCGGAGCGGAGACCCAAGAAAAGCTGCACCGCAGCAAAGCCAGATCTTACCCTTGCTGGCCGTGGCGGGGGCGAACGTCGCGCTCGCCTTCGGCCCGTGGTTCGTGCGGATGTCCGATACGGGGCCGGTCGCGGCGGCCTTCTGGCGCATGATGCTCGCCGCGCCTCTGCTGCTGGCGGCAACGGGGCTGCTGCGCCAGCGGACCATTGCCAGCGCCAAGGGGCTGTGGTGGGTGCTGGGCGTGAGCGGCCTCGCCTTCGCCGCCGATCTCGGGAGCTGGCACGCCGGCATCCATCAGACCACGCTCGCCAACTCGACGCTGTTCGGCAACATCGCCACGCTGGTCTTTCCGATCTATGGCTTCGTCGCCGCGCGGAGCTGGCCGTCGCGCTCGCAGGCGACGGCGCTCGGCATCGCCGCAGTGGGTGCCGCGCTGCTGCTCGGCCGCTCGGCCGAGCTGTCCTCGCGCCATCTCGTCGGCGATCTCCTCTGCCTCGCCGCGGGCCTGTTCTACGCCTTCTACTTCATCCTCATGTCGCAGGTGCGTGAGCGGATGGCGCCGCTGCCTGCTCTCGCCCTGTCGAGCGTCGCCAGCGTGCTGCCGCTGCTCGCTGCCGCCTGGCTGCTCGGCGAGACGATCCCGCCGCAGCGCTGGGGGCCGCTGGTCGCGCTGGCCGTGGTGAGCCAGGTGGTGGGGCAGGGGCTGATGATCTACGCGCTCGGCAAGCTCTCGCCGCTGGTGGTCGGCATCGCGCTGCTGATCCAGCCGGTGGTGGCGGCGGCGATCGGCTGGGTCGTCTATGACGAGCGGCTCGGCACGCTCGATTTCGTCGGTGCCGCGCTGGTCGCGCTCGCGCTGGTGCTGGTCCGCCGGGGCGGGCGCACGCCGGTGCAGCTTGCGCCCGTCGGCGCGCAGGCGCAAAGGAGCCGGGATGGCTGACCTCACCGACGCCACGCTCGACGAGATTCGCGACGCGCTGATCGGCGATGTCGCGGTCAACGCCGCGTTCGACGGCTGGACGCCACGCGCCATCGCCGCCGCCGCCGCGATGCGCGGGGTCGATCCCGACGTGGCGAAGCTTGCCTGGCCGGGCGGCGCGGTCGAGATGATCGACGCCTGGTTCGCCCACATCGACCGCGCGATGCTCGCCAAGCTGCCGCCCGAGGCGCTGGCGGCGATGAAGGTGCGGCAGAGGATCGCGGCGCTGGTCGAGGTGCGGCTCGATCTGCTCGCCCCGCTGCGCGAATCGCTCCGGCGGACCTATGCGGTGCTGGCGCTGCCGCAGAACCTGCCGCGCGCGGCGAAACTCGGCTGGCGCTCGGCCGACGTCATGTGGCGCGCGGCGGGCGATACCGCGACCGACTACAACCACTATACCAAGCGCGCCATCCTCGCCGGCGTCTATGCCGCGACGATCCAGGTGTTCCTCGGCGACGAGAGCGAAGGCCATGGCGACACCAGCGCCTTCCTCCAGCGGCGCATCGACGGCATCATGGCGTTCGAGAAGGCCAAGGCCGGCTTCCTTGCCCGCACCGCCAACCGGCCGAGCCTGTCGCGCTTCGTCGGGCGCCTGCGCTATCCGGTACGTTAGAAGCTGCCTGGACGGAGGTAGCATCGGGCTCCCGCGAAGGCAGGAGCCCTGGATTACGGGCGCATCGCTTGCGGCCCAAGCTCCTGCTTTCGCAGGAGCACCGATGCTCCTTCAATCAGAGCGGGAAGACACAAGAAAAGAAGTGCAATTTGCACTGGCATCGCTGCGCTCCTATTGATAATCACTCGCAGCAATGAACGCTCCCGCCATCTTGTCCGCTCCCGTCCGACTCGGCCACCTCCCCCGTCGCGTGCCCGGCACCGTCGCCGCGGTCGACTGGGACACGCTGAGCGTCCCGGAGGCGCGGCGGCTGCGCGAGCTCGGGCTCGACGAAGGCGTCGAGGTCGAGCTGCTGCACAAGGCCTCGCTCGGCAGCGGGCCGATCGCCTGCCGGATCGGACGGATGACGGTGGCGATTCGCCGCCACGTCGGCCACGCCATCCACGTCGCCCCCGCCAGCTAGAGTAGGTCCGACGCACGCCCCCGCCACCCTCGCGCCGCTGGTCGCGGTCGTCGGCAATCCCAATGCCGGCAAGAGCGCGCTGTTCAACGCGCTCACCGGCGCGCGGCAGAAGGTCGGCAATTATCCCGGCGTCACCGTCGAGCGCCATTCGGGACGGATGGCGCTGCCCGACGGACGCCCGATCGAGCTCATCGATCTGCCCGGCGCCTACAGCCTCGACCCCGCCTCCCCCGACGAGCGGGTGACGCGCGACGTCGTGCTGGGACGGCAGGAAGGCGAGCGGCTGCCCGATGCGATCCTGGTGGTGGTCGACGCCGCCAACCTCGACAATCACCTCCGCTTCGCGCTCCAGCTCATCGCGCTCGGCACGCCGGTGGTGGTCGCGCTCAACATGATCGATCTCGCCGAGCGCGACGGGCTGGTGCTCGATCCGGCGCGGCTCGAGGAGGAGCTCGGCGTGCCGGTGGTGCCGACCGTCGCGGTCCGCAAGCGCGGCACCGATCAGCTCAAGGAGCGGCTCGCCGAGGCGGTGCAGGTCGCCGGCGCGCGGCCGGTCCGGGCCGGCGGCGGGGCGGTCGACGACATCGCCACGCTCCAGCGCCTCGCCCGCTCCATTGCGGCGAAGGCCACCGTCTCCGAGACGGCGGTGCGGCGGTGGACGCATCGGCTCGACGCGATCGCGCTGCATCCGGTGGCGGGGCCGGTGCTGCTGCTGACGCTGTTGTTCGTGATGTTCCAGGCGGTGTTCACCTGGGCGACGGTCCCGGCCGATGCGATCGACGCCGGCTTCTCCTCGCTCGGCAATTGGATGCGGGAGGTGATGCCGGACGGCTTCGTCCGTTCGCTGATCACCGACGGCCTGATCGCCGGCGTCGGCGCGGTGATCGTGTTCCTGCCGCAGATCCTGATCCTGTTCCTGTTCATCCTCGTGCTCGAATCGACCGGCTACATGGTGCGCGCGGCGTTCCTGATGGACCGGCTGATGGCGAGCGTCGGCCTGTCGGGCCGCGCCTTCATCCCGCTGCTGTCCTCCTTCGCCTGCGCCGTGCCGGGGATCATGGCGACGCGCACGATCGACGACGAGAAGGACCGGCTCACCACCATCCTGATCGCGCCGCTGATGACCTGCTCGGCGCGCTGGCCGGTCTATACGCTCATCATCGGCGCGATGATCCCCAACACCCAGGTGCTGCCGTTCGTGCGGCTGCAGGGGCTGGTCATGTTCGGCCTGCTGATCGTCGGCGTCGCGGGCGCCTATGGCGCGGCGCTGGTGCTGCGGCGCACGGTGACCAAGGGCGCCTCCTCCGGCTTCATGATGGAGATGCCGAAGTACCAGTGGCCGAGCGTGCGCGACGTGCTGATCGGCCTGTGGCAGCGCGCGCTGATCTTCCTGAAGCGCGCCGGCACGATCATCGCCGCGACCACGGTGGTGCTGTGGCTGCTGCTGAGCTTCCCCAAGCCGCCCGAGGGCTCAGGCATCTCGCCGGTCGATTACTCCGTCGGCGGCCGCATCGGCCAGGCGATCGAGCTGGTGGTGAAGCCGATCGGCTTCAATCGCGACATCTCGCTGGCGCTGCTGCCGGCGATGGCGGCGCGCGAGGTGGCGGTGGCGGCGATCGGCACCGTCTATGCGATCGACGGCACCGACGCCGCCAACGAGGGCCGCATCCAGGACCAGCTCAAGGGCCGCTGGACCTTGCCGACCGCGCTCGCCTTCCTGATGTGGTTCGTGTTCGCGCCGCAGTGCATCTCGACCATCGCCGTCACCCGCCGTGAAACGAATGGATGGAAGTGGCCCGCCTTCATGGTTGGCTATCTGTTCGCATTGGCCTACATCGCTGCGGGGGCGACCTATTGGGTCGCGACGGCAATCGGATTGTAGGAATTTTTGAATGGCGGGCAGCGTCAACAAGGTCATCCTGGTCGGCAACCTGGGACGCGATCCCGAGAGCCGCAGCTTCCAGAACGGCGGCAAGGTCGTCGAGCTGCGCATCGCGACGTCGGAAAGCTGGAAGGACCGCGCTACCGGCGAGCGCAAGGAAAAGACCGAGTGGCACACGGTCAAGGTCTTCAACGAGGGCCTCGCCAACGTCGCCGAGCGCTATCTGCGCAAGGGCAGCAAGGTCTATGTCGAGGGCGCGCTGCAGACCCGCAAATGGCAGGACCAGCAGGGCCAGGACCGCTATTCGACCGAGATCGTGCTGCAGGGCTTCAACAGCGTGCTGACGATGCTCGACGGCGCGCCGGGCGGCGGTGGCGGCGCCCCGCGCGGCGGTGACGACTGGTCGGGCGGCAGCGACGATTTCGCGGGACAGAGCTCGGGCGGTCGCGGCGGCAACTTCAACTCGGGCGGGCAGCGCTCAGGCGCGGCCAAGGGCAACGACTTCGGCGGCGGCCTCGCGGACGACCTCGACGACGATGTGCCGTTCTGACGACTAAGGTCCAGATCGCGCGGTAAGGGTTACCGCCATCCGAGCGCGGGGGCCACGTACTTGAGTATCGCCTCGATGACATGGGCATTATACTCGACGCCGAGCTGGTTGGGGACGGTGAGCAAAAGCGTGTCCGCTTCCGCGATCGCCTCGTCCGCCTTCAGCTCCTCCGCCAGCCTGTCGGGCTCGGCGGCGTAGGATCGGCCGAACACCGCGCGCATGTTGTCGATGATGCCGATCTGATCGCTGCTGTCGCTGCGCCCGAAATACATGCGGTCACGATCGTCGACGAGCGCGAAGATCGACCGTGAGACCGACACCCGCGGCTCGCGGGAATGGCCGGCCTCCTTCCACGCCTCGCGATAGGCACGGATCTGCTTCGCCTGCTGGACGTGGAACGGCTCTCCCGTCTCGTCGGCCTTCAGCGTCGAGCTCTGCAGGTTCATGCCCATCCGCGCCGCCCAGACCGCGGTCGCGTCGGACGCCGAGCCCCACCAGATGCGCTCGCGCAACCCTTCCGAATGAGGTTCGAGCCGCAACAGGCCCGGCGGATTGGCGAACATCGGGCGCGGATTGGGCTGCGCGAAGCCGTCTCCCTTCAGCAGCTCGAGGAAGACCTCGGCGTGACGGCGCCCCATGTCGGCGTCGCTCTGCCCTTCCGCCGGTGCGTAGCCGAAATGGCGCCAGCCATCGATCACCTGCTCGGGCGAGCCGCGGCTGATGCCGAGCTGGAGCCGTCCGCCGCTGATCAGGTCCGCCGCGCCGGCGTCCTCGGCCATGTAGAAGGGATTCTCGTAGCGCATGTCGATCACGCCGGTGCCGATCTCGATCCGCCTGGTCCGTGCGCCGACCGCCGCCAGCAGGGGGAAGGGCGAGGCGAGCTGACGCGCGAAGTGATGGACGCGGAAATAGGCGCCGTTCGCGCCCAGCTCCTCCGCCGTCTCTGCGAGCTCGATCGATTGCAGCAGCACGTCGGCGGCGGATCGTGTCGCCGACTGAGGGGACGCGGACCAATGTCCGAACGAGAGGAAGCCGATCTTCTTCATGGAACGGAGCTGGCGCCGCCCCGCTCACGCTGCAAGCCTCCCATTGGAATAGCAGCGTTTACGATTCTGTTGCTTGCGCCGGTCAGCGCTTCAGCAGGAACACGGCGTGCTCGGCGAACAGGTTCGCCGCCGCCGGCCGGGCGGGAGCACCATTCGCGAGGAACCATGCGCCCTCCACCGTGATCCCGCGCTGCCTCACGAAGGCGCGGAAGTCGTCGACGGTGACGTGGTGGATGTTGGGTGTCTCGTACCATTCGAGCGGCAGCAGCCGCGTGACCGGCATCCGCCCGCCGAACAGCAGCGACGCACGCACCCGCCAGTGCGCGAAATTGGGGAAGGAGACGAACGCCCGCCGTCCGATCCGCAGCAGCTCGTCGAGCACATGGTCCGGCCGCCGCGTGGTCTGGAGCGTCTGGCTCAGGATCGCATAGTCGAAGGCGTCGGTCGGATAGTCCTTGAGGTCGGCGTCGGCGTCGCCCTGCACCACCGACAGCCCGCGCGCGACCGCCGTCGCGACGTCGCCCGGGTCGAGCTCGAGCCCGCGCGCGTCGACGCCGCGCTCGTCGCGCAGCGCCGCCATCAGCGCGCCGTCGCCGCAGCCGACGTCGAGCACGCGGCTGCCCGGCGCGACGTTGGCGGCGATGATCGCGAGATCAGGACGCAAGCTGCTCGGCATCGCTCTGCATCAGCCGGATCGCCCAGGGCGCCAGCCGCTCCATGAAATAGTCGGGCCGGTGGAGCGGCGTGAAGCCGCACGCCGCATAGACGTCATGGGCATCGCGCGTGACGAGGCCCGTGCGCCGGATCGTGGCGAAGTCCGGATGGTCGAGGAACCAGCGCACCATCCGCCGGGCGATGCCGAGCCCGCGCGCCGCCTCGTCGACCCAGACGTCCGCCAGCCAGGCGAAGGTGGCGTGATCGGTGATCATCCGCGCGAAGCCGAGCTGCTCGCCATCGCGATAGGCACCGAGGCAATGCGATCCCGCGATGGCCCGCTCGACCAATGCCCGCTCGATGCCGGGGGACCAATAGCTGGAGGCGAGCCAGCCGTGGATGCGCTCCACATCCAGTCGCGCGCGATCGTCGGAGAGGATGGTCTCAGCCATGTCCGTTGGTCCGCAGGAAACCGTCGACGACCCGGTTCAATTCGGGCGATTCGAGCAGGAAGGCGTCATGGCCGTACGGCGAATGGAGCTCGACGAAGCTCGCCGCGGCGCCGGCGGCGTTGAGGGCATGGACGATGGTGCGCGATTCAGCGGTGGGATAGAGCCAGTCGGTGTCGAAGCTCACCAGGCAGAAGCGGGTCCTCGAGCCGCGAAAGGCGTTGGCGAGCAGGCCGCCATGCTCCTCCGCCAGGTCGAAATAGTCGAGCGCGCGGGTGATGTAGAGATAGGAGTTGGCGTCGAACCGGTCGGTGAAGGTCAGCCCCTGGTGGCGCAGGTAGCTCTCGACCTGGAAATCGGCGTCGAAGCCGAAGGTCTTGGCGCCATTGGGTTTGTCCGGCCGCGCCTGGAGCTTGCGGCCGAACTTCTCGGTGAGGCCGGCTTCGGAGAGATAGGTGATGTGCGCGGCCATGCGGGCGACGGCGAGGCCCGCGGTCGGCGGATCGCCGGTGCCGTAATAGTCGCCGCCGCGCCATTTGGGATCGGCCATGATCGCCTGGCGACCGACCTCGTGGAAGGCGATGTTCTGCGCCGAATGCCGCGCGGTCGAGGCAATCACCACCGCCGCGCGGACGCGCTCGGGATAGGTCGCCGCCCAGCTCAGCGCCTGCATCCCGCCCATCGACCCGCCGACGATCGCCGCCAGCGTCGGGATGTCGAGGTGGTCGAGCAGCATCGCCTGCGCGCGCACCATGTCGCGGATGGTGATGACCGGGAAGCCCATGCCATAGGGGCAACCGTCGGGTCTCGGGCTGGCGGGGCCGGAGCTGCCCATGCAGCTCCCCAGCACGTTGGTGCAGATGACGAGGTAGCGGTCGGTGTCGATCGGCTTCCCCGGCCCCACCATCCGCGTCCACCAGCCGGGCTTGCCCGTGCGGGGGTGATTGGAGGCGACATGCTGGTCGCCGGTCAGCGCGTGGCAGACGAGGATCGCATTGTCCTTCGCCGGCGAGAGCGTGCCGTAGGTCTCGTACGCGATCTCGACCCCCGTCAGGCTGGCCCCACTGTCGAGCGACAATGGAGAATCGAGACGGGCAATGCGGTCGAGACCGAAGCGGGCGTCGCTCATCGCCTCGCTGCTAGGCCGTTTCCCCGGCAACGCAAGTCCCATGCCGTGCCGCAATGCTTGCCAGCGCGCGTGCATTGGGCCATCGCCTCGCCCTCATGAACGCTCCTGTCCCCAAGCCCTGGATCATGGCGATCGCGCCCTACGTGCCCGGGCGATCGACCACCGACGACGGCCGCAAGGTCGTCAAGCTCTCGTCGAACGAGAATCCGCTCGGCACCAGCCCGGCCGCGCGCGAGGCGTTCGCGAGCGCCGCCGGCCGGCTGGAGCGCTATCCCGACGCCGGCGGCGCCGAGCTGCGCGAGACGCTGGCGGCGAAATACGGGCTCGATCCGATGCGGATCATCTACGGCAATGGATCGGACGAGATCCTGCACCTTGCGGCGGGCGCCTTCGCCGGCCCGGGCGACGAGGTGATCTTCGTCAAATACGGCTTCGCGGTGTACGAGATCGCCGCGCGGCGCGTCGGCGCGACGCCGGTGGTCGCGCCCGACAAGGACTATGCGACCGACGTCGACGCGATCCTCGCCGCGGTGACGCCGCGCACGCGCATCGTCTACATCGCCAATCCCAACAACCCGACCGGCACCTATGCGGGCAAGGCGGAGATCGCCCGGCTGCACGCGGGCCTGCCGGGCGACGTGCTGCTGGTGCTCGACCATGCCTATGCCGAATATATCGAGGGGGAGGCCGAGGATGGCGGGATGGCGCTCGCGGAGAGCGCGTCCAACGTCCTGGTCACGCGTACCTTCTCCAAGATGTACGGGCTCGCCGCCGAGCGGATCGGCTGGGGCTATGCCTCGGCTGCGATCATCGAGGCGATGCACCGCATCCGTCTGCCTTTCTCGATCACCATCGCCGGCACCGCCGCCGCGATCGCCGCGCTCGGCGACACCGGGTTCGTCGAGCACACCCGCGCGCACAACGCCGAATGGCGGCGCTGGTTCGCAGAGGAGGTTGCCAAGCTCGGCAACGCAGGGCTGCGGGCGGTGCCGAGCCAGGCCAATTTCGTGCTGGTGCTGTTCGAGGGCAAGCTGACCGCCGAGGCAGCCTACAAGGGGCTGATGGACGCCGGCTATATCGTGCGCTGGCTGCCGGGGCAGGGGCTGCCGCACGGCCTTCGCATCACCGTCGGCACGGAAGACGAGACGCGCGGTGTCGCGGCGGCGTTGCGCGACCTTGTCGAGAAGGCCGGCTGATGCTGCCGTTCTCGCGCGTCTCGATCATCGGGCTCGGGCTCATCGGCTCGTCGATCGCGCGCGGCGTGCGGGAGGCGATGCCGAGCGTGGCCTTGTCCGGCTACGACGCCGATCCCGAGGTGCGGGAGATCGCACGCGCCCTCGGTCTCTGCGACGACATCGCCGACAGCGCCGGCGCGGCGGTGATCGACGCCGACCTCGTCGTGCTGTGCGTCCCCGTCGGCGCGATGGGCACGGCCGCAGCGGAGATCGCTGCCGACCTGCCGGCCGATGCAATCGTCAGCGACGTCGGCTCATGCAAGGCGAGCGTGGTCGAGGCGCTGGCGACGGCGCTGCCGGGCACGACCATCGTCCCCGCCCATCCCGTCGCCGGCACCGAGAACAGCGGCCCCGAGGCGGGCTTCGCGACGCTGTTCCACAAGCGCTGGTGCATCCTGACACCGCCCGACGGCACCGATCCGGTCGCGGTCGAGCGCATAGCGGAGTTCTGGCGGCGGCTCGGCGCCAACGTCGAGCAGATGGCGCCCGACCATCATGACCGCGTGCTCGCGGTGACCAGCCACCTGCCGCACCTCATTGCCTATACGATCGTCGGCACCGCCTCCGACCTCGAGGAGGTGACCAGTTCCGAGGTGATCAAATATTCGGCCGGCGGCTTCCGGGATTTCACCCGCATCGCCGCCTCGGACCCGACGATGTGGCGCGACGTGTTCCTGGCGAACCGGGAGGCGGTGCTCGACATGCTCCAGCGCTTCTCGGAGGATTTGACCGAGCTCCAGCGCGCGATCCGCTGGGGCAAGGGCGAAGTGCTGTTCGACAAGTTCACCGAGACGCGCGCCGTCCGCCGCTCGATCATCGAGCAGGGCCAGGACGACGCGCGGCCCGACTTCGGCCGCTCGGATCATTGACGGCTGAGATCCCGCCAGCCGAAGATCAGCAGCACCATCGCCGCCACCGCCGCCCAAGTGCGGATCGTGTTCCAGAAGGTCCAGTCCTTGAGGTAGGTCGCCCACAGCGCTGCGGCTTCCTGCGTCGCCGGGTCGGCCGCGGCGAGCCGGTTGTTGAGCGGTACGTTCAACGCCATCGTCACGCCGAAAGTGCCGATCGCGTAGGCGAGCCCGCCGACGATCGCGAGCACCGCGCCCGGCGTCCCCAGCCGCAGCAGCCCGCCGCCGGCAAGCACCAGGCCGACGACGGCTGTCCCCATGAACACGGACAGGAACAATGGGTTCAGCACCACGACATTGACGTGCTGCATCGCCGCGGCCCCCTGCGCCGGCGGCATCCGGCCGAGCGCCCCCATCACCGTGTTCGAGAAGGCGAAGAAGAACCCCGCGATCAATCCCGACCCGATCGCGCCGATCAGCGCCAGCCAGCACAGCACCATCTTCATCTTGGCTATCCTCTCACGTTGGACTCCAGCACGTTGATCGCGGCATGGACGCGCGCCTCGATCTCGCGGCGCGGCAGGCCCGGGGGGATCGGATCGCCGAAGGCGATGGTGACGGTGCCGGCGCGCTTGGGCCCTCGCTTGGGCCACAGCCGGCCGCTGTCGAGCGCGACCGGGATCACCGGCAGGCCGAGCGCGCGGTAGAGGCCGGCGAAGCCGGGCTTGAGCGGCGGCATCTCGCCGGGCTTCACGCGCGTGCCCTCGGGGAAGATCACCACCGGCCGGCCCTCGGCCAGCGCCTCTTCGGCATCGCGCATCATGCGCCTGAGCGCCGTGGCGGAGGCGCTGCGGTCGACCACGATCACGCCGTAGCGCTGCGCCGCCCAGCCCCAGATCGGGATGCCGGCAAGCTCGCGCTTCATGATCGGCGCGGGCGACCCCAGCATCCGCGCGACCTCGAACGTTTCGAACATCGCCTGGTGCTTGCAGGCATAAAGCGCGGGCCCCTCCGCCGGCGCGCCGATCACCCGCGTGCGGATGCCGATCAGCCAACGCGTCGCCCAGCTGTGGAAGCCGAGCCAGGCTCGCGCATAGCGCCGAAGCGCCGGCCGCCCGAACAGCGCGGCGATCGGCGCGCCGAGCACGAACGGCACCGATCCGCCCCAGAAGACGAGGATGAACAGCAAGGTGCGCGCCCAGGCGATCATCCGCCGATCCCGAACAGGATCGCCGCGCGGCGGACGAGATATTTGTTGTATTCGCGCGTCAGCGTACCGACCCTCGGCCGGGTGACGACGGCGTCGCCCACCACCTCGATATCGGGCCCCAGCGCGTGGGTGAGCTCGAGCCGCGCGCGTGGCATATGCCATTCCGCCGTCACCAGCCGCACCGACCTGAAACCGTGCGCGCGCACCCATTCGGCCGTCTCGTCGCCGTTGGAGCGGGTATCGACCGCCTCCTGCCCCAGGTCGATGCAGCAGGTGAACCATCGCGGCTCGACGCCATATTCGATCGCGAGCTCGATCGGGCGCACGTCGGGCGCGGTGCCGCTGATCAGCATCCGCTTCGCCTCGCCTGCCTTGAGCACCGCGATCCCGCGCGCGATCCGGCCGGGGCCGCCGGTCGGCACCACGATCGCATCGGTCTTGCGCGCGCCCAGAGGACGGCCGAGCGAGAAGCCGAACAGCGCGAAGCCGAGCAGATAGAGCAGCGCGGCAAGCGCGAAGAGGCGGACGAGGATCCTCACAGCACCTGCCTCAACGCCCGGATCACGGTGATGCGGGCCGCGGCCATCGCCAGCAGCGCGAAGGCAAGCGGCATCAGTGCGAGCAGCAACCAGTCGAATGCCGAGAGGCCGATCCCGCTGGCGAGCGCCGAATCGAGGCTGGCGATGCGGCTCCCGAGCAGTGTGACGGTCGCCAGCGCGAACACCGTTCCGATCGCGCCCCCGACGAGCGTGTCGATCGCAATGCGCCGCTGGAACAACCGCGCGACCTGCACGTCGGTCGAGCCCAGCATGTGCAGCACCTCGATGGTGTCGCGGTGCGTGTCCAGCCCGGCGCGCGCAGCCAGCAGCACGATCGCCGCGGTCGCGCCCGCCATCAGCAGCACGAGGCCACCCGCCAGCCAGGCGAGCGACAGCACGAAGCTGCGCACCGGCGCCAGCCAGGCGGCGTTGCGATCGACCCGCACGCCGGACGCGGCGGCGCGGGCGGCTGCCGAAACGCGCGCGACGGTGGCGTCCGCGGAATCCCGAAGGTCGACATCGATCATCGCCGGCATCGGCAGGTCGGCGTCGAGCCCGGCGTCGCCCAGCCAGGGCTCGAGCAATTCCGCCAGCTCGGTGCGCGGCACCTGCCGCACGGCCTTCACCTCGGGCATCGCGCGCAGGCGCTGGGCGAGGTCCGCCGCCGCGTCGTCGTCCGCGCCCAGGAGCTGCACCGTGAGCCGCCCCGCGAGCTGGCTGTCCAGGCCGGTCGCCGCGCCGAGCGTGCCGAGCCCCAGCGCACCGGCGAGCACGGTCAGGAACAGCATCACTGCCATCACCCAGCTCATCGCCCGCGTGCGCCGGCCGTCGTCGAGCAGCCGCCAGCGCGGCCTGACGCGGCCGCCCTCCGCGATCTCGTCCTCGACCTCGCTCATGCCGGCCGTCCCGGCGGATGGCGCAGGCTGCCGGTCGGGTCGAGCAGCCGGCCGTGCTCGATCCGCATCATATGCGCGTTGGAGATGCGGCTCAGGAGATGGAAATCGTGCGTCGCCACCACCACCGTGGTACCGAGCCGGTTGAGGCTGTCGAACAGATGGAGCAGCCGCGCCGCCATCTCGGGATCGACGTTGCCGGTGGGCTCGTCGGCGACGAGCATCTCCGGCCGGCCGATCACCGCGCGGGCGATGGCGATGCGCTGCTGCTCGCCGCCCGACAAGGTCGGCGGCCTGGCGTGGGCGCGTTCGGACAGGCCGACCCAGGCAAGCATCTCGCGCACCGGCGCCTCGATATCGCCCTCGGGCACGCCCGACAGGCGCAGCGGCAGCGCGATATTGTCCCAGGCGGTGAGGTGCGGGATCAGGCGGAAATCCTGGAACACCACGCCGATCCGTCGCCGGAATCCCGGCAGGCGCGAGCGCGGCAGCGTCACCGCATCCTCGCCGAACAGGCGGATGGTGCCGCGCGTCGGCCGCTGCGCGAGGTAGAGCAGCTTCAGGAGGCTGGTCTTGCCCGCCCCGCTGGCGCCGGTCACGAAGTAGAAGGCGCCGGTCGCCAGCGTGAAGCTGACGTCGGACAGTGTCTCCAGTCCCGTGCCGTAGCGCAGGCCGACGTTCTCGAACTGGACGATGTTCGCCATGCCGGCGCCGGCTTACCCGCTGCTTGCCCCGATGCCCACAGCCATCGCACAGGCGCCCTCGTGCCACAATATGTCTCTTGACTCTTTCGAGACTCTTGCTCCCCGAGTCGTTTCGTGTTTAGATTCAGCGCGGTTGATCGGGTGTGATGAGCCGAACAGCCTGTGTGAGTGACGACGCATGATCCTAGAATGCGCCGAGTGCGGCACGCGATACCTCGTTCCCGACAGCGCGGTCGGTGCGGACGGCCGCACTGTCCGCTGCGCCAATTGCAAGCATAGCTGGTTCCAGGCGCCGGCGTCGGCTGCGGTCGACCGATCGACGCCGGCGGTCGAGCGTGCGGCGGCGCCGCCTATTCCGCCCGCTCCTCCGGCAGAGGCGCCTGAAACGGCGCCGGTCGCGGCAACAGCGGCTGAAGCCGCGCCTCCCGCCGCCGGACCCCGGCCGGCGCCGGTCAGAAGCTTTGTCGACGATGCCGTGGCCGAACCTCGGCGCGACTTCGACGCCTTCGCACACCATCCGCCGTTCAAGCCGCGGCGCAATCCGGCGCGGCGGTGGACCGCTGCGGCGATGGTCGCGGGTGCCTCGATGCTGAT
The DNA here is from genome assembly GCF_051400615.1 of Sphingomonas astragali. Lineage (NCBI taxonomy): Bacteria > Pseudomonadati > Pseudomonadota > Alphaproteobacteria > Sphingomonadales > Sphingomonadaceae > Sphingomonas > Sphingomonas astragali. The sequence goes on from NZ_JBLFFH010000001.1 coordinate 558,450, forward strand.
CGGCGCGGGGGCGATCCTCTATACGGGCCAGCCCGGCATCGCCGCGCAGCTCGGCCTGCCGCTCGGCGATGCCGAGACGCCGCTGCGCTTCGCCGACAAGTCGATCGACCGCCGCAACCTCGCCAGCGGCAACGAGCTGTTCGCGGTCTCGGGCCGGGTGGTGAACCCGACCGGTGCGGTGCAGCGCGTGCCCGACATCCGCGCGGAGCTGCGCGACGCGCAGGGGCGACTGGTCTACAGCTGGACGATCGAGCCCAAGGTGCGCTCGCTCTCCCCTAACGGCGGGATCGAGTTCAACTCGGCCAAGCTCGACGTGCCGGCCAATTCGCATGTACTCGAGCTGAGCTTCGCGCGGGGGATCTAGTCTTCACAGCCTCCGGCTCACCCAGGCGAGCCGGAGGCCGTTGAGCAGCGCCGCCGCGACCATGCCGATGCCCGAGGCCCAGACCAGCGCCATCGGGCCGACGCCCTGCTCGACCAGCAGCCAGCCGAGCCCGCCGGTGACGACGAAGAAGGCGGCGATGCCGTTGAGGCCGGCCGCGACCTGGTCGCCGAGCGAGCGCAGCGTATAGACCAGCACCACCTGCACCCCGTCGAACAGGATGAAGGGCGCCCAGACGAGCAGCATCGCCGCGGCGAGCACATGCACCTCGGCGGCGGCGGGGAAGGCACCGGTGATGCCGCGGTCGAACACGAGCAGGATGACGGCGCACACCCCGGTCGCCGCAGCTGCCAGCGCGGTCGCGATCGTGGCTCGCCAGGGCGCCTCGCGCGGCAGGCCCTCGCCCACCGCATTACCCACGCGCACCCCGGCCGCCGATCCCATGCCGAGCGCGAGCGCAAAGGTCACGTTGTGGATCGAGAAGACGATCTGGAAGGCATGGGTGGCCGCCTCGCCGAGCCGCGTCGACAGCGCGATCAGCACCGAGAAGCCGGCGAGCTCCAGCGCGGAAGCGATCGCGGGCACCAGGCCGAAGGCGGCGAGGCGGCGTACGCCCTCTCCCGTCGCCCGCCACCGGCGCACCTCGCGCGCCTCGGCCTGCGCCAGCGTGAGCGCGGCCGCGATCATCAGCACGGCGCCGAGCACCGACGCGATCGCCGTCGCCGCCGCCGCGCCCACCGCGCCGAGCGCGGGCAGCCCGACGTGCCCGCCCGACAGCGCCCAGGCGAGCACTGCGTTGACCGGCAGCGTGATGACGTTGACGACCGTCACCCGCCGCGGCCGGCTGACCCCCTCGAGGAAGAAGCTCGCCGCGATGATCAGCGTCTGGAACGGATAGGCGAGCGCCATCACCCGCACCACCGCGGCGGCATCGGGCGCGATCGCCGGTGCCACGCCGATCGCCAGCAGCATCGGCTCGGCAAAGGCGAAGAGGAACGCCCCCGCGGCGAGGCCCAGCGCCAGGCCGAGCACCAGCCCCTCCTGGAACACACGGCCCGTCGCGGGCAGGTCGCGGGCGCCGTCGGCGCGGGAGGCGAACACCAGGATGCCCGTCAGCCAGCCGAGCACGGCGACGATGCCGATGAAGGTGAGGGCCCGGCTCGCCCCCAGCGCCGCCGCCTGCTCGGTCGAGACCAGCCCGACCACCACCACGTCGGTGACGTGGAGGATCGTCCAGTTGAGGCTGGTCAACACCACCGGCCAGGCGAGCGCCAGCAGCCGCCGGGTCTCGGCCGCGACATGGCGGCTGGGAACGGTGTGCTCGGACATGGTTCCGCCGGTAACCGTTCCCGCGCGATCAAGGAAGCTTGCCAGCGCGATCCGGCTGCGCTAGGGGCGCTCGCCTTACCAGCCGCCGGCACTCGTCCGGCGGGTTTCACGTGCGGTCGTGGCGGAACTGGTAGACGCGCAACGTTGAGGTCGTTGTGTCCGAAAGGACGTGGAAGTTCGAGTCTTCTCGACCGCACCATCATCCCGGCTGAGCCCCTGGCGGCTCAGCCCCCGAACATCCCCCGCCGATAGAGCAAAGTGATCGCGACACGGCGGTTGCGCGGGTCGGCCGGGTCCTTCACGATCATCGGCTCGCGGTCGGCGACTCCCTCGATCCGCTCGAAATGGGTCTCGGGCACGCCGCCCAGCGCCAGCCGGCGGCGCGTCGCCTCCGCGCGGCCTGACGAGAGCATCCAGTTGTTCATCGCGCGGGGATCGCCCCAGGCGAGGCTGTCGGTATGGCCACGGATCATGATCGGGTTGTCCATGCCGCGGATCGATTCGGCGACGAGACCGATCAGCTCCGACGCGTCGGGCACCAGCGCAGTGGTGCCGAGCGCGAACATCGAATAATCGGCATCGTCGAGCAGGTCGATGCGCATCCCGTCGCGCGTCGCGACGAATTTGACGTGCTTGCCGAGCTTGGCGAGCCGCGCGTTCTGCTTGATCTTGAGCTCGACCTGCCGGCGCAGGCGATTGAAGTTGGCCTCGTCCTCCGCGAAGATCGAGGCGCGCTTGAACGATCCCTTGTCGCCCGAACCCTCGCGCAGGCCGCCCGTCGCGCTGGCCGGCACGGTCAGCGATCGCGTGCCGGTCTGCGAGGCGCGGTGCGGGTAATTGTCCTTGTCGATGAGCGAGGCGCCGCCGAACAGCCCGTTGGAGCCGGCGCTTTCCTGGCGCAGCTCGACCAATGTCGGCGCGAAATAGTCGGCGATCGACTTGCGCTGCTTCTCGGTGGTCGCGCCGAGGATCCACAGCAGCAGGAAGAAGGCCATCATCGCCGTCACGAAATCGGCATAGGCGACCTTCCAGGCCCCGCCATGGTGGGCGCCGTGCTCCTCGATGTAGACCTTCTTGACGATGATCTTGGGCGGCTGGTTCGAGCCGTGCGGCGCCCTGGCGGCGGGCATGACGTTACCGCCCCCTCAATCCGTCGAACACCTCGCCGAAGCCAGGCTGGTTCTTGTGCGCGATGCCGGAGCGCGCCGCCTCGATCACCAGCGGCTGCGGGTGACCGTGGAGCGAGGCGATGATGATCTGCTTGACGACATGATAGATCGCCCCGTCGGCATCGATCACCTGCTTCAGGCGATTGGCGAGCGGGCCGACGATGCCATAGGCGAGCAGCACGCCGAGGAAGGTGCCGACCAGCGCCGACCCGATCATCGCGCCGAGGATCGCCGGCGGCTTGTCGATCGAGCCCATCGTCTTCACCACCCCCAGCACCGCGGCGACGATGCCGAGCGCGGGCAGCGCGTCGGCGAGCGACTGCAGTGCCGTCTGGGGCCCCTGCACCTCGTGGTGGTGGGTCTTGATGGCGTTGTCCATCACCTCCTCGACCGCATGGACGTCGAGCGTGCCGGAGGAGACGACGACCAGGCGCAGCGTGTCGGCGATCAGGTTGACCAGCGTATCGTCGGCGAGGAGGCGAGGATAGTCGGCGAAGATCGCGGAGGATTTGGGATCCTCGACATGCGGCTCGAGGGCGATCGGGCCGTCGGTCCGCAGCATCTTCATGAGCTTCGAGACCAGGAAGATCGTGTCGAGATAATCCTGCTTCTTGTACTTGGGGCCCTTCAGCACCTTCATCACGCCGCCGCCGAGCGCCTTCAGCTCCTTGCCCGAGTTGCCGATCACCAGCGCGCCCAGCGCGGCGCCGCCGATGATCAGCATCTCGTGCGGGATGGCGTGCAGGATCGGGCCCAGCGCGCCGCCGGTGATGACGAAGCCGCCGAAGACCATCGCGAGCAGGATGACGAGACCGATCGCCGGAAACATGAACTCGATTACCCCCTGGCGAAGACCGTCCCTGTCAGGGTTAACGGCCGTTTCGGGTTATCTTTGAGGGCTGGATGTGGGAATTTGGTTAAAGACGCCGCGGTTCAGCTCAGATAGTTGAACAGCGACAGCGAGGTGAGCTTGGAAAAGCTCGCCTGGGTCGCCTGCAGAACGGTCATCGTCTTCTGGAGCTCGATCACCGCGGCGGTGACGTCGGTGTCCTCCAGCGAGCTGCGCGTCTCCTCGCGCGCCGCACCGGCGTTGGTGAGGCGCTGCTGCTCGAGATCGAGCCGGGCGCCGCGCGCGCCGAGCGAGGCGCGGGCATTGCCGACCGAATCGAGCGCGGTCTTGAGGTCGTCGATCGCGGTGCCGGCATCGCCGCCGGTCTTGAGCGAGGCGGACAGGTCCTGGAGGACCTTGAACATGTCGGTGGTGGTGCCGTCCGCCTTGGGCAGGTTGTCGAACACCTCCTCGCCGGTGATCGTCGCGCGCAGGCTCGAGCCTTCGCCGATCGGGATCGCGCCCGGCGTGCCGGTGCCGGCGTAGCTGATCGTGCCATCCGCCGCCTGGGTGTAGGCGGTGTCGCCGCTCGCGCCGCCGAACAGCGGAGCGCCGCTGGTGTCGCGGGTGTTCACCAGCTTCAAAAGATCCTCGATCATCGCATCGAGCGCGGAGGCGATGGTTGTCTTCTGATCGGCGGGCAGCGCGCCGCTGTTGGCCTGGATCGCCAGCTCGCGCGCCTGCTGGAGCTGCTCCTCGATGTCGCCGAGCGTTGCGTCGGAGGCGCTGAGCAGGGTGCTCGCCAGCGTCACGTTCTTGGCGTTCTGGGTTGCATCGGCGCCGGTACGGGTGACGTTCGACAGCTGGCGATAGGCGACCGCGTCGCTCGACGGCGCGGTGAGCCTCTTGCCGGTCGAGATCTGCGTCTGCAGCTCTCCGGCCCGCTCGCTGAGCGTGCCGAGGGTGGCGGTGGCCTGGTTGTAGAAGAGGCTGGAGGCGATGCGCATGGAAAGGGTCCTCAGCGGATATCGAGGATGGTCTGGAGCGTTTCGCGCGCGACCTGGATGATGCGGCTCGACGCCTGATAGGCCTGCTGGAAGCGGATCAGCTCGACCGCGCTCTCGTCGAGATCGACGCCGGCCGCCGAATCGCGCGCGGCGACCGCGGCGTCGCGGATCGAGTTCTGCGCCGCGGCGACGTTCTTGCGCGCGGCGAGGGCGGCGGCGTTGGTGGTGATGGTATCGGACAGCCCCGCCTCGAACGCGCCGTCGGTGCGCAGCGTCGCGAGGTTCTGGAGATTGGAGTTGCCGCGCGTGCCCTCGCCCGGCGCCGCGGCGGCGATGCCGCGCGGGTCGGTCAGAACCAGCGCGATCTCGGTCGGCGGATCGCCCGCGGCGAACATCGGCGAGCCGGCGGCGCCGTCGAGGTCCTGGCCGCTCGCCTGCACCGCATTCACTCCGTCGACGAAGCGCGTGGCGAGATCGTTCAGCGCGTCGCGCGCGTCGACAAGCCGTTGCGCCCCTTCGGTGATGCCGGCGAAGGCGCCGCCCTGCGCCGGGATGATCGTCGCGGTGGCGCCGCGGTGGAGCTGGAACTGCGCGGCGCCGGTGGCGCTCATCGCGAAGCTGACCTGGCTGGCGCCGGCCGCGTCGACCAGCACCGGTCCGGACGCGCCGCCGGCGCGGACGATCGCGCGACTCTGGGCGTCGAAGGTGACGTCGATGTCGACCAGCGCGCTCATGCTCTCGAGCAGGCGGTCGCGCTGGTCGAGCATCGACATCTGCATCGCCGAACCGGCATCGGCGCGCGAAAGCCCCTGGTTCACCTGATAGAGCTGCTGCGCGAGGTCGTTGAGGTCGCGCGCCGCGTCGCGGCCGGTAAGGCTGAGGTCGCCGATCGCGGTATCGAGCGCGCGGCCGGTGGCGGTGAAGGCATTGGCGAGGGTCGCCGCGCTCTCGACCATCACCCCGCGCGGCGCCACCGCGGCGGGATCGGCGGCGACGCCCTGCGCGGCATTGAAGAAGGCGGTGAGCTGCGCGCCGAGCTCGTTGCCGGTCAGCACCTGCTCGACCCGGTCGAGCCAGACGATGCCGGCTTCGGTCCGCGCGAGATCGGAACCCGACGTGCGCACGTCGGTATTGCGGAACTCGTTCGCCGAACGGGTCAGCGCGGTCGCGAGCGAGCCGTTGCCCGACATGCGCAGGCCCTTGGTCGCGGGGATCTCCTGCACCTGGACCGCGCGGCGCGCATAGCCGGCGGTGCCGACGTTGGCGATGTTCTCCGACGTGGTGCCGAGCGCCGACTGATAGGTGCGGATGCCCGAGGCGCCGATGTAGAGCATGTCGCTCATGTCGTCGTCTCTCCGGTGGGCGACGCTGCCTTGGCGAGGAACTCGGTCATCGCCTTGCCGATGCCGATCGGCGTGTGCGCGGCCATGCTCTCGGCGAGCTGCTGGTCCTGCATGTCGCGGAACTGCTCGCCCGCCTTGTTGTCGAACAGGCCGTCGGCGAGCCTGGCCGAGCGCATCGACTTCAGCATCATGTTGACGAAGATCGCCTCGAAGCGCTCGCCGGCTTTCTCGAGGTTCCCGCGCGAGGCGGTGCGCGACGTGTCGTTGGACACGCCGCCCGCGGTCGAGGCGACGGGGGTGCCGATCGCCGTCACAGTACCACCAGCTCGGCGTTGAGCGCGCCGGCCTCCTTCAAGGCTTCCAGGATCGCGACCAGGTCGGCCGGCGAGGCGCCGATCGCGTTGACCGCCTTGACCACGTCGCTGAGCTTGGGGCCGGGCTCCAGCAGGAACATCGGGCGCTTCTCTTCCTCGACGCCGACCGCGCTCTGGCGCTCCAGCGCGGTCTGGCCGCGGCTGAACGGCGCGGGCTGGCTGATCCGCTGCGTCTCGTCGATGCGGACGGTGAGCTTGCCGTGGGTCACCGCCGCCGGGCTGACGCGCACCGCCGAGTTGATGACGACGGTGCCGGTGCGCGCGTTGACGATCACTCGCGCCGGCGCCTCGGCGGCGGCGACCGGCAGGTTCTCGATCTCGCTCATGAGCGTCGCGCGCACGTCGCTGCCCTGCGGTGCCTGCACCGCGACCGACACGGCATCGACGGCACGGGCGGTGCCCAGGCCGAAGCGGCTGTTGATCGCGCCGGCGACGTTCTGCGCGGTGGTGAAATCGGCGCGGGCGAGGTTGAAGGTCAGCGTCGGCGCGGTGGCGAAGCCGGTGTCGACCGCGCGCTCGACCGTGGCGCCTTCCGGAATGCGGCCCGACGAGGGGATGTTGACGACGATCTTCGAACCGTCCGCGCCTTCCGCGCCGAGGCCGCCGACGGCGAGGTTGCCCTGCGCCATCGCATAGATCTGCCCGTCGGCGCCCTGCAGCGGGGTCAGCACCAGCGTGCCGCCGCGCAGGGACTTGGCCTTGCCCATCGCCGAGACGGTGATGTCGAGCTTCTGCCCCGGCTTGGCGAAGGGCGGCAGCTCGGCCGTCACGATCACCACCGCCGAATTCTTGAGGCTCGGGTTGACGCTCTGCGGCAGCTGGAGGCCGAAGCGCGAGGCGACGCCCTTCATCGACTGGACGGTGTATTCGAGGTTGTCGTCGCCCGTGCCCGGCAACCCGACGACGATGCCGTAGCCGGTGAGCTGGTTGGTACGGATGCCCTGGAAGGCGCCGAGGTCTTTCACACGCTCGGCGTTTGCCGGAGCGGCGATCAACAACGCTGCAAGGGTGGCGAGGATCAGACGAAGCATCGGGTGCATCCTCAGAACGGGCTGATGACCTGGAAGAAGCGGCTCAGCCACCCCTGGCGGCTGGCGCGGGCGACGTCGCCGCGGCCGGTGTAGGCGATGCGGGCATCGGCGACGCGGGTCGACAGCACGCGGTTGTTGACGTCGACATCGGCCGGGCGGACGAGGCCGCGGATCTGGACGAACTCGTCGCCGCGGTTGAGCGTCACCGTCTTCTGGCCCTGCACGACCATGGTGCCGTTGGGCAGCACCTCGGCCACCGTCACGGTGATCTCGCCCGACAGCGCGTTCGACTGGTCGGCGGTGCCGGTGCCGTTGAAGTTGCGCCTCCCGCTGGCGCTGGCGTCGGTCGGGTCGAACAGGTGGAGCGCGCCGGTGCTCGGGCCGGTCAGGCCGAAGCCGCCGCCCGAATCGAGCTTGGAGCCGGCCGACTTCGACGCCGAGGTGCGCTCGACCAGCACGATCGTCAGCGGATCGCCGACCGATCGCGCGCGGGCGCCCTCGTAGAGACCGGCATAGCCGCGGGTCGGCTGGAAGATCGCGCCGTTGGCGGGCTCCGGCGGCCGTATCGGCTGCGGCGGGGTCGCCTGATATTCGGGCGGCGGCACTACCTTCTTCTTGCCGCCGAAGATGCCGGCGTGGGCGGAGGCCGGCGCGAGCATGGCGGCGAAGGCGCCGAGGATGAGGGAAGACCGCATCATCCAGCCTCAGATGTTCTGGTTGACGTATTTGAGCATGTCGTCGGTCGCCGAGATCATCTTCGAATTGACCTCATAGGCGCGCTGGGTCTCGATCATGTCGACCAGCTCCTCGACGACGTTGACGTTGGAGCCTTCGAGCATCCCCTGGCGGATCTGCCCGCGGCCATCCTGTCCGGCGATGCCGAGATTGACCGGGCCCGAGGCGGCGGTCTCGATGACATAGTTGTCGCCGGTCGCCTGCAGCCCCGCCGAATTGGGGAAGCTCGCGACCTGGATCTGGCCGAGCTGGCTCGCCTCGGTCTGGCCGGGCACGGTCGCGGAGACGGTGCCGTCGGTGCCGATGGTGATGTTGGTGGTGCCTTCGGGAATGGTGATGCCCGGCATCACCTGATAGCCCTCGCTGGTCACCAGCAGCCCCTCGGGCGAGCGGGTGAAGTTGCCGGCGCGGCTATAGGCGAGCTGGCCGCCGGGGAGCTGGACCTGGAAATAGCCGTCGCCGTCGAGCGCGAGGTCGAGGCTGTTGCCCGTCGTCTGCATCGACCCCTGGGTGTCGATCCGCGCGGTGCCCTGGATGCGCACGCCGGTGCCGAGGTTGAGCCCGGTCGCGTAGCGCGTCTCCTGGGTGCTGGCGGCGCCGGGGGCGGTGACGATCTGATAGGCCAGCGTCTCGAACGCGGCGCGGTCCTTCTTGAACCCCGTCGTGTTGACGTTGGCGAGGTTGTTCGAGATCACCCGCATCCGGGTGTCCTGCGCGTCGAGCCCGGTGCGGGCGATATGAAGAGCGGCGGACGACATCGCTTATTTCCTTCCTCAGACCGGCATCCGCATCAGCGATGCGGAGCTTTCGTCGAGAGATTTGGCTTCCTTGAGCAGGCTGGCCTGCACTTCGTAGCTGCGCTGGTTCTCGATCATGTCGACCAGCGCCTGCGTCAGGTTGACGTTCGATCCCTCCAGCGCGCCCGACTTGACCCGCGCCTCGGCATCGTCGGGGAGCACGCCGCCGCCCCGGACATGGAGCAGGTTGTCGAGCCCCTTGACGGTGTCCGAACCTTCGGCGCTGGCGAGCCTGATCTTGTCGATCTCCTGCGGCGCCTGGCCGGGCTCGGCGCCCAAGGGCACGATCGAGAGCGTGCCGTCCTCGCCGATGATCACCTTGTCGGCGGGCGGCACGGTGATGGGGCCCCCCGACCCCATCACCGGGAAACCGTCGCCGGTCTCCAGCACGCCCGAGGCGTTGATGCGAAGATCGCCGCGCCGGGTGTAGGCTTCGCTGCCGTCGGGCGCCTGCACCGCGATCCACGCGGTGCCGGTGACGGCGACGTCGAGCGGGTTGCCGGTGTCCTGGATCGCGCCGCCGCTCCTGTCGGCGTCGCGCACCTCCTCGCCGGTCGGTGCGCGCGATTCGAACCCGCCGCCGCCTTTCAGCATCATCGTCTCAAAGGCGACGCGATCGGCGCGATAGCCGGTGGTCGAGGCGTTCGCGATGTTGTTCGCGATCGCCGCCTGCGCCGCCATCTGGCCCTTGAGCCCCGACAATGCAGTGTAGACCAGCCGGTCCATCGTTCAGCCTTTCCCGAGCCGCCTCTGGTTACGAACGGATGTTGAAGATGGCCTGCGAGATCTGGCTCGACGTATCGAGCGCCTTCGCATTGGCCTGGAAGTTGCGCTGGGCCGCGATCAGGTTGACCAGCTCCTCGGTGATGTCGACGTTCGAGCGCTCGATCGCGCCCGACATCAGCGCGCCGAAGCCGTCGGCGCCGGGCTGACCCATGCGCGGGTCGCCCGAGAGGCCGGTCGGCGACCAATAGCTGTTGCCGAGCTGGCGCAACCCCGAGGGATTGGCGAAGTTGGCCAGCGCGACCATGCCGAGCGCCTGGCTGTCGCCGTTCGAGAAGGTGGCGCGGACCATGCCGTTCTCGTCGACGCTGAGCCCTTCGAGCTTGCCGACCGCGGCGCCGTCCTGGCTCTGCGCGACCAGGTCGAACGGCTGGGCGAGCTGGGTGGTGGCGCTGCCGAAGTCGAGCGAGATCGTCTGCGGCTTGGCCGCCCCGGTCGGGGTGAACTCGCCGAAGGTGGTGGCGCCGGTCGGCGCCGTCAGCGCGCCGGTGTCGTCGAAGCTCAGCGTGATCGGGTTGGCGCCCGCCGTGCCGGCATCGGCGTCGAGCTGCTGGTCGCCGACGAAGCTGTAGACCTTCCAGGTGCTCGGTCCCAATGGCGCGACCGTCGCCGGCGGCACCACGGCGGGGGCGGTCTCGCGGACGAAATAGCTGGTCATCGTCATCGCGTTGCCGTCGGTGTCGTACACCGTGGTCTGCGTCGAATTATTGTAGGTCGCCGGATTGAAGCGATCGAAAGCATAGGGATTGGCGGCGTCGAACACCGGGTTGCTCGAGGGCACCGACGCGTTTCCCGACAGGTTGAGCGACTGGCTGACCGCGCCGGTCGCCTTGGGCGTGCCGCTGAAGGCCGGGACGCGAAGGCTCACCGTCGAGCCGGCGCCGGTTGCCACCACCGTGCCAGAGCCGTCGACCGGATAGACCTGGAGATGGCCGCCGTTCGCGTCGACGACATAGCGGTCGGGATCGACCATGAAGCCGCCGTTGCGGGTGTAGTTGACCTTGCTGCCCTCGAGGTCGGGCTTGACCACGAAGAGGCCGTCGCCGGAGACCGCGAGGTCGAGCGAGGATTCGGACTGGACGAGCCCGCCCTGGCTGAATTCCTGGCGGATCGCCTTCACCACCGAGCCCGATCCGACCATCTGGTTCGGATTGACCGACACGCTCGACGCGATGACGTCGGCGAACTCGGTGCGGCTCTTCTTGAAGCCGTTGGTCGAGACGTTGGCGAGGTTGTGCGAGATGGTCGACATCTCGGTCTGCGAACCCTTGAGCCCGCTGAGCGACGTGTAGAAGGACATGGAACTTGCTCCCTTGAAGGTTCTTGGGTTCAGCCGACCTGACGGACGGCGGAGACGGGGACCTGGCCGACGCCGGGCAGCGACAGCACCGGCTCCCCGGTCGACGGAATCGAGACCGACGCGACCGGCGCCCACACCAAGGTGCGGCTGGCGACCTGAGTGGTGCCGTTGCGGGCGGTGGCGGTGATGGTGAACGGGCCGTCGCCGGCCTCGCTGCCGGTATCGGTGCTGCCGTCCCAGTCGAAATCGACCGTGCCCTTCTTCTGGGCGCCGAGGTCGACCGACTTCAGGACCTTGCCGTCCTTGTCGGCGATGGTGAGGATGACGCCGCTCGCATCCCCGTCGAGCTCGACCTGGCCGGCGAAGCCGCCCGCGGTGCGCGGGTAGGCGACCGACCCTTCGGTCAGCACGGTCTTGCCGACATAGGCCATCGCGTCGCTGGCCGAGGTCGCATTGAGCTTGTCGGCGATAGACTTCAGCGTGGTCGACATCTCGGTGATGCCGGCGAGGCTGGAGAATTGCGCCATCTGCGCGACCATCTGGGTGTTGTCGACCGGATCGAACGGATCCTGGTTCTGCATCTGCGCGGTCATCAGCTTCAGGAAGTCGGCCTGGCCGAGCGTCGTGTTCGCCGACGAGGCGGGCTGGACCGGCGTGCCCGAATTGGTGCGCGGGATGCCGAGCGCGTCGAGCGTGGAATCGAAGGAAGAGGCCATGGTCAGCGTCCCAGCTTGAGGGTGTCGACGATCAGCGACTTGGCGGTCTGCATGACCTCGACGTTGTTCTGGTAGGTCCGCGCGGCCTCGAGCATGTCGACCAGCTCGCGCGTCTCGTCGACCGCATTCTCCCAGACGTTGCCGTCCTGGTCGGCCATCGGGTTGCCGGGATCGTAGCGCTTGGTCGGCGCCTCGCCGGCGGTGACGACCTGCTCGACGTTGACCGTCGCCATGCCGCTCGCCTGGTCGAACTGGGTGCGGAACACCGGCTTCATCGTCCGGTAGGCCGCGTCCGGCGTGGAAGCGACGCCGCCGGCGTTGGCGAGGTTCGACGCGGTGGTGTTCATCCGCACCAGCTGTGCGCTCATCGCGCGGCCGGCGACCTGGAAGATGGTCATGGGATTGTCGGCCATCGTCACTCGCCCTTCAGCGCGCGGGTGATCTGGCCGATGCGGCCATTGAGGAATGACAGCGTCGTCTGATAGGCGATCGCGTTCTCGGCGAAGGCGGTCTGCTCGGTGGCGAGCTCGACGGTGTTGCCGTCCATGCTCATCTGCAGCGGGAGGCGGTATTTGGTCGCCGCCCCGATGCCGCTGTCGACCTGCCCGCTCTCGGCCGAGTGCAGCGCCTCGGCGAAGTCGATGTCCTTCGCCTTGTAACCGGGCGTCGAGGCGTTCGCGATGTTCGACGCGAGCACGCCCATCCGCTGCGAGCGCACCTCGAGCGCCACGCCGTGGACGCCGAACAGGCTGTCGTTGCTCATCTCGTCGGTCTCCCGCACTTGTTCGCGAGCAGCTCTGCAATGGCCGTGCCAAATCGGCGTGGGCGCCGCTTTTACCGGCGGAGGAAGAGCGGAGCGGCAAGGATTTGCCGGTGGCGGCAAGTGATTGCCGGCTGCGCGACCCTCGAATTCCACTGTCACCCCGGACTTGTTCCGGGGTCCACCGTGCCACCTTCCCGTGGCGTGGAGGCGCGCCGAGACGTGGATGCCGGAACAAGTCCGGCATGACGGCGAAGGGAACGGAATTGGCCCCGCCCTTGCAACGCGTGAGGGTGATGATGCTGCATTCACTCCCCTCGCTCGACAGCTTCGCCGATCCCGCCGCGTTGGCGATCGTCGGCGGCGGCACGCTGCTGGCGCTCGTCCTGCGCACGCCCGGGCGCGACCTGCTACGTGGGTTCGCTGCGCTCGGCACGCTGTGGCGCAGGCCCTTTCAGGCCGACGCGCTGCTGACGCAGATCGACGCGCTCTCGCGCATCTCGGCGCGGCATGGCGTGATTCGGCTCGATCGGACCGTCATCGCCGATCCGGACGTCGCCGCGGCCGTCGGCCGCATCGTCGATGGCGCAGGCGGCGAGGAGGTCACGGCACTGCTCGACCAGCGCCGCGCCGCGCGTGCCGAACGGCATCGCGCCGCGATCGATCTATGGTCGGCGGCGGCCGAAATCTTCCCGGCGATGGGCATGGTCGGCACGCTGATCGGGTTGGTCAGGATGTTCGCCGGCATGACCGATCCCGCGACCATCGGCGGATCGATGGCGGTGGCGGTGCTGGCGACCCTCTATGGCGCGCTCGCCGCCAATCTGGGGGCGATGCCGGTCGCGGCGCGTCTCGAACGCCTCGCCCGCGCCGAGCTGGTCGAACGCGCACGCCTGATACAGCCCCTCGCCGCACTCGCCGAGCGCGAGCGCCCGCGCGTCAGGAGGGGTGCGGCGTGACCGACCTTCCTGCTGACGATCCCTTCGAGCAAGGCGCGCGCCGGCCGCTGTGGCTGATCACGCTCGCCGATCTCATGTTGCTGCTGGTCGGCTTCTTCGTCTTCCTCCAGGCCAACCCCGCGCTCGACGGGCGCGCGATCGCCGAGGGGCTGCGTCAGGGCTTCGATGCCGAGCAGGCCGCGCCGATGCCGGTCGACGCCGGCGTGATCGCGGGGTTCGCGCCCGGATCGGCCGCACTTCCCTCCAACGACGCGCTCGCATGGGCGCGGGGGTCGGCACGCGACCCACGCACGGTGCTGCGCGTGATCGGCGGCACCGACGGCACCGCCGCCGACGTCGATCGCGCGACCGGCAGCGCCGCGATCCTCGCCGCCGACCGCGCCCGCGCCGCCGCCGCGCTGCTCGCCCGCGCGGTGCCGGCCGACCGCCTGACCATCGAGACCCGCCCCGGCGCCGGCCGCGCCGTCCAGCTCCAGATCGGTTTCGCAGGAGACCTCAAATGATCCGTCCGCTCATTCTCGCGATCGCGCTGGCGCCGCTGCCTGCGGCCGGTCAGACGCTCCGCTTCCAGGACACGACCGCGATCGACGTCGCCGTCGCCGCCTTTACCGGCCACGCCGTCGGCGAGGAAGGCGGCGCGCGCGCTGCCGTCGACAAGCGCCTCAGGCTCGCCGCCTGTCCGCTGCCCAAACTCGACTGGCGCGGCAGCTATCAGGATTCGGTGGTCGTCACCTGCGACGCGCCGAGGTGGCGCATCTATGTGCCGATGGTCACGCCGCCCCACGCCAAGCCGATGGTCGCGGCCGCCGCGCCGGTCGCGCCCGCGCCCCGGCCCGAGCCGGTGATCCGACGCGGCGACGCGGTGACGCTCGAGGTCGGCGCGCCGGGCTTCTCGATCACCCGCGACGGCGTGGCGATGGGCGATGCGCCGGCCGGCGGCCGGGTGGCGATCAAAGTCGATCCGGCCAAGCCGCCGGTGCAGGCGGTCGCGGTCGAGGCCGGCCGCGCGACGCTGCCCGGCTGGGCACAATAAAAATGCTTAAACTTGCTGCCGGCCGGCCGTTTGATCGTCTGAAGAGATTGTTCGAGGACGTGAGCCATGGTGGATCCGATCGGGTCCAAGCCCAGCGTACCGATCGACCGGCGCATCGCGCCGGTGGCATCGGCCGCGCCCGTATCCGCGTCCCAGCCGGCGGCGCAGGACGTGGCGGTGCGCGCCGATCCCTCGACGCTGCGCGCGCTGGCGCAGCCGCTCGCGGCGACGCCGCCGGTCGATGCTGAGCGGGTCGCCAAGGTGCGCAAGGCGATCCAGGACGGCAGCTTTCCGCTGCTGCCCGCCACGGTCGCCGACCGGCTGCTGGCGCTGCGGCTGCAATGGTCCCCGGAAGGAGGCAGCGATGAGCCGTCGTGACGCGCTGGTCCGCGTGATCGAGGCGCTCCATGCCGAGATCGCCGCGCTCAAGGCCAACGACATCGACGCGCTCGAGGCGGCGACCGGCGCCAAGCTCAAGGGTATCGACGCCGTCGCAGCGGCCAGGGAGCCGTCGACGCCCGAGATCGAGGAGCTCGCGCGCGAGGCGCACCGGCTCAACGAGACCTGCCGCGTCTACGTCAACCTGATGGCGGCAAACGTCCGCCGCCGCCTGCAAGTTCTTGCCGGTGCGCCGGCGCAATCCTATCGGCCGCTAGGCGGGGCAGCCATCGCCTAACCTCTCTCCGTCCGCCCTGAGCTTGTCGGAGGGCCGTTTTTTCCAGAGACTATCCTAACCGCGTCCGTGCTCCTGCGAAGGCAGGAGCACGATCCCACCTCGTCTCTGTCATCCCAAAATCTTGGCACGCTCCTTGCTGAATGTTCCGGTAACCATGGGACTTCAGGCAAGAGCTCGATGAGCATAAACTCGATCCAGCGCCTCGGCGGTGTCCAGAATGCGATCGCCGTCGCCAGCGAACGCACCGGCATCGACTTCAATTATCTGCTGGGCCAGGCCCAGGTCGAAAGCGGCCTGCGCGCCAATGCTCGCGCCGGCACCTCCAGCGCGAGCGGGCTCTACCAGTTCATCGAGCAGAGCTGGCTCGGCGTGGTCAAGGAACATGGCGCCGAGCACGGCCTCGGCTGGGCGGCCGACGCGATCAAGCAGACCGGCAGCGGCCGCTTCGTGGTGAGCGATCCCGCCGCGCGCCGTGCGATCCTCGACCTGCGCAACGATCCCGCCGCCGCCTCGCTGATGGCGGCCGAGCACGCCAGCGACAACAAGGACGCGCTGGAGGCAAGCCTCGGCCGGACGGCGACCGGCACCGACCTCTATATGGCGCACTTCCTCGGGATCGGCGGCGCCAGGAAGTTCCTCTCCGCGATGGATGCCAATTCCGGCCGCAGCGCCGCCTCGCTGTTCCCGGCGGCGGCGCGCGCCAACCGCAATGTCTTCTACACCGCCGACGGCCGCGCCCGCTCGCTGGGCGAGGTCTATCAGCGCTTCGCCGCCAAGCTCGACAAGGGCGCGGCGGCAAGCGGTGGCACGGGCCTCGCCTCCGACGCGCTCGACGCGACGTACCCTCACGTCGAGGTGGTGCTCGGCACCGGCGCCGCCAACGGCGACCGTGAATGGCTGGCGAGCACGCTCGACCGGCTCAAGGCCGCCCAGCCCGCCACCGCGGACGGCTCGCTGCTCCGTCCCAATCCGGAGAATGCGCGGCTCGCCTATCTGATGCTCGCGAGCCTGGGCGGCTGAGCGATGGCGACGCTTCCCTTCCTGCCGGCCCGCATCGGGCCGACGGCCAAGAGCTTCGCGCTGCCGCTGGCGATGCTGACCCTGGTCGCGCTGATGGTGGTGCCGATCCCGGCGGCGCTGCTCGACGTGTTCTTCGTCACCAACATCATGATCAGCCTCGCCGTGCTGATGGTCGCCCTCAACGCGCAGAAGCCGCTCGACTTCTCCGCCTTCCCGACCGTTCTCCTGTTCGCGACGCTGTTTCGCCTCGGTCTCAACGTCGCCTCGACCCGCGTCGTGCTGGTCCATGGCCATGAGGGCGAGGCGGCCGCCGGCCACGTCATCGAATCCTTCGGCACCTTCCTGATCGGCGGCGACTATGTCGTCGGCCTGTTCGTGTTCGCGATCCTGATCATCATCAACCTGATGGTGGTGACCAAGGGCGCCGGCCGCGTCTCGGAGGTCTCCGCCCGCTTCACCCTGGATGCCCTCCCCGGCAAGCAGATGGCGATCGACGCCGACCTCAACGCCGGCCTGATCACCCCCGACGAGGCGCGCGCGCGCCGGGTCGAGGTCGCGACCGAGGCCGATTTCTACGGCGCGATGGACGGCTCGTCGAAGTTCGTGAAGGGCGACGCGCTCGCCGGCCTGCTGATCCTCGCGGTCAACATCGTCGGCGGGCTGATCCTCGGCACGCTGAGCCACGGGCTCGGCGTCAAGGAAGCGGCGCAGACCTATGTGCTGCTCGCGATCGGCGACGCGCTGGTGGCGCAGCTTCCCTCGCTGATGCTATCGATCGCGGCGGCGGCGATCGTGACCCGCGTCACCTCGACCGACGACCTCGCCGGCCAGATCGGCAGCCAGTTCAGCAGCCACAAGACCTGGACGCCGGTCGCGGCGATCCTCGCCATCCTCGGCGCGATCCCGGGGATGCCGCATTTCGTGATCCTGCCCGCGGCGGCCGCCGCCGGCTTCGCCGCCTGGCGCCTCCGGAAGGCTGCCGCGCGTCCGGCTCCGATCGTCGAGGCACCGGCCGAGCCGCAGGACCTCTCCAAGATCGGCTGGGACGAAGTCACCGACACCATGCAGGTGATGCTCGACATCGGCTACGGGCTGGTGCCGCTGGTCGACGAGCGCAAGGGCGCGCCGCTGATGGGCCGCATCACCGGCGTGCGGCGCCAGCTCTCCAAGGAGCTGGGCTTCGTCGTGCCGCAGGTGCGCGTGCGCGACGACATCAACCTGGCGCCCTATACCTACCGCATCCTCGTCAACGGCGTGATCGTCGGCGAGGACCAGGCCTCGCCCGACGAGATGCTGGCGCTCGACACCGGCCAGGCGGTCGGCACCATCCCCGGCAAGAAGGTCAAGGACCCGACCTTCGGGCTCGACGCGATCTGGATCTCCCAGGCCGACGCCGACGCGGCGACCGGCGCCGGCTATCTGGTGGTCGACGCCGGCACGGTGATCGCGACCCACCTCAACCAGAATCTGCTCGCCCATGCCTCCGAGCTGCTCGGGCCCGACGAGGTCCAGTCGCTGCTCGACGGCCTCAAGGAGCGCGCGGCCGCGCTGGTGGCGGCGCTGTGCCCGCAGCCGGTGCCGCTCACCACGCTGACATTGGTGCTGCGCGGGCTGCTCGCCGAGGGCATCCCCCTGAAGGAGTTCCGCCGCATCGCCGCCGCGATCGCCGTCGCCGCGCAGCGCACCGCCGATGCGGAGGAGCTGATCGAGCTGATCCGGCCCGAGCTCGGCGGGCTCATCATCCAGAAATTGTGCGGCGTGCGCGAGCCGCTGCGGGTGATGACGCTCGAGGGCCAGCTCGAGGCGCTGCTCGGCCAGGCGGTCCGCTCCGATCCCGCCCGCCGCCATACGATCGAGCCCGACCTCGGCCGCCGCATCGTCGACGCGATGCAGCGCGCGGCCCAGCCGCTGATGGCCGAGGCCAAGCCGTTCGCCCTCGTCGTCCAGCCGGCGATCCGCATCGCGATGCGCAAGCTGGTCAAGTCAGTGCTGCCCGACACGCCGGTGATGAGCTTCTTCGAGGTCCCCGAGGACAAGGCGGTCGAGGTCGTCGCCGTGATCGGCGCGCCGGAGGCGCTGCCGGCATGACGATGCCCGCCCGCATCCGGCCCGATCCGGCCAAGCCGCTCACCTACGCCCCCACCCCGGCGCGCGACGTCGAGGGGCTGGTCCGCAAGCACCTGCCGATGGTGCGCCGCATCGCCTGGCACGTCCACGGCAGCATGAGCACGATCGTCGACATCGAGGATCTCGTCCAGGTCGGCCTGGTCGCGCTGGTCGAGGCGGTCGGCAGCTTCGAGGAGCGCGGCGCCGTCACCTTCGAGCAGTATCTGCTGACCCGCCTGCGCGGGAGCATGATCGACGAGCTCCGCCGCCAGGCGACGCTGACCCGCGGCGCGATGCGGCGGCGGCGGGCATACAATGACGCGGTGGCCGGGCTCGTGGAAGCGAACGGCCGCCAACCTACGGACGGCGAGGTGGCGGAGAAGCTCGGCGTCACCGTCGACAAGCTGCGCACCGATTATGCCACCGCGGAGGCGGTTCGCTTCGATCCGATCGACGACGTCTATTCGGACGAGGGCCCGTGGTTCATGTCCGACGAGCCTTCCGCCTTCGACCAGCTCGCCGAGACCGACCAGCGCGATGCGCTCGCCGCCGCGATCGCCGAGCTGCCCGAACGCGAGCAGATCGTCGTCCAGCTCTATTATGTCGAGGAGATGAACCTCGAGGAGATCGGCCAGGTGCTCGGCGTCGGCGCCGCGCGCGTCTGCCAGATCAAGGCGGCCGCGCACGCTCGGCTGAAGAAGGCGCTGGCCAGGCGATTGGGCTTGAGCAGTTAGGTCGATTCCCATCCCCGTTCGCCCTGAGCTTGTCGAAGGTCCTTACTTTCCTTCGCTGGGATGAAGACAGCCCTTCGACAAGCTCAGGGTGAACGCGAAAGGGTGATCCCCGCCGGCCCGGCGGGCTTGTCGTGTCGCCGATGCGGCGATCTCCGGACGGACTCTGCGATCTGTGACGGACCGACCATAGCCTCGTTCAGACAACCCGTTCGTGTCTCTTCATCGATTTGGGTTTGCCCGTGTCCGGACCATGAGAAAGCCCCGGCGGCCGCCCGGCCGTCGGGGCTTCTCGATATGCGGGAACATGTCGCTTCCCGGCGCCCTGAAGGGGGGAGGCGCCGGAAAGGACCTTGCATTCTCTTAGCGCAGCAGCGTCAGGACGCTCTGCTGGCTCTGGTTCGCCTGGGCGAGCATCGCGGTCGATGCCTGGCTCAGGATCTGCGCCTTGGCGAGGGCCGCCGTCTCGGTCGAGAAGTCGGCATCCTCGATACGGCTGCGCGCGTCGGACAGGTTGGTGACGTTGTTGGTCAGGTTGTTGACCACCGACTGGAGACGGCTCTGCGCCGCGCCCAGCGTCGCGCGGGTGGTGTTCACCGTGTCGAGCGCGGTGTCGACCGTGCCCAGCGCGGTGCCGGCGTCGGTGGCATTGGCGACGGTGACGCCGTCGATGCCCAGCGTGATCGCACCGAACGACAGGTCGACGGTGTCGCCCTGGTTCGAGCCGACCTGGATCGACACGGTGCCGCTGGCGCCGGCGGTGCCGTCGAACAGCTTGACGCCGTTGAACTCGGTGTCGCTGATGATCGAGGCGATCTGGCTCTTGAGCGCGGTCACTTCGACGTTGAGGTTGGTGCGGTCGCCGGCATCGTAGGTGCCCGAAGCCGACTGCACCGCCAGCTCGCGGATACGCTGCAGCATATTGGTGACTTCGTTGAGCGCGCCTTCCGCGGTCTGCGACATCGAGATGCCGTCGTTGGCGTTGCGGACCGCCTGGTTCATGCCGCGGATCTGCGCGGTCATCGACGAAGCGATGGCGAGGCCGGCGGCGTCGTCCTTGGCCGAGTTGATGCGCTTGCCGCTCGACAGGCGCTGCATCGCGACGTTGAGGGCGTCGTTCGCCTGGGTCGAGGCGTTGCCCGCGCGCAGCGACGAGATGTTGGTACCGATGACAGTCATGTCTTGTCTCCGTTCAAAGCCGGCGATCCCGTCATCCCCCCGTTCACGGGAGCTCAGGCCGCCACAGGGGGTAACGGCCGGCCGCGGCGGCGATTAAGCACTTTCGCAAACCATCGGGCGGCGAAGGGCAGGTGTCCGCCTTCGAGGCGCATGGCGAGAAAAGGGAATCACGCGCGGGCGGTCGTGCGCCGGGTTTCCTTTTCCGCGCGGACCTGCCCGGAAAGAATTTGCCGCCGGCAGCCGTACTTTACGCGCCATTAACCATCGCTGCGCCATCTGGTCCCCGTCACGGGGGAGCTCATGGTTTCACTTTTTCCATCCGCGGCGGTGATCCGCCAGAAATATGCGCTCGTCTCGGGCCTTCGCGCCCAGGGGTTCGACATCGGCTCGTTCGAGACCGGCCGGCCGACGCCGGGGGACCTGTTCCTGATCGCCGAGGGCGAGACGCCGCCGGTCGCCGGCCGCACGCTGATCGTCGGCGACGGCGAGCTCAAGGCCGTTCCGTTCCGCGACGGCAGTCCCGCGCGGCTGAGTTACGGGCAGGACGACGCCGGCCTCGGCGCCGGCTTCGCCGCGGCGATGCTGCGGCCCGGCGCGCCGGTCGCCGCCGATCCGGAGAGCCTCGCGCTCTATGCGCTGGCCGAACGCATCGCCCAGTCCGACATCACCGTCCTGGTGAACGGCCCGACCGGCACCGGCAAGGAAGTGCTCGCCCGTGCGATCCACCTCGGCAGCACGCGCGCCGACGGACCGTTCATCGCGATCAACTGCGCCGCGCTGCCCGAGACGATGCTCGAGGCGATGCTGTTCGGCCATGTGAAGGGGTCGTTCACGGGCGCCTCTTCGGGCGGCCAGGGCTTCTTCCGCGCCGCCAACGGCGGCACCTTGCTGCTCGACGAGATCGCCGAGATGCCGGTCGCTCTCCAGGCCAAGCTGCTGCGCGCGCTGCAGGAGCGCGAGGTGGTGCCGATCGGCGCGACCGAGGCCGAGAAGGTCGACGTCCGCGTGATCGCCTGCGCCAACCGCGATCTCCAGGCCGAGGTCGCCGCCGGCCGTTTCCGCGCCGACCTCTACTATCGCCTGTCGGTGTTCCCGCTCGCGACGCGCGCGCTCGCCGAGCGCCGTGGCGACATCCCCGCGCTCGCCGCGGCGATGATCGCGCGCCATGCCGGCGACCGCGCGTCGCTGCCGTGGCTGAGCGACGAGGCGCTGGGTGCGCTCCTCCGCCACGACTGGCCGGGCAACGTCCGCGAGCTCGAGAACGTCATCCAGCGCGCGCTGCTGCTGGCGCGCGGCGACCGGATCGAGGCGGGGGACATCGTCTTCGACCGCCCGGCCGCGCCGGTGATGCCCGCCTTCGCCAACGACGGACCAGCCACGCTCGGCAAGGTCGTGCAGATGAGCGAGTTCGCCGCGATCCGTGAGACGCTGGCGGCGTGCGGCGGCAGCCGCGCCGAGACCGCGCGCCGGCTCGGCATCTCGGAGCGGACGCTGCGCTATCGCCTCGCCAAGGCCCGCGAGCAGGGCGAGGATATCGCCCGGATGCCCGATCAGGCGATGTCGGCATGAGCGGCGCGGGCGGCATCAGCGGCGCGATGGGCGTCGACCGGGTGATGGAGCTGCGCGCGCAGATCCTCGAGCGCAACGCCGCGCTCCAGCGCGCCAACGCCGCGGCGGCGGCCGCGCCGGTTGGGCAGGCCAGCCCGGTCGCGAGCTTCACCGACACCTTCAAGCAGGCGGTGACCTCGGTCAACGAGAGCCAGGCCCAGGCCGGCGCGCTCTCCGCCGCCTATGAGCGCGGCGAGACGATCGACATCGCCAAGGTGATGCTCGCCCGCCAGGAGGCCTCGATCGGGTTCGAGGCGACCCTGCAAGTCCGCAACAAGCTCCTTGCCGCATACAAGGACATCATGAGCATGCCGGTATAAGCCATGGCCACCGACCTCGCCACCGTGCCGCAGGGCACGCCGCTCGCCGGGCGCTTCGCCAATCCGCTGAAGCAGATTACCGGTCTCCTCGGCCAGCCGGCCGTCAAACGCTCGCTGCCGCTGATCTTCATGATCGGCCTGGTCGCCGCCGCCGCGCTCGCCTGGGCGACGCTGCGCCAGCCGCCGCAGAAGGTGCTGTTCCCCAATCTCGCCGACAGCGACAAGGGCGCGGTGATGCAGGCGCTGAAGGCTGCCAGCATCACGGCCGACATCGACGAGACCGGCTCGGTCACCGTCGCCGAGGACCAGTATCACAAGGCGCGGATGCTGCTCGCCAGCCAGGACCTGCCCAAGGCGGCGCCGGGCGGCTATGCGCTGCTCGATCAGCTGCCGATGGGCGTCAGCCGCGCCGTCGAGGGCGAGCGCCTGCGCCAGGCGCGCGAGACCGAGCTCGCCCGCTCGATCGAGGAGATCGACACCGTCGCCGAGGCGCGCGTGCATCTCGCCACGCCGGAGAGCACCGTGTTCGTCCGCGACCGGGCGGCGCCGTCGGCCAGCGTGATCCTGAAGCTCCAGCCCGGGCGCGCGCTCAGCGAGGCGCAGGTGCGTTCGATCGTCAACCTCGTCGCCTCGTCGGTGCCGGGGATGAAGCCCGACGCGGTCACCATCGTCGACCAGATGGGTGCGCTGCTCTCCAGGGGCGGCGACGGTGCGGCGAGCGATGCCCGCATCGCCCTCCAGCGCCAGGTCGAGGACAAGGTGCGCGGGCAGATCGGCCAGCTGCTGACCCCGCTGGTCGGCGCCGGCAACTTCACCGCCGAGGTCCAGGCCGACGTCGACATGGACGAGACCCAGGCGACGCGCGAGACCTACGACAAGCAGGGCGCGCTCCGCGCCGAGCAGGGCAACTGGACCGGCAACCAGCCCGCCGGCAGCGCAGGTGCGCCCGGCGGCATCCCCGGCGCGCTGTCGAACTCGCCGCCGGCGCCGGCCACGCTCCAGCTCGGCCAGGGCCAGCAGCCGCCGGTCGCCGACGCCCAGGGCACGCCCGCCACGCCTGCCGGAGCGGCCGCGCAGGCGACGAAGCAGTCGGACAGCTTCACCCGCGCCTATGATCTCGGCAAGGAGGTGTCGGTCACCCGCGCCGCGCCCGGCGGCATCAAGCGGCTGTCGGTCGCGGTGCTGTTGCGCGAGCCCGACAAGGGCCGCCGCACCGCGATGGAGATCCAGCAGATCACCGGGCTCGTCCAGGCCGCGGTCGGCTACGATCCCGCGCGAAGCGACCAGGTGACGGTGATCTCGAAGAAATTTTCCGGCGCGACCGAGGCTGCGCCCGAGCCCGCCTGGTATCAGGCCGAGTGGGTGCCGATGGTGCTGCGCAACGCCACCGCGGTCGTGATCGCGCTCCTCGTGCTGCTGCTCGGCGTCCGCCCGCTCGCCAAGGCGCTGATGAAGAAGCGCGATGAGGCCGGCGGCGCGCGGCTCGCCTTCGCCAGTCCCGAGGCGGCGCCGGGCACCGTCCGCGCCGACGGATCGGGGCCGGTCACGGTCGAGATGCTCGACAACGCCCGCGGCTATGACCAGCGTGTCGGGCTGGTGCGCGGCTTCACCCGCGAGAATCCGGCGCGCGCCGCGCTGGCGGTACGCGACATGATCAAGACGGAGGGCGCGCAATGACCATGCCCGTCCGCCTCTACAACGGCGTCGAGCGCGCCGCCGTGCTGATGATGCTGGTCGGCGAGGAGGAGGCCGCGGCGATCCTCCGGAAGCTCGATCCCGAGGAGGTCCGCCAGCTCGGCAAGGCGATGTTCGCCGTCGCCGACGTCAGCGAGGCCGAGGTCGAGCTGGTGCTCGACGACTTCGTCGCCAGAGCCAAGGAGCGCACCGACGTCGGCTTCGATCCCCGGCCCAAGATCGAGACGATGATGACCCGCGCGCTCGGACCGGACAAGGCCGACAGCGTGCTCTCCCGCATCACCCCGCCCGAGGCGGCGGGGCAGATCGACCTGCTCGACTGGCTCGACGCGAGCGAGATCGCGGCACTGATCGAGAACGAGCATCCGCAGATCGCGGCGGTATTGATCGCCAACCTCGATCCCGCGGTCGCGGCGCAGGTGCTGGAGATCCTGCCCGAGCCGATGCAGCCCGAGGTGGTGCACCGCATCGCCAAGCTCGAACCCGTCTCGCCCGAGGCGCTCGACACGCTGCGCGCGATGCTTTCCAGCCGCGTCGGCAGCGCGGGCGCGCCCGCCGGCGTGCAGCTCGGCGGCACGCGCGAGGCGGCCAGGATCATGCAGAACGCGCGCAAGATCACCGAGGCGCGGGTGATGCCCAAGCTCGCCAAGATCGACCGCGAGGTCGCCCGCGCGATCGAGGAGGCGATGTTCGTCTTCGACAATCTGCTCGAGCTCGACGACAAGAACCTCGGCGTCCTCATCCGCAACATCGACGCCGACACGCTCACCCGCGCGCTCAAGGGCGTCGACGAGGGCGCGCGCGAGCGCTTCCTCTCCTGCATGTCGAGCCGCGCCGCCGACGGCATCCGCGACGAGATGGAGGAGCGCGGACCGATGCGCCTCAGCGAGGTGCTGGAGGCGCAGAAGGCGATCATCGCGATCGCGCGCAGCCTCGCCAAGGACGGCACCATCATCATGAGCGGCGGCGAGGACGACTATGTCTGAGTTCCGCGCCGGCTTCGTCAGCCGGCACGACGCGGCCGCGGCGGCCCTCAGCGCCGCCTTCGCGCTTCCCGCCGGTTTCGAGGCGATCGACCCGCGCGAGCGGGCGAGCAGCCGCGTGACCCCGCGGTCGTTCGTGCCGCAGGGGGAAGAGGGGCCCCGCCACTTCTCCCCGCGCGATCCCGACAGCAATCCGACCGCAGGCTGGAATCCGCTCGATGCCGACATGACGCAGCCGGAGACCGGCGCCTTCATCGACCCGATCGCCGCAGCGCGCGAGGCCGGCTATGCCGAGGGCCTGGCGGCTGGCCTCGCCCAGGCGGCGGCAGATGCCGAGCGCGACCGCGCACTCGCCGAGGCGATCGGCGCAGCGCTGGCAGGCGGCGACCGGCTCGACCGCGAGCGCATCGCGCGCCAGCTCCGCGAGACGGTGATGCTGCTGGTATCGCGGCTGGTGGGCGAAGCGGGAGTGTCGGGCGAGCTGCTCGCGGCGCGGATCGACGCGGCGGTCGAGCTGCTCGCCGATTCGGCCGAATCGGCGCTGCTCCGCCTCCACCCCGCCGACATGGCGCTGATCGAGGGCAAGCTGCCCAAGACGCTGTTCCCGGTCGCGGACCCGGCGGTGGCGCGCGGCAGCTTCGTGCTCGAAAGCGCCTCGACCATCGTCGAGGACGGGCCCGAGCAATGGCTCGACCAGCTCGCCCACGCGATCGACCGGGTGGCGATGCCCAAATGATGAACGCTTTCACCGCCGACTATCTCGACAACCTCGCGCTACGCGATTTCCGGCCGCAACCCAGGGTATCGGGACGGCTCGCTTCCTATGACGGCCTGCTGATGGAAGCGGTCGGCCTGTCGCTGCCGGTCGGGACCGTCTGCACGGTGGGCGAGACGATCGAGGCCGAGGTGATCGGCTTTCGCGACGGCAAGACCTTGCTCATGAACCTCGGCGGTCCCGCACCGCTGCTGCCCAACGCGCCGGTGCGCCCGGTCGGGCCGCCGGGCGAGGCGGAGGTCGGCGCAGCGCTGCTCGGCCGCGTCGTCGACGGCGCCGGCAAGCCGATCGACGGCCTGGGGTCCATCCGCGGCGCCGATCGCTGGCCGCTCGCCGGCCGGCTACAGTCGCCGCTGGACCGGGGAAGGGTGCTCGATCCGCTCGACGTCGGCGTGCGCGCGATCAACGGCCTGCTCACCATCGGCCAGGGTCAGCGGGTCGGCATCATGGCCGGCTCCGGCGTCGGCAAGTCGGTGCTGCTCGGCATGATCGTGCGCGCGGCCAAGGCCGACGTCGTGGTGGTCGGGCTGATCGGCGAGCGCAGCCGCGAGGTCGCCGACTTCCTCGAAACCAAGGTGTCGGGGGAGGCCCGCGCGCGGTCGGTGGTGGTGGCGGTCCCTGCGAACCACTCGCCGGTGCTGCGTATCCGTGGGGCATTGCGCGCGACGGCCATTGCCGAGGCGTTCCGTGCCGAGGGCAAGCGCGTGCTGCTGATCATGGATTCGCTGACCCGCGTCGCCCATGCCGGGCGCGAGATCGGGCTCGCGCTGGGCGAGCCGGCGTCGGCACGCGGCTATCCGCCGTCGGCCATCGCGATGCTGCCGAGCCTGATCGAACGCGCCGGCACCGACGTCACGACCGGGGGCTCGATCACCGCGATCTATACCGTGCTCGCCGACGGCGACGACGGCAACGATCCGGTGGTCGACTCGGCGCGCTCGATCCTCGACGGCCATATCGTGCTCTCCCGCGCGCTCGCCGAGCGCGGCGTCTATCCCGCGATCGACATCGGCCCGTCGGTCAGCCGCGTGATGACCGACATCGCGCCGCGCGAGCACGTCCACGCCGCGCGCGTGCTGCGCCGCCATCTCGCCACCTATGAGGAGAATCGCGATCTGGTGCTGATGGGCGCCTATCGCGCCGGCGCCGATCCCGCGATCGACGCGGCCATCGCCTATCATCCGGCGGTGATGGAATATGTGCGGCAGGACGCCGACCGGGTCGTGCCACTCGGCGAGGCGGTGACCGAGCTGATCGGCGTGTTCGGCGATGGCTGACCGCAACAGGCTGAATCGCCTGCTGCGCGTCCGCACGCTTCAGCTCGGCTGGGTGCGCGCCGAGGAGATCGCGGCCCATGCCCGGCTCGACAGCGAGACCGCGCTCAAGGCGCGCATCGTCCAGCTCGCCGACAACATCACGCCGCAGGAGGCGGAGACGGGCTTCGCCGCGAGCCTCGCCGCCGCGGCCTATTACCGCGACCGGCTCCACGCCTCGGCACTCGCCGCGCAGGCGCGGGTCGAGGCCGCCGAGGCGGGCGTCGAGCGCGCCCGCACCGCCACCCGCGAGGCGCGGCGCGACCAGTCGGCGATCGAGAAGCTGATCGAGCGTACCGAGGCCGAGGAAGCGATCAGGGCGCTGCGCGCGCTCGAGGAAGCCCCGGCCCTCCGGAGAAAACGGCACGCTCCTTGCTGAGCCGGTGGCGAAGCTTCGCCACGGGGGGACTGTCCGCATGATCCAGCTCACGACCCTGCTCGCCACCGGGCCGATCGACGCGCCCCGGCCCGCGGGGTCGATTCCGCCGCTTGCGGCCGATTTCGCGCTCGCGCTGGGCCAGCTGCTGGCTCCGGCGACCAGCCCGCTCGTGCCTGGCGCGGCAGCCGAGATGTCGGCGATCGGGCGGCAAATGCCTGCCGCGGGCGGCAAGGATTTGCCGGTCGGAGACGTGCCGCGCGCCGATGCCGGGACGGCGTTTCTTCTTCCTGACGACGAGATCGCGCGGCCCGCCTTCGAGATGATCGGACAGCGGATCGACCTGACGACGCCGGCAGTCGACGACGCGACCGTAGCCGGCAAGGCGCTTCCCGAGTTGGCCGGAACGGCCGGCACCGCACCGGCGACGGGCAAGCCCAAGGCTGCGGTGCGCATTCGTGCCGAATCCGCGAGCGAGAATCACGCCCGATCCGACGCGGTGGCAATGCCGACGAGCTTACCGGTCACGGAAGCAGGCAAGGAAAGGAACGCGGACCCGGCCTCCGTCGATGCGAAGCCGCGGGAGCGCAGGGCAAAACGGCCGGCATCGGACCTGCCCCACTCGGCGCCGTCGATCGCCGTCGAGCCCGTTCCGGTTCCCGCTGCACCTGTGACCGCAAGGGTCGCACCTCGGTACGAGCCGCAGCAGACGGAGACGCTGCCGCTCGGGATGGCCGCGTCGACACCCGAAATCCATGCCGCGCCAGGTGTCGCGTCAGCGGACGAGCCTGTCCTCGCGGCTGCGGTGCCCGCAACTGCCAGGCCCGCGTCCTTGAACGACAGGAAGGCCGAAACACCGTCACCGGGGATGACCCTATCGGTGCGCGAGCCGCACGCCTCGCCACTCCGGACACCGTCGGCAGCGCAACCACCTGCGGACTCCGCGGTCGCGCGCGAGCCGGTCGATCCGGCCGCGGCACGGCTCGCCAGGCGCGCCGATGCCGATGACGCGGCCGCCACACTCCGCCCGGCGATCGTTTCCGAGACGGCTCAGGCGTCCGTCATCCGCTTGCCCATCGCTTCGACACCGACGCGCCCGCTCCAACCGAGCGAGCCGCCGGTCGCGCTCCCGGCGGAACGGCCGGCGGCTCGCGCCGTCACGGCGGTGTCGCGGCCGGTCACGACCGGGCCGAAGCCGCAACCGGTTATCCTCGCGGGTCCGACGGCGCAGCCGGCCGGCCAAGCCTTTGCCGCAGCGATCTTCGCCGCCGAGCACAGTGGGCCGGTGAAGCGAAACGATGGCTCCCTCGATCCTGTCGGCGCCCTCCCCCTGTCCGGTTACACCGCACCCGCGCAGCAAGCGCCGACCGCAATTCATGCCACCGCCCAGGCGCACGGCGCTCCGCTCGACACCCGCCGCGACGACTGGATGGGTCAGATGATCGAGCGGATCGAGATGATCCGGGACGAGGGCGGCGCGCGCGAGGCGCGTATCCGCCTTGCCCCCGACGCGCTCGGCAAGGTCGACGTGGCGATCCGCCACGACGGCGACGGCGTGCACGTCCAGCTCACCGCCGACACGCCGGCGGCGCGCACGCTGCTCGCCGACGCCGCCCCGCGGCTTGCGGAGATGGCGGAGAGCCGGGGCCTGAAGCTCGGCGGCACCGGCGTCGACTCCGGCAACCCCCAGGCGCAGCCGGACGGTCGCGATCCGCGCCAGCCCGCGGCGCCGCTCCGCCCGCGCGGCCCGGCCACCGCCGACCGAGGCCTCCCAGAAACCAGCGACGAGCGCGTCGCCTGATATCCGAAGGATCGAGCCATGAGCGACAAGACCGAAGAGACACCCAAGAAGAAGAAAGGCGGCCTGGTGAAGCTGCTGATGATCGGCGGCGGCCTGCTGGTGCTGGTCGGCGGCGGCGTCGGCGCCGGGCTCTATGCCGCCTCGATCGGCCTGATCGGCGGCGGCAGCCATGCCGCAGCGCCGAGCGGCCCCCGCCTCGTCCCCGCCTCCGAGCAGAAGCCAGCGGCCGCAGGCGAAGGCGGCGGCCATGGCGAGGAG
Source organism: Sphingomonas astragali (assembly GCF_051400615.1). Classification (NCBI taxonomy): domain Bacteria; kingdom Pseudomonadati; phylum Pseudomonadota; class Alphaproteobacteria; order Sphingomonadales; family Sphingomonadaceae; genus Sphingomonas; species Sphingomonas astragali. Next base: position 587,838 of record NZ_JBLFFH010000001.1, read on the forward strand.
GGCGAGAGCAAGGGCGCCGGCCACGGTCTTCCCACGCCGGCCGGCTCCGGCGGGGACAAGTACGCCTCCAACTATTACACGCTCGACAAGGAGTTCACCTCCAATCTCAAGGAGAGCGTCCACTTCATCCAGGTCGGCGTCGCCGTCTCCACGCCTTATGACGACACCGTCATCAACAACCTGAAGACGCACGAGATCGCGGTGCGTTCGGCGATCCTGATGGAGCTCGGCAACACCGAGGAGGACAATGTCTTCACCGAGGACGGCAAGCTCGCCATCCAGAAGCGCCTGGCCGCCGCGATCAACCGCACGCTCAAACAAAAAACGGGCTTCGGCGGGGTCAGTAACGTCTACTTTACCAATTTCGTTGTTCAGTGACCGGGCATGGTTAACGACGCGGCAACCACGAACGGCAGCGAACGACGCGGGCGCGCGCGCGCGGCGGCGGAGCATGTCGCGTCGCTGGGCGCCGCGAACCTCAACCCGTTCGGCGACCTGCACACCGTGCAGCATCTCTCCGCCCGCCTCGCGCGGACGCTGCGCGGGGTGTTCGAGCCGGTGCTGCGCCGCTCGGTCAGGAGCTGGGCCGAGCCGCTCGTCGTCCAGCGCTTCGGCGATTATGTCGCCGAGCGCCCGCACGGCCTGACCGCCTGGCTGCCGCTGGTGATGACGCCGGGCGAGGCGCGCGCGCTGATCGTGTTCGACGGCGGCTTCGTGCTCGAGACGCTCGACCTCTATTTCGGCGGCCCCGGCGAGCGCCCCAAGCCGCTGCCGGGCGAATTCACCCCCGCGGCGGAGGCGATGATCGTCCGCCTCGGCCAGATGCTGGCCGAGCCGCTCGCCTCCGCCTGGGAGCCGCTCGCGCGCATCGGCTTCGCGCCCGGCCACCCCGAGGCGAGCCCGGCGATGCTGCAGCGCCTCGACGGCGACGACGCGATGGTGGTGACCCGCTTCGGCATCGCCGCGGGCGAGAGCCACCCGGTGTTCGTCGACATCCTCTATCCGGTCGCCGCGCTGAAGCCGTTCGCACCGACGCTGATGGGCAAGGTCGTCAACGGCCGCTCGACCGCGGTCGAACCCAAGTGGCGCGCCGGCCTGACCCGCGCGGCGATGAACGTGCGCTTCCCTGTCCGCTCGGTGCTGGCCGAGCCGGTCATCTCGCTCGGCCAGCTCATGGAGCTCAAGGTCGGCGACGTGCTGCCGGTCAGCTTCGGCGCCGAGGTGCCGATCATGGTCAACAACGACCGGCTCGGCATCGGCCTGGTCGGCACCGCCAACGGTCGCGCCGCGATCCGCATCACCCAGCTCAACCGCTTCGACGAAGAGGAAGCCGTCCAATGAACGACATGACCGGCGCCATTCCGGTCGATCCGTCCGTCGCCGCCAATTTCCGGCTGCTGCAGGACGTCGACGTCAAGCTTACGGTCGAGATCGGCTCGACCTCGCTCACGCTGCGCGAGCTGCTCGCGCTGGGCGAAGCGAGCGTGATCGAGCTCGACCGCCACGCAAACGAGCTGCTCGACGTGTTCGTCAACGGCACGCTGATCGGCCGCGGCGAGGTCGTAACCGTCGGCGAGAAGTTCGGCGTGCGCATGACCGAGCTGGTCAGCCCCGACAAGCGGGCCGCCCGCTGATGATGTGGGGCTATGTCCTGAAGCTGGTCGTGCTGCTGCCGCTCGTCTGCGGCCTGCTGATCGGCTGTCTCTACCTGTGGCGCCGGCTCGAGGCGCGGATGCCCGGCAACCAGGGCGAGCGGCTGCTCAAGGTGCGCGAGACGATGATGATCTCGCCGGGCCTTCGCCTCGCGGTGCTCGATTTCGAGGGACGGCGGCTGCTGGTCTCGGTCGGCCGCGGCGGAGTCAATCTGATCGACAAGGCCGACCAGTGACGCTTTCCGATTTCCTGCCCGCCGCCCGGAGCAATTCGGGCCGGACGCTCCGCGCGCTGCTGGTGGTGCTCGCGGTCATCACCACACTGCTGATCGCCTTCCCGGCCTTCGCGCAGGCCACTCCGGCGGTGCCCGCGCCCGCAACACCTGGCGTCGGCGATGCGGTCGACCGGGCGCTCGGCGATCTCGGCGGCGGCAATGCGCCGCTCAGCCTCTCGCTGCAGATCCTCATCATCATGGGGCTGCTCACGATCCTGCCGGGCATCCTGCTCATGATGACCAGCTTCACCCGGATCGTGATCGTGCTGGCGATCCTGCGCCAGGCGCTCGGTCTCCAGCAGTCGCCGCCCAATCAGGTGCTGATCGGCCTTTCGCTGTTCCTGAGCTTCTTCGTGATGGCCCCGGTGATCGGCGAGATCAACACCGCGGCGATCCAGCCCTATGCCGCAAGCCGCATCGGCGCGACCGACATGATCGCGACCGCCGCCAAGCCGCTCCACGCCTTCATGGTCAAGCAGACCCGGGTCAAGGACGTGACGATGTTCGCCGGCATGGCGAAGAGCGGCCCCTACGCGAACTCGGCGGACGTGCCCTTCGCGGTGCTGCTCCCGGCCTTCGTCACCAGCGAGCTCAAGACCGCCTTCCAGATCGGCTTCCTGATCTTCCTGCCGTTCATCATCATCGACCTGGTGGTGGCGACGGTGCTGATGTCGCTGGGCATGATGATGCTGAGCCCACAGATCATCTCGCTGCCGTTCAAGCTGCTGCTGTTCGTCCTCGTCGACGGCTGGGCGCTGACGATGGGCAGCCTCGCCAACAGCTTCGTGAGCTAGTGCGATGGACGCCGATTACTTCCTGACGGTCGCGCGCGAGGCGATGTGGGTGCTCGCCCTCGCCGCCGCGCCGATCCTGATCCCGGCGCTGCTCTCCGGCCTGATCCTCGGCATGATCCAGGCGGCGACCTCGATCAACGAGCAGACGCTGAGCTTCGTCCCCAAGCTGATCGTGGTGGCGGTCAGCCTGGTGATCTTCGGCGGGATGATCCTGGGGCTCCTCAGCGATTTCACGCTCAGCATCTTCGAGCGCATTCCGGATTTGGTGAAATGACCCAAACCCTCTCCCGTTGGGAGAGGGAGGGACCCGCTCGGCGCCAGCCGAGTGGGAGGGTGAGGGTGACTACCGCTCACCGCAGTCGCCCTCACCCTCCCGCCGCCTTCGGCGGCTCCTACCCTCTCCCACAGGGAGAGGGAGAGGGACAGTGATGGGCTTCGGCCTCTCGATCGAGCCGCAGCTCTGGACGCTCTTGTTCTGCATGGTGCGGATCGGCGCTGCGTTCGTCGCGGCGCCGGTGTTCAGCGCGGTGGCGGTGCCGCTGCCCGTCAGGATCGCGCTCGCGGGCGCGATCGGGGTGCTGGTGATGAACGTCACGCAGATCCGCGCGCCCGAGCAGATCTTCGCACTCGCGACCTTCCTCGCGGTGGCATCGGAAGCGCTGGTCGGCCTCGCGCTCGGCTTCGTGCTCCAGATCGCCTTCGCCGCGCCGCTGGTCGCCGGCGAGCTGATCGGCGGCTCGATGGGAATCGGCTTCGCCGCCCAGATCGATCCGCAGCATGGCGTCTCCACTCCCGCGATCGGCAACTTCCTATCGGTGCTGCTGACGCTCCTGTTCCTCTCGGTCGACGGCCATCTCGTGCTCGTCGACCTCGTCGTGCGCAGCTACGAGGCGCTGCCGCCGGGCGCCGCCTGGATCGCGCCGGGGCAGCTCATGAACATCGCGCTGTTCGGCGGCTATACCTTCCTCGCCGGGCTGTTGCTGGCGCTGCCGGTCGGCTTCCTGCTGCTGTGCCTCAATGTCATCGTCGGAATGCTGTCGCGCTCGGCGCCGGCCCTCAACCTGTTCGCGGTCGGCCTGCCCGCCAGCCTCGCGGTCGGCGTGATCGCGATGTTCATCGCGCTGCCGGCGATGGGCGACTATATGCAGGTGATCGTCCGGGAGGCGCTCGACATGGCCGCCAAGCTGGTGCTCGGCTGATGGCGGAGGGCGAGCGCACCGAAGCCCCGACATCCAAGCGCCTGCAGAAAGCGCGGGACGAGGGCGACGTCCTTCGATCGCGCGAGTTCGCCTCGGCGCTGGTGATCCTGATCGGCTGCGGCTGGATGGTGTTCTTCGGCCCCGGACTGCTGCGCGCCTGTCGGCAGGTGATGGCGGCGAGCTTCGCCTTCGGGCGCAACGACGTCGAGCATTTCGAACCGTTCCGCCCGCTCGCCGAAGCCGGCTGGAAGCTGGCGCCGTCGCTGGGCGCCCTGTTCGCGGTGGCGCTCGCCGCGGCGGTGCTGAGCCAGGCCGGCCTCGGCGCGCTCACCTTCAACGCCAAGAACCTCGGCTTCAAGGCCAGCAAGCTGAACCCGGCGAGCGGGCTCAAGCGCATCTTCGGCCTGCAGGGCTGGATCGAGCTCGCCAAATCGCTGCTCAAGGTGCTGCTGCTGGGGTCGATCGGCCTGTGGATGCTGTGGCGTACCGCCGAGGGATCGATGGGTCTCGTCTCGTCCGACCTTGATCGCGCGGTGGGATCGCTCGGCTCGACCTTCCTCGTCCTGCTGTTCGCGATGGCCGGCGGGCTGGTCGCGATCGCCGCGATCGACGTGCCGGTCGCTGCCTTCCGCCGCCTCCAGAACCTGCGCATGACCAAGCAGGAGGTGAAGGAGGAGCACAAGGAAAGCGAGGGCTCGCCCGAGGTGAAGGCGGCGATCCGCGCCAAGCAGCGCGCGGTGCTGAAGCGCAGCTTCAGGAAGGCGGTGGCCGAGGCGCATGTCGTGCTCACCAACCCGACCCATTTCGCGGTGGCGCTGCGCTATGACCGGATGAGCGACCAGGTGCCGGTGGTGGTCGCCAAGGGCCGCGGCGAGACCGCGCTCGCGATCCGCGATCTCGCCGGCGAGATGGCGGTGCCGGTGCTCGAATATCCGACGCTCGCCCGCGCGGTCTATTATACCAGCCAGGAGGGGCAGGAGGTCCGCGACGACCTCTACCTCGCGATCGCGACGGTGCTCGCCTTCGTGTTCGGCCTCAACGTTCAGGCGGGCGGCGCGCCGCCGCCGGTCACGGTGCCCGAGACCGCGCGGTTCGACGAGAATGGACGGAAAACGGCGACCGTCCACTAAACCTCCGCCGTCCGCGGCCGCTTATTCTTTTGAAGGGGAAAGAGCCGATGGTCGATTCGATTGCCAAGACGCTCGGGGTCGGTTCGGGCATCGACATCCAGGCGCTGGTGACCTCGCTGCTCGATGCGCAGTTCGACACGCGCACCAAGCAGCTCGACCAGCGCGAGGAAACGCTGACCGCGCAGGTCTCGGCGGTATCGCAGCTCAAGAACGGCATCACCGGCTTCAACACCGCGCTCAAGTCGCTGGTGACCGGCGGCACGCTCCAGACCCAGCCGACCAGCGCCAACACGTCGATCGTCAAGGTGAGCGCCCTCGCCGGCGCCAAGCTCTCCGGGCTCAGCGCCACCGTCGAGGTGCGTGCGCTCGCCTCGGCGCAGGTCGCGAGCACGGCGGCCGCCATTCCTGCCGGCACGCGCATCGGCACCGGGACGCTCCAGTTCGCCTTCGCCGACGGCACCAGCGTCGCGCCGATCACGATCGGCGACGGCGACGCGACGCTGTCGGGCATCGCCGCCAAGATCACCGCCGCAGGCATCGGTATCACCGCGTCGGTGGTGAGCGATTCGACCGGCGAGCGGCTGGTGATGAAGGGCGCGAGCGGCGAGGCCAAGGCGTTCACGCTCGCCGCTAGCGAGACCGCAGGCGACGAGGGCCTCGCCGCGTTGAACGTCGGCGGCGGCGCGACCGGCACCGAGATCGTCTCCGAGGCGGCCGACGCGGTCGTCGCCGTCGACGGCGTCGAGGTGCGCCGGTCGGCCAATGTCATCACCGACCTCATCCCCGGCGTCCGGCTCGACCTCCAGTCGGCCGCGATCGGCACCAGGGTCGCGATCGGCAGCACGCCCTCGACCGAGGCGCTGACGCAGGCGGTGAACGACGTCGTTTCCACCTATAACGAGCTCTACGCGATGCTGGAGGAGGCGACCGACCCGGTCAGCGGCAGCCTCGCCCGCGATCCCGGCGCGCGCGACATGCTGAGCCGTTTGCGCGAGCTCACCACCGTCGACCTGACCAGGGCCGGCGACGACAGCCCCAACAGCCTGGCCGCGATCGGCGTCGTCACCAACCGCGACGGCACGCTCAGCCTCGATTCCGCAAAGCTCACCGCGCAGCTCGCCAAGGCGCCCGACGCGATCGAGGCGATGTTCACCGATCGCGGCGACGGCACCGGCCTGTCCTCGGCGCTCAACGCCGTCACGATCGCGGTGACCAGCCGCACCTCGGGCCTCGGCGCCAGCGAGACGCGCTACGACAAGGCGCAGACCACGCTGGGCGAGGACCGCGACAAGCTGTCGGCCGACGAGGAGACGACGCGCACGCGCCTGACCCAGCAGTTCGGCAGCATGGATGCCAAGGTCGCCGTCTACAAGAGCACGCAGAGCTTCCTGGAGCAGCAGATCGCCGCCTGGAACAGCGACGACTGAGCCCGGCACATGCGCTATTCCTCCGCCTTCGCGCGTCCCGAGGACACCTATCGGGCGGTCGACCTGGCCGGCCGCACCGGCGGGGAGGACCCGGCCGGACTGGTCTCGCTGCTCTATGCCGAGGCCGCGCGGGCGCTGCGCACCGCCGCCTGGGCGGCCGAGCACCGCCGCTTCGACGTCAAGGGCGAGCGCGTGACGCGCGCGTTGTCCATCCTGTTCGCGCTCGAAGGTGGGCTCGACTTCGACAGGGGGGGTGAGGTGTCGAAGACGCTCGCCCGCGTCTATCAGGGTGCACGCGCCGAGCTGGTCGAGGCGAGCCTCGACGCCGATCCTCGTCGCTTCATCGCCATCGCCGAGATGATCGAGGAGATCGCCGCAGCGTGGGAGACCGTGCGGCGGGGATAGACCGCGGTCTGTCCTCCGTCACAAGGCCGGGTCGGCCTTCGCTGGGATGGCAGGGAAGGCGGAAGGACCGGAAAAAGGATGCGCCGAGCCGCACCTTCGACTAACCGCGTCGCATGAGCCAGCCGCATATCGTCGCTCTCGGGGGCACCACGCGCGCCGAATCAGCCACGGGCCGCACGCTGGCGACGGCGCTGCAGATCGCCGAGGCGCGCGGCGCACACACGACGTTGCTCACGGGCGAGGCGATCGACTTCCCGAACTATGACCCGGCCGGGATCGAGAGCAGCGCCGAGATCGACGCCTTCCTCGCCGCGCTGCGCCGCGCCGACGGGATCATCCTCGGTTCGCCGGGCTATCACGGCACCTTCTCCGGCCTGGTCAAGAACGCGCTCGACCATGTCGAGCTGATGGCCAACGACGAGCGACCCTATTTCAGCGGGATGCCGGTCGGGCAGATCGCGATCGCCGCCGGCTGGCAGGCTGCGGTGTCGACGCTGACGGGCCTTCGCACCATCACCCATGCGCTGCGCGGCTGGCCGACGCCGCTGGGGGTCGCGATCAATTCGGCCGAACCCGAGGCCGTCGCCCGCGCCGAGCCGCAGATCGCGCTGATGGTCGGGCAGATCCTGGATTTTCTGGCGCGGCGCTAAGCCCTTTGCTCTAAAGCCCCTCCCTTTCAGGGAAGGGACTCAGGTCACGGCTACCGCGTCCAGTGGCGCCAGATGAAATAGGCGGTGATCCCGACGCCGACGATCGTGCAGAATGCCAGGATCGCATCGAACGCCCAGGGCTGCTGGGCATAGGGCAGCCCTTCGACGTTCATCCCGTAGAGCCCCGTGATGAAGGTCAGCGGCAGGAACACCATCGCCGCGATTGCGATCACCAGGCTGCGCTGGTCGATGAGTTCGCCGCGCAGGTCGGTCAGCGTCTCGTGCATCAGGCCCGCGCGCTCGCGGATCGACTCCACCTCCTCGGCCATGCGCGCGGCGCGGTCGGCGGCGGTGACGAGGTGCTGGCGATCGTCGTCGTGCAGCCAGTCGCACGGCAGCGCCGCCAGCTTCTCGAGCGCCGTACGCTGTGGGAAGAGGAAGCGGCGATAGCCGATCGCGTCGATCCGTATCCGCGTGACGCGGCGGCGCAGCTCGAACGCGCCGTGCGCCTCGAGCTTGCTCTCGCACTCGTCGAGCGAGTCGCCCAGGTCGGCGACGAGCGGATCGAGCTCGGCGGTGATCGCCACGGCGAATTCGGCGATGAGGTCGCCGGGATCGGCGACCATGCCGTCGGCGACCAGCTTGCGCACCTCGTCGAGCGCGTTGAACGGACGTCGGGTGACCGAATAGACCGTGCCCGCCTGAGCATAGATGCGGACCGAGGCGAGCTCGTCCAAATCGGGGTCCGACGAGGGGCCGCGCAGGTTGATGAACGCGCCGGGTCCCATCGCGTCGCAGCGCGGCCGCGTCTCGGCGGCGGTGAGCGCGTCGATCACATAATCGGGCAGCTCCGCCTCGCCGCCGAGCCAATGCTGCGCCTCGTCGTTGCCGACCGTGAGATGGATCCAGAGCAGCTCGGCACGCTGGCCGGGCGCCTGCTTCAGCGGGACCTCGGTCACCTGGCCGTCGTTCACCGCATAGGCGAAGCCGCTCACCCCGCCGTCTCCAGCACCACGCTCAGCCCCGGCAGCGGCATTGCGGGCGGGACGCCGACGATGCGCTCGGCATCGCCGCGCGCACGGTCGAGGATCGCCGCCGGCACGCTGGCGTCATGGTAGATGCGGTCGGCGAGGCCAAGCCAGCGCGCGGCGCGCAAGCTCAGGTCGTCGGGATCGGACGAGACGAGGGTGACGGTCACCACCCGCGGTTCCGGAACGGCGTCCGCGCCGGCGAGCCACGCATCGACGTCGGGCGCCGCGAAGGGGTCGAGCGGGCCTCCCTCGGCGAGCGCGGCGCCGATCGCGCGGCGGCGGTCGTCGAACTCGGGCCAGCGCGCGTGGATCGCTTCGCGCGCCGCCTTGAGCCCCGCCGCGAGCGCGCCGAGCCCGGCGGGCAGCCAGGTCTCGAGCCGCTGGCGGAGCTGCGCCGACAGGCCGGCGGAGGCCCCGCCGGTGCCGACCGCGACCACCACGTCGCCGCGCTCGACGATCGCCGGCATGGTGAAGTCGCACAGGTCCGGGCGGTCGGCCGCGTTGACCAGCACGCCCCGCGCGCGCAGCCGCACCGCCGCCGCCTCGTCGCCGACGACGAAGGCGAAGCGCGCCTCCGCATCCTCTTCATCGACGACGATGCCGCCGGCGCGCTCGATCAGCCGCCGCTTGGCGTCGGCGATATGCCCCTCGCCGACCAGGATCACCGGCCGCCCCGCCAGCCGCACGAACAGCGGCAGGCTGTGGAGGGTCACAGCCACGCGGGCATCCGCTCCGCGGCCATGATCGTGCCGGGCACGATGCGATCGGCGACCACGGCGTAGCGGTCGCCGTCGACCAGCACCTCGGGCACCAGCGCGCGGCTGTTGTAGGTCGACGCCATCGTCGCGCCATAGGCTCCGGCAGTGTGGAACACGGCGAGGTCGCCGCGCGCGACCGCGTCGATCTCGCGGCCCTTGGCGAAGGTGTCGCCGCTCTCGCACACCGGGCCGGCGATGTGCGCGGTCATGCGCTCGCCGGTCGGGCACACCGCGCCGAAGCCGTGATAGGCGTCGTAGAGCGCCGGGCGGGCGAGATCGTTCATCGCCGCGTCGACGATCACCCAGGGATCGCCGACACCCGGCTTCACCCAGATCACCTCGGTCAGCAACACTCCGGCATTGCCGGCGATGAAGCGGCCGGGCTCGAACATCAGCGTGACGTCCCAGTCGGCGGTCGCGCGCGCGACCATCGCGCCGATCTCGGCGGGAGCGGGATAGACTTCGCCCGGTCGATAGGCGACGCCGAAGCCGCCGCCCAGGTCGACGTGGGTAACGGCGTGCCCCGCCGCGCGCAGCTCCGCGACGAGGTCGCCGATGCGGCGGTAGCTCATCTCGAGCGGCTGGAGGTCGGCGATCTGGCTGCCGATGTGACACGCGACGCCGCGCATCACGAGGCCGGGCAGCGCCGCGAGGCGGGCATAGATCGCCGGCGCGTCGCTGATCGCGACGCCGAACTTGTTCTCGGCCTTGCCGGTCGAGATCTTGGCATGGGTCCCGGCGTCGACGTCCGGGTTGACGCGCAGCACCGCCGCCGCGCGCACCCCACGCGCAGCCGCCAGGTCGGAGAGCACCGTGCCCTCCTCCTCGATCTCGAGGTTGAACTGGCCGATGCCGGCGTCGAGCGCCGCCTCGAGCTCGTCGATGCGCTTGCCGACGCCGGAGAACAGGATGCTCTCGCGCGCCATTCCCGCCGCAAGCGCGCGGTACATCTCGCCCGCCGACACCACGTCAGCGCCGTAGCCGAGCTTCGCCAGCACGTTGACGACCGCCAGGTTGGGATTGGCCTTGATCGCATAGGCGAGGTGCGCGTTCGGGACCTGCGCCAGTCCCTCCTGCAGCGACCGCGCATTCGCCTCGAACGCCGCGCGCGAATAGACGTAGACGGGGGTGCCGACCTCCCGTGCGATGCGCGTGAGCGGGACGTCCTCGGCGTGGAGCTCGCCGTTCTTCAGATGGAAATGGGTCATCGGTGGCTCTGGTCAGCGGGGAGGCAGGTCGAATTCGTCGCTGTCGCGCTCCTGCGAGCTCCTGAGCAGCTCATCGGTGCGTTCAGGGCGGGCCTGGGCGCCCGGCGTCATGAGCTGGTCCGGCGTCGGCGTCGCCTGCGCACCGAACGGCTTGACCGGCAGCGGCTGGCCCGGCTCCGGCTTGAGCGAGCCGCGGCCGCCGCAGCCCGCGACCAGCAGCAGGGCGAGGATTGGGATCACATGCTTCATCTCTCGGCCTCCCGTGCCGTTCTGGCTGCCGCCACCGCCTCGCGCACCCGCGCGGGCGCGGTGCCGCCGAAGCTGGTGCGGCTGGCGACCGAGGCGTCGACGCTGAGCACGTCGAACACGCGCCGGTCGATCCGCTCGTCGATGTCCCTGAGCGCGCCGAGCGGCAGCGAGTCGAGCCGGACGCCCAGGCTCTCGGCATGGGCGACGGCGCGGCCGGTGATGTGATGCGCCTCGCGGAACGGCACGCCGACCTCGCGCACCAGCCAATCGGCGAGGTCGGTGGCGGTGGAGAAGCCGGTCTCGGCCACGGCACGCATCCGATCGGTGCGGAACTCGGCGCTCTCGACCATGCCGGTCATCGCCGCGATCGACAGCGCGAGCAGGCCGTGCGCCTCGAACACCGGCGGCTTGTCGTCCTGCATGTCCTTGGAATAGGCGAGCGGCAGGCCTTTCATCGTCACCATCAGGCTGACGAGGCAGCCGGTGATCCGCCCGGCATGGCCGCGCACCAGCTCGGCGGCGTCGGGGTTGCGCTTCTGCGGCATGATCGAGCTGCCGGTCGACCATTGGTCGGACAGGCTGGCGAAGCCGAACGGCTGCGACGCCCACAGCACGAACTCCTCGGCGAGGCGCGAGAGGTGGAGCGCGCACTGGCTGGCGGCGGTCAGATATTCGATGGCGAAGTCGCGGTCGCTGACCGAATCGAGCGAGTTGGTGGTCGGGCCGTCGAAGCCCAATGCCATCGCCGTGGCCTCGCGGTCGATCGGGAAGCCGGTGCCGGCGAGCGCCGCCGATCCCAACGGGCATCGGTTGAGCCGCGCGCGCGCGTCGCGGAACCGGCCGCGGTCGCGCGCGATCATGTCGTGATAGGCCATCAGGTGATGGCCGAGCGTCACCGGCTGCGCGCTCTGGAGATGGGTGAAGCCGGGCATCACGCTTTCGGCATGTTCCTCGGCGCGGGCGATGAGCGCGTCCTGGAGACTGCCCAGCCCGGCGTTCGCCTGGTCGATCGCGTCGCGCACCCACAGGCGGAAGTCGGTCGCGACCTGGTCGTTGCGGCTGCGCGCGGTATGGAGCCGGCCCGCCGCCGACCCGATCTTCTCGGCGAGCCGCGCCTCGGTCAGCATGTGGATGTCCTCGAGGGCGAGGTCCTCGGGCACGCCGTCGCGCTCATAATCGGCGGCGACCTGGTCGAGCCCGGCAAGGATCGCCTCGACGTCCGCGGCGTCGACGATCCCCTGCGCGCCCAGCATCGCCGCGTGCGCCTTCGATCCGGCGATGTCCTGCCGCCACATTTGCTTGTCGAACGGGATCGAGGCATTGATCGCGCGCATCACCGCCGACGGGCCTTCGGCGAAGCGCCCGCCCCACATCGAATTGGAGTTGCTCATGCGATCAGCGATGGCTCTCGTCCTCGTCTCGGCCCTGCTGGCCGGGGGCTGCGATAGGCAATCGCCGCCCGCCGCACAAGGCAATGTGGGCGCGGGCAACGGCGCCGACGAAGTGCCCCCGCCCGCCCCGGACGAGGTCGCCGCTCCCTCCGCCGCGGCGCCCAAGGCGGGCAGCTTCGACACGTCGCACAAGGGCGAGGCGGCGCCCGGCTTCGCCTTCCAGGACCCGGCGGGCAAAGAGGTGACGCTCGCCGATTACCGCGGCGGGCCGGTGCTGCTGAATCTCTGGGCGACCTGGTGCGCGCCGTGCATCAAGGAGATGCCTTCGCTCGACGCCCTCGCCGCGCGCGAGGGCACGAAGCTGCGGGTGATCGCGCTTGCGCAGGATCTCGACGCTTCCAAGGTCGCGCCCTTCTGGAGCAAGGGCGGCTACCAGGCGATCCGGCCCTCGCTCGATCCCAAGATCGCATTCAGCACCGGGCTCGGCGTCAACCTGCCGACGACGATCCTCTATGATTCGCGAGGGAAAGAGGTGTGGCGGGTGAGCGGCGCGATCGACTGGGCCGGCGCGGAGGCGGCGAAGGCGCTCGCCGCCGTATCGTAGATCGATCCGAACTGCATCGTCATCCCGGCGAAAGCCGGGCTCCGGCAGTTGCAGGACGTAGGCCGCACGAGATCCCGGCTTTCGCCGGGATGACGGCTCATTTCGGTGACCCTTGGTTCAAGGCGTCCGCCGCGCCGTCAGGATCTTGATCGGCGGCGCCAGCATCTGACCTTTCATCACCCCCTCTCCCTCGGTCGGAGAGGTCGGCGCCGACTGGATCCTGCGCACCACGTCCATCCCCTCGACGACATGGCCGAAGGCGGCGAAGCCGGCATTGTCGCCGGTCGCCTTGGGATTGGCATCGAGCCCGGTCATGTCGCCGATCATGATCGAGAAGTCTGCGGTCGCCGTCCCCGGCGCGAAGCGCGCCATCGAAATGGTGCCGTCGGTGTGGCTGAGCCCGGTCTGTGTCGTCGGTTCATGCGCGATCGGCGGGAACAGCTTACGCGGATCGCGCTGCCCCGCCTGGATCAGGCCGGCGCCATTGCCCCACGACGTCTTCATCGCACGGTAGAAGGCGATGCCGTCGAAACGCTTGGCATCGACGTAGCGGAGGAAATTGGCGGTGGTGACCGGTGCCCGCTCCTTCTCGAGCTCGAGCGTGATCGGCCCCTCGGTGGTGGCGAGCGTCACCTTGACGGTCGCCGGCCTGGACGGAGGCGGGGTGGGAGGGGTGACCGCATCCTGCGCCATCGCCGGCAGCGCGAACAGCAGCGCGGCGAGCGGAACCAGGGCGAATCGCAGCATCATGCAGTCCCCGCGCTCCCATGTAGAATCTCGCCCATACTGCACCCTCAGTTCCTTCGCAGATAATGCACCAGCGCACGCCCGGATCAAATACCTGGCACTGGCGGCATGACGCCAAAGCTGCGATAGGGGGCGCCCTGGGTTCGAGACACCGGGGATTGATGAGAATGCGTATCGTTTTGGCCGCGGCGATGGTTGCCGCAACGCTCGGGTTCGGCGCTCCGGCGCAGGCGCAGAGCGGGCTCGAGGGACGCGTGGGCAAGCTCGAGAGCGAGATGCGCGCGGTGCAGCGGAAGGTGTTTCCGGGCGGTGCCGGGATGACGGTCGAGCCGCAGATCACCGCGCCGCAGGCGCCGGTCGCCGAGCCGGGCACACCGGCGGGTGGCGGACTTGTCGACCTCACCGCGCGGGTGAGCGCGCTGGAGGCAGGCGTACGCAACGTTACCGGGCAGGTCGAACAGGCCAACTACCGCGTCCGCCAGCTCGAGGATGCGTTCAATGCCTATAAGACCGCGACCGACGCACGGCTGAAGGCGCTGGAGGGCGGCGCTCCCGACGGCGACGCTCCGGCGGTGGGCGGCCCGGCCGAGGCTGCGCCGCCGGCGGCCACACCTACCCGTCCCGGAACGACCGCGGGCGCCGATCCGGAGCGCGCCGCCGCGGCGGGGATCGAGCGGCCCAACACCGGCGACGAGGCCGAGGACGGCTACGTCTACGGCTATCGCCTGTGGCAGGCGAAGCTCTATCCCGAGGCGGAGGCGGCGCTGAAGGCGGTGGCCGACAAATTCCCCAAGCACCGTCGTGCGAGCTATGCGCAGAACCTGCTCGGCCGCGCCTATCTCGACGAGGGCAAGCCCAATCTCGCGACGCTCGCCTTCTACGACAGCTACAAGAAGTTCCCGGACGGCGAGCGGGCGCCGGACAGCCTGTTCTATCTGGCGCAGGCGCTGGTCCAGCTCAAGAAGCCGGCGGATGCCTGCAAGGTCTACAGCGAGCTGAGTTCGGTCTATGCCGGCAAGATCACGACCGCCATGGCCGCCGACATCGCCAAGGGCCGCACGGCTGCCAAGTGCCAGTGAGGAGTGGCGTTCTTAAGCCCTTCCCCTTCAGGGGAGGGGTTGGGGGTGGGGCAGCGCGGCAGGCAGGTCGCTCGTGGACAGGCCCCACCCCAACCCCTCCCCTGAAGGGGAGGGGTATGCTGTTGTGAGCGGCCCGGAGCGCTTCGCCGTCGATGTCGCGGCGGTGCTCGGGTGCGAGCTGGACGAGGGTGAGCGGCTGGCGCTTGCCGTCTCCGGCGGTCCTGACAGCATGGCGATGCTGGCGCTGGCTCATGCCGCCTTCCCCGGCCGCATCGTCGCCGCCACCGTCGATCATCGCCTCCGCACCGCCTCCGCCGAGGAAGCCGCGATGGTCGCCGCCTGCTGTGCGCGGCTCGGCGTGCCTCACGCCACGCTCGTTCCGGCCGAACCGATCGCCGGCGCCAGCATCCAGGCGCGAGCGCGCGAGGCGCGCTATGCGCTGCTCGGCGGCTGGGCGGAGGCGCAGGGCGCCGCGGCGCTGCTCACCGCGCATCATCGCGACGATCAGACCGAGACCTTGCTGATGCGCGCGGCGCGCGGATCGGGCGTCGCCGGACTTGCCGCGGTCCGGGTGCGGCGCGACCTGGGTGCGGTGCCGCTGATCCGGCCGCTGCTCGACTGGAGCCGGGCCGAGCTGCGCGCGATCGCCGAGTCGAGCGGCCTGCCGTTCGTCGACGACCCCAGCAACCGCGACGACGCGTTCGACCGCACGCGCATCCGCCGCCTGCTGGAGGAGAACCGCTGGCTCGACGCCGCCGGACTCGCCCGCAGCGCCGCGCACCTCGCCGAGGCGGAGCAGGCGCTCGCCGCCTGGTTCGAGCAGCTCTGGGCGGAGCGGGCGCGGAGCGACGGGACTGCCCTGACCTTCGACCCTGCCGACCTTCCCCGCGAGCTCCGCCGCCGCGCTGTGCGGCGCGGAATCGCCGAGGTTCGCCGCGCGGCGGGCATCGCCGCCCCCGCCTGGTCCGATGCCGCCAATGTCGAGCCGCTGCTCGACGCGCTCGATGGCGGGAGAGGCGCGACGCAGGCCGGGGTGACGGTCCGCCCCTCCCGCGGGCGCTGGCGCTTCGCCGCGGCCCCGCCGCGTCGCCCGCACTGATCGACCCGATCCCTCGTCCGTTCCATTGCCATTAACCCGGCAAGTCCTATCTTATCGGGTGGAAAGGTGATTCCCACGCGATGAACGACAACGACAAGCAGCCCGGCGGCCAGGACAACGGCGGCGGCAACCCCTGGATGAAGAGCCTGCTGATCTGGGTGGCGATCCTGCTCGGCCTCGCGCTGTTCGTCACGCTGATCGACGGCCGTTCGACCGCCGCTGCGGGAAGCGCGATTCCCTATTCGACCTTCCTCGACAAGGTCGACGAGGGGACGGTCAAGGACGTCAACAT
The DNA here is from genome assembly GCF_051400615.1 of Sphingomonas astragali. Lineage (NCBI taxonomy): Bacteria > Pseudomonadati > Pseudomonadota > Alphaproteobacteria > Sphingomonadales > Sphingomonadaceae > Sphingomonas > Sphingomonas astragali. The sequence goes on from NZ_JBLFFH010000001.1 coordinate 603,828, forward strand.
CTCGCGCGATGTCATCACCGGCACGCTTTCCTCGGGCGAGAAGTTCCGCACCTATCCGATCCAGGACCCGACTTTGGTCCAGACGCTCAGGAAGAAGAGCGTCCAGATCAACGCGCGTCCGGAAGAGGGCACCAATATCTGGCTGCTGCTGATCTACCAGTCGCTGCCGTTCCTCTTGTTCCTCGGCATCGCCTTCTTCGTGCTCAGGCAGATGCAGAAGAGCTCGGGATCGGGCGCGATGGGCTTCGGCAAGTCGCGCGCGCGGATGCTGACGCAGAAGGAAGGCCGCGTGACCTTCGACGACGTCGCCGGCATCGACGAGGCGCGCGAGGAGCTGCAGGAGATCGTCGAGTTCCTGAAGGACCCGACCAAGTTCGCCCGCCTTGGCGGCAAGATCCCCAAGGGTGCGCTGCTGGTCGGCTCGCCCGGCACCGGCAAGACGCTGCTCGCCCGTGCGATCGCGGGGGAGGCGGGCGTGCCGTTCTTCACCATCTCGGGCTCCGACTTCGTCGAGATGTTCGTCGGCGTCGGCGCGAGCCGTGTCCGCGACATGTTCGAGCAAGCCAAGAAGTCGGCGCCGTGCATCGTCTTCATCGACGAGATCGACGCGGTCGGCCGCCATCGCGGCGCGGGCCTCGGCAACGGCAACGACGAGCGCGAGCAGACGCTCAACCAGCTGCTGGTCGAGATGGACGGCTTCGAGGCGAACGAGGGCATCATCATCATCGCCGCGACCAACCGGCCCGACGTGCTCGACCCGGCGCTGCTGCGCCCGGGCCGCTTCGACCGTCAGGTGGTGGTGCCGCGCCCGGACATCGAGGGCCGCGTCAAGATCCTCCAGGTCCATATGAAGAAGGTGCCGCTGGCGCCGGACGTCGATCCGCGGGTGATCGCGCGCGGCACGCCGGGCTTCTCGGGCGCCGACCTCGCCAATCTCGTCAACGAGGCCGCGCTGCTCGCCGCGCGCAAGGGCAAGCGGCTGGTCGCGATGCAGGAGTTCGAGGAGGCCAAGGACAAGGTCATGATGGGCAGCGAGCGCCGCTCGATGGTCATGACCGACGACGAGAAAAGGATGACCGCCTATCACGAGGCGGGCCATGCCATCGTCGCGCTGCACGAGCCGGCGTCCGACCCGATCCACAAGGCGACGATCATCCCGCGCGGCCGCGCGCTGGGCATGGTGATGCGCCTGCCCGAGCGGGACAGCTACAGCTACCATCGCGACAAGATGTACGCCAACCTGGCGGTGTCGATGGGTGGCCGCGTCGCCGAGGAGATCATCTTCGGCTACGACAAGGTCTCGTCGGGCGCGTCGAGCGACATCCAGTATGCGACCGGCCTGGCGCGCGACATGGTGACGCGCTGGGGCATGTCCGACGAGCTGGGGCCGCTCCAGTATGCGGAGGCGGACGAGGAGGTGTTCCTCGGCTATTCGGTCAACCGCACGCGCCAGATGTCGAACGAGACCGCGCTCAAGATCGACGCCGAGATCAAGCGGATCGTCGAGCAGGGCCTCAATCGCGCCAAGGAGGTGCTGACCAAGCACATCGATCAGCTCCATACGCTGGCGCAGGCGCTGCTCGAGTTCGAGACGCTGTCGGGCGACGAGATCAAGCGGCTGCTTGCCGGCGAGCCGATCGACCGCGGCGACGCGGGCGCGACCGCCGCGCCGGCGCCGGTCGGCGGCACCTCGGTGCCCAAGACGCGCCGGCCCAAGGGGCCGTTCGGCAATCCCGCGCCGCAGGGCGCCTGACCGCCCCGCGCCGCAAGGCGTATAACCGCACGCCCATTGACGGCGGCGGATGTGCTTCATAGCCCTCCCGCATCGAAGGATGCGGGAGGGTTTTCATGAGGCTTGCCGGGCTGGCGCTCGTGCCGCTCGTGCTGTGCACGCCGATGGCGGTGGCGCAGCAGCTGCCGATGACGGTCGCCGACTTCATCGCGCGGACCAATGCCTTGCGCACGATGGGCGCCGCCGCGGCGCAGTCACCGGAACTCCAGCAGCTCAAAGCCGAGATCGCAGGCGTGATCGCCGCCTATCGCGCCGATCTCGCCGCCGCGCGCCAGGCCGGCCAGCCGCCGCACAGCTGCCCGCCGCCGCGCGGGCACACGGGCATGACGAGCACCGACCTCATCCGCGAGTTCAACGCGATCCCGCCGGCGGACCGCGGGATCGGCGTCAGGGACGCCTTCTACGCGATCATGAAGAAGCGTTACCCGTGCAAGGACGAGGGTCGCGGACCCTGATCGCCCTCGAACGCGCCCGGACGTGTGCAGGCATCGAACGGCACCCGATCGGCTGCCGTTCGAAGCGATCGTTCCAGCAGGCAGGTCCTACTCGGCTGCTGCGGCCTTCGAATAGTCCATTCGTTCGAGATCCGCGATCAGTCCCGGCCCGGTCGGTTGCCACCCGAGCCGCTCGCGGGTCCACGCGCTGGAGGCGGGAAGGTCCAGGCCGACGAACATCGCCAGCCATCCGAAATGCGCCTGCGCTTCTTCGCGGGACAGGGAGGCCACCGGCACGTCGAGGCCCGCACCCACCGTTTCGGCGATCGTGCGGGCGGCGATGCCCTCCTCGGCGACGGCATGGTACCGCGCACCCGCCTCGCCCTTGTCCAGCGCCAACACGTACAGCTTCGCCACGTCGAGCACGTGCGCCGCAGGCCAGCGATTGAGGCCGTCGCCGACATAGGCCGCGACCCCCTTCTCCCGCGAGATCGCGACGAACGGGGTGATGAGGCCCTGCCTGACCGTATCGTGGACCTGCGGGAGCCGCACCACCGACACGTTGACGCCCGCCTGAAGCATCGCATAGCCCGCCAGTTCGGATGCCGAGCGCGGATTGGGATGGTCGAGGTTGAACACGTCCTCGGTCGCGGGTTTGCCGGTCCCGGCATCGCCCATCCCGGTGCCCGACGTGATGAGCAGCGGCCGATCGGAGCTTCTGAGCTCGGAACCCAGCGCCTCGATCACGCGCCTGTCCTTCTCGCAATTGGCCGCGAAGTTCGAGAAATCGTGATCGAAGGCGGTATGGATCACGGCGTCCGCCTGGGCCGCGCCCGCGCGCAGGCTGTCGAGATCTTCCAACATACCTCGGTGCGCTTCGGCGCCTGCCGCGGCGAGAGGCCGCGAACCGGCGTCGGATCGCGTCAGGCCGAGCACCTGGTGCCCGGCGGCGAGCAGCTCGGGCACGATACGGGATCCGATGAAGCCGGTGGCACCTGTGAGAAACACGCGCATTGGAAGCTCTCCGATATTGTCCGGAGCGGCATGTCGGCCTAGGTACGATCGTATAAAAGTAGTGACTTTATCATGGTATAATCACCAACAGGATCACCATGCCCACCGCAACCGCCAACGCGCTCGGCAGCTTCCTCCGCGATCGCCGCACCCGGCTCGATCCGGCCACGTTCGGCTTCCCGTCCGGGCGGCGGCGCACGCCCGGCCTGCGCCGGGAAGAGGTGGCGCAGCGCGCCAACATCAGCCCGACCTGGTATACCTGGCTGGAGCAGGGCCGGGGCGGCGCCCCTTCCGCGGACGTGCTCGATCGCATCGCGGCGGGGCTGATGCTGACCGAACCGGAGCGCGAGCATCTCTTCATCCTCGCCCTCGGCCATCCGCCCGAGCCGCGCTACAAGGGGCCCGAGGGGATCACGCCCCGGCTGCAGCGCGTGCTGGATGCATTGCCAACCAGTCCGGCGATCATCAGGACCGCGACCTGGGACGTGGTGGCCTGGAACGGGGCGGCGGCGGTGCTGCTGACCGACTATGCGAAGCTCCCGCAGGGGCAGCGCAACATCCTGCGCCTGATGTTTTCCGATTCGCGCGTGCGTGCCGCACAGGAAGACTGGCAGAGCGTCGCCCGCTTCGTGGTCGGGGCGTTCAGGGCGGATGCCGCGCGCGCCGGGGCGTCCGCGGAGATCGCCCAGCTCGTCGAGGAGCTTTCCCGGACCAGCCCCGAGTTCGAGGCGCTATGGCGCAACAACGAGATCGCCGGCCATGGTGAAGGCACGAAGCGCCTTCGCCACCCGGAAATCGGACCGATCGAGCTGGAATTCTCCACCTTTGCGGTCGAGGGCCGGCCGGACCTGAACATGATGGTCTACAATCCCGCCACCGACGAAGCGACTGAGCGCATTCAATCCCTCATCGCCGCCGCGCCATGCAAGGCGCAGTCCGGGATCGGCAGGATTAGTGCGAGCGCGCGGCCATGATCCGCGCCGCAGTCCGGTGCCGTCGCGCTTCTTCCGAAGCTAACCGACCAATCCCAGCCCGATCACGAGCACCAGGAACAGCGTGAGGATGATTACGACGCACACCAGCATGAGGAAGGTGCGCAGGATCGCGGTCGTGCGCCGCAGCTGATAGGCGCCGCGCAGCTGGCGGTAGAGATGGACCAGGGGAATGACCGTGCCCGCCAGCACCAGCCAGCTGTTGCCCACGCCAATCGCCCCGGCGATCGTCAGGACGATGAACAGCAGCGACATGAACGCAAGCGAATAGGTCACGAACACGGCGTGATCGTACATCTTGTAGCCGCGCTTCCAGAAGAACATCAGCCACATGAACGGCAGCGACAGCGGGATCAGCAGCCAGGAGAATTTGTAGCTGTTCGACTGGAGCTTGTAGAGCATCAGCTCCGGGTGCTTCTGCGCCTTCTCCAGCCCATGGTCGAGCCGCGCCCAGCCGGTGTGGATCGAGGTCTTGCTCGTCGACAGCGCCGGCTTCAGCACCGTTTCCGTTTTCTTGAAGGCGTCGAGCGCCTGCTCGGCATCCGCGACCTGCTTGTCGAGCGCCGCCGCTTCGTTCGTGCCGTCGGGCACCTTCGCGCGGTTCTTCCGTGCCTGCGCGAGATCCGTTTCGAGCCGCTTGTGGCCTTCCTCCAGGCCGACCGCGAGCTCGCCCTTGCCGCCGAGGTTGACGTCGCTCGGCGGCGAGATGCCGAGGATCTGGAACATCGCGAACATGGTGAAGATCGAGAACAGGAACAGCGCCATCGGCGAGACGAAGCGCGCGCGCTCGCCATGGATGTAGCGCCGCGTGAGCTCGCCCGGGCGCCAGGCGAGCAGCGGCAGCGTCGACCACAGCTTGCCCTCGAAATGGACGACGCCGTGCAGGATATCGTGCCAGATCGCGCCGAACGAGCGATGGATGTGCGCGCTCTGGCCGCAGCGGTGGCAATGCGGCCCGACCAGCGCCGTGCCGCAGTTGAGGCAGAGGCCGCCGTCGCCATGGCTCCCGTCCCCATGAGCCTCGCCCGCGTGCGGCTCGACCGCACGGCCGAGCAGCGCGCCCGTGATGATCTCTCCGGCTGCGTCCACCCCCATGGTCCCTCCGCCTACCATCTCGCGCCGCGCCATGCTAGCGGGCGGAGACGATGACCGACGCCACGCGACTGATCGCCGAGATGGGGGCCCGGGCCCGCGCCGCCGCTAGGGCGCTGGCCGGGATGCCGAGCCCAGCCAAGGCCGGGGCGCTCCGCCAAGCGGCGCAGGCGCTGCGCGATGCCGAGAGCGCGATCCTGGCCGCCAATGCCGAGGACATGGCGGCGGCCGCCGACCTCTCCCCGGCGATGCGCGACCGGCTGCGGCTCGATCCTGCGCGGGTGCAGGCGACCGCGGACGGCGTTGCCGCGATCGCGGCGCTCGACGATCCGGTGGGACAGGTGATCGACCAGCGCGAGCGGCCCAATGGCCTGAAATTGGCGCGTGTGCGCGTGCCGATCGGCGTGATCGGGATCATTTACGAGAGCCGGCCCAACGTCACCGCCGATGCCGGGGCGCTGTGCGCGATGGCGGGCAATGCCGCGATCCTGCGCGGCGGCTCGGAGGCGGCGCGCTCCAATCGCGCGGTCCACGCCGCGCTGGTCGAAGGACTGGCGGCGGGCGGGATGCCGCGCGATGCGGTGCAGCTCGTCCCCACCACCGATCGCGCCGCGGTCGGCGCGATGCTGGCGGGCGAGGGCGTGATCGACATGGTGGTGCCGCGCGGCGGCAAGGGCCTGGTCGCCCGCGTGCAGCAGGAGGCGCGGGTGCCGGTGCTCGCGCATCTCGACGGCAACAACCACGTCTATGTCCATGCCGCCGCCGATCCGGAGATGGCGCGCCGGATCGTGCTCGACGCGAAGCTGCGCCGCACCGGCATCTGCGGGGCGGTCGAGACGCTGCTGATCGACCGCGGTTATGCCGATCCCGCGCCGATTCTCAGGATGCTGCTCGACGCCGGCTGCGAGCTGCGCGGGGATGCGGCGGCGCGCGCGATCGACGGGCGGATCGTACCGGCGAGCGACGACGATTGGGATACAGAGTTCCTCGAATCGATCCTCGCCGTCCGCATCGTCGGCGGGTTCGACGAGGCGCTGGACCACGTCGCCGCGCACGGATCGCACCATACCGATGCGATCGTGACCGAGGATGCTGCGGCCGCCGAGCGGTTCCTGGGCGCCGTCGATAGCGCGATCGTGCTGTGGAACGCCTCGACCCAGTTCGCCGACGGCGGCGAGTTCGGGCTGGGCGGCGAGATCGGCATCGCCACCGGCCGGCTCCATGCGCGCGGGCCGGTCGCGCTCGAAGGGCTCACCACCTACAAATGGGTGGGCCGAGGGACGGGGCAGATTCGCGGGTAGCGCAGGTTTCGAGACGGTCGGGCGCAACGGTACGGATCGTGAGGGTCCCGACCGCTCCGGAACGAGAGGAACCTCTCTGGGCGCGCGCGGGCATCCGCTCAGGGTCCGGACATTGGAGCAGCGCGGTTCGGGTCCTTGTGGGTCGCCGATGGGCAGGATATGCTCAGGAAACGACGCCATCTCCTCGATTGGCACCAAATTTGGTTCGAGTCGTTACGTCTCATGGCAAAAGGGGGCGCCTGGACGGATATAGCCCCGGGGCGGAGACATGCGGGGCGTGCGGGCAGATTCGATCGCGATCATTCCGGGTGTGATGATCTGCGTGGCGGCGGTGCCGGCGGGTGCGCAAGCTCAGGTCACGACGTCCGCGCCCGAGCAGAGCGCTCCGCCCGCCGGGCCCGACCGCCAGCTGCAGGATCGATCGCCACCCGACGGGGACATCGTCCCCGACGAGCAGTTCGAGAAGTCGATCCCGCCGCTGTCCGGTGACATCGGCGCCCCGTTGGAACCGCTGCCACCCTCGCCCGCCACGCCATCCGCGCAGGCGGGCGCGGAGCCGCCGCCGGACGAGCTGACGCCTGCCCCGCTTCAATCGGAGAGCGAGCTGGCCCAGCCGCTGCCGCCGCTGTCGGGCTTCGACGTGACCCCCGTCGCCATCGCCGGTGTCGACGATCAGCCGGCCGCCGGAATCCGCTACGAGACGCAGGTCGTGGGGCTCGAGGCGATCGGCCTGACCGGCCAGTTCAACGCGCTGTCCGCGCTGCGCAAGGACGACGACGCGCCCAACGCCGCCGTGGTCAACGCCCGCGCGAAGGAGGACGAGGGCCTCGCCGTCCGGCTGATGACCTCGCTCGGCTATTACGACGCGACCGCCACCTCCATGATCGAGCAGGTCCCGAACCAGTCCGGCCGCGTTCGCGCGACGATCACCGCCGTGCCGGGCCAGCGCTATACGCTGGGGTCGATCGCGGTGAAGGCGGGGCCGACCGTGCCGCCGGACCTGATTGAGAAGGAACTGCCGCTCAAGGTCGGCGATCCGATCGAGGCCGCGCGGATCGAGGGCGCCGAGGCCAATGTCGCGCTCAAGCTGCCGCAGCAGGGCTATGCCTTCGCCGAGGTCGGCCAGCGCGACATCCTGCTCGACGAGGCGACGCTGAAGGGCGACTATACGCTGCCGGTCGACACGGGGCCGCGCGGCAGCTTCGGCGGTTTCCTCACCCGCGGCGATCCGGTGTTCGACACCGATCACATCGCCGTCCTCGCCCGCTTCAAGCCCGGCGAGCTCTACGACAGCCGCAAGGTCGACGACCTCCGCCAGGCGCTGGTCGCCACCAGCCTGTTCTCGAGCGTCGGGGTGTCGCCGCGCAAGACCGGCCGGCCCGGCCCCGACGGCACCGAACAGGTCGACCTGATGGTGCGGCAGAACAAGGGACCGCAGCGCACGCTCGCCGGCGAAGTGGGCTACGGTACCGGCCAGGGCATACGCGCCGAGGCGAGCTGGACGCACCGCAACCTGTTCCCGCCGGAAGGGGCGCTGATCCTCTCCGGCGTCGCCGGCACCCAGGAGCAGGGGCTGTCGGCGACCTTCCGTCGCTCGAACGCAGGCAAACGCGATCGCACCTTCTCGCTGACCGCCGCCCTGAACCATAGCAACTACGACGCCTTCAGCGCCTACACCGGCACGCTGTCGGCGCGGATCAGCCGCGATTCGACGCCGATCTGGCAGAAGCGCTGGACCTATTATTACGGCGTCGAGCTGGTCGGCACCAACGAGAGCGTCTACGACTTCGACTTGAACGATCGGGTGCGGCGCACCTACGGCATCGCCGCGCTGCCGTCGTTCCTCGGCTACGATAGCTCGGACAATCTGCTGAACCCCACGCGCGGCTTCCGCGTGAAGCTGAACGTCAGCCCCGAGACGTCGGTGCAGGGGGCGGTGCGTCCCTATGTCCGCGCGATGCTCGAGGGCACGGCCTATTACCCGCTCAGCGACAGCCTGGTCGTCGCCGGCCGGGCACGGGCCGGAGCGATCGCGGGGGTCGCGCGCGACGACCTCGCGCCGTCGCGCCGCTATTATGCCGGCGGCGGCGGGTCGGTGCGCGGCTTCGGCTTCCAGGAGCTCGGGCCGCGCACGGTCGAGCCCAACCCGGACTATGACCCGACCGATCCGGACGAGGAGGATTCGCCGACGATCAACCGGCCGGTCGGCGGGCGCAGCCTCAACGAATTCTCGATCGAGGCGCGCTACCGCTTCGGCAATTTCGGCATCGTGCCGTTCGTCGACGCGGGCCAGGTCTACGAAAGCGAGCTGCCCAAGGGGTCGGACATCCGCTTCGGCGTCGGCATCGGCGCGCGCTACTATACCAATTTCGGGCCGTTCCGCCTCGACGTCGCCACGCCGATCAACCGCAAGCCGGGCGAATCGAGGATCGCGCTCTACATTTCGATCGGGCAGGCGTTCTGATGGCGGAAGAGGAAACGCCTCCGTCGGCGTCGTCGCCCGCAGCTGCGACGGCGGTGGTGCGCCGTCCGCTGTGGCAGCGCATCGCGCTATGGGTCGCCTTCGGCGCGGTCGGCTTGGTCGTGCTCGCCGGGCTGCTGGTGTTCGGGCTCGATACCCAGCCGGGCCGTCGCTTCGTCGCGGATCGCATCGCCGGCTACACCATGGCGAACGGGCTCAATTTCCGCGTCGGCCGGATCGACGGATCGCTCTATGGCGCGATGGTGCTGCGCGACGTCAGGGTGCGGGACCAGCACGGCACCTTCGCCACCTCGCCGGAAGTCGCCGTCGATTGGCGGCCGTTCGCCTTCATCCGCAGCCATGTCGACGTCCGATCGCTGACCAGTCCGCTGATCGGCGTCGCGCGCCTGCCCGAGCTCAAGCCGGTGCCGAGCGATCCCAACGCACCGATCCTGCCGGACATCGACATCGACGTGAACCGGCTGGCGATCCGCCGCATCGACCTCGCGCCCGCGGTGAGCGGCCAGCGCCGGCTGCTGACCCTGAGCGGCAGCGCCCATGTCGCCGATCGGCGCGCCCAGGTGGTGGCCAATGCCGCGACGATCGGCGGCGGCGACCGGCTTGCGCTCAACCTCGACGCGGTGCCGGACGCCGACCGGCTCGGCATCGACCTCGAGCTCCGCGCGCCGAAGGGCGGTCTCGTCGCGACCCTGGCCGGGCTCGAAGCGCCGCTCTCCGCGACGATCGACGGCAAGGGCAGCTGGAAGGCGTGGACCGGCCGCGCCGTCGCCGATCTCGGCACCGGGCGGCTCGCCGACCTGGCGATCGAGGCGCGCAACAGCACCTTCCGGGTGCGCGGCCCGACGCGGCCGGGGCTCTACCTCAAGGGGCCGGTGGAACGGCTGACCGCGCCGCAGCTCGACGTCGCGCTCGACGCGACGCTCAACGACCGCAAGGCCGATACGAAGCTGCAGCTTCGTTCGAGCGCGCTGGCGGTGGCGGCCGAGGGGCTGCTCGACCTCGGGGAGAGCCGGTTCGGCAACGTCCGGGCGGAGGCGATGCTGCTCACCCCCGGCGCGATCGCGCCCAACCTCAACGGCCGGTCCGTGCGCGCCGCGGTCGCGCTCGACGGGCCGTTCGCGGGGCCGGTGGTTGACTATAAGGTCCAGGCCGCAGCGCTCGGCTTCGGCTCGACGGGAGTCGAAGGGCTCTATGCCGAGGGCAAGGCGCGGGTCGACGCCGACCGTATCCTGATCCCGGTCGCCGCGCGCGCGGCCCGGGTGACCGGGCTCAACGCCGCGGCCGGCGGGCTGCTCACCAACGTCCGCATCGACGGCGATCTCGCGATCAACGGCGGCACCGAGATCCTGTCGGACAATCTGCGCGTGCGCTCGGACAAGATCGACGCCACGGCGATCGTCGCCGCCGACATGGCCAAGGGCCGCTATACCGGGGCGCTCAAGGGCCGCGTCAACGACTATCGCGTCGACGGCTTCGGCATCGTCAATCTCAACACCGATGCGAAGCTCTATTCGCCGGCGGCGGGCGGCTTCGGCATCCGCGGCCGCATCGTCGCCAGGACCGCGCGCATCTTCAACGACGGCCTGCGCGAGTTCCTCGGCGGCAATGCCTACAGCCGCGTCGACGTCGACTATACCCCGCAGGGGATCGTCGCCTTCTCGGGCCTTCGGGTGAACGCACCCGAGTTCAAGGTCACCAATGGTGCGGGCCGCTACGATCCGGCCGGGCCGATCCTGGTCAACGCCGATGCCTGGTCGCGCCAATATGGCCCCTTGTCCGCGCGGGTGAACGGCACGCTGGCGGCGCCGGTGGTCAACCTGCGCGCGCCGCGGCCGGGAGTCGGGATCGGCCTGGTCGATCTCAACGCCACCATCCGGGGGCAGGGCGCGCGCTATGCCGTCGTCGCGACCGGCGGCACCGACTACGGCCCGTTCAACGCCAACCTGCTGATCGCCACCGCGCCGCACCTCACCGCGGATGTGCGCAATACCCGTTTCGCCGGCATCCTGTTCAACGGCCGCGTCCAGCAGACCGCCGCCGGCCCCTTCGCCGGCAGCCTGCGCTTCGCCGGTTCGGGCGTGAACGGGACCCTCGGGCTCGGCGCACAGGGCAATTACCAGCGTGCCGATGTCGATGCGCGCGCCTACAACGCGGTGATCCCCGGCACCGCCGGTCTCACCATCGGGCGGGCGATCGTCACCGGCAACGCGGTGATGTATCCGGACAAGCCCGCGATCGTCGGCGACGCGCAGGTCGCCGCGCTCAAGATGGGCGACTTCATGCTGAAGGCCGCGCGGGCGAAGATCGACTATCGCGGCGGCAGCGGCACGGCGCAGGCGTTCGCCGAGGGCTCGTCCAGCGTCCCGTTCCGGATCGGCGCCAATGCGCGCTTCTCGCCGAAGCTGTGGCTTGCCGCGTTGCAGGGACAAGCCAACGGCATCAACTTCCGCACCGCCGCGCCGGCGCGCGTCGAGCCGCACGAGGGCGAATACCGGCTGCTGCCGACGCGGATCGATTTCGACCAGGGCTCGGTGCGCCTCGCCGGCACCTATGGTCGCGGCCTCTCCCTCCAGTCGCGTCTCGACCGGCTCGACCTCGCCGTGGTCAATGCGTTCGTGCCCAATCTCGGCATCGGCGGCGCGGCGACCGGCAGCGTCACCTTCACCCAGCCGACCGGCGCCAGCGTGCCGCAGGCGGACGCGCGGATCACCGTCGCCAACTTCACCCGCTCGAGCCTCGCCTCGATCTCGACGCCGGTGAACATCGATTTCCTCGGCCGCCTCGACGCCGACGGCGGCGAGGCGCGCGCGCTGATCAAGCGCGGCACCACCACCGTCGGCCGCCTGCTGGCGACGCTGCGCCCCTTGGGCGAGGGCGGGTCGTGGACCGAGCGCCTGTTCGCGGCGCCGCTCGCCGGCGGCATCCGCTACAACGGCCCGGCCGCGGTGCTGTTCTCCTTCGCCGGCTTCTCGGGTCAGCAGCTCGGCGGCGGGATCGGGGTGGCCGCCGATTTCGGCGGGCGCCTGTCCGCGCCCCGGCTCGACGGCGTGGTGCGGGCCAACCAGCTCACCTACGAGAACGAGACCTACGGCACGCGCCTCACCGACATGCGGGTCAACGGCCGTTTCACCAACGACCGGTTCGAGCTGGTCGAGCTCGCGGCCAGGGCGGGCGAGGGAACGGTGGCGGCGCAGGGAACGGTCGGCCTCGCCGCCGACAGCGGCTTCCCGATCGACATCCGCGCGAAGCTGGACAACGCCTCGCTCGCCCGCAGCGACGACCTCGGCGCCACCGCCACCGGTACGATCCAGGTCACCAACAGCCGCGAGCGCGGCGGCCTGATCCAGGGCGACCTCAACATTCCGGAGGTGCGCTACCAGATCGTCACCCAGGGCGCGGCGGAGGTGCCGCAGCTCACCGGCGTGCGCCGCAAGAGCGACGTCGCCAGGGCGGCGGCGCAAGGGGAGGGAGCGGGCGATGAGCTTCCGAGCCGCTTCCGGCTGGCGATCCGCATCCATGCCGATAATCGGATCTTCATCTCGGGGATGGGTCTCGAATCCGAATGGAAAGCGGACCTGCGCGTCAGGGGCAGCACCGCCAGGCCGCGCATCACCGGCGAGGCGCGGCTGATCCGCGGCACCTACGCCTTCGCCGGCAAGAATTTCGAGGTGGCGCGCGGTGTGGTCCGCTTCGAGGGCGCCGCGTTGACCAACCCGGCACTCGACATCGTCGCCAACACCACCACCGAAGGGATCACCGCGTCGATCCAGATCGGCGGCACCGCCCAGGCGCCCCAGCTCGCCTTCACCTCGACCCCCAGCCTGCCGCAGGACGAGGTGCTGTCGCGGCTGCTGTTCGGCAGCTCGGTCACCAACCTGTCGGCGACCGAGGCGATCCAGCTCGCCGCCGCGCTCAACTCGCTGCGCGGCGGCGGCGGCGGTCTCAATCCGCTCGGCAAGCTGCGGTCGGCCGCCGGCATCGACCGGCTGCGCCTGCTCGGTTCCGACGAGGCGACCGGACGCGGCACCGCGCTCGCGGCCGGCAAGTACATCACCGACGACATCTACATCGAGATCGTCACCGACGCGCGCGGCTTCACCGCCACCCAGCTCGAGATCGCGCTCACCAAGGCGCTCAGCCTGCTGTCCTCGACCGGCTCGTTCGGCGGCTCGAACGTCAATCTGCGCTACTCGCGGGATTACTGACGGACCGCGGCCCCAACATTAATTTGATGAGTCACGAAACGACTTCACTTGGATCGAATAAACCGGCGTTGCAGGATCATGGCGTGGTCTTTCCTGATCCGTCACTTGACTTGACGGATAAAGCATGATGCACTCGGTTAGTGCTCGGACGAGGGCATTGTGTGTCGGTTCACTTCGTGAAAGGGGCGACGATGGATTTTACCGCACTGATCATCGAGGCCGTCAGCGGCGCCATCGGCGGAAACGCCGCGGGGGCAGCGTCGAAGACCACCAGTCTGGGCCCGCTCGGTAATACGATCGCGGGCGCGATCGGCGGCGGCGTCGGCGGGCAGATCCTGACCTCCGTCCTCGGCCTCGGCGCAGGTGCCGCGTCTTCCGGCCTCGACGTCGGCTCGATCGTCGCGGGCTTCGCAACCGGCGGTGTGAGCGGCGCGGTCACGGCGCTGGTGATCGGCCTCATCAAGGCCAAGCTCGCGAAATAGGCCGGCGCGCACGCTTCATGTTCCTCGCGCACGGCGTCGCGGGGCGGCGTCGGGCTGTCGTGCCGGTGCCATGCACTGCGGTGCTGGAGCCCTGTTTTCGGGCGGAATGATGGATCCCTCTCCTCCCGAACGGATCGCGCAAGTCCGACCGGAACCGCCGCCCCTATCCTCGCCGAAATCTCCAGAATATTTTTTGAGTTCATCATCTGTTCTCTTGCGTTTCGCGAACGCAAGGAAAGTCCGCGCGTCGCTGCGCCGCACCGACTCGTCCCGGCCGCGAGCCGGGGCTTTTCAGCGGCGGCCGGGGGCTTCATCGTGCATTTACCAGTTGCGCTCCCGGACAAATGGGCACAATCTATTGTGGCTCCGCAGGGGGACACACGCAATCGTTGGTAAGTCGGACCTGCGACCCCATATCGCGGGCGGCGACCCGTCTGCGCCTGCGGTGGAGAGCGGTCATGCTTTGTTCTTGAGCGTGGCGGGTGTAGGATGGGGGAATCGCCCCCGAGTCGATCGTACGAAGCAGGGGTTGGTGCCATGGATTTCAGAGACACGTCGGAGAGCCGGGTGAACGAAGCCGCCACCGCCACGCTGGAGGCCGCCGGAGCCGCGGTCGCCGCCGCGGGCGCATCGCTCGATGATTCGAAGTCGGTGGCGCCGCAGCCCTATCCGGTCGAGATCGACCATAGCCGCGACGCGCTGCTCACCGATTTCGGCAAGGAGACGCTGCGCGACCGCTATCTGCTGCCCGGCGAGAGCTACCAGGACCTGTTCGTCCGCGTGGCCAGCGCCTATGCCGACGACGCCGAGCACGCCCAGCGCATCTACGACTATATCTCCCGGCTGTGGTTCATGCCGGCGACGCCGGTGCTGTCGAACGGCGGCACCGGGCGCGGCCTCCCCATTTCCTGCTACCTCAATTCGGTGCCGGACAGCCTGGAGGGCATCGTCCAGACCTGGAACGAGAACGTCTGGCTGGCGAGCCGCGGCGGCGGCATCGGCACCTATTGGGGCAACGTCCGCGGCATCGGCGAGCCGGTCGGCCTCAACGGCAAGACCAGCGGCATCATCCCGTTCGTGCGCGTGATGGATTCGCTGACCCTGGCGATCAGCCAGGGCTCGCTCCGCCGTGGCTCGGCCGCCTGCTACCTCGACATCTCGCACCCGGAGATCGAGGAGTTCCTCGAGGTGCGCAAGCCCTCGGGCGACTTCAACCGCAAGGCGCTCAACCTCCACCACGGCGTGCTCATCCCCGACGCGTTCATGGAGGCGGTGCGCGACGGCGCCGAATGGGAGCTCAAGAGCCCGAAGGACGGTTCGGTCCGCGGCAAGGTCGACGCGCGTGCGCTGTTCCAGAAGCTGGTCGAGACCCGCCTCGCCACCGGCGAGCCCTATATCGTGTTCTCCGATCACGTGAATGGGGCGATGCCCAAGCATCACCGCGACCTCGGGCTCAAGGTCTCGACCTCGAACCTCTGCTCGGAGATCACGCTGCCCACCGGCCGCGACCATCTCGGCAACGATCGCACCGCGGTGTGCTGCCTCTCGTCATTGAACCTCGAGACCTGGGACGAGTGGAAGGGCGACAAGCGCTTCATCGAGGACGTGATGCGCTTCCTCGACAACGTCCTGACCGATTACATCGAGCGCGCCCCCGACGAGATGGCCCGCGCCCGCTATTCGGCGAGCCGCGAGCGGTCGGTCGGCCTCGGCGTGATGGGCTTCCACAGCTTCCTCCAGGCGCGCGGCCTGCCGATGGAGGGCGCCACCGCCAAGGCGTGGAACCTCAAGATGTTCAAGCACATCAACGCCCAGGTGAACGAGGCGTCGATGGCGCTGGCGATCGAGCGCGGCCCCTGCCCCGACGCCGCCGAGATGGGGGTGATGGAGCGCTTCAGCTGCAAGATGGCGATCGCGCCGACCGCGTCGATCTCGATCATCTGCGGCGGCACCTCGGCCTGCATCGAGCCGATCCCCGCCAACATCTACACCCACAAGACGCTGTCGGGCTCGTTCTCGATCAAGAATCCCTATCTGGAGAAGCTGCTCACCGAGAAGTCCAAGAACTCGGACGCGGTGTGGAACTCGATCCTGGAGAAGGGCGGCTCGATCCAGCACCTCGACTTCCTGAGCCAGGACGAGAAGGACGTGTTCAAGACCTCGTTCGAGATCGATCAGCGCTGGCTGCTCGAACTGGCCGGCGACCGCGCGCCCTATATCGACCAGGCGCAGTCCTTGAACCTGTTCATCCCGGCCGACGTCGAGAAGTGGGACCTCTTGATGCTCCACTTCCGCGCGTGGGAGCTCGGCATCAAGTCGCTCTATTACCTGCGCTCCAAGTCGGTCCAGCGCGCGGGCTTCGCCGGCGGGGTCGAGGCGGACAACACCATCGACCTCAAGCAGATCGAGCTCGAGGCGAAGGACTATGACGAATGCCTGGCGTGCCAGTGAGGTGGGACGGGTAGGTCACCCTCACCCTTCCGCCGCTTCGCGGCTCCCTCCCTCTCCCGAAGGGAGAGGGAATTGGTGTGCGCTGCAACCCCTCTCCCTTTGGGAGAGGGAGGGGCCCATCGCGTCAGCGATGGGAGGGTGAGGGCGATGCGCCTCTACGCCAATCAGCCCGCCGGCACGGTAACCCAGCTCCGCACGCTTCGCCGCAACGCGACGGAGGCGGAAAAACGCCTGCTTCGCGCGCTCAAGGAAGCGTTCCCCACGCGCAAATGGCGCTTCCAGGCCCCGCTCGGTCCCTATCGCGTCGACGTCCTATGCTTCTCCGAGCGGCTGGTGATCGAGATCGACGGCGGCCAACACGCTGAAGCCGCGGCCTATGACGCCGCCCGCACGCGCTTCATCGAACGCGAGGGCTACCGCGTCCTGCGCTTCTGGAACAACGACGTCATGGACAACACCGACGGCGTGATCGAGGCGATCCGCAACTCCCTCTCCCTTTGGGAGAGGGAGGGAGCGCCGAAGGCGCGGAAGGGTGAGGGTGATCGGAGACCATTCTCACCCAACTCCCCCTCACCTTCCCACACCGCTCCGCGGCGCGGGCCCCTTCCTCTCCCAAAGGGAGAGGAGCTATGAGCCTAAGCCTCCTCCTCGAACGTCACCGCCACGTCGGCATTGGCGCTGAGGCGCACCCTGTCGCCCTCGACGTCGGCGACCAGGCCGAGCGAGATGTAATGATGGTGCCCCTGGTGGCGGCCTTCGCCGCTGTCGGCCTTGATCAGCTTGATGCGGTCCCCCTCGACGCGGTCGACGGTGCCGACATGGACGCCGTCGGCGCCGATCACTTCCATATGTTCGCGGATTGCACTGGCATCGGCCATGGACTGTCTCCTTCGTGGGGTTCGCGCCGCCAACGCCCCAACCCGGGAATCGCTGCATGAGCCGGAACGCCTCCCCGTCCCCATTGTGCTCCCGCGCAGGCGGGAGCCCAGAGTCGCGGGCGGTGCGCTCGATAGCCCTGGGCTCCCGCCTGCGCGGGAACATGGGGAAGGTGGCCGCCCTCGCCCTCCTCCTCCCGCTCGCCGCCTGCGCCAGGCAGGTGAGCTCCGCGGTCGCGCCCGCCGCGCCCGGCTTCCTGTGGGGCGTGTGGCACGGCTTCATCTTCCCGGTCGCCTGGGTGCTGTCGCTGTTCATGCCGGACGTCGCGATCTACGCGGTGCCGAACAACGGCGGCTGGTACGACTTCGGCTATTTCGTCGGCATCGTGTTCCTCGGCGTCGGCGCCCGCAGCACGCGCAAGGTCTACATCGAGCGCATCGTCTACCGGGACCGCGGCCGATGAGCCGCGCCCCCTCATCATGTACGGCGTCGGCGCCTTGAGCCTCATGGGCAGCGCGGTCGTCGCGACGCGCCCGGCGCGGGACGAGGGCGCGGTCTACCGCCGCCGCATCGCCGCCGCGATGCTCGGCGCCTTCGCCCTGTTCATGACCGGCTTCGCCACCGCGAGCCTGCTGGCGGGAGTGGGGGGATGAGTGAGTTCATGCTCTCCGTCGCGATCGTCATTGGCCTCGCCGGTGTGTTCATGATCGTCGCGCCACAACGTGCCGCCATTCGCCTGAGGCTATTGTCGCCGCTCCCGAACGACGCGGCGTCGCTTCGTATCTTCCGCATTGGCGGCGGCGTCTTGATCGCCCTTGCCGCCGTCCTTCTCATCAAGTCCGCCTCGGAGTAAGTCCCATGCCCCTTCTCGACGCCCGCAAGACCTACAAGCCCTTCGAATACCCTTGGGCGTATGACTTCTGGAAGCGCCAGCAGCAGATCCACTGGATGCCGGAGGAGGTGCCGCTGGGCGAGGATTGCCGCGACTGGGCGCAGAAGCTCGACCAGACAGAGCGCAACCTGCTGACGCAGATCTTCCGCTTCTTCACCCAGGCCGACGTCGAGGTGCAGGACTGCTACCACGACAAATACGGCCGCGTGTTCAAGCCGACCGAGATCAAGATGATGCTGGCCGCGTTCAGCAACATGGAGACGGTGCACATTGCCGCCTACAGCCACCTGCTCGACACCATCGGGATGCCCGAGAGCGAGTACGGCATGTTCCTCGAATATGCCGAGATGAAGGACAAGCACGACTATCTGCAGCAGTTCGGCGTCGACAACGACGAGGACATCGCCAAGACGCTGGCGATGTTCGGCGGCTTCACCGAGGGGCTGCAGCTGTTCGCGAGCTTCGCGATGCTGATGAACTTCCCGCGCTTCAACAAGATGAAGGGCATGGGCCAGATCGTCAGCTGGTCGGTGCGCGACGAGACCCTGCACTGCGAGGGCATCATCCGCCTGTTCCACGAGTTCGCGAAGGAACGGGACTGCCTGACGGCGGCGGTCAAGCGCGACATCCGCGACATGTGCCACACCACGGTCGATCTCGAGGACGCGTTCATCGACCTGGCGTTCGAACAGGGCCCGGTCGACGGCATGAGCGCGGAGGAGGTGAAGCGCTACATCCGCTACATCGCCGACTGGCGCCTGGGTCAATTGGGCCTGAAGCCGATGTTCATGATCAAGGAGCACCCGCTCCCCTGGCTGTCCCCGCTGCTCAACGGCGTCGAGCACGCCAACTTCTTCGAGACCCGCGCGACGGAATATTCGAAGGGCGCGACGCGGGGCGACTGGAACTCGGTATGGGATTCGTTCGACAAGCGCCAGAAGGCCAAGCGCGACAAGGCGGCGAACGAGGATGGTGACGGGGCTGGCGGGGATATGTTCTCGGCGGCTGGGGTCGCGGCGGAGTGATTTGTGGCTGAATTTACCAATGATTGCCCCCACTGTTTAACCCGAGGAGCGGGGTTTCGGATTCGGTTCCAATGGGAATCGCGTGAGGCACTCGATCAATCAAATTTGGTCGCAACTTGTGGCGTCTGCAATCATGGGATCATAATAGCATCAAGATGCTTGGTAGCTTCTTCGCATCCGGATGCGGTTCAATTTAACTTTACGTTTCCTGGCTCAAATTTTCAGATCGAGCATATATGGCCGGCCCCTTCGATAGAGGTTCCCAGCTCACTGCCTAAAAACGTTGAGAGTTTCTATACTCAAGGTATTGAAAATATTCGATCCAGAAGATGGGATGCGGCAGGTGCGATGTTTCGTAAGGCACTTGATGTCGCTACTAAACTTATTGATCCAGAGAAAAAAGCAAATAACCTATACACTCGTATAAATGATTTAGTTTATTGTGGCCTTCTTACACCCGCTATGGGCGAATGGTCTCACGAGATAAGAATTGACGGCAATGAGTCCGTGCATGGAGATGAACCAGAAAGCGAGCAGGATGCTAATATAATGCAGAGATTTACCGAAGCTTTTCTTCGATATGCATTCACAATGCCTGCCATGGTAGCTGAAAGTCGCGCAAACCGCGAAATGGTCGTTGAGAGTTGAATGAGTAAATCTATGTGTGATTGCCGCTAAACGGCAGGATATTTCCTGCGCGTATGAATCACTGTCAACACATCCACTTCCGTCTCCGACGCAATCTGATAGACGATCAGATACGGCAGCCCCACCACAGAAAACTCGCGCGTACCCTCGACCACGCCTGTTCGCCCAAGCATCGGGAATTGCCCGAACATCATTGCCGTCTGCACGATCCTCGCGATTACCCGATCGGCAGCGCGCTCGTCATCCTCCGCGATCCAGCTACGGATCGCAGCAAGGTCGTCCCGCGCCTGCGGCGTGAAATTGACGTTCAAGCGTTGAGGTCGCGCAGAATCTGCTCGGCCGGGATCATCGCCGAGCGGTCCTTGCTCTGCTCGATGCCGCGCTCGATCTTGGACCGCTTCCAAGACTCATAGCCACGCTCCACAGCACCCTCATCAGGGAGGATCTTGTCGTTCAGATCGCTCGCGGTTCGCATGATCATAACATAGGCTCGAAGTGCCTTCGGCGGAAGACACACTTCGCGGCGGAAACCATTTTCCTACACGAACCAATATGGTTATATACCCCGACCCCCTCAAACCAGAAGGAGTCGCACGATGCACCACAACCCCACGAACCCCGACACCGCCGAGCCGCTGGCGGACTATACCCCCGTAGACATCTCCACCCGCCGCGACGGCTGGACCGCCGAACGCCAGCGCAAGTTCCTCGAGGCGCTCGCCGAATCCGGCCGCGTCGCCGTGGCGGCGCAGGTGGTGGGGTTGTCGGTGCGCTCGGCCTATCGGCTGCGCCATCATCCGCAGGGCCGGCGTTTCGCCGAGGCGTGGGATGCGGCGCTCTATTGCGGCGCCAACCGGCTGATCGCGATCGCGCTCGAGCGCGCCACCGTCGGCGGCTATCGCGAGGTGTGGAAGGACGGCAGGATCCAGTCGGAGGTGCGCGCGCCGTCCGACAAGCTGCTCATCTACCTGCTTAACAATCTCGCGCCGCACGTCTTCAGCCGCGGGCCGGTCAAGCACCACCAGAACCTGGTCGGCCCGGCCGAGGCGGGCTTCGCCGACCAGCTCGCCGCGCTCGCCGACGTCGCGCCCGACGCCGTCCGCGCCGACCCGCTGGGCGAGGCGGACACCTCCCCGCCGCCCCACGCCGCGCGCGAGCGGCCGACGGCGAAAGATCCCTACACCGGCGAGGAGTATGACTGGGGCGACGACGACGGCGACTGGATGGACGACGAATGAGGCGGAAAGGATGCAAGTGTCGCCCCCCGCGCTACCCGTGACTTTCGTGACCTTCGACGGATTTCTGCGGGTTTGCGGGAGGGGGTGGTCGCTAGCAGGCTCTCGATTTCAGGTTGGTCACGCCGGCCGGGTCACCCTCAACCCTTCCGCGCCTACGGCGCTCCCTCCCTCTCCCAAAGGGAGAGGGAATATTGCGTCCCACACTCCCTCTCCCTTTGGGAGAGGAGCGTTGGGTCGGCCATGCCCCCGGCATGGCCTGAACGATGCGGGGCATCGTTCACCCAACGCTGGGCCCGCCGCCGTCAGGCGGTGGGAAGGGTGAGGGTGACCCGCCGCCCATGAGGTCCCCTCAAGCCGGCACGTTCCCCGCCGGCGCCTCCTCGAACAGCACCTCGGTGAACCGCTTGAGCCACCACATCACGTCCTGCTGCTCGACATTGTCCATCATCCGCCGCCACCGCTCGATGCGTTCGGACAGCGGCATCCGCAGCGCCTGCATGATCGCGTCGGACATCTCCTCGGCGCTGTAGGGATTGACCAGCACCGCGCCCTCCAGCTGCGTCGCCGCGCCCGCGAAGCGCGACAGGATCAGCACGCCGGGGTCCTTGGGGTCCTGCGCCGCGACATATTCCTTGGCGACCAGGTTCATCCCGTCCCTCAGCGGCGTCACCAGCCCGATCCGCGCCGCCCGGTACACCCCCGCGAGCACGTCGCGCGGATAGCCCTGGTTGACGTAGCGGATCGGCACCCAGTCGAGGTCGGCATGGGCCCCGTTGATCCGCCCCGACAGCCCCTCCAGCGTGGCGCGGATGCGCTGATAGCTCTCGACCGCGGCGCGCGAGGGCGGCGCGATCTGGAGCAGGAACACCTCCTTGCGCTCCTCGGGATGCTCGATGAGGAAGCGCTCGTAGCCGAGGAAGCGCTCCTCCAGCCCCTTGGAATAGTCGAGCCGGTCGACGCCGACGATCATCTCGCGTCCGACCGCGCTGTCGCGCATCTGGCGGAAGGCGAGGCGGGCGGCGGGGCTGGCGGCGAGCTGGGCGAACTCCCTGGCGTCGATCCCGATCGGGCAGTCGATCAGCCGCACCCGCCGCCGGCCGAGCACGACCACGCCGCCCTCGATCCGCGCGCCCATCTCCTCGCGCACGAAGTCGCAGAACGCCTCCAGCCATTCCGAGGTCTGGAAGCCGATCACGTCATAGGCGAACAATGTCTCGACCAGCCGGTTCGCCCCCGGCAGCGTGCCGAGCAGCCGCCGCGGCGGCCAGGGGATGTGGAGGAAGAAGCCCATGCGGTTGCGGCACCCGCGCCGGCGCAGCTCCTCGCCCAGCGGGAACATGTGATAGTCCTGCACCCACACCACGTCGCTGGGCTCGATCAGCGGCCGCACCGTCTCGGCGAAGCGCTCGTTGGCGCGCCGGTAGCCGCCGGCGAAGTCGCGCTCATATTCGGCGAGGTCGATGCGATAGTGGAACAGCGGCCACAGCGTCCGGTTGGCGTAGCCGTTGTAATATTCCTCGACGTCCTGTTCCTCGAGGTCGACGGTGGCGGTGGTGACGCCGCCCTTGCGGTCGAGGTTGACCTGGCCGGTGAACTGCTCGGTCAGCTCGCCCGACCAGCCGAACCAGATGCCCCCCATCTCCCGCAGCGCCGAGGTGAGCGCGACCGCCAGCCCGCCCTGCGCCCCGTTGGAGCTGGTCGCGCTGACACGGTTGGAGATGACGATAAGACGGCTCAACGGATCGAACTCCACGGCTTGCTCAACAGGACGGCGCAGTTGACCAGGCCGACCAACGAGTATGTCTGCGGGTAATTTCCCCATAATTCGCCCGTCTGCGGGTCGATGTCCTCGGACAGCAGCCCGGCGGGGGTGCGGCGCGCCAGCATCTCCTCGAACAATTGCCGCGCGTCGGCGTCGCGGCCGGTCGCGTGCAGCGCCTCGATCAGCCAGAAGGTACAGACGTTGAACGCAGTCTCGGGCAGGCCGAAATCGTCCTCGGTGGCATAGCGCAGCATATGGCTGCCGCGTCTCAACCCCTCCTCGACCGCGACCAGCGTGCCGCGGAACCGCGCGTCGTCGGGCGGCAGGAAGCGGAGGTCGAGCAGCTGGATGATGCTGGCGTCGAGGTCGTCGCCGCCGAAGGTGGCGGACAGCCGCTGGCCGTCCTCCCGCCATGCCGCCCCCTCGATCCGCTCCCGGATGCGGTCGGCACGGTCCTGCCAGAAGGCGGCGCGCTCGCCGAGCCCCAGCGCGGTCGCGGCATTGGCGAGCCGGTCGCACGCCGCCCAGCACATCGCCGCCGAATAGGTATGGACATGGCTCTTGGTGCGCAGTTCCCACAGCCCCGCGTCGGGCTTGTCGTAGACCTCCCAGGCGCGCTCGCCGACCGTCTCCAGCGCCTCGAAGTCGGGCACGCCGCCTATCCGCAGCAGCCGCTGGTCGAAGAAGCTCTGCGTGCTCGACAGCACGATCTGGCCATAGGCGTCGTGCTGGACCTGCGCATAGGCCTGGTTGCCGACCCGCACCGGCCCCATGCCGCGATAGCCGGTGAGCCCCTCGGCCACGCGCTCCTCCAGCCGCGCCTCGCCGCCGACGCCGTAGAGCGGCTGGATATGCCCGCCCCGCGCGTTGTCGACGATGTTGCGGAGGTATTCGAGATAGGTCTCCAGCACGTCGAGCGCGCCCAGCCGGTTGAGCGCCTGCACCGTGTAATAGGCGTCGCGGATCCAGCAGTAGCGATAGTCCCAGTTGCGCTGCGAGTTCGCGTGCTCGGGGATCGAGGTGGTGAGCGCGGCGACGATCGCCCCGGTCTCCTCGTGCTGGCACAGCTTGAGCGTGATCGCCGCGCGGATCACCGCCTCCTGCCATTCGAGCGGCGTGGCGAGCCCCCGCGCCCACTCGCGCCATTCCTGCGCCGTGCGGTCGAGCATCGTCTCCAGCGCGACGCGCAGGTCGTCGGAAAAGCTCTCGTCGGGTCCCAGGAAGAAATGCAGCGGCCGCTCGACCCGGAACAGCCTTTCGTCCCCGACCCAGCCGACCGGCGCGGTCGTGGTGAGCCGCAGCGTCATGTCGGGCAGCAGGTAGCGGATATGGTTCGATCCGCGCGTGGTCGGCGCGCTCTCCGCTCCCCAGTCGCGCGCGGGACGCAGGCGGATGCGGATGCGCGGCGAGCCCTGGATCGGCCGCACGATCCGCGCGAAGGCGACCGGGCGATAGGTGCGCCCGTTGCGCCGGAAGCGCGGGCAGAAATCGATCACCTCGACCGCATTGCCCTGCCGGTCGACGTGCCTGGTCGACAGGATCGGCGTGTTGCGCAGGTAGCTCTGTTCGGTGCCGATGCAATCCTCGAGGTCGATCTCCCAGAAGCCGCGCGCCCCCTCGCCGGCGCGGGGGGCGGCGTCGAGCAGCGAGGAGAACACCGGCTCCCCGTCGACCCGCGGCACGCAGCCCCACACGAACCGCCCGGCACGGTCGACCAGCGCCGAGACCTGGCAGTTGCCGATCGGCCAGAGGTCGAGCGTCGCGGTCACGCCACCGCCTCGCTCAGCCAGGCGCGCACCGCGGCAGGGCCGGCGAGGCGGTATTGCGCCGCGGTCTCGCGCTCGGGGCCGACCAGCACGCCGCTGCCGCCGAGCTGCCGCGCCGCCTCGAACCCGGGCTCGTCGGTGAGGTCGTCCCCCAGGAACACCGGCCGCGTGCCCGCCATCGGCGGCCGGCGCATCAGCCGGCGCACCGCAGCGCCCTTGTCGCCGCCCGGCACGCGCAGCTCGACCATCATCTTGGCGGGCTGGACCGTAAGGCCATGCTCTCCGGCCAGCGACTCGGCCAGCGCCAGCGCAGGCGCTGCGACCGCGGGGGCGAGGCGATAGTGGAGACCGACGCCATAGCTCTTGCCCTCGACCATCACGCCGGGATGCGCGCCCGCGAAGCGTCGGAACGCCTCGGCGACGCGATCGAGCGATGCCGGCCGCTCCGGCTGGGCGAGCACGCCGCGCCAGCGATGCTCGCAGCCATGGCTGCCCGACAGCGCGATCGCGTCGCACACCGAGCCCAGAATCGCGTCGAGCTGGGCCAGCGAACGCCCGCTCACCACCGCGACGCGCCCGCCGAGCCGTTCGGTCAGCGCGAGCAGCAGCGCGCGCAACGCATCGTCGGCGACGACGTCCTCGGGCCGGTCGATCAGGTCGAGCAGCGTGCCGTCGAGGTCGAGGAACAGGCTGGCGCCGTCGAGCAGGGCGGCCGGCGGCTGCGGGAGGCTGGTATGGATATCGACGGAGATGTTTCGCCCCCTGGGTCGGTGGTCATGGACAGGTTCGGACACCCGACGCGGGTATCCAAGCAGGCGCATTGCCCCGGCGGCCTGCCCCCGGCGAACGGCCGTGAGCCGAAAGGGTTCCCCTTCGAGGCTAGGCCTTCCCCGTCATGCCGGACCTGGTCCGGCATCCACCGAGCCGCACATGCGCAGGCCGGTCGACTCGCTGAACCGTGGATGCCGGACCAGGTCCGGCATGACGGGAGAGCGGCTGATCGCGCTTCGCCGAAGTCAGGCCACCGCCGGCTCCGGCGCCTCGGGCACCAGCGCGCGCACTTCCTCGATGAAGCGGATCACCGAGATCGGCTTCGACACATAGGCGTTGGCGCCCGCCGCGCGGATGCGTTCCTCGTCGTCGCGGCCGGCATAGGCGGTCACCGCCATCACCGGCACCGGGCGGAGGTGCGGGTCGCGCTTCATCTGCCCGATCAATTCGAGCCCGCTGACGTGGGGGAGCTGGATGTCCATCACCACCAGGTCGGGCTCGAAGCTCCGCGCGCGCGCCACCGCCTCGCGCCCGTCGCGCACCGGCTCGGCCGCATAGCCGTGCGCGCGCAGCAGGTCGCAGAACAGCTTAAGGTTGAGTTCGTTGTCCTCGACAACGAGCACTCTTTTTGCCACGCGATCCGAGCCCCTTCGGAAACGACTCTAGCAATGCCTGCCGCGGAAACAAACCAGATGACGCTCGCGCTCCATGCGCTCGCCTGGACGGTGGCCGAACCGGGCCGCGCCGAGCGGCTGCTCGCGCTGACCGGCCTCACCCCGGCGGAGCTGCGCATCTCCGCCGATCGCCCGGCGACCCTGGCGGCGGTGCTGGGCTTCCTGGAGGCGCATGAGCCGGACCTCATCGCCTGCGCGGCGGCGATCGACACCACTCCGGTCGCGCTGATCGCTGCCCGGCGGGAGCTGGAGGCATGAGCCGGCCGCTGCTGATCTGCGACTGCGATGAGGTGCTGCTGCACATGGTGCGCCATTTCGGCATGTGGCTGCGCGAGCGTCACGACATCGCCTTCGACGCCGCCGAGGGCCGCTTCGCCATGACTCGCGCCGACGGCAGCCTGGTGCCGGGCGAGGAGATGTGGGCGCTGCTCGACCATTTCTTCCCGGCCGAGATGAGCCGCCAGACGCTGGTCCCGCACGCCCGCGAGGCATTGGAGCGTCTGGGCGCCGAGGCCGACATCGTCGTCCTCACCAACCTCGGCGACCATTGCCGCGACGCGCGCATCGCCCAGCTCGCCGCGCACGGCATTCCCCACCGCGTCGAGACCAACCAGGGCGGCAAGGGCACACCGGTCGCGCGGCTGGTCGCCGAATACCGGCCGAGCGTGACGGTGTTCGTCGACGACCTTCCCGTCCACCACGAATCGGTCGCGAAGCACGTCCCCGAGGTCCACCGCCTGCACATGGTGTCGGAGCCCGACCTCGCCCCGCGCGTGTCGCGTGCGCCTCACGCTCATGCCCGCATCGACGACTGGCGCGAGGCGGCCGAGTGGATCGCCGCGCGCTTCGCCGCGGGCCTTCCCGCCCAACCCGCCACATCCGTCGAAGGAGCCCAGCCATGACCACCGCGATCGACCGCAAGCTCGCCGAGCTCGGCCTCACGCTTCCGGAGGCAGCGTCGCCGATCGCCGCCTATGTGCCGACGGTCGAGGCGGGCGGGCTGCTCCACATCTCGGGCCAGCTGCCGTTCAAGGACGGGCAGGTGATGACCGGGCGGTTGGGCGAGGACCGCGACCTCGCCTACGGCCAGGAAGCCGCGCAGCGCTGTGCGCTGATGCTGGCCGCGCAGATCAAGACGGCGCTGGGCGGGTTCGACCGCGTCGACCGCATCGTCAAATTGGGCGTGTTCATCAACAGCGCCCCCGACTTCACCGATCAGCCCCAGGTCGCCAACGGCGCCTCGGAGCTGATGCAGGCGCTGTTCGGCGAGGCCGGGCGCCACGCCCGCAGCGCTGTCGGTGTGCCCGCGTTGCCGCGCGGCGCCGCGGTCGAGGTGGATGCGATCGTCGCGCTGCGGCCTAACTCGCTCGACTGAGCCCTCCTTTCCCCCTCTCCCATCGGGAGAGGGAGGGGCCCGCCCGGCGTTAGCCGGGTGGGAGGGTGAGGGTGCCCTCGCTGGCCGCAGTCACCCAGTCACCCTCACCCTCCCGCGCCTTCGGCGCTCCTTCCCTCTCCCACTGGGAGAGGGACAGTGGGGGCCTGGAACTGTTTCTGGATTGTTGCTCGACGGCAACAGTCCTTGAACGAATTGTGTCTGCCGGCGGCCTTTTCGGTTGTGCGGCGCAATATCCTGCGCCACATCTCCGCGCGTCCGGCCAGCCGCGCGGGGAGACGACGCGGCACCCGGCAAGCAGGCGGGAACCATCGACCCAATTCAGGAGGTCTTTCGATGCGTTTCTCGACTCTCGCGCTCGGCACGATCGCGTTTCTCGCCGCCACGCCTGCCATGGCGCAGGACGAGACGGCGCCGCCCAAGTCCTTCACCGTCACCGGCAGCGTCACCGCGGTGACCGACTATCGCTTCCGCGGCGCCACCCAGACCAACGAGGACCCCGCGATCCAGGGCACGCTCAGCGTCAACCATTCGTCGGGCTTCTATGTCGGCACCTTCCTGTCATCGATCGACGGCGGCGCCGACGGCAGCACCCCGGCGCTCACCAACTACGGCGACGTCGAGGTCGACCTCTACGGCGGCTTCACCAAGACGCTGCCGAGCGGCCTCGGCTTCGACGTCGGCCTGCTCTATTACTGGTACGCCGACGGCGCGAAGAGCGTGAACACCGACTTCTTCGAGCCCTATGCCTCGGTCAACTACACCGTCGGCCCGGCCAATCTGAAGGTCGGCGGCAACTATGCCTGGGGCGGGCAGAAGGGCCTGAACTTCACCTCGGGCAACGACGACAGCCTCTACCTCTACGGCGAGGCGTCGGTCGCCGTGCCGAGCACGCCGGTGACGCTGAAAGGTCATTTCGGCCGCACCAAGGGTTCGCTCGGCCTGCTCAACCCGACCATCGCCGACGACAGCTACCTCGACTGGTCGCTCACCGCCGAGGCGGTCGGCGGGCCGCTCAAGGTAGGCGTGAGCTACGTCGACACCGACATCACCGACGACGTCGTGCCCGGTGTCGGCCATTACGCGCAGCAGCTCGGCCGCGGCTCGACCGTGCTCGGTTACGTCGCCTTCAGCTTCTGATCGGATGGCGGGCGGCGGCGCTCAGGCGTCGCCGCCTCACCGCCATGCAGTGCTCCTGCGAAAGCAGGAGCCCAGGCCGCAAGCGACATCCGCTAATCCAGCGCTCCTGCCTTCGCAGGAGCACGAAGCTATCCTTACTGCCCGCCGGTAGGCTGCTGCCCGGCGGCGGCCCGCGTCGACTGGCCGTCTCCCTGGGGGGCGGCGATGATGTCGCGGGTGGTCGTGCCCTTCTCGACGACATTGGTCTGGGGATCGCCGACGCCCGAGCGCACGCCCACATCGGCGACGTCGCGGCCGGCGGCGTTCAGCGCGCTGGTCTCGCTGTTGCTGCGCGGCGCCGGGCCGCCGAACAGCGCGTCGAGCGCCTGGTTGGCCGGGCCGGTCTCCTGCGGGCGCGGCGCGCCGGGCTGCGGCGGCTTCAGCGCGAAGTCGGGCGGGATCACCAGCGGCGCCTGGCGCGCCACCGCGAACTCGTCCGGACGCGAGCGGTCGAAGCCGCGGTTGCCGCAGCCGGCGAGCGCCAGCGCGGCGATGCCGACGGCGGCGAGGGTGATGGCCTTACGCATTCAAACTCTCCCGAGGAGCAGGCTTCTCGCGCACGAACAGTGCCCGCGCGAGCAAAATCAGGACGCCGATGGTAATCGCGGCGTCGGCGACATTGAAGACCAAAAACGGCTGCCAGTCGCCGAAGTGCAGGTCGGCATAGTCGACGACATAGCCGAAGCGCACGCGATCGAGGATGTTGCCGAGCGCGCCGCCCAGCACCATGCCGAGCGCGATCAGGTCGAACCGGTTCTTCTCGCGCAGCATCCACCAGGCGACGCCCGCCGCGATGATCCCGGTCAGCGCCACCAGCCCCCAGCGCATCGCGTCGCTGTCCGCCGCCAGCATCCCCAGCGACACGCCGACGTTGGGCACGAACTTCAGGTTGAAGATCGGCAGCACGGTGATCGATTCGCCGATCTGGTCGAGCCCGAGCACGCCGGTGACATAGGCCTTCACCGCCTGGTCGGCGAGGAACAGGATGAGGGCGACGAGGAAGCCGTTCAGGCGAGGACGATTCATATCAGCCAACTACTCGGGCACAGCGGTCGCACAGAGCGCCGTCGCGCGCAACCTCGGGAAGATGACGCCAGCACCGGCCGCACTTCTCGTAGGCGGTGCGGGCGACGGTGACCTCCGGCCCCCTGGTCACTCTGGCGACGATGAACACCTCGGCGAGCTCGTCCTCGGCCAGCAACTCCTCGGGCACCGTCACCTCGGCCTCGAGGCTCGATCGGATCACCTTGTCGCGGCGATAGGGCTCGATCGCCTCGGTGACGCGCTCGCGCAACTTGCGGACATCGTCCCATTCGGTCGCCACCGGCCGGTCGGCGGGCGGGCTCGGCAGCTCGGGCCATTCGAGGAAATGCACCGACCCGTCCTCGCTCGGGAAGCGCGTCAGCCACACCTCCTCGGCGGTGAAGGGGATGATCGGCGCCGCGTAGCGGACCAGCGCGTGGAACAGCACGTCGAGCATCGTGCGATAGGCCCGCCGCTTCAGGTCCGACGGCGCATCGCAGTAGAGCGAATCCTTGCGGATATCGAAGAAGAAGGCCGACAGGTCGTCCTGCGCGAAATCGGTCAGCGCACGGGTGTAGCGGTTGAACTCATAGGCCTCCGCCGCCGTGCGCAGCTCGACGTCGAGCTGGCCCAGCCGGTCGAGGATATAGCGTTCCAGCTCCGGCATCTCGGCGACCGGCAGCCTCTCCGCCTCGGTGAAGCCGTCGAGCGCGCCGAGCAGGTAGCGGAAGGTGTTCCTGAGCTTGCGGTAGGTGTCGCTGGTGCCGGCGAGCACTTCCTTGCCGATGCGCACGTCCTCGAAATAGTCGGTCTGCGCGACCCACAGGCGGAGGATGTCGGCGCCCGCCTCGTCGATCACCTTCAAGGGATCGACGACGTTGCCGAGGCTCTTCGACATCTTGCGCCCGTTGCCGTCGAGCGCGAAGCCGTGCGTCAGCACCGCGTCGTAAGGCGCGCGACCGCGCGTGCCGCACGATTCGAGCAGCGACGACTGGAACCAGCCGCGATGCTGGTCCGATCCCTCGAGGTAGAGGTCGGCGCGCACGCCCTCGCCGTAGCGCTGCTCGATGGTGAAGACGTGGGTCGATCCCGAATCGAACCAGACGTCGAGGATGTCGTTGACCGGCTCGTAATCGGCGAGGTCGTGTTGGTCCCCGAGCAGCGCCTGATGATCGGCGCCGAACCAGGCGTCGGCGCCGCCGGCCGCGAATGCCGCGACGATGCGGTCGTTGACCTGCGGATCGCGCAGATACTCGCCGGTCGCCTTGTGGACGTAGAGCGCGATCGGCACGCCCCAGGCGCGCTGGCGGCTGATCACCCAGTCCGGGCGCCCCTCGACCATCGAGCGGATGCGGTTCTTCGAGCGCTGAGGCACCCAGTGCGTGCGCTCGATCGCATCGAGCGCGAGCTCGCGCAAGGTCGGGCCGTTGCCGATCCCGGCACCCATCATCACGCCGGTGCCGGTGGCGAGCTCGACCGGCTGCAGCGCCGCGGCGGCGGCGACCACGTCGACCTCGACGCGCTGCGGCCGGTCCATCGGGATGAACCACTGCGGCGTGCAGCGGAAGATGATCTTGGCCTTGGACCGCCAGCTGTGCGGATAGCTGTGCGCGAAGTCGTCCGACGCCGCGAGCAGCGCCCCGGCGTCGCGCAGGTCGTTGCAGATCGGCCCGTCGGACGCGACGAACTTCTTGTTGATGACGCTGCCCTGACCGCCCAGCCACAGCCAGTCGGCCCGGTAGAAGCCGCCATCGTCGACCGCGAACACCGGGTCGATGCCATGCGCCTTGCACAGCTCGAAATCGTCTTCGCCATGGTCCGGCGACATGTGGACGAGCCCGGTGCCGGCATCGGTGGTGACGAAATCGCCCGCCAGGAACGGACGCGGCTTGGCGAAGAAGCCGCCGAGATGATGCATCGGATGGCGGGCGACGGCGCCGGCTAGGTCAGAGCCCTTTAGTGTCCCAATGAACTCAGAACCAGCGTCAGACAGCCATGCAATTACTTTTGCTCTGGCTTCTGCGAGAAGCAGCCGACGGCCGCTTGGCAATCTGACGACTCCGTATTCAATCTCCGGCCCGTAGGCTAATGCCTGGTTCACCGGGATCGTCCACGGCGTGGTGGTCCAGATCACCGCATGGGCGCCGACCAGCTCAGGCGCGTTCGGCGCCTCGACGATCTCGAACGCGACGTCGATCTGGGTCGACACCACGTCCTCATACTCGACCTCGGCCTCGGCGAGCGCGGTCTTCTCGACCGGGGACCACATCACCGGCTTGGCGCCGCGGTAGAGCTGGCCGCTCTCGGCGAACTTCAAGAGCTCGCCGACGATCGCCGCCTCGCTGCCGAAGTTCATGGTGAGATAGGGATCGTCCCAGTCGCCCATCACGCCCAGGCGCTCGAACTGCGCGCGCTGCACGCCGACCCAATGCGCGGCATAGGCGCGGCACTCGGCGCGGAACTCCTGCGCCGGCACCTCGTCCTTGCTGCGCTTCTTGGCGCGGTACTGCTCCTCGATCTTCCACTCGATCGGCAGGCCGTGGCAGTCCCAGCCCGGGATGTAGGGCGCGTCCTTGCCCATCAGCGACCGGCTGCGGACGATGATGTCCTTCAGCACCTTGTTCATCGCATGGCCCATGTGGATGTCGCCGTTGGCATAGGGCGGGCCGTCGTGGAGGATGAAGCGCTCGCGTCCGGCGCGCTGCTCGCGCAGCCGCTCGTAGATGCCGATTGTCGCCCAACGCTCGAGGATCGCCGGCTCCTTCTGGGCGAGGCCGGCCTTCATCGGGAATTCGGTCTTCGGCAGGAAGACGGTGGAGCGATAGTCTGGAGCGTCGGTCATGGGAACGCGCGCATTAGCGGACAACGCGTCCGGGACAAACACCCCTTCGCCCTGAGCTTGTCGAAGGGCGAAAGCCACAGGCGATTCGGTTGAGGCACACTCGCCCTTCGACAAGCTCAGGGCGAACGGAGGAGGGCCTTGGCCCGCTCGCAATCCTCGGCGATCCGCGCCTTGAGCGCGTCGAGGTCATCGAACTTCTCCTCGGGCCGGATATGGTCGATCAGCCGGACCTCGATCTCCTGTCCATAGAGGTCGCCCGAGAAATCGAAGAAATGGGGTTCGAGCAGTTCGACCGGCGGATCGATGCTCGGCCGGATGCCGAGGCTGGCGACGCCGTCGAGCACCCTGCCGCCGGGAATGCGCCCGCGCACGGCGTAGATGCCATAGGCAGGACGGAGATAGGTGCCGAGCGTCAGGTTAGCGGTCGGATAGCCGAGGACGCGGCCGAGCTTCGCCCCCGGCTCCACGAGCCCGCGAATCGCGAAGGGCCGGGTGAGCAGCCGCGCCGCCTCGCGCGGATCGGCCGCCTGCAGCGCCTCGCGGATGCGGCTGGACGAGACGGGCTCGCCGCCCTGCGTCACCGGAGGAACGACGTCGGTCGAGAAGCCCAGCTCGCGGCCGAGCGCGGCGAGCACTTCGGTGTTGCCGCCGCGACCCTTGCCGAAGGTGAAGTCCTCGCCGGTCACCACCCCGCCGACACCGGCCAGGCCGACCAGCCGCTGCTCGGCATAGTCGCGCGCGGTCAGCGCGACGAGCTCGGCGTCGAACTCGAACACCAGCATCGCATCGGCGCCCGCCGCGGCGAACAGCTCCTCGCGCTGGTCGAGCGTGGTGAGGCGGAACGGCGGCGTATCGGGGCGGAAGAAGCGCACCGGATGCGGATCGAAGGTGGCGACGATCGCCGGCCACCCCTCGGCGCGGGCACGCGCGATCGCCCGGCCGACCACCGCCTGGTGCCCGAGGTGAAACCCGTCGAAATTGCCGAGCGCGACGATGCCGCCACGCAGATGGGCCGGCACCGCCGAGCTGCCGGAGAGCCGCTCCATGGTCGCGCCTATAATCGGGCTAGCGCTGCGGCACCATCCCCGCGCGCAGCACGCGGAGCACGTTGCCGCCCATCACCTTGGCGACCTCGTCGTCGGTGAAGCCCCGATCCCTGAGGGCCTGGGTGATGACGACGAGCTGGCTCGTGTCGAATCCCGTAGTGACCGCCCCGTCGAAGTCGGAACCGAGCCCGACATAGTCGATGCCGA
Source organism: Sphingomonas astragali (assembly GCF_051400615.1). Lineage (NCBI taxonomy): Bacteria > Pseudomonadati > Pseudomonadota > Alphaproteobacteria > Sphingomonadales > Sphingomonadaceae > Sphingomonas > Sphingomonas astragali. The sequence goes on from NZ_JBLFFH010000001.1 coordinate 637,415, forward strand.
CGAGGTCGCGGACATGCGCGATCGCGTCGGCCACCTTGCGCGGATCGGTCGAGCAGATCGCCGCGTCCCAATAGCCGATCCCGACCACGCCGCCGGTCCTGGCGACGCCGCGAATCTCGTCGTCGGTAAGATTGCGGTTGACCTTGCACACCGCCTGCACCCCGCCGTGGCTGGAGACGACCGGGCGCCGCGCCATCGCCAGGATCTCCGCGACCGAACGGTGGCTCGAATGGGCGATGTCGACGACCATGCCGAGCTGCTCCATCCGCCGCACCGCCCGCTGGCCGAGCGGGGTGAGCCCGCCCTTGGCGACCCCGTGCATCGATCCTGCCACCTCGTTGTCGAAGAAATGCGCGAGCCCCGCCATGCGGAAGCCGGCGGCATGGAGCCGGTCGAGATTGGCGAGCCTGCCCTCGATGTCCTGCAGCCCCTCGATCGACAGCATCGCCCCGACCAGCTTCTGCCCCTTCGCGCGGTCGGCGAGCAGGCGGTCGAGCCCCTCCGGCGTGGTGATCAGCCGGAGCCGGCCGTCCGACGCGGCGGCGGCGCGCTTCAGCTTCTCCGCGTGCCAGATCGAGCGCTCGAACAGCGAGCCCCAGGTGCGCGGCGGCTGGAGCTGGGCGAAGGCGAGCAGCGTGATGTTGTCGGTATCGCCCGAGTTGGCGTCGTAATTCTGACCCTTCGGCGTCTTGGTGACCGACGAGAAGACCTGGAGCGCGACATTGCCCTCGATCAGTCGCGGCAGGTCGACCTGGCCGCGATTCGCCCGCTTCAGCAGGCTGCGCGACCACAGCAGCGTGTCGGCGTGCATGTCGGCGATCGCGAGCTTGGCGTGCAGCGCCCGCGTGCCGGGCGTGACGCGCGGTAGAGGCGTGGCGACGACCTGGTTCATGTCGCCCTCGACCTTGCCCGGCACGAGCGTGAAGAAGCCGATGGCGGCGATCACGATCAATGCCAGAATGATGAACAGCCACTTGCGCATCGTCCCCCTCCGTCATGCCGGACTTGTTCCGGCATCCACCGTGCCGGCAGTTCCTTGGCTGAGGGGTATGCGGAACCGTGGACCCCGGCACAAGCCGGGGTGACGGGAAGGGCTCAACGGCGTTCCAGGGTCACGAAACTGTAGCCCTCATGATCCTCCCGGAACGTCTCGCGCCAATCGGCGGAAGCGAACGCCGGTACCGTCGCCTCACCTTCCGGCGCAGCATGAACCTCGGTAAGCTCCACCCGGCCGGCGCGCGGCAGGAACAGCGCGAACACCTCCGCCCCGCCGATCACCGCGATTTCCGGCACGTCGCCCGCAAGCGCGATCGCTTCCTCGGGCGTATGCACGACTTCCGCACCCGCCGCCGACCACAACGGATCGCGCGTCAGCACGATATGCCGTCGTCCGGGCAGCGGGCTCGGGAAGCTCTCGAAGGTCCTGCGCCCCATCACCATCGGCTTGCCCATGGTGAGCGCCTTGAACCGCTTGAGATCGGCCGGCAGCCGCCACGGCAGGCCGCCGTCGCGGCCGATCACGCCGTTGTCGGCACGGGCAAGATAGAAGGTGATGCGCGCAACCACCCGCCCGCTATGCGGCGGGAAGCGGCCGTTGCCAACCGTCGCCGACCAGCATCGGCGGCAGGCACGGGTGCGGCTTGGCGGCAGAAGGAGCGATCAATCCGGCCACCGCCGAGGCGGGAATGACCTGCGCGAGCAACACGGCAACGGCGAGCAGCGGTCTCAGCATCTCGTTTCCTCCCCGATACGGACTACAGATGTAGTCGTTCGGCTGAACCGAAGCTGAACGCCGGTGTTCAGACGGCGACGGCGGCCTTGATGTGCGGCTGCGCCTCATAGCCGTGGAGGACGAAATCCTCATGCTCATAGGCGTCGATCGACGGCGGTTTGCGCGCGATCTCCAGCCGCGGCAGCGGCCCAGGCGTGCGGCCGAGCTGCTCCCGCGCCTGCTCCAGATGGTTGGCGTAGAGATGGCAGTCGCCGCCGGTCCAGATGAATTCGCCCGGCGCCAGGCCGCACTGCTGCGCGAGCATGTGGGTCAGCAGCGCATAGCTGGCGATGTTGAACGGCACGCCGAGGAAGATGTCGGCCGAACGCTGGTAGAGCTGGAGCGACAGCCGTCCGTTCGCGACATGGGTCTGGAACAGGCAATGGCACGGCGCCAGCGCCATCGCATGGAGCTCGCCGGGATTCCAGGCGGTGACGATCTGCCGGCGCGAGGCCGGGTTCGTCCGGATCGTCTCGATCAGCTCCTTGATCTGGTCGATGTGCCGGCCGTCGGCGGCTTCCCAGTCGCGCCACTGCTTGCCGTAGACGGGCCCGAGGTCGCCGTTCCCATCGGCCCATTCGTCCCAGATGCTCACCCGCCGTTCCTGCAGCCAGCGGACGTTGGTGTCGCCGCGCAGGAACCATAGCAGCTCGATGATGATCGACCTCAGGTGCAGCTTCTTGGTGGTCAGCACCGGAAAGCCATCGGCCAGGTCGAAGCGCATCTGGTGGCCGAACACGCTCCGCGTGCCGACGCCGGTGCGGTCCATCTGCTCGGCGCCCTGGGTCAGGGCGCGCTCCATCAGCTCGAGATACTGGCGCATGGTGGGACTTTAGCCGGGCAGGACGGACAGGCAAGCAGTGCCTCCGAAGCGGTGGGATCAACCTCCAGAATCGAGGCGATCGGAATTCGATAGCAAGGAAGCTTATGTCACAATTTCAGTATGATGCCGGTGCTGAACGACACCGTTCCAACCTATCTCGCCACCTTGGCGGAGGCGCGGGCCTTGTTCGGCATCATCGCCGGCGCGCCGGCGGAGATCGCGGTGATCGCCTATCTCGCAAAGGACCGGCGGCTGATCGGGCTCGACTATGTCGTCGGCACGTCCGATTCGGTCGAGGTCGCGCCGCGCCGCGTGGTCGCAGGCGTGCTGCGCCATGATGCCAGCCGGGTGGTGATCGCGCACAATCATCCGAGCGGCGACCCCAGGCCCAGCAGCACCGACGTCGCCCATGCGCGGCGACTCGCGCAGGCGCTGCAGCCGATCGACGTGCGCTTCGACGATCAGCTCATCCTCACCCGGTCGGCGACGACCAGCCTCAGGGCTTTGGGGTTGCTTTAGCCTGCGGCGCCGCCGCGGGCGGCCGGGGAGCGCGGCATGGCACGATCTCCGACGGATCGGGCCGCAGCCCTTGGGGGCGGAACAGCGCGATATAGCCGCCCGCCGACGGCATCGCCTGACGCTCGATCTGGACATAGCCGACCGCGGCGAACTCGCACTGGAGCAGCGCCGGCGGCGTGCCGTGGTTGCGCGTCTCGCGATTGGCGTCGACCACCACCACCGCGCCGTCGGGCTTCAGCGACGGGCGAAGGTTCCACAGGAATTCGTAGGGCGACTGGATCTCGTGATACATGTGCACCATCAGCACGCGGTCGAAGCTCGTCGGCGGCAGCTTGGGATCGGCCGGCTCGCCCAGGCGCACGCTGACATTGTCGAGCCGTTCGCGGGTGACGCGCTGGGCGAGCGCGTCGCGCACCGCGGGCACGATGTCCTCGGCCAGCACCCGTCCCTTGGGGCCGACGCGCTGCGCGAGGCGGATGGTGTAATAGCCCTCGCCCGCGCCGATGTCGGCGACGGTCATGCCGGGGGCGATCCCCGCCTTGTCCATCACCGTCGCCGCCTCGTTGAGGCGGTCGCGCGCCTCTTCGGTCGACCAGCGCGGCGAGACGATGCTCGCGACCGGGCGGTCGGCGGCCGGGAACTCCGGCTTCTCCTCCTGCCGGTTGGCGAGCTCGACCGGCGCGCTTTCGCAGGCCGGAAGCAGCAGCAGCAGCGCGAAGGCGGCCCTTCGGATCAATCGACGTCCTCCACCTCGACCTTCTCCCCGGTCACGCGCTGGGATAGCGCGGCCGCCATGAACTCGTCGAGGTCTCCGTCGAGCACGTCGGAAGGCGAGGTGGAGGTGACGCCGGTGCGCAGGTCCTTGACCATCTGATAGGGCTGCAGGACGTAGCTGCGGATCTGGTGGCCCCAGCCGATGTCGGTCTTGGTCGCGTTCTCGGCATCGGCCGCCGCCTCGCGGATCGCCAGCTCGCGCTCGTAGAGCTTGGCGCGAAGGCGCCGGAACGCCTCGGCGCGGTTCTTGTGCTGGCTGCGGTCGTCCTGGCACTGGACGACGATGCCGGTCGGCAGGTGGGTGATGCGCACCGCCGAATCGGTCCGGTTGACGTGCTGCCCGCCCGCGCCCGAGGCGCGATAGGTGTCGATGCGCAGGTCGGCGTCGTTGATCTCGATCTGGATGTCGTCGTCGATCACCGGATAGACCCACACCGACGAGAAGCTGGTGTGGCGCCGCGCCGCGCTGTCATAGGGCGATATGCGCACCAGCCGGTGCACGCCGCTCTCGGTCTTGGCATAGCCGTAGGCGTTCTCGCCCTTGACCAGCAGCGTCGCCGACTTGATCCCCGCCTGCTCGCCGGCGTGATGGTCGACCAGCTCGACCTTGTAGCCGTGGCGCTCGGCCCAGCGCGTGTACATGCGTTGGAGCATCTCGGCCCAGTCCTGGCTCTCGGTGCCGCCGGCGCCGGCGTTGATCTCGAGATAGGTGTCGTTGGTGTCGGCCTCGCCGGAGAGGAGGGCCTTGACCTTGTTGTCGTTGGCGCGCCGCGCGAGCTCGGCGAGGCTCTGCGCCCCCTCCTCGGCCATCGCCTCGTCGCCCTCGGCCTCGGCCATCTCGATCAGCTCGGCGGTGTCGGCGAGCTCCCGCTCGATCGCGCGCGTCGCGGTGATCGCCTCGTCGAGGCGGCGACGCTCGCGCATCACCTCCTGCGCCGCCTTGGGATCGTTCCACAACGCCTGGTCCTCGACGCGCGCGTTGAGCTCGTCGAGCCGGCGCAGCGCCTGGTCCCAGTTGAGGAACCGGCGCAGCAGCGCGAGCGCGTCATTGATGCTGTCGACATGGGCCTGCGCTTCGGCGCGCATGGGAATCAACTCCAAATCAAATGTCATCCCGGCGAAAGCCGGGATCTCAGGCAGCGAGCGATACGCCTGTGGCACGAGAGCCCGGCTTTCGCCGGGATGACGATGTAGGAAAGCGGGCTAGTAGATTCCGCCTTCCCTTTGCAAGAAATCGCTGTCGCTCGGCCGTTGCTGCGCCTGAGGTGCGGCCTGGGTGGCGGCGGCGGCCGCCTTGCGCGCCTGATCTTCCTGCGTACGGCGGGCGCGGCGCGGCTCGGTCTCGGGCTTGAAGGCCTCCCAGATCACCGCCGGTTTGCCGTCGTTGGAAACCGGCCAGGCGCCATAGACCGGCCGCCCGCTCGCGCGGTCGATCCGCATCATCCGGATGCCGGGCGGCGCGCGGAAGGGGACGACCGACAGCCCCTCATAGGCCTTCTGCGCGAATGCCTTGAAGATCGGCGCGGCGATGGTGCCGCCTTGAGCATAGCCGCCGAGGTTCGAGGGCGAATCATAGCCGAGGTAGAGGCCGCCGATCATCTGCGGCGTGCCGCCGACGAACCACACGTCGGTCGGGCCGTTGGTCGTGCCGGTCTTGCCCATCATCGGCCGCTTGAGATCGCGCAGGATCGTCGCGGTGCCGCGCTGGATCACGCCCTCGGTGATGTGCACCATCTGATAGGCGGTGAGCGCGTCGACCGCCTGGCGCCAGCGGATCGTCGGGCGCGGCATCGGCTTGCCGTCCCAGTCGGGCGCGTTGCAGCGCTCGCACGCGCGCCAGTTCGCGGGCCAGATCACCTTGCCGTGGCGGTCCTGGACATAGTCGATCAGCGTCGGGGTGAGCGCACGGCCCTGGTTCACCAGGATCGCATAGGCGTTGACCATGCGCGTCACCGTCGTCTCGCCCGCGCCCAATGCATAGGAGAGATAGGCCGGCAGCTTCCGCTCGCTGACGCCGAGCCGCTGGATCATGTCGACGACGTGGTTCATGCCGACCGTGGCGGCGGCGCGCACCGTCATCAGGTTGCGCGACTGCTCGATGCCCCAGCGCATCGTGTGCGGGCCCGATCCGCCGCCGCTGAAGTTGCGGAAGCATTTCTGGCCGAGCCGTGCGCCCTGGTAGACGCAGAACGGCCCGTCGACGATGATCGTCGCGGGGGTCATGCCGTTGGCGAGCGCCGCCGAATAGACGATCGGCTTGATCGTCGATCCCGGCTGGCGCATCGCCTGGGTCGCGCGATTGAACGAGCTCAGCCGCGAATCGAAGCCGCCCTGCATCGCCAGCACGCGGCCGGTCGCCGGCTCCTCGACGACGAAGGCGCCCGAGATCCTGGGCACGCTGCGGAGCGCCCATTGCCCGTTCTCCGGCGCGACCGCGATGATGTCGCCGGGCTTCAGCGCCGCGAAGGCGGTGCCGCCCCGGCCCCTGACCGGCATCTGCGCGCCCCAGCGCGGCAATGTGCCGGTCCTGCCGTCGCCGAAGCCGATCGTCGCGGCGTCGCCGCCGGCGTCGATCACGATAGCGGTGCGCCAGTCGGCATAGTGGATGCCGATGTTGGCGGCGATGAACGGCCCGAGCCAGCTGCCGCCCTCGATCTCCGCGCGCCCGAGCGGCCCGGACCAGCCGCGCCCGCGGTCGAAGCGCAGCAGCCCTTCGCGCAAAGCGTCCTGCGCATATTGCTGGAGCCTGGGATCATAGGAGGTGCGCACCCACAGACCCCCGGCATAGACGCTGTGCGGTCCGTCCTTGTCGGTCTCGCCGAAGCGCTCGAGCAGCTGCCGGCGCACCTCCTCGATGAAATAGCCGCCGTTGGGGTCGTAGCGCGGGCTGCGGCGGCTGACGGTGCCGAGCGGCTCGGCGACCGCCTGGTCGTGCTGGGCCTGGGTGATGAAGCGGTTGCGCAGCATCTCGCCCAGCACCCAGTTGCGCCGCGCGAGTGCGCGATCGGGATAGCGGTCGGGGCTGTAGTTCGACGGGCCCTTGGGCAGGATCGCGAGATAGGCCATCTGCGCGAGGCTGAGCTCGTTCAGCTCCTTGTCGAAATAGGCATGGCTCGCCGCCTCGACGCCGAACGCGTTGCGGCCGAGTGAGATCGAGTTGAGGTACAGCTCCAGGATCTGCGGCTTGGTCAGCGTGTCCTCGATGCGGAAGGCGAGCATCGCTTCCTTGGCCTTGCGGATGTAGCTGCGCTCGTTGCCGATCAGCAGGTTCTTGGCGACCTGCTGGGTGATGGTCGAGGCGCCGATCGGCCGCCTGTCGTTGGTGAGGTTGGTGATCATCGCCGAGACGATGCCCGGATAGTCGACGCCGTGATGCTCGAAGAAGGTGCGGTCCTCGGCCGCCAGGAAGGCGCGGACCAGAAGCGGTGGATATTCGTCGTAGCTGAGCTGCACGCGGCGCTCGCGCGCATAGCTCTGGATCGGCGTGCCGTCGCCGCCGCGCACGTTGGTCGGGAGCGGCGGCTCATAGGCCTTGAGCTTGTCGACCGAGGGCAGGCCGCTCGCGAGCGAGACCCAGAGGATGCCGAACAGGACGGCGAGCCCGCCGGCGGCGTAGCTGAGCCAGCGCACCCAGCGCCGCGCCCACACCCGCCTGATCGCGGCCCAAAGTCCACTGGCGTCTCGCTGCAGGCGCAGGCGGAGGTCGGGCTGGTCGGCGGCACTCTCGAACATCGGCGTGCGGTTTAGCAGGTCCGGCGCGGGTTGGAAGTCAGCGTGAGGCCATCCGAGTGGCGAAATGGATTTCCATGGCGCGGCGCACGCCCTCGGCGATCCGCTCGCGGCCCTCGCGCGAGTCGAGGAAATCGGCATCGCGCTGGTTGGAGATATAGCCCGTCTCGAGCAGGACCGACGGCATGTCGGGCGCCTTCAGCACGATCAGCGAGGCCATGCGGTGGAACGGCGTCCTGGTCGCGATCAGCGGCCCGGCCTCGCGCCCGAGCAGGCGGGCGAAGCTCGCCGAGGTGTTCATCGTCTCGCGCTGGGCGAGGTCGATCAGGATCGAGGAGATGTCGGGCGAGGCATCGGCGAGGTCGATGCCGGCGAGCACGTCCGCCTTGTTCTCGCGCGCGGCGAGCCGGGCCGCCTCCTTGTCCGAGGCGACCTCGGACAATGTGTAGACGGTCGCGCCGGTGGCGTCGGGGTTGCCGGCGCTGTCGCAATGCACCGAGATGAACAGCCTGGCGCCGAGCCGCCGCGCGATGCCGTAGCGTTCCTGCAGGATGAGGAACCGGTCGTCGTCGCGGGTCATCGCCACGCGCACCTTGCCGCCGGCGAGCAGCGCGTCGCGGATCGCGCGGGCGACCTCGAGCGTCAGGTCCTTCTCGCGCAGCCGGCCGTCGGGCGAGAGCGCGCCGGGATCGTGGCCGCCGTGGCCGGCGTCGATCACCACCAGCGGGCGCGAGGGATCGCCCGCGACCGGCGGCAGCGGCGCTGCCCTGGCGGGCGGCGGCACCGCCATGCTGACGCTGTAGGCGTGGCGCACCGGCGGCGCGAGATAGCTGAACGGCGGCAGGAAGCGCAGTTGCCCCTCGGCGGCGGCGCGTGCGAAGGTCGCGTCGTCCACCGTCCGCAGCGCGAAGGTGATGCTGCGGCCGTCGAAGCGACCTTCGATCGTGATTGCCGGCCGCGCGAGATCGAGCACTACGCGCGCGCCGCGCTCTCGATCGACCGGACCGGCGGCCGTCCGCGATCCGCCGAGGATGAACGCGCCTGCCTCCGCGGCACGGCCGTCGACGTCGAGCGTGACCGCATTGCCGCTCACCCGCACGTCGCGCAGGACGCCCGCCCATGCCGGTACGCCCGCGAGCCAACCGGCAAAAAGGGCGAGGAGGGCGAGCACCGCTATGCTATGCCGTGCCGCCGCGGCCACGGTCCAGCCAAAACGCATGAGGAGCGCTCGCCGGGCGGACGACGGCGGGCAAACGATGCCGCGATGGTTGTCCTTCCGGGTCGGCGATGCTACCTAGCCGGTGCCGGTACGGAACGGGACCGTTCCAAGCCGGCCGAGAAACCGCCGCGGCCGTCCGGGCCCGGCGCGCAATCAGGTTGATGCTGCATGAGGCAAAATCCGCTCCGCCTCCACCAGACCGCCGAGCGCGGCTGCGTGGACGGACCGGCCGCCCCGGACCACGGCTCCGGGCGGGCATCGGCAGCAGACGCATCACACCCATTCGTTCGTCCCGTAAGGCGCCGCACCGACGGCGGAGGGACCAGCACATCGCGCGCGCCGCGCTCCCCAGCGGAGGCCGCGCGCGCCCGGAGAAAATATAATGACCATGCGTATGTTGATCGACGCTCGCCACCGGGAGGAAACCCGCGTGGCGGTCGTCAAGGGCAACCGAATCGAGGAATTTGACTTCGAATCCGCCGAGCGCAAGCAGCTCAAGGGCAACATCTATCTCGCCAAGGTGACCCGCGTCGAACCGTCGCTGCAGGCGGCGTTCGTCGACTACGGCGGCAACCGCCACGGCTTCCTCGCCTTCTCGGAAATCCACCCCGACTATTACCAGATCCCCAAGGAAGACCGCGACGCGCTGCTCCGCGAGGAGGCCGAGCACGCTGCCGAGGAGGCGGCGCTCCGCGCCGAGGCCGACGATCATGACGACGACCATGCCGAGCACGACGACGATCATCACGACGACGTGATCGCCGAGGGCGACGAGGACGCGCCCGCGCGCAAGCCCAGGTCGAACGGCTCCGACGATCACGCCGTCGAGGCGCTGCGCGAACGCCGCATGAACCTCCGCCGCCGCTACAAGATCCAGGACGTGATCCGCCGCCGTCAGGTGCTGCTGGTCCAGGTCGTCAAGGAAGAGCGCGGCAACAAGGGCGCGGCGCTCACCACCTATCTCAGCCTCGCCGGCCGCTACTGCGTGCTGATGCCCAACACCGCGCACGGCGGCGGCATCAGCCGCAAGATCTCGAACGCCGGCGACCGCAAGCGCCTCAAGACGATCATGGCCGAGCTCAAGCTGCCGCCGACGATGGGCTGCATCGTCCGCACCGCCGGCCTCCAGCGCACCAAGACCGAGATCAAGCGCGACTTCGACTATCTCGCCCGGCTGTGGGACGGCATCCGCGAGACGACGCTCGGCTCGTCGGCGCCGGCGCTGATCTACGGCGACAGCGACCTCATCAAGCGCGCGATCCGCGACATCTACAACAAGGACATCGACGAGGTCATCGTCGAGGGCGACGACGGCTATCGCCAGGCCAAGGACTTCATGAAGCTCTTGATGCCCAGCCACGCCCGGCGGGTGAAGCATTATTCGGACGCGGTGCCGCTGTTCCAGCGCGCGCACGTCGAGGACCAGCTCGCGGCGATGTACCATCCCGTCGTCCAGCTCAAGTCCGGCGGCTATCTCGTCATCAACCCGACCGAGGCGCTGGTCTCGATCGACATCAATTCGGGCCGCTCGACCCGCGAGCACAATATCGAGCAGACCGCGACCGCGACCAACCTCGAGGCCGCGCAGGAGATCGCCCGCCAGCTGCGCCTGCGCGACATGGCCGGCCTCATCGTCATCGACTTCATCGACATGGACCATTCGTCCAACGTCCGGAAGGTCGAGAAGGCGATGAAGGAGGCGCTCAAGAACGACCGCGCCCGCATCCAGGTCGGCCGCATCAGCTCGTTCGGCCTGATGGAGATGAGCCGCCAGCGCCTGCGCACCGGGGTGCTCGAGGCGTCGACCCGCCAGTGCCCGCATTGCGAGGGCACCGGGCTGGTGCGCACCGCCTCCTCGGCCGGCCTGTCGGCGCTGCGCCTGATCGAGGACGAGGCGGCGCGCGGCCGCGGCTCCAACCTGGTGCTGCGCGCGAGCCAGGAAGCGGCCCTCTACGTGCTCAACAAGAAGCGCGCCGAGCTCGCCGAGATCGAGGATCGCTACGGCGTGACGATCGAGGTCGCCTCCGACGGCGAGCTCGAGGGCGCGCGCATGTCGGTCGAGGCCTCGGGCCCGCCGCCGGCCTACGCGCCCAAGTTCGAGCCGGCGATGGTCGAGGCGGAGGAGTTCGACGAGGTCCCCGAGGACATCGAGGAAGAGATCGACGAGGAGCTGGAGGCGGAGGCGGTCGAAGGCGAGCCGCGCCGCGAACGTCCCCAGGGCGAGAGCGAGGGCGAAGGCCGTCGCCGCCGCCGCCGCCGCCGCGGCCGCCGCGGCCGGGGCCGCGACGCCGTTGCCGGCGAGGGCGGTGGCGCCGAGGGCGAGGCACCAGCCGAGGCCGCCGAGGAGGCGCAGGAGGAAGCATCCGCCGAGGTGGCTGCCGAGGGCGAGGGCGGCGAGCCGCGCAAGCGCCGCCGCCGCGGCCGCCGCGGCGGCCGTCGCGGCGAGGCAGGCGAGATCCTCGCCGGCGAGATGGCCGAGGAGGCGGAGACCGTCGCCGAACCCGAACCCGGGCCCACGCCGGTGGAGGCCGAGGCCGAGGCCGAGCCGGCCGCAAGGGAAGAGGCTCCCAAGCCCAGGCGCTCGCGCCGCAAGCAGGCCGCTCCGGCCGAAGCCGAGAGCGCCGAAGCTGCCGTCGAGCCCGCACTCGCCGATACGGCTGCGCCGGAAGCGGAGGTGAAGCCCAGGCGCAGCCGCCGCAAGACGGCTGCACCGGCCGAAGCCGAGGCGCCGGCGGAGACGGCAGCGCCCGCGCCCGCCAACGACGACAGCGTCGAGGAAGCACCGAAGCCGAAGCGCACCCGCCGCAAGACGGCTGCCGCCAACGGCGCGGAACCGGCCGAAGCCGCACCGGTTACCACGCCTGAAGCGACCGGGGAGGACTCTGCCGAAGCTGCAACGGACGCCGATGGCGAAGGGCCGCGCCGCGGCTGGTGGCAGCGGACCTTCGGAGCTTGATGCGGGGCCGCTCCCGTCCCACCGGATGGGAGCGGCCGTTTCAGGAGCGATTCAGTCGATGCCGGCAAAGAGGCTGCACATGCGAGCTTCGATGACGCGCTGGGCCAGGCTGCTGGCAGCGATGGTCGCCGTCGCCGCGATGGCGATCGTCCATCCGGCGGCCGCCCAGTCGATCCTGCGCGATGCCGAGACCGAGCAGCTGCTCGCCGACATGACGCGGCCGATCATCCTCGCCTCGGGCCTGTCGCCGGCCAACGTCAAGGTCGTGGTCATCAGCGATCCGTCGATCAACGCCTTCGTCGCCGGAGGGCAGATCGTCTATATCCACTCGGGCCTGATCGACGCCGCCGACAATGCCAACGAGGTGCAGGGCGTCGTGGCGCACGAGATCGGCCACATCGTCGGCGGCCATGTGCCGCTCCAGGATCAGGGCTATCGCAGCGCGATGGGCATCTCGATCCTGAGCCTGGTGCTCGGCGTCGCCGCGATGGCGGCGGGCGGGGGCGAGGCGGGCGCGGGCATCCTCGCTGCCGGCCAGCGCGCCGCGCTCGGCAAGCTGCTCGCCTTCACCCGTACGCAGGAGGCGAGCGCCGACGCGGCGGGGGCGCGTTTCCTCAACACCGCCGGCATCACCGGCAAGGGGATGCTGGACTTCTTCAAGAAGCTCCAGAACCAGGAATATCGCTATGGCGTCGACCATAGCGAGGGCAGCTTCGACTATACCCACCCGCTGTCGGGCGAGCGCATCGCCTCGCTGACCCATGACCTCGTCGATTCGCCGTCGTGGAACAAGCCGCTCGACCCCGGCATCGAGGAACGGTTCAAGCGCGTGCAGGCGAAGCTGCGCGGCTATGTCAACGATCCCAAGCAGACGCTGGCCAAATATCCGCCGTCCGACCAGTCGATCCCGGCGCATTATGCGCGCGCCTACGCCTATCACCTCTCCGGCTATCCCGATCAGGCTGCGGCCGAGTCGGCGGCGCTGGTCAAGGCCGCGCCGCACGACCCCTATTTTCTCGAGCTTCAAGGCCAGATCCTGCTCGAATCGGGCAAGCCCCGGGACGCGCTGGCGCCGCTGCGCGAGGCGACCGAGGGCTCGCGCAACCAGCCGCTGATCGCCACCACCTTCGGCCATGCGCTGCTCGCGACCGAGGACCCGCAATATCTGCCCGAGGCGGAGAAGGTGCTGCGCCAGGCGGTCGCGCGCGACGACGACAATCCCTTCGCCTGGATGCAGCTCGGCACCGTCTATGAGCGCAAGGGTGACGAGCCGCGCACCGCGCTCGCCACCGCCGAGCGCGCCAGCCTGATGGGCGACGCGCGCGTCGCGCTGGTCAGCTCCAAGGCGGCGATGGCCGGCCTGCCACAGGGCAGCTCCGACTGGATCCGTGCGCAGGACATCATGCTGGTCTCGCAGACCGCGATGGAAGAGCAACGACGGAACCGACGCAATTGACGCTACGACCTTTCCTTCTCGCGCTGCTGCTGGTGGCGGCGGGCGCCGTCGGCGGCGCGGCCGTGCTCGCCATCCAGACGCTGCGGCCGGCGCCCGCGACGGGTGACGTGCGCGGCTATCTCCTCGCTCATCCCGAGGTGATCCCCGAGGCGATGAATGCGCTGCGCGACCGCGAGAGCGCCAAGGCGGTGGCGGCGAACCGCGGCGCGATCGTCGATCCCTTCCCCGGCGCGGTCGGCGGCAATCCGAACGGCGACGTCACCGTGGTCGCCTTCATGGATTATGCCTGCGGCTATTGCCGCGCGAGCCTGCCCGCGCTCGCCGAGCTGGTGAAGACCGATCCGGGCGTCCGCATCGTCTACCGCGAGCTGCCGATCCTCTCGCCCGATAGCCGCACCGCCGCCGAATGGAGCCTGGCCGCGGCCGAGCAGGGCAAGTTCATGCCCTTCCACGAGGCGCTCTACGCCGCCGGCCACGTGAACCAGGCGAGCATCGCCGCCGCCGCGGCCATCGCCGGCCTCGACCGCACCCGGGCGAGCGCGGTGGCGCGCTCGCAGCCGGTGGCGGCGGAGATCGCCAAGAATCTGAAGACGGCGGGCGAGCTCGGTGTCACCGGCACGCCGAGTTGGGTGATCGGCGACAGGTTCGCCTCGGGCGCGATCGGCTACGACGCGCTGGCCGAGGCGGTGAAGGCGGCGCGGGCGAAGGGCTAGGCAATCACTGTCCCTTACTGTCCCTCTCCCTTTGGGAGAGGGAAGGAGCGCCGAAGGCGCGGGAGGGTGAGGGTGAGGGTGACTATGGCCAGTGGTGGTCACCCTCGCCCTCCCACTCGGGCTGCGCCCGAGCGGGCCCCTCCCTCTCCCAATGGGAGAGGGGGAATGGAAGCACGATCGCGCAGCCCTGACCGCCTTGTCCAGCGCCCGCCCGCGCCCTACCTACGGCGCAGCAAAGGGGCCCGTCCGTGGTGCAATCGATCCTCGCCGTTTCCGGCGTCAGCAAGACCTATGCGTCCGGCCATCAGGCGCTGAAGCACGTCGATCTCGACATCCGCAAGGGCGAGATCTTCGCGCTGCTCGGCCCCAACGGCGCCGGCAAGACCACGCTCATCAGCATCATCTGCGGCATCGTCACGCCGTCGACCGGCACGATCACCGTCGCCGGCCATGACGCGCTCGCCGACTATCGCGCCGCGCGCAGCCGGATCGGGCTGGTGCCGCAGGAGCTGTCGGTCGACATGTTCGAATCGGTGCTCGCCACCGTCCGCTTCTCGCGCCGGCTGTTCGGCCGGGCGGGGCACGACGCCTATATCGAGCAGCTGCTCAAGGACCTGTCGCTGTGGGACAAGCGCGACGCCAAGATCATGGAGCTGTCGGGCGGCATGAAGCGCCGCGTGCTGATCGCCAAGGCGCTCAGCCACGAGCCCGACATCCTGTTCCTCGACGAACCCACCGCCGGCGTCGACGTGTCGCTGCGCCGCGACATGTGGAAGCTGATCGGCTCCCTGCGCGAGCGCGGCACCACCGTCATCCTCACCACCCACTATATCGAGGAGGCGGAGGAGATGGCCGACCGCGTCGGCGTCATCAACAAGGGCGAGCTCTTGCTGGTCGAGGACAAGACCGAGCTGATGAAGAAGCTCGGCAAGCGCGAGATGGGCATCGCGCTGGTCGAGCCGCTGGCGGCGATCCCGTCCGAGCTCGACGAATGGCACCTGAGCCTGGAGAACGAGGGCCGGACGCTGCGCTACGTGTTCGACGCCCAGGCCGAGCGTACCGGCATCCCCTCGCTGCTGAGGAAGCTCCACGACCTCGGCATCGCCTTCAAGGACCTCGAGACCTCCAAGTCGAGCCTCGAGGACATCTTCGTCGACCTGGTGGAGCACAAGTGATGGGATTCAACCACCACGGCGTCTGGGCGATCTACCGCTTCGAGATGGCACGGGCGCTGCGCACGCTTTGGCAGAGCCTCGTCACGCCGGTGATCACCACGGCGCTCTATTTCGTCGTGTTCGGCGGCGCGATCGGCAGCCGGATGCAGGAGCTGGACGGCGTCGGCTACGGCAGCTTCATCGTGCCGGGGCTGATCATGATGAACCTGCTCCAGCTTTCGATCTCGAACGCTTCGATCGGCATCTACTTCCCCAAGTTCACCGGCACGATGTTCGAGCTCCTGTCCGCGCCGGTGTCGGCGATGGAGATGGTGCTGGGCTATGTCGGCGCGGCGGCGACCAAGTCGATCGCGATCGGGCTGATCATCCTGTTCACGGCGATGCTGTTCGTCCCCGTGCCGATCGCGCATCCGTTCACGATGCTGGCGATGCTGGTGCTGACCTCGCTCACCTTCAGCCTGCTGGGCTTCATCATCGGCATCTGGGCCAAGGGCTTCGAGCAGCTCTCGTTCGTGCCGGCGCTGGTGGTGACGCCGCTCACCTTCCTCGGCGGCGCCTTCTACACGATCAACATGCTGCCCGAGCCGTGGCGGACGGTCAGCCTGGTCAATCCGGTGGTCTATCTGGTGAGCGGCTTCCGCTGGAGCTTCTTCGACAAGGGCGACGTGTCGATCTGGGTGAGCCTCGGCTTCACCGCGGCGTTCCTGCTGCTGTGCCTCGGCGTGGTCGGGTGGATCTTCAGGACCGGGTGGCGGCTCAAGAACTGACGCCATTCTCCCTCTCCCTTTGGGAGAGGGAGAATATAGCTCACCCCACCCGATGCTCGCCCTTCACCCAGCGCACCGTCCCCGACGAGGCGCGCATCACCACGCTCTCGGTGGTCATCTTGGCACCCTTGCGCTTGACGCCGGCGAGCAGCGAGCCGTCGGTGACGCCGGTCGCGGCGAAGATGCAGTCGCCCCTGGCGAGCTCGGTCAGGTCGTAGATCTTGTCGAGCTCCTCGATCCCCCATTTGCGGGCGCGGGCGCGCTCGTCGTCGTTGCGGAACAGGAGCCGCCCCTTGAACTGCCCGCCGACGCAGCGCAGCGCCGCGCAGGCCAGCACGCCCTCGGGCGCGCCGCCGGCACCCATGTAGACGTCGATGGTGGTGTCGGGGTCGGTGGTCGCGATCACCCCGGCGACGTCGCCGTCGGGGATCAGCATGATGCCGCAGCCGACCGCGCGCAGTTCGGCGATCAGCTTCTCGTGGCGCGGCCGGTCGAGCACGCAGGCGATGATCTCGTGCGGCGCCACGCCCTTGGCGGCGGCGATCGCCTCGATATTCTCGGTCGGGCTCCTGGCGAGGTCGATCACGCCCTCGGGATAGCCGGGACCGACCGCGATCTTGTCCATGTAGACGTCGGGGGCGTTGAGCAGGCAGCCTTCCTCGGCGATCGCCAGCACCGCGAGCGCATTGGGCCCGGCCTTGGCGGTGATGGTGGTGCCCTCGAGCGGATCGAGCGCGATGTCGATCCTCGGTCCCTTGCCGATCGCGCTGCCGACCTTCTCGCCGATGTAGAGCATCGGCGCCTCGTCGCGCTCGCCCTCGCCGATCACCACGGTGCCGTCCATATAGAGGCCGTTCAACGCCTCGCGCATCGCCTCGACCGCGGCGGCGTCGGCGTCCTTCTCGTTGCCGCGGCCGACCATGCGGGAGGCGGCGATCGCCGCCGCCTCGGTCACGCGGACCATCTCCAGCACCAGCACGCGGTCGAGGATCTTGCTCGCAGACGGCATCGACGTCCCCCAGGGAAGCTTTGGCGGCGGGATAGGAGGCGCCGGGCCGATTGTCGAGGCTTGCTCCGTTCGGTCCGCCGAGGCATGGCTATCCGTCGGTCGTTTCGAAAGGCGTCCGGATGCGCCTCGTGCCGTTGCTGATGCTGCTCGCCGACGACGACACGCTGATCGCCGCCGCGCGGGAACGGACGCGAGCGGAAATGCCCTGTGCCACCAGCCACCGGTCCGACGATATCCTGGTGTGCGGCCGGCGCGAGGCGGATCGCTACCGCGTCAGCCTCGTCACCAGCGACATCCGCGATGCGGTGCCGATCGAGCGCTCGCGACTGCTCGACCAAGCATCTAGAGTTCCGCCACTCTGCCGAGCCCGTGACGCGCCAGCACCGGCGCAAGGCTGCGCGCGCGGTCGTCGAGCCGCGTGAATACCGCCAGCCCTTTCCCGGCTGCATCCGGCCATTCCTGTCCCTTGGTCAGATGCGCGATGCGCCGCGCGATGCCCGGTCCTCCGTCGACGAAGCGCACCGGGCGCGGCGCCGCCGCCGTCAGTTCCTCCTCGACCAGCGGGAAATGGGTGCAGGCGTTGACGATCACGTCGATGCGCTCGCCGCCCGATTGGCCGAACAGCCCGTCCAGCACGCGCGCATAGGCTGCGGGATCGGTCGCCTCCCCGCGCAGCTTCGCCTCCGCAAGCTCGACCAGGTCCGCCGAGCCGTGGCGCAACACCAGGCAGTCGGCGGCAAAGCGGGCGGTCAGATCGTCGACATAGGGCTGGCGCACCGTCGCGTCGGTGCCGAGCACGCCGATAACGCGCGCCTCGCTCATCTCCGCGGCGGGCTTGATCGCGGGCACCGTGCCGACGATCGGCAGGTCGAGCGCCGCGCGCACCGCCGCCAGCGCGATGGTCGAGGCGGTGTTGCACGCGATCACGATCAGCCGCGGATCGTAGCGCTCGGCGAGTCGCCCGAGCAGCGCCGGCACTCGCGCCGCGATCTCGGCTTCGCTGCGCGTCCCGTAGGGGAACCCCGCCGAATCCGCGACATAGATCAGCGGCGCGCGCGGCAGCAGCGCGCGGGCCGGCGCGAGCACCGACAGTCCGCCCACGCCCGAATCGAAGAACAGCAGGGGACGGGCATCGCTCATCGCCGCCGCTTCGCGCAGCGCCGCCCCGCCGTCAAACAGGTTGTTTCGGATTTCAAATAGATGATCAGGATTATTGCGCCGCCGGCACGAGGCCCCTACCTTCGCCGCGGGAACAGGGGAAAATGGCCGCGGAAACCGTCTGGATACCGCCGCTCGGCGCGCTGGTGCTCGGCTATCTGCTGGGCTCGATCCCGTTCGGTGTGCTGCTGACACGGCTCGCCGGCGCGGGCGATCTTCGCCAGATCGGCTCGGGCAACATCGGCGCGACCAACGTGCTGCGCACCGGCCGCAAGGGACTCGCGGCGGCGACGCTGCTGCTCGATGCGCTCAAGGGCTTCGCGGCAGTGTGGATCGTCCACCTGATCTGGTCGGGCGACGAGCTGCTCGCGGCGGCCGGCGCCTTCATCGGCCATTGCTATCCGGTGTGGCTCGGCTTCAAGGGCGGCAAGGGCGTGGCGACACTGATGGGCATCGTGCTCGCGCTCTACTGGCCGTGCGGGCTCGTCTATGCGCTGGTGTGGCTGGGGCTGCTCGCTGCGCTGCGCATCTCCTCGGTCGCCGGCATGGCGGCGGCGGTGAGCGCGCCGGTCGGCGCGGCGGTGTTCGGCCGCTTCGACGAGGTGTTCCTGCTGATCGCGCTCGCGCTGATCGTGCTGTGGAAGCATCGCGACAACATCGATCGCCTGCTGTCGGGCACCGAACCCAGGATCGGTGCGGGCAAGAACAAAACCGAGGCACGTGGCTGAGGCGGGCGCGGCGGCCCGGCTGCGCCTGATCCGCACACCAGGTATCGGCCCGGTCACCTATCGCCAGCTCATCGCCCGCTTCGGCTCGCCGGAGGCGGCGATCGAGGCGTTGCCGACGCTCGCGCGGCGCGGCGGCGGCGAAGCGCCCCGGCTGGCCGACGAGCGCTCGCTCGCTCGGGAGAGGGTGGCGGTCGAGCGGCTGGGCGCCCGCTACTGGTTCATCGACGACGCCGATTATCCGCCGCTCCTCGCCGAACTCGAGAATGCTCCGCCCGCGCTGATCGTCCGCGGCGAACGGGCGCTGACGGGCCGCACGGTGATCGCGATGGTCGGCGCGCGCAACGCCTCCGCCGCCGCCTGCCGCATCGCCCGCGGGCTTGCGGCCGAGCTCGGTCAGGCGGGCGCCGTGATCGTCTCCGGCCTCGCTCGCGGCATCGACACCGCCGCGCATAACGCCAGCCTCCCCACCGGCACGATCGGCGTGATCGCGAGCGGCATCGACGTCGCGTTTCCGCCCGAGAATGCCGAGCTTCAGGAAACCGTCGCGCGCCTCGGCCTGCTGATCGCCGAGCAGCCGCCCGGCGCCGAACCGCTCGCGCGCCATTTCCCGTCACGCAACCGCATCATCGCCGGCCTCGCGCTCGGCACGGTGGTGGTGGAGGCGGCGCCGCGCTCCGGCTCGCTCATCACCGCCCGCATCGCCGCCGAGGCGGGGCGCGAGGTGATGGCGGTGCCCGGCTCCCCGATCGATCCGCGCGCGCAGGGCTGCAATCTGCTGATCCGCGAGGGCGCGACGCTGGTGCAGTCCGCAGCCGACATCCTGGAGGCGGTACGGCCGATCGATCCGCGCGCGGTGCGGGCGCCGGCGCACGGCTTCGAAGCAGGCCCGGCCGGCGATCCGAGCGACCGCGACCGGCAGGCGGTCGCCCTGCTGCTCGGCCCGGCGCCGGTCGCGGTGGACGAGATCATCCGCCAGTCCGGCCTTGCTCCGGCGATCGTCCAGACGATCATGCTGGAGCTCGAACTCGCGGGGCGCCTCGACCGCCATGCAGGAGGACGGGTGAGCCTGGCATGATTCCGACCATTCCCGTTCTCCTGGGCGCATGGGGTCGGCTGGTCGCCCGCCATGGAGGGCCGGTTGCTGCGATCGTCGTGCTGCTGACGGCGGCCGGCGTGCTCATCGACATGCTGATCCCGAACGACACGGCGGCGGCCGCCGCCAACTTCGGTTTCAGCATCGCCGCCACGGTGGCGGAGAGCTGGCTCACGTTGCGGATGCTCGAGGCGACGCCGGGCTATGACGCGCGGGAAAGCCGCCCCCGCGTCGTCGGGCTGATCGTGCTCGGCATTCCCGTCACCCTTGCCGTCGGCGCCGGGCTGCTCCTGCTGGTGCTTCCCGGTCTCTATCTCGCCGCTCGCTGGATCGCGGCGGCGCCGATCCTGATCGGCGAGGACACCGGCGTGGGCGAAGCGATGGGCAGGAGCTGGCGGCTGACCCAACGCGCCGCGCCGGCGATCGCCGCCTGCTTCGCGCTGATGGCAGCGCCGCTGGCGCTGGCGTTCGTGGTGATCGCAATGACCCTGGACCAGCCGCTCACTGCAGGCTGGAGCCTGCTCTTCAATTTGCTCTTCGTGCTGACGTTGGCTGGAGAATGGGTGCTCGGCATCGCGGCCTATCTGCTGCTGCGCGAAAGCCCGGCGGCCGACGGCGCGGTCGTTTGAGCCCTCGCCGATATCCCCTAGCGCCGCCGGGCCGGCCTCCTTATCTCCGCCGCCCTTGACGCCCCCCGCCGAGCCTCTCCACCCTCGCGCGTACACGTAAGGGACACTACCGAAGCCCATGCAGCTCGTCATCGTCGAATCGCCCGCCAAGGCCAAGACCATCGAGAAATATCTCGGCAAGGATTATCGCGTCCTCGCCTCCTACGGCCATGTCCGCGACCTGCCGGCCAAGGACGGCTCGGTCGATCCCGACCAGGGCTTCGCGATGGAGTGGGAGACCTATGCCGACAAGGGGAAGCAGCTGAAGGCAATCGCCGACGAGGCCAAGAAGGCCGACCGGCTGATCCTCGCCACCGACCCCGACCGCGAGGGCGAGGCGATCAGCTGGCACGTCCAGGAGGTGCTGAGGAACCGCAAGGCGCTGCCCAAGGAGGTCGAGCGAGTCACCTTCAACGCGATCACCAAGCCGGCGATCCTGACCGCGATGGCGCATCCGCGCGAGCTCGATACCGATCTGATCGACGCCTATCGCGCCCGCCGCGCGCTCGATTATCTGGTCGGCTTCACCCTGTCGCCGGTGCTGTGGCGCAAGCTGCCCGGCGCCAAGTCGGCGGGCCGCGTCCAGTCGGTCGCGCTCCGCCTGATCGTCGATCGCGACCGCGAGATCGAGGCGTTCCGCGCCCAGGAATATTGGTCGGTCGAGGCCGCGTTCGAGCACGACGGCACCGCCTTCACCGCGCGCCTCACCACCTGGGAGGGCAGGAAGCTCGACCGCCTCGCGATCGGCGACCAGGGCACCGCCGAGCGGGCGAAGGCCGACGTCGAGGCCGGCCGCTTCACCGTCGCCAGCGTCGAGACCAAGCCGGCGGGCCGCAACCCGCCGCCGCCCTTCACCACCTCGACCCTGCAGCAGGAGGCGGCGCGCAAGCTCGGCTTCTCGGCGAGCCACACGATGCGTATCGCCCAGGCGCTCTACGAGGACGGGCTCATCACCTACATGCGGACCGACGGCGTGCAGATGGACGCCTCGGCGATCGACGCGGCGAGGCTGGCGGTGACCGAACGCTATTCGGGCCATTACGTCCCCGAGAAGCCGCGCCAGTACCAGACCAAGGCCAAGAACGCCCAGGAAGCGCACGAGGCGATCCGCCCGACCGACTTCGGCCGCGACAAGGCGGGCAGCGGCGACCACGGCCGGCTCTACGACCTGATCTGGAAGCGCGCGCTCGCGAGCCAGATGGCCTCGGCGCGGCTGGAACGCACCACCGTCGACCTTGAGGATGGCACCGGCCGCACCGTGCTGCGCGCGACCGGCCAGGTGGTGCTCTTCCCGGGCTACCTCGCGCTCTACGAGGAGGGCCGCGACGATAGCGATGAGGAAGACAGCCGCCGCCTGCCGCTGCTCCGCTCGGGCGACGCGCCGGCCAAGACCGGCGTCGCCGCCGAGCAGCATTTCACCCAGCCGCCGCCCCGCTTCTCGGAGGCGTCGCTGGTCAAGCGGCTGGAGGAACTCGGCATCGGCCGCCCCTCGACCTACGCTTCGACCATCCAGGTCCTCAAGGACCGCGCCTATGTCCGCGTCGAGAAGAACCGCTTCTTCGCCGAGGAATCGGGCCGGTTGTTGACCGCCTTCCTCGAACGCTTCTTCGAGAAATATGTGAGCTACGACTTCACCGCCAGCCTGGAGGAGGAGCTCGACGATATCTCCGGCGGCCGCGCCGAGTGGCAGGCGGTGCTCGACGCCTTCTGGCGCGACTTCAAGCCGCGCACCGAGGACGTGAAGGAACGCCAGCCGAGCGAGATCACCGCCGCGCTCGACGCGTTCCTCGAACCCTATCTCTTCCCGGCCAAGGCCGACGGATCGGACCCGCGCCTCTGCCCCAATTGCGGCGTGGGGCGCCTGTCGCTGCGCGGCGGGCGGTTCGGCGCCTTCGTCGCCTGCTCAAACTATCCCGAGTGCAAATACACCCGCCGCTTCGCCCAGCCGGGCGGCGCCGCGGGCGAGGACGGCGGCCCCGATAACCTCGGTACCGATCCCGAGACCGGGCTGGAGGTGTCGCGCCGCGCCGGCCGCTTCGGCCCCTATCTCCAGCTCGGCGAGGGCAAGGACGCCAAGCGCGCCTCGATCCCCAAGGACGTGCCCGAGCCGGTCGAGCTCGAAATGGCGCTGAAGCTCCTGTCGCTGCCCCGCACGATCGGGAACCATCCCGAGACGGGCAACCCGATCACGGCGTCGATCGGCCGCTATGGCCCCTATCTGGCGCATGACGGCAAATATGCCCGCCTCTCCTCGACCGCCGAGGTGTTCGAGACCGGCATGAACGCGGCGGTGGTGAAGCTGGCCGAGGCGGCGGCGAACGGCGGCCGCCCGGCGCGCGGGGCCGCCCGCGAGCCGCTCAAGACGCTCGGCAAGCATCCGCGTACCGAGGCCGAGATCAAGCTGATGGACGGCCGCTACGGCGCCTATGTCACCGACGGCACCACCAACGCGACCTTGCCCAAGTCGGTCGACAAGGACCAGCTCACGCTGGAGGAAGCCGCCCAGCTCATCGACGCCCGCGCCGCCGCGGCGCCGGCGAGGAAGGGCAAGGTGGGCGCGAAGAAGAAAGCCCCGGCGAAGAAGAAGTAGCGCACTTGGCTGTGCTCCTGCGAAGGCAGGAGTCCTGGCATCAAGCGATACGCCGTCGGCCACGGCTCCTGCCTTCGCAGGAGCACAGCACGATCAAGGGGTTACGCCGCCAGCCGCGTCGTCACCTGAAGCCACGCCCGCGCCGCCTTCTGCGCCTCGGCGATCTCGCGCGCGGTCATGTCCTCGGCGATCTCGGCGCGGCATTCCTGCGCGCGGGTGTTGCCCTGCATCGCCGCCAGATTGAACCATTTGTGCGCCTCGATGAGGTCGACGTCGACCCCCTCGGCGCCGCTCGAATAGGCCATTCCCAGCTCGAAGCAGGCGCGGACGTTGCCGCGCGCGGCCTGGACCAGCCGGCTCTCGATCAGGAAATTCGCACTCGTCAGGCTCTGACCCATGATTGCTCCCCTCGGTCTTCCCTGACGAGGGGTTCTGCAGCCGCGGTGTCACCAAATGGTTAACGCGGTTAACCCTGTCCGTTCACCGTGACCGCGACATTGTCGATGAGGCGCGTCCCGCCGATCCGCGCCGCCGCCAGCAGCCGCATCGGCCGGGCTCGATCGGGCTCGCCGAGGGTCTCGGCATCGACCAGCGCGACATAGTCGATCGCGAAGCCCGCCGCGGTCAGCGCCTCGCGCGCGTGCGCCAGCGCCGTCCCGGCATCGCCGCCCTCGCCGATCGCCTTGGCCGCCGCCCCCAGCGCGCGCGGCAGCGCCACCGCTGCCGCGCGATCCTCGGGCGCGAGATACGCGTTGCGCGAGGACAGCGCCAGGCCGTCGTCGTCGCGCTGGGTCGGCACGCCGACGATCTCCAGCCCCATGTCGAGGTCGGCCACCATCCGCCGGATCACCGCGAGCTGCTGGAAATCCTTCTCGCCGAACAGCGCGACGTCCGGGCGCACCTGGTTGAACAGCTTGGCCACCACCGTCGCGACCCCGTCGAAGTGGCCCGGCCGTGCGGCGCCGTCCAGCCCTTCGCTCACCCCCGCGACCGACACGTTGGTGGCGAAGCCGCCCGGATACATCTCCTCCGCCGCCGGCGCCCACAGCAGGTCGACCCCGGCCTCGCTCAGCATCCGCGCGTCGGCCGCCTCGCGGCGCGGATATTTGTCGAGATCCTCGTTCGGCCCGAACTGCCTGGGATTGACGAAGATCGACACCACCACGCGCTTCGCCAGCCGCCGCGCCTCGGCGACCAGCGCCATGTGGCCGGCGTGCAGCGCCCCCATCGTCGGCACCAGCGCCACCTGCTCGCCGGCCGCGCGCCATTGGGCGATCTCGGAACGAAGATCGGCGACGCGACGGATGGTTTGCACGGGGTTTGGCCCTTCGATAAAGCGACACGAAAGCGCGGCCTTCTATGGGGGGTGCCGACGGCGATCAAGCAGGGGAATCAGGCATCTTGGCCGACGGTTCGAACAGGGTGCACGTCATCGTCTTCGCCAACGAGAAGGGCGGGACGGGCAAGTCGACGACGGCGGTGCACGTCGCGATCGCGCTCGCCACGCGCGGTGCGCGAGTCGCGGCGTTCGATCTCGACCATCGCCAGCGCACGCTCGGCCGCTATCTCGACAACCGCGCGGCGACTATCCGCCGCACCGGTCACGACCTGCCGATGCCGGTGCACGAGACCCATGACGGCGAGAGCCTGGTCAAGTTCCAGCACGCGCTCGAGCGGCTGGGGTCGAACGCCGATTTCCTGGTGATCGACACGCCCGGGCGCGACGACCGTTTCGCGCGCATGGCCGCGACCAACGCCGATACCCTGGTCACGCCGATGAACGACAGCTTCGTCGACTTCGACCTGATCGGCCAGGTCGATCCCGACACGTTCAAGGTCACCCGCCCGAGCTTCTACTCCGAGCTGATCTGGGAAGCGCGCAAGACCCGCGCCAAGGCCGACGGGGCGACGATCGACTGGGTGGTGCTGCGCAACCGCCTCCAGCATATCGAGGCGCGCAACATGCGCCGCGTGTCGGAGGCGATCGACCAGCTGTCCAAGCGCGTCGGCTTCCGCGTGATCCCGGGCCTCAGCGAGCGCGTGATCTACCGCGAGCTCTTCCCCCAGGGCCTCACCATGCTCGATTCGCGCGCGTTCGGCGAGATGGGGCTGGCGCATGTCGCCGCCCGGCAGGAGCTGCGCGAGATGATGGCCGGCCTGGCGCTGCCCGAGCCGGCGATGCCGCTGTTCGCCGCATGACCAAGCTGCTCCTCGCGGCGCTGATCGTCGGCGCGATCTGGTGGTATTTCCGCAAACCCGCCGCCAAGCCTCTGCCGGACGTCGCGGAGGCACGCGCGATCCTGGGCGTAGGACCGGACGCCACCGCGAGCGACGTCCGCGCCGCCCACCGCAGGCTGGTGAGCGCCGTCCATCCCGACAAGGGCGGCTCGGCCGAGCTCACCCGCCGCATCAACGCCGCCCGCGACGTGCTGCTGCGGCGGCTGGGGGGCTAGCGAGTTGGCCTTCACTGTCCCTCTCCCAAAGGGAGGGAAGGAGCAGCGAAGCTGCGGGAGGGTGAGGGTGGCTACGTCCGGCGTGGTCACCCTCACCCTCCCACTCGGCTGTCGCCGAGCGGGCCCTCCCTCTCCCAACGGGAGAGGGGGCAGTCCCGACCAACAAACCGCTTTCCTAATAGGATTTGCTCTGCTTCGTTCGTCGCGCAGCCGCATGAGACGGCTGCAGGGGATAAGTGGAGCAAAGTGAACGAATGCCGCGCGCCTCCCTTCACTTTCACGCCGGCCGCACGGTTCCGTCTACCCATGACTTTCGTGACCTTCGACGGTTTTCCGCGGGATTTCCGGCACCGTCTGTCGCGCCGCAGCGCAACATAAATCGTACCGCCATTGCAACTTCCGCCGCGCTCGCGCTTTAGGCGGGCGACCAATCGGGAGGCCCCATGATGCACCGTTTCGATCCCACCTCGCTCCGCGAATATGACATCCGCGGCATCGTCGGAAAGACGCTCGGTCCGGCCGACGCCAACGCGATCGGCCGCGGCTTCGCGACGCTGGTCCGCCGCGCCGGCGGCACGCGCGTCGCGGTCGGGCGCGACGGGCGCGTCTCCTCGCTCGAGCTGGAGGCGGCGTTGGTCGAGGGGCTGACGGCGAGCGGCGTCGATGTCGTCCGCGTCGGCATGGGCCCGACGCCGATGCTCTACTATGCCGAGGCGACCTTAGAGGTGGACGGCGGCATACAGATAACCGGCAGCCATAATCCCGCCGATTACAACGGCTTCAAGATGGTGCTGCAGCACCGCCCGTTTTTCGGCGAGGACATCCAGCTGCTCGGGCGCATGGCGGCCGAGGGCGACTGGGAGGACGGCTCCGGCACCGTCGCCGACGCCGACATCATCGACGATTACGTCGGCCGCCTCTTCGCCGGCTATTCGGGCGGCGCCTATCGCATCGGCTGGGACGCCGGCAACGGCGCCGCCGGCCCCGTGATCGAGAAGCTGGTGAAGCTGCTCCCGGGTGAGCACCACACGCTGTTCACCGACGTGGACGGCAATTTCCCCAACCATCATCCCGATCCCACCGAGGAGAAGAACCTCGCCGATCTCCGCGCGCTGGTCGCGGACAAGAAGCTCGATTTCGGATTCGCCTTCGACGGCGACGGCGACCGGATCGGCGCGATCGACGGCGAAGGCCGCGTGATCTGGGGCGATCAGCTTCTCTCCATTCTGGCGGAACCTGTGCTGAAGGAGCTGCCCGGCGCGACGATCATCGCCGACGTGAAGGCGTCGCAGATGCTGTACGACCGCATCGCCGAACTCGGCGGCCAGCCGCTGATGTGGAAGACCGGCCACAGCCTCATCAAGACCAAGATGAAGGAGACCGGCGCGCCGCTGGCGGGCGAGATGAGCGGCCACATCTTCTTCGCGCACGACTATTACGGCTTCGACGACGCGCAATACGCCGCGGTCCGCCTGATCCGCGCCGTGCACATGATCGGCAAGTCGCTGACCGAGATCCGCGGCGCCATGCCCGAGTTCGTCAACACCCCCGAGATGCGCTTCCAGATCGACGAGAGCCGCAAGTTCGCCGTGGTCGACGAGGTGCTCGACCGGCTCGAGACGGCCGGCGCCGACGTCAACCGCACCGACGGCGCGCGCGTGACCACCCCCGACGGCTGGTGGCTGCTGCGCGCCTCCAACACCCAGGACGTGCTGGTCGCCCGCGCCGAGGCCAAGTCGCAGGAGGGCCTCGACCGCCTGATGGCGCAGATCGACGAACAGCTCGCGCTCAGCGGCGTCAAGCGCGGCCCGCAGGCGGCGCACTAGGATCGATCGATATTTGAAGCTCCGAGCCTTCTCCGGCCCAATTCCCAACCGTCGCCCCGGCCTTGTGCCGGGGTCCACCCAGCCTCACCGGAGACGCTGAAGCCTCTTGCTCAGTCCTTGCCTCCCGGTGGACCCCGGCACAAGGCCGGGGTGACGAAGAAGAAAGGGCCGAAATCCCCTTCTTCTCTTCGCCATGCCGGGCTTGATCCGGCATCCAGGGTCACGAGCGGTATCGCCTGCCGTCCTAGATCCCGGGCCAAACCCGGGATGACGCTGGAAGTAATTGTCAGCTCAACTGTCGATCGACTCTACCCCCTCTCCCGCGTGCGGGGAGAGGCCTTTTGGGGGTGGTGCCGCGTAACCACTGGCCCCACATAGAGGTAATGCCCTCCCCCTCCATCATCCGCGTCATCGACCTCGAGACCACCGGCAACGCGCCTCCCGCCCATGGCGTGTGCGAGGTCGGCTGGCAGGACGTGGCGCTGGGCGAGGATGGGCGCTGGGCGCTCCACGGCGAGGGCGGGAGCAGGCTGGTCAACCCGGGCCGGCCGATCCCGCCCGTCACCATGGCGGTGCACCACATCCGCGACGAGGACGTCGCCGACGCGCCCTGGTGGCACGACGTCGCCCGGCCGATCCTCGATCCGTGGCCGCGCCGCGTCGCGCTCGCCGCGCACCGGGCGAGCTTCGAGCAGCTGTTCTGCACCTCCGCCCTGACCCATGGCGCGGAGTGGATCTGCACCTGGAAATGCGCGCTCAGGCTATGGCCCGACTCGCCCGGCTTCTCCAACCAGTTGCTCCGCTACTGGCGAAGGCCGCAAGGCCTGATCCACGAGCGCGGCTTGCCCGCGCACCGCGCCTTTCCCGACGCCTATGTCACCGCGCACCACCTGCGCGACATGCTGAACGAGGCGTCGGTCGCCCGGCTCATCCAATGGTCGAACGAGCCGGGCCTGCTGCCGCGCGTCCGCTACGGCCCCGACCGCGGCAAGGAATGGCACGAGATCGACAATGAATCGCTCTACGCCTTCCTCAGCGACCGCGACCCCGACATCCGCTTCACCGCCGAGACCGAGCTCGCCCGCCGCCGCGGCGGCGGCGAGATCGGCCCCGCCACCGCGCAGGAGCTGCTGCTGTAGAGTCGGATCCGGCCAGCGTGACTCTGTTCCGGTTGCTTCAAGCCGGATGGCGGCACGACTGGCGAGACAGTCGCACCTCTTGCAATGTAGGATTTCGCCTGCGAACCCGCGCGGTCCGGTGCTGCTGCGACACCGGCTCGCTCTTTGAGTCTGTCCATCTCATCCACGTCGCGCCGATGTCGCGTTGGCGTCGCCCCAATGCGCGCCCTGTCGCTTCCGTGCCGCGTAGGTTCCTACACGCGTCAGGTGAGTCAACTTAGTCAACATTCCTGAAGTCCGACCCGTCCGGATTGAAGGAAACCAGTGCTCCTGCGAATGCAGGAGCACGAACCCACCTTATCGGGGAGCGCGCGTCGCCTGGTCGATCAGCGCCCGACCCGCTTCGATCGCCTTCGCCTCGCTGGTCTTGCTCTGCTGGATGTCGTCGGCAAGCGCGAGCAGGCGTCCGGCGATGACGGTGCCGGTCTCGGCCTCCTCGGCGACGCGGATGCCGTTCCCGGCCTCGCCGACCCGCGACCATTCGGCACGGATCGCCGCCCAATAGCCTTTGGTCGCGGCCCAATAGTCGTCCGCCGCCTTCACGTCGAAGCCGTCGCTGCGCGTATAGGTGTTGAGCACCGATTCCTGGACGAAGGGGACGAGTTTGCCGTCCTTCCTGCCCATCTTGGTGTTGTCCTGCCAGTGGATCCAGCCGGTCGGTGTCGGCTGGTGGCGGTTGATGCCGTAATAGCGGTCATAGGCCGGATGCCGGACCGCATCGCGCCGGGCGAGCGGGCGCCACGTCCAGTTGGAGCGCCAGCGGCGGATGCCCGCCTCGGTGGTCCATTGCCCCCAGCCGCCGTAGCGCGGCGAATCGTCGACCTGGTAGACCGTCTGAGACCAGCGCCCCTTGCGCATCGCCTGGGGCACCGCTTCCCAGGCCCAGCTGCCCGGCGCCGAATAGACCAGCACCCGCGCCGGCTCATATTCCCAGTCCTGCCGCCAATGCTTGATCACCATCGGCTTGCCGTCGCCATCGACCACCAGCAGGTGCTGGAGCCGGATCACGCGCCCGGTGTCCTCGACCACCCGCACCGCCTCAAACCCGCCGGAGACCTTGGGCGGGATCGGCGTATAGTCCGTCCGCCAGGGCGTGGTCTCCTGCATGTCGAACCTGACCTTGTAGTTGCCCGCCATCGCCAGGATGTCGCGGCGGTCGGCTTCGAACGAGGCAGCCTCGGCCTCGGCGGTACGCGCCTTGACCGGACCGTCGGCGAGCGCAGGCTGGGCGATGAAAGCGACGGCAAGCAGGGCGCCGGCAGTGAGGGTGCGGATCATCACGGTCTCCATCAGAAGCGGAAGCTGAGCGAGACGCTGCCGTTGCGCCCCGGCTGGGAATAGGCGTCCCTGATCGGCGAGCTGGCCGCGACGCCGCGGATGTCGCTCCACCACCAGTATTTCTCGTCGGTGATGTTGAAGACGCCGGCACGCAGCGTGAGCGCATCCGTCAGCCGCGCATAAGCGGTGAGGTCGAGGATGAAACGCTCGGCGCCCGTGAAGCACTGGCCGGCGGGCGGCACGTCGCAGGTCATGCCGGCGGTGCGCCTCAGCTCCTTCTGCCCGACATAGGTGACGCTGAACCGCCCACCGAACCGCCGGTCGGCGTGGTCGTAGCCGAGCCCCGCCACCACCTTCATCGGATCGATCGACTGCAGCGGCGCGCGTGTCCCGTCCGGATCGATCGCATCGCCGACCGTGTAGGAAGCGGCAAGCGAAGCCGTGACGCCGGATACCGGCCGCGCCTCGATCCGTGCCTCCGCGCCGTCGATCTTCACCCGTCCCCGATTGACCCATTGGTAGATCCACGGGTTCGCCGGACTTGGGAACGGTCGCCCGGTCGTCTCCACCTGCTCGATGAAGTTCCGGTAGTCGGCGTGGAATCCCGTGATGTCGACCGAGACCGCGCCGCCCGTGACGCGCACCCCCGCCTCGTAGCTCCGACTGGTCTCGGGCCTGAGGTCGGGATTGGGGATGCTGGTGTAGCCGACCGCCGGATTGGCGAAGAAGTTGTTCACCTGGCTCGGCTCGGGCGCCTTGAAGCCCTGGGCATAGTTGGCGAACAGCCGGATGCCCTCGGTGAGCTTCACCACCGCGCCGATCTTGGGCGACAGCCGCGATCCGTCCTGCTTGGCGCCGGCGAAGGCCGGGAGCAGCGGATCGTCGGTCGGGTCGAGGTCATAGGCGTCGAAGCGCAGCGCCGGATAGAGCGTGACCGGCCCCGCGATGATCTCGTCGGCGAGGAAGAGGCCGGCGAGCGTGTAATCGGTCACCGGAAAGGCGCGGGTCGGGAAGGTTTCGCCGGCGGGCGGCACCACGCCGTCGCGCAACCCCTTCTGGCGGGTGAAGCTGAGGTCGCCGCCCAGCACGAGCCGGTGGCGGAGGCCGCCCGTCTCGAACCCGAACCGCACCTCGCCCGAAGCGCCGTAGACGCGGTTCTCGAAGGTGTTGCGCCGCTCGCGGTCGGCGGCGGGGGTGCGATCCTCGTCGGTGAACTGCACATCGTCGGAATCCTGCCAGAAGGCGGCGAGCCGCGCGAACTCGATCGCGCCGGCGCCGTCCCAGCTCCAGTCGAAGGCGAGCCGCTTGCGTTCGCTGGTGTCGCGGCCCTTCAGCAGGTCGACCGTCCAACCAGGCTGCGGACCCAAGCCCGACAGCACGTCGGTGAACAGATAGCTGTCGAAATACTCGCCGGTCAGCCGCAGCCGGTGCCCGCCCGTCTGATAGACGATCCGCGCCAGCGCCGCATTGCTGTGCCCGTCCTGCGGGTTGGGTTCCGTCCGCGCGGCACCGGTCGAATCGTTGGAACCCTTGTTGTCGAGCTCGTGGAAGTCGCGGCGCGTATAGGCCGCCATCGCCGACCAGTCGCCGCTTCGGCCCGCCACGATCGCCGTCTCGGCGAATTCGTCGTCGGCGCTGGCATAGCTCGCACGCACCAGGCCGCCGACGCTCTTGCCGCCCTCCAGGAAATCGGCCGGATCGCTGGTGACGAAGCTCACCGCACCGGCGAGGCCGTCGCTGCCGTAGAGCGCCGAGGCGGGACCGCGCAGGATCTCGACCGACTTGACGAGGCCGAGGTCGACGTAATCGCCTCGCCCCGTCGCCTGCGGACCGAAGCTGAAGCCGTCGGGCACGCGCACGCCGTCGACCTGGATCAGCACGCGGTTGCCGCCGATGCCGCGGATGGTGAAGCCCTCGTTGCCTGCGCGGCCCACCGCACTGCCTGCGGCCGAGAAGCGGGCCGGCTGGCGCGGGACGCTCACGCCGGGCTCGAAACGGACCAGGTCCTTGATATCGGTCACCAGTTCGTCGGCGATGCGCCGGGCGTCGATCACCGTCACCGTCGCCGGCGCATCCTCGACCGGAACCGGCAGGCGCGTCGCGGTGACGGTGATCGACTGGCCGTCGCCGTCCGCCGGCGCGGCGGAATCCGTGGCCGCGGCGGAGGTTCCGTCCGCCACGCCCCCTTTTTCCCCGGGCGCGAGCGCCTGCGCAGGCACCGCCCACGCGGCCGCCGCGATCGCGGCGGCCGCCGCACCCGCCATCCATCCGTTCCGAACCATGCTGCCCCTTTTCTTGCTAACGCGACTGACTCGCATTTGCAGATCGCTTAGGAGCCGCTGCCGTGCGCGTCAATGCCGTTCGTGCCGCGGGCGAATCGACGCCCGTGACGCGCCGCGCGCAACCGGCTAAGGAGCGCCGCCATGAAGCGGCCGAAGCTCTCCGTCGTCGTTCCCTGCTATAATGAGGAGCACTGCCTCGAGGCATTGCACGCGCGCGTCTCCGCGGCGGCCAAGGCGGCGGTCGGCGACGATCATGAGATCGTGCTGGTCAACGATGGCTCGCGAGACGGCAGCTGGGCGGTAATGCAGCGGCTCGCGGCGGCCGATCCGCGGCTGGTCGCGATCAACCTCTCGCGCAATCACGGCCACCAGCTCGCATTGACCGCGGGTCTGGACCTGTGCGCCGGCGAGCAGATCCTGATCATCGACGCCGACTTGCAGGACCCGCCCGAGCTGCTCGCCGACATGCGCGCGACTATGGCGGCAGAGGGTGCCGACGTGGTGTACGCAGTGCGCCGCAAGCGCGAGGGCGAGACCTTCTTCAAGAAGCTCACCGCCGCGGTGTTCTATCGGATGCTCGACCGGATCACCGATACGCCGATCCCGCTCGACACCGGCGATTTCCGGCTGATGAGCCGCCGGGCGCTCGATGCCCTGCTGTCGCTGCCGGAGCAGGCGCGGTTCATCCGCGGCATGGTCGCGTGGGTCGGCTTCCGCCAGGTGCCGTTCGTCTACGACCGCGCCGAGCGGCTGGCGGGCGAGACCAAATATCCGCTCGGCAAGATGGTCCGCTTCGCGCTCGATGCCGTCACCGGCTTCTCGACCGCGCCGCTGCGCTTCGCGAGCCATGTCGGGCTGGCGCTGACCGGCGCGACGCTGATCGTGCTGGTCTATGTGGTGATCAGCTTCCTGATGGGGCAGACCGTGCAGGGCTGGACCTCGACCATGCTGGTCGTGCTGTTCCTCGGCTCGGTGCAGATGTTCGTGCTCGGCATGATCGGCGAATATATCGGCCGGCTCTATGTCGAGTCGAAGCGGCGCCCGCTCTATCTCGTCGCCGACGTCGCCGGCCCGATCCGGGGCCGCGCGACCCTCGGCTATCGGTCCGGGGACGAGAGCGACGCCAGCGTGATGATCGACAGCCCGGGCGGCAGCGGCACGCGCCCGACCAGGTGACGTTCGAGGCGGAAGATCGCCTCGAACAGCGCGTTGACCGGGCGGGGGGGCGGCGAATCGTCGCTGTCGTCCTTGCCGGTGATCCTGCCGACCCCGCGCGCGGCGACCGCGGCCGGGAACAGCAGCGAGTTGAAGTAGCTGAGGCCATTGTGCGTCAGCCCCGCCGCACGGATCGCCGCGTCGAACGTCGCCTTGGAGTAGCGCCGCTTGTGATGATTCACCACGTCATGCGCGCTCCACATCCATTGGTGCGCCGGCACGGTGATCAGGATCTTGCCGCCGGGCTTCAGCCGCTCGGCCATGCCCCTCAGCGCGCCGACGTCGTCGTCGATATGTTCGACCACGTCGAGCACGGCGATCAGGTCGTAGCTCGCCGGCGCGACGCCGGTGAGGCCGGGCAGCGGCGCCTCGCCCACCGGCTTGCCGAGCCGCTGGCTGGCGATGTCGCGGGCGGCGGCGTCGATCTCGATCGCGTCGACCTCGCCGAACCGGGCCAGCATCGGCAGGTTGTGCCCGGTGCCGCAGCCGATCTCGAGCACGCGCGCGCCCTGCGGCAGCCTGCCGTAACGGATCAGGTAATCGGCCAGGATGTCGCGCCGGGCGCGATACCACCAATGGGTGGAATCGTGCGCCGCCATGCGATCGTAGACCACGCGTTCCATCAGAGGATCCTGGCCATCAGCCGAACACCCAGTTGCGGTTGAGCGCGAAGGTGGCGAGCGGCGTCACGAACAGGAGCGGCACCACCGGCGTCCATTCCGGCAGGTGCAGGATGTTGATGCAGAACCAGGTCCAGAAGGCATTGAGGCCATAGCTCACCAGGCTGACGACGAAGAAGCGGGTGGTGGTGCGCGCCACATTGTCGCGGCTGCCGTGCCCGCGGAAGCTCCACCGGCTGTGGAGCACATAACCGACCGCCACGCAAACCACGTAGGCGGCGAACATCGCGAGCTGCGGATGGATCGCGCTCGCCAGCACCAGCCCGGTATAGAGCACCGCGCCAAGCAGCGTGACGCCGCCACCCGTGATCGCATAGCGCACGAGCTGGCCGAGGACCGTATTGGCGTTGAGGTGATCGAGAGCCTTGGAAACCACTTGTCACTCCCCGATCCGTTCGCCCTGAGCTTGTCGAAGGGCCGCCCTTTTCTTTTTCGCCGGAAAGGTGAAAGGCGACCCTTCGACAAGCTCAGGGCGAACGGTGGTTGGGCGCGCGCACTATCTCCAACCGATTGAAGAGGGAAGCGGAATTGAACGACAGCCCGTCTCCGTCCCGGTTCGAGATCGAGATCGATCGCCGGTGGCTGACCGTCACCCTCGCCGCCTGGGCGATCATCGTCGCCTGGTATCTGTGGCAGCGCTGGAACAACATCTACTGGCTGTCGCTCGGCGACACCGACGACAACATGCGGCTGATGCAGGTGCGCGCGCTGCTTGGCGGTCAGGGCTGGTACGACCTGCGCCAGTACCGCCTCAACCCGCCGCTCGGCTTCGACATCCACTGGTCGCGGCTGGTCGACCTGCCGATCGCGGGGCTGATCCTGATCCTCAAGCCCTTTCTCGGCACCGCCTGGGCCGAGCGCTGGGCGTGCGGCATCGCGCCGCTGCTGCCGCTGGGCGTAACGATGGTGGGGATGGCGCTCGCCGTCCGCCGGCTGGTGGCGCCGGCCGCCTACCTCCTGGCCGGGATCATCCTGTTCGGCACCGGCGCGTCGATGACGATCGGCATGTTCGTGCCGATGCGCATCGACCATCACGGCTGGCAGCTCGCGATGCTGAGCCTCACCGCTGCCGGCCTCGCCGATCCGCGGCGGGCGCGGGGCGGCGCGACGGTCGGGCTGGCCACGGCGGTGTCGCTGACCATCGGGCTCGAGATGCTGCCCTATGGCGCGATCGCGGGGGCGATGGTGGCGCTGCGCTGGGTGTGGGACCGCGGCGAGGCGCGGCGGCTGGCCGCCTATGCGCTGACCCTGGCGGGCGGCAGCGCGCTCGGTTTCGCCGGCTTCGCCTCCTACGCCAACATGGCGATGCGCTGCGACGCGCTGACGCCGGTGTGGCTGTCGGTGATGGTCGGCTGCGGCGCGCTGCTGTTCGTCCTCGCCTGGGTCAGCCCGGAGAACCGGATCGTGCGGCTGGCGCTGGCGGCGACCGCCGGTGCGATCGTCGCCGGCGCCTTCGCCCATAGCTTCCCGCAATGCCTCGGCCGGCCGGAGGGCGTGTCGGACGAGCTCGTGCGGACCTGGCTCAGCAACGTGCGCGAGGCCAAGCCGATCTACCAGCATCCGCTCCGCGTCGCCTTCCCGATGGCGGTGCTGCCGGTCTCCGGGCTGGTCGGCGCGATCGTCGCCACCTGGCGCGCGCGCGGCACCGATCGCTTCGCCGGTTGGGTGTCGGTGACGCTGTTCGCCGCCTTCGCCGCCGCGATGCTGCTGTGGCAGATCCGCGCGGGGCCGGCGGCGGCGCTGATCGGCGTGATCGGCGCGACCGCGCTCGCCTGGATCGTGGTGCCGTGGTTCCTGACCCGCTCCTCGGTGGCGGTGCGGGTGCTGGGATCGGTCGCGGCCTTCCTGCTGATCTCCGGCCTCTTCGCGGGCATGACGCTTCGCCTCTTCCCGATCGATCCGCCCAATGCGCGGACCAAGATCGTCAACCGGGCCAATGCCCGCTGCTCGACCATCCCGGCGATGCGCCCGCTCGACCGGCTGCCGGCGACGGTGATCTTCACCCACGTCGACCTGGGGCCGCGGCTCATCACCCTCACCCATCACGATGCCATCGCCGGCCCCTATCACCGCAACGGCGACGCGATCCTCGACGTCCACCATGCCTTCACCGGCACGCCCGATGGCTTCCGCGCCATCGCCAGGCGGCACGGCGCGCGGCTGCTGCTGGTGTGCCCCAACATGGCCGAGACGACGATCTACCGCAGCCGCGCCAGGAACGGCTTCTACGCGCAGCTCGCCAAGGGCAGGATCCCGAAATGGCTGGTGCCGGTGCCGCTGCCGAAGAACTCGCCGTTCCGGCTGTGGCGGATCGACTATGACTAGGATGGCCATGCCGCGCGCGCCTTCGCGAAAGTGACGCGAAAGTGAAGGGAGTCGCGCCGCATTCGTTCACTTTGCTCCACTTATCCCCGCGGCTGCGCCACGGCAGCCGCCGGCGGATCCAAGCAGGGCAAATCCTATTAGGAAAGCGATTTCTTCGGGCCGGTATTTCCCACTGTCCCTCTCCCAATGGGAGAGGATTTTGGGTTACGCCAGGCTCGCCTTCACCCCGTCGATCACGAACTGCGCGGCGAGCGCGGCGAGGAGGACGCCGAGGAGGCGGGTGATCACCGCCTCGATCTTGGCACCCAGAAAGCGCATGATCGGCCCCGCCGCGAGCAGCGCCACCAGCGTCAGCGCCAGGATCGCCAACATCGCCCCCAGCACCACCAGCGAGCGCTCCAGCCCCTGGTTCTGCGACATCAGCAGCATGACCGTGGCGATCGAGCCCGGTCCCGCGATCATCGGCATCGCCATCGGGAAGATCGAGACGTCCTCGATTTCCGGCGTCTCGGCGATCTTCTGCGCGCGCTCCTCGCGGCGCTGGGTGCGGCGCTCGAACACCATCTCGATCGCGATCAGGAACAGCATGATGCCGCCGGCGATGCGGAAGGCGTCGAGCCCGATGCCGAGCGCGCGGAGCAGGTCCTCGCCGACCAGCGCGAACACCAGCAGGATGACCGTGGCGACGACCACCGCGCGGATCGCCATCGCCCGCGAATGGGCCGGCGTCGCGCCCGCGGTGAGACCGGCGTAGATCGGCGCGCAACCGGGCGGATCGATCACCACGAAGAAAGTGATAAGCGAGGAGACGAACAGCTCGATCATTTCGGCGGCGCCGCGATGCAATCGTCAATCACGGCCTCATCGCCGCGCCCTGTCCACAGCTCGGCGATGAAGCTGCGTGCGCCATCGGGCGCGACCTGCCAGCGCAGCGTCGCGTCGCCCGACGCGCCATAGCCGCTGGTGGCCTCGCGGTCGAAACCGGTGGCGCAACCCTCACCCCCGCACGCTGCCCGGCGGACGACGAGCTTGGCGACCCGCGCGTGTGGATCGAGCGGGGACGGACCGGCCTCGCCCGCGAGCAGCGCCAGCAGGATCACCGCGAAACCCGCAGAAAACCGTCGAAGGTCACGAAAGTCATAGGTAGACGCGCCCCCTTCGCCTGCCGCGCCGACCGGCCCTATCCGACGGCATCGCGCCCGTCAGGCTGACGGGCGAAATCCAACATTGCAAGTCAGATCGCGCCGTCCTCCAGCACGAGGCCGGCATTGCGGTGCGCGGCGACGATGGTGTTGCGCAGCAGGCAGGCGATCGTCATCGGCCCGACCCCGCCCGGAACCGGCGTGATCGCGCCGGCGACCGAGGCCGCGCCGTCGAAGTCGACGTCGCCGACCAGCCCCTCCGGCGTGCGGTTGATGCCGACGTCTATCACGGTCGCGCCGGGCTTCAGCCACTCGCCCTTGACGAAGCGCGGCCGGCCGACCGCCGCCACGACGATGTCCGCACGCTTGACATGGCCGGAGAGGTCGCGCGTCCTCGAATGCGCCAGCGTCACGGTCGCGCTGCGCGAGGTCAGCAGCGCCGCCATCGGCTTGCCGACGATGTTCGAGCGGCCGATCACCACCGTGTCGAGCCCGGCGAGATCGCCCAGCTCCTCCTCGAGCAGCATCAGGCAGCCGAGCGGCGTGCAGGGGACGAAGCCGTGCAGCCCGGTCGCCAGCCGGCCGGCGTTGACCGGGTGGAAGCCGTCGACGTCCTTGTCCGGAACGATCCGCGTCAGCACCGCGCTTTCGCGGATGTGCGCCGGCAGCGGGAGCTGCACGAGGATGCCGTCGACCGCCTCGCTCTCGTTGAGCGCGTCGACCAGCGCGATCAGCTCGTCCTCGGTGGTGCTTTCGGGCAGGCGATGCTCGAAGCTCGCCATGCCGGCGGCGACCGTCGCCTTGCCCTTGGAGCGGACATAGACGTCGGAGGCGGGGTCGTCGCCGACCAGCACCACCGCCAGGCCGGCCTGCCGCCCCGCCGCGGTCCAGAAGCTCGCCGCCAGCTCGCTGACCCGCTCGCGCAGCCGCGCGGCGGCCGCCTTTCCGTCGATGATCCGTGCCGTCATGGCTCGCTCCCATAGAGGCGGGCGGCGATCTGTGCCAGCGCTACGGAAATCGCCGGCGATGCGCTTGGTCCGGCCGGTCCCGCCGCTTAGGATCGTCACGTCACGTCCCGCTTCGCCACCCCAAACGCCCCGGCAAGCAAAGCGATCAATGCGGCGTTGGCCGCGCCGCCCGCCGGCGGCGCCGTCAGCCCGACCGCGAGGCTGCCTCCGGCCCCGCCCCGACCGCCTCGCGCGAGGCGCGCGGCGTCACCCGCGCGCGCAGCACCAGCCCATCGGGCCGCGGCGTCCAAGCGCTCACATGCCGTAGGCGACGGGTGCGTAGAGTCCTGGAATCACGATGTTCATCAGGATGTAGAGGACGATCAGCACGACCAGCGGCGACAGGTCGAGCGCCCCGAAATCGGGCAGGATGCGGCGGATCGGGCGATAGATCGGCTCGGTGATCACTCCCAGCGCATTCCAGACCGAGCGCACGAACTCGTTGTGGAGATTGATGACGTTGAACGCGATCAGCCACGACAGGATCGCCTGGATGATGATGACCCACCACAGGATGGTCAGCAGATACAGGATGATTTGCAGCAGGATGTTCAAGCGACGGCTCCTGGAAGGTGTGCTGTTACTATAGGACGCCCGATGCCCCCGCGCTAGCGCCGGACCAGCGTGCCGACGCCGCGCTCGGTGAAGATTTCCAGCAGCATTCCGTGCGGGATGCGCCCGTCGATGATCACCGCGGCGTCGACTCCGCCCTCGACGGCGGCGACGCAGGTCGCGAGCTTGGGAATCATGCCGCCGGTGACGGTGCCGTCGGCGCGCAGGCCGGCGATGTCGGCGGGGGTGAGGTCGGTCAGCAGCTCGCCGGCCTTGTCGAGCACGCCGGGCACGTCGGTGAGCAGGAAGAAGCGCGAGGCGCCGATCGCCGACGCGATCGCGCCGGCCATGGTGTCGGCGTTGACGTTGTAGGTCTCGCCGTCGTTGCCGAGCGCGATCGGCGCCACCACCGGAATGAAGCCCTGCACCGACAGCGTGTCGAGGATGGTGCCGTCGACCGCGACCGGCTCGCCGACGAAGCCGAGGTCGACGTGACGTTCGATGCCCTGGAGCTTGTCGGGCTCGGCGCGCGTCACCTTCTCGGCGCGGACGAGATTGGCGTCCTTGCCGGCGATGCCGACCGCCTTGCCGCCGGCGGCGGCGATCCAGGCGACGATCTCCTTGTTGATCGAGCCGGCCAGGACCATCTCGGCGATCTCGGCGGTGGGCTTGTCGGTGATCCTGAGGCCGTCGTGGAAGCGCGATTCGACGCCCAGCCGCTTCAGCATCGCGCCGATCTGCGGACCGCCGCCGTGGACGACGACGACGTTGATGCCGACCATCTTGAGCAGCACCACGTCCTCGGCGAAGTCGCGCGCGAGCTCCGGGTCGCCCATGGCGTGGCCGCCGTACTTCACGACGAAGGTCTTGCCGGCGTAACGCTGGAGATAGGGCAGCGCCTCGGTCAGCGTCTCCGCCTTGGCCAGCATCGCGGGATCGGGGGCGTGGTTGGTCATGTGCGCGCGATTACGCGGGCGGCGGCGCGCCGTCCAGCTTCCGCCCGATCGCGACGAACAGGTAGATGAGCGGCGGCACCAGCACCGCCGACAGGACGACCTTCGCCAGCATCTGCCCCGCCAGCAGCCCGCCGATCGGGAACACGCCGAGGAAGGCGATCGTCACGAACAGCAGCGTGTCGACGATCTGGCTGAGCGCGCTGGCGAGGGCGGCGCGCAGCCACAGCAGGCGGCTGCCCTCGCGGCCCTTGAGCCAGGAGAAGATGGTGACGTTGAGCGTCTGCGACACGCCATAGGCGACGATGCCGCCGAGCCAGATGCGCGGGGTCGAGCCCATCATCAGCGCGAAGGCGTCGCGCCGCGCCGGGTCCATCTCCGGCGAGGCGGGCAGCGCCATCACGATCACCGCCAGCACGAGGCTGGCGATCAGCGGGACGAAGCCGATCTGGACCAGGCGGTTGGCGATGGTCCGCCCGTGCAGCTCGGCGACCGCGCTCGACGTCACCACCAGCAGCAGGAAGGCGAAGATCCCCGCCTCGACCGCGAGCGGGCCGACCGACACCTGCTTGTTGCCGAGCACGCCGGCGATGCAGACCATGCCGCCGTAGAAGATCGCGAAGGCGAAGAGCGAGCGGGCGATGCCGCGGTCGGGGGTGTCCATCGCCGCGACGCTAGCGGATTTCGCGGGCGGGGGAAGATGGCTTTGCACCCCCTCCCCCGTTCGCCCTGAGCCTGTCGAAGGGCGACCATGCCTCAAGTGCGTCGCCTGCGGCTTTCGCCCTTCGACAGGCTCAGGGCGAACGGAGGGAGGGCTAGCGCAATCGGCTCTAGCCGCATCGGCCGCACCGTGTATTGTCGGTCCCTTCCGCGCCGGGGGCGTGGCGGAGGGATTTCATGCGTTACCTGATCGGGCTGGCCGGCATTCTCGTCATCCTGGGACTGGCCGTGCTGCTCTCGACCGATCGGCGCGCGATCCGGCCGCGGGTGGTGGGGGCCGCCTTCGCG
Source organism: Sphingomonas astragali (assembly GCF_051400615.1). NCBI lineage: Bacteria > Pseudomonadati > Pseudomonadota > Alphaproteobacteria > Sphingomonadales > Sphingomonadaceae > Sphingomonas > Sphingomonas astragali. Next base: position 678,462 of record NZ_JBLFFH010000001.1, read on the forward strand.
CTGCAGGCGGGGATCGCGGTGCTGGTGCTGTACGTGCCGTGGGGCAAGGCGGTGCTCGAGTTCCTGTCGGGCGGGGTCGCCAACCTCCTGAGCTACGCCAACGCCGGCACCAGCTTCCTGTTCGGCAAGCTCGCCGACGATCCGCTCGGCAAGAATTTCGCGATCCAGGCGCTCCCCGTCATCATCTTCTTCGCCGCGCTGGTCTCGATCCTCTACTATCTCGGCATCATGCAGCTGGTCGTGCGCTGGATCGGCGGCGCGATCGAGAAGGTGACCGGCGTCTCCAAGGTCGAATCGCTGTGCGCGGCGGCGAACATCTTCGTCGGCCAGTCCGAATCGCCGCTGGTCATCCGGCCCTATCTCGCCAGCCTCACTCCGGCGCAGCTGTTCACGGTTATGACCAGCGGCATGGCCGGCGTCGCGGGGACGATCCTCGCCGCCTATGCGTCGATGGGCATCCGCATCGAATATCTGCTGGCGGCGAGCTTCATGGCCGCGCCGGGCGGCATCCTGATGGCGAAGATCATCATGCCCGACACGGTGCCGCCGAAGCTCGCCGACGAGGCGATCGCGCTCGCCGACACGCGGGTCAGCGGCCAGGGCCCGGCGGCGCTGCTGCCCGAGGGCGTCGCGCCCGAGCCGCCGCCGATGCCCGAGGCGACGCACGATGAGGAGAAGCCCGCCAACATCATCATGGCGGCGGCGCAGGGGGCGCAGACCGGCGTCCGGCTGGCGGTGGCGGTCGGCGCGATGGTGCTGGCGTTCGTCGCGCTGGTCGCGCTCGCCAACGGCATCCTCGGGGGAATCGGCAACCTGGTCGGCGTGCCGGGCCTCAGCTTCCAGGGGCTGCTCGGCTATGTGTTCGCGCCGATCATGTACCTGCTCAACGTGCCGTGGAGCGAGGCGGGGATCGCGGGCGGGCTGTTCGGCCAGAAGGTCGTGCTCAACGAGTTCGTCGCCTACATCAGCCTCGGCGCGCAGCAGGGCGCGCTCAGCCAGCGCACCATCGCGGTGGTGACCTTTGCCCTGTGCGGCTTCGCCAACTTCTCGTCGATCGCGATCCAGATGGCGGTCACGGGCAGCCTCGCCCCCAACCAGCGGCCGGTGATCGCCCGCCTCGGCATCCGCGCGCTGCTCGCCGGCAGCCTCGCCAACCTGATGTCGGCGGCGCTGGCGGGGCTGCTGATCTAACGCCATGGCGATGCCCGGTCGGTCCCGGTCGCTGCAGGTCCCCGTCGCGGCGGGCATGGCGGCGGCGACCGCGGTCACCGTCGGCGCCTTCTGGATCGCGCTCACTCATATGCCGGCGATCGATCCGGCGCCGGTCGAGGCGATCCGCACCGCCCTGCGCTGGCTGGTGCTGTCGGGCGCCTGTCTGCTCGCCGGCATCGCGCTGACCGCCGCTCACCGCTTCTCCTCGCCCGAGGCGATCGACGGCGGCTCGCCCGCGGGCGACGACCGGCTCACGCGGCTGCTGCGCTACAACCGCAACACGGCCGAACAGCTGCTGCTCGTCGCCGTCGCCTGGCCGGCGCTCGCCGCCACCCATCCACCCGCCGCGGTCGCGCTGATCCCGCCGCTGGCCGGGCTGTTCGTCGCCGGGCGGCTGGCGTTCGGGCTCGGCTATCGCAGCCCGCCCGTCCGGGCGATGGGGTTCGGGCTCTGCTTCTATCCGACCGTTGCGCTGTTCGGCTGGCTGATCGCGGCACTCACCTAAGGTCCATCTGGTTTGAGATCGAACCATCGCCGTTCCAGCGAAGGCGGGAATGAGAGAAATCATCGCTCGCCGGCAAAGCCGGAGGAAATCCCAACCACCTTCACCCTCCGATCCAAGATGCTTGAGGCCGGCCGGTCGCTTGCGTATAGGCCATGGCCTTGAGTGTTCCGCTCATTCCGCGCGGCCGGTTTCGTGGCCGTCTGACCAACAGGGACGTTACGCCACGATGCGAATGACTGGGTTGAAGTCGATCATCGCCGCCGCCGGGCTGGTGCTCGCCGGCTCGGGCGCGTTCGCCGCCAACAGCGCGGCGCCGCAGCCCGCCACCTCGACCGCCCCGGCGCTGCCGACGGTCGCCAACTCCACCCAGCCCGCGACCGTCGCGGCGCCTGCCACCGCGGCGCCGGCCGATCCGACGCTCGCGCAGGACGGCGCGCCCAAGCTTGCGCCGACCGAGCATGTCGGCCAGCCGAGCAACCGCTGGATCGGCATCCAGAAGCAGGTCACGCCGAACGGGCAGGAAGCGCTGTGGTTCCACAACGTGGTGCTGTTCCCGCTGATCACGATCATCTCGCTGTTCGTGTTGGCGCTGCTGCTGTGGGTGGTGTTCCGCTACCGCGCCGCGGCCAATCCAACCCCGTCCAAGACCAGCCACAACACATTCATCGAGATCGTGTGGACGCTGGTCCCGGTCCTCATCCTGGTCGCGATCGCGGTGCCGTCGATCCGACTGCTCGCGGCGCAGTACAAGCCGGCGCCCAAGGGAGCCGTCACGCTGAAGGCGACCGGCAACCAATGGTACTGGACCTATGAGTATCCGGATCACGGCGGCATCCAGCTCACCTCCAACATGCTGAAGGAGCAATCGGAGGTTCCCGCCGGCCAGCGTTACCGCACCGACGCCGACGGCCCGCGCCTGCTCGCGGTCGACCAGCGCGTGGTGCTCCCCGTGGGCGTGCCGATCCGCCTGATCACCACCGCCGCCGACGTGATCCACAGCTGGGCGGTGCCGGCGTTCTGGATCAAGCTCGACGCCATCCCCGGCCGCATCAACGAGACCAGCTTCACCATCGAGAAGCCCGGCCTCTACTTCGGCCAGTGCTCGGAGCTGTGTGGCGCCCGCCACGCCTATATGCCGATCGCGGTCGAGGCGGTGTCGCCGGCCGAGTTCGCCGCCTGGGTCAGGGCCAAGGGCGGCGCGATGCCGGGCGCGGCCAAGCCGTCGGAGGCGACGCCGGCGCAGCCCGGCGCCGAGGCCGCCGCCGGCAACACCACCACCGCGCCGGAGGGCGCGCCGGTCGAGAACGTCACCGTTCCCGCAGAGACCACAAATCAGGCCGCGACGGCCAACCCCGGAAACTGAGCCGATGACCGACACCACCATCGACGCGCTCGACGCGCACGGCCACCACGACGCGCACGCGCATCATGACGCCGATCACAAGCCGGGCTTCTTCGCCCGCTGGTTCATGTCGACCAACCACAAGGACATCGGCACGCTCTACCTGATCTTCGCGATCGTCGCGGGGATCATCGGCGGCGGCATCTCGGGCCTGATGCGGCTCGAGCTGGCCGAACCCGGCATCCAGTACCTCCAGGGCTGGGCCAGCATGTTCCACGGCGGCGAGCAGTCGTTCGACGAGGCGCTGCACTTCTGGAACGTGCTGATCACCGCGCACGGCCTCATCATGGTGTTCTTCATGGTGATGCCGGCGATGATCGGCGGTTTCGGCAACTGGTTCGTGCCGATCATGATCGGCGCGCCGGACATGGCGTTCCCGCGCATGAACAACATCAGCTTCTGGCTGCTGATCCCGAGCTTCACCTTGCTGCTCGCCTCGCCCTTCTTCGGCGGCGCCGGCAACGGCTGGACGCTCTATGCGCCGCTCTCCACCTACGGCGAGCCGGGGCCGTCGACCGACATGGCGATCCTGTCGCTGCATCTCGCCGGCGCCTCGTCGATCCTGGGGGCGATCAATTTCATCACCACCATCTTCAACATGCGCGCGCCGGGCATGACGCTGCACAAGATGCCGCTGTTCGCCTGGTCGGTGCTGGTCACCGCCTTCCTGCTGCTGCTCGCGCTGCCGGTGCTCGCCGCGGCGATCACCATGCTGCTCACCGACCGCAACTTCGGCACGACCTTCTTCGATCCCGCCGGCGGCGGCAATCCGGTGCTCTATCAGCACCTCTTCTGGTTCTTCGGCCACCCGGAGGTCTATATCATGATCCTGCCGGGCTTCGGCATGATCAGCCACATCGTCGCGACCTTCAGCCGCAAGCCGGTGTTCGGCTATCTCGGCATGGCCTATGCCATGGTCGCGATCGGCGTGGTCGGCTTCATCGTGTGGGCGCACCACATGTTCACCACCGGCCTCAGCGTGAACGTGAAGATGTACTTCACCGCCGCGACGATGGTGATCGCGGTGCCGACCGGCATCAAGATCTTCTCGTGGATCGCGACGATGTGGGGCGGATCGCTGCGCTTCCCGACGCCGATGCTGTGGGCGCTGGGCTTCATCTTCATGTTCACGGTCGGCGGCGTGACCGGCGTCGTGCTCGCCAACGGCGGTGTCGACGACTATATGCAGGACACCTATTACGTGGTGGCGCACTTCCACTACGTGCTGAGCCTCGGCGCGGTGTTCTCGCTGTTCGCGGGCTTCTACTACTGGTTCCCGAAGATGTCGGGCCGGATGTACAACGAGCTGCTCGGCCAGCTGCACTTCTGGGTGTTCTTCATCGGCGTGAACGTGCTGTTCTTCCCGATGCACTTCCTGGGCCTGCAGGGGATGCCGCGGCGCTATCCGGACTATCCGGACGCCTTCCAATACTACAACCACATCGCGAGCTGGGGCTATGTGATCATGGCCGCGGGCATGGTGGTGTTCTTCGTCAACCTGGTCATCTCGCTCGCGGCGGGACGCAAGGCCGGGGACAATCCCTGGGGCGAAGGCGCGACCACGCTCGAATGGACGCTGTCGAGCCCGCCGCCCTACCACCAGTTCGAGACGCTGCCGAAGGTCGACTGACCCCGGCCGGAGCATCACCGATCCGATCAGCGGAACGCCCCGGCCCCCTGCCGGGGCGTTTTCGTTTGCAAGGGTTGCGGGCAGGCCGCTAGCGGGCAGGCCGATGCGCCAGATCCTCCAGCTGCTCGCGCTGCTCGCGTTCGTCCTGCCGGCACCGACACGGGCGCAGGACGCCAACCGCCCCGCACCCGGCCTCGTCCGTGTGCGGCTCGTCACCTCGGCGGGGGCGATCGTGCTCGCGCTCGATGCGCGGCGGGCGCCCAGAACCACCGCCAATTTCCTCGCTTACGTCGACGACGGACGGTTCGACGGCGTCGATTTCTATCGCGCGGCGCGCAAGAAGGTCGCGCCCAGCTTCGGCTTCATCCAGGGCGGCATCCGGACCGATGCACGCCGCATCCTGCCGGGATCGGTGCCGCTCGAGCGGACGGACCGGACCGGCATCAGGCATCTCGACGGCACCATCTCGATGGCCCGCGGCGCCAATCCGGATTCGGCGGCCGGCAACTTCAGCATCATGGTGGGGCCGATGCCGTCGCTCGACGCCGCGGGCCGGTATCCGGGCTATGCCGCTTTCGGCCACGTCGTCGCGGGGATGGACGTGGTGAAGCGCATCCTCGCGCTGCCGACCGGCGGCGGATCGGGGCCGATGAAAGGACAGATGATCCTGCAGCCGGTCACCATCCTCCGCGCCGAACGGCTCGACGGCACGCCCAAGCCCACCGGCGGGGTCAAGCCGTGGCTGATCGGAACGCCGGGACGGTAGCGAGCGGCGGAGAAGAACGCGAACCGCTTTCCCCGACGCCACCAACGGCCTATAGCGCCGGCCAACATGGCCACCGCCAGCGATCCGTTGACCCTTCCCGCCGACTGGCGGGATTTCCTCGCGCTCACCAAGCCCCGCGTGATGACGCTCGTCGTCTTCACGGGGCTGTGCGGGATGCTGGCGGCGCCGGCGCATGTCGATCCGGTGATCGGCTTCACCGCGATCCTGTGCATCGCGCTCGGCGCCGGCGCGGCGGGGGCGCTCAACCAATGGTATGAGGCCGACATCGACGCGGCGATGAAGCGTACCGCCCAGCGCCCGCTCCCCGCCGGGCGGATGGAGCGGCAGTCGGCGCTGCATTTCGGCGTGGGGCTCGGCGCCTTCTCCGTACTTCTGATGGGGTTGGCGGTGAACCTCGCCGCGGCGGCGATCCTCACCGTCTCGATCCTGTTCTACGTGCTGGTCTACACCGTGTGGCTCAAGCGCCGGACGCCGCAGAACATCGTGATCGGCGGCGCGGCGGGCGCCTTTCCGCCGCTGATCGGCTGGGCGGCGGCGACAGGCGACGTCGCGTGGCTGCCGGTGCTGCTGTTCGCGACCGTGTTCCTGTGGACGCCGCCGCATTTCTGGAGCCTCGCGCTGTTCGTGCGCACCGATTACGCCAATGCGGGCGTGCCGATGCTGCCGGTGGTGGCGGGCGAGCGGGTGACGCGGCACCAGATCGGGCTCTACACGCTGCCGATGGCGGCGGCCGCGGTCGCGCCGTGGCCGCTGGGGCTGGCCGGTGCGATCTATGGCATCGCCTCGATCGCGCTCAGCGCGGTGTTCGGCGCGATGGCGCTGCAGGTGGCGCTGCGCACGAGCCAAGAGAGCGACGCGATGCTGCCGGAAAAGCGGCTGTTCCGCTTCTCGCTCCTTTATCTGGCGCTGCTGTTCGCGGCGGTGGTGATCGACAGGTGGATGGCATGACCCCGCAGGAAGAAGAACAGTATCGCGCCCGGCAGAAGTCACGCGCCCGCGTGATGGCGCTGCTGCTCGGCGCCTTCGTCATCCTGATGTTCGCGATCACCATCGCCAAGATCAAGGCGGGGATGACGCCGTGAACCGCAACACGCGCACCGCCACACTCGCCGTTCTCGGCATCTGCTGCATGACCGGGCTCGGCTTCGCGAGCGTGCCGCTCTACCGCATGTTCTGCGAGGCGACCGGGCTCGACGGCACCACCAATCGCGGCAGCAAGGCGCCGGGCGCCACCGGCGAGAAGATCAGCATCGCCTTCGACAGCAACGTCAGCCCCAAGCTCGCCTGGACCTTCAAGCCCGAGCTCGAGCAGGAGACGATCGACGTCGGCGCGCGCGACATGGCGTTCTTCACCGCCACCAACCGCTCGAACGTGCCGGTCACCGGCACCGCGACCTACAATGTCACGCCCTATCAGGCGGCGAAATATTTCACCAAGATCCAGTGCTTCTGCTTCACCGAGCAGACGCTGCAGCCGGGCGAGACGGTGCGGATGCCGGTGATCTTCTTCGTCGATCCGAAGCTGCGCACCGATCCCGATACCAAGGACGTCGAGACGATCACGCTCAGCTATACATTCTACCCGGTGGATTCCGGGAAAACTGCGAGCCAGGGCCTGTAATCGCGATCGGCAGAGCGTATCGCACCGGCTGTTCAAGGCCTAAGAAGATCCATATTTCTGACCGTCATTCACGCGAAAGCGGGGATCCAGAACCAAACGGGCCGTCGCTTGCGACCCTGGATTCCCGCTTTCGCGGGGACGACGATGGGATGGACGCATGTCGCGCACCGGCGCCAACGAAGAGGAGCGGATCAGGCGGGTCGTGATCCTCGGCGGCGGCACCGCCGGATGGATGACCGCGACCGCGCTGGCCCGGACCTTCGGCCGGCATCTTTCCGTCACGCTGCTCGAGTCCGACGAGATCGGCATCGTCGGCGTCGGCGAGGCGACGATCCCGACGATCCACTGGTTCAACCAGCTGATCGGCCTCGACGAGCCCGCCTTCCTCCGCGCGACCAAGGCGACGTTCAAGCTGGGGATCGAGTTCGTCGACTGGGCGCGGCCCGGCCATCGCTATCTCCACCCGTTCGGCCAGTACGGCGTGCCGCTGCCCGGCGTCGCCTTCCACCACCGCTGGCTCAAGGCGCGGGCGGAAGGGCTGGACCTGCCGCTGTCCGCCTTCTCGCTCGCGACGCGGCTCGCGCTGGAGAACCGCTTCGCCAAGCCGGCGAGCGATGCGCGCTCGATCCTATCCACTCTCGGCTATGCCTATCATTTCGACGCCGGCCTCTATGCCCGCCATCTGCGCGAGCTGGCGGAAGCGGCCGGCGTGGTGCGCGTCGAGGGCAGGCTCGGCGCGATCGAACGGCATTCCGAAACCGGCTTCGTCACTGCGCTCACCACCGAGCGCGGTGATCGGCTGGCCGCCGAGCTGTTCGTCGACTGCTCGGGCTTCCGCGCGTTGCTGATCGAGGGGGTGATGGCGGCCGGCTACGACGACTGGTCGCACTGGCTCCCCTGCGACCGCGCGGTCGCGGTGCCCTGCACGCGCGTCGCAGAGACGACGCCCTACACGCGTTCCACCGCGCGGCCCGCCGGCTGGCAATGGCGCATCCCGCTCCAGCACCGCACCGGCAACGGCTATGTCTACGGCAGCGCGTTCGTGAGCGACGACGAGGCGGCCGCGGCATTGCTCGCCAATCTCGACGGCGAGGCGATGGCCGAGCCGCGCTTCCTGCGCTTCACCGCGGGACGGCGCCGGCGTGCGTGGATCGGGAACGTGGTCGCGATCGGCCTGTCCGCAGGATTTCTGGAGCCGCTCGAATCGACCAGCATCCACCTCATCCAGAGCGGCATCGCCAAGCTGCTCGCGTTGTTCCCGGATCGCGGCTGCGATCCCGCCCTCGCCGCGCGGTTCGACCGGCTGCTCGCCGGCGACATGGACAATATCAAGGACCTGCTGATCCTCCATTATCACGCAACCGAGGGCCGGTCCGAGCCGCTATGGACGCACTGCCGGCACATGGCGCTGCCGGAGACGCTGGTGGAGCGCGAGGATCACTACCACCGTTCCGGCCGGCTGATGATCGGCAGCGACGAGCTGTTCCGCGATGCGAGCTGGCTCGCGGTGCTCAATGGCCAGGGCATCCTGGCCGAAGGCCATCACCCCGTCGCCGATACGATCGACCCGGAGGTCAACCGCACCCAGCTTCGCCGGATCAGCGATGCGATCGCGCAGGCGGCTGTCGCGCAGCCCAACCATGACAAGGCACTGGCGGAGCTGATCGGCGGGGCGTCCACGGCGCGGTCGTGAGCCGGGGCGATCGGCTCGCTCCGCCGGGGCAGCGCGACGCGGACGATGGAGCGCCGCCCGCCGCGCCGCATTGTGAGCGGCCCCTAGAACAGCCGTCCGCCGTTCGGTACTTCCTGCGACGGGCCGATCAGCACGACCTTGCCGTTCTCGTCCGGAAAGCCGAGCGTCAGCACCTCGGACATCATCGGACCGATCTGGCGCGGCGGGAAGTTGACCACCGCCGCCACCTGCCGGCCGATCAGCGTCTCCGGCGCATAATGCTCGGTGATCTGCGCCGACGACGCCTTGCGCCCGATCGGCTCGCCGAAATCGATGGTCAGGCGATAGGCGGGCTTGCGCGCCTCCGGGAACTCGCGCGCCTCGACGATGGTGCCGACGCGGATGTCGACCTTGAGGAAATCGTCGAAGCCGATCGTCGCCGCCGGCGGCGCGCCGGCGCCATGGTTCACGTGCATCTAGAGGCTCGCGCCGTCGAAACGGGCGATCTCGAGCGCGTCCGGGTCGATCCCGTCGGTGCAGCGCAGGTTGATCGCGACCATGGCCTTGCCGTCGGGCGCGGTACCTTCGGCGAAGGGCGCGCAGCCGCAGGTGGCGCAGAAATGGTGGCGGATATTGTGCGACTTGAAGGTGTAGGTGGTGAGCGTCTCGCGCCCCTCCACCGTCACCGCGTCGGCCGGGGCGAAGTGGAGCAGCGAGCCCTTGCGCCGGCAGATCGAGCAGTTGCAGGCCATCGCCTTGGTCGGCGCCGGCGCATCGAGCGTATAGCTGACGGCCCCGCAGTGGCAGCTTCCGGTGACGGGCATAGGCGAATCTCCTCTCCTCCCCATCCCTTAGCCCGCCAAAGCCGCACCGACCACAGCCGGACTCGCCTCGGGTTCGAGCTGGTCGAGCGTGCACTGGCGCGGCGCCTTGTCGGGACGCCAGCGCAGGAACGCGGTGCCGTGGCGGAAGCGCTGGCCGGTGACGTGATCGTAGCGGACCTCCACCACCAGCTCGGGCCGCAGCGGCTGCCATTCGGCCGAGCGCTCGGTCGACCAGCGGCTGGGACCGCCCGGCGCGTCGCCGGTGAAGCCGGGCGCCTCGATCAGCGCCTCCAGCCGTTTCGCGAGCTCGGCGCGATCCGGCATGTTCGAGGTGAAGCCGACATGGTCGAGCCGTCCGCCCTCGTCATAGAGCCCGAGCAGCAGCGATCCGACCACCGGCTTGCCGGCCGCATAGCGGAAGCCGCCGACCACGCAGTCGGCGGTGCGCAGGCGCTTGACCTTCACCATCGCGCGCTCGCCGGGCCGGTAGGGCTCGTCGAGCCGCTTGGCGACCACGCCGTCGAGCGCGCCGCCTGTCTCCGCCAACCACTCGCGGGCACGGACGGGATCGCGGGTGACGGGCGACAGGTGGAGTGCGGGCGAAGGATTCGCCCCGACGAATGTCTCCAGCGCGGCGCGGCGTTGGGCCAGCGGCGCGGCCGGATCGGCGAGGTCGTCGAACAGCATCAGCTCGGCAGGGGTCTCACCGGCGAGCCTGGCCACCCGCCTGGCCGAGGGATGCAGCCGCATCTGCAGCGCGGCGAAGGACAGGCTGCCGCCCACCGGCACGATCAGCTCGCCGTCGAGGCGGAAGCGCCTCGCCCGCAGCGCGGCGAGCGCGGCGACGACCTCCGGGAAATAGCGGCCGAGCGGCTTGCCCGCCTTCGACCACAGCTCGATGCGGTCGCCGTCGCGCAGCGCAATGCAGCGGAAGCCGTCCCATTTGGGCTCGAACTGCCAGCCCCCGTCCGATGGAAGCTCGGCGGCAAGCTTCGCCTCCATCGGTACGATCGGAGCTGCCACGTCAGGCGTCGGTGAACTCGGCCTCGGCGTTGACCTGGCCTTCCGCCATCGTCGTCAGCTTCTCGTCGGTCGCCTTCTCCTCGGCCAGCGTCTCGGCGAGGATCGACGCCGCCTGGCTCTGGCCGAGCTGATTGGCCCAGGCGATCAGCGTGCCGTAGCGGGTGATCTCGTAATGCTCGACCGCCTGGGCGGCGGCGATCAGCGCGGCGTCGAGCACCTTCTTGTCGGCGACGTCGCCGGCGATCTCATTGGCTTCCTTGATGATGCCGTCGATCGCGGGGCAGGTGACGCCCTGGGGCTCCTTGCCGAGCAGGCCGAAGACCTGGTCGAGGCGGCGGATCTGGCCTTCGGTCTCGCTGAGATGGACCTCGAACCCCGCCTTGAGATCGGGCGAGGTCGCCTTTTCGATCATCTTCGGCAGCGCCTTGGTGATCTGGTTCTCGGCATAATAGACGTCCTGCAGCGTGTGGAGGAACAGGTCGTCGAGCGTTGCGATGTCCTTGCTGAACAGGCCCATGACGGACTCCCATCGTTGATCGGTTACGGATGCGCCGCCGCGCAAGGGGGGGGAACGCGACGGCGCCAGGCAACAACGCGGCGCCGGGGCTCAAGTTGCTGCACCAAAGAGTCTTTTGCCGCCGAACGCGACCAGCCGAGCGCGACGGCCCTTTATGTAGTTCACGATATGTTCTATGGTGACCGTGCCATGCAGGGACGATTCGCCTTCGGTGCTGAGATGGAGATCGAGCGCTGGCAAGCCGCATTGGCGCCGCTGGCCGCCACCGTGGTGCCGGGCAAGCCGCGGACTCCGATCGGCCAGCTCGTCAAGTCGATGATCAGCGGCCGCACGCGCGACGAGGTGTCGCTCGAAGCCTATCGACGGCTGGGCCGCCGGTTCGGATCGGTCGGGCGGCTGGCGGCGGCGGAGCGGCGCGAGGTGCTTGCGGCGATCCGCGACGTCACCTTCGCCGAGGACAAGGCCGCCTATCTCCTCGAGACGCTGCATCGGATCGGGCACGAGCGGGGCGGCTACACGCTCGATTTTCTCGGCGAGGCGCTGCTCGACGACGCGCTGGCCTGGTTGGAACGATTCCCCGGCGTGGGGCGCAAGGTGGCGGCTTCGACGCTCAACGCGAGCACGCTCGCGCGGCCGGTGTTCATCGTCGACAGCCATGTGCTGCGGGTGCTGCGGCGGCTGGGCTTCGTCTCCGGGGCAGCGGAAGCGCGGGCGGCGAGCGAGGCGGTGACCGCGGCGATGCCGCTCTGGTCCGGCGCCGACTTCCTGAGGTTCCACATCGCCTGCAAGCGGCTCGGCCAGACGCTGTGCCGGCCGGAAGCGCCGCATTGCGCCGCCTGCCCGCTCGCCGCCGACTGCAGGCGCCAAGCGAAAGCCCATCCTGCTCGGGTCGCAGCAGCGCCAGTGCTCCAGCGAAGGCAGGAGCCTTGGCCGCAAGCGACCGGCCCGTGATCCAGGGCTCCTGCCGTCGCAGGAGCACGGCTCCACGTCATCCGGGCGGGCTCTAACCGATTGACATCCGCCTGAGCACCCGCCCATCGAATGGTCATGGCCGAGATCAAACTGCATCCGAGCTGGCTGGAGCCGCTGCGCGGCGAGTTCGACAGCCAGTATATGGCGGACCTGCGCAGCTTCCTGGTCGAGGAGAAGGCGCGCGGCAAGCGCATCTTCCCCGCTGGCGGCGAATGGTTCCGCGCGCTCGACCTGACGCCGCTCAATGAGGTGCGCGTGGTCATCCTGGGGCAGGATCCCTATCATGGGCCCGGTCAGGCGCACGGCCTGTGCTTCTCGGTCAAGCCCGGCGTCCGCACGCCGCCGAGCCTGGTCAACATCTTCAAGGAGATGGAGAGCGACCTCGGCATCACGCCCGCGCGCCACGGCTTCCTCGAACATTGGGCGAAGCAGGGGGTGCTGCTGCTCAATGCGGTGCTGACGGTCGAGATGGGCCTCGCCGCCTCGCACCAGGGTCGCGGCTGGGAACGGTTCACCGACGCGATCGTGCGGCAGGTCAACGCCAAGGAGGAGCCGGTCGTGTTCCTGCTGTGGGGCAGCCACGCCCAGCGCAAGGCGGCGGCGGTCGACAGCATCGAGCGCGGCGGGCGCCATCTGGTGCTCAAGGCGCCGCACCCCTCGCCGCTGTCGGCGCACAACGGCTTCTTCGGCTGCCGGCATTTCTCCAAGGCCAACGCCTTCCTCGAAAGCCGCGGCCTGCCGCCGATCGACTGGGCGCTGCCCGTGCCGGAATAGGGCCGGCCGAGGTTGACCAAATTGACTCGGCGGCGTGGTTTGCGTGGGCCGTACGAGGGGAAGGCAAGGCCGGCGCGGCGGCGAAGCGGCGGGAACGTGGCGGCGGCGCGCCACCGACGCGCCACCTGCGCGGCAGGCAGGCGGCGCCGGCGCGGCGGGTAGGCGCCACCGGCGCGCGCGGTTCGCGTCGGTGACGCGCCGCCCCCGCGTCACGCGCGCGCCGGAGACGCGGCGGGCTGACCGGCCGGCGCGGTATCGTGCGCGAACGGATCGGCCATCCGGCGGGCATGGAGCGCGAGCGCGTGATCCCACAGGCGGTCGAACGGCGTGCCGGCGAGGCGCCGGCGCAGCCGCTGCGCGCTCGACCGCGACATGCCCGCCGCCCGCGCCGCGCGCACGACGCTGCCGCTCTCGCTCAGCGCGGCGAGGAAGATGCGCTGCCGGGCGGGCGTCCATTGCGTGCGGTCCGGCGGGACGCGCGGCTGGAGGGTTTGGGGAGCCACCGGCGCGGCGTCACGCGCGGGCGGAGGCGGAGTGGGGTGTCGGTGCTGTTCCATCGACGAGGATAGAACAGATGAAATCCTACATTGGAAGGGTTTTGCGGGGCGCCGAGCCCGACCGGCGCCAGTAAATTGGTTCATGCGAAGACGCGAAGAAGAAGGGAGATTTTGTCGCGCAGGGGCGCAGAGAGCGTAGAGGTGGTTCGCTTGTGGCCCCGTCTCGCGTCAGCGAAACCTTTGCCTTTTATGCGCGACGAGCTTGAAGGCCGCTGGCGCGGCTGGATGTGCGGCGAGCGATGTAATCTCCGCGCTCTCTGCGCCTCTGCGCGAAAATCTTTCTCCTTTCTTCTTCGTGTCTTGTGAATCTCTTCTTCCTGCCATCCGCACCTGTCGGAGCACGATTCCGTTTCACTGGAACAGCGGCAGCTCCGGCATCAGCCGCCAGCGCCCGACGATCTCGTGCCGGGTCGCGCCGACGTGGCTGTGGATCAGCACGAACTCGTCGACCTGCCAGGTGATCGGCACGACGGAACGGGCGAACGCCTCGCCCTCGCGATAGCCGAGCGTCAGGTGCGGGCTGAAGCTCCACCCCTTGCGCACTCCAAGCCCGGCGCGCTCGACCTCGGCATGGATCGCGCGCTGGAGCAGCACGAGCCCGGTCGAGCGCCGTCCCGGCCGCAGCGCCACCGATCGGACGGTGCCGACCACGCGATCGAGCGACAGCGGGAAGGCCGACGCCCCTACAGCATTGCCGATCGCGACCAGCTCGGCGATCAGCTCGTCCGGCCGGCGGGGATGATCGTCGAAAATCTCGAGCGTGATGTGCGCGTGCTCGGACCGGACCGGTGTCCCGTCGTCGCAATAGGTCCGGCGCATCCCCGCGATCGGCGGCAGCGCCTCGTCCGCCGGCTTGATCGCGAAGAACGGACGGTACCGGACGGGCGTAGACCCCGGCAGCTGCTGAAACATCCATACCTCGCGAATCATCAACTATGTTCTCTATATGTTCTCATCGCCGGGAAGTCGAGGGCGATTGACGCGGCCATCGTCCGCGCCGACAAGGGAAGCGTCATCGACCGGGGGAAGCGGCAATGGCGATATCGGGACGTTTTGGTGCGGCGCTGGCTCTGGCGGCGCTGTTGGCAGGATGCGGAGGCGGAGGGGGCGGCCCCGGCGCGGTGGTCACGCCGAGCCCGACGCCCACGCCGAGCCCGACGCCCACGCCGACGCCGACCTCCGTCGCCGGCTGCAGCCTGCGCGAGCGGCAGGACTGGGTCGGGGCGCAGATGCGCGAATGGTATCTGTTTCCCGAGACGCTGCCGGCGAACCTCGATCCGGGCGTCTATCCGACCGTGGACTCCTATCTAGACGCGCTGACCGCGACCGCGCGATCGCAGGGGCGCGACCGTTATTTCACCTATCTGACCTCGATCGCCGAGGAGGACGCATATTATGAATCGGGATCGAGCGCCGGCTTCGGCTTCCGGCTCGGCCTCGGCGGGCAGCGGCTGTTCATCATCGAAGCTTTCGAGGGCGGGCCGGCGCTGAACGCGGGAATCGATCGCGGGGCCGAGATCCTGGCGATCGGCACGACAGCCTCGAACCTGCGCAACGTCAGCGACATCATCGCGAGCGAGGGTACCGCCGGCCTCACCGATGCGCTGGGCCCCGACACCGCCGGCACCTCGCGCGTGCTGCGCGTCGCCGATGCGAGCGGCACGCGCACCGTCACCCTCGCCGAGACCGACTTCGCGCTGCCGCCCGTCTCCACCCGTTACGGCGCCAAGGTGATCGACGACGGCGGGCGCAAGATCGGCTACGTCAACCTGCGCACGTTCATCGAGACCGCCGACCCCGCCCTGCGCCAGGCCTTCGCCGATTTCCGCGCGCAGGGCATCACCGAGTTCATCGTCGACCTACGTTATAACGGCGGCGGACTCATCTCGATCGCGGACCTGATGGGGGACCTGATGGGCGCCAACCGCGCCACCTCCGACGTGCTGCGCTACATGACTTTCCGTCCCGAGAAGGCGTCGGAGAACGAGACCTATACGTTCCATCCGCAACCGCAGTCGGTGGCTCCGACCCGGATCGCCTTCATCGGCAGCAGCGGCACCGCGTCGGCGAGCGAGCTCGTGATCAACGGCTTCCTGCCCTATCTCCACACCAGCATGGCGCTGGTCGGCACCAACACCTACGGCAAGCCGGTCGGCCAGATCGCGCTCGACAAGAACGAATGCGACGATCGCCTGCGCATCATCGCGTTCGCGATCGAGAACGCCAACCATCAGGGCAGCTATTTCAACGGCCTCGCCAACACCGTCGAGGCGAGCTGCCAGGCGAGCGACGATATCAGCTATCCGCTCGGCGACCCGCGCGAGGCTTCGACCAAGGCGGCGCTGGATTTCCTCGCCGGGCGGAGCTGCACGCGGATCAGCTCAGCCAGCGCGGCCACGCGCGAGCTGAAGGTGGGCGCGCCGGGCGGCCGCGAGCTGCTGGCGCCGGTGCGGCCGAGCACGATGCAGCGCGAGGTGCCGGGCGCGTTCTAAGGATCGATCGACACGCCCCCAAGGCTTTCTCGGACTGGCCCGGTGGGCTCGTATCGTTCCGGATGGAACTTGATTTCCTGCTCGCAGTTGTCTACTGACACGATTGTCAGTAAGGATTCGCACCCATGGCGACGCAAGCGATCGATACCCTGCCGCGCACGAAAGTGGAAGCCGCGCCGGCACCCGTGATCAACGCCGGATTGCCGATGAAGCGCGATTGGAAGGCTGCGCTCACCGCGCTCCGCAAGCTGATGGCGAACGGCGACGACACCGTGCAGGTGTTCCGCATCATGCGCGCGCTCAACGCCGACACCAGCCACAAGAACTACCGCCGGCTGCTGACCAGCGTCGAGGGCGGCCGCATCGCCTATCGCCGGGTCAGCCTGGCCGAACGGTTCAGCGACCGCGCCTGGCTCGAGTCGCTGCCCGAAGGATCGGTCGGCGCGCATTACCGCGCCTTCCTCGACCGGACCGGCTTCTCGGCGATGGGGCTCGCCGACATCAGCCATCAGGACGGGACCGGCTGGGAACAGGCCGAGCACCCGCACGTCTGGTTCGGCCAGCGCGAGCGCGACATCCACGACATCTGGCATATCCTCACCGGTTATACCGCCGAGGAGCATCTCGGCGAGCTGTGCCTCGTCGCCTTTTCCTACGCGCAGACCAGGGGGCTCGGCTGGGGCGCGATCGCGCTCGCCGGGGCGCTCAAGAGCATCCGCATGACCAGGAGCCTCAAGGTCGTGCGCGCGGTGATCGAGGGCTATCGTCACGGGAAAAGGGCCAAGTGGCTGCACGCCGAGGATTATGAGGCGCTGCTCGCCGAGCCGCTCGAAGCCGCGCGGCGGCGGCTCAACATCCTGCCGGCGATCCAATATCACGAAGCACAGATCCATCTCGACCAGATGGGCGTGCAGGCGATCTGATCTTCGCTTAAGCGAGGCGCGATGCTGTCGCGCCTCGTCCTCACCGATTTCCGCAACCATGCGGCCGCGACGCTGGCGCCGGGGTCGGGTTTCGTCGTGCTCACCGGCGACAACGGCGCGGGCAAGACCAACGTGCTGGAGGCGGTATCGCTGCTTGCGCCCGGACGGGGGCTGCGGCGCGCGCCACTGTCGGAGATGGCGCGGCAAGGCGGCGCGGGCGGGTTCGGGGTCGCGGCAGCGTTCGCGGGCGGAACGGAGATCGGCACCGGCACCCAGCCCACAGCGCCCGAGCGTCGGATCGTGCGGATCAACGGTGCGCCGGCGTCGGCGACGGCGCTCGCCGAATGGGTGTCGGTGCTGTGGCTGACCCCGGCGATGGACCGGCTGTTCGTCGAACCCGCGTCGGAGCGGCGCCGTTTCCTCGACCGGCTCACGCTGGCGCTGGCTCCCGCACATGCCCATCATGCCGCCCGCTACGACGCGGCGATGCGCGCGCGCAACCGGCTGCTGGCGGAGGAGGCACCGGCCGACCCCGATTGGCTCGCCGCGCTGGAGGCGGCGATGGCCGAGCATGGCGCCGCGATCGAAGCGGCGCGCCGCGCAACCGTCCTGCGGCTGAACGAGCGTCTCGCCGATGCGCCCGGCGGGTTCGCCCGTGCGGGACTGGCGATCGAGGGAGAGTCGGTGGACGATCTCGCCGCGGCGCTCAGGGCAGGCCGCCGCCGCGATGCTGTCGCGGGCCGGACGCTGGTCGGGCCGCATCGCCAGGACCTGGCGGTGACGCATCTCGACAAGGACCAGCCGGCCGCGCTCTGTTCGACCGGCGAGCAGAAGGCATTGCTGTTCGGCATCGTCCTCGCCCATGCCGCCCTCGTCGCCGAGGCGACCGCCCGCCCGCCCGTGCTGTTGCTCGACGAGGTCGCCGCGCATCTTGATCCCGGCCGCCGCGCCGCGCTGTTCGTCGCACTCGCCGGTATCGGCCAGGTGTGGATGACCGGCACCGAGGCCGCGCTGTTCGCCGGGGTGCCCGAGCCCGCCACCCGCTACCGCGTCGCCGACGGCGTGATCGAAGGCTAACCGCCGCTTAACCATTCCCGTCATATCTCCGGCGAGAAGTGCGCGGCATCATGGGTGCGCCGCGCTGATGCTGGAGACCGAGTTGACCAAGGATCTGCCGCCGCCGGGAAGCCTGAGCGCCCAGGTCGACCTGCCGACGCGGCTGCGCGTGTTCGGCGTGGACGATGCGTTCGTCGAGACGGCGCGGGCGGTCTGGGACGTGATCGAACCCGAGGCGGAAGGCGTTGCCGCGGCCTATTGGGAGCAATGGCTGGCGAGCTTCGCCGACCAGCGCGACGGCCAACGTCACTGGGCGCCGCACGAGACGCAGAAGATGATCGAGCTCGGCGTCGCCTTCCTCAGCAACCGTTTCCTCGACACGCGCGGCCGCGCCTGGATCGATTCGATCGAGCGCTCGGTGGCGTCGGCCTATGCCGCGGACATCGAGCCGATGGCGCTGCGCTCGATGATCTGCGCGAGCGACCGCGTCGCGCTCGAGGCGCTGCTGCGCCGGGTCGAGCCGGCCGATCCCCGTTTGCCGGCGATGATCGACGTCATCATCCGCCTCTCCAGCCTCGAAGGCGAGATCACCGAATCGATCTACAGCCTGTTCAGCGCGCACGGGCAGCGGATCGCACGCGACCGGCTGGCGGCGGATTTCCGCAACAGCATCGCCTCCACCGTCGAAAGCGCGTCGGCACGCGGCGTCGCCCTGCGCGACCAGGCGAGCGGGACGTCGCTCGCCGCGCGGGGGATGCTGGGGAAGACGAGCGAGGTGGCGGCGGCGGCGGAGCAGTCGGCGTTGGCGATGCGGGAGGCGGCGCAGACGGCGGCGGGGCTGATCCGGGCGATCGAGGATGCGCGGCTGGAGGTGGAGGCGGCGGCGGAGATCGCGACGCGGGCGGGAGCCCAAGCGAGCCAGGCGGTGGAGATGAGCGGGACGCTGAGCGACCATGCCAAGTCGATCGAATCGATCCTGGGTCTGATCCGCGACATTGCGGGACAGACGAACCTGCTGGCCTTGAACGCGACGATCGAGGCGGCGCGGGCGGGGGATGCGGGGCGGGGCTTCGCGGTGGTGGCGCAGGAGGTGAAGAGCCTGGCCAACCAGACGGCGCGGGCGACGGACGACATTGCGGCGAAGATCGCGGCGATCCAGTCGGCGACGCGCTCGACGGTGGAGACCAATGCGTCGATCCGGATGACGGTGGACGAGGTGCAGACGTCGGCGGAGCGCATCCGGGGTGCGATGGAGGCGCAGGCGACCACCGTCACCGCGATCACCGCGGCGGTGGACGAGACCGCGCTGGCGGCCGACTCGATGTCCGCCACCATCGCCGCCATCCGCGCCGACACCGAAGCCGTCGCCTCCGAGATCGACCGGGTGGGCGAGGGCTTCGCCGCGCTCGACGGACAATTGGGCGCGCTCAAGACCAATGCCAGCGATTTCGTCACGAGAGTCGCGGCCTGATGGGTAGGAGGATTTATGGCGGAGCGGCTTCAGGCTGACCTCGGCCGCTGGAGCGGCGGCGAGCGCAGCCTCGCCGAGCGCGTCGGCGACTATGACTGGGACGGCGCCATCGCGCCCGCCTGCGCCGAGATCGTCGTGCTGGCGGGCGACCAGTTCGAGGCGATCGCGCGGGGCTTCTGGGACCATTATCTCTCGCTGGCGGCGACCGCATCGATCCGCGACCGCTACACGCCCGAGACGCTGGCCGAGCAGGTGGCGCTCAGCGCCCATTACACCCAGGCCAAATACGGCCGGCCCTTTGCCGAGGAATGGCGCGTGCTTGCCGAGAAGCACGCCGCCCAGTCGCATCGCGCCGGCGTGCCGCTGCCGGCGCTGCTCGCTGCCTTGTCCTTCGCGCACAGCCGGACGCTGGCCGCGGTCGAGGCGAGGGTCGACGGCGATCCGGTGCGGCTGGCGCGGATCGCCGACGTGATCCAGCGGCTCGCGCTGATCGAGGCCGAACTGCTCGCGTCGCACCTCGGCGAGCGCGACGCGCGTCAGGCCCACAAGGAACGCATGGCCCGCTCGCGCGAGTTCAAGGCGAGCATCGCCGAATCGATCGCCGGCACCAGCACGCTCGGCAACGACATCCGCGTCCAGGCCGGCCAGACCGGCGCCTCCGCGCGGGGGATGCTGGGGAAGACGAGCGAGGTGGCGGCGGCGGCGGAGCAGTCGGCGTTGGCGATGCGGGAGGCGGCGCAGACGGCGGCGGGGCTGATCCGGGCGATCGAGGATGCGCGGCTGGAGGTGGAGGCGGCGGCGGAGATCGCGACGCGGGCGGGAGCCCAAGCGAGCCAGGCGGTGGAGATGAGCGGGACGCTGAGCGACCATGCCAAGTCGATCGAATCGATCCTGGGTCTGATCCGCGACATTGCGGGACAGACGAACCTGCTGGCCTTGAACGCGACGATCGAGGCGGCGCGGGCGGGGGATGCGGGGCGGGGCTTCGCGGTGGTGGCGCAGGAGGTGAAGAGCCTGGCCAACCAGACGGCGCGGGCGACGGACGACATTGCGGCGAAGATCGCGGCGATCCAGTCGGCGACGCGCTCGACGGTGGAGACCAATGCGTCGATCCGGATGACGGTGGACGAGGTGCAGACGTCGGCGGAGCGCATCCGGGGTGCGATGGAGGCGCAGGCGACCACCGTCACCGCGATCACCGCGGCGGTGGACGAGACCGCGCTGGCGGCCGACTCGATGTCCGCCACCATCGCCGCCATCCGCGCCGACACCGAAGCCGTCGCCTCCGAGATCGACCGGCTCGGCCGCGAGTTCGGGGCGGTCGACGACCGGCTCGCCGCGCTCAAGCAGGCCGCGGACGACTTCTCGGCCTCGGCGGCGGCCTGAGTCCATCCTGTTCGGATCGAAGCAGTGTCGGTGCTCCTGCGAAGGCAGGAGCTCGGGCCGCTGGCGATACCCTTGTTTCCAAGGCTCCTGTTTTCGCAGGAGCACGATTCCACTTCGCTCGGACAGGCTCTAGAGAGGAGGCGATGACCCACATCCTCCTCACCGGATCGAGCCGCGGCATCGGCGCGGCGATCGCCGATGCGCTCGACCGGCCGGGCGTGCGCTGCGTCGGTCACGGCACCGCGAGCGGCATCCGCGCCGACTTCGCCGATCCCGCCGCGCCCCGGCAGCTCTGGGCGGAAGCGATCGAGACGCTCGACGGGCGGATCGACGTGCTCGTCAATAACGCCGGCGTATTCGAGGCCAGTTCGCTGGACGGCGACCATGACGCCTGGGTCGCGGGCTGGGAGCGGACGATGCGGATCAACCTCACCGCCGCGGCGGAGCTTTGCCGCCTCGCGGTGCGTCATTGGCAGGAGCGGGATGCAGGCGGCCGCATCGTCAACGTCGCCAGCCGCGCCGCCTATCGCGGCGATTCGCCGGCGCATTGGCATTATGCCGCATCCAAGGCCGGCATGGTCGCGATGACCAAGACGATCGCGCGCGGCTATGCGCGGGACGGCATCCTTGCCTTCGCGATCTGTCCGGGCTTCACCATGACCGGCATGGCCGACGACTATCTGGCGAGCCGGGGCGGCGACAGGCTGCTGGCCGACATCCCGCTCGGGCGGGTCGCCGAGCCGGCCGAGGTGGCGGAGGCGGCGCGGTTCCTGGCACTGGAGGCGCCGCCGTCGATGACCGGCGCGGTGATCGACATCAACGGCGCGAGCTACGTGCGATGACGAGCTGGAAGCTGTCTCTCCCCTGCACCCGCGCCGAGGCTGAGGCGATCGAGATCGGCGACGTGCTCGCCGCGATCGAGCCGGTGCCGGTGCTGATGACCAGCGAGCGCGTGGTCGACGATCCGGACGCGTGGCAGCTCGATGCCTATTTCGAGGCGAAGCCCGGCAAGGCGGCGATCGCCAGCCTCCGCGCGCTGGTGCCGAGTGCAGGCGGTGTTGCCCCGGTGATCGAGAAGCTGGCGGACGAAGACTGGGTGACGCTGAGCCAGGCCGGCATCGAGCCGGTGGCGACGCGACGTTTCTACGTCCACACCGGCACCAACAAGCGCGAGGTGCCGGCGGGCGCCAAGACGTTCCGGATCGAGGCGGGGCTCGCCTTCGGCACCGGCACGCACGAGACCACCTCGGGTTGCCTGATGATGCTGGAGGCGATCCGGGCGCAGGGCGCGGTGGTGCGCAACTTCATCGACCTCGGCACCGGCACCGGCCTGCTCGCCTTCGCCGCGATGCACCTGTGGCCGCGCGCCTATGCCACCGCGACCGACATCGATCCGGTGGCGATCGACGTCACCCAGGAGAATGCAGCGGTGAACGGCGTTCCGCTGGGCCTTCGCGCAGGGGAGCTGGCACTGACCATCGCCAATGGCGCCGCCGATCCGATGGTTCTGGCGCG
The DNA here is from genome assembly GCF_051400615.1 of Sphingomonas astragali. Lineage (NCBI taxonomy): Bacteria > Pseudomonadati > Pseudomonadota > Alphaproteobacteria > Sphingomonadales > Sphingomonadaceae > Sphingomonas > Sphingomonas astragali. Next base: position 700,801 of record NZ_JBLFFH010000001.1, read on the forward strand.
GGCGCCCTATGACCTGGTGATCGCCAACATCCTCGCCGGACCACTGATCGCCATGTCCGCCGACTTCGCCGCGCTGGCCGCGCCGGGCGGGCAGATCGTGCTGGCGGGACTCCTCACCAGCCAGGCGAACGCGGTCGCCCGTGCCTATCGCCGGCACGGCTGCCGAGTGGCGGGGCGGATCGAGCGGGGGGACTGGACGATCCTGCGGCTGAGGAAGCGGCGGCGCTGATTTTTTGTTCACACGAAGGCGCAAAGAAGAAGGAGATAGGAGGTTCGCGCAGAGGCGCAGAAGGCGCGGAGAAATATCGCCTGCCGCGCCGTCGACCGCGCCCGCGGCCTTCAGGCTTGTCGCACCCCACGAATATCGGAAGGTCTCGCTGACGCGAGACGAGCGGCACAGGCGATGCCCCGCGTCTTCGCGCTTTCGCGCAAAAAACCGGCTCACACCTGAGCCGCTCTCTCCCGTGCATAGGCCTGGGTGCCGTGGGTGATCACCTCGTCGCCCGCGACGATCTCGCCGACCGGAATGTCGGGGAGCGGCAGGATCTCCGCATAGAGCGGCGCGAAATCGGTCTCGACCGTCACGCGCAGCAGCTCGTCGAAGCTCGGGATGACGAAATAGTTCTGCTGGAAGTCGTCGATCCGGTATTCGGTCCGCATCACGCGCTTGAGGTCGAACATGATCCGGTTGGGACTGGGATCGTCGAGCGCGAACTGCGATTCGGCATGGCTCGAGACGATGCCCGAGCCATAGATGCGCAGCCCCTCCGGCTCGGCGACCAGGCCGAACTCGACCGTGTACCAGTAGAGGCGGGCGAGCTGCTTGAGCGCGCCCAGCTCCAGCGCCCTGAGGCCGCCGCGGCCATAGGCGGCGAGATAGTCGGCGAACACCGGGTCGGCGAGCATCGGCACATGGCCGAACACGTCGTGGAAGACGTCCGGCTCCTGGAGATAGTCGAGCTGGTCGGGGCGGCGGATGAAATTGCCCGCGACGAAGCGGCGGTTGGCCATGTGATCGAAGAACACGTCGTCCGGCACCAGCCCGGGCACCGCCACCACCTGCCAGCCGGTCAGCTTCGTCAGCCGCTCCGACAGCTCCTCGAAATTGGGGATGCCGCCGTCGGAGAGCTTGAGCGCGTGGAGCCCGCGCAGATACGCCTCGGACGCACGGCCGGGGAGCAGCTTCGCCTGGCGGGCGAACAGCGTGTCCCAGGTGGCGTGCTCCTCCGCGGTATAATGCTGCCAGTCCTGCGGGATCGTCCAATCGGCGGCAGCGCCTTCCGGCGGGGAATCGAGTACATGGGTGTCTTCGGCCATCGCGCGAGCATAGCATAGTTGCAGATGAAACGAAGTGGCGGGCGACGGATCGCGACATGGCTCGGCCGGGCGGCGATCGCGGCCCTGCTGATGGTATTCGCCTATGCCGCGGCCGGGCTGGTCGGCGGCAGCATCCCGGCGAATCGCGGCTGGCGCCCGCCGGAGCAGGGCGTGCGCATCTATGTCGAGGACAATGGCGTGCACACCGGCATCGTCGTGCCGGTGTCGGCGGCGGGGATCGATTGGAGCGATCTGGTGCGGCCCGAGCATTTCCGCGATCCGCGCTATGCCGGCTACGCTTGGCGGAGCTTCGGCTGGGGGGACCGCGACTTCTATCTCAACACGCCGACCTGGTGGGACGTGAGCCCGCGCCTCGTCCTGCGCAGCGCGATCGGCAGCGACTCCACGGTGGTGCACGTCGACGCGATTCCCGAACCGCGCGTCGGGCCGGGCGTGCGTTCGATCATGCTGCGGCCCGAGGAATATCGCCGCCTCGCCGCGTTCATCCGCGCGACCTTCGCGGAACAGGCGCGCCATCGCTTCGGTTATGGCGCCTATGACGTCTTCTACACCGCGCGCGGCCGCTACAGCGCGATCCGCACCTGCAACGGCTGGACCGGCGAGGCGCTGCGTGCGGCTGGGGTCAGGATGGGCGCATGGACGCCCTTTCCCGTGACGGTGATGGCGTGGCTGCCGGCGCCCCGCGGCTGAAGCCGCCGCCCGCGCGGCTGTGGATCAGCGAATGGCCGCGCGGTGCGATCAACGCGGCGCGGCTGGCGGGGGCGCAGCGGCGGCTCAAGGCGGTGCCCCGCGGCGACGGGCGGCCGGTGCTGGTGCTGCCCGGTCTGTTCAACTCGGACCGGTCGAACTTCGCGCTCAGGGGCTACCTCAACCGGCTCGGCTATCGCGCCGTTCCATGGACGCTGGGGCGCAACTTCGGCGCGCGGACGATCGGCGCGGAGGGCGAGCGGCTGTTCGCGCGGATCGAGGCGGTGGCGGTGGAGGCAGGGGCGCCGGTGACGCTGATCGGAGTGAGCCTCGGCGGGATCATGGCGCGGCTGGCGGCACATCGCCGGCCCGATCTGGTGCGCGAGGTGATCACGGTGAGCTCGCCCTTCGCCGGCGATCCGCGCGCGACCAACGTGTGGCGGACCTTCGAGTGGCTGACCGGCGAGCGCATCGACGATCCGCGTGTCGCGGCGCTGCGCGAGGAGATCGCGCGGCCGCTGCCGGTCTCGGCGACCGCGATCTGGAGCGCGTCCGACGGGCTGGTGAACGGGCTCGCCTGCCGGATCGAGGGGGAAGCGGCGATCGAAGTGGTGAGCAGCCACGTCGGCGTACAGCTCAATCCGGACGTGCTGGTGGTGATAGCGAAGGTGCTGGGCAACACTGTTCCTCTCCCCGTGGGAGAGGGAAGGAGCGCCGAAAGCGCGGGAGGGTGAGGGCGGCTGAGGTGGCGGCAGTCACCCTCACCCTCCCACTCGGCTCCGCCGAGCGGGCCCCTCCCTCTCCCAACGGGAGAGGGGGTTAAGGATCAGTTCTGGCTGGTCGGATCGCCCGCCTGGTAGCCGGTGTATTGCGCGCAATTGGAGTCGTCGGGGTTCTTCTTGCAGTGCTTTTCCCATTTCTTGCGCTGCTTGCCCTCTTCCGCCTCCTGCTTGCGCATCTTGCGGCCGTAGTTGCGGTCGGCCTCCTCCTGGCTGGTGGTCGACCAGTCGACGGCCTGGCTCCCTGCCTTCACCGGCAGCGTGGCGACGTCCCACGCCGCCTTGGCGACGCAGCCGCCGGTCACGAGGCCGGCCAGCGGCACGAGAAGCACGAACTTACGCATTGGACATCCTCAGTGGCCGGTGACGAAATGGTCGCGGGCCTCGACGCCATCTAGCGGAAAATCGGTGAAAAAGCCATCGATGCCGATCTTGAGTTGGCGCGCGATGTCGTCGCGGATGCGGCCATGCGTGCGCGGATCGGGGCCGGTGCGCAGCGACGGCGGGAGGAAGACATTCTCCGCGCGGAAGGTCCAGGGATGGACCTTGAGCCCCGCGGCATGGGCATCGGCGACCAGGCTGGAGGGCGGGCCGTCGCCCTTCGCCACCATGTCCTTGTTGGGGCCGATGCCATAGGCATAGGCGGCGATCGCCTTCAGCCCCGCGGACGTCGCCATCGCGGCATAGCTCGGCACGGCGCCGTCGGCCGGACCGCCCTCCGCGTCCATCAGCTGGATCAGGCGCACCTTGGTCTGTCCGTGCAGGCGCTTCAGGTTGTTCACCTCGAACGACTGGATGAACACCGGCGCGTCGGCGCGGTCCCAGCCGGCCTTTTTGAGCTCGGCGAGCAGCAGGTCGTCGGTCGGGTGGCCGATCGCGGCGAAATAGGTCGGGTGCTTGGTCTCGGGATAGACGCCGACATGGTGCCGCTTGGCCAGCGCGATCACCTCGGCGAAGGTCGGGATTTCGAAGCGGCCGTCGTATTTCGCATTGTCCGGGCGGAGCTGCGGCAGGCGCTCCTTCGCGCGCAGCGTCTTGAGCTCCGCCAGGGTGAAGTCCTCGGTGAACCAGCCGGTCATCGTCACGCCGTCGATCGTCTTGGTCGCCTTGCGGTCGGCGAATTCGGGATGGCCGGCGACGTCGGTGGTGTCGGTGATGTTGTTCTCGTGCCGTGCGACCAGCACGTCGTCCCTGGTCGGGACCAGATCGGGCTCGATGAAGTCGGCGCCCTGCGCGATCGCGAGCTCGTAGGCGGCGAGCGTGTGCTCGGGCCTCATGCCGCTGGCGCCGCGATGGGCGATGACGATGGGGTTGGGGCTGTCCATCGCGCCAGCCTGGACCGGCGCGGCGAGCAATGCCAGCAGGAGGATGTTGCCGAGGCGGAGCGATCGCATCATCATTGTCATCAGGAAACCAACCTATCTCCAAGCGTTGGCGCGGCCTATGTGCCGGGGCGAGACCGATCCATTCCACCGTCAGGAGTCAGGCGTATGACGCCGTGCCCGAAGGCCGCATGAACCATGGCCGATAACGACAGCGTCCTTGCCGCCGCCCGCGCGTGGAGGGGGGCGCCGATGGCGCTCGCCACCGTGGTGTCGACCTGGGGATCGGCGCCGCGGCCGAGGGGTTCGCACATGATCGTCCACCGGGACGGACGGTTCGAGGGATCGGTGTCGGGCGGCTGTGTCGAGACCGACATCCTCACCGCCGCCGCCGAGGTGATCGCCGGCGCGCCGGCGGTGCTCAGGACCTATGGCGTCGCCGATGCCGCGGCCTGGGACGTCGGACTGCCGTGCGGCGGCGAGATCGCGGTGCTGGTGCAGCCGGTATCGGCGGAGGGCTTCGACCCCGAGCTGTTCGACCGCATCGACGAGGCGCGTGCCGAGGGACGGCCACTCACCGTCATCACCGATCTCGCCAGCGGCCAGAGCAGCCTCAGGCCGCTGGAAGCGGGGTTCGCCAACCGCTACGATCCGCCGCGCCGGCTGCTGATCGTCGGCGCGGTGCAGATCGCGCAGGCGCTCGCCGGCATGGCGCGCGAGCTGGGGGTGAAGACGGCAGTGATCGACCCGCGCGCCCGCTTCCTGACCGAGGAGCGGTTTCCCGGCATCGCGCTCGACGACCGCTGGCCCGACGAGGCGATCGCCGCCTATGCCCCCGATCCGGCGACGGCGGTGGTGACGCTGAGCCACGATACCAAGATCGACGATCCCGCCCTCATCGCCGCGTTACGGGCGCCGACCGGCTATGTCGGCGCGCTGGGATCGCGCCGGAGCCACGCCGCCCGGCTTGAACGCCTGGCCGCGGCGGGCGTTGGAGAGGCCGATCTCGTGCGGATCGACGGGCCGGTCGGGCTCGACATCGGCGCGGTCGGGCCGGCCGAGATCGCGCTTTCGATCGCTGCCGCCATGGTGAAGGCCTTCCATGATCCCCGCTGAAGACACCGCCCTCGTCCTGCTCGCCGCCGGCCGCTCGCTCCGTTTCGACGGCGCCAGCCGCGACAAGCTCGCCGAGGAGTTCCTCGACAAGCCGCTCGCGCTCCATGTCGTGACCGCGCTCGAAGCCGTGCCGTTCAAGCGCCGGATCGCGGTGGTGTCCGGCACCGTCGTCGATTTCGCGGCGCGCGGCTACGAGGTCGTCACCAACCCGGAACCGGAGCGCGGCATGGCGCGCTCGCTGTGCTTCGGGATCGAGGCGGCGCGCAACGCCGGAGCGGAGGCGGTGATCGTCGCGCTCGCCGACATGCCGCGGGTCACCGCCGCGCACATCTACCGCCTGCTCGACTATGCGCGCGGGCCGGGCGCGATCCTCGCCTCCAGCGACGGCGTGCGGCCGCGCCCGCCCGCGCTGTTCGGGCGCGACCATTTCGACGCGCTGATGCGGCTCGAAGGCGACCAGGGCGCGCGACAGATGATCGCCCGCGCGCACCACGTCATCACATCGGAGGCCGAGCTGGTCGACGTCGACACCGTCGAGGACCTGGAGCGGCTGCGCGCGCTCTATGGCCTGGATGACGACGGGCTGGGCCACGATCGCGCCGAACATTAGGGTGCGATACGGCACGAGATCCCGGCCTTCGCCGGGATGACGGATAGAGGAGCTATTCGTGGCGCAGCGCGTCGATCGGGTTGAGCGCCGCCGCCCGCTGGGCCGGGAAATAGCCGAACACCACGCCGATCAGCGCCGATATGGCGAAGGCGATGAAGTTGATCTGCGGATCGAACAGATAGTCGACCTGCATCAGCGGCGCGATCACGATCACTGCGATCTGCGCGATCACCAGGCCGATGACGCCGCCCAGCATCGACAGCACGATCGATTCGACCAGGAACTGCATCAGCACCTCGCGCGCCACCGCGCCGATCGCCAGGCGGATGCCGATCTCACGCGTGCGCTCGGTCACCGACACCAGCATGATGTTCATGATGCCGATGCCGCCGACGACGAGGCTGATCGCCGCCACCGCCGCGACGATGCCGGTGAGCAGGTTGGTGGTGCCGGTCAGCGTGTCGCTGATCTGCTTGGTGTCGAAGATGTTGAAGTCGTCGTCCTTGCCCTGGGTGATGTTGCGCCGCTCGCGCAGCAGGTCCTCGATCGAGGCCTGGACAGTGGCGGTCGAATAGGCCTGGTCGACGCCGACCAGGATCAGGCGGATGTTGCGGTTGCCGGTGAAGCGGCGCTGCACCGCCTTGATCGGCATGATGACGACATCGTCCTGGTCGCCGCCGAAACCCTGCTGGCCGCGGGTCGAGAGCACGCCGATCACGTCGCACGAGATGCCGCCGATCCGCATCCGCGTGCCGACCGCACGCCCGCCGCGATAGAGGTTGGTGTAGACGGTGTTGCCGATGATGCAGCTGGCCTTGCCCGCCGCTTCCTCCATCGGCGTGAAGGTGCGGCCCTGCCGCATCGGCCAGGGCTGGACCTGGAAATAGGCGTTGGTGGTGCCGTTGATCGTGGTCGACCAGTTGGAGCCTTCGTAGATCGCGGTGGCGGTCGACTGCGCCTGCGGGGCGACCGCGGTGACGCCGGTGATCTGGCGCTGGATCGCCTCGACGTCCTCGGGCTCGAAGTCGGGCGGCCGCGGCCCGCCGCCGCCGCGGCCGAAGCCCTGGCCGGGGCGGATCTGGAGCACGTTGGTGCCGAGCGCGGCGATCTGCTTCTGCACCGCCGCGGTGGTCGCCTTGCCCAGCGTCACCATCGTCACCACCGCGGCGACGCCGATGACGATGCCGAGGATGGTCAGGAACGAGCGCAGCAGATGCCGCCGGATCGACCGGATCGCGAGGACGAAGGTCGTGCCGATCATAACCGCTCTCCCTTTGGGAGAGGGGCAAGTCGCCGGAGGCGACGCGGGGTGAGGGTGAGCGCGAAACGCTCTCCGCGAGTCACCCTCACCCTTCCGCCGCCCGTTGGGCGGCTCCCTCCCTCTCCCAACGGGAGAGGGAATTTTGTCCGAATCGCCGTCATGTCACCGGCGCTCCCTGCCGGTGCCGCGCCTCGATCCGCTCGACCAGCCCGTCCTTGAAATGAACGACGGTGCGGGCGAACGCCGCCATGTCGGGCTCGTGCGTGACCATGAGGACGGTGATGCCGCTGTTCCTGTTGAGATCGGTGAGCAGCTCCATGATCTCGATCGAGCGTTCGCTGTCGAGATTGCCGGTCGGCTCATCGGCGAGCAGCACTGCGGGCTGGGTCACGATCGCGCGGGCGATGGCGACGCGCTGCTGCTGGCCGCCCGAAAGCTCCGCGGGGGTATGGTCCCACCATTCGGCGAGTCCGACCTTATCGAGCGCGGCCATGCCTGCGTCGTGGCGCGCCTTGCGGTCTTCGCCGCGGTAGAGCAGCGGCAGCTCGACATTCTCGAGCGCGCTGGTGCGCGAGAGCAGGTTGAAGCCCTGGAACACGAAGCCGAGGTAGCGCCGCCGCAGCAGCGCGCGCTGGTCGCGGTCGAGCGCCTCGACACGATGACCGCGGAACAGGAAGGTCCCCTCGGTCGGCACGTCGAGGCAGCCCAGAATGTTCATCGTCGTCGACTTGCCCGAGCCCGACGGCCCCATCACCGCGACGAAATCGCCGCCCATGATGTCGAGGTCGACGCCCTTCAGCGCCTGGAATGCCGTCGGCCCCTCGCCATAGGTTTTGGTGACCCCGCGCAGCGAGATGATCGGATCACCGGCCACGTCAGCCACCGCCGCCCGGACCGCCCGAGCGCTGGCGCGGCTGACTCTTGGCGGCGGCGCCGCTGTCGCCGGAGAGCTGGCCGGTGATCACCTGCATCCCGGGCTTCAGCCCGCCGCCGGTCACTTCGGTGACGGTGCCGTCGGTGTCGCCGGTGGTGATCTGGATCGGCTTGGGATTGCCCTGCTCGTCCTTGACGTAGATCGTCTGCTGCGCGCCGCGATCGGTAGTGACCTCGCGCTGCGCCCGGTTGCCGAAGCGGCGCGGCCGCATCCCGATCGCGCCGGTGATGCCGCCGCCAGACTGGCTCGCGCTCGCCGTCTGCGGGCGGAAGCGCAGCGCCGCATTGGGCACCAGCAGCACGTTGCTCTTCTCGGTAGTGACGATGTCGGCGGTCGCGGTCATGCCGGGCCGCAGCTCCAGCGTCGGGTTGGCGACGGTGAGGTCGGCGGCATAGGACACGACCTGCCCCTGGGTGCTCGACGTCGAGCTGGTCGAGGAGGAGGACGAGGAGGTCGCGTTGGCGACCGTCAGGTTCGATCCCAGGTCGACGCGGGTGATGATCGCCGGGAAGGTCTTGCCTGGGAAGGCGTCGACGGTGAACTGCGCCTTCTGCCCCAGCTTGACCTGGCCGACGTCGGCCTCGTCGATCGCGACCTCGAGCTTCATCTTCGAAAGGTCCTCGGCGATCACGAACAGCGTCGGCGTGTTGAACGAGGCGGCGACGGTCTGGCCCGGATCGACCTGGCGCGCGAGCACCACCCCCGATACCGGCGAGACGATCACCGCACGGGCGCGCTGGGTGCGCGATTGGGCGAGCTGCGCCTGCGCCTGCGTCACCGCCGCCTGCGACGCCCTGAGCGAGGCGACCGCGCGCTGGTAATTGGCCTGCGCCGTCTGCATCTCCGTCTTGGCCGGCACCCGGCCGCCGGACAGGCGCGACACCTCCTCCATCCGGCGGAGCTGCGCCTGCGCCTCGGCGACGGTCGCCTGCTGGACGCGGACCTGCGCCTGGTTGGCGGCGATCTGCGCCTCGCCCTGGCGGATCTGGTCGTCGATCTGCTCGGGATCGATCAGCGCGAGCGGCTGGCCGGCGGTGACGCGGTCGTTGACGTCGACCATCACCTTGGTGACCAGGCCCGAGAGCTGCGAGCCGACCGTCACCTGATTGGTCGGCGCGAGCTTGCCCGTCGCCGAGACGGTGACGGTGAGGTTGCCCTGCCGCGCCGCCTGGGTCTCGAACTTGGGCGTGCTGGCGGTGCCGAACACGCAGCGCGAGACGAGCAGCGCGAGCAGCAGCAGGACTACGGCGATCACCGCCCATTTCGCCCAGCGCCGCCAGGCGGGCACCGGCTTGGCGCCGAGGAAGTCGTTGAGCTCTGCGGTGTTGGTAGCCATCAGCGGTCCTGCAGCGGTGGCGAAGGGGGAGTCCCCAGCGAGACGGTGCCCTGCGGCGAGCCGGGAGACGGCGCTTCGGGGACGGCGGCGCTGTTCCAGCCGCCGCCGAGCGCGACATAGAGCTGGACGAGCGCGGTCGCGCGGTCGGCCTGCGCCTGGGTGAGCCCGTTGCGCGCGGAGAGCAGCGACGCCTCGGCCTGGTTGAGCGTGGTGAAGTCGGTAAGCCCGGCTTGATACTGGCTGCGCGAGAGGATCGCGGTATTGTTCGCCGCATCCAGCGCCACCGCGAACTCGCGCTCGCGCGCCTCGGCGGCATTGAGCGCGACGATCGCGTTCTCGACGTCCTCGAGCGCGGTCAGCACCGTCCCCTTGTAGGCATAGAGCGCCCCGTCCGCCGCCGCCTCGCTGGAGCGCACCTGCGCGCGGGCGCGGCCGCCGTCGAAGATGAGCTGGCTGAGCCCGGCGAACACGCTGCCGGTGATGATGTCGCCGATCGCGCCGATCGCGTTGGCGTTGGTGTCGATGCTGCCCGTCAGGCGCAGCGCCGGATAGAGCTGCGCCTTGGCGACGCCGATCTCGGCGGTCGTGGCGGCGAGGTTGCGCTCGGCGGCGAGCACGTCGGGGCGCTGGCGCAACGTCTCGGCCGGGATGCCGACGCCGACCGTCTCCGGTCCCTTCGGGATCGGCCTTATCGCCTCCATCTCGCCCTTGAGCGCACCCGGCGCCTGGCCGGTCAGCACCGCGAGGCGTGACACCGCCGAATTGTAGCTCTGCTCGATCGGCGGGATCGAGGCGGCGGTCTGCGCCCGCTGCGAACGCGCCTGCTCCTGGTCGAGCGAGGAGACCAGCCCCGCCTGCACGCGCCACTCCGCGATCTGGAGATTGTCGTCCTGGATCGCGAGCGAGGCCCTGGCATTGGCGAGGTTCGCCTGCGCCTGCCGCGCGAGCATGTAGTTGCGCGCGATCTCGGCCTGGGTCGAGATCAGCACCGACGCATAGTCGTAGCCGGACGCCTGATATTGCGCGCGGCTGCTCTCGATCCCCCGCCGGACGCCGCCGAACAGGTCGACCTGGTAGGATGCGTCCGCGCCGATCGAGAAGCTGTCGTTCGCGCTGCGCGAGATGGTGGTGACGGTACCGTCGGGCAGCGTGATCGTGCCGGTGCCGCCGCGGATGTTGACGTTGCGCGAATAGCCGGCCGATCCGCTGACGCTGGGGAGCAGGTCGGCGCGCGACTGCACCAGCGCCTCGCGCGCCTGGCGGAGCCGCGTCACCGCCTGCGCCACGTCGAGGTTGGTGGCGGCGGCGCTGGCGACCAGCCGCTGCAGCAGCGGATCGTCGAAGCGCGTCCACCATTGCGTCAGGTCCTCGCGCTGCGCGCTGTCCGCCGGCACCGAATAGGCGCCGGGCACGCCGAGCTGGTCGGCGGTCTTCGGCCGATAGTCGGGCCCCACCGCGCAACCGGCGAGCACGGTCGAGGCGGACAGGATGATGAGCAGGCTACGCGGCATCATGTGCGATGAGATGACCGGACAAGGTCGAACCGTCCAGCGGATTTGTGTCGCGAATTGTCGCCGGCGGGAAATGTCCGTTCAGGCTTGCACCGGCCCCTGCGCCTTGGGCAAAGGGGCCCCGAAGGAGAGCGAGCATGGCCGACATCTATCCGGTTCCCGAGGAGTGGGAGCGCCATGCGCGGGTCGACGCGGCCTGTTACCGGACGATGTACGAGGCGTCGCTCGCCGATCCCGACGGCTTCTGGCTGGAGCAGGCCAAGCGGCTCGACTGGATCGAGCCGCCGAGCAAGGCGGGCGAATGGAGCTTCGACGAGGCCGACTTCGGCATCCGCTGGTTCGCCGACGGCAGGCTCAACGTCGCCGCCAACTGCCTCGACCGCCATCTCGCCAGCCGCGGCGGCGACACGGCGCTGATCTGGGAGCCCGACGATCCCGCGGCGGAGCCGAGGCGCTTCACCTATCTCCAGCTGTTCGAGGAGGTATGCCGCTTCGCCAACGTGCTGAAGGCGGAGGGCGTCGGGAAGGGCGACCGCGTCACCATCTACATGCCGATGATCCCCGAGGCGGCGTTCGCGGTGCTCGCCTGCGCGCGGATCGGAGCGGTCCATTCGGTGGTGTTCGGCGGCTTCTCCCCGGATGCGCTGGCGGGCCGCATCCAGGACTGCGATTCGAAGATCGTCGTCACCGCCGACATCGGGCGGCGGGGCGGCAAGACCGTTCCGCTCAAGGCCAATGTCGACGCCGCCGCGGCCCGTGCGCCGAGCCTGGAACGGGTGATTGTGGTGCGCACCAGCCGCGAGCCCGTTCCGATGACGGAGCGCGACCGCTGGTACGACGAGGCGGGCGCGTTGGTGTCCGCCGACTGCCCGGCTGAGGCGATGGACGCCGAGGATCCGCTGTTCATCCTCTACACCTCGGGCTCGACCGGGAAGCCCAAGGGCGTGCTCCATACTTCCGGCGGCTATCTGCTGTGGGCGAGCCTGACGCACGAGCTGGTGTTCGACTACCGGTCGGGGCAGGTCTATTGGTGCGCGGCAGATATCGGCTGGGTGACCGGGCACAGCTACATCCTCTACGGTCCGCTCGCCAACGGCGCGACCACGCTGATGTACGAGGGCGTGCCCAACTGGCCCGACGCCGGCCGCATCTGGCAGGTGGTCGACCGCCACCGGGTCGAGATCCTCTACACCGCTCCCACGGCGCTGCGCGCGCTGATGCGCGAAGGCGACGAGCATGTGACGCGCACCAGCCGCAAGAGCCTCAAGCTGCTCGGCACCGTCGGCGAGCCGATCAATCCCGAGGCATGGCGCTGGTACCATGAGGTGGTCGGCGAAGGCCGCTGCCCGATCGTCGACACCTGGTGGCAGACCGAGACCGGCGGGCATATGATCACCCCGCTGCCCGGCGCGGTCGACCTCAAGCCCGGCAGCGCGACGGTGCCCTTCTTCGGCATCGAGCCGCAGGTCGTGGATACGGAAGGCCGCGTGCTGGAGGGCGCGACCGAAGGCAACCTCGTCATCGCACGGAGCTGGCCGGGACAGATGCGCACCGTGTGGGGCGACCATGCGCGCTTCTTCCAGACCTATTTCACCACCTATCGCGGCAAGTATTTCACCGGCGACGGCTGCCGCCGCGACGAGGACGGCTATTGGTGGATCACCGGCCGGGTCGACGACGTCATCAACGTCTCCGGCCACCGCATGGGCACCGCCGAGGTCGAGAGCGCGCTGGTGCTCCACCCCAAGGTCGCCGAGGCGGCGGTGGTCGGGATGCCGCACGACCTGAAGGGGCAGGGCATCTACGCCTATGTCACGCTCAACGCCGGCGAGGCGGCGAGCGAGGCGCTGCGCGGCGAGCTGGTCAAATGGGTCCGCACCGAGATCGGTCCGATCGCGACCCCCGACGCTCTCCAGTTCGCGCCGGGCCTGCCCAAGACACGCTCGGGCAAGATCATGCGCCGCATCCTGCGCAAGATCGCGGAAGGGGACGTGTCGAACCTCGGCGACACGAGCACGCTCGCCGATCCGGCGGTGGTGGACGATCTGGTGGCGAACAGAGTCAAATAAGCTCTTCCCCTCCGGGGGAGGGGCTAGGTTAGCCGATCCACTTCCACACGCCCGCGGGCCATCCGGTGAGCGGGACGTGCGCCCAGGTGGCGGCGAGCCACAGCGCGAAGCCGCCGAGCACCGGTCCCACCCCGGCCGGAGTGAACCGCGTCCGCCCCGCGGCGATCGCGGCGAAGGGCCAGTAGCTGGTCTTCGCCTCCCACGCCCGCCAGCGTTCGCCCTGGAGCGCCTCCTTCTTCCGGTCCTGCAGCGCTGCGCCGATCAGCGCGAGCACGGTGATCGCGCCCGCCAGCACCAGGTTCGACGCGATCGGCATCACCAGCATGTGCGTCACGCCCCATAGCGCGAACGCCCACATCATCGGGTGGCGCGTCACGCTGAACACGCCGCGCGGCTCCGGCACATCGGTCGGCGGCGGCGCGCCCGGTCGGGTCGGGAAGGCCGGGTTGCGCGCGAACGAGCCGATCAGCAGCACGCTCGCGACATACGTGAGGAGCGTGCCGACCACCCACAGCCCGTCGCCGACCGGCCACAGCGGCGTCTCCGCCGGCATCGCCCAATAGGCCCAGCCGAGCCAGATCAGCGTCACCCAGGCGGTAAGCAGATAGAGCGCGAAAAAGCCCCGCTCGCCCACCGCCCGCGTCACCGGCGCGCGCAGCGGATGCGACAGCAGGAAATGCGAGCCGACGAACGCGATCGCGGCGACGACGACCCAGCCGAGCGGCGTCATGACAATCTCCCCTTGTTCGGGGAGAGAATAGCGCATCATCGCCCGGCGCGCATCCTCCGCATCTAGGCCTTGAGTCCGCGGCTGGCATCCAGCCCGGCCGCCGCGCCCTCGGCCAGCTCGCCTTCTCCGGCCAGGGCATGGTCGACCTGCGGCTCGCCGAACGAGTCGAGATGCATCAGCCGGGTGACGAACGGCGCGGCGGCGAGCGCGATCACCCCGATCCCGATCGACCACCAGCCGATCTTGGCATAGACGTCGAGCATCCCCTCGACCCCCGCGCCCTCCGCGCCGGTCGCCTGGGCGATCAGCCCGGCGAGGAAATTGCCGGCCGCCATCGCCAGGAACCAGCTGCCCATCATGAGGCCGGTCATCGACGGGATCGACAGCCGCGTCATCGACGACAGGCCGACCGGCGAGAAGCACAGCTCGGCCGCCGAGTGGAAGAAGAACAGCAGGATGACGTACATCGCCGGGGTCAGGCCGTCGCGCCCGGTTCCGGCGCCGACGATGACGGCGAAGAAGCCGACGCCAACCAGGATCAGCCCGATGCCGAACTTGAAGGCCGCGGTCGGCTCGAAGTCGCGCTTGTTGAGCCAGGTCCACAGCCCCGCGAACATCGGCGCGCACAGGATGATGAAAACCGAGTTGATCGACTGGAACAGCGACGCCGGCACCTCCCAGCCGAAATAGACGCGGTCGACCGAGCGGTCGGTGAAGATGTTGAGCGACGATCCCTGCTGCTCGAACAGCGCCCAGAACAGCGGGCACAGCGCGATCAGGTAGAGCGCCGCGAACACGCGGTTGCGCTCGACCCGCGGCAGGGTGGCGACCGCGCGGTAGAGGACGTAGACGAAGGTGACGAGCGCGAACGCGACCAGCGCCCAGCCGACCGCGTTCTGATACTGGATCACCCAGCCAATCGCGAGCACGCCGAGCGCCGCGGCGAGATAGGTCGCCCATTCGCGCGACAGGCCGGGGACGACCGGCGCCTTGAGCGCCTCGCGCGACGGCGGCTCGCCCGCGCCGTGCAGCTCGCGCTGGAACAGCACGAACACGACCAGGCCGAGGATCATGCCGATCCCGGCGGCGCCGAACCCCCACGACCAGCCGACGCGCTCGCCGAGATAGCCGACGACAATCGGCCCGAGGAACCCGCCGAGGTTGATCCCCATATAGAAGATCGAGAAGGCGGGATCGCGGCGCATATCGTCCCGCGCGTAGAGCTGGCCGACCAGCACCGAGATGTTCCCCTTGAGGAAGCCGGTGCCGACGATGATCGCGGCGAGCGCGAGATAGAAGCCGCCGAGATAGCCGCCCCGCATCCCGTGCGGGCCCTCGACCAGCGCGATCAGCAGGTGGCCGAAGGCGATGAACGCGCCGCCGGCGAGCACCGCCTTGCGCGCGCCGAGATACCGGTCGGCGATCATCCCGCCGATGACGGGGGTGATGTAGACCAGCGCCGTATAGGCGCCGTAGATCGCATAGGACGGCTGGTCGCCGAGCAGGAAATGCTTGGTGAGATAGAAGACCAGGATCGCGCGCATTCCGTAGTAGGAGAAGCGCTCCCACATCTCGGCGAAGAACAGCATGTAGAGGCCGCGCGGATGGCCGAGGAAGGTCTTGGCATTGGCGGGAACACCGCCGCCTGCGGAACTGATGATCATCGAAGTGGAAGATCCCTAAAGCCGTGCGTACGGCTATGATGGGGAATCAGACTAGCGCGGAATCCAGCGCTGTGAAGCGGTTGTTGCCGTTTCGGCCGGCTGATACGGGCATCATCATGCTCAACGACATCTCTTCCCCGCTCGCGCTGCTCGCCACCCGCCGCTCCGGCAAGCCGCGCGACATGGCCGGTCCCGGTCCCGACGAGGCGCAGCTCGACGCGATGCTGGAGATCGCCGCGCGCGTGCCCGATCACGGCAAGCTCGCGCCGTGGCGCTTCGTGATCGTGCCGGCCGAGGCGCGCGACGCCTTCGCCGCCAAGCTGGTCGCCGCCTATCGCGCCGAGCGGCCCGAGGCAGGGCGGCTCGAGATCGAGGCGATGGAGGGCTTCGCACGCCAGGCGCCGGCGCTGGTAGTGGTGCTATCCTCGCCGAGGCCCGACAGCCACATTCCGCTGTGGGAGCAGGAGCTGTCGGCAGGTGCCGCCTGCATGAACCTGCTCCATGCCGCCACGGCGATGGGCTTCGCCGGCGGCTGGCTGACCGGCTGGGCCGCCTATTCCGACGCGGTGCGCGACCTGTTCGGCGCGGCGCCGGAACGGATCGCCGGTTTCGTCTTCATCGGCACGCCCTCCCGACCGCTCGAGGAGCGGCCGCGTCCGGAAATGAACAGCATTGTCCGGAAGTGGACAGGATGAGGGTGGACGTACCGGCGAATCGGTGTATTATGGCAGCATGACAGCGCTCGAGCACGAAGACGGCCCCGTATATCTCAAGCTCCGCGCCGCGATCGCGGCGGCGATCCTCAGGGGAGAATATCGTGCCGGGGACCAGCTCCCTTCGGTCCGCGCCTTCGCCGCCGAGCAGGGCGCGAACCCGCTGACCGTCGCCAAGGCGTACCAGAGCTTCCAGGACGAGGGCTATGTCGAGGTGCGGCGTGGGGTCGGCATGTTCGTGCTGCCCGGCGCGGTCGACCGCCTGCGCGTCGCCGAGCGCGAGCGATTCCTGACCGGCATGTGGCCGCGCGTCCGCGACTATATCGCGCTGCTCGGCCTCGACGCCGCCGAGCTGCTGGAGAGCGAGCCGGCCTAATAAACCTCCCCGAGCTTGCTCGGGGAGGATCTTAGTCGGTCGCCCCCATCTGCCACAGGATGAACGCCATCTCCTCGGCGGCCTCGCGCAGGCTCTCCCACCGACCCGACTTGCCGCCGTGCCCCGCGCCCATGTTGGTCTTGAGCACCAGGACATTGCCGTCGATCTTGGTCGCGCGCAGCTTCGCCGCCCATTTCGCCGGCTCCCAATAGGTCACGCGCGGGTCGTTGAGCCCGCCCGAGATGTAGAGCGGCGGGTAGGCCTGCGCCTGGACGTTGTCGTAGGGCGAATAGCTGCGGATCAGCTCGAACGCCGCCTTGTCCTCGATCGGGTTGCCCCACTCCGGCCATTCGCCGGGGGTGAGCGGCAGGCTGGCGTCGAGCATCGTGTTGAGCACGTCGACGAACGGCACGTCGGCGACCACCGCGCCCCACAGCTCGGGATCGGAATTGACGACGGCGCCCATCAGCTCGCCGCCTGCGGAGCGGCCGGCGATGGCGATGCCGCCCCGGTGGGTGAAACCGCGCTCGATCAATCCCTTCGCGACATCGACGAAATCGTTGAACGTATTTTCCCGCTTCTCGAGCTTGCCGTCGTGATACCATTGCTGGCCGAGGTCGTCGCCGCCGCGGATGTGCGCGATGGCGAACGCCATGCCACGGTCCAGGAACGACATCCGGCCGGTCGAGAAGCCCGGCGGGATCGCATAGCCGTAGGCGCCATAGGCATAGAGGTAGAGCTTGCCCGATCCGTCGCGCGGGAAGCCCTGGGGATAGACTATCGAGCAGGGCACCTCGGTGCCGTCGCGTACGGTGATCCTGAGCCGCTCGGTCGCATATTTCGACGGGTCGTAGCCGGAGGGGATCTCCTGCACCTTGAGCGTGGTCAGGCTGCCGTCGGCGAGGTCGTAGTCATAGACGGTGCCGGGCGTCACCATCGATTCATAGCCGAGCCGGAGCTTGTCGACCGCATATTCCGGGTTATCGCCGACGCCGGCGACATAGCTCGCTTCCGGAAAGCCTATGCGGCGTTTCGGGCGGCCGTCGTAATAATGGATCTCGATCTGATCGAGCCCGTCCTCGCGTCCCTCGACCACGAAGACGTCGGCGAAGGTGGTGATGCCGGTCATGTAGAAATGCGCGTCGGGCGCGATCAGCTCGGTCCAGCTGCCGGGATCGCTGATCGGCGCCGTCACCAGCCGCCACATCGGATCGGTGTCGTTGGTGTGGATATAGAGCGTGCCGTCATGCTCCTCGACGTCATATTCGCGGCCCGGCCGCCGCGGCGCGACCAGGATCGGCTCGGCGAAGGGATCGTCGGCGGGGAGCAGGCGCACCTCGCTCGTCACATGGTCGCCGGTCGAGACGATCAGCCATTTGCGCGACTGAGTCTCGCCGACGCCGACGCGATAGCCCTCGTCGTCCTCATGGTAGAGCTCGACATCCTCGGCCGGGTCGCTGCCGAGCCGGTGGTAACGGGCGTTGTCGGTGCGCCACTGGTCGTTGGCGAGGCCGTAGAGGAAGCCCTTGTCGTCGCTGGTCCAGACGATGTCGGAGAGGATGCCGGGAATCTCGTCCGCCAGATGCTCGCCGGTCTCGAGGTCCTTGACCTTGAGCAGGAACCGCTCGGAGCCGTTGTCGTCATAGGCATAGGCGAGCCAGCGGCCATTGTTCGACACCGAGAAGCCGCCGAGCCGGAAATATTCCTTGCCATTCGCCAATGCCGGCTCGTCGAGGATGAGCTGGTCCCTACCGCTGTCGAGGCCGCCGCCGACGGGTTTGCGCCACCAGCGGCGATATTCGCCGCCGGTCTCGAAATCGGTCCAGTAGAGGAAGTCGCCGTCCTTCTGCGGTACCGACGAATCGTCTTCCTTGATCCGCCCGCGCATCTCCGTGAACAGCGTGTCGGCGAGCGGCTTCAGCGGCGCCATCACCGCCTCGTAATAGTCGTTCTCCGCGTTGAGGTACGCGAGCACGTCGGGATCGGTGACCTTGGGATAGCCGGGATCGCGCAGCCATGCCCAATCGTCGTGGAGCTCGACGCCATGATGGGTGGACGTGTGCGGGCGCCGTTCGGCGACGGGGGGCGAAGGGAGTTTGCTCATGAGGCCGCCCTAGCGGGTCGGCCGGGGCCTCGTCGAGACGGGCGTGACGAACGCGGCGCCGGGGACCGTCAGCGAGGCTCCGGTCGGCTCCGGCGGGGCGTCGTCGCGCAGCGCGAAGGCGGCGACGATGCCGTCGTTCTCGTGCACCGCGATCAGGCGGCCGACATCCTCGAGCAGCACGAACATGCGGGGCGACGACCATCGCTTGCGGAATGACCGATCGGGGCCGCATCCCCGGTCTCGTCGAGCCTGAACGCCGCGATGCTGTCGTGCCCGCGATTGGTGACGAACAGCCGCCCGGCGGTGCGGTCGAGCTCGATATGGCCGCCGAGGTCCACGACCGGCAGCTCACCGCCGCCGGTCGTGAAGCCGGCCCAATGCGCATGAGGCAGCGCCTGGCGCTCGCGGTTCGGGCGATTGCGGAACAGCTGCGCCGTCGCGTTCGGCAGCCCGTCGCGGGATCGAGCGTGAACACCCCCGCTGCCGCTCGCATAATTGGCGGCGGCGAGCCGCGTCTCGTCGGCATCCAGCGCGACGAAGCAAGGTCAAAAGCTGGACCGCAAGCCGACTGGCGGCTTTCGGAGAGTCAGATCGTGAAAGCAGACACTGCGTCAGTCCGCCCGATGATGGGATTGCAACTCGTCGCTTGCGCATCGCCATGCGAAACGACAAGGCGAACTACCGCCATCGCACAGCGCTTGAGGCGTGAACGCCGACGTCACCGTCTATCCGCGCTCCGGGCACATGGTCATCGTGCTGTGCAACCGTGGACATCCTCACGCATCGGACTTGGCCGAGTTCGTTGGCGATCGGTTGCCAGGAGCTGAGCAGCGGCGTGACGCGCTGCCCGGTCTCCCTGCTTGGGGGAGGTCCAACACCGGGCAGCATCAACATCCTGAGCGCTTCGCATTGGGCTGTGAGGGGCCCTGGGTCGGTTGCGCTGGCGCTCAAGCAAGTACTGCCGTTGTGTCTCCCTCTCGAGAGTGGGATAAGCAGCAGCGTCGCACTGTAAGGATCGGGAAGCCAGCCCTACGTCCCGATGGCCCCTATTCGACGCGGACAAATACGCTGAGCTCGCCTCAGCTCTGACTCTATCCATTATTGCTTCCCCGAACGATGCGCTCCCGCAGCTTTCTACGGGCGACGCGGCGTACGTAAGTGCGGTGCAATAGCGTCCACACGCACACGCTGACGAGCAACGCGATTACGCCAGCGAGAATGTACGTAATGAAGAGATGCAGCTCGATAGATAATTCCAGCCTTGGAGTTCATGCGCTCAGTGCGACACCGCAATTCCAGATCGATCGAGGCCAGGTGCTCGAAGAAGGCGGAGGTTTCCCACCGCCTTCCACGCGAGATTGTTGCGATGCCTTATCGGCAGCGAACGTTGCCGCGTTCGATCGCTCGACCTGCAACTGCACCGCCGGCGGCGCCGATCAGGGTTCCCAGAATCTGACTGTCGCCGCGCACGATGGTGTTGCCGAGCAGCCCGCCGGCGGCGGCACCGATGATCAGCCCGGTCGTGCCGTCCGGACGGCGACAATAATAGCGCCCGTTCTGGCCGCGGTAGACGCGGTCGTTATAGGCGAGCGTGCGGGTCTGATAGTAGTTGCCACTGCGATAATAGCGCCCGGCATCATAGCGATCCCTCCCGGGCTCGCGACGGTCCCAGTCATAGTTGCCGTATCCTCGCCAGCCACGATTGGCCTGCCGCGCGTTGCGATCAGCCTTGGCGAGATTGCGCGCATGTTCGCGCCGGGCTTGGCGAACGTCGCGCGGATTGTCGGCATCGCGAAGATCCTCGCGATACTCCCGGTCGGCCGCACGGGCGTCTCGACGCTGTTCGCTCCAGCCTTGATCGGATTGCGCCAAGGCGGGCACAGTCGGAGCTGCGACGGCCACCATAGCGGCCGCTAGAAATATTTTTCTCATGATCGTTACTCCTGACCTCAAATAAGGTCATGCGCACAACGCTCCGCAACAATATAAGTTTCAGTAAACTAGAAATTAAAAAGAAAATATGGAGCGATATGATTTAGAAATCATCTATCGCCATTATTAAGGAATATTCATCCGCCTTAATAATACTGAGCATATTAGGACCCATTTCTATCATCATATCCGCCGCGACGGCACGGCTAGAGCCCGTTAAGCTGACTGCAAGGTCGCACCAGCTCGAAGCCTTGGAGTGGCGCGCGCGGAGATTCCGGCCTTTCAGCCGCGATGGCAACGCTTTCCGCCGCCAGCTTCTTTACGGCCTCAAACGACCGACAATTCGGTATGCGTGATGGAGACCGTCGTTCCGGGATACCCACCCTCGGTCTCAACAGCGGCGTCAAGCTGATTGGCGAGGGCTTGGACGATGCTGGTGCCGAGACCCGGCCTTGCCGCCGACAACGCTTCCGGAGTGCCAACGCCATTGTCGCTTACCGACAGGGTCCAGTTCGATCCATGCGCGTGATAATCGACGAGGATCCTGCCGCTGCGGTTCCCCGGGAAAGCATGTTTGAGCGCATTGATCACCAGCTCGGTAACGATCAGTCCAAGACTGACCGAGATGTCCGCATTCACGCTGCTGCGATCCGCGGTCACCGCAATAGAGATCAGGTCATGATCGTGAATCATCGATGCACCAAGGCTCGCGCCGAGCCGGGTGAAATAGCCGCGAAGCTCCACATCGCCTAAGCTCGACGCAGCGAGCTGCTGCTGGAGAGTGGCAATCGACATGACCCGGTGATGTGCGTCGTGGAGATGGCCTCGCACCTCCTCCGACTGCACTCGCCGCGCGCTCTGCATGAGCACGCTGGCGATGATCTGAAGGCTGTTGGCGACGCGATGCTGGAGTTCCCGGAGCAGGATAGCCTTCTCGCGCAGCAGGTCGTCCTTCAGCCTTGCGCTGGCCCGCGCCTCGGTGACATCGCAGATCGTCACGAGCAGGCGGACCTGCTCGGCATCGCCATAGTCGAGCTTTCGGGCATTGAGGACAAGCCGACGGGGAGCGCTGTCGCCCTTGAGATCCATCTCGTAGGCTTCGATTCCTGCTTCGGAAAGGGTGACATCGAGCAGCGAGCGAAGCTGCGGCACGTCCCACTCGCCGCCGCCGAGCTCGAACAGCGGCTGCCCGGCCACATTCTCCGGCTCGAGAGCAAAGGTACGGTAGAATGAGTCGCTGGCGGCAATGACGGCGAGGTTTCCGTCGAGCAGCAGGGCAGGCGCGTCGGAAGAGGCGAGGATCGCCAGCGCCAGGCTATGCGCGACGTCGGGATGAGCAATTCGATGCATGATCTTGGCCCCTTCCCAGGGGGAACCGGGGGCTCGCGGAAATGAAAGCTGGTCCGGGTAGTTCCGAGCGCGCGCCCCTGCCGGGGCATATCGACTCGCTGCCCCACTATAGCATGGTCGGCATCGCGACCCGGAGTCTATTCGACGCTGGACAACAGCCGTCGAGGGGCGGTCGGTAGCTTGGTCAGACGCCTTGCAGGGACAGCCGATAATATTCGGTCACTCGTTGACCATGGGCCTCATCGAAGAGCGGGGCGGAGTCGGGCCCATAGGCGGAGGCGCCTTCCAGCACGCACTTGTCGATGGCAACGGTATAGCGGTCCAGCTTGTCGCCGTCGCGGCCATGCACGACTGTGCCCCGCGCCTGATCCGCGGAAATCAGCGTGGCCGCACCGATCGCACCACTGGAAGCCTCTGCATTGGGGCCATGTCCGTTCTCCTTCCGGAAATGGTAGCGGACGATAGATCGACGCCAGCTGCCCTCCTGCCTCACACCATGTTGTGTTTCAGCGCCCTCGCCTGGTCATGGCTCGCCTTGACCGAGGTGAAAGCCTCGCGGATCACGGTCAAGGTCGCCGGTTGAAGCTCGGTATCGTTCAAGGCATCCTCGAACTTCGCCTTGATATGGTCCTCGCCGCGCTCGACCTCGTCTATGATCGCCTTGTCGTTCTTGCCGGTGAGCGCCTGCTTGAGGTCTATGAAACCGCGATGTGCAGCGCCCAGGAAGCTGCCGCTTTCTTCGGGCTCTCCGCCAAGGGCGCCAACTTCAGCTTGCAGGGAGGCGACCACTCGCCCGCGATCACGGGCGAAATCCGCGAACAACGAGGCGAGCCGTGTGCTCTCCACATCCTCGACGGCGTCTTCATATCCCTTCATACTGGCGAGAGCGGTGGCAGTCAGTCCATTGAGGACTGAAATGTCATGCTGATCGTTCATCTTCTGAATTCTTTTCCGGGTTAGGTAGAACGATCCGTCCGGGCAATCGGGTACGGCCCTCTATTATTTACTATAGCCTCAGCCTTTCCCGGACTTTGGCCGCTTGTAGTAATATGCCTCGCCGCCCCCATATAGGGGCTACCCTACTTATGCCCTGGGCGCGGGTGCGGCTGAGAGATGGTTCATGCTCCCGCTCGAAGACGGAGAGGAGCTATGGCTACACCCCACACTTTGGTGAACGCGCGGAAAGCAGTTTTCGTCCCGCCGGGCGCTCCGGCATTGCCTGATGCGCGACATTCCGCCGGTCGATCACGGGCCGAAGACAGCTGGGAAAACGAGGGTGGTCACCTCCCGGGTTTCAGGGGCGTAAAACCTGGCACAGCAGTGAACCGCGGCTTTTAGGATCGTTCGGGGATCGGCTGAATGGCTGCAATTAAGGCGCATAGCTGCCTTCCCCCGCCGAACGCCGGTTTACGGCCGTTTACGACAAGCCCCGCATGACCAGGAAGCGCTGGACTGCCCAATCAATGAACACCCGCACGCGGGGGGAGAGCTGCCGGCTGCGTGGATAGAGTATGGAGACCGGCGCTGACGGCACGGAATAGCCCGCCAGGACACGCACCAGACGCCCTTCGGCAAGGTCGCGCACGACGTGGAAAAGGGGCATCTGCGCAAGCCCCAGCCCAAGCAGGACCGCTTCGCGAAAGGTTTCCGTGCCAGTGGCGGAAAAGGGCGCAGCCATATCAACGCGCCTCACGCCGTCCGCTTGCACGAACTCGATCGGGGTAAGCGCGCCGGTTGAGATCAAACGGATCCCGACCACGCGATGATCCTTCAGCTCATCCGGAGTCTGTGGGCAGCCGTATCGCTCCAGATAGGCCGGTGCCGCGCAGGTGATGCGCTCAAGCGTCGTGACGGGCCGCGCAACAAGATCGCTGTCCGGCAGCGCCCCATAGCGAAGGACGCAATCGACGCCCTCGCGCACCACATCGACCCAGCGGTCGCTTTCGCTCATCGCTATTTCGATTTCGGGATAGCGCTCGAGAAACGCCGGCAGGCCGGGCAACAGGAAGTGCCGGGCGATCGTGCCCTGCACCTCGACCCGCAACATGCCCTTGGGCGCCGCGCCGCGGAACGCACCTTCCGCGTCCTCGATGTCGTCGAGGATCGCAAGACATCGCCGGTAATAGGCCTCACCGTCGAGCGTGGGCCGCACGGTGCGCGTCGTGCGCTGGAGCAGTCTTACGCCAAGTCGGCTTTCGAGCTGCCGGATCACCTGGGTAGCGGTTGAACGCGGAATGTCGAGGTCGTGCGCCGCCTGGGTGAAGCTGCACCGATCGACCACCCGTGTGAACAGCCGCATTGCGTCGAGCCGATCCATGGCGCTTTTGATTATTCCATCATCGCGAACAGTATTGCTGCATCTAGCCTGATTATCTCCATGTCGCCAGCGGGCACATTGCCCCTCATCGGCCCGGCAGGGTCCGTGATGACGAAGGAGATTCCACAATGAGCAAAGATACGGACAAGGTGGCGATCGTTACCGGCGCGTCGCGCGGCATCGGCGCTGCTATCGCGGAGCGACTGGCGGCAGACGGCTTCACGGTCGTCATCAACTATGCCGGTGGCGCGGTGGACGCCGAGGCTTTGGTCGCGAAGATCGAAGCTGCCGGCGGCAAGGCCATTCCGGCTCAGGCGGACGTTAGCGACGCGGACGCCGTGGCGCGCATGTTCGACGCCGCACAGACCGCTTTCGGCGGCGTGGACGTGCTGGTGAACAACGCCGGCATCATGAAGGTGGCGCCGCTCACCGAGAGTGACGACGCCCTGTTCGACAGCCAGGTGGCCGTCAATCTGAAAGGCAGCTTCAACACCCTGCGCGAGGCGGCCCGGCGGCTGCGCGAGGGCGGCCGGATCATCAACCTCTCATCCAGCGTCGTCGGGCTCTATCACCCGAATTACGTCGTCTATGCCGCGACCAAGGCCGGCGTGGAAGCCATGACGCACGTCGTCTCCAAGGAGATGCGCGGGCGGAACATCACGGTCAACGCCGTGGCTCCTGGCCCGACCGCGACGGCGCTTTTCCTCGATGCCAACACGCCGGAGTCCATCGACCGGCTGACCAGGCTCGCCCCGCTGGAACGGCTCGGCCGGCCCGAAGACATCGCTGCCACAGTCGCCTTCCTCGCCGGCCCTGATGGGGCCTGGATCAACGGTCAGATCCTCCGCGCCAACGGCGGGATCATCTGAAACCCAATCTCACAGGAGGATGAAATGACCGACCGTAGCAGCGTGACCATCGTTGAAACCTTTTGGCGGAAGGTCTGGCAGGACCTCAATCCCGAAGCGGTCGACGAACTGGTTCACGAGGATTTCGTCATCACGTCGGGCGGCAACGACATTGTTGGGCGGGACGAGTTCAAGGCCTGGGTGCGGGACTTTCAGGCGAAGGTCCACGAGTTCGAGTTCCATATCGTCGAGACGTTCCAGAACCATGATGGGAGCCGCGTTGCGTCGCGCTGGCGCGTGACCGGACGCAACAACGGCCTCATGGACACCGAGCCCAACGGCGCGCCGTTCGAGATGTTCGGCACCGCCATCCTCGAAGTCGGACCCGATGGCCGGCTCCGCCGCAATTGGGTCGAGCGCAACGCCTTCGAAGTCCACGGCGCGATCACCCGCGAGAGCGGCGAGAGCAACGTCTTCTGACGGCTGCTCTCCCACTTCCTCAAAACCCAATACTCGAAAGGAAATCGTCATGACGAAGAAGATCATTCTCATCACTGGCGCGTCCAGCGGCTTCGGTCGCATGACCGCCGAAGCACTCGCCCGGGCCGGCCACACCGTTTACGCCTCGATGCGCGACATCGCAGGGCGCAACGCGAGGAACGCCGGCGAGCTGGCGGCGATCGAAGGCAGCGACATTCGCCCGATCGAGCTTGACGTTCAGTCGGACTCGTCGGCCAACGAAGCGGTCGCGAAGATCATCGCCGAGAGCGGCCGCATCGACGTGTTGGTCCACAATGCCGGTCACATGATGTTCGGCCCGGCGGAAGCCTTCACGCCGGAGCAGTTCGCCCAGCAATACGATGTCAACGTGCTGGGCACGCAGCGCGTGAACCGCGCTGCCCTGCCGCACATGCGCAGCCGGCGGCAGGGCCTTCTAGTCTGGGTATCGAGTTCCAGTTCGGCTGGCGGGACGCCGCCCTATCTGTCCCCCTATTTCGCGGCCAAGGCGGCGATGGACTCGCTGGCGGTCCAATATGCCCGCGAGCTGGCTCGGTGGGGCATCGAGACAACGATCGTGGTACCCGGAGCCTTCACCAAGGGCACCAACCACTTTGCCCATTCCGGCAGCCCCGCCGACACCGCACGCCTCGCTGAATATGAGGCGGGTCCCTACAAGGACTTCATGAACGACCTGCCGCCGGCCCTGGCGGCGACCGTTCCCGACGACGCCGATCCTATCGGCGTTGCTGAGCGCATCGTTGCGGCGGTGGATATGCCCTTTGGCGAGCGTCCGTTCCGGATCCATTTCGACCCGGCCGAGGACGGCGCGAACGTCGGTTTTGCGGTGCTCGACCGCGTGCGCGCCGAAATGCTCCACCGCATCGGCCTCGCGGACCTGCTCAAGCCTGCGAGGCTTGCCTGACGCGAACAGTCGGCGGCGTCCGCGACTGGCGGGCGCCCCCTTTCCCGCCGACACACGCGACAGGAGCATCCTATGTCGACCCAGACTGCGCTCATCCTCCCCCGTCTCGCGCCGTTCTACGAACGGGCAAAACCGCTAACCTACACGCTTCTCCGAATGGCCTTCGGCCTGACCATCCTCACCCATGGTATTCCGAAGCTCTTGGGAACGGCTCACGGGTCGATGGCCAACCCGATGGCGGGATCAACGCGCCTGATCGGCGAGGTACTTGGCCTGCCGTTCGCGCCGCAGCTCGCCGTGTTCGTCGCGCTGCTGGAGACGTTCGGCGGCCTGGCCGTGGCGGGCGGCCTCGCGACCCGGATATTCGCGCCCATGCTGGCGATCCAGATGGCCGCTATCTGCTTCGCCGTCGGCCCAACCTATCCGTGGATCGATCGCGGTTTTGAGTATCCGCTGATCCTGGGCTTCGTCGGGCTGATGATTTCCATCCATGGCGGCGGCAAATGGTCGGTTGATCGGCTGATTGGCCGCGAGGTCTAGACCCCGTGCGTTCCTCAGGCAGCGTGCCGTGGTGCCGACTAAGATAGAGCATGAGTGCAGCCGCCATGCTTTCGGCATAGGCGGGATCGAAACCTCCATCGAGGCGATGAAGACGCGCGCATTCGGCAACGGCAGCAACGACGAACGGGTGGCGTTCGTTGGTGAAGGCCCCAGCAGATGGCGCTGGCATCTCCGGCCGTAGGCGAGAGAACATGCCGGTGGGAAGCGAGATCGAGGCCCAGCGGGAACGCACGTCCTGCAAGACGAAGCGCCGCTCACAGCCTGCTGGTACGAACGAGACCGCGCCCATGGTCTCGGGTCCTTGAAAGTGGTGGCCGCAGTCGGTGCGGACGTCGAGATGGCGCGCGCCTCCGGTCAGGGTGACGAAGAGCATGTCGCGAGGCGTTCGGATGAGGCCCTCGACGAGCGGCGTGGCGGCCCGGCTTCCAGTGTCGAACGCACCGTCGGTGAAGGGTGCGCTCACCCAGTCGCTTGCGCGCGGGGTGATCCGGCGGATGTCGGGCTCTGCATTTGACATCGTGGCGTCCTGAGCGGCGCATTGCTCGTACGCAGACGTCACGATCGGACCAAAGCGGCCCGACGCTGTTGCGCCGACAGGCGGCTTCGATCAGGTCAGCCACGAAAGAGCCGTGCGGGTGGGGTCGGGCGTGCGAAAGGGAGCTTGGCCGTTCAGCGTCTATCGAGATCAGGGCTTGACAGAGTAAGGAATATTCCTTACCTCCCTTTGCAGGGAGACCGATCATGTCCGTATCACTCGAAGAGATCAGCACCATCACCGCCAAGGGTCAGACCACGATCCCTAAATCCGTGCGCCAGGCGCTCGGCGTCGATTATGGCGGCAAGATCGCCTTCCGCGTCGACGAGCATGGGGTGTCGGTGCATCGCGCCGATGCCGAGCATGACGATCCGGCGATCGACGGCTTCCTCTCGTTCCTCGCCGAAGACATCAAACGCCGGCCGGAGGCACTGACCGCCCTTTCCCCGACCCTCGCCGAGCGGCTCGCTGCGCTGACCGAAGGCGTCAAGGTCGATCTGGATGCGCCGATCGACGGCGACGTCGATCTCTGAGCCATGATCGTCGTCAACGGCTGGCAGCTTTTCGGCCATCCGCTGTTTCTCGACCAGCTCGAGAAACTGATGGCGGCGGTCGAATGCGCACGGTCGAAAGACCCGCGCGGCTGGCGCAAGTCGGCCAACGCGAAGCTGCTGGCGGCGCTGCGCCAGCTCGTGTTCGAGACGATCCCACAGGACCCGGCGCGCACCGAGTATCGGCAGGGTGGAACGCTCGGCGAGGACCGCAAGCACTGGTTCCGGGCGAAGTTCGGCGCCGGACGCTTCCGCCTGTTCTTCCGATACAGCACGAGCGCGAAGATTATCATCTTCGCCTGGGTCAACGACGAGACCACGCTGCGCACCTACGGCTCAAAGTCGGATGCCTATGCGGTGTTCCGCAAGATGCTCGACAAGGGCAATCCGCCCGATGATTGGGCGGCGCTAATGGCTCCGACACGACGACGGCACCTATGCTCGCAATCACATTCGCGCGGTTGCGCAACGGGTCGAGGTGATCAGCAAGACGGAGGTTCGCATTCGGGGCACCCGCACCGAATTGCTACGAACCCTCACCGCCGCCTCTGGCGTAGAGGCGGCGGCGCTAGGGTCTCGTGGTTTTGGACCGAAATGGCGCACCCGACAGGATTCGAACCTGTGGCCTCTGCCTTCGGAGGGCAGCGCTCTATCCAGCTGAGCTACGGGTGCCGGCGGAGGCCCACCTAGCAGGCGCCCGCGGGGTGCGCCAGCCCCTCGCGTTCAGCGTGCTGTCTTGGCCAGCTCGACCGGCTGGAACCGGCCGAGCCCGCAGCTTGCTCCGCGCGTGATGCCCGGGCCGGTAAGGACGGTGATGATGTCCGTCGAGCAGAGCTGACCCGTTGAGACCTGATAGCTGAAGCGCCGCTCGAACCCGAGCTGGGGACAGCCGCCGTCCAGCGCGTTGCGGTAGACCTTGTTGCTCTTGGTCACGAAATCGATCACCTCGTCGCTCCGGACGCGGCTCTCGCGGATGTCGTTCAACCGGATGCAGTCGACCGGCTTGCCGGTGGGTGTCGCCGCCGGGACCGGCTTGTCGCGGCCGAGAGCGGGGGCGGCGACGGCGAGGACGGCTAGCGCGAGCACGGCGCTTCTCATCACGGCTCTCCTCTGGCCGCGGCGGACGATCGCTTGCGCGCCGCCGGCGGCGGGGTCTTGGGCTGGTAGGGGCAGAGGTCGGCGACGATGCAGCGCCAGCACTCCGGCACCCGAGCCTTGCACGTGTATCGGCCGTGCAGGATTAACCAGTGATGAGCGTGGATGCGGAACGGCTGCGGTACGCTCTCCTCGAGCTTGCGCTCGACCGCGAGCGGATCCTTGCCGGGGGCGAGGCGGGTGCGATTGCACACGCGGAAGATGTGGGTGTCGACGGCGAAGGTCTCCTGCCCGAAGGCCGAGTTCAGCACCACGTTCGCGGTCTTGCGACCGACGCCGGGCAGCTTCTCCAGCGCCGTGCGGTCGGCGGGCACCTCGCCGCCATGGTCGCGGATCAGCGCCTCGCTGAGCGCGATCACGTTCTTGGCCTTGGTGTTGTAGAAGTTGATCGTGCGGATGCGCTCGCGCAGCGCATCGACGCCAAGCGCGACCATCTTCTCGGGCGTGTCGGCTTCGGCGAACAGGCGCCGTGTCGCCTTGTTGACGCCGGCATCGGTCATCTGCGCCGAGAGCACCACCGCCACCAGCAGGGTGAAGGGATTGGCGTATTCGAGCTCGGTCTCCGGGTGCGGATTGTCCGCGGCGAGCCGGGCGAAGAACTCGACGACGTCGGCCTGGTTCAAAGCCCCAACACCTCGGCCATGGTGTAGCGGCCCGCCGGCTGCTTCGCGAGCCATAGCGCCGCCGCGATCGCGCCGCGGGCGAAGATCGCGCGGCTGTCGGCGCGGTGGACGAGCTCGATCCGCTCGCCCTCGCCGGCAAGGACGACGCTGTGGTCGCCGATCACCGAGCCGCCGCGCAGCGAGGCGAAGCCGATCGTGCCCTCGCTCCTGGCGCCGGTGATGCCGGAGCGGTCGTAGGCCGCCGCCTCGGCGAGCGTGGTGCCGCGTCCCTCGGCCGCCGCGGCGCCGAGCAGCAGCGCGGTGCCCGACGGCGCGTCGACCTTGTGGCGGTGGTGCATCTCGGCGATCTCGATGTCCCAGTCGGCCGCGCCCAGCCGCGCCGCCGCCTCGCGCACCAGCCGGGCGAGCAAGGTGACGCCGAGCGATGTGTTGCCGGTCTGCAGCACCGCGATCTCCCGCGCCGCCTCGTCGATCGCGGCGTGATGGGCCTCGGTGAGACCGGTGGTGCCGATCACGATCGGCTTGCCCGCGGCGCCGGCCGCGGCGAGATGCGCCTCCACTGCGCGGGCGCTGGAGAAATCGACCAGCACGTCCGCCGCCTCGGCGACCAGCGCCGGATCGTCGGTGGCATCGGCGCCCCCGGCATGGCGCGCGCCCATCCCGGCGAGCTCCGCAACGATTGCCTGGCCCATGCGGCCGAGGCTGCCGTAGATGCCGATCGCGGTCACTGTACGCCTCTCCCTCTCGGTGAAAGTTGACCAGAAAAGTTGACTGAATTGACTCACCCCAATGCCCGCGCCGGGCCCGGTTCGGCGCGACCCGCAGAGCCTACTCACCCGCCTCTGGCACAGCTCGACCCGTGTAGGACAGCGGAATTTGGCCTTGACCTCTCCATAACTTATAGGTTATATAACTATTCAATGATCGAAGCAGCTGCTCTCGACCGTCGCTTCGCTGCGCTCGCCGATCCCACCCGCCGCGCGATCCTCTCCCGGCTCGCGCGAGGCGAGGCGACGGTGGCGGAGCTCAGCCGACCGTTCGCGATCAGCCAGCCGGCGATATCGAAGCATCTCAAGGTGCTCGAGGAAGCGGGGCTGATCGCGACCGGTCAGGCGGCGCAGGCGCGCCCGCGCCGGCTCAATGCCGAGGCTTTGGCCGAAACCGTCGCCTGGGCCGACGGCGTGCGGCGGATGTGGGAGGAGCGGCTCGACCGGCTCGACGCGTTCCTCAAGGACCAGATGAAGGGAGACGACCATGCTGACCGTGACTAGCCCGGCGCCTGAAGCCGACAGCGATTTCGTCCTTGTCCGGCGGTTCGCCGCGCCCCGCGAGCTGGTGTGGCGCGCGTGGACCGATCCGGCGATGCTCGCCCGCTGGATGGGCCCGGCGGGCTGTGCGGCCACGGTCGAGCATCACGACCTCCGCGCCGGCGGCCACACGCTGATCCGGATGGAGATGGGCGAGATGACCCTGCGCGCGCGGCTCGGCTGGCGCGACGTCGAGCCGCCGGCATTGCTCGCCTACGAGCATTCGGCGGGGGACGCGGACGGCAATGTGGTGCGGATGCCGTTCGACGGCGATTGGCCGCTCAGGCTGATGACCGTGGTCGAGTTCCACGACGAGGGCGAGGCGACCCGGCTCGAGCTGCGCTGGTGGCCGATCGAAGCCAGCGCCGCGGAGACAGCCTATTTCGCCGGCCAGCATGATTCGATGCGGCAGGGCTGGGGCGGCAGCTTCGACAAGCTCGACGGCGTGCTCGCCCGCTGAAAGCGAAGCGCAATTTGATCCATAATTCCCGTTCGCCCTGAGCTTGTCGAAGGGCGAACCGGGTCAAATGATTCCAATCGATCTGAAATCGCCTTAAGCCCGCCGTCGTGTCCGAGGTTCGCAACATCGTCATCCTCACCGGCGCCGGCATCTCGGCGGAAAGCGGCATCGCCACCTTCCGCGGCCCCGGCGGGCTGTGGGAAGGGCATCGCGTCGAGGACGTGTGCACGCCGCAGGCGCTGGCACGCGATCCGGCGCTGGTGCACCGCTTCTATGACCTGAGGCGCGAGGCGGTGGAGGGAGTCCAGCCCAATGCCGCGCACGAGGCGCTGGCGCGGCTCGATGCCGCATGGCCGGGCGAGCTGCTGATCGTCACGCAGAACGTCGACGACCTCCACGAGCGCGTCGGCGCGAAGCGGCTGCTGCACATGCACGGCAAGCTGGGCTCGGCGCTGTGCGCGGCCTGCGGCGGGCGGCAGGCGTGGCGCGGATCGCTGCCGCCGGGTACCGAGTGCGGCACGTGCGGGCGGCCCGCGCTGCGGCCCGACATCGTCTTCTTCGGCGAGATGCCCTATGAGATGGAGGCGATCGACCGCGCCCTCGCCCGCGCCGACCTGTTCGTGTCGATCGGCACCTCGGGCGCGGTCTATCCTGCCGCGGGGTTCGTCCGCACCGCCCGCTATCGCGGCGCCGACACGCTGGAGCTCAACCTCGAGCCGTCCGAAGGCAGCGTCTACTTCGCGGAGAGCCGGATGGGGCCGGCGGGGGTACTGGTGCCGGCGTGGGTTGAGGAGGTGCTGGCGGGTTAGCGCCAGTCCGGTTCGGACCGGAAACGATATTCGGTGCTCCTGCGAAGGCGGGAGCTCTGGCCGCAAGCGCCGTACCCATGATCCAAGGCTCCTGCCTTCGCAGGAGCACGGTCTCGCTATATCCGGCAGATGCTAGTCTGCCTTTTCCAGCGCCAATGCCATGAACAGCGAGCAGGGTGTCGGCTCGTAATAGGCCGGGATGCGGCGGAAGCCCATCGCCTCGTACATGGCGATGGCGGCGGTCATCGACGGCAGCGTGTCCAGCCGGAGCTCGCGATAGCCACGCTCCCGCGCCGCGCCGATCGCCGCCTCGGCGAGCGCACGGCCGAGCCCGAGGCCGCGCGCAGCGGGGACGAGGTAGAGGCGCTTCATCTCGCAGACGCCCTCGTCCGCCAGCGGCCGCACGCCGACGCAACCGAGCGGTTCACCGGCGTCGTTGCGGGCGAGCAGCAGCGCCCCGCGCGGCGGCGCATAGCTGCCGGGCAGGCCGGCGAGCTCGGCGGCGAAGTTCTGATAACCGAGGTCGACCGGCAAGGATGCCGCATAATCCTCGAACAACCTCGCGACCGTTCGCAGATCGTCGTCGCTGACTGCCGGTGCGATGCGGAAGCCGGTCACGACCGCGCCACCGCCTCCTCGCCCGCCCGCGCCAGCACCCGCTCCGCCTGGAGGAGATGTGGGCGGTCGATCATCCTGCCGCCGAGGCTGAGCACGCCGGCGCCCGGATGCGCGGCGAACGCCTCCACCACCGCCCGGGCATGGGCGACCGCCTCGGCTGAAGGAGTGAAGGCGGCGTTGATCACCGGCACCTGCATCGGGTGCAGCGCCATCATGCCGGTGAAGCCGTCGCGCGCGCCGCGGGCGGCATAGGCGGCGAGGCCGCCCAAGTCGCGGAACGCAGGATAGACCGTCTCGATCGGCGCCACCCCTGCCGCCGCGGCACCGAACAGGGTGAAGGCGCGCGCCACCTCATAGGGCGGGGTGTAGCGGCCGTCCGCCTCGCGGCTGGTCTCGGCGCCGATCGCGGCGGGCAGGTCCTCCGCGCCCCAGGTGAGGCCGGCGAGCCGCGCCGCCTGCGCGCCATAGGTGCCGAGCTGGAAGATCGCATTGGCGGTCTCGGTCGCGATCGGCAGGATTAGCGCGGTCTCGTTGCCGCGCCGTTCCAGTCGCGCGGCGAGGTCCGCGACCGAGATCGCGCCCTCCGCTTTGGGCAGCACGATGCCCTCGGGGTCGAGCCGCGCCACCGCGTCGAGATCGAGGTCCGCCATCAGCGTGTCGAGCGGATTGACCCGCACATAGGCCGGCACCGCGCGCGGCTCGCCGAGCCAGGCCGCCACCGCCTCGCGGGCGGCGGACTTGGCTTCGAGCGCGACCGAATCTTCGAGGTCGAGGATCAGCGCATCGGCACCCGACGCGGCAGCCTTGGCGAAGCGCTCGGGCCGGTCGCCCGGCACGAACAGAAGCGAGCGGAGGCGGGTCATGATGGGGGGCTTATCGCCGATCGGAACGGAATTCGACCGGCAATCCGCGATTTCCGTTCGCCCTTCGACAAGCTCAGGGCGAACGGAAACCCATATCGGCTTCTCAGCACACCTCCGCCGTGTTCATCGGCAGCGGTCCGGGCGGCACGCGCGCGGCGCTTTCGTAGAAGGGATCGGCGCCGAGGCGATGGCGATCGCCATAGGCGGCGCGCAGCACCTCGGCGAGCGGCGGATCATAGGCGGCGAGATCGGCGTCGGAGAGGATGCGACGGCCGTCGAAGATCGCAAGTCTGTTGGAATTGAACCAGAACTGGCTGCCTTCCGCCCAATATTCGTCGAGGCTGGTCGCGGCATATTCGTCCTTCCACCGCCCGGCCTTCAGCGCCGCGGCATAGGCGGCCTCGACGCGCGCATAGAGCGCCGGGTCGCGCGCGCGGATCGCCATCAGCACGTCGTGGGCGAACTCGTGGACGAAGATCGTCTCGCCATAGTAGCGCGAGCTCCGGAGGCCCAGCAGGTCCTCGGTCGCGGCGCTGGTGAAGCGGCCCGCCATGCCGCGGGCGCGGGCGTTCCAATATTGCGCGTCGGTGAGCCGACCGATGCGCTCGTCGTAATGTTTGCGCTCGCAGCGTGTGAGGCGTGGGTCGTCGCGCGCCGGCCGGGTCCAGTGGCGCTGTTCGGGCAGGTCGAGCGTGCCCTCGTCCTCCGCCATCACCGCGACGCGGAAACCGTCGGCGGCAAGCTGCGCGGCGAGGTCGGGACGATGGGCGAGCATCTCGACGATGATGTCGTGCGCAATCGTCAGCGCCCGGTCGGGCACCTTGGCGGAGGCGATCACCGGGATGCCGCCAGCGTCGAGGTACTTGGCGTAGAAAGGATCGGCGCGGAGCGTCGCCGGGGGTGGGCCGATGCTCACCGCGATTCCGTCATGCGCCGACACGCCCATGGTCCAGACGGCGGCGAGGATCAGCATCGTGCGGAACGACGCCTTCCGAGGTATATTTGCATCACGAGCGGGCACCGGTAGCAGCCATATCAAGCCCCTCCCCTTCAGGGGAGGGGTTGGGATGGGCCTATCCACTCGGGCGTCGGTCTCGGTGAGACTGAAATGCCCCACCTCCAACCCCTCCCCTGAAGGGGAGGGGCTTATTGTAGACGCTGCTCACCCCTTCCATTTCGCTTTCGTTTCGCGGGACCGATGCCTATATCCTAGGCATGGCAGACACCCCCCCGCAGAACGAATACGGCGCCGAATCCATCAAGGTGCTGAAGGGCCTCGACGCGGTGCGCAAGCGTCCCGGCATGTACATCGGCGATACCGACGACGGCTCGGGCCTCCACCATATGGTGTTCGAGGTCAGCGACAACGCGATCGACGAGGCGCTCGCCGGCCATTGCGACCGCATCTCGATCACGCTCAACCCCGACGGCTCGGTCTCGGTCGAGGACAACGGCCGCGGCATCCCGACCGGCATCCACCCGGAGGAGGGCGTCTCCGCCGCCGAGGTGATCATGACCCAGCTCCATGCGGGCGGGAAGTTCGAGAACACCTCGGACAGCAACGCCTACAAGGTGTCGGGCGGCCTGCACGGCGTCGGCGTGTCGGTGGTGAACGCGCTCAGCGAATGGCTCGATCTCACCATCTGGCGCGACGACGAGGAGCATTACATGCGCTTCGCCAACGGCGACCCGGTGGCGCCGCTCAAGGTGGTCGGACCGGCAAACGGCAAGAAGGGGACGCGCGTCACCTTCCTCGCCTCGCCGCAGACCTTCAAGATCACCGAATACGACTTCGAGAAGCTCGAGCACCGCTACCGCGAGCTTGCCTTCCTGAATTCGGGCGTGCGCCTGTTCCTCAAGGACGCGCGGCACGAGGAGGTGAAGGAGGTCGAGCTCTACTACGAAGGCGGCATCGCCGCCTTCGTCAAATATCTCGATCGCAACAAGCAGCCGCTGATGCCCGATCCGGTCGCGATCTCGGGCACCCGCGACGACGTCACCATCGACGTCGCGCTGGAGTGGAACGACAGCTATTACGAGAACGTCCTCTGTTTCACCAACAACATCCCGCAGCGGGATGGCGGCACGCATCTGGCGGCGTTCCGCGCGGCGCTGACGCGCACGATCAACGGCTATGCCGACAAGTCGGGGGCGCTCAAGAAGGAGAAGGTCTCGCTCACCGGCGACGACATGCGCGAGGGGCTGACCGCAATCGTCTCGGTCAAGCTGCCCGATCCCAAGTTCAGCTCGCAGACCAAGGACAAGCTGGTCTCGTCCGAGGTGCGCCAGCCGCTCGAAAGCCTGATGGCCGACAAGCTCGCCGAATGGCTGGAGGAGAATCCGGCGGTCGCGCGCCAGATCGTGCAGAAGGTGATCGACGCGGCGGCGGCGCGCGAGGCGGCGCGCAAGGCGCGCGAGCTCACCCGGCGCAAGGGCGTGATGGACATCGCCTCGCTGCCCGGCAAGCTCGCCGACTGCCAGGAGCGTGATCCCGCCAAGTCCGAGCTGTTCCTGGTCGAGGGCGATTCGGCCGGCGGATCGGCCAAGCAGGGCCGCGACCGGCATTTCCAGGCGATCCTGCCGCTTCGGGGCAAGATCCTCAACGTCGAGCGCGCGCGGTTCGACCGGATGCTGGGGTCGAAGGAGATCGGCACGCTGATCCAGGCGATGGGCACCGGCATCGGCCGCGACGACTTCAACCTGGAGAAGCTGCGCTATCACAAGATCGTGATCATGACCGACGCCGACGTCGACGGCGCCCATATCCGCACGCTGCTGCTGACCTTCTTCTATCGGCAGATGCCGGAGATCATCTCGGCCGGGCACCTCTACATCGCCCAGCCGCCGCTCTACAAGGCGACGCGCGGGCGGTCCGAGGTGTACCTCAAGGACGATGCCGCGCTCGACGACTATCTGGTCGAGGCGGGCGTGGCGGCGAGCATCCTGCAGACGCCGGGCGGCGACCGCACCGGCGCGGACCTGCGCGACCTCGTCGACCATGCGCGGCGGATGCGCACGCTGATGCGCTATGCGCCGCGGCGCTACGACGCCAGCATCATCGAGGCGCTGGCGATGGGCGGAGCGCTCGATCCCGACGCCTCGCGCGAGGTACGGGCCGAGCGGCTCGCGGCGGTCGCCCAACGGCTCGACATGACCGATGACGACGCGCGCTGGACCGCGCGGCTGACCGAGGACGGCGGCTTCCACTTCGAGCGGCTGTGGCGCGGCGTCACCGACCATCACATCATCGAGGCGGCGTTCCTCGCCTCGGCCGAGGGCCGCAGGCTCCACACGCTCGCGGCGGACGCGGTCGAGAGCTATGCCGGCATCGCCAAGCTGGCGCCGCTCAAGGGCGCGCAGCAGGCGGCAGCCGAGGAAGCACCGGCGGGCGAGGAGGGCGAGGAGGAGCCCGTCACCGCCGGCAAGGGCGAAAGCCTGATCGCACGGCCGTCGCAGCTGCTCGAGGCGATCCTTGCGGTGGGGCGCAAGGGGCTGTCGATCCAGCGCTACAAGGGCCTCGGCGAGATGAATGCCGAGCAGCTGTGGGAGACCACGCTCGATCCCCAGAACCGCTCGATGCTCCAGGTCGCGGTCGATCAGGCCGACGTCGCCGACGAGATCTTCACCCGGCTGATGGGCGACGTGGTCGAGCCGCGCCGCGACTTCATCCAGGAGAATGCGCTGTCGGTCGCCAACCTCGATGTCTGATGCACGGCGGGTCGGGCTGGCGTTGGCGGCACTGATGCTGCCGATCGCCGGCCCGGCGGCGGCGCAGACCAACACGCTGCTGCCGCCGGCCGTGCAGGTCCCGCCGTTCGTGCTGCCGCCGTCGAACCAGCTCTCGCCCGAGGCGCGGGCGGTGCTGCTGCGGATGAAGGCCGCGACTGCACCCGAAGCGATCAGGGACGACGTCGCCAAGCAGCGCGCCTTCTACCAGGAATACAACGACGACCGGCTCGCCGAGATGCGCCATCATTTCCGGACGCGCGAGACGCACGCGACGTTGGGCGGGGTCGGTGTCGACGTGGTCGAGCCCGCATCGGGAATCGCGCCGGAAAACGCGCGGCGCGTGCTGATCAACGTCCATGGCGGCGCCTTCATGTGGGGCGCGGGCAGCGGCGCGCTGGTCGAAGCGATCCCGATCGCCGCGACGATGCGGATCAAGGTGGTCACCGTCGATTATCGCCTGGCCCCCGAGCACCGTTATCCGGCCGCATCCGAGGATGTGACGGCGGTCTATCGCGCATTGCTCAAGCAATACCGGCCCGAGGACATCGGCATCTACGGCTGCTCGGCGGGCGGGATCATCACCGCGCAGGCGACCGCGTGGATCGCGAAGCAGGGCCTGCCGCGGCCGGGCGCGATCGGCACCTTCTGCGGCACCGGCGCGCCGTTCAGCGGCGACAGCCCGTACATCGCCGATCCGATCACGGGCGGCGCACCGCTCACGGCGCCCGAGCTGCCGCCGGTGCTGCCGCTGTCCTACATGGAAGGCGCGCCGGCGAGCGATCCGCTCGCCTACCCCCTCCAGTCCGACGCCGAGGTCAAGGCGATGCCGCCGACGCTGTTGCTCGCGGGCGGGCGCGACTTCGCGGTGAGCGCGCTGACGCTCGCCCACCGCAGGCTGGCCGCGGCAGGAGTGGAGAGCGAGCTGCATCTGTTCGACGGCCTGCCCCACGCCTTCTTCGTCTGGCCGGACATGCCCGAATCGAGCGAGGCCTACCGGCTGATCGCCGGCTTCTTCGACCGCCATCTCGGAGCCCGCCATGTCCGACGTCGCCGATAACCGCGACGCCAGCCGCTACGAGCTGGTCGAGGACGGACACAAGGCGGTGGCCGCCTATAGACTGTCGGGCGACACGATCACCTTCACCCACACCGTGGTGCCGCAGGAACTGCAGGGCCGCGGCATCGCCAGCCGCCTGATCAAGGCCGCGCTCGACGACGTCCGCGCCCGCAGGCTGAAGGTGGTGGCGCAGTGCCCGTTCGTCGCCGCCTATATCGAGAAGCATCCGGAGGAACGGGACCTGCTCGCCTGAACCGGAAGGGGTGACCTTCCGCCCCGTCTCTGCCATGGGACCGCGCATCATGGAGCAGCCGCATCACGTCAGCGCGAATCGCGCACCGATCGCGTTCGTCGAATTCGTCGTGCTGGTCGCGGCGATGATGGCGATGGGTGCGCTCGGCATCGACGCGATGCTGCCCGCGCTGCCGGCGATCGGCCGCGATCTCCACGCAGCGCAGCGCGACCTGCCGCTGATCATCGTCATGTTCTCGGTCGGATTCGGCGCGGCGCAGCTCGTCCACGGGCCGCTGTCCGACCGGTTCGGCCGGCGTCCGGTGCTGATCGGATCGCTGGGGCTCTACGTGATCATGAACCTGCTCTGCGCGGTGGCAGGGAGCCTCGAGCTGCTGCTGATCGCGCGGGTGTGCGGCGGGCTCGCCATCGCGGCGACGCGCGTGGTGACGGTGGCGCTGATCCGCGACTGCTTCGTCGGGCGCGCGATGGCGCGGGTCAGCAGCCTGGCGGTGATGACCTTCATGATCTTCCCGATCATCGCGCCCAGCATCGGCCAGCTCATCCTGACGATGGGATCATGGCGGCTGATCTTCCACGTCATCGCCGGAGTGAGCCTGATCGTCGCGATCTGGTTCGCGCTCCGGATGCCGGAGACGCTCGCGCCCGAGCATCGCGTGCCGCTCGAATGGTCGCGGCTCGTCGCCAACTGGCGGCTGACGCTGAGCGATCGCCAGTCGGTCGGCTATGCCGGCGCGGTGATCGGCCTGCAGGGCGCGCTGTTCGGCTATATCACCAGCATCCAGCCGATCGTCGCCGAGGTGTTCGGCCAGCCCGAGCGGCTGGGGATCGTGTTCGCGGGCTGCGCGGTGGTGATGGCGTGCGGCAACCTCCTGAACTCGCGGATCGTGATGTGGCTCGGGATGCGGCGCATCTCGCATGGCGCGATGCTGCTGCTGATCGTCGTCGCCTCGGCCAGCCTGGCGATCGAGGCAGCGGGGTGGGAGACGCTGTGGCTGTTCGTCGTCCTCCAGTCGGTCACCCTCGCCTGCTTCGGCCTGGCCGCGTCGAACTGCTCGGCGATGGCGATGGCCAACATGGGCGACATCGCCGGCACCGCGTCGAGCCTGCAGGGCTTCGTGGTGACCACCGGCGGGGCGATCATCGGCGGACTGATCGGCCGCGCCTTCGACGGCACGACGACGCCGCTGCACCTCGGCTTCCTCGCCGCCGGCATCGTCGCGATGGCGCTGGCGGCGATCGTCGAACGCGGGCGGCTGTTCCAGCCGAGCTGAGCGCCTGCTGCGCCCGACGGCGCGTTGCGGCCCCGGCCTGGAAATGCGCTCTTCCGCACGTTTCCGAAACCACCTCTGACTGGCGGGAACCCTGAGGCCATGATCGTCGTTCGCACGTACGGAAACGGAGGTGCGCGATGGGCGGTCATCAGGTTCCGGAGCAGGGCCCCAACGACGACGGCTATGACGAGGACGGCTACGACGAGAGCCAGCGCGCGGAGATCCTGGAGGCGACGCGCGACGGGCCGAGCGACGGCACCATCCTGACCGACCTCGCGCCCGATCTCGGCGAGGACCCGCTCGACGACGACGATACGGACGGCCTCGAGATGGAGGCGACCGACCTGGCCGAGGAGGACGAGGACATCCTCCAGGACGAGGAGGACATGGCGGAGGATTCGCTCCAGGAGGATTTCGAGAGCGACGCCGAGGACCTCGACGAGGAGCTCGGCGACGGCGACGACACCGCACTGCGGCCTTGATTTGCGCCTCGGCCGGGCGCTGCATCCCCGCACGGCGCTGCAAGAGCTGCCGCGGCTGGGCGTCGTCGGCGACAAGCCGTTGGCGGAGTGAGGAACGCCGCGCTACACCCTCGCGTTCACCGGGCTAGCGAGGAGGAGCCATGCGTATTCACCTGATCGTTGCCGGATGCCTGGTGCTCGCCGGCTGCAACGGCCAGCCGGGCGGAACGACGAACGAAACCGCGGTCGCCGGGCCGGCCAACATCACCGACATCCCGGCGGACGAGAACGTCGCGGCCGGCGGCAATACGGCCGAGGCCGAGCCGGCCGACGCGCCGGTCGACACTGCCGCGCTCCCGCCGGTCGAGCCGATCGCGCCGGGCCAGCCTGGCGGCCTGCCCGACGATCGCACGCCGGTCTCCGAAGCGCCGTTCACCGACGACAGCGCGCAAGGGGCGGCGCAGGTCGTCCAGAGCTATTATGCGCTCATCGAGCAGGGCCGCTACGGCCGCGCCTATGCGCTGTGGGAGCCGCAGTCGGCCGGCATGGGCGGCAAGGCGTTCGCCGACAGCTTCGCCAGATACTCGGAATACCACGCCGAGATCGGCGCGCCCGGGCGGATCGACGCCGGCGCCGGCCAGCGCTACGTGACCGTGCCGGTGCAGGCCTATGGTCGGCTCAAATCGGGCGAGCCTTTCCACCTGCGCGGAGAGGTGACCCTCCACCGCACCGGCGACATCCCCGGCGCGACGGCGGAGCAGCGGCGCTGGCGCATCCGCAGCATCGACCTCAAGCGTCACGCCAGCCCGCGCTGACGGCTGGCGGCGGCCACGGCGCTTCTCTAGAAAGCGGCCATGGCGCGCTTCACGCTTCCGATCACCGCGACCGCCGACGACATCGACGAGCTCGGCCATGTCAACAATGCGGTGTGGGTGCGCTGGATCCAGGACATCGCGGTGGCGCACTGGGCCAC
This sequence comes from Sphingomonas astragali, assembly GCF_051400615.1. Classification (NCBI taxonomy): domain Bacteria; kingdom Pseudomonadati; phylum Pseudomonadota; class Alphaproteobacteria; order Sphingomonadales; family Sphingomonadaceae; genus Sphingomonas; species Sphingomonas astragali. Next base: position 742,449 of record NZ_JBLFFH010000001.1, read on the forward strand.
GGTCGCCTCGCCGGAGCACGCGGAGGCCTATATCTGGGTCGTGACGCGCCACGAGATCGACTATCGCGGCAATGTCGCGGCGGGCGAGACCGTCACCGCCGAGACCTGGGTACCGGAGCCGCCGCGCGGCGCGCGGTTTGACCGCCGTGTCCGCTTCATCGGCGCCGATGGCCGGGTGAAGGTCGACGCGAAGACGACCTGGGCGATCATCGACCGCGCGAGCGGCCGGCTGATCCGCGTGCCCGAGGAGGTGGCGGCGCCGTTCCTCGACCACGCCGGATGATTCCGGGTCAGCCCGAGTTCCGGAGCGCCGTCGCGATCGCGTTGATCGAGAGCAGGATGCCCTCGCCGACGCGCGGATCGTCCTCGCCGGCCCGATGGCGCTTCAGCAACTCGATCTGGAGGAGGTTCAAGGGTTCGATGTACGGCAGGCGCAGGCGGATCGAGGTTTCGAGGCCGGGGTTTTTCTCGAGCAGCCGGGTCTGGCGGGTCACCTGGAGGAGGCCGTCGTGCGTCTTGTGCCAGCTCTCGCGGATGCGGCCAAAGATCGCCTCGCCCAGCGCCTTGTCCTCGACCAGCGCCGCGTAGCGCTTGGCGATGCCCATGTCGGACTTGGCGAGCACCTGCTCCATGTTGGCGAGCGTCGACTGGAACAGCGGCCAGGCACTCGCCATCTCGCGGAGCAGCCCCTTGTCCTCGAACGCCGCGATCGCCTCGCCGACGCCGTACCAGCCGGGCAGCATTACCCGCGCCTGGCTCCACGAGAACACCCAGGGGATCGCGCGCAGGTCCTCGATCGCGTCGGATTTCTTGCGCGATGCCGGACGCGAGCCGATCTTGAGGCCGGAAATCTCGGCGATCGGCGTCATCTGGCGGAAGAAGGTGCGGAACCCCTCGGTCTCGTACACCAGCCCCCGATAAGCCCTGAACGCGGCGTCGGAGAGCCGGTCCATCGCCGCATGGAAGCGCTCGGCGTCCCTGGCGGGCAGCTCGGCCGGGGCGAGGCTGGCGAGCAGCGTCGCCGAGGCCATCGCCTCGAGGTTGGTCATCGCGCTCGCCCGCGTGCCGTATTTCGCCGCGATCACCTCGCCCTGCTCGGTGATGCGGATGCGGCCCTGCACCGTCCCCGGCGGCTGCGCCTGGATCGCCTGGAAGGCCGAGCCGCCGCCGCGCCCGACCGCGCCGCCGCGGCCGTGGAACAGCTGCATCGCCACGCCCGCCTGTTCGAACACCGGCTTCAGCGCCGACGAGCCCTTCGAGAGCTGCCAGGTCGAGGTGAGATAGCCGCCGTCCTTGTTCGAGTCGGAATAGCCGATCATCACTTCCTGCATCCCGCGGGCATGGGCGATCGCCGCGACCTCGGGCAGCGCCAGCCATTCGGCCATGATCACCGGCGCGCGCTCCAGGTCGGCGACGGTCTCGAACAGCGGGACCGCCATGATGTGCCCCTGCGGCGGATCGCCCGGAACATAGAGGCCCGCTTCCTTGAGGAGCAGGTGCACCTCGAGCAGGTCGGAGACCGAGGTCGCCATCGAGATCACATAGTTGACGATGCAGCCGCGCCCGTAGGTCGCGTGCGCCTCCGCGGCGGCATGGACGATCGCCAGCTCGGACGCCGTCTCCTCCGAATAGGCCGCATAGGGGCTGGTGAGCGGGCGCGGGCTCGCGAGCTCGCGGCGGAGCAGCGCGACACGCTCGTCCTCGGCGAGGCTCGCATAATCCTCGGCGACGCCGGCCGCCTCGAGCAGCTCGCCGACGACGCGCTCGTGGATCGCGCTGTTCTGGCGCATGTCGAGCGTGGCGAGATGGAAACCGAAGGTCTCGACCGAGCGGATGAGGCGCCCGAGCGCACCTTCGCTGGCGAGCGGGCCTTCGCCGAGCCCGTGCGCGATCGCGACCAGGTCGCGGCGCAGCTCGCCGGGATCGGCATAGGCCTCCCCGACCAGCGGATGCGGGCGCGGCGCCGGGCGGCCGATCAGCTTCTCATAGGTGGCGGCGAGCCGGGCGTAGATGCCGGACAGCGCGCGGCGATAGGGTTCGTCCTCGCGGCTGGCGGCATTGTCGCCGCTCGCCTCGGCGAGCTCCGCCACCTCGTCGGGAATGGCGGCATGGTCGCTCGAGATCGACAGCTCCGCCCCCAGCGCGTTGACCGCGTCGAGATAATGGCTGAGCACCGTCTCCGCCGCGCGGCGGAGCGCCAGCCGCAGCGAATCGGCGGTGACGAAGGGATTGCCGTCGCGGTCGCCGCCGATCCAGCTGCCGGGCTTGAGGAAGCTCGGCACGCGCTGGCCCATCGCCCGGTCCCAGCGCGCGTAGAGCGCGGGCAGCGCCGGCAGGAACACGTCGCGCAGGTACGAGAGCGCGGTCTCGACCTCGTCGGCGACATAGAGCCGCTCGCGCCGCAGCACGCGCGTCTGCCACAGCAGCGCGATCTGGCGCAGGATCGCCTCCTCGACCTGGTCGCCGTCCTCGGTCTCGGCGATGCCGCGGTCGCGGATCGCCATCAGCTCGGCGATGCGGTTGCGGTGGTCGATCATCGACTTGCGCCGCACCTCGGTCGGGTGTGCGGTCAGCACCGGCGCGATCAGCGCGCCGTCGAGCAGCGCCATCACCGCCTTGCGGTCGACACCCTCCCGCTCCAGCGTCGCCAGCGCATGGGCGAGATCGGCGCCCTCCTCGGCGGCGACGCCCTGCCGGTCCTCGGCGAGATTGGCGAGCATCGAGAACAGCATGAAGCCGCGCACGAAATCGAGCGTCTCGTCGAGCGTCAGCCGCTCCAGCCCCGGATCGATCGCATCGGCCCCCGCCACGCCCCGCGCGCGGTCGACCGAGGTCGCGCGGATATATTCGGTGCGCTTGAACAGCTCATCGCCGCCATAGGCGCGGATCACGTCGCCGAGCAGGCGTCCCAGGAAACGGACGTCGGGATTGTTGGTGATCGGGGGGAGAGTCGCCATCGTGTCACCTGATGTTGCAGCGCGGCGATAGGCCCGGAGCACCGTTGACCGCAACCGAACAAATGCTTAGTGTGTTAGATAGATAATACAGGAGGCATGGAAATGCGCCTTTACCCGATCGCGTTGCCGCTTTCGCTTGCGCTCGCCGCCTGCGGCGGCGGCGGCGAGGGCACGGCGATCACGCTCAACGTCAACGATCCCGACGCCTCGTTCAACGCTTCGGCGGCGAAGGACGGCACGGTCTCGGTGAATGCTCCCGGCTTCAAGGGGGCGATCAAGCTGCCTAGCATCCAGCTCGACGCCGACGACTTCGACATCAACGGCGTGCACCTGCCGCCGGGTTCGAGGATCGGCGGGATCAACGTCGAGGGCAACAAGGGCGACGACAGGGTTCGGGTGAGCTTCACCAGCCCGATCGCGCCTGCCGAGGTGCGCGACTGGTTCCAGGGCAAGCTGGCTGCCAACGGCTTCAAGCTGACCGCTGTCGGCGACGGTCTGTCCGGCACCACCGACGAGGGCAAGCCGTTCTCGCTCACCAGCAAGGCCGCTGCGGGCGGATCGGCGAGCGCGATCGTCATCGCCGACTGACCAGGCGCGAAACCCGCGGAAAACCGTCGAAGGTCACGAAAGTCATAGGTAGAACGCAGTGTAATATTAACCTATATCGATGGTTGATTGTGCAGAGAATCGCCAAATCGGTTGCACAGAAAATCCAACATTGGAAGGGGCATCACTGTCCCTCTCCCATTGGGAGAGGGAAGGAGCCGCCGAAGGCGGCGGGAGGGTGGCTACGGCGAGCGAGGTCGCCCTCACCCTCCCACTCGGACTAGGTCCGAGCGGGCCCCTCCCTCTCCCAATGGGAGAAGGGCAGGAAGGACGACGATCGGGCCGTCTGGTCCCGGGGCGAGCACCGGCTTATGATGCCGGCAATACCGCAATCAGGATGCCGCCATGCTCGATGCCCCGCTCGCCCAGGTGCCGCTGGTCAACCTCGCCGACCAGGATGCCGATCCCGACGCCTTCGCCGCCGAGCTCGGCGGCTCGTTCGAACGCTTCGGCTTCGCGATGGTCTCCAACCATGGCGTGCCGCAGGAGGTGGTCGACCGCGCCTGGAGGATGACCAAGGCCTTCTTCGACCTATCCGAGGAGGAGAAGCGCAGCTATTTCGTCCCCGGCGGCGGCGGCGCGCGCGGCTACACCCCGTTCAAGACCGAGATCGCCAAGGGCGCGACGCATGTCGACCTCAAGGAATTCTGGCATGTCGGCCGCGAGCTGCCGGCCGGACACCGCTTCGAGACGGACATGGCTCCCAACATCTGGCCGGACCGGCCGGAGGGGTTCCGCGAGACCTTCCTCGACCTGTTCGCGGCACTCGACGACGCCGGCGACCGGCTGCTGTCGGCGATCGCGCGCCATCTAAAGCTCGAGCCGCACTGGTTCGATCCGGCGGTCAAGGACGGCAATTCGGTGCTGCGCCTGCTCCACTATCCGCCGGTCCCGGCCGACGCGCCGGAGGTGCGCGCGGGCGCGCACGAGGACATCAACCTCATCACCCTGCTGCTCGGCGCCGAGGAGGCGGGGCTGGAGCTGCTCGACAAGGACGGCCAGTGGCTGCCGGTGCGCCCGCCCGAAGGCGCGATGGTAGTCAACGTCGGCGACATGCTCCAGCGCCTCACCAACCACGTGCTGCCCTCGACCACGCACCGCGTCGTCAACCCGGCGCCCGAGCGGCGCGGCTTCTCGCGCTATTCGATGCCGTTCTTCCTGCATCCCGCGCCCGATTTCCTGATCAAGACGCTGCCGTCGACGGTCACGCCCGACAATCCCGACCGCTATCCCGAGCCGATCACCGCGCACGACTATCTGCACGAGCGGCTGGTCGAGATCGGATTGATCAGGAAATAGCGAAAAGGGGCCTATGCCGCTCGTCGCCGGGCTGGAGCCGGGTTCGGACGAAACCGAATCGTGCTCCTGAGAAGGCAGGAGCCCTGGATCGCCGGGATGCCGCTTCCGGCCTGAGCTCCTGCCTTCTCAGGAGCACTGGTACTCGGACGGGCCGCATCGCCGCATCCGCTCATTCGAGCAGCTTCGGCACGTCCCGCGTCAGCTTGGCGCGGATCTTCTCGGCGAACAGCGCCAGCATCGGCGGCAGGTCGAATTCGGCATGGACCCTGGCGTCCTCGACCGCGATCCGGCTGACCACGCGCTGCCCGAGCGCCTCGACCGCCAGGTGCAGCGTGTCCCCTTCCCAGCGCTGCTCGGCGATCATGCCGCCGGGGACGAACTCGGCGAGCCGCCCGGCGCCCTGCGCGATCCGGCCCCGCGCGCCGTCGCGGCCGAGCTCATGGGGAATGTCGATCGCGATCGGCTCGGTCATGTCGCGAACAGCATCGCGTCGTCGGCGAAGGCCTTGAACTCGAGCGCGTTGCCGCTCGGATCGCGGAAGAACATCGTCGCCTGCTCGCCCGGCTGGCCCTTGAAGCGGATGTGCGGTTCGATGCCGAAGGCGATGCCCGCCGCCTTCGCCCGCTCCGCCAGCGCTTCCCAATCGGCCATCGCCAGCACCACGCCGAAATGCGGCACCGGCACGTCGTGGCCGTCGACCGGATTCTCGACCGTCACCGGCTTCGCCGCGGGATCGAGATGCGCGACGATCTGGTGCCCGTAGAGGTCGAAATCGACCCAATGCGCGGCCGATCGCCCTTCCGGACAGCCGAGGACGCCGCCGTAGAAGCGCCGGGCCTCGGCGACGTCGTGGACCGGAAAGGCGAGGTGAAAGGGACGAAGCGCCGGCATCGCCCATGCATAGCGCCTCGACCGGACTCCCGCCAGCACCGGATCGGCGCAATATTCAACCGATCGGTTGACAGTTTCCGCCGCCGCCATATATTCAACCGTATGGTTGAACAATGTCTCGATTCCACCTTCGCCGCGCTCGCCGATCCCACCCGGCGCGGGATGCTGGCGCGGCTGGCCGAGGGCGAACGCTCGATCGGCGAGCTCGCCCAGCCCTTCGCGATGAGCTTCGCCGGTGCCTCCAAGCATGTCCGCGCGCTCGAGAAGGCGGGTCTCGTCGAACGTCGCAAGGCCGGGCGACAGATGCTCTGCCGCCTGCGCGCCGAGCCGCTGCGCGAGGCGGAGGCGTGGCTGAGGCAATGGGAGAAGGTCTGGACGACCAGCCTCGATAAGCTCGAGGCGTTGCTGCGCGACCGCAAGGGAGAGGAACAGTCATGAGCTATGTCGACGGCTTCGTGCTGGCGGTGCCGACGGAGAACCGCGAACGATTTCGCAACATGGCGGCACGGGTCGCCAGGATCTTCACCGATCATGGCGCGCTCCGGGTCGTCGAATGCTGGGGCGACGACGTGCCCGACGGGAAGGTCACCGATTTGAGGCGCGCCGTGCAGGCGAAGCCGGGCGAGACGGTCGTCTTCTCCTGGGTCGAATGGCCGTCGAAGGAAGCGCGCGACGCCGGCAACGGGAAGATCGCCGCCGACCCGCGCCTCGCGCCCGACCCGGCCGAAGCGGACATCATGGATTCGAAGCGGATGATCTTCGGCGGCTTCGTACCCGTCGTCGAGGAGCCGAAGGCTTGACCGCGCCGATCGTCCTCACCGTCACGCGCGAGATCGCCGCGCCGCCCGAGCGCGTGTTCGACGCCTGGCTCGATCCGGCGCTCGCCGGCCAGTTCCTGTTCCGCACCGACGAGGGCGAGCTGGTGGCTTGCGAGATCGAGCCCCGCATCGGCGGCCGCGCCACCATCGTCGAGCGCCGCGGCGGCGTCGACGCGCGCCATCGCCTGAGGTTCGAGGAGATCGACCGGCCGCGCCGGCTGGTGATGCTGTTCGCGGCCGATCCCGCCGACGAGGGCGAATGGACCCGCGTCACGATCGCGCTCGCGCCGAGCGGCGCCGGATCGACGCTGACGCTCACCCACGAAATGGACCCGCAATGGGCCGAGTACGAGGACCGAACCCGAGAGGGCTGGACGATGATCCTCGGCAATCTCGCCCGCATCCTGGAGAGGCATCATGGCTGAGACCGACATCATCACCGCCGCGGAACTGCGCCTCGAGCGGCTGCTCGACGCGCCGGTCGACACCGTCTGGCAATATATCGTCGACCCCGAGCTTCGCGCGCAGTGGTTCATGGGCGGCGGGATCGAGCCGCGCGTCGGCGGCCGGATCGAGATGGTGTTCGATCACGATCGCCTCTCCGACGACGACGTGCCGATGCCCGATCGCTATGCGCCCAACCGCGGCAAGCGCTGGCACGAGACGATCACCGCGATCGCGCCGCCGACGATGATCGCCTTCAGCTGGTCCGGCGGCGAGGCCGGCACGGTGACGATCACGCTGGTCGACGCGGGCGACGGCAGGACGCGGCTGAAGCTGCATCACACCGGCCTGCGCGGTCCGGACGATGCCAGGAACTTCGGCGGCGGGTGGATGTCGCATCTCGATGTGCTCGAGGCGCGCGTCGCCGGGCGGCGCGTGCCGGACTTCTGGGCACTCCACGCCCGGTCGGAGGCCGAAGCGGCGGCGGCGGTGGAGACGTCGGCATGAACGTGGTCGCGCATCTTCGGCGTATCGTGGCAGCTCAGCCTGCCGCAGGACCCGCGCTCATGAGGTCGGATATAGGCTGACGCTCCGGCCGCCGGCGACCCGCGGCGGATCAATCGCCGCAAAGCTGCCGCGATCGGGCGGCAGCCGCCGGGTACCGGCGGTGAGGGGACGCAGCGATGACGCTTCATACATGGTGGTTGTTCGTGGGCGCGGTCTTCCTGCTGTCGGGCACGCCGGGGCCGAACATGCTCCACATCCTGTCGCGCAGCGCGGAGATGGGGATGACGCGCAGCACGGCGGCGATGGCGGGCTGCCTGCTGGCGCTCGTGACCGTCCTTGCCGCTTCCGCCGCGGGTCTCACGACGCTCCTGCTGGCCGTGCCCGGCGCGTTCGAGGTGCTGCGTTATGCCGGCGTCGCCTACCTGATCTATCTCGGCGTCAAAGCGTGGCGCAGCGAAGTGACCCCGCTGGACGTGAGCAAGGGCGAGCTGCCCGCGGCGATATCGACGGCGGCGCTGTTCCGCGGCGGCTTCGCGATCTGCATCAGCAACCCCAAGCTGATCCTGTTCGCCGCGGCCTTCCTGCCTCAGTTCGTCAATCCCGCGCGACCGCAGGCTCCCCAGTTCGCGATCCTCGTCGCGACCTTCGCCGCGATCGAGTGCTTCTGGTACGCCGTCTATGCGTTCGGCGGGCGCTCGCTTTCCCATTATCTCGGCCGTCCTCAGATAAGGCGGGTGTTCAACCGCGTTACCGGGGCGATCTTCGTCGGCTTCGGACTGGCGCTGCTGAAGGCGAAGCCATCCTGATCGCCCTTTGCGGAGCGGCCGCAAGCCGCAACGATCAGGGAATCTCGAACAGCCCCGCCGCGCCCATGCCGCCGGCGGTGCACATCGAGACGACGACGTATCGCACCGCGCGCTTGCGCCCTTCGATCAGCGCATGGCCGACGAGCCGCGATCCGGTCATGCCGAACGGATGCCCGATCGCGATCGCGCCGCCGTTGACGTTGAGCCTCTCGGGATCGATGCCGAGCGTGTCGCGGCAGTAGAGGCACTGCGACGCGAACGCCTCGTTGATCTCCCACAGCCCGATGTCCTCGATTCGCAAGCGGGCGCGCTTCAGGAGCTTGGGGATCGCGAGCACCGGGCCGATCCCCATCTCGTCGGGCTCGCAACCGGCGACCTGGAAGCCGCGGTAGATGCCGAGGATGTCCCTGCCCTCCGCCTCCGCTGCCTTGCGCTCCATCAGCAGCTGCGCCGACGCCCCGTCCGAAAGCTGGCTGGCGTTGCCGGCGGTGACGTGCCGGCCCTCCTTGATCACCAGCTCGTCCTTGAAGACGGTACGCAGCCCCGACAGGATCTCGGCCGTGGTGCCGTCGCGGATGCCTTCGTCCTGCACCACCGTCACCGGCTCGGTGCCGAGGAGATTGCCCTCCTTGTCGTAATTGGCCTTCTCCACCGTGATCGGCGCGATCTCCTCGGCGAAGGCGCCGCTGCGGAGCCCCGCGAAGGCGCGCTGCTGGCTGGTCGCGCCGAACGCGTCCTGCGCCTCCCGGCTGATGCCGTAGCGTTCGGCGACGACCTCGGCAGTCTCGATCATCGTCATATAGGCGAGCGGCTTCCTCGCCATCACCGACTGGTTGAGGACCCGCGCCGGCGCCTGCTTCACGGTGAGCGAAATCGATTCCATGCCGCCGGCGAGCGCGACGTCGATCTCGTCGCAGACGATCCCGCGTGCGGCCAGCGCGATCGCGGTGAGGCCGGAGCCGCATTTGCGGTCGAGCGAGACCGCCGGCACCGCGGTCGGCAGCCCCGCCGCGAATACGCACATGCGCGCGAGGTTGGCGCCCTGCGTCCCCCATTCGTTGCCGGCGCCGAAGAAGATGTCGTCGATGCGCGCGGGATCGATGCCGACGCGTTCGATCGCGGCGTTCATCACATGGGCGCCGAGCACCGGCGCCTCGGTCATGTTGAAATAGCCGCGATTGGCTTTGCCGATCCCGGTCCGGGCGGTCGAGACGATCACGGCTTCACGCATTCGGCGGCTCTCCTGGATTTTCGTATTTCGGGTACGGACTAGCACGGGCGGCGCACAGGCACCATCTCACCCATGCAGTCAAGCAGACGACGGCAGATGCCCGAGAAGCTCGAGCCGGCCCCGACCGTCCGATTACGATCACGCCCGCCGAGCGCCGCGTGGTGGTGAAAGCCGGAGGACGCACCATTGCCGATACCGCCCAAGCGCTGAAGCGCGAGGCCGATTATCCGCCGGTCTATCATGTCCCCCGCGAGGATGCTGACATGAGCGCACCGACCCGCGTCGGTCACGCCACTCATTGCCCACACAAGGGCGACGCCAGCTGAGGCGCCGCACGACGCGGTCGCCGCGATCAAGGATCGTCGCGCCTTCTATCCCGATCGCGTCGACTTGATCGAGGTGAGCTAGAGCGTGACGGGCTTGCATTGGAAGAGGCCGTCATCCCGGCGAAAGCCGGGATCTCAGGCGGTTGCAGGATCATAAACCTCACGAGAACCCGGCTTTCGCCGGGATGACGCTTCAGTTTGAGACCAATCCCGCTTTAGTCGGCGAAGTCCGGCGCGCGTTTCTCGATGTTCGCGCGCACCGCCTCGATCTGGTTCGGCGAGCGCAGCAGCGCCGCCTGCTCGGCGCTCTCGGCGGCAAGGATGGCGGCGGCATCCGCCTCGACCGCGAGGTTGGCGAGCCGCTTGGCGGCACGGATCGCACGCGGGTTGCGCCCCGCGACGGCGGCGGCGAGCGACAGCGCCTCTGCCCTGGGATCGTCCACTGCGCGGGTCGCGAAGCCGTGGCCGACCGCCGCCGTCCCGCTGAACTCGGCGGCAGTATAGGCGAGCTCGCGCAGCACGTCGTCGCGCACCCGGGCGCGCCACAGTGCGAAGCCGGCCATGTCGGGGACGATGCCCCATTTCATCTCCATCACCGACAGCCGCGCCTCCGGGTGGACCAGCACCACGTCAGCCCCGCTAGCGATCTGGAGCCCGCCGCCGAACGCGATGCCGTGGACCGCGGCGATCACCGGCACCGGCAGCGTGCGCCAGCCCCAGGCGACCTGCTGCACGCGATTGGCAGCGCCGTGGCTGCGCGTCGCAAGGTCGATGCCCGAGCCGCCCGTCGCCATGCTCGCCATGTCGAGCCCGGCGCAGAAGGCGCGCCCCTCCCCCGACAGCACCACCGCGCGCAGGCCCGGTTCGCCCGCGAGCCGGTCGATCGCGGCGATGATCGCGTCGAACATGGCCGAGTCGAGCGCGTTGAGCTTGTCGGCGCGGGTCAGGCGGACGTCGGCGACGCCGCCGGCGATGGCGATCGAGATACGGTCGGTCATGCCGCGACTATCGCGCGCGCCTCAGGTCACGGCAAGCCGGTAGCCGACCCCCTTCTCGGTCTGGAGCATCGGCGCCGCGAAGCCGCGGTCGAGCTTGGCCCTGAGCCTCGACATGTGCACCGCGACGACGTTGGTGCCGGGATCGAAGCGCAGCCCCCATACCGCCTCCAGCAGCACTTGGCGCGGCACCGCCTCGCCGGCATGTTGGGCGAGATGGAGCAACAGCGCATATTCGCGCGGGAACAGCCCGATCGCATGGCCGGCGCGCGTCACCTTGCGCGCGACCCGGTCGATCAGCAGCTCGCCGACGCCGATCGGAGCCGCGGCGAAGCGCAGCCGGGCGGCGATGCGCGCGGCGATCTCGTCGATCGGAGCGCCCGCGATCACGGCGTCGTCGGCACCGGCATCGAGCGCGGGAGCGACCTGCGCCAGCGTCTCCACCATCAGGATCAGGGGACCGTGGCTGCGCGCCTCGGCCAGGCCTTCCGACGTGAAGCTGGCCGCCCGGGCGAAGGTCGCGATTCCCTTGGCCGCGACGCGAATACCGCGTGCCGCAAGCGCCGGCGCCAGTCCGGGTACGTCGCATTCGATGCGCACGCTGCCCACCATATCAGCAACTTAGCCGGAGTTAGGTCCATTCATGCGGTAAGCTCCTCCGGATCGGACCCAATCCGGTCGAGCCGCAGCCGGGCATGTGCCGCGACGTAACGGCCGCGATCGCCCGCGGCCCGCTCGAGCGCGGGCAGCGCCGCCGTTCCATCCACCGACAGCAACGCGTCGAGCGCGGTCACCCGCATCCGCTCGCAGGGGTGGCGTCGCGCATAGTCGCGCGCGAGGCCGAGGCCCGCGTCTCCGCCCAGATGCGCGGCGATCGTGAGCAATCCCTCGGCCGGGGTGACGTTGAGTCCGTGGACGATGGTGCCGTGATCCAGATCGAAGCGATACTGATCGATCCAGGGCTGCCCGGGGGCATAGCCGAGGATGTTGAGCGAGACCGAAAAGGCGTCCGGCGGGAGCTGGCGGTGGACGTCGCGCCGCGCGCGGTAGAGCATCAGCTTGCCCTGCTCGAGCCGCGAGCGCTCGACGAAGCGCAGCCCCGCCGGCTCGCCCGGCACGCCGGTCACGGCAGCGGCGTCGCGCTCGTAATAGTCGCTCCAATAGCCGGGGCCCTGATAGCCATAGGTCAGGAACGGGAAATTATGATCGTGCGGCATGTCGTAGAGGAAAGCGGCCGCGCCGCTCGCCCGCACGGCGACATCCCCCAGCGCGGGCCAGAAGTTGGCACGGATCAGATAGCGGCCGGCAGGCGGCTTCAGCAGGAAGGATTGCGCGCCATAGCCGTTGCTCGCCGCCTGGCCGGCGCAGCGCGCCTCGAGCTCGGCGATCGCGAGGTCGGCGAGGAAGTCCGGATTGCGCCCCAGCCGCGCGAGCAGCGGTCCGACGTCGGCGAAGCCGTCCTCGTCGCTGGGATCGAAGGGATGCGTCTCGAGCGCCTCGACCAGCTCGTCGAGCCCGATCGCCTCGCCATGGCCGGGATCGATCAGGCGGGGCACGGCGCCGTCTCCATCTGTACGCGAATGGCGGCGAGCGTCGCCGCCGCCGCCTCGCGCACCTCGCGATTGGGATCGCCGGCCGCCATCTCGACGAGCCGCGGCAGCGCGGCGCGGGTATCGAGCGCCAACCATTCGCGCATCGCCGACCAGCGGACGTGGAAGGCGCGATCGCGCGTCGCCGCGTCGAACACATGACCGGCATCGGCGCGGCACTGCGTGCGCAGCAGCGTCAGCAGCATCGCCCCGCGCGAGGCATAGTCGTCGAGCGTCGACACCCGCAGCAACCGTCCGTCGGCGATCGCATATTCGCGGATCAGCGCCGTTTCGGGCGGCCGGATCGTGACGCCGAGCGTCACCACATCGCTCGTGGCGCCGACCGCGACATGGCCGTCGGTCGCTCCGTCCTGGATGATCACGTCGCCGTCGGCGAGCACGAACGGCATGATCTCCGCGGCCGGCGGAGCCGTTGCGGACGAGACGTCGGCGCCGGCGGCGTCCACCCGCCAGCGCCGCAGCGTCACGCCGCCCGCACGGACGTAGCGGGTGACGCCGACATGCCCCGGCATCACCACGCTGAGCGGCGGAGCGCCGGCGAGCGCCCTCGCCGACAGGACTGCAGCGCTCACCCGCACGCCGGGCGAATCGAACAGCACCACGCCGATCCGGGCGGGGTCGCGACTCACCTTGAGCGGCGGGTCGAACAGCGGATCCGCCGCCAGCGCATCGACCAGTGGCGCGAGCAGCGCCTCGACCCAGCGGATGTCCGACAGCAGCGCAGCGGCGCGCCGGCGAAGATCGGCGGCGGGCAAATCGAACGCCTCCGCCAGCATCGTCATCGGGGCCGACGCCCGCCAGCGCGCGTTGGTCGGCGGAACGGGCCCGCGCCGCCGACCAGCGCGCCGCCGGGATATCGGTCGAGCCGCTCACCCTCGGACCTCGGCTCAGTCGGGATACATCTCGTAGACCAGTGCGGCGACCCCGACGATCGTCTCGAACAATTGGTCGCCCGAATATTCGGCGATCACCGCCGCGCCGTTGATCGCCACCTGCGTCGCCAGATCGGCGATGTCCGCGATGTTGATCGTGAACAGATCCATCGTCCCTTCCCCCCATTGTCGCCGGCCGGTGCCGGCGGCGGGAAGGCTAAGTCGAGTGCGCTGCGGGCGCTTAGTTACAAGTTTGTAAAGTGCCGGCGGCGGCAAGAGGGCGACGGCGACGAGCCTGCCCTTCCACCCGCGCGCGTTTTCCGTAGGAACCTATGCGCTTCTTTCCCAATGCCACGCTCGACTCGCGTCGGCTATCCGCGGCGCGGCCAGGCAAGACGGTGATCGGGCGGGGAATGCCGTCGCGTCACCCGTTCGATCGCCGATCCGCTCGCGCATGTCGCCGCACCTTCATGCTGACGCAGGGATGATGCGGCCCGCCCCTGTGCCGAGCTCCTCGGCCATTCGGCGGGTATCGACGCACCCCTTCCTTTTCCGTCACCCCGGCTTTCGCCGGGATGCGGATTGGACGGTATCAGTAACGGCGCCCAACCGCGACTAGGCGGCCGCCAGATCCTCCGCGATCGCGTCGGCGAGGCTGGTGCCGTCGAGGATGCGTGCGGTTTCGTCGCGCACGCGCGCCATCGCGATGCGGATCGCGCAGCTCGCTTCGTCGCGGCAGTCGTTGCACGGGCGGTAGGCGGTGCGGCTGACGCAGGGCACCAGCGCCAGCGGCCCCTCGATCACACGGATGATCTCGCCCAATGAGATGAGGTGCGGCGGGCGCGACAGGCAATAGCCGCCCGCCTTGCCGCGATGCGAATGGAGAAAGCCCGCCTCGCGCAGGTCGGCGAGGATCAGCTCCAAGAACTTCCTCGGCACATTGGCGGCGGCAGCGATCCGGTTCATCGGCACCGGCGGCCCTCCTGCGGCCTGTTCGGCCAGAAAGAGCATCGCGCGGAGCGCATAACGGGAACGCTGGGTCAACATAGGTGGAAATCCCCTTGCCCCACCATTATGGCGGAGTGAAGGCCGCAACCTCCTTTTCTTCGGCGATTATGGCCCTATATTCATGAACGCCGGCTTGCCGGCTATGGCGATAAAATGTTGCGTGCAATAGGCGCAGCGGACCCGGGGGCAGTACCCGGCGGCTCCACCATCGGAGCTGAGGCGCTCGGTGCCACGCTTCACGCGCGGCGCCGTACGGCTCAGCCTCGCTGACGGGGCCGAACCAGGATCGACGTGTGTTGAAAAGCGCAGCTTTCGCCCGGAATGGGACCACCGCAACGGCCCATTACACAAGTGCCAACGATAACGAGGCGCTCGCGATTGCCGCGTAACTGACGGCCTAACGGCCTAGGTTATCTGGACAAAAGCGCGGTCGGGCCGCACCGGGCAACAGAAGCGGATTCCAGCGGCCGCCGGAGGGGCCGGGCAACAGAACCCTCCGGACCTTTCCTTTCAGCCTCCCCCGTCATCCCGACGGAAGCCGGGGTTTCAGCCCGTACGCGCCTCGCATGAGATCCCGGCTTTCGCCGGGATGACGTTTCAGGACGGAAATCTTCTGCCTATCCGGCGTACCGGGGATTTGAAGACTCGCCCCAACCAGCGTATCCTGGCGCCAAAGCAGGACGGAGAGGTACACCCGATGGCCACGCTCGCTCGCGAACCCGAGACCCGACCCGATACCCGGATGGCGCCCGGCGAATGGGAGGCGCGGGTCGATCTCGCCGCCGCCTACCGCCTCGTCGCGCTCTACGGCTGGGACGATCTCATCTTCACCCACCTGTCGTGCCGGGTGCCGGGGCCCGAGCATCATTTCCTGATCAATCCCTACAACATGATGTTCGAGGAGATCACCGCCTCCTCGCTGGTCAAGATCGACGTCGGCGGGATGCCGGTCGGCGAGGCGACGCAGCCGGTGAACCCCGCGGGCTTCACCATCCATTCGGCGATCCACATGGCGCGTGAGGATGCGGTGGCGGTGATGCACCTCCACACGCCCCACGGGCAGGCGGTGAGCGCGATGGAGTTCGGCCTGCTGCCGCACACCCAGACCGCGATGATCGCCAAGCACAATGTCGTCTATCATGACTATGAGGGCATCGCGACCGACCTCGACGAGCGCGAGCGGCTGGTGAAGGACCTCGGCGACAAGCACGCGATGATCCTGCGCAACCACGGCACGCTGGCGGTGGGGGACAGCGTGGCGTCGTGCTTCCTGCGCCTCTATTTCCTCGAGCGCGCGTGCCAGGCGCAGGTGATGATGCTTTCCGCGGGCGTCGAGAACCTCAACAACCCGCCGCAGGGGACGGAGGAGAAGGTCGCGATGCAATCCCCGGCCGGCGGCGTGGGGATGCTCGCCAAGGGTCTCGCCTGGCCGGCGCTGCTGCGCAAGCTCGACCGCATCGACCCGAGCTATCGCGACTGACCGGCGATGGCGCTGATCCCGATCGTCCGCGTGACCGACATGGCCCGGGCGGTCGAGTTCTACACGCGCGTGCTCGATTTCGAGCATGAGGGGACCTGGCCGGCGATGACCGACCCCTCCTACACCGTGCTCAGGCGCGAGGGGCATGAGCTGCACCTCTCCAGCCATGCCGGCGACGGCGTGGCCGGGCAGGCGGTGGGGGTGCTGGTCGGCGACGTCGACGCGCTGGTCGGGCGGCTCGCTGCGCGCGGGCTCGACCAGCGGCATCGCAGCGATTCCTCCGTCCATTGCGGACCGGTCGACCAGAGCTGGGGCACGCGCGAATTCTACGTGGACGACCCCGACGGCAACAGCGTCCGGTTCATCCAGCGGTGAGCGCGGTCGAGATCATCGGGCTCGCCGCCAGCATCAGCCTGCTGGCCGGATGGCGGCTGTACCTGTGCGTGTTCGCGGTCGGGACGGCGATGCATTTCGGCTGGCTGGGGCTGCCGGACCAGCTGCGCAGCCTCGACGCGCTCGCCAATCCCTGGGTGATCGGCATCGCCGGCGCGGGCGCGCTCGCCGAGTTCCTGGCCGACAAGGTGATGTGGATCGACAGCGCCTGGGACGCGGTGCACACGCTGGTGCGGCCGGTGGGCGGAGCGCTGCTCGCGCTGGCGATCGTCGATCCGTCCAATCCGGCGTGGCAGGTGGCGGTGCTGCTGCTCGGTGGTGGGGCGACGCTGCTCACCCACGGCGCCAAGGCGGGGACGCGCGCGGTGGTCAACGCCAGCCCCGAGCCGGTGAGCAACGCGGTGGTCTCGACCGGGGAGGATGTCGCGACCGTCGGGTTGCTGGCGCTGGTGACGGCGTTCCCGGCGGTAGCGATCGTGGTGGCGCTGGTGCTGCTGGCGGCGGCGGTGACGGCGCTGCTGATCGTGCGACGGGTGCTGCGGCGCCTGTTCAGCGCCCCCGCGCCAGCCGCTCCTCCTCCCGGCTGAAGCGCGACCTGCCCTTGCTGTCGTCGCGGACGGCGGTGGCGAAGAAGGCGACGCCGGTGCCGCCGGCGGGATCGATCCACAGGCCCGAACGCAGCGCATAGGCCTCGCCCGCATGGCCGGTGCGGGTGCGACCGTCGCCGAACAGGTCGTCGTCGCAGCCGGGGCGCCTGGTGGGAAGCGTCGTCACCGCGAGGCCATACTGGCAGTAGAAGCCGCTGGAGGTGTCGCCATTGGCGCCGTCGAACACCCAGGCGGGCGTGGCGAGCGTCGCGATCGATTCGGGCTTCAGGAAACTGTCGCCGCGCTTCAGCAGCATCTGGCCGATACGCGCGAGGTCGCGCATCGAGATGTCCATGCCGCCTTGAGGCGAGAAGATGCCGCCGTTGTCGCCGATGCGGTAGGTGAAGAGATCGCAGGGGCCGCGCGAGACGGTCGGGCAGGCGGGGCGCCGGCCGCGCAGGTCGTCGCGGGCGATGTCGCCGTTCGCGCGATAGAGCACCACCGCGCGCTGGATCGCCGCGTCGCTGCAGCCCGACCAGTTGTAGCAGCCGTCGAGGCCGAGCGGGCGGAACACTTCGCGCTGCATCAGGCGATCGAAGCGCTCGCCCGACGCCTTCTCCATCACCGTCGCGATCACGGGGAAGTTGAGGTTGGCGTAGCGGAAATAGGTGCCGGGGGCGTGCTCCGGGTCCCACGCCTTCGGATCGGCGACCGCATCCCGGATGCGGACGCCGAACGGAATGATGTAGTCGATGCCGTCGATCAGGCTCGAGCGGTGCGAGAGCAGCAGGCGCAGCGTTACGGCCGTGTCCGGATAGGCGGGATTGAGCAGGCGCCAGCCGAGATAGTCGGAGACGTCGCGGTCGAGGTCGAGCGTGCCTCGCTCGACGAGCCGCATCACGCCCAATGCCACCACCAGCTTGGAGATGCTGGCGACGCGGACGGGATCGGCAGGAGTGACCCTGCGGCCGGTGCGGCGGTCGGCGATGCCGCGCGCCTGCTCGGCGGTGATGCGGGTGGCGTCGAAGGCGACACGGACCTCGGCCGGGCGCGGCGCGGCTGCGCAGCCGGCGAGGAGGGCGAGGAGCGGCAGGGCGAGACGCATCGCCCAGTTATGACGGGGGCTGGTTGTGCGGGCCAGCCCTCGTCAAAGTCTGTCCGAACGGAAAGAAGCGTGCTCCTGCGAAGGCAGGAGCGTTGGACTTCAGGCCATTCGTTTGCTGCCTGGGCTCCTGCTTTCGCAGGAGCACGAGCTGCTTCAATAACGCTCTCCGATCACGCCGCCTGCTTGAGCGAGGCCATGTCGATCACGAAGCGGTACTTGATGTCGCTCTTCAGCATCCGCGCATAGGCGGTCTCGATCTCCTGGATCGGGATGATCTCGATGTCCGCGGTGATGCCGTGATCGCGGCAGAAATCGAGCATCTCCTGCGTCTCGGCGATGCCGCCGATCGGCGATCCGGCGAGCGAGCGGCGCCCCATCAGCAGGTTCCAGATGCTCGGCGAGGGATGCGGATGCTCGGGCGCGCCGACCAAGGTCATCGTGCCGTCGCGGCGCAGCAGCACCATGAACTGGTCGAGGTCATGGCTGGCGGCGACGGTGTTGAGGATGAAGTCGAAGCTGTTGGCGTGCGCCGCCATCGCCTCGGGATCCTTCGAGATCACCACCTCGTGCGCACCGAGCCGCCTCGCATCCTCGACCTTGTCGGCCGAGGTGGTGAAGGCGACGACATGCGCGCCCATCGCCGCGGCGAGCTTGATGCCCATATGGCCGAGGCCGCCGATGCCGACCACGCCGACCTTCTTGCCCGGCCCCGCCTGCCAGTGGCGAAGCGGCGAATAGGTGGTGATGCCGGCGCACAGCAGCGGGGCGACGCCGGCGAGGTCCTTCTCGTCATGGCCGACCTTCACCACGAAGCGGTCCTTGACCACGATATGGTCCGAATAGCCGCCGAAGGTGTGGCCGCCCAGGATCGTGTCGGGGCCGTTGTAGGTGCCGACGAAGCCGGTGGTCTCGCAGAACTGCTCCTCGCTCGCCTGGCACGACGGGCAATGGCCGCAGCTGTCGACCATGCAGCCGACGCCGACGAGGTCGCCGACCTGGAACTTGGCGACCTCGCTGCCGACCGCCGTCACGCGGCCGACGATCTCATGACCGGGGACGCAGGGGTAGAGCGTGCCGTCCCACTCGCCACGTGCGGTGTGGAGGTCGGAATGGCAGACGCCGCAGAAGAGGATGTCGATCGCGACATCGTCGGGACGGAGGTCGCGGCGCTCGAAGCTGAACGGCGCGAGCGGCGTGGTGGCCGACTGGGCGGCATAGGCCTTGGCTTGGCTGGGCATGATGGTCCTCGATGGCTCGGGGCGGAGAAGTCAGGTTCCGGTCGGCATAGGCTCACATGGCGAGCCCGCTCCCGCCGAGAGAGATAGCGCGGACCCGACCCGCGATTAGGCACTGTAATCTGAAAGCGGTTATGAGTATTTTTCAGCAATGAACCGCCAGGACCTGCCGGATTTGTCGGCCTTCGTCGTGGTCGCCCGCGAGCGCAGCTTCACGCGCGCGGCGGCGCGGCTGGGCGTCACGCCCTCCGCGCTCAGCCACGGCATAAGGGGACTCGAGGAGCGGCTGGGCGTCCGGCTGCTCAACCGCACCACGCGCAGCGTCACCCCGACCGAGGCTGGCGAGCGCGTGCTGCGCTCGGTCGCCTTCCACCTCGACGAGATCGAGACCCATGTCGCGGCGCTCAGCGATCTGCGCGAGCGGCCCGCTGGCACGGTGCGGATCACCGCCGACGAACTCTCGCTCCGGACGGTGCTCTGGCCGCGGCTGCGCGGGCTGCTCGCCGACCATCCCGACATCAAGGTCGAGATCGAAGCCGACTATCGCCTGACCGACATCGTCGCCGAGCGGTTCGACGCCGGCGTGCGGCTCGGCGACATCATCGACAAGGACATGATCGCGGTGCCGATCAGCCCGCCGATGCGGATGCTGGCAGTGGCGACGCCCGGCTACTTCGCAAACCGCCCGCGGCCGCGGACGCCGCAGGAGCTGACCGCCCATCGCTGCATCAACATCCGGCTGCCGACCTATGGCGGCCTCTATGCCTGGGAGTTCGAGCGGGGCGGCCGCGCGCTGCGCGTGCGGGTGGACGGGCAGCTCACCTTCAACAGCATCTTCCAGGTCCAGGACGCGGCGCTCGACGGGTTCGGGATCGCCTATCTGATGGAGACCACGGTCCGGCCCCATCTCGACAGCGGGGCGCTGGAGTCGGTGCTCGAGGACTGGTCGCCCCCGTTCTCGGGCTATCACCTCTACTACCCGAGCCGCCGGCAGCCGACGCCGGCCTTCGCGGCGATCGTCGAGGCGCTGCGCTATCGGCCGGGACGGGAGGGGTAGGACCACCCTTCGTCACCCCGGACTTGTTCCGGGGTCCACCGGGCGGCCCGGCGCAGGCTTCTCGGTTCGAGCTGCGACCTCGACACCTGTCTTTGCGGAGACGTGGATGCCGGAACAAGTCCGGCATGACGGTGATTGTGAAAAGGGGCCCGCGTCGCCGCGAGCCCCCCTTCCGTCACAGCGCCATCGCCGGTCCTAGTCGTCGCCGGTGAGGAAGGCCGGCAGGCCGATGTCCTCGCCGCCTTCGTCCTTCGCCTCCGGGCGCTCGCGGCGCGGACCGCGATCACCACGGTCACGGCGCGGTCCACGGTCGCGATCGCCGCCGTCGCGGCGAGGGCCGCGGTCGCCGCGCGGGCCACGATCACCGCGATCACCGCGATCACCGCGCTCCCGCGGCTCACGCGCGGGACGCGTGTCCTCGAGCTCGGCGCCCGTCTCCTGGTCGACGACGCGCATCGACAGGCGGACCTTGCCGCGCGGGTCGATCTCGAGGACCTTGACCTTCACTTCCTGACCCTCGGACAGCACATCCGAGACCTTCTCGACGCGCTCGTTCCTGATCTCCGAGACGTGGACGAGGCCGTCCTTGCCGCCCATGAAGTTCACGAACGCGCCAAAGTCGACGAGGTTGACGACCTTGCCGTTGTAGATTTTGCCGACCTCGGGCTCCTCGACGATGCCCCTGATCCAGTTCATCGCCGCCTCGATCTGCGCGACGTCGGACGAGCTGATCTTGATCACGCCCTCGTCGTCGATGTCGACCTTGGCGCCGGTGGTGGCGACGATCTCGCGGATCACCTTGCCGCCGGTGCCGATGACGTCGCGGATCTTCGACTTGTCGATCTGCATCGTCTCGATGCGCGGCGCGTGCGCCGACAGCTCGGTGCGGGTCTCGCCCAGCGCCTTGGCCATCTCGCCGAGGATGTGCGCGCGACCCTCCTTGGCCTGCGCCAGCGCGACCTTCATGATCTCCTCGGTGATGCCGGCGATCTTGATGTCCATCTGCAGGCTGGTGATGCCCTCGCTGGTGCCCGCCACCTTGAAGTCCATGTCGCCGAGGTGATCCTCGTCGCCGAGGATGTCGCTGAGCACCGCGAAGTCCTTGCCCTCCAGGATCAGGCCCATCGCGATGCCGCTGACCGGGCGCTTGATCGGCACGCCGGCGTCCATCAGCGCGAGGCTGCCGCCGCACACCGTCGCCATCGACGACGAGCCGTTCGACTCGGTGATGTCGCTGGTGATACGGATCGTGTAGGGGAACTCGTCCTTGGTCGGCAGCACCGGGTGCAGCGCGCGCCAGGCGAGCTTGCCGTGACCGACCTCGCGGCGGCCCGGCGCGCCGAAGCGGCCGACCTCGCCCACCGAATAGGGCGGGAAGTTGTAGTGCAGCATGAAATGCTGGTAGCTGAGCCCGTCCAGCCCATCGATCATCTGCTCGGCGTCCTTGGTGCCGAGCGTGGTGGTGGCGATGGTCTGGGTCTCGCCGCGGGTGAACAGCGCCGAGCCGTGCGCGCGCGGCAGGAAATGGACCTCGGCCTCGATCGGACGGATCTGGGTGGTGGTGCGGCCGTCGATGCGGACGCCGTCCTTGAGGATCGCGCCGCGGACGATGTCCGCCTCCAGCTTCTTCACCAGCTTGAGGCTGGCGAGATAGGCCTGGGGATCGCTGTCCTTGAGATCGGCGAGGCCCTCGCGGGCCTTGGTGCGCGCCTCGTTGATCGCGTCCTGGCGCTGGGCCTTGTTGGTGATCTTGTAGGCGGCGGCGAGGTCCTTGCCGATCAGCGCCTTGAGCTTGGCCTTGACCTCGGCGGCGTCGTCCTGGAGCTTGAGCTCCCACGGCTCCTTGGCGGCCTGCTCGGCAAGCTTGATGATCGCCTTGATCACGTCCTGCGACGCCTTGTGCGCGAACATCACCGCGCCCAGCATCACCTCTTCCGACAGCTCCTTGGCTTCGGACTCGACCATCATCACCGCGTCGTGGGTGGCGGCGACGACGAGGTCGAGCAGGCCGGTCTCGACCTGCTCGTCGGTCGGGTTGAGGATATAGCCGCTGCCGTCATAGCCGACGCGCGCGGCGCCGATCGGGCCCATGAAGGGCACGCCGGACAAGGTCATCGCAGCCGAGGCGGCGATCATCGCCAGGATGTCGGGCTCGTTCTCGCCGTCGTAGGAGAGCACTTGCGCGATGCAGTTGATCTCGTTGTAGAAGCCTTCGGGGAACAGCGGGCGGATCGGGCGGTCGATGAGGCGGGAGACCAGCGTCTCCTTCTCGGTGGCGCCGCGCTCGCGCTTGAAGAAGCCGCCCGGGATGCGACCCGCGGCCGAGAACTTCTCCTGGTAATGGACGGTGAGCGGGAAGAAATCCTGCCCCTCCTTGACGCTCTTGGCAGCCGTGACGGCGCAGAGCACGACGGTTTCGCCGAGGGTCGCGATCACCGCGCCGTCGGCCTGGCGGGCAACCTTGCCCGTTTCGAGCGTGAGGGTCTTGCCGCCCCACTCGATGCTTACTGTCTTCTTGTCGAACATTCGTTTTCCTTCACTCCCCGCACCCTATGCGCGGGGGGCCTATGAGCGAGCCGTATCGGCTCATGGGACGCGACCGGATTGTCTGGTCCCTGTCGTGCCCCGGCGGAGGCCGGGGCCCAGCTCCAGCGGCTGGACGGTGCTCCCGCACCGATATTTGCTGGATACCGGCCTGCGCCGGTATGAAAATGGCGCCCTAAGGCGCCATTTTCACTTGCGAAGGCCGAGCTTCGCGATGAGTGCCAGATAGCGCTCGCCGTCCGTCTTGCGGAGGTAATCGAGCAGCGACCGGCGCTTGTTGACGAGCATCAGCAGGCCGCGGCGCGAATGGTTGTCCTTGGCGTGCGTCTTGAAGTGCTCGGTGAGGTTCTGGATCCGCTCGGTGAGGATCGCGACCTGCACCTCGGGCGAACCGGTGTCGCCGCTGACGCGGCCATGTTCCTTGATGAGCGCGTCCTTGCGCTCCTGCGTGATCGACATCGTCGTCCTTTCTCAGTCAGATGTTGAAGCCTCGGACGACGCGGACCTCTCCGCGCTCGACTTCCACCAATGCGACCGGGGTCTCGCCCAGCATCGCGAAGTGGAGGCCATCGTCTCTGGCGATCCCGGCCAGCACACGCCCCTGTCGGAGCGCTCCTGCCTGGTCGGGGTCGAGGGGTAGAGCCGGGATGTCGTCCAGCCCCGCCCTCAGCGGCAGGAGAATCTGTTCAAGGCGGCGCGCATTACCGAGTTCCGCCAATTTGTCCAGCGATATCGCCGATTCGAGGCCGAACGGGCCGGCTTTCGTGCGACGGAGCATCGTCACATGCCCCACAGTGTCGAGCGCCCGCGCGATGTCGCGGGCGAGGCTGCGGATGTAGGTGCCCTTCGAGACATGGGCGGCGAGGGTGATGGACTCCAGCGACAAATCCTCCCCGAGCTTGCTCGGGGAGGGGGACCGTCGCGAAGCGACGGTGGAGGGGCTGGCGGAGTACTGCCCAAGCCCCTCCACCACCGCCTTCGGCGGCGGTCCCCCTCCCCGAGCGAGCTCGGGGAGGATTTGGAGGGAGTGGACCACGACATCCCGGCTCGCCAGCGCCACCTCCTCGCCGGCGCGGGCGAGGTCGTAGGCGCGCCGGCCGGCGACCTTGAGCGCGGAATAGGCGGGCGGCACCTGGGCGACCGGCCCGGTGAAGCGCGGCAGCACCGCCTCGATATCGGCGCGCGTCGGGCGAACGTCGGATGTCGCCACCACCGCGCCCTCGGCATCGAGCGTATCGGTCTCCTCGCCGAAGCGGATGGTGAAGTCATAGGCCTTGTCGCTGTCGAGCATCCGCCCGGCGAGCTTCGTCGCCTCCCCCAATGCCACCGGCAGCACCCCCGAGGCGAGCGGATCGAGCGTGCCGCCGTGGCCGACCTTGATCTTGCCGTAGCCGCCCGCGCGCAGCGCGCGCTTGGCCGCGGATACGGCCTGCGTCGAACCGAGCCCTACGGGCTTGTCGAGGATCAGCCAGCCGTGCATCGCGTTCAGCCGCCGAGCCCGACCAGCGACAGGAAGCCGCGGATGATGGTCTGTGCGATCGGCCCGATCACGCGCGCGACGATGTTCGCCTTGGGCGCGATCATCGGCAACACCAGCAGCAGGAAGATCAGCAGCGGAAAGCCGAAGCGCGCGATCTTTCGCCAGCCGGGCACCAGCGCGCGCGGCAGCGCCCCCTCGACGACATGGCCCCCGTCGAACGGCGGCAGCGGAATGAGGTTGAAAACGGCGAGGAAGACGTTGATCAGCAGGAAATTGATCAGATTGTCGGTGAGGAACCCCGCTACGCCCGCTTCCGGCAGATCGCCCGCCACGGCATAGGTCGCGCCGAGCGCGAGCGTGGTCAGCAGCGCCAGCACCAGGTTGCTGCCGGGGCCCGCGAGCGCGACCAGCACCATGTCGCGGCGCGGGTTGCGCAGGCGCTTGGCGCGGACCGGCACCGGCTTGGCCCAGCCGAAGATCGGCGCGTGCGCGATCGCCAGCAGCAGCGGCAGCGCGACCGTGCCGATCGGATCGACGTGCTTGATCGGATTGAGCGTGAGCCGCCCGAGCTTCGCCGCGGTCTGATCCCCCAGCGCGCGCGCCACCCAGCCGTGCGCGACCTCGTGGCACACGATCGCGAACACCAGCGGGATCAGCCACACCGCAACGGTGTAGACCATGTTCTGTTCAGGCATGAGATGCTTCTAGCGAGCGGAAGCCTGATCGGCCATCACCGCTTGCGGGGCTGGCGCTTGGGCGGCGGCCCGCTCTTCGTCAGGCTCGAGATCCAGCACGCCTGGCCGTCGACATAGATGCGTCCGCTATTGTCGAGCCGATCGCCGGCGAAGCGCGTGTCGACCGCGATCCGCGTCGCGAACGGCAGGGTGGTGCACGGGCCGTTCAAGTCGGCATGATACCACTGCCGGGCGCGGTTCTGGAGATAGATGCCGCGGTCGCCATCGGCTTCGAAGTCGCGGATGTTGCCGAACTGGACGAAGGGAATCGAGTCCTCCTTCGGACGATCCGGCATCGCCTGCTGCGCGGCGGCAGGCACGGCGAAGACGGCGAGCGTCGCCAGGGCGATGAGCGTGCGAGGCATGTCGCGTTCTCTAGCCGATGCCATCTGAACCGGCGCTGAGCGGCAGCGCTTGCAGGCGTCGGCGAATAGCGGCGCGTGTCTGCCGAGCGGAGGCGTGACTCGGCTCTTGAAATTTTATAACACGTGCGCGCAACGCGAATCCACGCGCTCGGCCAGCGCTCGGGATGTGGATCGAACGCTGGAGAGAGCATGACCGACCCCGGCGCCCGCGCCAATCTGCCCCGTCTCAGCCTGCATGTGCCGGAACCGCGGTTCCGGCCCGGCGACGAGGCCGACTTCGCCGACGTGGCGGTGCCGCCCGCCGGCGCCGCCCGCCGCCCCGATACCTCCGAGAAGGCGGACGGCTTCC
Source organism: Sphingomonas astragali (assembly GCF_051400615.1). Lineage (NCBI taxonomy): Bacteria > Pseudomonadati > Pseudomonadota > Alphaproteobacteria > Sphingomonadales > Sphingomonadaceae > Sphingomonas > Sphingomonas astragali. The sequence goes on from NZ_JBLFFH010000001.1 coordinate 768,148, forward strand.
ACGAGCTCGCCTATGGCCTGGTCCGCGTGCTCGACGAATCGGGCCAGGCGGTCGGCCCCTGGGACCCCCGGCTCGATCCCGGCACGCTCCGCCGGATGCTCCGCTACATGGCGCTGGTCCGCGCCTTCGACGAGCGCATGTTCCGCGCCCAGCGCCAGGGCAAGACCAGCTTCTACATGAAGTCGACCGGCGAGGAGGCGGTGGCGGTCGCGGCGACGATGGCGCTCGATCCCGAGGACATGTGCTTCCCGAGCTATCGCCAGCAGGGCATCCTGATCGCGCGCGAATGGTCGCTGGTCGACATGATGAACCAGATCTATTCGAACAGCGCCGACCGCTTGGGCGGCAAGCAGCTGCCGATCATGTATTCGGTGAAGGAGCGCGGCTTCTTCTCGATCTCGGGCAATCTCGCCACCCAATATCCGCAGGCGGTGGGCTGGGCGATGGCGAGCGCCGCCAAGGGCGACAGCCGCATCGCCGCGACCTGGTGCGGCGAGGGCTCGACCGCGGAGGGGGATTTCCACTCCGCCTGCACCTTTGCCAGCGTCTATCGCGCGCCGGTGATCCTCAACGTCGTCAACAACCAATGGGCGATCTCGAGCTTCTCGGGCTTCGCGGGGGCGGAGGAGACCACCTTCGCCGCGCGCGCGATCGGCTACGGCATCGCCGGTCTCCGGGTCGACGGCAACGACGCGCTCGCGGTCTATGCCGCCACCCGCTGGGCGGCCGAGCGGGCGCGCACCAACCAGGGCGCGACGCTGATCGAGCATTTCACCTATCGCGCCGAGGGTCACTCCACCTCGGACGACCCGAGCGCCTATCGCTCCGCCCAGGAATACGGCAAATGGCCGCTCGGCGATCCCGTCGTACGGCTGAAGCGTCACCTGATCGCGCTCGGCGAATGGGACGAGGAGCGCCACGCCGCGCAGGACAAGGAGGTCGCCGAGCAGGTCAGGGCCGCGCAGAAGGAGGCCGAGGCCAACGGCATCCTCGGTCACGGCCTGCACCAGCCGCTCGACACGATGTTCGAGGGCGTGTTCGAGGAGATGCCCTGGCACCTCAAGGAGCAGCAGGCGCAGATGCTGGCGGAAGAGGAAGCGAGCGGACGGCCATGGGCGCGGAAGTGACAATCTCCCTCTCCCACTGGGAGAGGAGCAGCGGGTGGACAGCGCCCCGCGCTGTCCAGGCCATGCCGGGGGCATGGCCGACCCGATGCTGGGCCCGCGCGGCGCAGCCGCGCGGGAAGGGTGAGGGTGACGGACCTTCACTCACCCTCACCCTTCCGCCGCTGCGCGGCTCCCTCCCTCTCCCCAAGGGAGAGGGATCATGAGCGAGACAATGGAAACCGAGACCCCCGCCACCGCCCGCATGAACATGATCCAGGCGATCAACTCCGCCATGGACGTGATGATGGCGCGCGATCCGGACGTGATCGTGATGGGCGAGGACGTCGGCTATTTCGGCGGCGTGTTCCGCGCGACCGCGGGGCTGCAGGCGAAATACGGCAAGACCCGCGTGTTCGACACGCCGATCACCGAGACCGGCATCGTCGGCGTCGCGATCGGCATGGGCGCCTATGGCCTGAGGCCGGTGCCCGAGATCCAGTTCGCCGATTACATCTACCCCGCGCTCGACCAGCTCGTCAGCGAGGCCGCGCGCCTGCGCTACCGCTCGGCCGGCGAGTTCACCGCGCCGATCACCGTGCGCTCGCCCTTCGGCGGCGGCATCTTCGGCGGGCAGACCCACTCGCAGTCGCCCGAGGGCATCTTCACCCATGTCTCGGGCCTCAAGACGGTGATCCCCTCGACCCCCTACGACGCCAAGGGCCTGCTGATCGCCGCGATCGAGGACAACGATCCGGTCATCTTCTTCGAGCCCAAGCGCATCTACAACGGCCCGTTCAACGGCCATTGGGACCGCCCGGCGGAGAACTGGTCGAAGCACCCCGGCGGCGAGGTGCCGACCGGCTACTACCGCATCCCCCTGGGCAAGGCCGAGATCGTCCGCCCCGGCGAGGCTTTGACGATCCTCGCCTACGGCACGATGGTCCATGTCGTGCGCAGCGTCGTCGAGGAGGCCGGCGTCGACGCCGAGATCATCGATCTGCGCACGCTCGTCCCGCTCGACATCGAGGCGATCGAGGCATCGGTCCGCAAGACCGGCCGCTGCATGATCGTCCATGAGGCGACGCGTACCTCCGGCTTCGGCTCCGAGCTGTCGGCGCTGGTGCAGGAACGCTGCTTCTATCACCTGGAGGCGCCGGTCGAGCGCGTCACCGGCTTCGACACGCCTTATCCCCACAGCCTCGAATGGGCCTATTTCCCGGGCCCGGTCCGCATCGGCGAGGCGCTCCGCAAGATCATGAAGGACTGACCAGAATGGCGCGCTTCACCTTCCGCCTCCCCGACATCGGCGAGGGCATCGCCGAGGCCGAGATCGTGGCGTGGCACGTCAGGGTCGGCGACCGCGTCGAGGAGGATCAGCAGGTCGCCGACATGATGACCGACAAGGCGACCGTCGAGATGGAATCGCCGGTCGCCGGCACGGTGGTCGAGCTCGCGGGCGCGGTCGGCGAGCAGGTGCCGATCGGCGCGACGCTGATGGTGATCGAGACCGATGCGGCGGAGGCGGCGGCGCCCGAGGCCGAAAAGGTCGAGGAGCAGATCGAGGCCGAGACGCCGGGAATGGAGGCGGTCGAAAGGTCCTCTCCCCTTCAGGGGAGAGGGTTGGGAGAGGGGGAAGGTGTCTCACCGAGCCCTGCGCCTGAGACTGCCCCTCTCCCCAACCCTCTCCCCGCAAGCGGGGAGAGGGAGAAGCACGTCCTCGCTTCCCCCGCGGTCCGCGCCCGCGCGAAGGACCTCGGCATCGATCTCGCCCAGGTAAAAGCCGATGGCGACCGCATCCGCCACGCCGACCTCGACGCGTACCTGCGCTACGGCAGCGGCCAGGGCTATCACGCCCCGCACGCCAGCCGCGCCCGCGAGGACGAGCCGGTCAAGGTCATCGGCCTCCGCCGCCGCATCGCCGAGAACATGGCGGCGTCGAAGCGCCACATCCCCCACTTCACCTATGTCGAGGAGATCGACGTCACCGCGCTCGAGGAGATGCGTGCCGACCTCAACGCCAACCGCGGCGGCCGGCCCAAGCTGACGATGCTCCCGTTCCTGATCGTCGCGATCTGCCGGACGGTGCCTGCCTTCCCGATGATCAACGCCCGTTACGACGACGAGGCGGGGGTGGTCACGCGTCACGGCCGCGTCCATCTCGGCATGGCGACGCAGACCGACGCCGGGCTGATGGTCCCGGTGATCCGCGACGCGCAGGACAGGAACGTCTGGCAGCTCGCGACCGAGATCGCCCGTCTCGCCGAAGCGACACGCACCGGCAAGGCCAAAAGCGAGGAGCTTTCCGGCTCCACCCTCACCGTCACTTCGCTCGGCCCCTTGGGAGGCGTCGCCACCACGCCGGTGATCAACCGGCCCGAAGTTGCGATCATCGGCCCCAACAGGATCGTCGAGCGTCCGGTCTTCGACGGCGACGACATCATCCGTGCCAAGCTTATGAACCTGTCGATCAGCTGCGATCACCGCGTCGTCGACGGCTGGGATGCGGCGAGCTTCGTTCAGGCATTGAAGAAGCTGCTCGAGACCCCGGTGCTGCTGTTCGCCGACTAGCTCTTTTCCCCGTTCGCCCGAGCTTGCCGAGGGGTGCTGTGCCCTCAAGCAATTCGCATGTGGCATTCGCCCTTCGACACGCTCGGGACGAACGGGATTGATTCCAATTGACTCAAACTCGTTCTAAGCGATCCGGGCCATGCATCTCGATCTGCTCCAGGCGCTGAGCCTCGCCGGCGACCCCGCCACGCCCAACGACGATCGCGCCGGCATCGCGCTCCGCCATGCCTGGGTGATCGACGGCGCCACCGACCTCGGTCCGCCCGGACTGGTCGGCCCGCAGGGCGGCGCGGCATGGCTGGCGAGCGAGGCGCAGGCCGCCTTCACAGTCGCTGCGGATGGGCCGGTCGAGGCGATCTTCGCCGGCGTCGCCGAGCGGCTGGTCGCCGCCTATGCCCGCGACCGCACCCGCGAGCCCGAGGGACGCTGGGAGCTGCCGCTCGCGTCCGGGCTGGCGGTGCGGCTCGGTGACGGCGTGCTCGAATGCGGCTGGCTCGGCGACTGCTCAGGGCTGCTGCGGCGCGGCGAACGGGTGATCCGCCTCGGCCCGGTCGCGGAGGATCGCGGAAAGGAGATCGCCCATGCCGCCCGCCTGGCCCGGCACGGGCTCGGCAGCGTCAAGCAGAACGCGCCGATCCTCGCCGACCTGCGCGCCGGCCGCGGCCGGCCCGGCATCCGCGTGCTCGGCGTGCTGCCCGAGTGGATGGTGCAGGTCGATACCGTGCGCATCCCTTGTGCGCCTGGCGACGACCTGCTGCTGATGACCGACGGCTTCGCGGCGCTCGTCGACGGCTATGCCGCCTATGATGCCGCCGGCCTGATGGCGGCGATCGCCGAGAAGGACCTCGCCGCCCTCGCCGCCGAGCTGCGCGGAATCGAGCAGGCGGACATTGCCTGCGCGCGCTTCCCGCGCTTCAAGGTCTCCGACGACGCCACCGCCCTGTGGCTGCGCATCGGAGGCTGAGCATGGCGCATTATCTGCTGATCTACGAGCTTGCGTCCGACTATCTCGACCGGCGCCCGGCGCATCGCGACCTCCATCTGAAGCTCGCCTGGGCAGCGGCCGATCGCGGCGAGCTCACCCTGGCCGGCGCGCTCGCCGATCCCGCCGACCGCGCGGTGCTGCTGTTCAGCGGCGACGGCCCCGCGGTCGCGGAGGCGTTCGCCCGGGCCGATCCCTATGTCGCGAACGGCCTGGTCCGGCGCTGGGAGGTACGGCCCTGGACCACGGTGGTGGGCGAAGGCGCCGCCACGCCCGTCCGCGCCGATGCCTGACCGCCGGCGGTGACCCTCCTCCTCTCCCTCCTGCTCGGCGCGCTCGCCGCGACCGGGTTCGCGCCGCTCGACTGGTGGCCGGTGACGCTCGCCGCCTTCGCCTGGTGGATGAAGCTCGTCCACGACGCGCCGAACCTCCGGCGCGTGCTGCTGATCGGCTGGCTGTTCGGCGTCGGCCATTTCACGGTGAACAACAACTGGATCCAACACGCCTTCGACTTCCAGGACAAGATGCCGCCGGTGCTCGGCTATGTCGCGGTGGTCCTGCTCGCGCTCTATCTCGCCGTCTATCCGATGCTCGCCGCCGGCCTCGCGTGGCGCCTGGCGAGTCCCCGCGCGGCGGGCGACGGGACGACGCGGCCAGGCGCGGCCTTCGTCCTCATGTTCGCCGCCGCCTGGATCGTCGCCGAGTGGCTGCGCGCGACGATGTTCACCGGCTATGCCTGGGACCCGCTCGGCGTCGCCTGGCTGCCGCTGGCCGGCGTCGCACGGCTCGCCGCCTGGGTCGGCACCTATGTCCTGTCCGGCGTCGCCATCCTTGCCGCCGGAGCGTTGTTGCTGCTCGCGAGGAAGCGCTGGCGTTTCGCTGCGGCGGTGCTCGGGCCGCTCGCGCTTGCGGCGGTCCTGCTCGCCGTGCCCTATGCGCCGCCCGCCGATCCAACCCGCAAGGTCCGCATCGTCCAGCCCAACATCGGCCAGGACGAGGTCGCGGCGCCCGACTATGCCCAGCGCATCCTGCGCACGATGGTCGCGCTGTCCGGCCGCCCCGGCCCCGTCCCGCGGCTGGTGGTGTGGCCGGAGGGATCGGTCGATCCCTATCTCGAGGACGGCTATCCACACTGGTGGTACCATCGCGGACCCGCGCCTGCGACGCGCGGCACGATCGCTCGCGCACTGGGTCCGCACGACCGCGCCCTGGTCGGCGGCACCGCGCTCATGTTCGACCGGCCGGGCGAGCAGGGCGAGCTGACCGGCGCCGGCAATTCGATCTTCGTCGTCGGCCCCGACGCGCGGCTCGGCGAGCGCTACGACAAGGCGCATCTCGTCCCATACGGCGAATATCTGCCGATGCGCCCGCTGCTCGAGCCGATCGGCCTGTCGCGTCTCGTCGCGGGCGAGATCGACTTCCTGCCCGGACCCGGCCCGCGCACGCTCGACGTGCCCGGCTTCGGTCCGGTGGGGATGCAGATCTGCTACGAGATCATCTTCTCGGGGCAGGTGGTCGACCGCGCGCATCGGCCGGCGCTGATCTTCAATCCCTCCAACGACGGCTGGTTCGGCAACTGGGGCCCGCCGCAGCATCTCGCCCAGGCGCGGATGCGCGCGATCGAGGAGGGGCTGCCGATCGTCCGCGCGACGCCCAACGGCATCTCGGCGGCGATCGCCGCCGACGGCCGGCTGCTCGGCGCGATTCCCCGTCACACGATGGGCGCGATCGAGCTGCCGATGCCGCGCCCGCTGCCGCCGACCTTGTTCTCGCGCCTCGGCAACTGGAGCGCCGCGATCGCCGTGATGATGCTGCTCGCGCTTGCAGCCGCGCTCCGCCGACGCTAGGCCGCGACCGCATATAGACACATAAGCATTTCTTTATATCGCGCGCCCGCGCCCCGGATTAAGGCTGCAACCCATGCGTACGAACTATCTCTTCACCTCCGAATCGGTCTCCGAAGGCCATCCCGACAAGGTCGCCGACCAGATCTCCGACGCGGTCGTCGATCTGTTCCTCTCGCGCGATCCCGTGGCGCGGGTCGCCTGCGAGACGATGGTGACGACGCAGCGCATCGTCCTGGCCGGCGAGGTCCGCTGCAACCAAGAGACCTTCCCCACGCTCGACGAGATCGAGAAGGCCGCGCGTGAGACGGTGAAGCGCATCGGCTACGAGCAGCACGGCTTCCACTGGCAGACCGCCGACTTCGCCTGCCATCTCCACGGCCAGAGCGCGCACATCGCCCAGGGTGTCGACGAGAGCGGCAACAAGGACGAGGGCGCCGGCGACCAGGGCATCATGTTCGGCTTCGCCTGCGACGAGACGCCGGACCTCATGCCGGCGACGCTCTATTATTCGCACCGCATCCTCGAGAAGCTGGCGCAGGACCGCCATGCCAAGGTCGTCGACTTCCTCGAGCCCGACGCCAAGAGCCAGGTGACGCTGAAGTTCGAAGACGGCGTTCCCACCGGCGCCACGGCGCTGGTCGTCTCGACCCAGCACAGCAAGGCGCTGTCGAACGACGCCGGCCAGCGCCAGCTGCGCGACTATGTGATGACCGTGTTCGAGGAGGTGCTGCCCAAGGGCTGGATGCCGGCCGACCAGAGCCAGATCTACGTCAATCCGACCGGCATGTTCGAGATCGGCGGCCCGGACGGCGACGCCGGCCTCACCGGCCGCAAGATCATCGTCGACACCTATGGCGGCGCGGCCCCGCACGGCGGCGGCGCCTTCTCGGGCAAGGACCCGACCAAGGTCGACCGCTCGGCGGCGTACATCAGCCGCTACCTGGCCAAGAACATCGTCGCCGCCGGTCTCGCCAAGCGCTGCACGATCCAGCTCTCCTACGCGATCGGCATCGCCGAGCCGCTGTCGCTCTACGTCGACACCCACGGCACCGGCAAGGTCGAGGAGGCGAAGATCGAGGCGGCGCTGCCCAAGCTCGTGCGCCTGACGCCCAAGGGCATCCGTACCCACCTGGGCATGAACAAGCCGATCTATCAGCCGACCGCCGCCTACGGACACTTCGGCCGCAAGGCGGACGGCGACCTGTTCACCTGGGAGCGCACCGACCTGGTCGACGCGCTCAAGGCGGAGCTCGGCTGAGGCGCCTCAGGTCCCGGCGCGGCCGGACCGGTCGAGGGCGCGCTCGGCGGCGCGCAGCGCGAGCTTCGCACCGGTGTCGGCGAGCCAGCCGATCGCGATGCCGGCGATCACGTCGCTGAGATAATGTTTGCCCGCCGGCAGCTGCGTCGCGGCGACTCCGCCCGCAGCGGCGGCCAGCGGCGCCGCCTGCGGCTGCTCGCCCGCCACCGCCTTGGCGACGGCGACCGCGCCGGCGGTGTGGCCGGACGGAAAGGAGCTCAGCTCGTGCGCGTCGCTGTGGCCGGGCTTGAACCTGCTCTTGCCGGTCCTCGCGGCCTGCTCCGGCCGCGTGCGATCGACGCTGCGCTTGAGCGCGTACTTGAGGCCGGTGGCGATGCCGTGGGCGAGGAACATGCGCGCTCCGGTACGCACCAGCCCCGGCCGGCGCAGCAGCAGCCCGGCGGCGAGCGTCACCCCCGAAGCGATGAACAACGGCGGCTGGTCGGCCGCCTGGCTCACGGCATGTGCCGCGCGGACGACCGGATGACGCCGCGCCTTGGCCGCATGTCTGCCGAGCCGGCGATCGGCGTTGTGGAGGTGCTTGACGGCGTGTTTCGCCTGCTTGGCCGACTTGCTCATGCGGTGCCGAACGGTCGAGGGGCCGATGCGCTCCGTCCACCGCTTGCTTCGGCGCTTGTTCTGGCGCTTTGCTCCGGGCTTCCGGCACGCGCGCCGAGGCTCTACCACGGCGGTGATGAAGACGCTCGCCGATCCGAACCGGGCACTGGCTGAGGGCCTCGCCAGGCTCCGCCACGAGTTCCAGGTTCCCGCCGACTTCCCGCCCGAGGTCATCGCCGCCGCCAACGCCGCCGCCGCGCGCACGCCCGCCGATCATGTCGACCGCACCGGCGCGCGCTTCGTCACGCTCGATCCTGCGACCTCGACCGACCTCGACCAGGCCTTCGCGATCGAGCGCAGCGGCGCCGACCTGCTGCTCCACTACGCCATCGCCGACGTCGCCTGGTTCGTCGACGACGATGGCGCGATCGACGCCGAGGCGTGGCGGCGCGGCGAGACGCTCTACCTTCCCGACGGCAAGGCGCCGCTCTATCCCAAGGTGCTGAGCCAAGGCGCGGCCAGCCTGCTTCCCGACGGCCCCCGTCCGGCGGTGGTATTCACCGTCCGGGTGCCGCCTGACGGCATCGCGCACCTCGACGGCGCCGAGCGCGGGCTGATCCGCTCCGCCGCCAAGCTCGCCTACGATACCGTCCGTGAGGAGGATCTGCCGGACGGCTTCGCCGAGCTCGCCCGACGCATCCAGACCGCCGAGGATCACCGCGGCGCCGCCCGTGTCGATCCGCCCGAGCAGGAGGTGATCGCGCTCGGCGACGGACGCTACCGGCTCGCCTTCCGCCCGCGGCTGGCGACGGAGGACCACAACGCCGCACTGTCGCTGGCGGCCAATCTCGCGATCGCCGCCGCACTGCAGGCGCATCGCACCGGCCTGTTCCGGGTGATGGCAGGCGCGAGCGAGCAGGCAGTCGCCCGGCTGCGACACACCGCGCGGGCATTCGGCCTCGATTGGCCGGGCGAGGTCACGCTCAAGCAGTTCGAGCGCACGCTCGACGCCGCCGACCCGCGCCATGCCGCCTTCATGCTCGCGATCCGCCGCGCCGGGAACGGCGCCTCCTACGCCCCGTATCGCGACGGCGTGGTGCCGTGGCACGCGGCGATGGCCGCCACCTATGCCCAGGCGACCGCGCCGCTCCGCCGGCTCGCGGATCGCTATGTCGTGCAGGCGACGCTCGCCGTCGCCAATGGCCGACCGGTGCCCGACGCGGTCGCGGCGGCGTTCGAGCGGCTGCCCAAGGTGATGGCCCGCGCCGGCGCACTGAGCGGACGGATCGACAATGCGGTGATCGACCTCGCCGAGGCGATCATGCTGCGCGACCGGGTCGGCGAGATGTTCGCGGCGGTGGTCACCGACATCGACGAACGCGGCGCCCGCATCCAGCTCGCCGAGCTGCCGATCGTGGCGCGTGTCTCGGCGCATCGCGTGCGTCCCGGCGATGCCGTGCGCGTGCGGCTGGAGGCGGCCGATCCCGACCGCCGCAGCCTCGCGTTCGAGCGGGTGGGGTGACATAGGCCCTCGCTGCCCCTAAGCGCGCCCACCATGATCGATCCCGCCACCCATCGTCAGCTCTACGGCCGCCGTTCGGGCCACAAGCTTCGCGCGGGACAGGCGGCGCTGATCGAGGAACTGCTGCCCCGTGTCGCGATTCCCGGCGTCGGTTCGCTCGGCGCCGACATCCTATTCGGCGATGACCGCCCGCTGGAGCTCGAGATCGGCTTCGGCGCCGGCGAGCATCTCGCGGCCCAGGCGGCGGCGCGGCCCGGCACCGGCTTCATCGGCTGCGAACCGTTCCTCAACGGCGTGGTCGGCGCGCTCGGTCACATCCGCGACGGCGGGTTGGAGAACGTCCGCCTGCACATGGGCGACGCGATCGAGGTGATCGATCGCCTGCCCGACGCCAGCCTGGAGCGCGTCTATCTGCTTCATCCCGATCCTTGGCCCAAGGCACGCCACGCCAAGCGGCGCATGGTCAACGACGGGCCGCTCGACCTGATCGCCGCCAAACTCAGGCCCGGCGGCGAGTTCCGCCTCGGCACCGACGATCCCACCTATTGCCGCTGGTCGATGATGGTGATGGGCCGTCGCCGCGACTTCGCCTGGCAGGCGCGCCATCCGCGCGATTTCCTCACCCGCCCCGCCGACTGGCCCGAGACCCGATACGAACGCAAGGCACGTCGCCAGGGTCACGAAGTCTGGTATTTCCGCTACCTGCGCGCCTGACATAACGGGAGCGATTCGTTAACCATCAGCGGCTATCCTCACGTCCCGGTCGCATGAGACCGGACGATCAGGAGGCCTTCTATGCTCGACAAGGAAGCCAAGACCGAGCGCCGCAACGGCGACCGTCGCGTTACCGACGATCCGGTCTATCCAGGTCCCGAGCGCCGCGTCGCGGAACGCCGCGCCCAGCCGCCGCGCGAGGATTGAGCCCATATCGTCATCCCGGCGAAAGCCGGGATGACGCTTCAATTCGAGGCGATCTCACCTAGCCCCGATTGCCGCTCCGCCGCCACGCAACGGCCAGCGCCTTCGCGACCAGCGCGGGGAGGCCCGGCCGCACCAGCAGCCAGTCGCGGATCGCAGGTCCCTGTTCGGCGCCGATGGTGCGCTTGTAGCCGCTGTCGCCTGCGCCCCAATCGACGGTGCGGATGCCGTCCTCGATTCCGCGCACGAGGTTGCGGTAGTAGAGCAGCTTGCCGGGCGAATGCTTGGCATAAGCTGGGTCGTAGCTGTTCGCGATCGCATATTTGAGGCCGCCCGCGTTGAGGTCGAACGAGAAGGCGGCCGGCTTGCCGGCGACGTCGAGCACCGCCGCCCACATCATTCCCGCGATCACCGGATCGGCAGCGGCGGCGCGCCAGAACTGGCCGTGCCCGCTTTCGGTGAATTTGGCGTCGCGGCCGTCGGTGCTCATCGCGACCCAGCTCGCCTGCTCGATCCCGGCGAGATCATCGAATACCTGCGCCGTCCATTCCGCTGCGTTCACGAAGCGCCAGTCGAGCACTCCGTGATCGGCAAGGTGCTTCTCGTGGAAGCGGTTCTTCTTCAGCGTCGAGGTACGCGGCCATGGACCCTTCGCCTGCTCGGCGGCGATGTCGAGCAGGTAGCTGTCGGCGACGAAGCGATCGATCACCGCCCAGCCGCGCGCCCGTGCGGCGACGATCAGCGGTTCGGCACTCACGTCGCCGTCGTAGACGGGTCCGATCCGCAGCGCCGTCACTGACTTGGCCAGTCTCGCCAACGCAGCGTCGAACGTTCCCATGGTCACGTCCGCGCGGGTGGGAAAGCTGCGGAACGGCCAATAGCATCCCGGCACCGCCGCCATGGCCAGCCACTTCGGCCCGAGCCGGACCAGGGGCAGCGCCAGCACCGGCGCTCCCTCGCGCTCGACGATCAACGTGCGTGCCTCGCCGCCATAGGTCTGCAGCGCCGCGGCATACCAGCCGTAGCGCAGGAAGCGGTGGCTCGGTCGCGCGCGTTCGGCGACCATGTCGATCGCGCCGGCAAGCCCGTCGCCGAGCTGCGCGCTGTGCACCGGCGGCAGGCGCGCGAAATCGGCAAGCGGCATCGGCTTGTTCATGAGAAGGCGCTGTAACGCAGAGGCGTTACCAACGGGTTCCCAGCCTCATCGCCGCTCCGCCGCCCAGCGCCGCGCTTCGTCCAGCCTGTCGAGCGGGAAGGTGCGGATCTCCGACGGCATCAGCGCGCCCAATGCCCGCGCCACCGGTCCGATCCAGCCCGAATCGGTCACCACCGCCGCCCGGGCGAAGCGGTGGATATGGCCGAGGCTCCATTTCACGTCCTGCCACCACAATGCCGGATCGATCCCCTCGAAGTTCCGGATCACTTCGACGACATTCAGCTGCTTGTGCGTCTCCAGCAGCCGTTCGAGCTCGGCCACCACCCGCGCGAACTCCGCGCGATCGATCCGTCCGTCGACGGTCAGCTCGACCAGCCCCGTCGCCTCATCGGTGGTCATCGTCAGCATGATTGCCTCCTTCGTCCCTTCGCCATAACGTCGCCCGCATGGGTTTCTCTCCCGGGCTCTCCACCGTCGCCGAGACGATCCAGGCCGCGATCGCGCCGGTGTTCCTGCTCGCCGGCCTGGGATCGATCCTGAACGTGCTCGCCGGGCGCATGTCGCGCGTGGTCGACCGCGTCCGCGCGCTGGAGGCGCTGCACCCGCGCTCGTCGGGGCCGGAGCACGACCGTCACGTCTGGGAGCTGCGCATCCTCGATCGACGTATCCTCGTCATCAACTGGGCGCTGTCGTTCTGCGTCGCCAGCTCGGTCGCGATCTGCGCGGTGGTGGCGCTGATGTTCATCGCGCGGCTGGTCAACCTCCATATCGGCAGCACGGTCGCGGTGATGTTCATCATCGCGATGGCGGCGCTGATGGTCGGGCTGCTCCTGTTCCTGATCGAGGTGCGCATGTCGCTGCGCGCCGTCCATGTCCGTTCGGAGCTGCTGGAGCGGGAGCGGAGCTAGGAGGGCCGCCCGAAGAGAGGCAGCCCCTCGGCGCTTAATACACCCGCTTCTTCGGCTTGATGTACTCGACGTCGTCGGTGAGCGTGTAGTCGTGCACCGGGCGGTAGTCGATCTTGGTCGCGCCGCCCTTGCCGCCCCAGCCGTCGAAGGTGGCGATGGTGTGCTTCATCCAGTTGGCGTCGTCGCGCTCGGGATAGTCCTCGTGCATGTGCGCGCCGCGGCTCTCGGTGCGGTTGATCGCGCCGCGGATCGTCACCATCGCCTGGCCGATCAGGTTGTCGAGCTCGAGCGTCTCGACGAGGTCGGTGTTCCAGATCAGCGAGCGGTCGGTGACGGCGATGTCCTGCATCGACGCATAGACCTGCTCCATCCGCGCGATGCCTTCCGCCATCAGCTCGTGGGTGCGGAACACCGCGCAATGCGCCTGCATGGTGCGCTGCATGTCGAGGCGGATGCGCGCGGTCGGCGTGCCGCCCTTGGCGTTGCGGAAATGGTCGAGACGGCCGAGTGCCAGCTCCTCCGAGCCCTTCGGCAGCGGATTGTGAGGCGTGTCGGGCCTGACGATCTCGGCGATGCGCTTGCCGGTGGCGCGGCCGAACACGACGAGGTCGATCAGCGAATTGGAGCCAAGGCGGTTGGCGCCGTGCACCGAGACGCACGCCGCCTCGCCGACCGCGAACAGGCCGGGGACGACCGCGTCGGGATTGCCGTCACGCAGCTGCACGACCTCGCCGTGATAGTTGGTCGGGATGCCGCCCATGTTGTAGTGGACGGTCGGCACCACCGGCAGCGGCTGGCGGGTGAGGTCGACGCCGGCGAAGATCTTGCCGGTCTCGGTGATGCCGGGCAGGCGCTCGTGCAGCACCTTGGGATCGATATGGTCGAGGTGGAGGAAGATATGGTCCTTCTCCGCGCCGACGCCGCGGCCCTCGCGGATCTCCATCGCCATCGAGCGCGCGACGACGTCGCGGCTGGCGAGGTCCTTGGCGCTGGGGGCATAGCGCTCCATGAAGCGCTCGCCCTCGGCATTGGTGAGGTAGCCCCCCTCGCCGCGCGCGCCCTCGGTGATGAGGACGCCGGCGCCGTAGATGCCGGTCGGATGAAACTGGACGAACTCCATGTCCTGGAGTGCCAGGCCCGCGCGCAGCGCCATGCCGCCGCCGTCGCCGGTGCAGGTATGCGCCGAGGTCGCCGAGAAATAGGTGCGTCCGTAACCCCCGGTCGCCAGCACCACCGCATGGCTGCGGAAGCGGTGGATCGAGCCGTCCTCCATGCACAGCGCGATCACGCCGCGGCAGGCGCCATTCTCCATGATCAGGTCGATGGCGAAATATTCGACGAAGAAGTCGGCGTCATACTTGAGGCTCTGCTGGTAGAGCGCGTGGAGCATCGCGTGGCCGGTGCGGTCGGCGGCGGCGCAGGTGCGCTGCGCGGGCGGGCCCTCGCCCATGTTCTGCATCATGCCGCCGAACGGGCGCTGGTAGATCCTGCCCGCCTCGGTACGGCTGAACGGCACGCCGGCGTGCTCGAGCTCGTAGACCGCGGCCGGGGCCTCGCGGACCATATATTCGATCGCGTCCTGGTCGCCGAGCCAGTCGGAGCCCTTGACGGTATCGAACATGTGCCAGGTCCAATGGTCCGGGCCCATGTTGCCGAGGCTGGCGGCGATGCCGCCCTGCGCCGCGACGGTGTGGCTGCGCGTCGGGAACACCTTGGTGATGCAGGCGGTCTTGAGCCCGCTCTCGGCGATGCCCATCGTCGCACGCAGGCCCGAGCCGCCGGCACCCACGACGACGGCGTCGTAGCTGTGGTCGATGATCTTGTAGGCGTCAGGCATCAGGCGGGCGTCCCGGTGAAGGCGATCTTGAGCACCGAGAAGATGGCGACCGCCGCCGCCCCCACGGTGAAGAAGTTGAGCAGGAGGAGCAGCACGATGCGGCTCTCGTCGTGCTGATAGTCCTCGATCACCACCTGGAGGCCCAGGCGGAAGTGATAGAAGACGCTGACGATCAGCAGCACCATCGGGATCGCCGCCCACGGCGAATGCAGCCAGCGGGTGATGCTCTCGAAGTCATGGGCCGGCAGCCGCGCGAGGCTGATCACCAGCCACAGCATCAGCACCAGGTTGGAGCCGGAGGTGATCCGCTGGTTGATCCAGTGATGCGCGCCCTCCTTGGCGCTGCCGAGGCCGCGGACGCGGCCGAGCGCGGTGCGGTTCGCCATGGTCATTTCCCCCAGATCAGATAGGCCCAATAGGCGATGGTCGCGAGGATGCCGAAAGCCAGCACCGCGATCGACGACGTCTTGTTGCCTTTGAGCTCGAAATTGGCGCCGACATCCATGAACCAATGGCGGATGCCGTTGGCCATGTGGATGAAGAAGGTCAGCGTCAGGCCGATGCCGAAGACATAGCCGACGACGTTGAGCCCGCCGGCCTTGTAGGTGAACGGCTCGAGGAAGGTGGCATAGGCCTCCTTGCCCGAAGCGGCCGCGGCGAGCCACCAGACCAGCAGCACCGTTCCCACCGTCGCCATCGCCGAACCGGTGGCGCGATGCAGGATCGAAACCAGCATGTGCGGGCCCCATTTCCAGACCTGGAGATGCGGCGAGAGCGGGCGGTTGACGTTGCGGGCGGTGGCCAAGACGGTTCCTTTCGGCAGGCGAGAGGTTCCTTACGCCGGTCGGCTCATGATGCAAGCATCTGAACGCCGGTCAGGCGGCGCGCGCCTCCTCCAGCAGCCGGGGCGCGCGCAGATACATCTCGATCCGCTGCACCACGAACATGCCGAGCGCGAAGACGATCAGCATGTCGGTGACCGTCATGGTGTCGAGATGAACGGATTGTCGGCCGCCATCATCGTCCGCGCGCCGTTTAGCCTTTGGAAGGGCTTCCTTTCTTGCCCGATTTGACCCGGCGCCCACCCACGAGCCAGGCCTCGGTGGCGATGAGGGAGACCGAGACGATCCGCTAGGCGCGCAGCCCCTGCAGCAGTTTCGGCACCTCGCCGCTCTCACCGCGCGCTTCGGCCATGAAGCGCTCCTTGAGCGGCGGCAGCGCCTGTACCGCGGAGAGGCCCAGCCGGCGCACCGCGCTGGCGGTCCTGCCGGGGATGCCGAACAGACGGGTGAGCCCGTCGGTGGCGGCGGCGACCATGAAGGTGTCGAGGCTGCGCCAGCGCTCGTAACGGGCAAGCAGCTGCGCGTCGCCGAGGTCGAGCCCCAGCCGCTTGCCGTCGACCAGCACCTCGACCAGCGCCGCCACGTCGCGGAAGCCGACGTTCACCCCTTGGCCGGCGATCGGATGGATGCCGTGCGCCGCATCGCCGACCAGCGCGAGCCGCTCGGCGGTGATCCTCGCCGCATGGTGGAAGCCGAGCGGATGGCTGAACCGCCCGGTCAGCAGCGAAAGGCCCCCGAGCACGCCGCCCATCTTCTTCTCGCACTCGGCGAGGAAGCCGCGGTCGGAGAGCTTCAGCATCCCCGGCGCGGCGTCACGCCGCACCGACCACACGATCGCCGAGCGATGGCCATGCTCGTCGTCGACGAGCGGCAGGATCGCGAAGGGACCTTCGGGATAGAAGATCTCGAAGGCGATGTTGCCGTGGCTCCTCTCATGATGGAGCGAGGTGACCAGCGCGGCATGATCGTAGCTCCAGCGCGCGACCTTGAGCCCCGCCGTGTCGCGCGTCGGCGAATTGCGCCCCTCGGCCCCGACCAGCAGCGGCGCGGCGACCTCGCTGCCGTCGCTCAGCGTCGCGCGGACGCCATGAGCGTCGCGCGTTACCTGAGCCGCCCGGGTCTTCATGCGCAGGTCGAGCCGCGGCGCCGCGTCCGCCGCCGCCATCAGCGCCGCGCGCAGGCGACGGTTCTCGAACATCACGCCGAGCGCCCCTTCATCCTTCTCCGGCACGAAATCGAGCCCGCCGGGCGCCAAGCCGTCGCTCACCCGGATATGCCCGATCGGGCAGCCGAAGCCGGCGAGCCGCCCGCCGACACCGATCGCCTCCAGCATCCGCATCGGCGCGCTGGCGATCGCCGAGGCGCGGCCGTCGAAGTCGGCGGCGAGCACCGCGGCCGGATCGGCCGGGTCGACGATGATCGAGCTCAGCCCATGCGCGTCGAGCGCGATGCCGAGCGCGCTTCCGACCAGACCGCCGCCGAGGATGAGGACGTCCGCACGTTCCATAAGCCCTGCCCTAGAGATCGGTCCCGTTCAGATCGGAGCCGCCTCATGCTCCTGCGAAGGCAGGAGCATGAGGCGGCAAGCGATCCGCCCGTGGTCCAGGGCTCCTGCTTTCGCAGGAGCACAGTCAGCTTCACCTGGCGTCGGCCCTAGCCCGGCTCGCCGCCGCTGCCAATGCCGCCGCCTTGACGTCGAGTCCGTGGGGGAGGACAATAGGGGAACGCCGATGGTCGGCGACGTTCCCGGGGGGACAAGGCAATGGCAACCCGCGCGGCGCCCTTTCTGTGGCGCGACACGATGAAGGCCGGGGCACGGCGCTCAGGCGCGATGATCGGCGCGCTTGCGCTGCTGATCGTCCTCGTGCTGCTCACCCTCGCGCTCGTCAGCTACCATCCGGGCGATCCCTCGCTCAACACCGCCGCGGGCGGCCCGGTGCGCAACCTGATCGGCGCGCCGGGGGCGATGGTCGCGGACTTGCTGCTGAGCATCGCCGGGCCATGGATCGCGCTGATGCTGCCGCCGCTGCTGGTGATCGCGGCGCGCTTGTGGCGCGACCGGCCGGTGGGCCGCTGGGGCGCGATGCTGCGGAACTGCGCGATCGCGATGGTGCTGGTCGCGGCCGGGATGGCGTTTCTGCCGACGGCATCGTGGCTGCGGCTGCCGGCCGGCTGGGGCGGGGTCGTCGGCATCCTGCTCGCCGACCTTTGCCGCTGGGCGACCGGGTTCATCGGCGATGAAGCGGCGGAATTCTGGACGCAGACCGCGGTGGCGGTGCTGCTCGCCGTCGGCGGGATCGTGATCTGGGCGCGCGCGGTCAACCTCGAGCTGCCCGACCGCAGGCTGGCGCTGCCGAGCTTTCGCCGCGATGCGCCCGCCGATGCGCCGGCGGAGCGCGTGATCGCCGAGCCGACGCCCAAGCCGCAGCCGCGCAAGCCGGCTGCGCCGATCGATCGCCCGGCGCCGGTGATCAGCGACCGCACGCTCGCGCCCTCGCTGGCCAAGCCGAGGGCGGAGCAGGGTTCGCTCGATTTCCGCGACAACTACCGCCTGCCGCCGCTCGACCTCTTGAAGCCGGCGCCGCCGAGCGGCAAGGCCGCGGTCGACAAGGCGGCGCTCGAGCGCAATGCGCGCCTGCTCGAAAGCGTGCTCGACGATTTCAACGTCAAGGGCTCGATCGTCGAGGTTCGTCCCGGCCCGGTGGTGACGATGTACGAGCTGGAGCCCGCCGCCGGCATCAAGGCGAGCCGCGTGATCCAGCTCGCCGACGACATCGCCCGCAACATGAGCGCGATCTCGGCACGCGTCGCCACCATCCCGGGGCGCAGCGTGATCGGCATCGAGCTGCCCAACGCCAAGCGCGAGGCGGTCAACCTGCACGAGTTGATCGGTAGCCAGAGCTTCGCCGACCAAGGCAGCGGCCTGCCGCTGGTGCTCGGCAAGAATATCGCGGGCGATCCGGTGGTCGCGGACCTCGCGCCGATGCCGCACCTGCTCGTCGCCGGCACCACCGGCTCGGGCAAGTCGGTGGGCCTCAACTGCATGATCCTGTCGCTGCTCTACCGGCTGACGCCGGACCAGTGCCGGCTGATCATGATCGACCCCAAGATGCTCGAACTCAGCATGTACAAGGGCATCCCGCATCTGCTCGCCGACGTCGTCACCGATCCGCCCAAGGCGGTGCGCGCGCTCAAATGGGCGGTCGAGCAGATGGAGGAGCGCTACCGGATGATGGCCTCGGTCAACGTCCGCAGCCTCGCCAGCTTCAACGACAAGGTGAAGGCCGCCAAGGCCAAGGGGCAGAAGCTCGGCCGCCGGGTGCAGGTCGGCTACGATCCCGACACCGGCAAGCCGATGTACGAGGAGGAGGAGCTCGACCTCGCCCCGCTGCCGCAGATCGTGGTGATCGTCGACGAGCTCGCCGACCTGATGATGACCGCCGGCAAGGAGGTCGAGTTCCTGATCCAGCGCCTCGCGCAGAAGGCGCGCGCGGCCGGCATCCACCTGATCATGGCGACGCAGCGCCCGTCGGTCGACGTCATCACCGGCGTGATCAAGGCGAACCTGCCGACCCGCATCAGCTTCCACGTCACCAGCAAGATCGATTCGCGCACCATCCTCGGCGAACAGGGCGCGGAGCAGCTGCTGGGCAAGGGCGACATGCTCTACATGCCGGGCGGCAAGGGGGTGGCGCGCGTCCACGGCCCCTTCGTCAGCGACGAGGAGGTGCAGGCGGTCGCCGAGTTCTGGCGGTCGCAGGGCGAGCCCGATTACATCGACGCGGTCACCAACGATCCCGAGGGCGACGACGGCTTCGCGATGGAGGGCGGTCCCTCCGGCGACGACAGCCCCGAGGACCAGCTCTACCGCCGCGCCTGCCAGCTCGTCGCGGAGAGCCAGAAGGCCTCGACCTCCTGGCTCCAGCGACAGCTGCGCGTCGGCTACAATTCGGCCGCGCGCCTGGTGGAGCGGATGGAGAAGGACGGGCTGGTCTCGCGCCCCGACCATGTCG
Source organism: Sphingomonas astragali (assembly GCF_051400615.1). Classification (NCBI taxonomy): domain Bacteria; kingdom Pseudomonadati; phylum Pseudomonadota; class Alphaproteobacteria; order Sphingomonadales; family Sphingomonadaceae; genus Sphingomonas; species Sphingomonas astragali. Next base: position 787,702 of record NZ_JBLFFH010000001.1, read on the forward strand.
GCCGGCGCGAGGTGCTGATGGATCCCGACGGGCGGCCGCTCGCCTGATGAGCTGGGCCAGATGAGTCTCGTCGAGCTCGGCCGCTATGACCGCAACCTCGCGCATCTGCTGGTGGGCAGGCTGGAGTCGGAAGGGATTCCTGCCGTCGCCTTCGACGGCGGCGCCTCGATCGCGGACGGCAGCTGGCTGCTGATCCCGGTCCGCGTGATGGTCGACGAGGACGATCTGGAGGCCGCGCGCGGGGTCGTCGGCGCGGGCTAGTTGACCCTCATCCGCCGGAAGCCGGAATAACGGAAAAAAAACATGATTATAGCCGTTCCGTCATGCCGGACCTGTTCCGGCATCCACCCCTCCACAAGGACCGAAGCTCAAGGCTTAGCCGGAATCGCGAGACTTGTGCTCGGCTGCCCGGTGGACCCCGGCACAAGGCCGGGGTGACGGATGTAGGGCTGATACGTTCAATCCGCCGGAGCTGCCCGATTCTTAGGCACCCCCTTCGCAGCTGCACAAAAATTTACCGCCAATCGACAATTTTCGGTCCCCAGAAACCGCTTTCTCGGCCCGAAATTGCTTTGGCACGCCCCTTGCGTGGCATTTCCTTGCGACTGCGCAAGGGGGTGCCAATGAAATTGGTCATCGCGATCATCAAGCCGTTCAAGCTCGACGAGGTCCGGGAGGCGCTGACCGAGGCCGGCGTCGCGGGCATGACCGTCACCGAGGTCAAGGGTTTCGGCCGCCAGAAGGGGCAGACCGAAATCTACCGCGGGGCGGAATACAGCACGAACATGGTGCCGAAGATCAAGATCGAGGTGGTCTGCGCCGCCGATCTCGCGCCCAAGGTGGTGGAGGCGATCCAGGCCTCGGCCAACACCGGCGCGATCGGCGACGGCAAGATCTTCGTGCTCGATGTCGGTCAGGCCGTCCGCATCCGCACCGGCGAGACCGACGAGACGGCGCTCTGAGATGAAGGGGGGAACGATGAAGCAGATGTTGAAGCTTGCCGCGGCCCTGGGCGTCGGCGCCGTGCTGGCGCACCCGGCCTTCGCCGCCGCGCCCGCGCTGGTGAAGGCGCCGGATGCCGTCGCCCAGGCGGCGATGGTCAACAAGGGCGATACCACCTGGATGCTGACCTCGTCGGTGCTGGTGCTGATGATGTCGATCCCCGGCCTCGCGCTGTTCTACGGCGGCCTGGTACGCACCAAGAACATGCTGTCGGTGCTGATGCAGGTGCTGATGATCGTCTCGGTCGCGGCGCTGGTATGGGTGTGCTGGGGCTATTCGATCGCCTTCACCAGCGGAGGCGACAACCATTTCTTCGGCGGCCTGTCGAAGGCGTTCCTCGCCGGCGTCTCCGGCACCACCTATGCCGCGACCTTCTCGAACAACGTCTACATCCCCGAGTTCGCCTTCGTCTGCTTCCAGATGACCTTCGCCTGCATCACGCCGGCGCTGATCGTCGGTGCGTTCGCGGAGCGGGTGAAGTTCACGCCGCTGATGATCTTCATGGTGCTGTGGCTGACCTTCGCCTATTTCCCGATCGCGCACATGGTCTGGTACTGGGCGGGTCCGGACTTCCTGCCCGACGCGCCGACCGATTATGGCTACCTCTGGGGCAAGGGCGCGCTCGACTTCGCGGGCGGCACCGTCGTCCACATCAATGCGGGCATCGCCGGCCTGGTCGGCTGCCTGATCATCGGCCCGCGCCTCGGCTACAAGAAGGAGCCGATGCCGCCGCACTCCTTGACCATGACGATGATCGGCGCCTCGCTGCTGTGGGTCGGCTGGTTCGGCTTCAACGCCGGCTCGAACCTCGAATCGAACGGGGTCACTGCCGTCGCCTTCATCAACACCTTCGTCGCGACCGCCGCGGCGGCGGTGGCCTGGGCGGTGATCGAGCAGGTCGTGCACAAGAAACCGTCGCTGCTCGGCGCCGCGACCGGTGCGGTCGCCGGCCTGGTCGCGATCACCCCGGCGTCGGGCTTCGCCGCGCCGATGACCTCGATCCTCTTGGGCTTCGCGGTCTCGATCATCTGCTTCTTCTTCGTGACGACGGTGAAGAACCGGTTCGGCTACGACGACTCGCTCGACGTGTTCGGCGTGCACTGCGTCGGCGGAATCGTCGGTGCGATCGGCACCGGCATCGTCGCCGATCCGGCGCTCGGCGGGCAAGGCTTCTTCGACTACACCAAGTTCCCGGCGGTGGTCGGCACCTACGACATGGGCGCGCAGCTGGTGACCCAGATCACCGCGGTCGCGATCACGCTGCTGTGGTCGGGCATCGTCTCGGCGGTGCTGTTCCTGGCGCTCAAATACACCATCGGCATCCGCCCGTCGGCCGAGGTCGAGACCGAGGGTCTCGACATCAACGAGCACGGCGAGCGCGCCTACAACTACTGACGAGGTTCCTCCTGCGGACGACTGGGCCGGCGGGTCATTCCGCCGGCCCTTTTTTATTCGTCGCCGGTGCGTGGAGTGCGCCGCTGCGCGAACAGCCAGGCGGGGAGCTCGGGATCGTCGAACCCCTGGAGCCAGGCATCGTGCCCGACGCCGGGCAGCTCCTTGTAGCGCACCTGGGCACCGACAGCCTTGAGCGCTGCCGCCATCTGCCGCGAATCCTCGACCGGAACGACCGGATCGGCATCGCCATGGACGATCCAGACCGGCAGGCGCGCGATTCGCCTGGCCATCGCGGCATAGGGATCGGGTTCGGACGCGGGGGCGATCGGCTGATACTCGCGGAAGCCGAGCGGCTTGACGAAGCCGCACACCACCACGGTTCCCGCGAACCGATCCGGCTGGTCATAGGCGAGCGCCCAGGTGCCGTTGCCGCCCATCGACAGCCCCATCACATAGACGCGGTTCCGATCGGTGCGGAACTCGCGCTCGGCCGCCGCCAATGCCGCGAGCGCGACGTCCTTGCTGTTCTGCCACAGCCGGTCCTTCAGCACCTGCGGGAACACTATGATCGCCGGCCAGCGCTCGACGTGCTTGCGAATGGCATGGCCGAGCCCCACGTCGGTCTGGAGCAGCCCGTCATTGCCGCGTTCGCCGGCGCCGTGCAGCGCGAGGATGACCGGCAGCTTCTCGCCCGGCCGATAGCCGCGTGGCACATAAACCTGATAACGGTGGCGCACCCCCGCCACCGTCACCGTGCGGTCGAGAAAGCCGGTCTCCCGCGCCTCGGCCGCCGCGGGCGCCAGCCACGCCATCAGCGCCAGCAGGACAGAAACCATTCGCCGCATATCTCATTCTCCGTTGCTTTCACTGCACGCTAGTCGGTCGCGCGGATACGAAAAAGGCCGGAGCGATGCTCCGGCCCTTCGTGTCTCGAAACTGGCGAACGGCTCAGCCGTCGTAGTCCCCGCCGACGTTCTGGTTGCGCGGCGGCGCGGCGGCGGTGAGGCGCAGCGCCTCGGCGGAAGCGGCGAGGCTGCCGATCTCGTCGGGTGCTTCCTCGTCGTCGATCTGCACCTTCTGCATACTCGAGACGAGCGCTTCCTCGAGCTGGTTCGGGGTGACGGTCTGCTCGGCGATCTCGCGCAGCGCCACGACCGGGTTCTTGTCCCGGTCGCGGTCGAGCGTCAGCTCGGCGCCGCCGGAGATCTGACGCGCACGCTGCGCGGCCAGCAGCACCAGGTCGAAACGGTTCGGGATCTTGTCGACGCAATCCTCGACGGTGACGCGCGCCATCCAGCACTTCCTTGGGCAAACGGTGTTCGGGAAAGGTGCTGCACCTAGGGAGTAGACCTGCGAGAGTCAAGGAAAACGGCTTGCCGAGCCCGCGCGGGCGCGCCACATCGGCGGCGTGGACGCGCCTTTGATCCAGCCGACGTTCGAGGTCGAAGGCAATCGCCTGACGCTGCTCGACACCGGCCCCGCCCGGCTGGAGGCGCTGATCGCGCTGATCGACGGAGCCAGGGAAAGCGTCCGCCTGCTCTTCTACATCTACGTTGACGACGCCGCCGGCGCGACCGTGCGCAACGCGCTGATTCGCGCCGCAGGACGCGGGGTGAGGGTGTCGCTCACCGTCGACGGGCTCGGCAGCGAGCACGCCGCGCAGCGCCATTTCTTCGCCCCGCTGGTCGCGGCAGGAGTAGATGTGTGCCGCTTCGTGCCGCGGCTCGGCCGCCGCTATCTGCTGCGCAACCATCAGAAGCTCGCCATCGCCGACGAGAGGATCGCGATCATCGGCGGCTTCAATGTCCAGGACAGCTATTTCGGCACGCCCGCCGAGCAGGCGTGGCGCGACCTCGGCCTCGTCGTCGAGGGTCCCGCGGCCAAGCGGCTCGTCGGCTACTATGACGCCTTGTCGCGCTGGGCGCACCGGCCCAAATCGTCGCTCCGCTCGCTGCGCCGTATGCTCTCGACCTGGAGCGAGCCGGCGGGCCGCGCGCGCTGGCTGCTTGGCGGACCGACGCGGCGGCTCTCGCCCTGGGCGCGGGTCGTCAAGAACGACATCAAGGCCGCGCACCGCGTCGACATCATCGCCGCCTATTTCGCGCCGAGCCCGGCGATGCTGACCCGGCTCGACAAGGCGAGCCGGCGCGGCCGCGTGCGCGTGGTGCTGCCCGCCAAGAACGACCATCCCGCCGCGATCTGGGCGGCGCGCTTCACCTACGCCGGCCTGCTCAAGAAGGGCGTCGAGATCTACGAATATCAGCCGACCAAGCTCCACACCAAGCTGTTCGTGATCGACGACACCGTCCATATCGGCTCGGCCAATTTCGACATGCGCAGCCTGTTCCTGAACCTGGAGCTGATGCTGCGGATCGACGACCCCGCCTTCGCCGCGCACGTCCGCGCCTATGTCGACGGCGAGGTTGCGGATTCGGAGCGGATCACGCCGGAGCTCCACAAGGCGCGCACCGGCTGGTGGACGCGGACCAAGCAGTTCGCCGCCTGGTTCGTGATGGCCGTGCTCGACCCGGAAGTGACGCGGCGGCTGAGCTTCGGCAGCGACCGGAGCTGATCGGTGCAAACGAATCGCAACTGAAACCCGCCGGGCTCCTCGCCGGTTGGCGCGCGGAGGAGAAGATCGGTGGCCGAAGCCAAAATCTTCCGCGACTTGAAGGCGGATCACGACAAGCAGCGCCGGATGCTGAAGGAATTGGGCGAGCTTCGGGGCGATACCAAGAAGCGCAGGATGCTGTTCGAGGAATTCCGCCTCGAGCTCCAGAGCCATGCCGCCGCCGAGGAGGAATCGCTCTACGCGGCGATGCTCGCCGATCCGAAGCTGCGCGAGGACGCCCGTCATTCGATCGCCGAGCACAAGGAGATCGACGACGTCCTCGGGCAGATGATGGAGCTCGATTCCGCCTCCGACGAATGGACCGAGCGATTCTTCCACATGCGCCGCCGCTACGAGCATCATATCGACGAGGAAGAGAAGGAGATGTTTCCGGCGGCCGACAGGCGGTTCGACGGCCCGACGGAGTATCAGCTCGCCAGAACCTACGAGGAGCGCAAGCCGGAGGAATTGGAGCTCGCCAAGGGCAATCCGCCGGGGAGCGACGAGCGCGAATGAGCGTCGGCGGCAACATCGCGGCGGCCTGGGCGGCGGTGCGCGAGGAGGCGGCGGGCTGCACGCGCTGCGATCTCTACAGGGACGCCACCCAGACGGTGTTCGGCGAGGGCCCGCTCGACGCGCGCCTGATGTTCGTCGGCGAGCAGCCAGGCGATCAGGAGGACCTCGCCGGCCGGCCTTTCGTCGGCCCTGCCGGTCAGGTGTTCGACCGCGCGCTCGCGAGCGCCGGCGTCGATCGCGGCCGGGTCTACGTCACCAACGCCGTCAAGCACTTCAAGTTCGAGCGCCGCGGCAAGCGCCGCCTCCATTCCAAGCCCAATGCCGGCGAGATCATCGCCTGCCGCTGGTGGATCGAGCGGGAATCAGCGCTGGTGAAGCCCCAGATGACGGTCGCGCTCGGCGCCACCGCAGCGCGATCGATGATCGGCAAGGCGGTGACGATCACCAGGGCGCGTGGCGCCCCGATCCCGCTCGCCGACGGCAGCGAAGGCTGGGTGACGATCCACCCGAGCTTCCTGCTGCGCATCCGCGACCGGCGGCAAGCGGAGGAGGAGTTCGGCCGCTTCGTCGAGGACATCAAGCGGGCGGCGGCGCGGCTGAAATAGCGGCCGGACGGCGCGTCAGGGGGCTAGGCAAGCGCCGCGGCTTCGGCCACCAAGCCGAGCATGGTGGAACAGATCCTCGGCTGGCTCGCCGGCATCGTCATCGCGGTCATCGAAGCGACCGGCTATCTCGGCGTCCTCATCCTGATGGCGATCGAGAGCGCCTGCATTCCCCTGCCGTCCGAGCTGGTGATGCCGTTCGCGGGCTATCTGGTCTCGCTCGGCAAGATGAACCTGTTCGCCGCCGCCACCGCCGGCGCGCTCGGCTGCAATCTGGGCTCGGTGGTCGCATACGAGATCGGCAAGCGCGGCGGCCGGCCGGTATTCGAGCGCTGGGGCAAGTATCTGCTGATCGGTCCCGACGAGCTCGACGCCGCCGACCGCTTCTTCCTGCGCTGGGGCCGCTCGGCGGTGTTCATCGGCCGCCTCCTGCCGGTGATCCGCACCTTCATCGCCTTCCCTGCCGGCGTCGCGAAGATGCCGCTCATCCCCTTCCACCTCTACACCTTCGCCGGCAGCTGGCCCTTCTGCTTCGCGCTGACCTGGGTGGGGATGAAGCTCGGCGAGGCATGGCACACCGATCCCCGGCTCAAGGAGGCGTTCCATTCGGCCGATGCGGTGATCGGCGTCGTGCTGGTGCTGCTGGTCGGCGGCTATGTCTGGCACCGCGTCCGCAGCATCCGCAAAGCGCGCTAGAGTCCGCTTGAGCCTGACCTGCGCCGATCCAGTCCCAGGGTCGGATCCGGCCAGTTCTTATTTGTTCCGCGGCCGTTTCACGCGAGGTCGATCAAACTCTAGGCCGGGCTGACGTCGAGCCACAGTCCTCCCTGCGGCCGCAGCGTCACCGTGCCCAGCGGCTCGACCGGACGGCCCGGCGTCGGTGCATAGCGGCGCGCCGCCAGCCACTGGGCGAGGATCACCAGCGCCTCGGTGATTGCGAAGCGCATTCCGACGCAGGTGCGCGGGCCGCCGCCGAAGGGGATGTATTGGAAGCGGTGGCGCTCCGCCTCGCGGCCCGGCGCGAAGCGGTCGGGATCGAAGGCGTCGGGATCGTCCCACAGCCGCCGGTGGCGGTGGATCAGCCAGGGCCAGATCGAGACGATGTCGCCCTTGCGCACGACCAGCTCGCCGAGCCGGTCGTCGTCCGCCGCCTCCCGGTCGAAACGCGGCGCGGGGGGGTAGAGGCGCAGCGCCTCGTCGAGGATTTGGCGCAGATAGGGCAGCCGCTCCGGCAGCGTCGTGACCTCGCCTGCCAGCGCAGCCGCCGCCTCCGTCCGTGCGCGCTCCTGCACCTCCGGCGCGTTGGCGATCAGGTACATGCTCCACGCCAGCGCATTGGCGGTGGTCTCGTGTCCGGCGAGGTAGAAGGTGGCGGCATTGTCGACGGCGAGCTTGATCGCCTCGACCGGCGGGAAGCGCTCGCGCAGCGCGCGGATCACGCCGCCCAGGAAATCGTCGCCACCGTCGGGCCCGCGCTCGCGCACGATCGCGGTGAGCGTGGTGCGCAGGAAGCGCCGTCCGGCATGACCGGCGCGGATTTTAGATGAGAAGCCGATCGCCGGCAGGCCGAGGATCGCCGACATGCGGACCGCGCCCGCCGCCTCCAGCGCGGCGGTGATGTGGCGGCTCGCCGCCGGCGTCACCAGCCGCCGGTCGCCGGAGAACAGCGCCTCGGCGATGATCGTCATCGTCGCGTCGGTCGCGGCGGCGGCGATGTCGATCGTGCCGCGCGCGGGCCAGCCGGCCATGCGCCGCTCAGCGGCAGCGGCGATCAGCGGGGTGAGCGCCGCCACCGCGCCGGGCGCGAAGCTTGGCGCCACCATCCGCCGCTGCTGCCGCCACAGCTCGCCGTCGGCGGTGAGCAGCCCCTCGCCGATGATCGGCGCGATCAGCCGCTTGACCACGCGGGGTTTCACATAATTGACGGCATTGCCGAGCAGCACGCGCTCGATCATGTCGGGATGGCGCGGAAAGTGGATCGTCAGGCCCATCAGCCGGCGCGTGATCGTCCAGTCCTCGAACGCGCGGTGCGTCCAGCCCGCGACGGCATTGCGCGACCGCTCGCCGAAGAAGGCGCTCCAGGCCGGCCGCAGGCGGTTCGGCCGCGGCGGATGAACGGGGACGAAGCTCATGGCATCAATGGCATCAGTCTGTCCGCGATCGCCTTCACCTTCTCGGCGCGGCCGGGCGCATGGGCCTCGACCATCGCATGATAGCGCGCCAGCGTCTCCGGCGCGGCGCGCTCGGGCGATCCGCTGTCGAACGGCGGGGCGGGGTCATATTCCAGGCTGAGCTGGACGAAGCGGGCGTGCTCCTCGCCGCGGATCGCCGCGGTCAGCGCGAGGGCGAAGTCGATCCCCGCGGTCACGCCGCCGCCGGTCGCGCGGTTGCGGTCGAACACCACCCGCTCCGCCACCGGCTCGGCGCCGAACCAGGCGAGCTGGTCGCGCGAGGCCCAATGGCAGGCGGCGCGATAGCCGCGGAGCAGCCCCGCCGCGCCGAGCAGCAGCGATCCGGTGCAGACGCTGGTGACCCAGGTCGCGCCGGCGCCCACCTGCCGCAGCCAGGCGAGCGTCGCGTCGTCCTCCATCGCCGCGACGGTGCCGAAGCCGCCCGGCACGCACAGGACGTCCGCCGCCGGCACCTCGTCGAAAATGGCGGTCGGCAGCAGCGGGAAACCGGCATCGGTCGGCACCGGATCGCGCGTCTTCGCGACCAGCGCGATGCGGGCACCGCCGAGCCGCGACAGCACCTGTGCCGGACCGGTCAGGTCGAGCTGGGTGACGTGCGGATAGAGCAGGAAGGCAATGGTGATCGGCTCGGGCATGGCAGTCCTCCTCAACGTAAAGGGGTACCCAGGCGAGCGGCGTCAGGCCCGCGCGCTTCCCGATGGTGCTCCATCCCGAATCGCCAGTCACGTGCGGCGTGACCGGAGCCTAGCGCAACCGGCGGCGAGGCTGAACCCTGCCGGCCGCCCTATTGCCCGCCTGCGCTCCTACTCGCCGCCATCGCCGCGGCGGCCTGGGGCGAGCCTTCGGGCAGCACCACCAGCGTCCAGTCCTTGTCGGGGCGCAGGTACTTGGCCGCGAGCGCCTGGATCTCCTGCGGAGTCGTCCCGGCGAGGTCGCTGGCGAGCGCGTCGACCGCCTTCATCCGTCGAGGATCGAGCGTGCCGCCCTCGGTCTGTTCGAGCCAGAACATGTTGCCGGTCGAAAAGCGCATCATCTGCTGCGCGATCGGCAGCAGCGCGCGCTTCAATTCGTCGGCGTCGACCGGTTTCGCCGCCAGGTCCGCGGCGATGCCGCGGGCGAGCTCGAAGAAGAAGCCGGTCTTGTCGGGCGGCACCATCCCCATCGCCATGACGCGGCCGCCGCCCGGCATCCCGACCGGCCATTGCGAGTCGACGTTGGGGGTGTAGCTGATCCCCGCCTTCATGCGCAGCTGGTTGAGCAGCCGGTCGCGGAACACCGCCGCCAGCACGTCGAGCCGCCGGCCCTCGCCGATGCCCTCGACGCCGCCGCCGGTCGGCCAGGCGATCACCGCCGCCGCCTGGGTGTCGCGCCCGCCATGGGTACGCACCACCGGATTGGCGACATGCGCCGGGAACTTCGCCGCGGGCGCCACCGCAGGAGCGGGCTTGCGCGGCTTGAGCGCGCCGAAGCTCCTCGCCACCGCGTCGATCGCGGCCTCGGACTTGACGTCGCCGAACACCTGCACCTCGATCGGCCCTTCGGCGAGCAGCGGCGCCCACAAGGCGCGGAAGCTCTCGGGGGTGAGCTGGTCGATCTCCTCGCGCGACGGCGTGCCCCAGCGCGGATCGCCGGCGTGGAGCAGCCCCTCGAGGTCGCGCGCGAGCACGCCGTCGGGCGACGCGCCGAGCGCGGCGTAGCTCGCCAGCAGCGCCGCCCGCGCCCGCATCACCGGCTTGGGGTCCCAGCCGGGCGACTGCAGCTTGGCGGCGAACAGCCGGAGCTGGTCGGGCAGGTCCTCGGCCGAGGTGGTCGCGCCGACGACGAAGGCGTCGTCGTCGGTCGCGAAGTCGTAGCCGATCCGGCGGCCGCCGGTGAGGCGGTCGATCTCCTCCTGCCCCATCTTGCCGATCCCGCTCGGCATCAGCGCGAGGTCGGCGGCAAAGGCCGGCGTCGGCCGGTCGGAGGGCAGCGCGGTCAGGCCGCGGCCGAAGCGCACGCGGACGTAGACGCGGCTCACCTCGGACGGATTCTCGAACAGCAGCATCGTCACGCCGTTGGCGAACTCGATCCGCTCCATCTTGGGGTCGGCGAGCGCGACGGTGCGGCTGACGACCTTCCCCTTGGGACCGAGCTTCGGCAGCTTGTCGAAGCTGACCTTGGACAGGCGGGCCGCGGCCTCGGCGGCGCCCTTGACGTCGGTCTTGAGCGCGGCCGCGAGTTCGGCGGCGGCATCCTCGCCGGGGGTGGGGCTGTTGATCACCGCCCGCAGCGCGGTGCCGGAGAACACCGCCTTGGCCGAGGCCTGCACCGCCGCCGGCGTGAAGAACTTCTTCTTCACCGCGTCCTGGAAGATCGCGTAGCTCGTCGCCATCGTCGTCGTGGTCTCGTGGATGTCGACCGCCTCGACCATGTCGTCGGCCTTCTTGGCCCCGGCTTCGACCTTGGCGCTCGCCACCTGCGCGCGCATGTTGGCGTCGATCTCGCTCACCTCGCGGTCGATCTCGGCCTGGGTCGGGGGCGCGGCCATCGCGTCGGCGATGGTCTGGCGGACGTCGCGCAGCGCCGCCTGCCAGTCGTTGCCGAGCGGCAGGATGTTGACGAAGGTGACGTTGGCGGAGCGCGACACGTCCTGCAGATCGGTGCCCGCCTGGATGAAGCTGCCGCCGCCGCGCGCCCGCGATTCGAGGCGGCGGTTGACGATGCGGGTCGCGATCATGTCGACCATGCGCTTCTGGTTGAAGATGATGGTGTCGTCGCCGATCGTCCACGGCCGCAGATAGGCCATCGACAGGAGCGGCGGCAGCGACGGCTCGACCAGGCTCGCGGTATCGGGACCGGCGCCGGCGGCGGGCTTGCCGAAGTCGGGGCTCGGCGTCGCCGGTCCCTCGCCCTGCCAGGAGGAGAAGTGGCGCTGGATCAGCCGCTCGGAGATGATCGGATCGATGTCGCCGGAGATCACCACCACCGCGCGCTCGGGCCGGTACCAGCGCTCCTGGAAGGCGCGCAGCTTCGCCGGCGTCGCCGCCGTCAGCGTCTCCGGCTTGCCGATCGGCGAGCGCTTGGCGAGCAGCTGGCCGGCGAAGAAGGTCTCGCGCGTGAGGTCCGCGAGCCGCAGCTGCGGTCCCGGCTGCTCGCGCGCCTCGGCCAGCACCACCGGGCGCTCCGAATCGAGCACGGCCTGGGTCAGGCTGGGCCGGTCCATCATGTCCTCGAGGATCTTGAGGCTCTCGTCGAGATTGGCCTCGGTCGCCGACGGCAGGTCGAGCTTGTAGACCGTCTGGGTGAAGCTGGTGCTGGCGTTGGTGTCGGCGCCGAAGGTCGCGCCCATCCGCTGCCAGATGCGCATCGCCTCGCCGTCCGCGACATGCTCCGAGCCGCGGAAGGAGAGATGCTCGATGAAATGGGCATAGCCGAGCTCGTCGTCATGCTCCATCAGCGATCCCACGTCCATGCGGACGCGGATCGCGACCTGCCCCGGCGGCACGCCGTTGCGGCGCACGGCATAGCGCAGGCCGTTGGGGAGAACGCCGAACCGCCATTCGGGATCGGGCGGGATGTCGCTGCCCTTGTAGAGCCAGCCGGGCTGCGTCTGCGGCGCAGGCGGCGGCGCCTGTTCCTGCGCCGGGGCGGCGACGGCAGCGGCGAGCAGGGGGAGCGCGACGAGCGCCGGGCGGAGCACGCGGGGGAACCAAATCATCGCCGCCGATTTAGCCGGGTTCGCCATCTCCCGCCAGCATCACTTGCCGCAGCGGCGAGGCGACTGGTTGCGATGGCCGGGAGGCTGCCGCCGCACTGCCATGATTTTGACCCAAGTCGCGCCTAGCGCGCGGCCCAGCCGCGATCGCCGCGCCAATGGGCCGGGCACCTGCGATCCGGCGGAGTGCAGCCGTAATGGGCGAGTGTTATGGACGTGAAGCTTGACAAGTCGGAGCCCGCTGCCCGGGCAGGAACCGGAGACCGCCCCCCCTCGCGCATCCCCGACATCACCGCGATCTCCGGCGCACCGGCCGATTCGCGCCGGCTCGAGGACGGACGGTTCGAGAAGGTCCGCGGCCGGCCGCTGATCGTGCAGCTCGGCAAGCGGCTGCGCCAGCCGTTCGACCGGGTGATCGCCTCGTCCTCGCTGGTGCCGAACGATCCGGTGCTCGACGTGCGCGACTTCCCCTGGACGGCGGAGCTGCGTGCCAATTGGCAGGCGGTCCGCGACGAGGCGGTGGCGGTCGCGCTCCAGGGCGGCGTGGCGCCGAGCCTCGCGACGATCTCCCCCGATCACCGCGCGATCGCCGAGGTCAACATGTGGAAGTCCTTCTTCCTGTGGGGCTACGGCTATCCGATCGAGGAGAATCTCGAGCAATGCCCGGCGACCGCCGCGCTGGTCGAGACGATCCCGGGGCTCAACAGCGCCTTCTTCTCGATCCTCGAGCCCGGCACGCACATTCCGGCGCACCGCGGCGTCACCAAGGGGCTGATCACCTGCCACCTGGGACTGATCGTCCCGCACGAGGGCGACGTCAGGATGCGTGTCGACGAGCGCATCGTCCGCTGGTCGGAGGGCGAGACCCTGGTGTTCGACGACACCTACGACCATGAGGTGTGGAACGACACGGGCGGCACCCGCGTCGTGCTGCTGATCCAGTTCGAGCGGCCGCTGCGCCAGCCCGGCAAATGGTTCGCCGACCTGTTCCTCAACGTCGCCCGCCGTTCGGCGTTCGTCCAGGAAGCGCGCGAGAACATCCTGAGCTGGAACGCGGCGCTGAAGGCGATGGATGTTTGAGCGGTCGGGACCGACTCGCTAGTCGGTTGCTTCCGTCCTTCCTTCTTCGTCACCCCGGCCTTGTGCCGGGGTGACGGTTGGTAGCGGGCTATGGAGCCCCCCCAAAATTCCAATGGCGATCCACCTGGCGTTTCGGTCTTGCGCCTTGATCGCGAGCCTGTGCGGGCCCAAATGCATACCATGCTGATCGAGACCGAAGCCACGCCCAACCCGGCGACGCTCAAGTTCCTGCCCGGCCGCGCCGTGATGGAGGCCGGCACCCGCGACTTCGCGACGCCCGAGGAGGCGGCCGCCTCGCCGCTCGCCGAGGCGCTGTTCGATCTCGGCGACGTCACCGGCGTGTTCTTCGGCCGCGACTTCGTGTCGGTGACCGCCGCGCCCGGCGTCGAATGGCATGACCTGAAGCCCGACGTGCTGGCGGTGCTGCTCGATCATTTCTCCGCCAACATGCCGCTGTTCCGCCCGGGCTCGGCCGCTGGCATCGCCGTGCCGCCCGAAGGCGCCGAGTTCGCCGACAACCCCGAGGACGCCGATATCATCGCCCAGATCCGCGAGCTGATCGACACGCGCGTGCGCCCCGCGGTCGCCAACGACGGCGGCGACATCGTCTATCGCGGCTTCGACCAGGGCAAGGTCTATCTGCAGATGCAGGGCGCCTGCTCGGGCTGCCCCTCGTCGACGGCAACGCTGAAGCAGGGTATCGAGCAGCTGCTCAAATATTATGTCCCCGAAGTGACCGAGGTCCGCGCGGTCTGATCTTCGGGGCGGGGGAGAATTGCATGGGACAGCCGCTCGACGACGCCGGGCTCGATACGATCTTCCGCACCGCGCGCACCTATAACGGCTATACCGACGCGCCGGTCACCGAAGCGGACATCCGCCGCATCTACGACCTGCTCAAGCTGGGCCCGACCTCGGCCAACCAGCAGCCCGCGCGCTTCGTCTGGCTGCTCAATCAGGAGGGGAAGGACAGGCTCGCCGCACTCGCGAGCCAGGCCAACGCTGCCAAGATCCGCAAGGCGCCGGCGTCGGTGATCATCGGCATGGACCTGGAGTTCCAGGAGAACCTGCCCTGGCTCTTCCCGCACGCGCCGGACGCCAAGAGCTGGTTCCCCGAAGGCGAGATGCGCTTCAACAACGCCTTCCGCAATTCGTCGCTGCAGGGCGCCTATCTGCTGATCGCCGCCCGCGCGCTCGGCTTCGACACGGGGCCGATGTCGGGTTTCGACAACGCCAAGGTTGACGAAGCCTTTTTCGCGGACCAGCCGAGCGTCCGGTCCAACTTCATCGCAACGCTGGGACATGGCGACCCCTCCACCATCTTCGAACGTCTTCCCCGCCCCGAGTTCGAGCGGTTCAATCGCGTCCTCTGACCTGATACTCGTCATCGAGACCGCGACCGCCGCCTGCTCGGTCGCGCTGATCGCCGACGGCACGGTGCTCGCCGCGCGCCACGAGGTGGTCGGCCGCGGCCATGCCGAGCGGCTGGTGCCGATGATCGCCGAGCTGCCGGGCGAGGGCCGCGCGGCGCGCATCCTCGTCGACTGCGGCCCCGGCAGCTTCACCGGCATCCGCGTCGGCCTGGCCGCGGCGATCGGGCTCGGCATCGGTTGGGGGGCGGAGGTCCGGGGCTTCTCGTCGCTGGCGCTGGTCGCCGCGGCGGGTTTCGCGGCGCGCCCGGGCCTGGGCGAGCTTGCCGTGGTGCTCGAAGGCGGTCACGGTGAGGTGTTCATGCAGAGCTTCGCCGCCCCGCTCGCCGAAATCGACGCGCTCGCTTCGCTGCGCCCGGAGGCGGCGCTCGCCGAGCTTGCCGGGCGTCCGGCCGTCGGCAACGGCGTGCGCCATCTCGCCGCGCTTGATTCGTCGCTCGACCTCATCGAGGCGCTGCCCGATGCCGCGCAGGCCATATCGCTGCCGCCGGCCTTCGCCGCGCTGCCGCCGCGGCCGATCTATGGCCGCGCACCGGATGCCGTCGCCAAGCCATGAGCGCGAAGCTGATCGACCTGCGCGCGGGGGACGCCACCGACCTGCCCGAGGTGTCGGCACTCATGGCGGAGGCGTTCGATCCGCGCTTCGGCGAGGCATGGACGCTCAACCAGTGCCTGGGAATGCTGAGCCTGGGCGGCGTCTGGCTGACGCTCGCCTACGATCGTGGGCGGCTTGCCGGCTTCGCGCTCGCCCGCGCGATCGCGGGTGACGGCGAGCTGCTGCTGCTCGCGGTGCGGCCGGCGAAGCGCGGCCGCGGCATCGGCGCGGCGCTGCTTCGAAGCGTGATTGCCGACGCCGAAGCACGGTTGGCGACGCGGCTCCATCTCGAAGTCCGCGCCGGCAATGATGCCGTCAATCTCTACCGTGCTAATGGTTTCGCCAAGGTCGGCGAACGACGCGATTATTATCGCGGTATTACCGGTCAGTCCTTTGATGCGCATACCTATGCGCGGGAACTGTCGGTCAGCCGAGTCGGCTAATCGTGGTAAGCAACGATTGCGCTTGCGTTCGCTTGCAAATCGTCCGAAAGGCCCTCGCGGGGGCTGTACGGTGCAATAACATATATGGGGATCAAGGAAACGACCATGGACAATACGAACGATCTACAGGAAACGCTGGTCACGCTGACCGCTGATATTGTCGCTGCGCACGTCAGCAACAACAGCGTCGCGGTTTCCGATCTTCCGCTGCTGATTCAGAATGTTCACGGCGCACTTGTGGGTCTCGGCACCCCCGCTCCCGCGCCCGAGGTCAAGCAGGAGCCGGCGGTTTCGATCCGTTCGTCGATCAAGCCGGACTACATCGTGTGCCTCGAGGACGGCAAGAAGCTCAAGATGCTGAAGCGGCACCTGATGACACACTATCAGATGACGCCGGAACAGTATCGCGCGAAGTGGAACCTGCCCGCCGACTATCCGATGGTCGCACCCAATTATGCGGAGCAGCGTCGTTCGCTCGCCAAGAAGATCGGCCTCGGCACCAAGCGTCGCAAGTCGCGCTGAGCCTTCCGGCATTTGTTCGAGGAGGGAGTCGGCCGCGCCGGCTCCCTCTTTTTGCTTCTGAGCCCACCGGCCGGAACACGCCTTGTCGCTTATTGCGAGTCGGTCGCCCTTTCTTCTCGCACCCGTTCGCATTACATGCGCATCATGGCGCGCAAGATCGATCTCGAAGCTCTCTGTCACGAAAAGGGACTGCGCATCACCGAGCAGCGCAAGGTGATCGCCCGCGTCCTGTCCGAGGCGGAAGACCATCCCGACGTCGAGAAGGTCTATGAGCGCGCCTCGGCGATCGATCCCGGCATCTCGATCGCGACGGTCTATCGCACCGTCCGCCTGTTCGAGGAGGCGGGCATCCTCGACCGCCATGATTTCGGCGACGGCCGCGCCCGCTACGAGCCCTCGCCCGAGGCGCATCACGACCATCTGATCGACGTCGAGACCGGCCGCGTGATCGAGTTCGTCGATCCCGAGCTCGAGCAGCTCCAGAAGCAGATCGCGGAGAAGCTCGGCTTCCGCCTGGTCGACCACCGGATGGAGCTCTACGGCGTCTCGCTCGACCGCAAGAGCTGAGCGCGGTTCGGGCCGGACGGTGATCCCGTGGCGCTGAGCCCCGAGGCCCGGCTCGCCGCCATCGAGGGCCGTCCGCCGCCGATCGACGCGCTGGGATGGTGCCGCATCGCCCTGCGCGCCGCGGGACTGGTCGCCGGGCTGATCCTGTGCGTGCCGCTCCATTATCTCTGGCATCTGCTGCGGCTCGGCTCGCCGTGGCCGCGCATCTTCCTCGGCTTGGCGGCGCGGATCGCCGGCGCGCGCGTGACCCGGGTCGGCGTGCCCTTGAAGCGCGACGTCTTCTACATCTCCAATCACCTCAGCTGGATCGACATCCTCGCCGTCGCCGGCGCCTCGGGCTCGGCGTTCGTCGCCAAGGCGGAGATCCGCGACGCGCCGGTCGTCGGCTGGCTCGCCGGGCTCAACCGCACCGTCTTCGTGAGCCGCGAGGACCGGATGGGTGTCGCCGAGCAGATCAATCAGCTGAAGGACGCATTGGCCGAGAACTGGTCGGTCACCGTCTTTCCCGAAGGCACCACCACCGACGGCCGTTCGCTGCTCCCGTTCAAGACGCCGATGCTGCGCGTGCTGGAGCCGCCGCCGCCCGGAGTGCTGGTCCAGCCGGTGATGCTCGAATATGGCGCGGTCGGCGAGGAGATCGCCTGGATCGGCGTCGAGACGGGCGTCGACAACGCCAAGCGGCTGCTGTCGCGCAAGGGCAGCTTCCCGCTCAGGGTGCATTTCCTCGAGCCCTTTCATCCGCGCGACTTCCCCGGCCGCAAGGCGATCGCCGCCGAGAGCCGCCGCCGCATCGAGGAGGCACTGATCGCCGCGCTCGGCGAGCCGCTCCGGCCGTTCCGCTACTCGGTCGATCCGGTGCGCTATGCCGCTCCCGCGCCGACGGGTTCATCTGAGCCGCCGACCGCGCTATAGGCGCGCGCCTGATGCGTGATCCCAAGACCTTCCACGTCAAGTCGTTCGGCTGCCAGATGAACGTCTACGACGGCGAGCGCATGGCCGAGCTGATGGGCGAGGCCGGCCTCACCGCCGCGGCCGACGCGGGCGAGGCGGACCTCGTCGTGCTCAACACCTGCCACATCCGCGAGAAGG
This sequence comes from Sphingomonas astragali, assembly GCF_051400615.1. Classification (NCBI taxonomy): domain Bacteria; kingdom Pseudomonadati; phylum Pseudomonadota; class Alphaproteobacteria; order Sphingomonadales; family Sphingomonadaceae; genus Sphingomonas; species Sphingomonas astragali. Next base: position 805,440 of record NZ_JBLFFH010000001.1, read on the forward strand.
CGACCGAGAAGGTCTATTCGGCGATCGGGCGTCTCCGCAAGGACGGCCGCAAGCCGATGATCGCGATCGCCGGCTGCGTCGCGCAGGCCGAGGGCGAGGAGATCGCGCGCCGCGCCAAGGTCGACGTCGTGGTGGGTCCGCAAGCCTATCACAACCTCCCGGAGCTCGTCGCCAAGGCCGCCAGGGGCAGCCTCGCGCTCGACACCGACATGCCGGCCGCGAGCAAGTTCGCTGCGCTCCCCGCCCGCCGCAAGGTCGCGCCCTCGGCCTTCCTGACGGTGCAGGAGGGCTGCGACAAATTCTGCACCTATTGCGTGGTGCCCTATACCCGCGGCGCCGAGATCAGCCGGCCGTTCCAGGCGATCGTCGACGAGGCCAGGGCGCTGGTCGACGCGGGCGCGCGCGAGATCACGCTGCTCGGGCAGAACGTCAACGCCTGGGGCCAGGACGAGGGCGGGCTGGAGACGCTGATCCGCGCGCTCGACCGCATCGAGGGGCTGAAGCGCATCCGCTACACCACCAGCCATCCCAACGACATGACCCAGGGCCTGATCGACGCGCACCGCGACGTCGAGACGCTGATGCCCTATCTCCACCTGCCGGTGCAGGCCGGGAGCGACCGCGTGCTGAAGGCGATGAACCGCAGCCACACGCGCGACTCCTACCTGCGCATCCTCGACCGCGTCCGCGCCGCACGGCCGGACATCGCGCTGTCGGGCGACTTCATCGTCGGCTTCCCCGGCGAGACCGACGCCGAGTTCGAGGAGACGCTGAGCCTGGTCGACGCGGTCGGCTACGCCCAGGCGTTCAGCTTCAAATATTCGCCGCGCCCGGGCACGCCGGCGGCGGAGATGGGCGGCGCCGTCCCCGCTGAGCTCGCCGACGAACGCCTCCAGCGCCTCCAGGCCGCGCTCAACCGCGATCAGGCCGCGTTCAACGCGGCGACCGTCGGCAAGCGCTGCGAGCTGCTGATCGAGCGCCCCGGCAAGCTCCCCGGCCAACGCATCGGCAAGTCGCCCTGGCTGCAGTCGGTTCACCTCATGACCGACGCGGCGATCGGCGAGATCGTCGAGGTCGAGATCGTCAGCGCCGGCCCCCATTCGCTGGGCGGCGTCCAGCGGCTGCACGCGGCGGCGTGACGCAGCCGCGCGCCGGCCGCCCATATTTCCCCTGTCCACGCCGCGCCGCTTCTGCCACAGTCGCACCAGCGATGCAGCGCGGACCCGCAGCTTTCTTGGCGCCGTCACGAAACCCGTCCATGCGCGCCCCGTTGATCCGGGGCACGGCACGCCCGCCCATCCTCCACCCCTCCGCTCCAGGAGACGCATGAGCCGCAAGCCCGTCCCCGCCCAGTCCGGCGACCGCAGCCGCGCCGAGGTGACCTTCGACCGGCCCGAACTGCTGCCCCAGCTCTTCGGCGAATATGACACCAATCTCGTCGCGATCGAGAACCGCCTCGGCGTCTACATCACCGCGCGCGGCAACCGCGTGCAGCTCGAGGGTGCGGCGGAGGCGGTCGCGCTCGCCCGCGACGTGCTGAACGGGCTCCACACCAGGCTGCTCCAGGGCCAGGACGTCGATCCCGGCATGGTCGACGCGGTGATCGCGCTCGCCAGCGAGCCGACGCTCGACGGCATCATCCGCGCCGATCGCACCGCGCCGCCGCCGATCATGATCCGCACGCGCCGCAAGACGATCGTGCCGCGCACGATGATGCAGACGCATTACATGCGCGAGCTGGTGTCGAGCGACATGATCTTCGCGCTGGGTCCGGCGGGCACGGGCAAGACCTATCTCGCGGTCGCGCAGGCGGTGGCGCAGCTCATCACCGGGTCGGTCCAGCGCCTGATCCTGTCGCGCCCGGCGGTCGAGGCGGGCGAGCGGCTCGGCTTCCTGCCCGGCGACATGAAGGAGAAGGTCGATCCCTATCTCCGCCCGATCTACGACGCGCTCTACGACTGTATGCCGCCCGAGCAGGTCGAGCGGCGGATCGCCTCGGGCGAGATCGAGATCGCGCCGATCGCCTTCATGCGCGGCCGCACGCTCGCCGACGCCTTCGTCATCCTCGACGAGGCGCAGAACACCACGCCGGCGCAGATGAAGATGTTCCTGACCCGCTTCGGCCAGAACAGCCGCATGGTGATCTGCGGCGATCCCAAGCAGGTCGACCTGCCGGGCGGCATGGGCGCCTCGGGCCTCAACGATGCGGTGGCGCGGCTGGAGGGGATCGAGGGCATCGCCATGGTCCGCTTCACCGCCGCCGACGTCGTGCGCCATCCGATCGTCGGCCGGATCGTCGAGGCCTATGAGGGAGCGGAAGCGTGATCGACGTCGCCGTTCTGCGCGAGGATCCCTGGCCCGAGGGCGATTGGGAGACGCTCGCCGCCCGCGCCGCCGTCGCCGCGATCGAGCGCACGCCGCAGGGCGAGTGGATCGGCCTGCCGACCGCGATCGAGATCGCCGTGCGCCTGACCTCCGACGCGGAGGTGCATAGGCTCAACCGCCAGTACCGCGGCAAGGACAAGCCGACCAACGTCCTCTCCTTCCCGATGGTGCAGCCCGACCTGCTCGACACGGTGACGCAGGGCTCCGACGACGGCGAGGTGATCCTCGGCGACATCGTGCTCGCGCATGGCGTCTGCATCGCCGAGGCGGCGGAGAAGGGGATCGGCGTCGAGCATCACGCGACGCACCTCATTGTCCACGGCGTGCTGCATCTGCTAGGTCATGACCACGGCGACGACGCCGCGGCGGAGGCGATGGAGGAGATCGAGCGCGCGGCGCTGGCGAGCCTCGGCATTGCCGACCCCTACATCATCGACGAGGACTGACCCCCACATGCCCGAGGGCCAAAGTCGCAGCGGCAACGGCGACAACGAACCTTCCAGTATCTGGCGCGGCCTGCGCAACCTCCTGTTCGGCGAGGACAGCGGCGAGACGCTGCGCGACCGCCTCGAGGAGGTGATCGACAGCCATGAGGACGAAGGCGAGCGCCATCGCCCGATCGCCGGCGACCTGGCGCCGATCGAGCGGCAGATGCTGCGCAACCTCCTCCATTTCGGCGAGCGCGATGCCGGCGACATCGGCGTGCCGCGGGCGGACATCATCGCGGTCGAGGAGCGGACGAGCTTCGCCGACCTGGTGAAGCTGTTCGCGGAGGCCGGCCACAGCCGCCTGCCGGTCTATCGTGAAGAGCTCGATACCGTGATCGGCATGGTCCACATCAAGGATGTGTTCGAGATCGTCGCCAACGGCGGCGAGCCGCCCGCCAGCATCGCGGCGATCATGCGCCAGCCGCTCTACGTCCCCCAGTCGATGGGCGCGATCGACCTGCTCGCGCAGATGCGCCAGAGCCGCACCCATCTCGCGGTGGTGCTCGACGAATATTCGGGCACCGAGGGGCTCATCACCATCGAGGACCTGATCGAGGAGATCACCGGCGAGATCGAGGACGAGCATGACGAGGCACCGGTCGCGATGCTGGTGCCGCTCGACGGCGGCGCCTGGGACGCCGATGCGCGCGCGGAGCTGGAGGACGTCGCCGAGGCCGTCGACCGGCGACTCGGCGAGGTCGATGAGGACGTCGACACGCTGGGCGGCCTCGCCTTCGTACTCGCCGGCCATGTGCCGGAGCCTGGCGAGTGCCTGGTCCACGACAGCGGCTGGACGCTCGAGGTGACCGAGGCCGATGCGCGCCGCGTCACCCGGCTGATCCTGCACCCGCCCAGGTCTACGCCGGAAGAGGAGGGGGCTTGAGTCCGCTCGCCCTGTAATCGCCTCAGCCGATCACCAACTTCACCTTTTCGCGTTTCTCCGATCATTGCCGCTCGGCTAGCCTTCCAGAGCTTCCCGGAAAGCCACTGGGCCGTTGGGCCGGGTGCTGGCCGTCAGCGCATGGACAAGGAGAAGACGAGATGGATGCCCCAACCACCGGTGATCCCCTGAGCTCTCCCGCCAAACAGCCGGCCGCGCTGCGGCGGCTGCTGGGCCGGACCAATCGCGACTGGTGGCCGAACCAGCTCTCGCTGGAGATTCTCCAGCAGAACGGCCTGTCCGGCGATCCGATGGGCGACGACTTCGACTATGCGGCGGAGTTCAAGACCCTCGACTATGCTGCGGTCAAGCGCGACCTCCATGCGCTGATGACCGACAGCCAGCCGTGGTGGCCGGCCGACTATGGGCATTACGGTCCGTTCTTCATCCGCATGGCCTGGCACAGTGCCGGTACCTATCGCACCGGCGACGGCCGCGGCGGCGCCTCGTCGGGCTCGCAGCGCTTCGCCCCGCTCAACAGCTGGCCCGACAACGCCAACCTCGACAAGGCGCGCCGCCTGCTGTGGCCGATCAAGCAGAAATACGGCCGCAAGCTCAGTTGGGCCGACCTGCTGATCATGGCCGGCAATGTCGCGTTCGAATCGATGGGCGCGCCCGTGTTCGGCTTCGGCGGCGGCCGCAAGGACGTGTTCGAGCCCGAGAAGGACATCTACTGGGGCACCGAGGAACAATGGGTCGGCCACCCGGAGAACCAGACGCGCATCCAGCCCGAGAAGGAGATGGTGCTGGAGGAGCCGCTCGCCGCGATCCAGATGGGCCTGATCTACGTCAATCCGGAGGGTCCCGGCGGCGTCCCCGAAGCGCTGCAGTCGGCGCGCGACATCCGCGAGACCTTCGCCCGCATGGGCATGAACGACGAGGAGACCGCCGCGCTCACCGCGGGCGGCCATACCTTCGGCAAGGCGCACGGCGCCGGCGACGCGTCGAAGGTCGGCGCCGAGCCCGAGGGCGCGGACATCGCCCAGCAGGGCCTCGGCTGGCAGAGCGGGCACGAATCGGGCATCGGCGATCACACCATCACCAGCGGCATCGAAGGCGCATGGACGCCCACCCCCACCCAATGGGACATGAGCTTCCTCCACATGCTGCTCGACTATGACTATGAGCTGGTGCGGAGCCCCGCGGGCGCGAAGCAGTGGCAGCCGGTGGGCCAGAAGCCGGAGGACATGGCGCCGGGCGCGCACAGCCCCGACCGGCGGGTACCGACGATGATGACCACCGCCGACATGGCGTTCAAGGTCGACCCCGAATACCGCAAGATCCTGGAGAAGTTCCGGGCCGATCCGGACTATTTCGCCGACACCTTCGCCCGCGCCTGGTTCAAGCTGTGCCATCGCGACATGGGCCCCAAGGCGCGCTACCTGGGGCCCGAGGTGCCGGAAGAGGATTTGATCTGGCAGGATCCGATCCCCGAGGCGCACTATGCGCCGATCGACGCGGCCGACGTGGCGGCGCTCAAGGGCAGGATCGCCGATTCCGGCCTGTCGGTCGCCGATCTGGTCAGGACCGCCTGGGCATCGGCTGCGACCTACCGCCAGTCGGACCATCGCGGCGGCGCCAACGGCGCACGCATCCGCCTCGCGCCACAGAAGGACTGGAAGGTCAACGAGCCGGACAATCTCGCTCGCGTGCTCAAGGTCTATGAAGGCATCAAGGCGGATTTCGACGAGAACGCGAGCGGCGGCAAGAAGGTGTCGATCGCCGACCTGATCGTGCTCGGCGGCTCGGTGGGTATCGAGAAGGCGGCGCGCGACGCAGGCCGCGCGATCGAGGTGCCCTTCACCCCCGGCCGCACCGACGCGACCGAGGAACAGACCGACGCCGCGAGCTTCGCGGTGCTGGAGCCCAGGGCCGACGGCTTCCGCAACTATCTCTCGGTCCGGTTCAGCGTGCCGACCGAGGAGCTGCTGGTCGACCGCGCCCAGCTGCTCGGCCTCAGCGCGCCGGAGATGACGGTGCTGGTCGGCGGCCTGCGCGTGCTCGGCGCCAACCATGGCGGGTCGAAGCACGGCGTGTTCACCGACCGGCCGGGGCAGCTCACCAACGACTTCTTCGTCAACCTGCTCGACATGGGCACGGCATGGCGGGAGGTCGATCCGGCGGGCGACGAGGAGTTCGTCGGCACCGACCGCCGGACCGACCAGCCGCGATGGACCGCGACGCGCACCGACCTGGTGTTCGGCGCCAATTCGCAGCTCCGCGCGATCTCCGAGGTCTATGCCGCGGCCGATGCCGGCGAGAAGTTCGTGAAGGACTTCGTCGCGGCCTGGACCAAGGTGATGAACGCGGATCGCTTCGATCTCGCCGCGTGACCGCGCATCGTGATGAAAGGGCCGCGAGCATCGTTCGCGGCCCCGCGCATCGGGATCGAAGCGCTGACATTGCTTCAATCCGAACAGACACGCCCTAACTCACTCCGGTGACCGGCACGCTCGCCATCGCCTTCTCCGCCGCCGCGATGACGCTGATCGTCGGCGTGCGCTACCTGGTCACGAGCGGCGCCTTCGCCCTCGCGACCCGCGCGGTTCGCCCCGGTCTCTATACCGGTCTCGACACGCAGGTCCGCCGCGAGATCGGCTGGAGCCTCGCCTCCGCCGCGATCTACGGCGTGCCGGCCGGCGTGGTCGCCTGGGGCTGGCAGGCGCACGGCTGGACCCGCATCTACACCGACCTCCACGTCTCGTCGCTGTGGTACTGGCCGCTGTCGATCCTGCTCTACCTGCTCGCGCACGACGCCTGGTTCTACTGGACCCACCGCTGGATGCACCGGCCGGCGGTGTTCCGCCGCGTCCATGCCGTCCATCACGCCAGCCGACCGCCGACCGCGTGGGCGGCGATGAGCTTCCACCCGCTGGAGGCGCTCACCGGCGCCGTGGTGATTCCTGCGCTCGTCTTCCTCATCCCGATCCATGTGGCGGCGTTGGGCGTGGTGCTGGGCGTCATGACGCTGATGGGCGTCACCAACCACATGGGCTGGGAGCTCTTCCCCCGCGCGCTCTGGTCCGGTCCGATCGGCGACTGGCTGATCACCGCCAGCCATCACCAGCGCCACCACCAGGCCTATGGCTGCAACTACGGCCTCTATTTCCGCTTCTGGGATCGCCTGTGCGGCACCGATCGCGGCGTGGCTCTTTTCGCAGGCGCAAAAGATTCGGGAGCAAAGCCGCCCGAGCCGCGTTTGCCCCGAAAAGGACAGGGAATCGCTTGATGATAGAACGCGTTGCTTCGCTCGCCGCCCTCGCCATCGCGTCGGCGGCCATCCCCGCCGCTGCCCAGGACGATCCGCCATCCCGGCCGAGCGACGACCGCGTCACCGTCGGCATCGGCATCGGCACCGTGCCCGATTACGAAGGCTCCGACGACAACCGCATCGCCCCCGTCCCCGCGGCGATGGGGCAGGTGAGCGGCTATCGCTTCACCCTGATCGGCAACCGGCTGAGCGTCGATCTCATCCGCAACCGTCCCGGCCCCGGCTGGGACCTCCAGCTCGGACCCGTCGCGGCGTTGGGCTTCAACCGCACCTCGACCAAGAGCATCGACGATCCGCGCATCAAGGCCCTCGGCAAGGTCGACACCGCGATCGAGCTCGGCGGCTATGCCGGCATCGCCCGCGTCGGCGTCATCACCAGCGACTACGACCGGTTGAGCGTCACCGTGAGCTACCGCCACGACGTCGCCGGCGCGCACGACAGCGGCATCTGGACGCCGACCGTCAGCTACATCACCCCCTTGAGCCGCAAGGCGATGGTCGGCCTGTTCGCCACCGCCGACCGCGTCGAGGGCAAGTACGCCCGCACCTATTTCAGCATCACGCCGGGTCAGTCGATCGCGAGCGGTCTCCCCGCCTACGATGCGCGCGGCGGCTGGAAGAACCTGACGCTCGGCGCGATGGCCAGCGTGTCGCTGACCGGTGATCTCACCCATGGCCTCAGCCTGGTCGGCGGCGGCGGGTGGACCCGGCTGATGAACGATTTCGCCGACTCGCCCGTCACCAGTATCGCCGGCGACCGCAACCAGTGGATCGGCGCGGTCGGCCTCGCCTATACCTTTTAGCCGTCATCCCGCCGAAAGCCGGGTTCTCATGCCGCAGGCGGCACGCCTCGCGAGATTCCGGCTTCCGCCGCGCCGACGAAGGGCCTAGAACGCCCCGCATCCCCGGGGGAGCGCCGATCCGCGCTTGAGAGGAGGGCAGGAGCCCTCGACCCGCTGAACCTGATCCGGCTGACACCGGCGTAGGGAGGGAGCGGCCCCGCCACCGGACCGTCCTCTCCCGAACAGAGGAGAAGACGAATGGCCGACATCCCCGCGCGCACCGAGATTGGCGTCACGACGGGTCCTATCCGTGGCTCGCGGAAAATCCACGTCGGCCCGTTGGGCGTCGCGATGCGCGCGATCGACCTCGAGCCCTCGTCCGCCGAGCCTGCGCTCAACGTCTACGACACCTCGGGGCCCTACACCGACCCGGCGGCCAGCATCGACATCATGGCCGGCCTCCCTGCACGTCGCCGCGAGTGGATTCTCGCCCGCGGCGACGTCGAGAGCTACGACGCGCGGGCGGTGAAGCCCGAGGACAATGGTCAATTCGGCCCCGACCGCTCGGGCGGCGTCGATCCTTTCCCGAGCATTGTCAGGCGCCCGCTGCGCGCCAAGCCGGGCATGAACGTCAGCCAGATGCACTACGCCCGCCGCGGCATCGTCACCCCCGAGATGGAATATGTCGCCACCCGCGAGAACCTCGGCCGCGAGATGCTGCGCGATCACGTCCGCGACGGCCAGGACTGGGGTGCGGCCATCCCCGACTACGTCACGCCGGAATTCGTCCGCGACGAGGTGGCGCGCGGCCGCGCGATCATCCCGGCCAACATCAATCACCCTGAAACCGAGCCGATGGCGATCGGCCGCAACTTCCTGGTCAAGATCAACGCCAACATCGGCAATTCCGCCGTCGCCTCCGACGTCGCGGCCGAGGTCGACAAGCTGGTGTGGGCGATCCGCTGGGGCGCGGACACGGTGATGGACCTCTCCACCGGCCGCAACATCCACGACACGCGCGAATGGATCATCCGCAACTCCCCCGTGCCCGTAGGCACCGTCCCGATCTACCAGGCGCTGGAAAAGGTCGGCGGCATCGCCGAGGAGCTGAGCTGGGAGATCTTCCGCGACACCCTCGTCGAACAGGCCGAGCAGGGGGTCGACTATTTCACCATCCACGCCGGCGTCCGCCTGCCCTATGTCCCGCTGACCGCCAGGCGGGTCACCGGCATCGTCTCGCGCGGCGGCTCGATCATGGCGAAATGGTGCCTGGCGCACCACAAGGAGAGCTTCCTCTACGAGCGCTTCGACGAGATCACCGAGATCATGAAGGCGTACGACATCGCCTATTCGCTCGGCGACGGCCTGCGCCCCGGCTCGATCGCCGACGCCAACGACGAGGCCCAGTTCGCCGAACTCTACACGTTAGGCGAGCTGACGAAGCGCGCCTGGGCCCAGGACGTCCAGGTGATGATCGAGGGCCCCGGCCACGTGCCGATGCACAAGATCAAGGAGAACATGGACAAGCAGCTCGCGGCCTGCGGCGAGGCGCCCTTCTATACGCTGGGGCCGCTGACCACCGACATCGCGCCCGGCTACGACCACATCACCTCGGGCATCGGCGCGGCGATGATCGGCTGGTACGGCACGGCGATGCTCTGCTACGTGACGCCCAAGGAGCACCTCGGCCTCCCCGACCGCGACGACGTGAAGACTGGCGTGGTCACCTACAAGCTCGCCGCCCACGCCGCCGACCTGGCGAAGGGCCACCCGGCCGCGAAGCTGCGCGACGATGCCCTGAGCCGCGCCCGCTTCGAGTTCCGCTGGCGCGACCAGTTCAACCTGTCGCTCGATCCGGACACGGCCGAGCAATACCACGACCAGACGTTGCCGGCCGAGGGCGCCAAGACCGCCCACTTCTGCTCGATGTGCGGGCCGAAGTTCTGCTCGATGAAGATCACCCAGGAGGTGCGGGACTTTGCGGCGAAGCAGAACGCGCCGGTGGAGAGCTTCGTCGCCGCCGAGGAGGCGGAGGCGGGGATGAGCGAGATGAGCGACGTGTTCCGCGAAAAGGGAGGTGAGATCTACCTCCCCGCAGCGGAGTAGGAGTCCGGCTCTCGATTTTCGGAGCCCTGGCGGAGACGGAGGGATTCGAACCCTCGGTACGAGTAATCCCCGTACGGCGGTTTAGCAAACCGCTGGTTTCAGCCACTCACCCACGTCTCCGGATGCGGCAGAGCGCCGGGCTATAGCGGCGGCGCGGAGGGGGATCAACCGACCTTGCGCATCGCGACCGGCCGCGGAATCGACTCGCCTCGTCGCCCGTTCGACTCGCCCTGCCGCCTGTTCATTGCCGGTCAAGCATGGCAGGATCAGTCGTGAAGAATGAATTTGTGGACCGGGGGGTCGATAATGCGTGCTTTGAGGGCCCTCGGCCTGTTCGTTCTGACCGCCGGCATACTGGCCGCGCCCGCAGCCACGCAGGTGCGCACGGTCGATCCCAACAGCGCGATCGATGCCGACCTCCGGCAATCGTCGCCTCCCGTGCAGCAGACGACACCCCCGCCCCCCGAGCCGGAGGAGGAGATGCGGGTCGATCCCGGCCCCGATAGTTCCGCGCCGCAAGCCGATGTCCAGACCGATGCCGGCGCCGCGCAGGCGAACGTCACCCGATCGGGCGACCTGCCGCCGCCGGTCCCGGGCTCGCAAGCCGCGCCGACCTACGACAATGAGGATGTGCTCTCCGCCGCCGAAGGGGTGTTCGGCAAGGGCGCCAAGGGCCTCGCTACGCTGATCGAGGACCTGCTCCAGAAACAGGGCCGTCCCAACGCCTATATCGCAGGACGCGAAGCCGGCGGCGCGCTGATAGTGGGCCTGCGCTATGGTTCGGGCACGCTCAGCCACAAGGTCGAGGGAACGCGTCCGGTCTACTGGACCGGCCCCTCGGTCGGTTTCGACGTCGGCGGCGACGCCAACAAGGTGTTCGTGCTGGTCTATAACCTCTATGACACCCAGGAGCTCTATCGCCGCTTTCCGGCGGCGGAGGGCCGCGTCTATTTCGTCGGCGGCTTCGCGGCGACCTATCTGCGCCGCGGCAACATCGTACTGATCCCGATCCGGCTCGGCGTCGGCTGGCGGCTCGGCGCCAACATCGGTTACATGAAGTTCAGCGAGAAATCGAAGTGGCTGCCGTTCTAACCGCGCGCAGGCCGGCCGCGTCCGGCGCGATCAGCACGCGGGGCCGGCCGAGGGAAAGCCTCGCCGACGATATGGGCTTGTCCGTGACGCCTGTCGCTAGTCCGCCATCCGCCACCTGAGACGCTCGCCCGCCCGGAACGGCACCACCGCGCTCTCGCCGGCCGCGATCCGCTCGGGCACCGTCCACTCGGTCCGCTCGAGCGTCACCGTCCCGTCGTTGAGGGGCAGGCCATAGAAGCGTGCGCCGTTCTCGCTGGCGAACGCCTCGAAACGATCGAGCACGCCGTCCCCTTCGAACACCTCGGCATAGAGTTCGAGCGCGTGCAGCCCGGTGAAGATCCCCGCGCATCCGCAACCGCTCTCCTTGGCCTCGACCATGTGCGGAGCGGTATCCGTACCAAGGAAAATGTTGGGCGCTCCGGAGGTCGCCGCGCGCCGTACCGCCAGCCGATGCTGTTCGCGCTTGGCGACCGGAAGGCAATAGGCGTGCGGCCTCAGGCCTCCGGCGAAGATCGCGTTGCGGTTGATGATCATGTGCTGCGGGGTCACCGTCGCGCCGACGCGTTCGGGATGCGCGAGCACGAAATCGGCGGCCTCCGCGGTGGTGATATGCTCGAGCACGATCCGCAGCGCCGGAAGATCGCGCAGCAGCGGCGCCAGCACGCGCTCGATGAACACCGCCTCGCGGTCGAACACGTCGATCTCGGGGTCGGTCACCTCGCCATGGATGAGCAGCGGCATGTCGATCCGCTGCATCGTCTCCAGCACCGGCATGATCGCCGCGATCCGCGTCACACCATGAGCGGAATTGGTCGTGGCGTTCGCCGGGTAGAGCTTGCAGGCGGTGAACACGCCGCGCGTGAAGCCGCGCTCCACCTCGGCCGGATCGGTCGCGTCGGTGAGATAGCAGGTCATCAGCGGCATGAAACCGCTCTCCTCCGGCACCACGGCGAGGATGCGCGCACGATAGGCCTCGGCGGCAGCGACATCGGTCACCGGCGGAACCAGATTGGGCATCACGATCGCCCGCGCGAACTGGCGTGCGGTGAGCGGCGCGACCGCCGCCAGCATCGCGCCGTCGCGAAGATGCACGTGCCAATCGTCGGGGCGGCGGATGGTGAGGCGGTCGGTCATGCTGGTATCCGGCTTGGATTTGCGTCGGCCCCGCTTACCTAGACGCCATGGCCAACACCACCCTTGCCGACCGCGCGCTGATCCGCGTCGCCGGCGACGACCCGCGCGATTTCCTTCAGGGCCTCGTTACGCAGGATGCCAGCCTGGTTAGGCCGGGCGCTCCGCGGTGGAGCGGGCTGCTGACGCCGCAGGGCAAGGCGCTGTTCGATTTCATCCTGTGGGACGACGGCGACGCATTGCTGATCGATTGCGAGGCCAGTGAGGCGGAGGCGCTCGCGCGGCGCCTGACCATGTACCGCCTGCGCCGCGCGATCACGATCGAGCCGGCCGTCGGTGCCGTCCATTGGTCGCCGGACGCGGACGAGGGCGTGCCCGATCCGCGCCTCGCCGAGCTCGGCCGCCGCTGGCTCGGCAAGAAAGGCGACCCGGCGACGGGCTGGCTCGAGCATCGCCTCAAGCTCGGCGTCACCGAAGGCGTCGCCGAGCTCGGCCGCGACGCGACGCTCTGGCTCGAATGCAATGCCGCCGAGCTGGGGGGCGTGAGCTTCACCAAGGGCTGCTACGTCGGCCAGGAAAACACGGCACGGATGCACCACCGCAGCAAGGTCAACCGCCGGCTGATGGTGGCGCCGCTCGGCGAGCCCGGAGACCGCACCCGCACGACCTATCCGGAGCTCGGCCTCATGGTCGAGCTCCGGCGCGTCGAAAACCTCGGCGATGCGATCGCACCGGACTGGCTCGCGAATGCTGTCTCAAGCGAGACCGATTGAGTTCATTGGGAGACGCGACGGTGTGAAGAGAAGAAGGGTTTGTTCACGCGAAGGCGCGAAGAGAAGAAGAGTTTGTTCGCGCGGGGACGCGGAGGCGCGGAGGTGTCTCGCCTGCTGCACCGTCAGCCGCGTAAGCGGTTTTCAAAGCTCAAGAGCCGCAGGTGAAAGGGTCTCGCTGACGCGAGACGGAGCTGCGAGCGAGACACCTCCGCGTCTCCACGTGAACCTCTTAACTTTCTTCTTCTCTTCGCGCCTTCGCGCCTTCGCGTGAACAAATCCTTCTTCTCTCCACGCCCCGCGCGAACAGATCTCGACTAGCCCCAGCGCGCGCCCAAACAAAAAGGGAGGCCGGTTGCCCGACCTCCCTGATTGTGTCGTCCGAAACCGGACGGTGGATTACATCCCCGAGCCAGGCCCGTAGGTGATCTCCACGCGGCGGTTCTGGAGCTCGCGGACGCCGTCGGCGGTCTCGACGCGCGGACGGCTCTCGCCGAACGCTTCGGTCGAGATGACCCCGTCGGGGATGCCGTGCGAGGTCATGTACGCCTTCACCGAGTCCGCGCGGCGCTGCGACAGGCCGACGTTGTAGCTCGCCGAACCCGAACGGTCGGCGTGGCCGGCCAGCATGACCTGCGCGTTGCCGCAGTTCTGGTACGCCGAGATGGCGTTGTCGAGGATGCCCGAGGCCTCCGGCGTGATGTCCGAGCGATCCCACTCGAAGAACACGATGTACGGTCCCGGCGTGCACACCGGCGGCGGAGGCGGCGGGGGCGGCGGCGGGGGAGGCGGCGGCGGGGGCGGGGGCGGCGGAGGCGGCGGGGGCGCCGCCGGCTCGCCGAAGTTGTAGGTGAAGCCGCCGAGGATGCTGTGCGAGCGGTAGCGACCCTCGTAGGTGCTGCCGACGACGTCGACGAACTTCGGATCCTGCGCGTTGAAGAAGCGATACTTCAGCGTCGCGTCGATGTTGTCGGTGATCGGCGCGCGGATACCGGCGAGACCCTGCCACGCGAAGACGGTGTCCGAGTCGTCGAGGAACGAGCCGTTGTTGTTCAGCCCGTAATCGGCCTTGATCCGCGCCACGCCGGCGCCGCCGCCGATGAAGCCTTGGACGCCGTCATCGTCGCCGAAGTCCAGCAACGCGTTCAGCATGAAGCTGAGCGCGCTGGTGTTGCCGCCGGCATAGTCGTAATCGCCGGCCGGCGCAGCGAAGAGCGCGCCGGTGCCGGTGAACGCCGGCGTCGTCACGGTCGAACGATAGCCATCGATGTTCGCACGCTTGTAACCGACCTCCGCTTCGATGCGGAACGCACCGAAATCGTAACCGATGTTGCCGTCGAAGTCATAGCCATAAGCGCTGTCGACGGTGGAGGCATTGCTGACGGTGGTGCCGTTAGCAGTAGTGATGTCGAAATCGATGTCTTCGACAAGAGTCACGCCGCCCTCGACGCCGACGTACCACGACTTATCGCGGGCGACGGCGGGAGCGCTGAGCGCAGTAGAGGCGAGCGCCAGAGCGACGACAAGCTTCCGCATCATAATCCCCTTTCAGTGACGTCCAACGGACAGCCCAAACTCCCTACCCTCAGCTTGGTTGCGGCGCAAGACGACAAATTCTGCGGACTGTTGCCTTATCGTCACAGTTTATGCGGATAAGACCAAGTGATGACGGCGTAAAACGTTCAGGACCTCGGCGAGGGTCGCGCGGACCTCGGCGTCGATCGTCGCGCCGCCGATCGGATCGGCGATGGCCGGAGCGGGCGAACCAAGCATCGGCTCGCCTCCCAGGAGCAGGGTCTCCCCCGCGATCTCGCCGATTTTCCAGCTCGTCTCGTAACGTGCCGCGACGCCGCGGTCCGCCACCCACACGGTCATGCCCTGGCGGGGCGCGACGAAGCGCCAGCCGCCGGCGGTCCAGCCCGCGATCTCGCCCCCATGTCCGGCCCAGTCTCCGGTCGGCGCGTCGCCCACGATCCAGCATTGGCCCTCGGCCCGGGCCCCCGGCGGCGCATCCACGCCCGCCGCCGCGACCGTCGGCTGCACGATCAGGTCGAGCGCGGCGAGCGCTTCGTTGTGCGTCATCTCCTTCTGCACCTGCCCCGGCGCGAGCAACGGCAATGCCCAGCGCGCAGTCGTATCATCGTTCATGTTCGTCCTCCGTCATTCCGACAGCGCCAGCGCGGCAGCGGGCGACCAGCCGAACGCGCCGAGCTGCCGCACCTCGACGGCCGCGGTTCCGATCGCCGCCTGGCCGATCGACGCTTCGGCCGCGTCCGTATCGATCGTCAGCGTCGACCCGTCGCTATTTCGCAGCGTCACGCGATAGCGCTCGCTCTCCTCGGCGAGCGGCGCATCCGCTCCGTCGATCCACCGCCAGCCCGCACGACTGCGCCGGATCCAGCCGATCTGCAGGGACTCGTCCGACCTGCGGGCTCTGACATGCACCGGAGAGGGCGGACGCAGCGACGCGCCGGTCACGGGCGCGATCGCGACAGGCGGGGCATCGTCGTCTCCGACACCCGAAGCCATCACGCTCGCCGTTCCGCCGATGCTGCCGGCGGGCAGGTCGATGGCCGTCAGCGTCACCGGATCGAGCAGCACGAAGCGATCTCCCGCCACGGCCGCGCCGGCCGCCCATTCGGTTCCGCGCCGTCCGCGCCACAATTCGGTGAGTCGCCAGCGCCGCGGACCGATTCGTTCGGCGCGGCCGAACTGGACGATCTCGTCGCCGACCAGCGCCAGGTTCGCTCCGGCATCGAGCGCGGCCGCATCGGCATCGCCGAGCTCCATCGCCTCGTTGGCGAGCATCGCCTCGATCGCGTGACGCCGATCGACCAGCGCCGACCCCGCCGCGCCCGGAGGCACGGCGACTTCGCCGAGCACCGCCGGCAAGGTCGTGCGCCCGGCCGGCGTCCAGCTCGCCCCGTCGGCACTGATCTGGAGCATCGCGCTCCGCCATCCGGCCCCGGTGCCCGCCGCCGCGACCGTCAGCCGCGGCGCGGAGAGCACCGCGTCGTCGATCGGCGGGATCTCGAAGGCATGGACGACCGTGCGCCCCGCCGTCAGGTCCGGCGCACCGCTCACCCGTCCCGGCGCGGCGGTCGCCGGTGCCATCGCCCGCGCGATCCGCTTGAGCTCCAGCGCCAGCACCATTCCCTCGAGCGACCAGCCGGTCACGCGCCAGCGGCCGCCTTCACCGGCGATCGTCACCCGGTCCCCCGGCCCGATTGCGATATCACGCCAACCGAGCGACACCGTCCGCCGCTCGCGCTCGACGTCGAGCCGCCCGAGCGCCGCGGCGGCGATCCGCTTGGCGGCTGCCGCATCGAGCACCGCCGGCAGCTCGATTCGCGCCGTCCGCGATCCCGCGCCCGGCCGGTCGGCGCGCTGCAGGCCCGCCTGGTAATCCCGCGCCGGGTCGTAGTAGCTCACCGCCAGGCTGCGCGGCGCCGTATCCGCCGGTGCGATCGCCCGGCTCCCGCGCTTGCCCGCGCCGGCGCCCCCATCGACCCCCTCGTCCGCGATCGTCGCGCCGGCACCCTCGCCGGTCCTCGGCACCAGCCGGTCGCCCGCGACCGCGAACCAGGCGCCGCTCGCCTGCGCGAGCCCGTCGACCACGTCGCGCAGGCTCGCGCCATAGGCCGAATAGCCGCCGAGCATCGTCGCGGCCTCGCCGCCGGCGGCGCCGCGCTGCCGGGCCGCGCGTTGAACAGATGCGCGGCGAGCAGCACCGTGCCCTGCCGCACCGGCGCCGGCAGCGCCGCCCAGCTCTCGGCGAGCCCGGCCATGTAGCGCACCGCCACCCGCCGCTCGCCGATGCTGCCGTGCGCCCGGACCCAGCCGTCGCCGGCCGCGTCGACGTCGATCGCATAGGCCTCCGCCGGCAGCGCGATCGCCGTGCCGTCCTCGGCGACACCTTCGACGCTGGCGATGCCCTGCACCGGGCCCATCACGAGCCGCGCCCAGCGTCCGTCCGCCGGCGCCGTCTCGTTCCATTCGCGTGCGATCGTCGCGGCGCCGGTGAAGCTCTCGCACAGCGCGAGCGCCGCCGCCGCCTGCGTCTCGACCAGCGCATCCTCGTCGTCGCTCGCGATCCTGAGGTGGGCCTTGGCGGCATCGCGCGCAGCCGCGATCGCCTCCGCCGGAAAGGGCGGTGGTGTCATGTTCGTCCCCTCATGTTGCCGTTGCCCGTCCTCCCTCTCCCGTCCGCGGGAGAGGGAGGGGCCCGTCCGCTCAGCTCGCGGCGAACTTGATGAGCTTGATCGCCTCGGAGTTCGCGACCATCCCGCCGACCCGCTTGGTCGCGTAGAAGTGCACGAACGGCTTGTTGGTGAAGGGATCGCGCATGATCTGCGTCTCGGTGCGCTCGGCGATCAGATAGCCGGCCTTGAAGTTGCCGAACGCGATCGCCGGCGCATCGGCGGCGATGTCGGGCATGTCCTCGGCCTCGACCACCGGATAGCCGAGCAGCGTCGCCGGCTGCCCCGCCGCGATCCCCGGCACCCACAGGAAGGCGCCGTCGCTGGTCTTGAACTTGCGGATCCGCGCCAGCGTCGCCGAGTTCATCACCCAGACGGCGCCCTGGCGATAGGGCGCCCGCAGCGCCTGGACCAGGTCGATCAGCACCTCGTCGGGATTGGCCGCGAACGCCCCCGCCGCGCCGCTCGCCAGGTGCTGCAGCGTCCCGAACGGCCGCGTCGCATCGCTCGCGGCCGAGGTCGGCACCTGCAGGAAACCCCTCGGCTTGTCGACGCCGTCGCCGTTCACGAACGCCGCGCCCTCGGCCTTGGCGAACTCGGTCGCGATCTCGTGCGCCAGCCATTCCTCGACGTCGAACGCGGCGTCGTCGAGCATCGCCTGGCTCGCCGCCGGATTGGCGTAGAGCTCGCCCATCGGCGGCGCCACCTCGTTGAAGGTCGGCGTGCCGGTCTCGGCCCGTGCGCCCGTCTCGCTCGCCCAGCCCGACGGCGTGCCGCCGGAGGCGACCAGCTTGCGATAGCCGGCCGACCCCACCTTCACCACATTGGCGACGGCGCGGATCGGCGAGATGCTCGCCAGCGTCTCGTCGATCGCCGCGTCGATCTCGCGCGGCACCGCATAGCCGCCCGCGGCATCGCTCGCCCCGCTCATCGCCTTGGTCTCGAGCGTGACGCCCGATCGCACGAAGCCCTCGAACGCGCCGCTCCGCGCGCTCGCCCCGGCCAGCGGCGGCCGCGCCGCCGGCACGCCCGCACCTTCCACCGCGCCGAAGCTCGCCTCCAGCGCGTCGATCACCTCACTCATCCCCGTCTCCTCCAAAAGAAAAAGGGCGCGCCCACCGGGGCACGCCCTTTCCGTCCAAACCTGCGACCGGCACCGCAACCGTTTCAGCTTCGCTGAAACAGGCACATCACGACAGCAGCACCAGCGCCTCTCCACCAAGCAGCGCGCCGTTCTCCGCCTCGCCCGCGCGCAGCCGCGTCACCCGCGGCGCCTGCCACGGCTGCTTGCGATCCCTGTTCGTCACTCGATCGGCCATAAGGTCCTCCGCCTCGCTTCCACCGCCAGGACGGGCGGCTCGCGCGCAGTTTGACGCGAACCGGCCTTCCAGGTTTCCTCAAACAGTCTCCGTTTCGGAGGGTTGAGCCGCGGACCGAGAGAAAGAATCCTCCACAACGGCGTGAACCCGCGCCAGCCGCTGCATCGGCTCGGCCACCAGGCTCACCTCGACGAGCTCGAGCGCGGTCAATTCGCGCCGCGCGCCCTCCCGGCAGCCGCGCACGCGATAGCCGAACGACAGCCCGTCCACCGCCCCCGCGCGCACCGCCGCCGCCAGCCGCGGCTCGTCGATCCGCCCGATCACCCGGAGGCCCCGCGCATCCTCCCGCAGCGCCTCGACCGCCCCGACCGGGGCGCCCCGGTGCTGCCACAGCAAGGGCACCGCCCCGACCGCGCCGCCGAACGCCCCGCGCCGCACCACGTCGCCGCCCTTGTCGGGCGCGTCGAACACCGCGGCATAGCCCGCGAACCTCACTCCCCCACCCACGCGCCGAACCCCAGCTTCACCGCCACGCCGACCAGCACCAGCGCCAGCAGCATCCGCACCACCCAGCCGACCGCCGCCTTCACCGCCGACCGCTTCGCATCCCGCCACGCGCGCAGCAGCTCGCGCAGCTCCGCCATGTCCGTCGCCGCCGCCTCGTCCGCCAGCCCCAGCCGCCTGAGCGCCCGCCCGGCGCCGAGCTCGCCCGCCTCCTCGGCGATCGCGCGCAGCGTCGACAGGTCCGCCCCGTCGCCCGCCGCCTGCGCCATCAGCTGCGCCAGCACCGCCGCACCGCTCATAATCCCACCACCTTCCGCTTCTCGTCGTCCGTCAGGAAATCCGCCCCCGCCACCGAGCGCCACAGCCGCTCGCGGTCCTCCGCCAGCGCCGGCACCCGGTTGAGGTCGACGCTCAGCGCCGCCTCCGGCCACCATCCCCGCAATCCATGCGCCAGCCCGGTGAGGATCGTCGCCGCCAGCGGCAGGATGGTGAGCCGCCACAGCGCCCGGTTGGCCTCGCGATAATTGGCATAGGCGGCGTCGCCCGGCAGCCCGGCCAGCATCGGCGGCACGCCGAACGCCAGCGCGATCTCCCGCGCCGCCGCCGCCTTGAGCCCGACGAAGTCCATGTCGGCCGGCGTCAGGCTCATCGCCTGCCACCGGAGCCCGCCCTCGAGCAGCATCGGCCGCCCGGCGTTGACGGCGCCGGCGAACCCCTCCTCCATCTCCTGCCTGAGCCGCGCGAACTGCTCCGCCGACAGCGCCGACCCGTCGCCGGGATCATAGACCAGCGCGCCGGACGGCCGCGCGGCATTGTCGAGCAGCGCCTTGTTCCAGCGCGTCGCGGCATTGTGGATCGCGATCGCCCCGGCGGCCGCGCCCAGGCAGCCGAGCCCGTAATGGTCGTCGGCCGGATGGAAGGCCTTCAGATGGATCACCTCCGGCCGCGGCCCCTCCGCCGTCAGCCGCATCACCCGCTCCCCGACGCGATAGCGATAGGCCGCCGGCCACCCGTCCGCCGCCGGCTCGACCGTCACCCGCTCGGGCCTGAGCGCGAACAGCTCGGCGATCCCGCCCCGGCCGTCGCCGAGCAGCTGCACATAGGCGTTGCCGTGCAGCAGCAGCTGCGCCGCCACCGTCTCGAGCAGCGGCTGCGCGCCCGAGGGCGCGGCCAGCAGCTGGGCCAGCTCGGGCGCGGAGGCGTCGACCGGCGCCCAGCCGACCCCTTCGCTGACGATCCGAACGGCGCGCTGGGCGATGGGATTGAGGCAATAGCCGTCCCGCACCTGCGCCTCATAGGACCGCGGCCACTCGCCCACGGCCGGCCCCACCGACACACGCCCCAGCGCCGGACGCGACCCCTCGCGCCCGGACTTGCGTCCGAACAATTTCATGTTGGTGCTCCTTCTGTGTCGCAGAGGACGGATTAGCGGGTCGGCAGCGCTGCCGGTTGGGGACCTTCGCTGTACAATTCACTGCCGGGTTTCAGGCGAATTCACCGACCAATGTGTCGCGTTCTGTCGCCACTCGTGTCAGCCTACTCGGTTGAGTCGAAGCGAGACGCCACCTTGGCGCGAGCGCGTGGACAGGTGCGCTTGCGCGGCATCCGCGGCAGCCTAGACTGCGGCCATGACGCACCAATCGATCTACAATCTATATTGCGACGAGAGCTGCCATATCGAAGGCGACGGCATCCCGATCATGGTGCTCGGCTGTGTGTGGTGCAATGTGGTGGATACGCATCGCATCAAGGAGCAGCTGAAGAACATCAAGCGACGTCACGGCCTATCACCTTCATTCGAAATTAAATGGACTAAGGTCTCGGCCGGAAAGATCGATTTCTATACCGATGTTGTCGAGTATTTTCTCACCGAGCCCAAACTTAACTTCCGAGGAATACTAATCCCAGACAAGGATAAGCTCGACCACAACCGGTTCAGCCAAAGTCACGACGACTGGTACTACAAAATGTACTTCACGATGTTGAAGTACATCATTTCGCCTTCAAACGCCTACCGTATCTATCTTGACGTGAAGGATACGCGAGGTGGACCGAAAACGCGCGACCTCCACAGCGTGTTGTGCAACAATATTCATGATTTCAACAATAAGACGGTTGAACGGGTCGAGCAGATCCGATCGCACGAAAGCGAGATCCTGCAGCTCACAGATCTGCTGATCGGCGCGATCGGCTACGCCAACCGAGAGCTCGCTACAAGTCCGGCGAAGCAGGCGCTGCTCGCACAATTGCGCAGCCGATTGAGTCCGAAGGCTCTAACGCAAACCACATCCTTTTCGAACACCAAATTCAACCTGCTTGTATGGGCGGCGCAGGAGCGTTCGGCATGACTCTGCCGGCGTTGCTTCCATTTGCAGGCGATTGGAAAATTTATGAGGATCAGCTCTACGCGATCTTCATGAACGAGATCGCCAAGGGCGGACTAGTCTTTCGCGGCGATAAGGTTTCGTGCCGTAGACTTCCGGAGACCGCCGGCCGGTGGGCGGCATTCTGGCACCTGATCCAGACTGGCCCCGTCGAGGACGACCGTCTTCCCGACCTCAGGCGATGCGAACGTCTGCGGTGGGTCAAATATGTTATCGAAGCTTGGAACACCGACGCTGACATCGAGTGGTGGGAGAATCAACGCGGAAGTGAGACCAACGTGCTGCTGTGGCTGCGGGAGGAGTATCTCGTCATCCTAGCCAAGCGCGACGGATATTGGCTGCTGAAATCCGCATATGAGACGGACCGGCCACATCGAATTCGCAGTCTCAAGACCGAACGCGACCGGTTTCATGGCCGCTGAAAGAGCTGAGGCCGACCCAGCATTGCTGGACCGACCTCGAATGCTCTTCCTACGCATGGCAGGTGAGACTGTCTTTGATCTATGCACGCGGACGTGTGAATGCAAGGTTAATCGCCTGCTACCGCGCCGCGGTAGCAGTGCCGGTGACATTCCACAAGATGCCCAGACATCCCCGCCCGCGTTTCGCCTCGATCGAAGTTAGCTTATTGAGACCTTCTGCCGCTGCACCGGCAACTTCCATTCGGTATGGCGTCGTTTCGGTGTATCTCTGAACAATTGGATCGTTTTCAAGAATCCCGCAAACGCTCTTGAATGGTTTAAATGGGCACGAAGCTGCCTTAAACACAGACGGTTCTCTCCTCACCCCAACCCCCGCACCCGCACCTCCCCCCGCCGCCCGAGCATCAGCTCCGTCATCGCCCACACCAGCGCATCGGCCCGGTCCGGCGACCGCCCCGGCCCTTCGTACCCACCCCCGGCGGTCAGCCCGCACAGCTCGTCCTCGAGCGCCGGAAACGCCCCGACGTGCCTGACCTTGCCGTTCTCGTAGAGCGCCGCCACCGGCTCCGCCCGCGCGGTCTTGCCCCGGCTCGCGTGCACCAGCGTCAGCGGCAGCGCCGCGTCGGCCCCCGTCAGCACGCTGCGCACCATCTCCCCGCCGTTGTTCTTCTCGGCGATCACCCGGTCGGCGCCGTGCCGCGCCACGCAGCCCGCCACCGCCGCCGCCCATTCGCCGGGCGAGGCGCCCGCGACGCTCGCGTCCTCCAGCACATGGCCGATCCCGTCCGCGTCCAGCGCCACCGCGACGATCCCGCAGGCGTCGCCGTCGACGCCCGCCGGCGGATCGACGCCGACCACCACGCGCGTCACCTTCGGCCGCCCGCGCACCCGGCACGCCTCCAGCCCGGCCCGCGTCCACAGCGCGCCGGCGACGTCGTCGATCATCTCGCCGTCGAGCTCCTGCCGCCCCAGCCGCGTGCCGCCATATTCCGCCGTCACCGCCTCGACGAAGCTCGTGGGCAGATGCGGATTGTCGCGCGTCCGCCCCACCGTCTGCGCGACGTCCGGCAATGCCATCACCCGCCGCATCAGCCGCGTCGGCCGCGGCGTCGTCGTCACCAGCACGCGCGGCCGCTCGCCGAGCCTCAGGCCCATCACCAGATTGTCCCATGCCGCCTCGCCGCGCTCGCGCCATTTGCCGAGCTCGTCGCACCAGGCGAAATGATGCTCGGGTCCACGCAGCGCCTCGGGCGCGCCCGCCGAATAGACGAACGCCCGCGCGCCGGAGGGGAACACCAGCTCGCCGCTTCCCGGCGACCAGCGCAGCTCCTCCCCCTCGCGCGCCACCGCCAGCAGCCCGCTCCTGCCTTCGACCATCACCCGGCGCACGTCCTCGGCGGAGCGGCTGATCAGCGCGATCCGGGCATCGGCCATCCCGCGCGCGCATTCGCTCAGCCATTCGGCGCCCGCGCGGGTCTTGCCGAAACCGCGTCCCGCCCGGATCAGCCACACGCGCCAGTCGCCGTCCGGCGCATATTGGCCCCGGAGCGCCCAGCCCCACCACGCCTCGTTGAACGCGCGCCGCTCGACCGTGGTCAGCGACCGGATCAGCCCCGCGCGCTTCTCGGCCGGCAGCCGCGCCATGCGCTCGACCAGCGCTATGCCGCACCTGTTCCCGTCGCTCACGGGCGGTCCGGCAGCGTCCGCTCGACCGCCTCCAGCTTCTTGAGCAGCACCGCCTCCAGCTCCTCGCGCGACAGCCGCTTGAGCGGCGGCCCGCCGCGCCGCCGCCGCGCGGGGCCGGCGCGGTCATGGTCGCGATGCGCCGCCAGCAGCCTCAGCGCCAGGTCGCAGTCGATGGGATCGCGCCCATTGTCGATCGTCGGCCCGCCGCCGGCCAGCGCGTGGCCGATCAGCTGCGTCTCGAGCAGTTCGTAGCCGAGCGCCAGCGCCGCCGACCAGCCTTCGGCAAAGCCCGGATCCTTGCGCCTCAGCGCATAGACCGAGGCGGGATCGACCCCGATCTGCCGCGCCGACGCCTTGACGTCGCAGCTGGCCGCCAGATGGTCGAGGAAGTCGGTCTTGAGCGCCTTCGTCCAGCGCACCCATTTGCGCCCCGCCTTGCCCATCGCCGCCGCCTCCGTTCCGTCCGCCGGCACGAAATCGATCGCCTCGCGCGCCATCGCCGTCTCCCGAAACGCGAACGGGCCGGCAGCAGCCAAGCGGCGCGCCGGCCCGTTCGCAGCGAGCCGGGAAGAAGCGGCCGCCCCTGCCGCCGCTCCCGACTCGCAATTCTTCAGCCTGCTCTTTTGTGCCATAAGAGCGTGACGATGTCAATAGAAAAGTGCCAAATGGGTTATGTAGGCTTCGCCGCCTCCCATGCCGCCGCCTCCTCGTCGCGCCGCCGCGTCACCCTGAGGCCGGATGCGGTGGCGGTGGCGAGATCCACCTCGATCTCGCCCTCCCATTCGAAGGTGGCGTTGCCGGCGATCGTCACCATGCCGTCCTCGCCCGCGGCGGCGCGCACCATCCCGCCCGGGTTGAACACGGTGATCTCGCGCCCGAACGGCACGCGGCCGGTCAGCCCGGCGGCATAGGTCGACGCCGCCATCGCGCTGCCGCAGGCGTCGGTGAGGCCGACGCCGCGCTCGAAGGTGCGGACGTAGAGGTCGCTGCCCCGCGCCTCGACGAACGACACGTTGGCGCGGTCGGCGAGCAGCTCCGGCCCCGTCTCGCACCACCAGCCGAGCGAGACCAGCTCGCGCTCGTCGACATGATCGACGAAGGCGACGAGGTGCGGGTTGGGCATCGCCACCGCGGTGAAGCGCCGCGCGTTCGGCAGCCCCGGGATCGCCGCCTCGACCACCGGCCCTGCGACCCTCAGCCCGACCTCGCCCGGCGCAAGCGAGGCCGGTCCCACGCGCGTGCGCACCGTCACGACGCCGGGCGCCAGCTCCGCCACCCGCTCGACCTGCGCGGTCGATGTCATCAGCCCGACCGTCGCCGCGTCGATCCCCAACGCCTCGAACCCCGCCCGCGCCACGCACCGCAGGCCGTTGAGACAGGTCGCCGCCTCCGACCCATCGGAATTGAACATCCGCTGCCCAAATTCCGTGACGTCGTCATTGCCAGGCGTGAGCAGCAGCAGTCCGTCACCGCCCACCGGTCCCCGGCGATCGGCCAGGGCCCGGGCCACCACAGCCCACTCCGCGTCGCCCAACGTGATCGCGCGGCCGTCGATCAAGGGGAAGTCGTTCCCCGATCCATGACATTTGACGAAGGCGAACCTCATGCGCGCGCCGCGTTCGCCGCAGAGGTCGATCCGAAGAGAATCATGGCGTTGCTCCAATCCGCCGCGAACCTAGCGCTCTCGTTTCGCGCCGCAACGAAGTTTCACGGCGGACGGCGCCGCTCGCTTGTGGCATAGCGGGCAGGCAAAAGGGGGGCGCCTATCTTCGCATCGCTCGTCATCCTGTTGATCGGCATCGTCGCGGCGGCCGCGTTCCGCCGGCGCATCGGCCGCCTCGAAGCGGAGGTCGAGCGGCTCCGCGACCGGCTGATCGCGCTCGATCCGGGCACGCTCGCCCGCCCCGCCGAAGCATCTCCCTCGGCCGCGCCGCCCGCGCCTGAGCGTCGTCCGGCCACGATCGTCGTCGCCGGGGAACGGGGCGCTCCGCCGCCGCG
The DNA here is from genome assembly GCF_051400615.1 of Sphingomonas astragali. NCBI lineage: Bacteria > Pseudomonadati > Pseudomonadota > Alphaproteobacteria > Sphingomonadales > Sphingomonadaceae > Sphingomonas > Sphingomonas astragali. Next base: position 830,917 of record NZ_JBLFFH010000001.1, read on the forward strand.
CGTCCCGGCCATGCTGCCGCGCCTCAACCTGGAGGATGCGATCGGAGGCCGCCTTCCCATCTGGATCGGCGGCGCCGCCCTGATCCTCGCCGGCTTTTTCTTGGTCCGCTATTCCGTGGAAACCGGCCTCCTCGGCCCGGCCGTTCGCACCATCCTCGCAGCGCTGTTCTCGCTGCTGCTGGTCGTCGCCAGCGAGGTTGCGCGCCGCCTGTCGCTCACGCGCGACGATCCACGCGTGGGGCAGGTGCTGGCCGGGGCCGGCGTCGCCAGCGCCTATGGCACGCTCTATATCGCCGCAGCGCAGTATCATCTGGTCAGCGCGCTCGCCGGTTTCGCGATCGTGGTCGCGATCACCGCACTGGCGCTGCTCCTGGCGTTGCGCCACGGCCCGCCGACGGCGGTGATGGCGCTGGCCGGCGGGTTCGCCGCGCCGCTCGTCGCCGGCTTCGAAGCAGCGGGCGTCGGGCCGCTGTTGGTCTATCTCGCACTGCTGATGGCGGCGCTGTTCGGTCTCGCCATCCGACGCGGCTGGAGCTGGCTCGCGATCGCCGCGGCGGCGGCGGGGTTCGGCTGGACGAACCTGATCGTGCTGCTGCTCGACGGCCGGGATGCCGGTGCGGTCGCCGCCTTCGTCGTCGCTCTGGCGATCGGCGCGACGCTTGCACTGCCGCGCACGGGTGCGCGGCGACCATGGCTGCTGCTCGCCCCTCTCATCGCGGGGCTGGTCCAGCTGATCGCGCTCGCGCCGGTCCTGCGCTTCGATGCTCTGTCCTGGAGCTTCGATCTGGTGCTCGCCGTCGCCGCGTTGGTGCTGGCGTGGCGCGACGCGAGAATGCGGGCGGGCGCGCTTGCCGCCGCGCTGCTCGTCCTGTTCCTGATCGGCGCCGGCCTGTGGACGCCGGAGACGCGCGTCACCCCGATCGCAGCCATTGGGGCGACATTGTTGTTCGGCGGCGCGGGGAGCTTGCTGTCACGTAGCGCCCGCGAGTGGGCCGGCGTCGCGGTGATCGGCCTCGCCGGTCCGGTGCTCGTCGCTCACGGCTTCGCACCGACCCTGGTCGCACCGGTCGCGTGGAGCGCGATCGAGCTCGCCCTCGCCGCCGGGGCCTTTGCGCTCGCCTGGCGCCATCGCGACCGGGCAGGCGTGCGCGACGTCGGACTGGTCGCCGGTAGCGCGGCCGCGGCGCTGCTCGCCGGCATCGCGCTTGCGACCTCGGTCCCGCTTCTCTGGGCGAGCCTGCCGGTCGCCGCGGTCATGATCGGCCTCGCGCTCTGGGCAAGGCGCTTGCCCGATCCATATCTCGCGCTGCTGCCGGTCTTCGCGCTCGCCGCCTTGCTGCTGCTCGCCGCACGGCCACTCGCCGGCATGGCGGGTCTCGTCGGTGAAGCGTCGGTCGGCAATCATACCCCCTTCACCCACCTTCCGCCGCTCGCGGACCTGCTGCTGCGCGTCGGCCTGCCCGGTCTTGCCGTCGCCGGTCTCATCGCGTTCGACAGAAGCGCCTTCGCCGCCGGACGGGTGGCTGCGAGCGCGATCGCCGCACTCTTCATCGCGACCGCCGTCTACGCCCTCGCCAAGCAGCCGCTCGCGATCGCCACGCCCGCACGCTTCATCGCCTGGGGCTTCACCGAACGTGCGATCATCACGCTTGCCTTCCTCACGGCGGGATGGCTCGCCTGGCGGATGAAGCTCCATCCGCTCGGCAACGTCCTCGCGGGGATCGCCCTGCTGCGCATCCTCTGGTTCGACCTGCTGATCCTCGACCCGCTCCATACCGCCCAGCTTGTCGGGCCTGCGCCGGTCGCCAATGCGGCGGTCCTGCTCCCGGCGATCGCGGCGATGCTGCTCGTCCACCGCATGGGGGTCTGGCGCATGGCCTGCCTCGCGCTCACTGCGCTCGCCGTCGCCGCCGCCGTTCGCCAGGCCGCTCACGGCAGCCTGCTCACCGGTCCCACCGGAAGCGGCGAGAACTGGGGCTATTCCGCCGCCTTCCTGCTGCTCGCGGTGGCCTGGCTATGGCGCGGCATCGCGACCCGGTCGCACACGCTGCGAAGCTTCGGACTCGGCCTGCTCACGCTGGTGGTACTCAAGGTGTTCCTGTTCGACATCGCCTCTTCGGGCGGGCTGCTCCGCATCGTCTCGCTGCTGGGGCTGGGGATCGCGCTGATCGGGATCGGCTGGGCCTATCGCCGCGTCTTCCCCGGCCCGGCCGTGTCGGAGGAGGAGCCTCAGCCCAGCCCGTAATGATCCGCCAGCCGGTCGAGCGCCAGGCCGAGCACCAGCTTGCCCGACCGGCTCGGCCAGCCGAGCGCCTTCTCCGCCAGGCTCAGTCCCTCGCCCGCACACACCACGCGCCACAGCACGTCGGCAAGGCCGGGCCCGACGGCCGCCAGCGCAGCGTCGAACCGCCGTTTCGCCGCGATCCCGGCGAGCGTCGGATCGAGTGCCTCCGGCGCCGACCGCCGCCCGCGGCCCGGCGGCGCCGCGTCCCAGCGCATCGTCACGCGGGGGCCGAGCTCGGCCGTCTCATAGTCCGCACGCAGCCGCTCCCCGGCCTCATATTGCCGTGCATCGACATGCCCGCGCGAGCGCAGCCAGCTCAGCGGCGATTCGGCCAGGTTCACGGTCACGCTCCGCCCACCGCGTCCGGACGGCCGCACCGCCACCCGCCCGTCCTCGATCGTCCGCTCGACCAGTTCGCGCATAAAACCTCCGTCATTCCCGAGTCGCGCGCAGGGGTTGCCATAACGGCAAGGATGTAGGAAAGAGAAATTACCAAATCGGTTCAGGAATCCTGTGATGATCACTGCCATCCGCGAAGTCCGCCGTGCGAAGGGGATGACGCTCGAAGATGTCGCCAGGGCCTGCGTGCCGCCCACCACTGCGCAGACGATCGGTCGGCTGGAGACGGGGACCCGCACCGTCTCGGTCGCCTGGCTCAACCGCATCGCCGCCGCGCTCGGCGTCGAGGCGAGCGATCTGGTGACGCTTCCCGACCGGCCCGACATCGCGGTGGCGGCCGAGCTGGGCGCCGACGGCGCCCACGCGCCCCGCCGCCCGGCCACCGTCATTCCGCCGCGGCCGGCGCCGGAGATGGTCGCGGTCACCGTCGGCAACGGCGTCGGCGACTATCGCGCCGGCGACGAGATCTGGTGCGAGCGCCTCGTACCGGAGGCGTTCGGTCAGGCGCTCAATCGCGACGTCCTGGTTCCCCGTCCCGCCGGCCGTTTCCTGTTCGGCCGCCTGATCGGCCGCGAAGAGGGCAAGCTCCACCTCCTCCCCCTCGGCGCCGGTCAACGGCAGCAGGTTGTCGCCGATCCACCCTGGCTTGCCCGAGCGATGCGGCTGGTGCGCAGCCTTTAGAGACTGTTTCAGCGAAGCTGAAAACGACTCTAGCTTGCCGGAAAGACCGGCCGATGGTGGGCGGTGACGGGCTCGAACCGCCGACCCTCTCGGTGTAAACGAGATGCTCTACCAACTGAGCTAACCGCCCTCGGGCGGTCCGATACGCCAGCCTCAGGCGCTCGCCAAGCCCGCGCGGCGGATCGCGGCGAAATAGCGCAGCATTCCCTCGCGCGCCTTCTCCGACAAAGAGACATAGGCGCGCCGCCGGTCGAACGGATCGGCGTGGCGCTCGAACAGGCCTGCATCGATCATCGTTCCGATCCAGCGCAGCGCCGTCGTGCCCGGCACCGCCGCGGCGATGCACAGGCTGGAGACGGAGACGCGCACATGCTCGAGCTCGGCAGCGAACAGATCGAGCAGCATGTCCCAGGCGGGATCGGCGAACAGGTCGGCCGCGAAGAAATTGGCGCGCATCCGCCGCGCGCGGATCGCGCCGCGCACCTCGGCGGCGCTTACCGTCACGCCCGTATCGATCACCGGCGGCATACCATAGCCGCGCTGCGGCTCGTGCAGGGTCGGCCGAATCGGGCTGCCAGGCTCCTCGTCCTCGCCGCGCGTCAGCCGCGCCAGCGTCTCGGCGATCCGCGCCACTTCGGCATTGAGCATCCGGAGCTGCTCGGCCTCGTCCCGCCGCGGCTCGTTGATCTGCGACGCAGGCCCCTGCGGCATCGTCGCCAGCGCCGTGACGCGGTCGCCGACGCCCGGGGCGCACAGCAGTTTGATGCCCGGTCCCATCAGCCGGGCGGCGACGAGATCGATCTGATCCTCGCCGAATGCGACGATCACGCGAAGATCTCGTTCGCGCATCGCCGTCTCGACGTGGCCGAGCACGTCGTCGGCCACATCGGCAGCGATCCCGGTCAATTCGATCATCAGGATATCGAGCGCGGGCTGCATCGCCAGCCGCCCCGCCGCGTCGGCAATGCGGACGCGGTCGAGCAGCCGCGCTCCGGCGAGGGCGACCGCACGCTCCGCGGCGCTTCCCGCGCGCGTGTCGTCGGCGATCAGCAGCACGGAGGGCGCGTCGGCATAGGTCACATCAGGCGCATCGCTCTCGCTCATCGCGATCCCCTTCGTTCGATTTCTGTTCCGGTTTGCCGCAAGCCGCCTTGCCGGACGAGTAGCATCACCGCCGGAATGGACCCGTCACCGCCGAATCCGCGCGAAAAATATCCGGAGCGGATCAACTGAGCGCCTTGACGATCTCCTCGACCATCTTCTTGGCGTCGGCGAGCAGCATCATCGTATTGTCGCGATAGAACACCTCGTTGTCGACGCCGGCATAGCCGACGCCGCCCATGCTGCGCTTCACGAACAGCACGGTCTTGGCCTTCTCGACGTCGAGCACGGGCATTCCGTAGATCGGCGAGGATTTGTCGGTCTTGGCGGCGGGATTGGTGACGTCGTTTGCTCCGATCACGAAGGCGACGTCGGTCTGCGCGAACTCGGAGTTGATGTCCTCGAGCTCGAACACCTCGTCGTACGGCACGTTGGCCTCGGCGAGCAGCACGTTCATGTGCCCCGGCATACGGCCGGCGACGGGGTGGATCGCATATTTGACGCGCACTCCCTCCTGCTTGAGCTTGTCGGCCATCTCGCGCAGCACGTGCTGGGCCTGCGCCACCGCCATGCCGTAGCCGGGGACGATGATCACCTGCTCGGCCTGGCTCATCAGGAAGGCGGCGTCCTCGGCGCTGCCGCGCTTCCACGGCCGGTCGACCGCCGGGCCGCCGCCGGCGGCCGCCGCGTCGCCGCCGCCGAAACCGCCGGCGATCACGGAAAGGAAGCTGCGGTTCATCGCCCGGCACATGATGTAGCTGAGGATCGCGCCCGAGCTTCCCACCAGCGCACCGGTGACGATCATCGCGGTGTTGTGCAGCGTGAACCCCATCGCCGCCGCCGCCCAGCCCGAATAGCTGTTGAGCATCGACACCACGACCGGCATGTCGGCGCCGCCGATCGGGACGATCAGCAGGAAGCCGATCGCGAAGGCGAGCCCGGTCGCCGTCCAGAACACCCAGGGCGCCTGGTCCTGGGTGAAATAGCCGATCAGCCCCAGGATCGCGGCGAGCACGCCGAGGTTGATGACGTGCCGCGCGGGCAAGAGGATCGGCTTGCCCGACATGTTGCCGTTCAATTTCAGGAAGGCGATCACCGAGCCGGAGAAGGTGATCGCGCCGATCGCCGCGCCGAGCCCCATCTCGATCCGGCTGACGGGCAGGATCGCGCCGTCGGCGCCGACGATGCCGAACGCCTCGGGATTGAGGAAGGCCGCAGCCGCGACCAGCACCGCGGCCATGCCGACGAGGCTGTGGAAGGCGGCAACGAGCTGCGGCATCGCCGTCATCGCGATCCGCCGCGCGACGACGAAGCCGATGCCGCCGCCGATCAGGATCGCGACGGCGATCTCGGGCAGGCTTGCGACCTCGTGGGTGACGAGCGTGGTCGCCACGGCCAGGCCCATGCCGATCATGCCGAACCGGTTGCCGCGGCGGCTGCTCTCGGGACTCGACAGCCCGCGGAGCGCGAGGATGAAGCACACGCCCGCGACGAGATAGGCCAGCGCGACCCAGGGGTTCACCGGTGCTGTGTGTTCCATGTCCTCAACCCCCTACCGTCACCCCGGCGACGGCCGGGGTCTCAAGCCGCATGAGATCCCGGCGTCCGCCGGGATGACGGCCTACTTGTGACCGGCCGCCGGCCGATCCTTCTTCTTGTACATCGCCAGCATCCGCTCGGTGACCGCGAAGCCGCCGAAGATGTTGACGCTCGCCAGCACCACTGCCGCCAGCCCCAGCCATTTCGACGTCGGCGATCCCGCCGCGGCGCTCGCGATCAGCGCGCCGACGACGATCACCGAGGAGATGGCGTTGGTCACCGCCATCAGCGGCGTGTGCAGCGCCGGCGTCACCGACCAGACGACGTAATAGCCGACGAAGCAGGCCAGCACGAAGATCGACAGGATCGAGATGAAGTCCATGGCTCAGCCCACCCGTTCGCCGCGAAAATATTGACTGAATTGACTCACCTTCATGTGTGAGTGCACGGCGCCCTCCGCCCGCTCGATTCGTCGACCATGGCAGATGAAATCCATCTAGGACAGCGCCATCAGGAGGCCTGCAGCAGCCGCGCGTGCACCACCTGTCCGCCACGCGTCAGCCGGATCGCGTCGCCGATCTCGTCGCCGTCGGGGAGCACCGGCTGTCCGGCTTCCTTGTCCCAGAAGGCCGACAGGAAATTATAGAGATTGCGCGCGAACAGCGCCGACGCGTCCGCCGCCAGCCGCGACGGGACGTTCTTGTGCCCGACGATCCTTACGCCATGCTTCTCGACGATCTCGCCCGCGACCGCACCCTCGACGTTGCCGCCCTGCTCGACCGCGAGGTCGACGATCACGCTGCCCGGCCGCATCGTCGCGACCTGCGCGTCGGAGATGAGCCGCGGCGCCGGCCGTCCGGGGATCAGCGCGGTGGTGATGACGATGTCCTGCTTGGCGATGTGCCCGGAGACCAGCTCGGCCTGCGCCTTCTGGTATTCCTCGGACATCTCGGTGGCGTAGCCGCCCGAGCCCTCGCCTTCGATGCCGGCGACGTTCTCGACGAAGATGGGCTTCGCGCCCAACGACAGGATCTGCTCCTTGGTCGCCGAGCGCACGTCGGTGGCGGAGACCTGCGCGCCCAGCCGCCGCGCGGTCGCGATCGCCTGCAGCCCGGCGACGCCGACGCCCATCACGAACACCTTGGCGGCGCTGACCGTGCCCGCCGCCGTCATCATCATCGGAAAGGCGCGGCCATATTCCGCCGCCGCATCGAGCACCGCCTTGTAGCCGGAGAGGTTCGATTGCGAGGACAGGATGTCCATCGACTGCGCGCGGGTGATACGCGGCATGAGCTCCATCGCCAGCGCCTCGATCCCGAGCTTGGCATAGTCGTCGACCCGGTCCCGCTCCCCGAAGGGGTTGAGCCCCGCCACCAGCCATGCCCCCGGTTGCGCGCCGGCCAGGCTGGCGGGGTCCGGCCCTTGCACGCCGAGCAGGATGCCGGCGCCCTTCACCACCTCGGCGCGCGATCCCAGCGCCGCGCCCGCTGCGGCATAATCGGCATCGGCGTAGGAAGCGGCCTCGCCTGCGCCGGTCTCGACCACCATCTCGGCACCAAGCGCGACGAACTTCTTCACCGTCTCCGGCACCGCGGCGACACGGCGTTCGCCGGCAGCCCCCTCCTTGAGGACGGCGATCCGCACTCAGCTGGCGATCAGCAGGATGACGGCGAACGCTATCACGAAGCAGCCGACCGCGCCCCATTTCAGCAGCGCCATCACGCCGTGATAGGTCGCCTCGTGCGCCTTCATGTCGGTGTGCTCGGCCATTCGCTCGCATCCCCTAGCTGACGTGGCCGCCGTCTTACCCAGCCGGCCGCCGCCTCTCAAGTCCCGGCGCGAGATTGACATGCGCCTGACGGCGCATTCGGCGGTGCCGGCACCGCATCGTCCAATCGGCGCTTAAGGCTGCTTTTACCGAACCCGGCCTAAAGCCGCTGACCTGATCTGGGACAGTGGGATATGGACATGACGCGCAACGGCCAGCGCCTGCTGATGCTGATCGACGACGAGCCGGCGCAGCGCCGCCTGGTCGCCGCCATTGCGGCGCGGCGCGGCTGGCGGACCGTCTTCGCCGGCGATGCCGAGACGGCGATCGCCACGCTCGGCACTGCCGACGGCATGGCGCTCGACGTGGTCCTGCTCGACCATTGGTCGCCCGACGCCGACGCCGGCTCGCTGATTCGCGAGATCCGCCTGCGTCGCCCGGCGCTGCCGCTGCTGATGCTGACCGCCAACGGCTCGGTCGGCGCCGCGGTCGAGGCGATGCGGGCGGGCGCCACCGATTTCCTGGTGAAACCGATCGGCGCCGAGCGCCTGCTCGCCGCGCTCGATACCGCCATGGGCGGTGGCGGCGCGGGGGAGTTGCGCCCGCTCACCGAGAAGATTCCCGCCGCGCTCGCCTTCGACGAGATCGTCGGCGCCGCGCCGCAGTTCCGCGCCGCGCTCGCCATCGCCGCCAAGGCCGCGCGCGCCCGGGTGCCCGTACTGATCGAGGGCGAGAGCGGCGTCGGCAAGGAAGTGGTGGCGGAGGCGATCCACGCAGCCTCTCCACGCAGCCGCAAGCCGATCATCCGCGTCAATTGCGGCGCGATCCCCGCCAACCTCGTCGAATCGGAGCTGTTCGGGCACGAGAAGGGCGCGTTCACCGGCGCGTTCGAGCGCAAGATCGGCCGCTTCCAGGAGGCGGACGGCGGCACGCTGTTCCTCGACGAGGTCGGCGAGATGCCGCTGGAGGCGCAGGTCAAGCTGCTGCGCGTGCTCCAGTCGGGCGAGATCCAGCCGATCGGCGCGCGCCACACCAAGGAGGTCGACGTCCGCGTCATCGCCGCGACCAACAAGACGCTGGTCGAGGAGGTCGAGGCGGGCCGGTTCCGCGAAGACCTCTATTATCGTCTCAATGTGGTGCAGGTGACGATTCCGCCGCTGCGCGAGCGCCCGGACGACATCGCCCCGCTCGCCCGCCACCTGCTCGGCCGCATCGCGACACAGCCGGGGCTGCGTCCGCTCGGCATCACCGACGACGCGCTGTCGCTGCTCGTCCAATATGATTGGCCCGGCAACGTCCGCCAGCTCCACAATGCGCTGTTCCGTGCGGCGGTGCTGTGCGACGGCGACGCGCTGACCCGCGCGGATTTCCCCCAGATCGCGACGCTCGCCGGGGTGCGCCAGGGCAGCCCGGCCGGCAGTCTCGCCGGCGCCAGCGGCGTTACGCTGTTCCGCGCCGACGGCAACCTGCGCGCGCTCGAGGAGATCGAGGCAGACGTCATCCGCCTCGCGATCGGCCATTATCGCGGCCGCATGACCGAGGTCGCGCGCCGGCTCGGCATCGGTCGCTCGACGCTCTACCGCAAGCTGGGCGAGCTGGGGATCGACCAGAGCAGCGCGGCCTGATCCGCGGCAGCGCTAACGCATCGCGCTCAGCGCCGAATCCCTGAGGCCGCGCCAAACGCGGAGCGTCTGGGCGGTCTCGGCGACGTCGTGGACGCGCAGGAGCTGCACCCCCAGCTGTGCGCCGCGGAGCGCCAGCGCCAGGCTTCCGCCCAGCCGCCGGTCGACCGGGGCCTCGTGGCTCAACGCCCCGATCATCCGCTTGCGACTCGCTCCCAGCACGATCGGCACACCGAGGCCGTGGAGGAGGCCGAGGCCGTTCAGCAGCGCGAGATTGTCGGCCAGGCTCTTGCCGAAGCCGATGCCGGGATCGACCAGGATCCTGGCGCGGTCGATCCCCGCCGCCACGGCTGCCTCGATCCGCGCCTCGAGCCAGTCGAACACCTCGACCAGCACGTCGCGGTAGCCTTCGCCGCCATGCGGCCCCCTGGCCGGATCGGGCGAGTGCATCAGCACGACGGGACAGCCGGCGCGCGCGACCAGGCCGGCCGCGCGATCGTCCCACAGCAGCGCGGCGACATCGTTGACCATGTGCGCCCCCGCCGCGAGCGCCGCCTCCATCACCGCGGCCTTGCGCGTGTCGATCGAGATCGGCGTGCCGCTCGGCGCCATCGCCGCGATCACCGGCACGACGCGGGCGATCTCGTCGCCTTCCCACACCGCGGCCGCGCCCGGACGGGTCGATTCGCCGCCGACGTCGACCACCGCTGCGCCGGCCGCCCCCAGGTCGAAACCGGCCCGTGCGATCGCGCCGGGATCGCCCCGATGCTTGCCGCCGTCGGAGAAGCTGTCGGGCGTCACGTTGAGAATGCCCATCACCTGCGGCTGCTCGAACCGCAGCACGCGTTCGCCGAGCGCGATCGGCGGACGCGACGCGGAGATGCGCTGGGCGAGCTCCCGCAATCGCTCCGCCTGCGCGGACGGCAGATTGGCGATGAGGCCCGGTAGATGGCTTACCGGCACGCTCGCCTGCACGGCGCGGCGGCCGTCCTCGACCGCGATCAGCTCATAGGCCGCGCACCAGACGAGCCCGCCCGCGATCCGCGCCACCTCGCCATCGCGGCCGACGGGTGAATCGACGAACTGCTCCGGCCGGAGGTAGAGACGGGCGTCGGCGGGGATCACGGCAGGATCGATCATGCCGGCGCCCTAGCCGGTCTAGGGCTGCGTCGCGAGCAGGTAGCGCTGGCGCAGCGTGTCGATCGGGGCGAGCGCGCCGTCCTCCTCATGGTGCCAGAAGGTCCAGCCGTTGCATGCCGGCGCCCCCTGCAGGGTCGCGCCGAGCTTGTGGATCGACCCGGCCGCGCCGCAGTCGCTCGCCAGGCTGCCGTCGGCGCGCACCGTCGCGCGCCAGCGGCGCTTGGCATCGGTGAGCCGGCTTCCCGCCGGCAGCAGCCCGGTCTCGACCAGCGTGCCGAACGCCACCCTGGGCTGCGCCTTGGGGCTCTGCATGGTCGTCAGCGTACTCTCGTCGAGCGGCAGCGCGGCGGCGATCCGCTCCTCGGCGGCGTCGATGTAGGCGCCCTCGCGCTCGATCCCGATCCAGCGCCGCCCGAGCCGCTTCGCCACCGCGCCGGTGGTGCCGGTGCCGAAGAAGGGGTCGAGCACCACGTCGCCCGGCTTCGAGCAGGCGAGCAGGATGCGATAGATCAGCGCCTCCGGCTTCTGGGTCGGGTGGACCTTGACGCCGTTCCTCTTGAGCCGCTCCTGCCCGCCGCAGATCGGGAATTCCCAGTCGGAGCGCATCTGCAGCTCGTCGTTGAGGGTCTTCATCGAGCGGTAGTTGAAGGTGTATCTGGCCTTCTCGCCCTTGGCCGCCCAGATCAGCGTCTCGTGCGCGTTGGTGAAGCGGGTGCCCTTGAAGTTGGGCATCGGATTGGCCTTGCGCCACACGATGTCGTTGAGGATCCAGAAGCCCAGATCCTGGATCGCCGCGCCGACCTTGAAGATGTTGTGATAGCTGCCGATCACCCAGATCGCGCCGTCGTCCTTGAGCACGCGGCGCGCCTCGGCCAGCCAGGTGCGGGTGAAGGCGTCATAGGCCTCAAGGCTGTCGAACTTGTCCCATTCGTCGGTGACGGCGTCCACATGGCTGCCGTCGGGGCGGTTGAGGTCGCCGCCGAGCTGGAGATTGTAGGGCGGATCGGCGAAGATCAGGTCGACCGACTTGGCCGGCAGCGCCCGCATCGCCTCGATGCAGTCGCCGCGGATGATACGGTCGAGCGCGAGCTCGATCGGCGCCTGCGCGCTCGCACGTCCCCGCGCAACCTTCTCGATCACCCCCATCGGCGGTCCTTCACCCTGTTTTCCGGACGGGCCACGACAGCGGGCGAAACCCTAACCGTCAAGCGAACATTGGTTAACGGAAAATCTCGCCAAGTCGTTAACGAAGCGGAACATTCGTGGACCGCGACTCGATGTTGAGTCCGTCCGAATCCCCGGCCCACAATCCCTTGGGGTGTGGCACGAAAGACTCAGCCGGCATGGATAACGGCAGCTCCGCCTGGGCCACCGGCGCGAAGCTGCGGCGGTGGAGCGGCGAGGGGCCATGCTCGCGCAGCGCCCGCAAATGCGCCGGGCAGGCATAGCCCTTGTTCGAATGCCAATCATATTGGGGATGCGCCGCGGCATGGGCGATCATGATCGTGTCGCGGGTGTGCTTGGCGACGATCGAGGCGGCAGCGATCGACAGGCTGATCGCGTCGCCGCCGACGATCGCGGTCGACGCATGGCCCCACCGCGGCAGACGGTTGCCGTCGACCAGGACATGGCCGGGCGCGCATCCCAATGCCTCCACCGCCAGCGTCATCGCCTTCATCGTCGCCCAATAGATGTTGAGGCGATCGATCTCGTCCGCCTCGACGATGCCGATCCCGACCGTCGCGCAGCCGTGCAGCCGTCCGCACAGCCGCGCGCGCTCCGACGCGGAGAGCTTCTTCGAATCGTCGATCCCGCGCGGGACGCCCCTGGCCGGCAGGATCACCGCCGCGGCCACGACCGGCCCGGCAAGCGGCCCGCGTCCCGCCTCGTCGACGCCGGCGACCGGCGCCAGGCAGAGCTTCTCGTGCTTGAGGCCGGGCATCAGCCTTCCAGCTCCTCGAACGGATTGTAGCCGAGCGCGTGTCCCATCGGCCCATGCCCTTCGCCCAGGCCGGGCGCGTTGATCAAGGCGATCCGCACGAACCGGACCGCCGTCGCGAACGCCTCGTCGATCGGCCTGCCTTGCGCGAGCCCGGTGGCGAGCGCGCTGGCGAAGGTGCAGCCGGTGCCGTGGGTGTCGTCGGTGTCGATGCGCTTGCCGTCGAGCTCGCGCAGCAGCTGGCCGGTCGGCGAGAGCAGGCGATCGATCACGCGCGGCCCCTCCGCATGACCGCCCTTGATGACGAGATGACAGCCGTGCGCGAGCACCGCCTCGGCGCCGCCGAGCGCCTCAAGCTCGGGAGCGTTGGGGGTCACCAGCGTCGCGACCCGCATCAGCCGCTCGAACCCGGCGATCGTATCGGCATCCGCCAGCACCGAGCCCGAGGTCGCCACCATCACCGGATCGAACACGACCGGCGCGTCGATCCCTTCCAGCCGGTCGGCGACGGCCTGCGCGGTCTGCGCCGATCCGATCATGCCGATCTTGACCGCATCGACGCCGATGTCGGCGACCACCGCATCGATCTGGTCGAGCACGAACGCCGCCGGCACCGGCATCACCCCCTGCACGCCCAGCGTGTTCTGCGCGGTGAGGGCGGTGATCGCGGTCATCGCGTGGCCGCCGAGCATGGTGATCGTCTTGACGTCGGCCTGGATGCCGGCGCCGCCGCCCGAATCGGAGCCGGCGATGACGAGGACGCGCGCGATCATGCCCTTGTGCTCCTGCGAAGGCAGGAGCCCAGAGTCGCAAGCGATGCCCTCGTGATCCCGGGCTCCTGCTTTCGCAGGAGCACATGGCGGTGAGATGCGCTCATGATTCTTTGAACTTGCGCTCGGTCGATGCCGGATGCCGTCGGAGTGCCTCGCCTACGCGCGCCGGGCGGTCGAGCAGCTCGCCGCCGCAACTGGGGCAAACGTCGTCCATCGCCTCGGCGCATCCGGCGCAGAAGGTGCATTCGAACGAGCAGATGAACGCCCCCGCCTGGTCGGCCGGCAGGTCGACGCCGCAGCGCTCGCAATCGGGGCGCATCTCCAGCATCAGGCGGCCGCCTTCTGCACCGCGGCGCAGATGCGGTCGACCAGACGCTCGATCTGGGCGCGGTCCTCGCCCTCCGCCATCACGCGGATCAGCGGCTCGGTGCCCGACTTGCGGATGAGTAGCCGGCCGCCGCCGTCGAGCTCGGCCTCGCTCTCGGCGATCGCCGCCTTGACCGATTCGGCCTCCAGCGGCTGCCCGCCCTTGAAGCGGACGTTCTTGAGGAGCTGCGGCAGCGGATCGAAGCGATGCAGCACCTCGCTGGCTGGCGCGCCGGCGCGCTGGAGCTCGGCGAGCACCTGCAGCGCCGCCACTAGCCCGTCGCCGGTGGTGGCATAGTCGGAGAGGATGATGTGCCCCGACTGCTCGCCGCCGACATTGTAGCCCAAGGCGCGCATCTTCTCGAGCACATGGCGGTCGCCGACCGCGGTGCGCACCAGCCCCAGCCCTTGCGCCGCGAGATGCCGTTCCAGCCCGAGGTTGGACATGACGGTCGCCACCACGCCGCCGCCCGCGAGCCGGCCCTGCCGCGCCCAGCCGCCGGCGATCGTCGCCATCAGCTGGTCGCCGTCAACGATCGCGCCGGTCTCGTCGACCACGATCAGCCGGTCGGCGTCGCCGTCGAGCGCGATGCCGATCGCCGCGCCGGAGGCGACCACCGTCTCCTGCAACGTGACCGGCGCGGTCGATCCGACCTGGTCGTTGATGTTCTTGCCGTTGGGCTCGACGCCGATCGCGACCACCTCGGCGCCCAGCTCCCACAGTGCGGACGGGGCGACCTGATAGGCGGCGCCATTGGCGCAATCGATCACGACCTTGAGCCCGTCGAGGCGCAGGTCGTCGGGGAAGGTCGACTTGGCGAAATGGATGTAGCGCCCGCGCGCATCCTCCACCCGGCGGGCGCGGCCGATGTCGGGAGCGGCCGCCAGCGCCACATCGCTCGCCAGCAGCGCTTCGATCGCCGCTTCGTCCTCGTCGGAGAGCTTGTAGCCGTCGGGCCCGAACAGCTTGATGCCGTTGTCCGAATAGGGATTGTGACTGGCCGAGATCATCACGCCGATGTCGGCGCGCATCGAGGTGGTCAGCATCGCCACCGCCGGGGTCGGCATCGGCCCGAGTAGCACCACGTCCATGCCGACCGAGGTGAACCCCGCCACCATCGCGCTTTCGAGCATATAGCCCGACAGCCGCGTGTCCTTGCCGATCACCACCCGATGCCGGTGGTCGCCGTGCTGGAAGTGCTTGCCCGCGGCCATCCCCACCTTCATCGCCATCTCGGCGGTCATCGGGGCGACGTTGGTCAGTCCCCGGATTCCGTCGGTGCCGAAATATTTCCTTGCCATTGCACGTCCCGTCGGTTTGCGTCGTCGGACCAATAGCGTGACCGGAGGCCAATCGCGAGCATGTCGCAGGCAACTCGAATATTGCTGGCCCTGGTCGTCGGGCTGCTGGCCGGCATCGCCGGCGCCTCGCTCGCCCCGGACATCGCCGCGGCGGCGCTGCATGTGACCGATCCGATCGGCGCGGCATGGCTGCACGCGCTGCAGATGGTGATCGTGCCGCTGATCGTGGCACTCTTGGTGGTGGGCGTCGCCGCCGGCGCCGAGGCCGCGCGCGCCGGCCGGATCGCGGCGCGCGCACTGGTGATGTTCGTCGCGATCCTGTGGACGACCACGCTGATGTCGGCGCTGGTGATGCCGTTGCTGCTGCGCCTGTGGCCGCTGCCGGCCGCTTGGGCGCGGGCGCTCGGCGGATCGCTGTCGGGCGCCAGGCCGGTCGGCGAGGTGCCGGGGCTGGTCGCCTTCTTCGATTCGATCGTGCCCACCAATGTCGTGTCGGCAGCGGCGGGCGACGCCTTCCTGCCGCTCACCGTCTTCGCATTGGTGTTCGCCTTCGCCATCACCCAGCTCCCGCCGGAGCCGCGCACCACGCTCACCAAGCTGTTCCAGGCGATCGCCGACGCGATGATCGTCATCATCGGCTGGGTGCTGAAGCTGGCGCCGATCGGCGTGCTGATGCTCGCCTATGGCGTCGGCGCGCGCACCGGCGCGGCGGCGTTCGGCGCATTGGCGCATTACATCATGATCGTCTCCTCGATCGGGCTGATCGTGCTGATCCTCGCCTATCCCCTGGCGATGATCGGCGCGCGGGTCGGGCTGGTCCGCTTCGCGCGTGCGGTGGCGCCGGCGCAGGCGGTCGCGATCAGCACGCAATCCTCGCTCGCGACGCTGCCGACGATGCTGCGCGCGAGCGAGGCGCTCGGCGCCACCGCCGGCGTCTCGGGGATCGTGCTGCCGATCGCGGTGGCGATCTTCCGCGCGACCAGCCCGGCGATGAACCTCGCGGTCGCGCTCTACGTCGCGCACTGGCTGGGGGTACCGATCGGCCCCGCCCAACTCGCCGCCGGCATCGCCACCGCCGCGATCACGACGATGGGATCGGTGAGCCTGCCCGGCACGATCAGCTTCATCGCCTCGACCGCGCCGGTCGCGATCGCGATGGGCGTGCCGATCGAGGCGCTGGGCCTGCTCGTCGCGGTGGAGACGGTGCCCGACCTGTTCCGCACGGTCGGCAACGTCACGATGGACGTCGCCGTCACCGCGACGATCGCGCGACGCTCGGATGCGGGGCCGGCGGGGGAGACCGATGCGCTGATCGCGGAGAATGGTTAGCCGAGATCGTCGAAGCGATCGTCCAGCGCCATTGCATGATGAAGGATGCGCAGGACAAAGATGCGATCGCGCTCGATCTCGTAGAAGATGCGGTGCTGCCGGTGCTTGAGTCGCCTCACGCCCGGCTGGATGTCGTCGACGGCCTCGCCCGCGTGCGGGTGCCGTTCGAGCAGTCCGAAAGCGTCGGCGAAGCTGAAGAAATAGTCCCGTGCCGTCGCCTCGCCGAAGCGCAGCAGGCTATAGGCCAGAATCTCGTCGAGGTCGCGGTCGGCAGTGCGACTACGCTCAAGCCGCATCGCGCCCGCTGAAACGCGCGCGGTAGATGTCGTCCAGCGTCCTATCGCTCGTTCCCGACGCGCGACCGGCATCCAGCGCCGCCCGGAGTCGCGCGAGCGTTTCGGTGTGATCCTGATCACGCCGGATCAGGTCGCGGAGATAATCGCTCGGGCTGGCATAGCGCCCGCCCGCTACTTGCGCGTCGATCCAGGCGCGGAGGCCATCGGGCACCGAAAGGTTGATCTGGGCCATGGATGTATCCTACAAATCCGGGCAGATTTGTAAAGGCTACCGCATCAGCACCAGCTCTTCCGCCATGGTCGGGTGGAGCGCCACCGTCGCGTCGAAATCGGCCTTGGTCAGCCCCGCCTTCACCGCGATCGCCGCAGCCTGGAGGATCTCGGGCGCGTCCGGACCGATCATGTGGAGCCCGACCACCCGATCGGTCACGCCGTCGCACACCATCTTGTAGAGCGCGCGCTCGTTGCGGCCGGCGAGCACGTTCTTCATCGCGCGGAAGTCCGACAGATAGACCTTGACCGACCCGAGCTTCTGTCGCGCCTGGCCCTCGGTCAGCCCGACGCCGGCCATCGGCGGGTGGCTGAACACGGCATGGGGCACGCCGTCGTGGTCGACCCGCCACGGATTGCCGCCGAACACCGTGTCGGCGAAGGCATGGCCCTCGCGGATCGCCACCGGCGTCAGCTGGATGCGGTTGGTGACGTCGCCGACCGCATAGATGCTGGGGCAGGTCGAGCGGCTGTCCTCGTCGACTTTGACCGCGCCCTTGGCGTCGAGCTCGACGCCTGCGCTCTCCAGCCCCAGGTCGCCGGTGTTCGGCACGCGGCCGGTGGCGAACAGCACGCAGTCGACGGTGATCGGCTCGTGGTTGGTCATCTCGACCGTCAGGCAGCCGTCCTTGTCCTTGGTGATGCCGCGGAACTCGGCGTGGAAGCGGAAGTCGATGCCCTTCATCATCGAGATTTGCAGCAGCCGGTCGCGGATCGATTCGTCATAGCCGCGCAGGATCACGTCGGTGCGGTTGATGAGGGTCACCTTGCTGCCGAACTGGTGGAAGATGCCGGCGAACTCGTTGGCGATATAGCCCGCGCCCGCGATCAGCACGCGCTTCGGCAGCGCGTCGAGGTGGAAGACCTGGTTGGAGGTGATGCCGTGCTCGTGGCCGGGACAGCTCGGGACATCGGGCCGCGCACCGGTGGCGATCAGGATCACCTTCGCACTGATCTCGCGCCCGTCGGCGAGGCGCACGCCATGGGGACCGGTGACGGTGGCGCGCTGGTGGATGATCTCGACGCCGTTGTTGGTCAGCGTCTGGGTATAGGCCTGGTTGAGCCGGTCGACCTCGCTCAGCACATTGTCGCGGAGCGTCGTCCATTCGAAATCGCAGTCGGGCACGTTCCAGCCGAATCGGCGCGCGTCCTTGAGGTCCTCGGCGAAATGGGCGCCGAACACGAGCAGCTTCTTGGGCACGCAGCCGCGGATCACGCAGGTGCCGCCGACGCGATATTCCTCGGCGATCGCCACCTTCGCCCCGTGCGCCGCCGAAACCCGCGCCGCACGCGTACCGCCTGAGCCGGCGCCGATGACGAAAAGATCATAGTCGTACCCGGCCATGTGAGACTGTCCTTCCAGATCCTCCGTTCGCCCTGAGCCTGTCGAAGGGCGACCGTGCGGTCGCGCAGTCGGGCTTCGACAGGCTCAGCCCGAACGGACGAGGGGCTTTGCAATCAGCGATCTAGGCACCCTCCGGCTTGCGCGCCAGCGCCCGATGCGCGACGCTGATGCGGAAAGAGGAGAGGGCCATGAGCGACTTCGACATCATCGTCTACGGCGCGACCGGGTTCACCGGCCGGCTGGTCGCCGAATATCTGGCGGAGCGCTACGGCGCCGGCAGCGGCGTGACCTGGGCGATGGGCGGCCGCTCGCTCACCAAGCTCCAGGAGGTGCGCGACGGGATCGGCGCGCCGGCCGACACGCCGCTGGTCACCGCCAATGCCGACGATCCCGCCGCGCTCCGCGCCATGGCGAGCCGCGCCAAGGTGGTGATCACCACCGTCGGCCCGTACCAGCTCCACGGCAGCGAACTGGTCGCCGCCTGCGCCGCGACCGGCACCTCCTATGTCGACCTGTGCGGCGAGCCCGCCTGGATGCGCCACATGATCGACGCGCACGGGGCGGCGGCGAAAGCGAGCGGGGCGCGCATCGTCTTCTCCTGCGGGTTCGATTCGATCCCGTTCGACCTCGGCGTGTGGACGCTGCAGGAAGCGGCGAAGGCACGGTTCGGGCGGCCGGCGCCGCGGGTCAAGGGCCGCGTCCGCCAGATGAAAGGCAGCTTCTCCGGCGGCACCTTCGCCAGCGCCAAGGCGACGATGCTGGCCGCGGCCAGGGACCCGTCGATCCTCAAGCTGCTGGTCGATCCGTTCGCGCTGACGCCCGGCTTCCGCGGTCCCGAGCAGCCCAAGGGACTGATTCCCGAATATGACGGCGCGCTCAACGCCTGGCTGGCGCCGTTCATCATGGCGCCTATCAACACCAAGAACGTCCACCGCACCAACGCGCTGCTCGGCCATGTCTATGGCACTGACTTCGTCTATGACGAGATGATGATCGCGCCGGGCCTCGGCGACCTCGGCAAGGCCGCGGCGGAGGCGATGGCGAAGTTCAACCCGATGGCCGGCGACGACGGTCCCAAGCCGGGCGAGGGCCCGTCGAAGGAGGAGCGCGATACGGGCTTCTACGACCTGCTGTTCATCGGCGAGCTGCCGGGCGGCGAACGGATCGACGCGGTGGTCACCGGCGACAGGGACCCCGGCTACGGCTCGACCAGCAAGATGATCGCGGAGAGCGCGCTCTGCCTGATCCGCGATGTCGAGGGCGAGGGCGGGATCTACACGCCAGGCGGGTTGATGGCGGCGCCGCTCCGCAAGCGGCTGCAGGAGAATGCGGGGCTGACGTTCACGGCCTAGCTGAAGCCCCTCCCCTTCAGGGGAGGGGCTAAGAGTCACCGCTTCCTTCCCTGATGCCGGATATTGGCAGGCCGTCCGCGCCGTTTGAGCACGCGCTTCGGCCGCTCGCTGCGTTCGCCGCCCGCCGCCCCCTTCCCCTCCGGCAGCTCGAAGCGCAGCGCGCCCGACACCGGATTGGCCTCGACCAGCCTCAGCTCCAGCCGCTGGCCAAGCGCGAACTCGGTCCCGCTGTGCTCGCCGACCAGCCGCTGCCCGGCCTCGTCCCAGCGGTAATATTCGCTGCCGAGGTCGCGCGCCGGCACCAGCCCGTCGCCGCCGACGCCGTCCACCGTCGCGAAGAAGCCGAAGCTCTGCACCCCGGTGATGCGCGCCTCCATCACCTCGCCGACATGCTCAGCAAGATAGGCCGCGACATAGCGGTCGATCGTCTCGCGCTCCGCCTCCATCGCGCGGCGCTCGAGCTGGCTGATGCCTTCGCCGATCCGCTCGAAACTGGCGACCTCCTCCGCGGTGAGTCCGCCGGGCCCCAGCCGATAACCCTCCACCAGCGCGCGATGGACGAGGAGATCGGCGTAGCGGCGGATCGGTGAGGTGAAATGCGCGTAGCTGCCGAGCCCGAGCCCGAAATGCCCCGCATTCTGCGGCCCGTAATAGGCCTGGGTCTGGGTGCGCAGCACCTGCTCCATTACCTGCGGCCGGAATTCGGCGTCGCCGATCCGGTCGAGGATGCGGTTGAAGGTCGCCGGCCGGATTACCTGCCCGAGCGCGAACTCGACGTCGAAGGTGGCGAGATAGTCCTTGAGCGCGACCAGCTTCTCGCGCGCGGGCGGCTCGTGGATGCGGTACATGACCGGCAGCGTCTTCGCCTCCAGCGCCTTGGCGGCGGCGACGTTGGCGGCGATCATGTAATCCTCGATCAGCTTATGCGCATCGAGCCGCTCGCGCGGGGCGACCGACAGGATGCGCCCCTTCTCGTCGAGCACCACCCGCCGCTCGGGCAGGTCGAGGTCGAGCGGCTCGCGCTTCTCCCGCGCGGCGTAAAGCGCGCGCCAGCAGTCCCAGAGGGGGGCGAGGACGCTGCGTAAATCAAGCCCCTCCCCTTCAGGGGAGGGGTTGGGGGTGGGGGAGTGCGGCAGGCGGTCCGGCTCGCGGATAGCCCCCACCCCAACCCCTCCCCTGAAGGGGAGGGGCTTTTCGTCGATGATCGCCTGCGCATCCTCATAGGCGATGTTGGCGGCGATCCGCACCACCGCGCGGGTGAAGCGGAAGTCGCTGATCGCACCGGTCTTGCTCACCTTGAAATGGCAAGCCAACGCCGCGCGATCCACGCCCTCCTTGAGCGAGCAGACGTCGGCGGAGAGCACCTCGGGCAGCATCGGCACCACCCGGTCGGGGAAATAGACGCTGTTCCCCCGCCGCCGCGCCTCGCGGTCGAGCAGCGAGCCGGGCCGGACGTAGAAGCTGACGTCGGCGATCGCGACGATCGCGTCCCAGCCGCCACCGTCGTCCGGCCGGGCCCAGACCGCGTCGTCATGGTCGCGCGCGTCGACGGGGTCGATCGCGACGATGGGGAGATGGCGCAGGTCCTCGCGGTCCTCGCCGAGCGGCTGCTCCGCCACCCGCCGCGCCTCGTCGAGCAGCTCTTCGGAAAAGACATGCGGGATCTCGTGCCGGTGGATCGCGATCAGCGAGAAGCTGCGCGGGGCGAACGGATCGCCAAGCCGCTCGACCACCCGCGCGGTCATCCGCGGCGGACGGCCCGCCTTCTCCGCCATCACCAGGTCGCCCGGCTCCGCGCCGCCGGCATCGGAGACGAGGAAATCCCGCCGCTCCTTCTTCTCGACGCCTTGAAGGAACAGCCGCCCGCCCTCCTCGCGCAGCACGCCGATCATCGTCTCGGACGCCCTGGGGAGCGTCTTCATCGGATGGGCGATCCAGCCCTTCCCCGCCTCCTCGGTCCGGGCGAGGATACGGTCGCCGACGCCGAGCCTGCCATGCTTGCGCTCGCGGACGCGCAGGCGTGGCTCGGGCACGCCCTCCGCCTCCCAGCGCTCGGGCTGCGCCCAGACGTTGCCGCCGTCGTCGACGTCGACCACGCGCAGCACCGTCACCTTGGGCAGCCCGCCCATCGCGTGGAAGGCGCGGCCGGGGCCGGCATCGATCAGCCCCTCGTCGCCCATGTCCTTGAGCAGCGCCTTGAGCGCGATCTTGTCCTGTCCGTGGAGGCCGAACGCCCGCGCGATCTCCCGCTTGCCCGCCGGCTGGTCCGACGAGGCGATGAAATCGAGGATCTGCTGCCGCGTCGGCAGCCCTGTGCGCTTGGCCATGCCCCGAGATAAGGCTTCAGGCCGGCTCAGTCACCCCGATCCGCTTGACGCTGATCCGCATCATATGAGGCGGTCATGCCGCGAGACGGGAGCTTGCCAGCGCCCGGCCGATGCCGCATCGCTGAGGCGATGACGCGAGGTTCAGGCGCCCCAATTCCACCCATGACTTTCGTGACCTTCGACGGTTTTCTGCGGGTTTCCCCCGGGTGACCTGCGACCTTCTGATCGTCGGCGGCGGGATCAACGGCTGCGCGATCGCGCGCGAGGCGGCGCTGCATGGCGCGAGCGTGCTGCTGGTCGAGCGCGACGATCTCGCCGCCCATACCTCATCGGCCTCGACCAAGCTGATCCATGGCGGGCTGCGCTACCTCGAATATTATGATTTCAAGCTGGTGCGCGAGGCGCTCAAGGAGCGCGAGCGGCTGCTGAGGCTGGCGCCGCACCTTGTCCGCGGCGTGCGCTTCGTGCTGCCTCACGTCCACGCCCCGCGGCCGGCGTGGATGGTACGGCTCGGCCTGTGGCTCTACGACGCGATCGGCGGGCGCAGCAGCCTGCCGCGTGCGCGGTCGCTCAAGGCGGACGACGGCGCCTATCTGGCCCCACTCGCCACCGGGCCCAAGGGCTTCGTCTATTCCGACGCCATGGTCGACGACGCCGCGCTGACCCGCGCCTTCGCCGCGGACGCCGTGGCGAGCGGCGCCGAGGTGCGCACCGGCACCGAGCTGATCTCGGCGCGGCGTGGCGCGGACGGATGGACCGCCACGCTGTCGGACGGCAGCGAAGTCCGCGCCCGCATCCTTGTCAATGCGACCGGCCCCTGGGCCGGCGGGCTGCGCGGCCGGCTCGGCGTCGCCGGCCGCGCCCGCCTGCGGCTGGTCAAAGGCAGCCACATCGTCGTGCCGCGGCTCTACGAGGGCGACCACGCCTATCTGCTCCAGCAGCCCGACCGCCGCGTGGTGTTCGCCATCCCCTGGCGCGGCGACACCGCGATCGGCACCACCGACGTGCCGGTCGAGCGCCCCGACGCCGCCCGCATCGACGCGGAGGAGGTCGACTATCTCTGCGCCGCCGCCAACCGCTACTTCCGCCGCCGGATTGCGCCGGCAGACGTGATCGGTGGCTGGTCCGGCGTCCGCCCGCTCTACGATGACGGCGCGGGCGAGGCGAAGGCGGTGACGCGCGATTATGTGCTCGAGCTCGACGAGGATGGCCCGCCGCTGCTCAGCGTGTTCGGCGGCAAGATCACCACCGCCCGCCGCCTCGCCGAGGACGCGCTGGCCAAGCTCGGCTGGCCCACCCCGGTCAGTCGGGATCGGCCGCTGCCGTAAAGCCCCACTGTCCCTCTCCCTTTGGGAGAGGGAAGGAGCCGCCGGAGGTCGCGGGAGGGTGAGGGGTTGGGCTAATAAGCCCGCCCCACCAGCACGCGCTCGACCGCCGGCCGGCCGGTGAAGATGCAGGTCCCTTCCACGGCGCCCTGGCCGATCGGCACGTTGCGCATGGAGAGCTTGAGGGGCTTGAGCCGCTCCACCGCCGCTTCGAGCTCGGCGCCGGTCGGACGCGCCCAGGCGACCTCGGCCCAGCCGGGATTGTCCTGCCCCTCGAACCAAGCGGCCATCGCCTCGAAGCTGTCGAGGCCGCGCACGATCCCCGCGTCCAGCCGCGCCTTGGCCTCGGCGAACAGCACGGCCTGGATGTCCTCCAGCAACCCCGCCGCCTCGCCGACGAACGCGCTGCGCGCCGTCACGCGGCTGTCGAGCTTGCCGTCCTCGCGATACAGCCGGTCGCGACGGATCACCGACACGTTGCCGCCGGCGACGTCGCGCCCGCCGACCTCGATCACGATCGGCGCGCCCTTCTTGACCCAGCCCCAGCGCTTGGTCGCGGCCTTGATCGGCTTCAGGTCGAGCAGCACGCGCACCGGCTCGCCGAACGCGCCGAGCTTCGCGAGCTCGGCGTGGAGCTCGCGGCAATAGGCGACGACCGCCTCGTCCTCGGGCACGTCGCGCAGCATCGGCACGATCACCACCTGCCACGGCGCCATCCGCGGCGGCGCGCGCAGGCCGTCGTCGTCTCCGTGGACCATGATCATCGCGCCGATCATCCGCGTGGTCATGCCCCAGCTGGTGGTGTTGGCGAACTCGAGCTCGCCGGCCGAGTTCTGGAACTTGATGTCCTGCGCGCGCGCGAAGTTCTGGCCGAGGAAATGGCTGGTCGCCGCCTGCAGCGCCTTGCCGTCCTGCATCATCGCCTCGATCGAATAGGTCGAGACCGCGCCCGGGAAGCGTTCGTGCTCGGGCTTCTCGCCGGCGATCACGGGGATCGCGGCGCACTCCTCGGCGACGCTGCGATAGACCTCGAGCATCCTGAGGGTCTCCTCGCGCGCCTCCTCGGCGCTGGCGTGCGCGGTATGCCCCTCCTGCCACAGGAACTCGGCGGTGCGCAGGAACATGCGGGTGCGCATCTCCCAGCGCACGACGTTGGCCCATTGGTTGATGAGCACCGGCAGGTCGCGCCACGACTGCACCCAGCGCGCGAAGGCGGTGCCGATCACCGTCTCGCTGGTCGGCCGCACCACCAGCGGTTCCTCGAGCTTCGCCTCGGGATCGGGCATCAGCCCGCCCTTGCCGTCAGCGATCAGCCGGTGGTGGGTGACGACCGCCATCTCCTTGGCGAAGCCCTCGACGTGCTCCGCCTCCTTCTCGAAATAGGACAGCGGGATGAACAGTGGGAAATAGCAGTTCTCGTGCCCCGTCGCGCGGATACGGTCGTCGAGCTGGCGCTGCATCCGCTCCCAGATGCCGTAGCCCCACGGCCGGATCACCATGCAGCCGCGCACGCCCGAATCCTCGGCCATGTCGGCTTCGGTGATGACGGCCTGATACCATTGCGCGAAATCGTCGGCGCGGGTGACGGGAAGGGCGTGCTTGATCATGGCGGCGGCGGATAGCGCGAACCCGCCCGGTCGCGCCAGCATCGAATCGTCAGATCAAGATCGACCTTCCGGTCGGAGAAGGGCCGTGCCCCCCGGTTCCGTCGTCATCCGCGCTCGCTCGACCAGCAGCACCGGCGTTCCGTCACGCACCGGATAGGCGAGGCCCGCCGCATCGGAGACCAGCTCGCCCGCCGCCTCGTCCCAGCGCAGCGGCGTGCGCGTCGCGGGGCAGACGAGGCGTTCGAGCAGCCACGGGCCGATCGTCATTGCAGCGTCCCCGAATCCTCGTCGTGACGGCCGAAGAAGGTCATGAGCTGGACGATCAGCCGCGCTCGCTCGCCGAGCGTCGCCGCTTCGAGAAGCGCCTGCTTGGACGCAGGATCGAACGGCGCGATCTGGGCGATGCCGTTGATCAGGCTCTCGTCGTCGAGCCGGTTCACCGCCTCCCAGTCGACCGCATAGCCGTGCAGGTCGGCGAAACGGCGCGATTCGCTCTCGATCGCGGCGCGCTCGGCCGGCGCCAGCGCCTCCGCCGCACCGGGCGCCTCGAGCTCCGCCTCGATCTGGCGGAACGGGGTCGTGACATCGAGCTCGCGCAACATGCGGAACCGCGCGAGTCCCTCCAGCACGATGTCGAAGCGCCCGTCGGGCAGCGCCTCGACATCCACGATGCGACCGACGCAGCCCATGTCGAACAGCGGCGGCGGCTCGCCCTTGCCACGCGGCTGGATCATCGCGATCCGCCGGTCGCGTGCCAGCGCATCGGTCACCATCGCCCGATAGCGCGGCTCGAAGATGTGGAGCGGCAGCAGCATCCGCGGAAACAGGATCGCCCCGGCGAGGGGGAAGATCGTCAGCCGCGTGCTCACCCGAACAGGATCGCGGAGAGCTTGCGGCGCTGGGCGGCGACCCAGGGATCCTCCAGCCCCACCGCCTCGAACAGCTGGAGGAGCTGCTTGCGCGCGGCGCCCTCGTTCCACTCCCGGTCGGCGGCGACCAGCGCGAGCAGCGTATCGGCGGCGGCATCGCGATCGCCTGCCGCCATCTGCCCGCCGGCGAGGCGCATCCGCGCGTCGAAATCTTCTGGATTGGCAGCGACCTCCGCAGCGAGGCCGGCGAGATCATCGACCGGCTCGGTGACCCTGGCGAGATCGATCGCCGACCGCGCGCGCGCGACCTCGGCGCTCTTCGCCGCGTCCTCGGGCAGATCGGCGAGCGCAGCCTCGGCGTCGTCGAGCCGGCCCTGGCCGACCAGCGCCCGGGCACGGCCGGCGATCACCGCGGGATGCTCCGGCGCCATCTCGGCGAGCTGGTCGAAGATCGACAGCGCGCGCGCCGAATCGCCGCCCGCCAGCACCTCCTCGCCCATCGCGATCAGCGGCTCGAGCTCCGCCTCCTGCTGCGAATCGTCGCTCTGGATGGGGAGCTGGCGCAGCAGTTGGTCGAGGATCGCCTTGAGCTGCGATTCGGTGCGCGCGTTGGTGAGGTCGGCGGCGAGCTGGCCCTGGAACATCGCATAGACGGTCGGGATCGAGCGCACCTGGAACTGGGCGGCGATGAACTGGTTCGCGTCGACGTCGATCTTGGCGAGGACCACGCCTTTTGAGGCGTAATCGGCCGCGACCTTCTCCAGCACCGGCCCCAGCGCCTTGCACGGCCCGCACCACTCCGCCCAGAAATCGATGATGACCAGCTTGGTCATCGACGGCTCGACGACATCGCGGCGGAATGCCTCGACGGCGTCCTTCTCCTGCGGGGACAGACCTAGCGTAGCCACGGATCGGCGCTCCTTTCGACCTCGAAGGCGCCTATGTGGGCCCCGAGGCGGATCGGGCAAGCCTTTTCGGGACTTGCGCCCGTCCCGGAGCGCTGTTAGAGGCCGCCGCCTTACCCGCCCACGGGTTCTTCCGCGGGACTGGCGCCGAGCGGGCGTAGCTCAGGGGTAGAGCACAACCTTGCCAAGGTTGGGGTCGAGGGTTCGAATCCCTTCGCCCGCTCCATTTCCGCGCTTGGAGACACGATTCCTTCTCCGGCACGCGCTCGCTCGAACTCCTCGAGTCCTTTGTTGGCGCTCCGCCCGCCGGGCTACGCGCGTGGTTCGAATCCCTCAGCGGCTGCCGCAATCTGGCCGCAAGTGCCCATTCAACGTCATCATACCGTCGCCAAACCGCGCCACCGTTCGAGCGATGGCAAGCGTGAGGCTGCCCCACAGCGGCCGAATCACGAAGCGCGCCGATGACGGCACGCCGCAGGAGTTTGGAACGATGACGGACATCGATCGCACCCACGGGCTGCGGTCGGGGATGGTCGCCACCATCGCATCGGCGGTGCTGCTGACCACGACGCCCGCCCCGGCTACCGCCCGCGCGGAGGAGGGCATCGGCACCATCGCCGGCGAATGGCGCAACAAGAAGGACACCGTCCATATCCGCACCCATGCGTGCGGCGAGCTGGTGTGCGGAACCGTGAGCTGGGCGA
Source organism: Sphingomonas astragali (assembly GCF_051400615.1). Classification (NCBI taxonomy): domain Bacteria; kingdom Pseudomonadati; phylum Pseudomonadota; class Alphaproteobacteria; order Sphingomonadales; family Sphingomonadaceae; genus Sphingomonas; species Sphingomonas astragali. Next base: position 858,160 of record NZ_JBLFFH010000001.1, read on the forward strand.
GCGAGAAAGCCGAGGCGGACGCGCGCCGTGGCGGTACGGAGCAGCTCGTCGGTACGACGATCTTCCGCGAATTTCGCGCCTTGGGCAATGGCAGCTATAAGGGCAAGGTGTTCGTGCCCGATATGAACCGCACCTTCTCCGGCCACCTGACGGTGACGAGCGACGACAGGTTGCTCGGCAAGGGCTGCGTGCTGGGCGGGCTGATCTGCAAGACGACGACTTGGGTGCGCGTCCAGTGACCGCAGCCGGGGCCATCCGGGTCGGCATCGGCGGCTGGACGTTCGAGCCGTGGCGCGGGACCTTCTATCCCGACAAATGGCCGCAGAAGCGCGAGCTGGAATATGCCAGCCGCCACGTCACCGCGATCGAGATCAACGGCACCTATTACTCGACCTTCAAGCCGGCCAGCTTCGCCGAATGGGCGAAAGTCGCGCCAGACGACTTCATGTTCGCGGTCAAGGCCTCGCGCTTCTGCACCAACCGCAAGCTGCTGGCGGAGGCGGGCGAATCGATCGCGCGCTTCTGCGGACAGGGCATCGTCGAGCTGGGGCCCAAGCTCGGGCCGATCCTGTGGCAGTTCATGGCCACCAAGAAATTCGATCCCGAGGATTTCGGCGCCTTCCTGAAGTTGCTGCCGGCGAAGCAGGACGGCGTGCCGCTCCGCCATGCCGTGCAGGTGCGGCACGAGAGCTTCGCGGTGCCGGCGTTCGTCGAGCTGTGCCGCAAGGCCGGGGTGGCGATCGTCTATGCCAAGTCGGACGACTATCCCGCGATCGCCGACGTGAGCGGCGACCTCGTCTACGTCCGTCTGGAGACGGCAGTGGAGGAGGAGCCCGCCGGCTATCCCCCCGCCGAGCTCGATCGCTGGGCGGAGGCGGCGAAGACCTGGGCAGCCGGCGGCCAGCCGGACGGGCTGCCCTATGTCGCCGATGCGCCGGCCAAGACGCCGCGCGACACCTTCATCTTCATGATCGCCGGCGCGAAGGTCCGCAATCCGGCGGCGGCGCAGGCGCTGATCACGCGGCTTTGATCAGAGTCCGAGCGTCTTCAACGGATCGCCGACCAGTCCGCTCACCATCGCCGCCTGCAGCCGCGTCGCCGGCCAGCGCTTCGACAGCGGCCCCACCAGCCGGTCGCGCAGCAACGGGAGCAGCCGGCCATCGGACTGGTAGACCGGCGTGAACAGCGCGCTCATCGCCTGATAGAGCCGCACATGGCCGCGCCGCAGCCTGATCGCCTGCGCCGGATCGCCCGCGCGCAGGGCCAGCACCAGGGCATAGGCGTCGAGCAGCGCCATGTTGGCGCCCTGGCCGAGCTGCGGGCTCGTCGAATGCCAGGCATCGCCGATGTGGATCAGCCCGGGAGCCCATGGCCGCGCCAGCGTGCGATGGGCATAATGGGCGAAGGTGAGCTGCTCGGGCGTATCGATCGCGTCGAGCAGCGGCTGCGTCGCCGGCCACAGCCTGGCCACCTCGGCCTTCCACAGCTCGAGACCGTCGGCGCGCCAAGCGCTCAGCCGATCGCCGCGCAACGACCAGAAGAAGGCGCATTGCGGCGCCGCCGCGCCCGGCGGCGTGCCGATCGGTAACACCCCGGCCATCACGCTGGCCGCGCGATAGCGCTGCTGCAGCGCATGGGGGTCGAAATCACCGCGCCACGGCACGCTCGCCCACAACGCGCCATAGGGCAGCGTCCGCGCCGGCTCCCCCGCCAGCACGCTGCGCGCGCCGAGCGCATCGACGATCAGGTCGAACGGCCCCGCATCGGACCCGTCGGCGAAACGCAGCCGGCCCTCGCCGGCGGACTGGACGGTGCGGCCGGCCTCGAGCGTGATGCCCTCGGCGAGCACCAGCCGGTAGAGGATGTGGAACAAGGTGGCGCGATGGATGCCGATGCCATAGGCGGCCCGCCCCAGCGCGGCATAGCGGACGTCGAGCACGGTGCGGCCGCTGCCGCCGGCCTCGCCGGCCAGCCGGTCGATCCGTGCGCCATGGGCGATCACCGCGGCCTCGGCGCCCATCGCGCGCAGCACGGCCTGGCCGGTCGGCTGGATCATCAGCCCCGATCCGAGCGGCCCCGGCTCCGCGAACCGCTCGAACAGGGTGACGCGATGGCCGTCGCGGCGGAGCAGCAGCGCCGCGGCGAGCCCGGCGACGCCGCAGCCGGCAACCGCGACCTCCAGCCGCCGCATCGTCAACGGTCGGCGCGCGGCGGGCTGGGGCGGTCGGCTACCATGCGCTCGCCGTCGATCACGATCGGACTGGCGACGCCGGGAAGCCCGTCCAGCACCACCTGCATCCCGCGCGCTACCACCTGCGGATCGGCGAACACCTCGGCGACCGTGTTGATCGGGCCGGCCGGCACGCCCTTCGCCTCCAGCGCGTCGGCGAGGTCGCGCTTCCGCCAGTCGAGGATCGCGCGGGCGAGCGGCGGGATCAGTGCGTCGCGATTGGCGACGCGGCCGGGATTGGTGGCGAAGCGGTCGTCCCGGTGGAGGTCAAGTCCCAGCACCTCGTTGAGCTTCGCGAACTGCGAATCATTGCCGACCGCGACGATCAGCTCGCCGTCCGCGCAGGCGAAGGCCTGATAGGGGGCGAGATTGGCGTGGCCGTTGCCCATCCGGTGCGGCACCTTGCCCGACGCCATCCAGTTCAATGCCTGGTTGGCGAGCACCGCCACCTGCGTGTCGAGCAGCGCCATGTCGACGTGCGCGCCCTCGCCGGTGACGTCGCGACGCCTGAGCGCCGCCAGCACCGCCACCACCGCATAGACGCCGGTGAAGATGTCGGCATAGGCGATGCCGGCCTTCTGCGGCGCGCCGTCGGGCTCGCCGGTCAGCGACATGATCCCGCCCATGCCCTGGATGATGAAGTCGTAGCCGGCGCGATGGGCATAGGGGCCGGTCTGGCCGAAGCCGGTGATCGAGCAGGTGACGAGCCGCGGGTTGATCCGGCTGAGGCTGGCGTGGTCGAGGCCGTATTTGACGAGGCCGCCGACCTTGTAGTTCTCGATCACCACGTCGGCATCCGCGACCAGCTTGCGCACGCGCGCCTGGCCATCGGGCGTGGCGATGTCGACGGCGATGCTGGTCTTGCCGCGGTTGGTCGCGTGATAATAGGCGGCGTCGAGGTTGCGGCCCTCGGCGTCGTGGAGGAAAGGCGGGCCCCAATGGCGGGTGTCGTCGCCCGCGCCTGGACGCTCGACCTTGATCACCTCGGCGCCGAGATCGGCGAGGAGCTGCCCGCACCACGGACCCGCAAGGATCCGCGCGAGCTCGACGACCCTGATCCCTGCGAGCGGCTTCACGGCGCGACGCTCACCACGTCGATCGCCTCCGTGCGGCCACCGAAATCGACGCGGTCGCCGGCCTCCGCGTCCATCACAGCCCGGGCGAGCGGGGCGGTGAAGGCGAGCAGCCCCGCGGCGGGATCGGCCTCGTCATGGCCGACGATGCGGAAGCGCTGCTCGGCGCCGGCGCGGCGGATCACCACCTCGGAACCGATCCCGGCGACGCCGGGCTCGGGCGGCGGGGCGAGCTCTGCGGTGGCGCGGCGCGTCGCCCAATAGCGCTGCTCGCGCCTCAGCCGCTTCAGCTCATCCTCGTCGGTCGCCGCGGCGACGGCGGCCGCCATCTCGGCGTCCCTGGCCGCGAGCAGCTCGAGCCCGCGCGGGGTGACCAGGTTGGGCCCGACCGGGATCGGCAGCTCGAACGCGGGTTCCTTATGCTCGTCGTCGCTCTCGCGACGGAACGCGACACTCATTACGCGGGCTTTCGGATCTCGTAGATGACATGCGGCTTCATCTCGCCGGCCATCGGCCGGTCGACGGTGCCGGGACGGAGCACGCCGCCGATCTTCTCCATCGCCTTGCGCGATCGGATGTTGCTCTCGCCGACGGTGAACACCGCGGTTCCGACGTAGCAATGGATGTGATCGAGCATCAGCCGCTTGATCTCACGGTTATAGGTGCCGCCCCAGTGGCTGCGCGCGAGATAGGTCCAGCCGATCTCGATCTCGTCGCGCTCGGGATTCCAATTGTCGAACCGGCTCGACCCGATCACCTGGTCCGTGGCCTTGTCGACGATCGTCAGCGCGCCACCCGACGCGATGCCGCCGTCGAAATAGGCGCGGAACACTGGTTCCTGCCAGCGATCGTGCGCGGGGTGGACCTCCCAGACCAGCGGATCGGAGGCGACGGCGTAGAGCGCGTCCCAGTCCTCCGGCACGCTCGGCCGGAGACGGACGAGCTCGCCTTCGAGCACCGGCTGGCGGTCGGGCGTCAAAATGCCGCGATCCCGGTGATCGCACGGCCGAGGATCAGGCCGTGGACGTCGTGCGTGCCCTCGTAGGTGTTGACCGTCTCGAGGTTGATCGCGTGGCGGATGACGTGGAACTCGGCCGAGATGCCGTTGCCGCCGTGCATGTCGCGGGCGACGCGGGCGATGTCGAGCGCCTTGCCGCAATTGTTGCGCTTGATCAGCGAGATCGCCTCGGGCGCGAGCGTGCCTTCGTCGAACATGCGGCCGGCACGCAGCGCCGCCCCGAGGCCGAGCGCGATCTCGGTCTCCATGTTGGCGAGCTTCAGCTGGACGAGCTGGGTCGCGGCGAGCGGGCGGCCGAACTGCTGGCGGTCGAGCGTGTACTGCCGTGCCGCTTCCATGCAGAACTCGGCCGCACCCATCGTGCCCCAGGCGATGCCGTAGCGCGCGCGGTTGAGGCAGCCGAACGGGCCCTTCAACCCCTGCACCTCGGGCAGCAGCGCGTCCTCGCCGACCTCGACGCCGTCCATCACGATCTCGCCGGTGATCGAGGCGCGCAGCGATAGCTTTCCCTCGATCTTCGGGGTCGAGAGGCCGGTTAGGCCGCGGTCTAGGACGAAGCCCCTGATCCCGCCGCCATGCGCGTCGCTCTTCGCCCACACTATCATCACGTCGGCGATCGGCGAGTTGGTGATCCACATCTTCGAGCCGGTCAGGCGATAGCCGTTCGCAGTCTTCTCCGCGCGCGTCCTCATGCTGCCGGGGTCGGAGCCGGCGTCGGGCTCGGTCAGGCCGAAGCAGCCGACCAGCTCGCCGGTGGCGAGGCCGGGGAGGTATTTCCGCTTCTGCGCCTCGGTGCCATAAGCGTTGATCGGGTGCATGACGAGGCTCGACTGCACGCTCATCGCCGAGCGATAGCCCGAATCGACCGCCTCCACCTCGCGCGCGACCAGGCCATAGGCGACATAGCCGAGGCCGGCGCCGCCATATTCGGGCGAGATCGTCGGCCCGAGCAGGCCCAGCGATCCCATCTCGCGCATGATCTCGCGATCGAAGCTCTCGTCGAGGAACGCCCTCGTCACCCGCGGCAGCAGCTTCTCGCGCGCATAGGCGCGGGCTGCATCGCGCACCATCCGCTCCTCGTCGGTGAGCTGCGCGTCGAGCGCGAACGGATCCTGCCAGTCGAACCGGCCCATCTCGGCCATTGCACTCTCCTAATCAGTTCGCCGGCGTCGCGACGCCGGGATCGGGCTCCGCCGCTGCCGGCGGAGGCGGAGGCGGTACCGCCTTGGCCGGACCGAGCGCGACGAGTTCCAATGCGTTCAACGCCTCGCGCGCGCCGACATAGCGCCGCGCCGCATCGGTCCAGCTCTTCGCCGCGGGCGCACCGGGCATCCGCGAGACTTCGGCGAGCGCGCCCTCGACCTGACCCGCATCGAGCATCCGGCGCGCACGCGCGAGCCGGTCGGTCGCACGCGGGCTCGGCGTCGTCTCGTGCCGCAGCACGACCAAGCTGGTGAGCTCGCGCCACAATGCCCGGCCGACGCCATCCCCCATGCTGCCGCGGGTGAGCCGCGGCGCGATCGCGTCGAGCGCCTCGCGCAGGTCCTCCAGCGTCACCGGCGAACGCCCGGCGGCGATCACCGTCGCCACCGACGATCCGGCATCGGCGCCGAAGCGGGTGAGGAGCAGCGGCTCGTAGCCTTCGAGCCGCCGGCCGCTGTCGAGCCGGCGGCGCACCGCGAACAGGATCAGCAGCCGCTCGGCGCGGCTGGCGTTGCCGGCGGAGGTGCGCGACGCCGCGTCTGCGGCCGCCAAGCGCGCCTCGATCGCGCGCAGCTGCATGTCGAGCGCCGCCTCGCGCGCGGCGAGGCCCTCGATCGTGATCGGCGCGACCGCAGCAGGGACGGACGGCGCGGCGGCGGAAGGGTCGACGATGATCGGCTGCTGCGCGGGCCTGCGCCAGCGCTCGATCGCGGGGCCGGCCCAGATCACCGCGATCACGCCGAGCACGAAGGCGGCGATCAGCGCGATCGCGAGCGGCCAGCCGCTGCGGCGCCGCGGCGGAGCCGCGAGGGACGGGGTCTCGCCGGTCATGCCGGGCTTATCGGCACCGGCGGCACGCGCGTCAATCGCAGAGCGTGCGGGCGGCGGCGATCAACGCCGCGTCAGTGGGCATGTCGGCGGCGGCGGCGGCGGCCCAACCGGCCCCCGCAGCATCGGCTGCCGCCCGACTGATCGCGGCGATCGAGATGCGGCTGCGGTCCGGAGCGATCTCCGCCAGCCGGGCGCCGGCACGTGCCGAATGGACCAGCGCGACGCTATCCAGCAGCGGCGTCGGATCGACGGCGAGCGGATCGCTGGCATAGACCGTGATCGCGTCGACGCCGGCATCCCTATGGTCGCGCCCGGCGAGATGGAGCAGCCGCACGCCGATCGACCGCGCGACGATCGCCTCGACTCCGCCGGTTCCGACTTCGCGCACCTCGAACCCGGCATCCCGCGCCGCCGCCGCGGTCGCGTCGCCGACGGCGACGACCGGCAGCGCGCGCAGGCGATCGAGCTCGGCTCCGCCGTGGCGGATCGCGTTGGCGCTGGTGAGGAGCAACGCATCATAGCGCGCCGGATCGGGCGCCTTCCATGCGACCGCCATCACCGCGAACAGCGGCAGTCGGATCGCGCGCAGCCCTTCCGCCTCGATCCGCGCGGCGGTGACGGCGTTGCCGGGATCCGGCCGCAGCACCGCGAGCGGCCGCGTCACGCGCCGAACAGCCGGGCGATCGCCGGCGGCGCGGCAGCGAGCAGCGCCGCCGCCAGCGCAACCGGGTCGCGCCCCGACAGCCGCACCGAGTCGCTCCCGTCCTCGGCCAGCAGCTCCGCGTCGATCGTCAGCCCGCCCGTGCCGATCCGCGCCAGCACCGCGACCGGCGAGTGACAATCGGCGTGGAGCGCGGCGAGCAGCGCGCGCTCGGCATGGACGCACGCCTCGGTGTCGCGGTGGCCGATCGCCGCCAGCAGCTCCAGCATCGCGGAATCGCCGGTGCGCGCCTCGATCCCGACCGCGCCCTGGGCCGGCGCCGGCAGCATCGTCTCGAGCGGGATCGCCACGCCGACGTCGTCGCGCCCGAGCCGCCCGAGCCCAGCGGCAGCGAGCAGCGTCGCCTCGGCCTCGCCCGCCGCCAGCTTGGCGAGACGGGTGTCGACATTGCCGCGAAACAGCACCGGCCGCAGGTCGCCGCGGATGCGCCGCACCTGCGCCGCGCGGCGCGGCGAGCTGGTGCCGATACGGGCGCCGTGCGGCAGATCGTCAAAGGACGCCGTCCCCACCAGCCGGTCGCGCACGTCGGCACGCTCCAGCATCGCGGCGATGACGATCTCGGGCGGACGAATCGTCTCGACGTCCTTCATCGAGTGCACCGCGCAATCGATCTCGCCGGCCAGCAGTGCGCGGTCGAGCTCCTTGGTCCACAGCGCCTTGCCGCCGATCTCGGCGAGCGCGCGGTCCTGCACCTTGTCGCCGGTGGTGCGCACGGGCACGACGTCGATCGCGCAGCCGTGCGCCGCGACCAGCGCGTCGCGCACCAATCCGGCTTGGACGAGCGCAAGCGGCGATCCGCGGGTGCCGAGCTTGATTCTTGAACCCACAGCCAAACCGTTCGGGCTGAGCTTGTCGAAGCCCGGCCTTTCCTTTCTTCCTCCCGCCTAGGAGGAAAGACCGCCCTTCGACAAGCTCGGGGCGAACGGTTAGGGGGAGGCGATGCTGATCCTCGGCCTCGAATCGAGCTGTGACGAGACTGCCGCGGCGCTCGTCGCCGGCGACCGTCGCATCCTGGCGCACAAGCTCGCGGGACAGGAGGCGGCGCATCGCCCCTATGGCGGCGTGGTGCCGGAGATCGCCGCGCGCGCGCACGTCGAGATGCTGGGGCCGCTCGTCGAGGCGGCGCTGGCCGAGGCGGACGCCACGCTGGCCGATGTCGACGCGATCGCCGCCACCGCCGGACCGGGCCTGATCGGCGGAGTGATGGTGGGGCTCGTCACCGGCAAGGCGCTGGCACTCGCGTCGGGCAAGCCTTTGGTCGCGGTCAACCATCTCGAGGGCCATGCGCTGTCGCCGCGGCTCGCCGACCCGAGCCTCGCCTTCCCCTATCTGCTGCTGCTGGTGTCGGGCGGGCATTGCCAGCTGCTGCTGGTCGAGGGCATCGGCGCCTATCGCCGGCTCGCGACCACCATCGACGACGCCGCGGGCGAGGCGTTCGACAAGACCGCCAAGCTGCTCGGCCTCGGCTTTCCCGGAGGGCCGGCGGTGGAGAAGGCGGCTGAGACCGGCGATCCGCGCGCGGTGCCGCTGCCACGGCCGCTCGCCGGGTCGCGCGAGCCGCATTTCTCCTTCGCCGGGCTCAAGAGCGCCGTCGCGCGGGTGGTCGGCCAGCATCGCATCGAGGACATCGCCGCCTCGTTCCAGGCCGCGGTGATCGATTGCCTGACCGATCGGACCCGGAGGGCATTGGACACGGCGCCCGCGATCACCGCGCTCGTCGTCGCCGGCGGTGTCGCCGCCAACACCGGCGTGCGCGCTGCGCTGGAGGCGCTGGCGGGCGATTACGGCGTCCGCTTCGTCGCGCCGCCGCTGTGGCTGTGCACGGACAATGCCGCGATGATCGCCTGGGCCGGCGCCGAGCGCTTCGCCGCCGGCATGGTCGATCCGCTCGACACGCCGGCGCGGGCGCGCTGGCCGCTCGACCCGGCTGCCGAGAAGGTACGCGGCGCGGGGGTGAAGGCATGAGGATCGGCGTGATCGGCGGCGGCGCCTGGGGCACCGCGCTCGCCCAGGTCGCGGCGCGCGGGGGGCGGCCCGTGACGCTGTGGGCACGCGAAACGCAGGTCGTCGAGTCGATCAATGCCGAGCACCGCAACCCGATCTTCCTGCCCGGCATCGACCTCGATCCCGCGATCACCGCCACCGGCGACCTTGCCGATCTCGCCGGCAACGACGCGCTGCTGGTCGTCGCGCCGGCGCAGCACATCCGTTCGGTGCTCGCGGAAGCGCATGTCGGCGCGATGCCGCTGGTGCTCTGCGCCAAGGGGATCGAAGCGGGCACCCGCCTGCTGGTCGGCGAGGTCGCACGCGAGATGCACCCTCATGCGCCGATCGCCGTCCTCTCCGGCCCCACCTTCGCCCACGAGGTGGCGCGCGGGCAGCCGACTGCGGTCACGCTGGCGTGCGAGGACGGTGAACTGCTCGGCCGGCTGACCGACCGTCTCGGCAGCCCCGCCTTCCGTCCCTATGCCTCGCATGACGTGATCGGCGCCGAGATCGGGGGGGCGGTCAAGAACGTGCTCGCGATCGCCTGCGGCGTGGTCGAGGGCGCGGGGCTGGGCCTCAACGCGCGCGGGGCGCTGATCGCGCGTGGCTTCGCCGAGATGACCCGGTTCGGGGTAGCGCGCGGCGGGCGGGCGGAGACGCTCGCCGGCCTGTCCGGACTCGGCGACCTGGTGCTGACCTGCACCTCGACCAATTCACGCAATTTCACGCTCGGCGTCGGGCTCGGCGAGGGGAAGGTGGCGGCGGAGCTGCTCGCCGACCGCAGGACGGTGGCGGAAGGAGCGTTTACCGCCCCGGTGCTGCGCGAGGCGGCGGCGGAGGTCGGCGTCGACATGCCGATCGCGGACGCGGTGTGCGCGCTGCTCGAAGGGGCGCCGGTCGGAGAGGTGGTGGGCGCCCTGCTCGCCCGGCCGCTCCGGGAGGAATCCTGATGCGCTGGGCGGTGCTGCCCGAGGCCGTCAACGCCGGGCGCAAGCTGGCGATGGCCGATCTGCGCGCCTTCCTCGCCGATCAGGGCATGAGCGACGTCAAGACGCTGCTCGCTTCGGGCAATGCGGTCTTCGCCGCGGCGATGCGGAGGAGTAGGGGCAGACCAAGCCCCCAGCCGTTCCCGTCACCCGGCGCAGGCCCGAGGTCCACCATGCCGCCGGCACCGGCAGGAGGTTCGAGGACAGGACACGCTGCCCGATGAACCCTCCGGCTGCACCGGGAGACTTCAGAAGTCGACGGCGATCCCGTTCCGCTCCCAATCCCCGTAACGGACCGGGTCCTTGCCGAGTGGGTCGGCGTCGGGACGGACTAGCGGCTCGGGCTCCGGCACCGGCGGGCTCGGCGGCGGCCAGTCGGCAGGCGGTTTCACATGAGGCGGGCGTTGGGCCATAGAGACCCAATGCGCCCGCCCAAGTCCCCGATCAAGGCCGATCCCGCCGGTGTTCCCGCCCGCCGCGCGGCGCTCAAGCTGTTGGATGCGGTGCTGCGGCGCGGGCAGCCGATCGAGCAGGCGCTGCCAGCTGCAACGCAAGGCATCGACCGCGCCGACGACCGCGCCTTGGTCCATGCCATCGTCGCCGAGACATTGCGGCACCTGCCCGATCTCGATGCGCTGATCGACACGGCGACCCGCCAGCTGCTGCCCGACGACGCCAAGGCGCGCATGGTGCTGCGCATCGCGCTGGTGCAGACGCTCGCGCTCGGCACGCCGCCCCATGCGGCGATCGCGACCACGCTGCCGCTGGTCGACGGCGGACCGCGCCGGCTGGTGCACGGCGTGTTCGGCACGCTGACGCGCCAGGGCGCGTCGCTGCCTGCGCTGCCGACGCTGCCGGAGGTGGTGGCGGCGCGCTGGCGCGAGGCATGGGGCGAGGCGATGGTGGCCGGCGCCCGCCACGCCATCGCCGCACCGCCGCCGCTCGACCTTACGCTCAAGGCTGATGACGTCATGGCGCCGAATGGGGCTTCGCTGCTCCCCTGCCACCGTCGCCTCGCCGAGACCGCCGCGGTGCCCAGCTTGCCCGGCTATGCCGAGGGCGGCTGGTGGGTGCAGAATCTCGCCGCTTCGCTGCCGGTGCGGCTGATCGGCGGGGGCGAGGGGCGGGCGCTGGACCTCTGCGCCGCACCGGGAGGCAAAACGCTCCAGCTCGCCGCGGCTGGCTGGCAGGTGACCTCGGTCGATATCTCCGAAAACCGTCTCGCGCGACTTCGCGACAATCTCGTGCGCACCGGCCTTTCCGCCGAGGTGATCGCCGCCGATGCGCTGCAATGGGCGCCGGGCGAACCCTATGACGCGGTGCTGCTCGACGCACCGTGCAGCGCGACCGGCATCTTCCGCCGCCACCCCGACGTGCTTCACCGCGTGTCGCCGCGCCTGATCGCCGAGATGGCGGAGCTGCAGGCGGCGCTGCTCGCGCGCGCCGCGGACTGGGTGCGCCCCGGCGGGTTGCTGGTCTATGCCACCTGCTCGCTGGAGCCGGCCGAGGGCGAAGCACAGCTCGAGCGCTTCATGGCCGAACGGCGCGATTTCGCGATCGATCCCGCGCTCGCCGACGAGCTGCCCGACGATCTCGTCGCCCATCCGCGCGGCTGGGTGCGCACGTTGCCGGGGATGATGGCCGATGTCGGCGGCCTCGACGGCTTCTTCATCGCGCGGATGATGCGGACCGGTTAGGGTCCAGACCAAGCCTTGCCCCGCGGCCCACGCGTGCTAGAGGCTCCTCGGATGCCGGTCCGCATCGCCCCTTCGATCCTCTCCGCCGATTTCGCTCGTCTTGGCGAGGAGGTGCGTGCGATCGACGCGGCGGGGGCCGACTGGATCCATGTCGACGTGATGGACGGCCATTTCGTGCCCAACATCACCATCGGTCCCGCCGTGGTGAAGGCGCTGCGCCCCCACACGGCCAAGCCGTTCGACGTCCATCTGATGATATCGCCGGCCGATCCGTTCCTCGACGCCTTCGCCGAGGCGGGCGCGGATATCATCACCGTGCATCCGGAGGCGGGTCCGCACATCCACCGCTCGGTCCAGCGGATCAAGGCGCTCGGCAAGCGGGCGGGCGTCGTGCTCAACCCCGCGACGCCGGTCGCCGTCCTCGACTATCTCATCGACGAGGTCGATCTCGTCCTCGTGATGAGCGTCAACCCCGGCTTCGGCGGGCAGAGTTTCATCAGCAGCCAGCTTCGCAAGATCGAGTCGATCCGCAAGCTGATCGACGCCTCGGGTCGCAGGATCGACCTGGAGGTCGACGGCGGCGTCGACCGCATCACGGCGCAGCAGTGCATCGATGCCGGTGCCGACGTGCTGGTCGCCGGTACCGCAACCTTCGCCGGCGGGGCGGAGCGCTATGCCGACAACATCCGGGCCTTGCGCGGACAGTGAGCGCCGACGATCCGACCGAGCCCGGCCCCGACACGATCGACCAGGGCAAGAGGCTGATCCGCGTCGGCGGCGACAAGGGGCTGTCGCTCGCCGAACGCGTCGTCGACCGGTTCCAGCGCCTCGCCTGGCGGACGCCGTTCCACCGGCTCGCCCTCAGCGGTCGTCATCCGCTGCGGCTGCTCGCGGTCGCCGACGACCCCTTCTTCGGCGACCCGGCGCGCGGGCAGGCGCTGCTCGAGGGCATGGCGACGTTCCGCGGCGAGCGCCGCGCGATCGAGACGCTCGATTTCGCCCGTCCGGACGTCGCGGCCGATTTCGCGGCCTATCTCCACGGCTTCGGCTGGCTGCGCGACCTGTCCACTGTCGCCACGCGCGACCAGGCGGTGCCGGTCGCCGAGACGCTGACCCGCCGCTGGCTCGCCGCCCATGCCGACAGGGTCTCCGATCCGGCATGGCGGGCGGACCTGATCGGGCGCCGCGTGCTCGCCTGGGTCGCCCATGCGCCGCTGATCCTGTCGTCGACCGACCTCGTCTATCGCTCCAACGTGCTCAACACGCTCGCCCGGGGCGTGCGCCATGCCGAGCGTGCTGCCGACCGGGTGCCACCGGGGCCGGCGCGGATCGCCGCCTGGTGCGGCGTGATCGCTGCCGGGCTGATGCTCCCGGGGGGCGAGACGCGGCGGGCGTTGGGAGAAGGGGGGCTCGCCCGCGCGCTCAGCGCCTCGATCAGCGGCGACGGCGGCACGCTCGGCCGCTCGCCGATGGGGCAGCTCGATGCGCTGATGCTGCTGGTGGCGCTGCGCGAGGTCTATGCCGCGCGGCGGATCGAGCCGCCAGCCGAGATGGCGGGCGCGATCGCGGCGCTGGTGCCGCCGCTGCTGGGCGTGTGTCACGGCGACGGCGGTCTCGCGAGCTGGCAGGGCAGCGGCCCGATCGCCGGCGAGACGATCGAGGCGATCATCGCAACCTCCGGCGTGCGCACGCGCCCGCTCAAGCAGGCGCGAGAATGGGGCTACCAGCGGCTGTCGGCGCAGTCGACGCTGGTGATCGTCGACGCCGCCCCGCCACCGGTCGCGCGGGCGGCGGAGGGGGGCTGCGCCTCGACGCTCGCTTTCGAGCTCTCCGACGGGCAGCGCCGCATCGTCGTCAACTGCGGCGGCGGGCGCATTGCCAACGCGACGCTGCCCGCTGCGCTGATCGAGGGGCTGCGCACCACCGCCGCCCATTCGACGCTGGTACTCGCCGATTCCAACTCGACCGCGGTGCTGCCCGACGGCGCGCTCGGCAAGGGCGTGGCGGAGATCGAGCTGACGCGCGCCGAGAGCGAGACCGTCAGCCGGATCGAGGCGAGCCACGACGGCTATGTCCGCCGCTTCGGCTTCGTCCACCGGCGCACGCTGGCGCTCAGCGGGGATGGACGGGACCTGCGCGGCGAGGACATGCTGGTGCCCGCCGGGCGCAAGCGCGCCGCCGCGGCCACGCCGTTCGCGATCCGCTTCCATCTCGCCCCGCACGTCGAGGCGGCGATGACCGCCGACGGCCAGGCCGCGCTGCTCCGCTTGCCCGGCAATCTCCTCTGGCAATTCCGCTGCCGCGGTGCCGGCCTCGGGCTCGAGGAGAGCGTGTGGATCGACGGCGACGGCCGCCCCCATCCGACCCAGCAGCTCGTCGTCAGCGGCGAGACGCGCGCCGGCGGGACGAGCGTGAGCTGGTGGTTCCACCGATCGAAGTAAGGACGTCCATGGACCAGGTTCCGATCAAGCGCGCGCTGCTCTCCGTCTCCGACAAGAGCGGCATCGTCGAGCTGGCCGAGGCGCTCGCCCGCCGCGGCGTCGAGCTGGTGTCGACCGGCGGCACGGCGAAGGCGCTGCGCGATGCCGGCCTGACGGTGCGCGACATCTCCGACCTCACCGGCTTTCCCGAGATGATGGACGGGCGCGTCAAGACGCTCCACCCGGTGGTGCACGGCGGCCTGCTCGCGGTGCGCGACAATGAAGAGCACGTCGCCTCGATGACCGAGCACGGCATCGGCGCGATCGACCTGGTGGTGGTCAACCTCTATCCCTTCGCCGAGACGGTGGCGAAGGGCGCGGACCGCGCCGAGATCATCGAGAACATCGACATCGGCGGCCCGTCGATGGTGCGCTCGGCGGCGAAGAACCATGCGGCGGTGGCGATCGTCACCGATCCGGCTGATTACCCTGAGGTGATCGCCGAGCTGGAAGCGGCAGGCGGCACCAGCCTCGCCACCCGCAAGCGGCTCGCCGCCAAGGCCTTTGCCGCGACCGCGCGCTACGATTCGATGATCGCCGGCTGGTTCCAGATGGTCGACCAAGGCCAGCCCTTCCCCGACAAGCTCTCGATCGTGATCGAGAAGGGACCGGAGCTCCGCTACGGCGAGAATCCGCACCAGAACGCCGCCTATTATGCCGACGCCGTCCCGAGCGCGCGCGGGATCGGCCAGGCGCGGCAGGTGCAGGGCAAGGAGCTCAGCTACAACAACTACAACGACGCCGACGCCGCGCTCGAGCTGGTCAGCGAGTTCCGCGACGCCGATCCGACGGTCGTCATCGTCAAGCACGCCAATCCCTGCGGCGTCGCCACTGCCGGTACGCTCGCCAAGGCCTATGCCGAAGCCTTCGCTTGCGACACGGTGTCGGCATTCGGCGGCATCATCGCGCTCAACCGCCCGCTCGATGCCGAGACGGCGCGCGCGATCACCGGCATCTTCACCGAAGTGGTGGTGGCCCCCGATGCCGACGAGGAGGCGCTGGCGCTGTTCGCGGCCAAGAAGAACCTCAGGCTGCTGCTGACCGGCGAGTTGCCCGATCCGGCACGCCTGGGGCTCACCGCCAGGTCGATCGCCGGCGGCTGGCTTGTCCAGACCCGCGACAACGGCGGCATCTCCGAACTCGATCTCAAGGTCGTCACCAAGCGCGCGCCGACCCCGCAGGAGCTCGCCGACTGCCGCTTCGCCTGGACGGTCGCCAAGCACGTCAAGTCGAACGCGATCGTCTATGCCAAGGATGGCGCCACCGCCGGCATCGGCGCCGGGCAGATGAACCGCCTCGAATCGGCGCGCATCGCCGCGTGGAAGGCCAAGGACGCCGCCGACAAGGCCGGTTGGGCCCAGCCGCGCACGATCGGTTCCGCGGTCGCCTCCGACGCCTTCTTCCCCTTCGCCGACGGGCTGCTGGCCGCGGTCGAGGCAGGCGCGACGGCGGTGATCCAGCCGGGCGGATCGATCCGCGACGAGGAGGTGATCGCCGCCGCCGACGAGGCGGGGCTGGCGATGGTATTCACCGGGATGCGGCACTTCCGGCACTAACGGCCGGTGGCGGCGGTCTCCTTGAGATCGATCGCCTCGGCGCGCGGCACCTTGCGGAACAGCGCACGATCTTCCGGGCCGAACGCCCATTTCCACAGCACGAAGATATAGGTGAGCGCGATCATCGGCTCGCCGATCACCAACTCGGCCCATTCGAAGCGCTTGGGCAAGGTTGTGAACACCCAGCCGACCACGATCGCCGCCAGTGCCGCCCATACCAGCGGCCAGCGCCAGCCGGCGACCGGCGCGTTCAGCAGGTGCGAGAGGAAGTTGGCCTTCACCACCGAACCGGCAAGCACCGCCACCATCAACGCCACCGCCACACCCGCTGCCTGATAGTTGATCGGCCAGCCGAGGCCGCGCATGGCCAGGATCAGCGCGAAGCTCAGCACGATCTGGAACAGCAGCACCCCGATCGACACCATCAGATTACGGTGGCGGGCGATATAGACCAGCGCCGATTCGCACACTGCACCGGTCGAGGCGAGCACCTCGGCGATGAGCAGGAAGGCGAGCGCGGCGGTGCCCGCGACGAACTGCGGCCCGACGATGCCCATCACCGCCTCGCCCGGGATCGAACCCATCAGCGCAAGGCAGCCCTGCGCCGCCATGATCCAGAAGCCGACCTGCCGCACCTGCTTGGCGACGGCGGCGCGATCACCCTGCTTGAGGCTCTGGGTGATGACGGGCCCGAGCACCGGATCGAAGCTGGTCTTAAGCTTCTGCGGCAGCGAGGCGACCTGCTGCGCCATATAATAGATGCCGACGATCGACGGCGCGAACATGATACCGAGGATGAAGCGGTCGACGTTGCGCGTCCCCCATTCGATCGCATCGGCGCCCGCGAGTGGGGCGTTGCGCCGCGCCAGCGCGAACATCGAGGCGAGGCGCGGCGACCAGCCATGGGGCAGGCCGTAGCTCTGGATGAACGGCACCAGCGACGCGGTCAGCGCCGCCAGCATCGACAGCACATAGGCGAGGATCAGCCCGTCACGCGACGAGACATAATAGAGCGCCCAGGCCGCGATGCTGATCGTCCAGGGCTCGACCACCGCGCGCGCGGTGACACTCGCCTGCACGTTCATGCGATAGGCGAGCGCGGCGAGGCTGACGTCCGACCAGGCGATCGCGAACACGATGCCCGGCAGCAGCCGCTCGAACCCGATGACGTGGCTGTTGGGATACATCGCCTGCGGGAAGGCGAACAGCACCGCCGATCCCAGCATCGAGGCCACGAACGCCACTGCCATCGCATCCCATACGACATGGGCGTGCGGCCGGTCGGTCGTGGTCAGCGCCTGCGCCAGTCCGCGCTTGAGACCGAGCGTCGCCACCATCGCCACGAATTCGACCACCAGCACCGCGAGCGCGAAGCGGCCGACGATCTCCGGCCCATAGAGGCGGCCGGCGATGAACAGGAACGGCAGGCGCGCCGCCAGCCGCAGTGCGAAGCCCACGATGTTGGTGCGCCCGCCCTTGGCAAGCGCGGCGATGTCCTGCCGAGATTCAGCCATGAGCGGCTACTTCACCAACCCCAGAGAGACGGAGATGCGCCTCACTCAATGCGCCGCGCCCCAACTCGGCCCCACGCCGATGTCGACGCCGAGCGGCACCGTCAATTCGACCGCCGGCTCGGCGGCACCGGCCATGACGTCGCGGATGACCGGCGTCGCCGCCGCGACGTCGTCTTCGGGCAGTTCGAACACCAGCTCGTCGTGCACCTGCATCAGCATCCGGACGCGCGGCAGCCCCGCCGCGGCGAGCGCCGGGCCGATCCGCGCCATCGCCCGCTTGATGATGTCGGCGCTGGTGCCTTGGATCGGCGCGTTGATCGCGGCGCGTTCCGATCCGCCGCGCTCGTTGGGATTGGGCGACTTGAGGCGCGGGAAGTGCGTCTTCCGCCCGAACAGGGTGGTGGTGTAGCCGCGCTCCTTCGCTTCGCGCAGCGTGTCGGCGATATAGCGGTTGATGCCGGGGAAGCGCTCGAAATAGCGGTCGATCATCGCCTGCGCCTCGTCCGGCGTCACGTCGAGCCGGCCGGCCAGCCCCCATCGCGAGATGCCGTAGAGGATCGCGAAGTTGATCGTCTTGGCCCGCCCGCGGGTGTCGCGGTTCAATTCGCCGAACAACTCCATCGCCGTCATGTTGTGGATGTCGTCGCCATTGAGGAATGCCTGGCGCAGCGGGTCGACGTCGGCGATGTGGGCAGCGAGCCTGAGCTCGATCTGCGAATAGTCGGCAGCGAGGATGACGTTGCCCGGCTCGGCGACGAAGGCGTCGCGGATCTGCCGGCCGACCTCGGTGCGGATCGGGATGTTCTGGAGGTTGGGATCGGTCGAGGACAGGCGCCCGGTCTGCGCGCCGGTCAGCGAATAGCTGGTGTGGACGCGGCCGGTCGCCGGATTGATCTGCGCCTGGAGTGCATCGGTGTAGGTCGATTTCAGCTTGGTGAGCTGGCGCCAGTCGAGCACCTTCTGCACCATCTCGCGTCCCGGCGAATCCTTGTCGGCGGCGATGCGCTCCAGCTCGTTGACGTCGGTCGAATAGACGCCCGACTTGCCCTTCCGCCCCCCCTTGATCCCCATCTTGTCGAACAGTACGTCGCCCAATTGCTTGGGGCTGCCGATCGTGAACTTGAATCCGGCGATGGCATGGATCTCGTCCTCGAGGCCGGCGATCTGGTACGAGAAATCGGTCGAGAGCTTCGACAGGATATCCGCATCGACCTTGACGCCCGCGCGCTCCATGCCGGCGATTACCGCCGGTAGCGGCCGGTCGACCATCTCATATACCCGCGTCACGCTCTCGAACGGCAGCCGTGGCTTGAAGCGGCGCCACAGCCGCAGCGTCACGTCGGCATCCTCGGCGGCGTAGCGGGTGGCGGCCTTGAGATCGACCTCCTGGAAGCCGAGCTGCTTCTTTCCCGCGCCAACAACGTCCTTGTAGGCGATGCAGCTGTGCGAGAGATGGGTCGCGGCGAGCTCATCCATGCCGTGGCCGTGCAGCCCCGAATCGAGGTTGAAGCTCATCACGATCGTGTCGTCATAGGGCGCGACCTCGATCCCGAGCCGGCCCAGTACGATGAGGTCGTATTTGAGATTGTGCCCGATCTTGAGCACGCCGGAGTCCTCGAGCAGCGGCTTCAGCCGAGACAGCACCAGATCACGGTCGAGCTGCACCGGCTTCTCGGCGAACATGTCGCTGCCGCCGTGGCCGATCGGGATATAGCAGGCCTGGTTCGGCGCGAGCGCGAGACTGACGCCGACCAGCTCGGCGCGAGTCGCGTCGACGCCCGTGGTCTCGGTGTCGATCGCGACATGGCCCTGGTAGCGCGCCTGCTCGATCCAACGATCGAGCACGGCCGCGTCCACCACCGTCTCATAGGCGTCGTGATCGCAGGGCGGATCTTCCTCCTGCGCGATCGGCAGCGTCGGCGTCTCGACCGGCGCATCCGCCACTGCCGAGAGCTTGGCGATCAGCGAGCGGAAGCCATGGTGCTCGAGGAAGGCGCGGAGCGGCGCGTCCGGGATGCCCTGGAGCTCCAGAGCGTCGAGCGGATCGGGCAGCGGCACGTCGCAGGCGAGCGTTACCAGCTTCCGGGAAAGTCGCGCCATCTCGGCATGTTCGATCAGGTTGTCGCGCAGCTTCCCCGGCTTCATGGAGGGCGCGGCGGCGAGCACGCCCTCGACGTCGCCATGTTCAAGGATCAGCTTGGCCGCGGTCTTGGGGCCGACGCCGGGAACGCCGGGGACATTGTCGACGCTGTCACCCATCAGCGCCAGCACCTCGCCGAGCTTGTCCGGGCCGACGCCGAACTTCTCGACCACCGCTTCCGGCCCCAGCCGGCGGTTGTTCATCGTGTCGTAGAGATCGAGCCCAGGCTCGATCAGTTGCATCAGATCCTTGTCGGAGCTGACGATCGTCACCTGCCAGCCCTGCGCCAACGCCGCCTTGGCATAGGAGGCGATGAGGTCGTCCGCCTCCCAGCCCTGCTCCTCGATGCAGGGCAGCGAGAAGGCGCGCGTCGCGTCGCGGATCATCGGGAACTGCGGCACCAGGTCCTCGGGCGCGGGCGGGCGGTGCGCCTTGTACTGGTCGTAGAGGTCGTTGCGGAAGGTATGCTCTGACTTGTCGAGGATCACCGCCATGTGCGTCGGCCCCTCGGCCTTGTGGAGCTCGTCGGCGAGCTTCCACAGCATGGTGGTGTAGCCATAGACGGCGCCGACCGGCTCGCCGTGCTTGTTGGTGAGCGGCGGCAGCCGGTGATAGGCGCGGAAAATGTAGCCGGAGCCGTCGACCAAATAGAGGTGGGGCATGGGCGAGGGATAGCAGGGGCGCGGCGCCCCTCAAACCCTTACGTGCGCCGGCTCACGTCGCGTCGTGAAAGATGATGCCGAGCGTGTGGCGTCGGCCGCTTCGCACCGTGGCGACGCCGTGGCGCATCGTCACGCGATAATCGCCGCGCGTACCGCTCACCGGCCGTTGGTTGACCGCGAACACCACCGCATCGCCTTGCCCCAGCGGCACGACATGCGCACGGGATTGCATCCGCGGGCGCTGCTCGGTCAGCACGAACTCGCCGCCGGCGAAGTCCTCGCTCGGCACGGACAGCAGGATCGCGACCTGCAGCGGAAAGACCTGCTCGCCGTAAAGGTCCTGGTGCAGCGCGTTGTAATCGCCGGCCCGGTAACGCAGCAGCAGGGGCGTCGGCCGGAGTTGCCCGGCTTCGTGGCAGCGAAGCACGAACTCGGTGTGCGTGCCGGGAAAACGCGTCAGCAGGCCCATCCGCTCGTGCCACCGGTTCGCGAGCGGCGCGAGGCGCGGATAGAGCGCGGTCCTGAGCGCGAACACCGCCTTCGGCAGGGGATAGGCGAAATAACGATACTCGCCGCGTCCGAAGCCGTGGCGCGCCATCACGACTTGGCTGCGGAAATGTTCGGGTTCGTCGTAGGATGCCGTGATCGTCCGGCAGGCGGCAGGGTCGAGCAGGCCGGGCAGGATCGTCCAGCCCTGTGCATCGAGATCGCCGGCAAGCGCCGGCCAGTCGTAGCGTTCCAAATCCATGGGCGGCGACCTAACGGCAAGATCGGACGCACGCTTCCCGCAGCTTGCGCGCGAACTCAGGCGCGGTCGGTCAGCGCGCGATCACCGTCGTCGCGGAGCCGTGGTTCGCCACTACGGCCCGCACCACCGCCTGCATCAATGCCTGGCGTTCGGGGATGGTGCGGGCGGTATCGCCGATCATGACCGCGATCGCATAGCTGCGCCCATCCGGCGCGGTGAGCAGGCCGACGTCGTTGTAGCCGGCGGTGCGGCTCAGGAAATTCTGCCCGGTGCCGGTCTTGTGGCCGAAGCTCCAGCCCGGCGGCACCGCGCCGCGCATCCGCTGCGGACCGGTCTTCGAGCTTTCCATCGTGCCGATCAGGTAGCTGGTCGATTCGGGCGAGAGCAGCGCGCCCCGCTTCAGCTTCGCCAGCGCCTCCGCGATCCCGCTGGGCGCAGCGCCGTCGATCGGATCGGCGACATAGTTCTGATAGGCGGCCTGGCGCACGCCGATCGGCAGCCTGGCGCGTGCCGCCTCGAACGCGCGGCCCATCGCATAGTCCTGCCGCCAGGTGAGCCCCGCCGTCCTCGACTGGAGCAGCCGCTCGCCGGGACCGAAGCGGACGTTCTCGATGCCGTGGCCGGCGAGGAAGGCGCGCACCGCCGCCGGCCCGCCGACATAGCGCAGCAGCTTGTCGTTGCAGGTGTTGTCGCTCATCGTCAGCGCGCGGCGAAGCAGTTCGCGCACGGTGGCGGTATAGCTGCCGTCCTTGAGCAGCGCGGCGATCGGCTGGTGGAACAGGGTGAGATCGGACCGGGTGATGGTCAGCCGGTCGTCAAGCGTGATGCGGCCGCGATCGACCGCGTCGAGCACCGTCATCGCCACCCACAGCTTGCTGACGCTCTGCTGCGGCATCGGACGATCGGCGTCGGCGCTGTCGACGGCCCAGCCGTCGTCGACGCTCTGCACCGAAATGCCGGCGAGCCCGTCGAAACGGTTGCGGAGCGCAGCGATGCTCGCCTTGAGCGCGGCCGGCGCCTCAATCCGTGGGGCCGCCGGCGGAACGGGTATGAGGGTCCGATAGCTCGGCGGCAGCAGGTCCCTGGTCTGCGCCGCCTGGTGCACGCCCGCGCCCATCAGCACCACCGGCGCCAATCCCGCCAGCGTCAATGCTCTCTCGAGCGCCGTAAATGTCGGTACGAACCCCACGCCCACTCTAAGCCCTTGCCCGTCGTCCCATAAAAGCCTCATCGCTGCCCCACCGCAAGAGTCTTGCTGAATTCCTGCGGCGAACCGAGTCGATATGGCGACAAAAAGGTGAACGGTTACGGAACGAGCACCGTATCGACGGGCTCGGGCAGCATCTCCGGATAATCGAGCGTGTAGTGGAGACCGCGGCTCTCCTTGCGGTGGAGCGCGGAGCGGACGATCAGCTCGGCGGATTGCAGCAGGTTGCGCAGCTCGATGAGGTCGGGCGTGACGCGGAAATGGCCGTAATAGTCGGCCACCTCCTCCTGCAGCATCTTGATGCGGTGCGCCGCGCGCTCGAGCCGCTTGGTGGTGCGCACGATGCCGACATAATTCCACATGAACCGGCGGATCTCGGTCCAGTTCTGCTTGATGACGACCTCCTCGTCCGAATCGGCGACGCGGCTCTCGTCCCAGGGGCGGATCGGCGGGGGCGGCGCGAAATCGTCCCAATGCGCGGCGATGTGACTGGCGACCGCCTCGCCGAACACGAAACATTCGAGCAGCGAGTTGGACGCGAGGCGATTGGCGCCGTGCAGGCCCGATTGGGTGCATTCGCCCGCGGCGTAGAGGCCGGGCAAGTCGGTCCGGCCGTCGCGGTCGATGACGATCCCGCCGCACGTATAATGCTGCGCCGGCACCACCGGGATCGGTTCCTTCGTCATGTCGATGCCGAGCCCCAGCAGCTTCTCGTGGATCGTGGGGAAATGCCCCTTCACGAACGCGGGATCGAGATGGCTGATGTCGAGATGGACGCAATCGAGCCCGAGCCGCTTGATCTCATGGTCGATCGCGCGGGCGACGATGTCCCGGGGCGCGAGCTCGGCGCGCGGATCGAAGTCCGGCATGAAGCGGTAGCCGTTCTCGGGCAGCAGCAGCTGCCCGCCCTCGCCGCGCACCGCCTCGGTGATCAGGAAGTTCTTGACCTCCAGATTATAGAGGCAGGTCGGGTGGAACTGCATCATCTCCATGTTGGAGACGCGCGCCCCCGCGCGCCACGCCATGGCGATGCCGTCGCCGGTTGCCCCCCGCGGAGCGGTCGAGAAGAGATAGGTGCGCCCCGCGCCGCCCGTCGCCAAGACGGTCGCGCGCGCGGTGAACAGCTCGACGCGCCCGGTCGCCCGGCTCACCGCATAAACGCCCCAGACGTTGCCGGCACCCGAATAGCGTGCCTCGTGCCGGCTGGTGGCGAGGTCGATCGCGACCATATCCGGAACCAGCGTGATGTTGGGATTGGCGTGCGCGGCCTTGAGCAGCGCCTCCTGCACCGCCCAACCGGTCGCGTCGTCGACATGGACGATGCGGCGGTGGCTGTGCCCGCCCTCGCGCGTCAGGTGCAGCGCGTTGCCGTCCGTGTTGAACGGCACGCCGAGTTCGACCAGCTTCGCGATCGCCCCCGGTGCGCCCTCGACCACCAACTCGACCACCGCGCGATCGTTGAGCCCGGCGCCCGCGATCATCGTGTCCTCGATATGGCTCTCGAAGGTGTCGCCCGGCTCCAGCACCGCGGCGATGCCGCCCTGCGCCCAGGCGGTGGAGCCCTCGTCGAGCCCGCCCTTGGCGAGCACCGTCACCTTGAAATGCTCGGCGAGGTTGAGCGCGGCTGTGAGGCCGGCCGCACCCGACCCGACGATCAGGACATCAGCGGAATGAGGATCGGGCACTCGACCTCCGTTCGGGCTGAGCCTGTCGAAGCCCTGCCCTTTCTGGGCGGGTTAGAAGAAGTAGCGGCGCTTCGACAATCCCGGATCGGGGTCGCGGAGCGAACGGGAGGGAGAAGGATCAGCCATTCGCCGCGCGCGTCAGGCTCAGGAACACGTCCTCGAGATCGGGCTCGCGGGTCGAGACGTCGACGATGCCGTAGCCGTCCTGCGTCACGGCGGCGAGCACCTGGCCGGCATTGGCCTGGTCCTTGCGGTAGGTGATCGACAGCACGCGCGCGCCCTTGGCCTCGATCTTCTGAAAGCAGGCGGCGGACGGCGGCGTCGTGACGTCGCGGTCGACGGTGACCTCGACCATCTTCTCCTGCGCCTTGCCGACCAGCTCGCGGGTCGGCTCGTTGGCGATCAGCCTGCCGTGGTTGATGATCGCGATGCGATCGCACAGCTCCTCGGCCTCCTCGAGATAATGGGTGGTCAGCACCACCGTCACCCCGCCAGCGTTCAGCTCGCGCACATAGGCCCAGAGCTGCTGGCGAAGCTCGATGTCGACGCCCGCGGTCGGCTCGTCGAGCACGAGCACCGGCGGGCGGTGCACCAGCGCCTTCGCTACCATCAGCCGCCGCTTCATGCCGCCCGAGAGGGTACGGGCATAGGCGCCCGCCTTGTCCTCCAGATGGACGGCGCGCAGCAGCTCCATCGAACGGCGCAGCTCCTTCCGCACGCCGTAGAGCCCGGCCTGGATCTCCAGCGTCTCGAACGGCGTGAAGAAGGGATCGAACAGGATCTCCTGGTTGACGATCCCGATCGAGGCCTTGGCGTTGCGCGGATGCTCGCCGATGTCGAAGCCCCAGATCGACGCGCTGCCCGAGGTCTTGTTGACGAGGCCGGCGAGGATGTTGATCAGCGTCGACTTGCCCGCGCCATTGGGGCCGAGCAGCCCGAAGATCTGCCCGCGCGGCACCTCGAAGCTCACCTCGTCGAGCGCGCGCTTGCCGCCCTGGTAGGTCTTCGAGAGCTTGGAAATGGCGATGGCGGCGTCGGTCATGGGCGTCATCTAGGTCGCTGCGCGATCGCAATCAAATCCTGACTCGTCAGGCCGGACTCGGTCCGGCATCCACCGCGCCACGACAGGACGAGGTACGCGACGGCACGGTGGACCCCGGAACAAGTCCGGGGTGACGAAGGGGTTTCGGCTTGCTAATCGCACACTCATGATCGCTCCGCCCGAAGTCATCCGAGTCTCCAGCCCCCGCGTCGCGTGCGACGGCACCGGCGAGGGCCTCTCCGCCGCGCTCGGCCATCCGCGCGTGTATCTTCAGATCGACGAGCATGGCTATGTCGACTGCGGCTATTGCGACCGCCGCTTCGTCCTGATCGGCGGACCCGCCGATGGGGTCGATCCGAGCACGCTGCCCGACATCTCGTCTGGCGCGAGCCTCTGACGCACCTATATCGGGGCGCATGACCGTCGCTCCCGATCCCCGCTCGTTCCTCTATCGCGAGGGACTCGATCCCGACGCCGCCCAGCGCGTCACCGCCGAGGCGCTCGCCCGCGCCGAGGACGGCGAGCTCTACCTCCAGTACCGCAAGGCCGAGGCGTTCGGCTTCGACGACGGGCGGCTCAAGACCGCGAGCTACGACACCCATGCCGGCTTCGGCCTACGCGCGGTCTCCGGCGAGACGACCGCCTTCGCTCATGCCAACGAGCTGACCGAAGCGGCGATCAAGCGCGCCGCCGCGACCATGGCGCTGATCGATTCCGCCGCCGGCCCCCGTGCCGCGCCGCCGCGGCCCACCAATCGCCACCTCTACACCGACGCCGATCCGCTCGACCTCGTGCCCTTCGCCGACAAGGTGAATCTCTGCCAGACGATCGACGCCGCCGCGCGCGCCCGCGATCCGCGCGTCGCGCAGGTCTCGGTGTCGCTGCTCGGCTCGTGGAGCGTGGTCGAGATCGTACGGCCCGATGGCTTCGTCGCCACCGACGTGCGGCCGCTGGTGCGGCTCAACGTCACCATCGTCGTCGAGGCGAACGGCCGGCGCGAGAGCGGCACCTTCGGCACCGGCGGGCGCACCACCTATGATCGGCTGCTCGATCCCGCCACCTGGAACCGCGCGATCGACGAGGCGCTGGCGCAGGCGCTGGTCAACCTCGATGCGGTGCCGGCGCCGGCGGGCGAGTTCACCGTGCTGCTGGGGCCGGGCTGGCCCGGCGTGCTGCTGCACGAGGCGGTCGGCCACGGTCTGGAAGGCGACTTCAACCGCAAGGGCAGCTCGGCCTTCTCCGGTCGCATCGGCGAACGCGTCGCCGCGCGCGGGGTGACGGTGGTCGACGACGGATCGATCCACGACCGCCGCGGCTCGCTCAGCATCGACGACGAGGGCACGCCGACGCAGGAGAACGTCCTGATCGAAGACGGCATCCTCAAGGGCTATATCCAGGACCGCCTCAACGCCCGGCTGATGGGCGTCGAGCCGACCGGCAACGGTCGCCGCGAGAGCTTCGCCCATGCGCCGATGCCGCGGATGACCAACACCTTCATGCGCGGCGGCAGGGACGATCCCGCCGAGCTGCTCTCCCGCGTCAGGAACGGCATCTTCGCCAAGAGCTTCGGCGGCGGATCGGTCGATATCGTCTCGGGCAAGTTCGTCTTCTCCTGCACCGAGGCCTATCGGATCGAGAACGGCAAGCTCGGCGCGCCGCTCAAGGGCGCGACGCTGATCGGCGATGGGCCGACCGTACTCACCAAGGTGACGGGCATCGGCGACGATATGGCGCTCGACGAGGGCGTCGGCATGTGCGGCAAGGGCGGGCAGAGCGTCCCCGCCGGCGTCGGCCAGCCGACGCTGCTGGTGGAGGGGCTCACCATCGGCGGAACGGCGATGTGAGCAACCGGCCGAATCAGCGCCGCCGTCCGTTTCGCCAGTTCACGACAAATTCAAGCGACGGACCTATCCTGACCCCATGAAGACGATCCTCTTCCCCTTCGCGCTGGCGGCAGCGCTCGCGACGCCGGCGATCGCTGCTCCCGCTTCGATCGAGCTGCAGCAGGTCCAGCGCCACTTCGCCGCGGTCAACACGATGACCGCGTCCTTCAGCCAGACCGACCGCGCCGGAAAGGTGCTGACGGGCACGCTCTCGCTCAAGAAGCCGGGCAAGGTGCGCTTCCAGTACGAAAAAGGGGTGCCCTATCTCGCCGTCGCCGACGGCAAGTCGCTGTTCTTCATCGACTATTCGGTGCGCCAGGTGTCGCGCTGGCCGATCGGCAACTCGCCGCTCCGGGTGCTGCTCGATCCGAACAGCGACATCTCCGGCATCGCCAGGGTGCAGCCCACCGCCAATCCCGACATCGTCAGCGTCGAGGCGCACGATCCCAAGCATCCCGAATACGGCCGCATCACGCTGATCTTCGCGCGCAATCCCGCGGCGCCGGCGGGATTGATGCTGCAGGGCTGGGTCGCGCTCGATTCCCAGAACAACCGCACCACCATCCGGCTCAGCAATCAGAAGTTCAACGTGCCCGTCAGCGACGGGACGTTCCGCTGGAACGATCCGCGGAGGCAGGGCGGCCGCGGATAGCCGCCTGTTCATTCTGGTGACAGGAACCCCGAGCTAACAGCGGTATTGCGGAGGCGGGGTTTCCGTTCGGGATTTTCCCCCTGTTGCCCGGGCCAGTGGCCTCGCCTCCTGCCTGCGTGACGAACGCTGGTTGGCCCTCGCTCCAAGCCCCCGGAGCGGGGGCCTTTCCTTGTCGGCCCGCCGGCACCTCGCTACATCGGCGCGCACATGGCCGACACGCTCTCGATCGCTTCCTGGAACATCAACTCCGTCCGCTTCCGCATCGACATCGTCGAACGGTTCCTGCGCGAAGAGTCGCCGGACGTCCTGTGCCTGCAGGAGACCAAGGTGATCGACGCCGATTTCCCCGCCGCGGCGTTCCGCGCGCTCGGCTATGACCATGTCGTCATCCACGGCCAGCGGATGCACCATGGCGTCGCGATCGTCAGCCGGGTGCCGCTCGCCGAGGACGACCGGCTCGACTGGCAGGCGAACGGCGAGGCGCGGCACGTCGGCGTGCGGCTGGCGAACGGGCTCAGGCTCGAGAACGTCTATGTGCCGGCCGGCGGCGACATCCCCGACCGCGAGGTCAATCCCAAGTTCGGACAGAAGCTCGATTTCCTTGCTCGGATGACCGAATGGTCGGCGACGCTGGATGTGCCGACGCTGCTGGTCGGCGACTTCAACGTCGCGCCGCTCGAATGCGACGTCTGGAACCACAGGGCGCTGCTCGACGTGGTCAGCCATACGCCGATCGAGGTCGAGGCGCTCGGTCGGCTGCAGGCGGCGCACGGCTGGGTCGATCTCGGCCGGCATTTCCATCCGGCACCGGCGCGGCTCCATACCTGGTGGAGCTACCGCGCCAAGGACTGGGCCGCGTCCGACCGCGGGCGGCGGCTCGACCATATGTGGGCGAGCGCGGAGGTGGCGGCGGCGGCCGTGGCGCATCGCGTGTGCGAGCCGTGCCGCAGCTGGCTCAAGCCCAGCGACCATGTGCCCATCGTCACCGAGTTCGCCCTGTGAACGACGGCGCGAGCGATCCGCGCGCGGCCGCCCGGGCGATCGACGCCCTGCGCCGCGGCTGGCCGGTCGCGATCGACGGCCTTGCATTGCTCGCGATCGAGACCGCCGATGCCGGGCGGCTCGCCGAGTTCGATCGCGATGGCACCGCGCCGGTGCTGCTGTCCGCCGGGCGCGCGCAGACGCTGAAGCTCGCCAATCAGCGCGAGGCGGCGGTTCCCGATGCGCCGGTGTGGGTGGAGCGCTCGCCATGGCTCGATTTCGCTGCCGCGACCGCGCTGGCCGATCCGCAGTTCGACCTGGCGACCCCGCTCAAGGGACCGTTCCGGGCCGTGCCGGTCACCGCGCCGGAGGCTTCGGCGGCGGCGCTGCGGCTGGCGCGGATCGCGGGCATCCTGCCGGCCTTCTTCGTCCGATCGCGCAGCGCGGTGGAGGTCGCGATCGCCGCCGCCGACATCGACGCGCATGAGAGTCCCGCACGCCTCGCCATCGCCACACGCGCACGGCTGCCGGTCGAGGCGGCCGAGAGCAGCGAGATCGTCGTCTTCCGCAGCCCCGAATCGACCAGCGAGCACGTCGCGCTGATCATCGGCCAGCCCGACGGCACGCCGCCGCTGGTGCGGCTGCACAGCGAATGCCTGACCGGCGACGTGCTCGGCAGCCTCAAATGCGATTGCGGGCCGCAGCTCCACGAGGCGCTGCGGCGGATCGAGGGCGCCGGCTGGGGCATCCTCCTGTACCTGCGGCAGGAGGGGCGCGGGATCGGTCTCGTCAACAAGCTGCGCGCCTATGCGCTGCAGGACCAGGGCTTCGACACGGTCGACGCCAACACGCGGCTCGGCTTCGCGATCGACGCGCGCGACTTCGGGGTCGCGGCGCGGATGCTGAGCCTGATCGGCCCGCGCACGGTGCGCCTGCTCACCAACAATCCCGCCAAGGTCGCGGGACTGGAGGCGCACGGCATCGCCGTCAGCGAGCGCGTGCCGCTGGCGTTGCCGCCCAACCCGTTCAACGAGCGCTATCTCGCCACCAAGCGCGACCGCACCGGGCACCAGCTCTGATCCTCGACAGGGTGCGCCGCACAAAAATTTCGCATCGGAAATGAAACAGTCGCGCGTTGAAGCGTTATCCTGACAAGTCGAAACGATCGGAGAGCACCGATGTACGCGGGTCTCAACAGGGCAGAAGATGGCGCGCCGGCCTGGTTTCACGCCGGCTACAACCTGCTCTACCATGATGACGGCGTGAACCACTGCCCCGGCTGCGGCAAGCAGCAGTGGCTGATCGGACGCGTGATGGCCGAATGCGCCTTCTGCGAGACGGCGCTGCCGCTCGAGCACGCCTTTCGCTATCAGCTGACGCCGGACGCCGGGACCCAATAACATCACGCCAGCAGGCGGGCGACCTCGGCGAAATCGTGCGCGATCGCGTCGACGCCGATCGCGCGGAGACGGGCATCGTGGCCGGGGCCGCAGTGGCTGCCGGCGCACAGGCCGATGACATAGGCCCCCGAAGCGACCGCGCCGGTCGCGCCGACCGGCGAATCCTCCAGGATCGCGATCCGCTCGATCGGAACGCCGAGCCGTGCCGCGCCGTGGAGATAGAGGTCGGGCGCCGGCTTGCCCCGCGTCACATGCTCGCGACCGCTGTAGAGATGGTCGCCGAACGCATCGGCGAGGCCGAGGTGCGCGAGGTGGCTGCGGATCCAACGCGTCGAGCTCGACGAGACGATCGCCTTGGGCAGCTCCGGCGGCAGCGAGCGGACGAAGGCGACCGCCCCCAGCACCTCGCCGATGCCTTCACGCATCACCCGCTCGTCCTCGGCAGCGCGGACGGTGTGGAAATCCTCCGGCAGCGGCCGCCCGATCCAGCGCTCGACGGCGCCGTAGAATTCGGTGCCGGACAGGCCCATGAAATTGGCCATCGATTCTTCGGGCGTGGTCGGATGGCCGATGCCGGTCAGATAGGCGGCGACCTGGGCGTTGCCGGCATATTCGCTCTCGACCAGCACGCCGTCGAAATCGAACAGCAGCGCGTCGAAGCGGACGGCGATCGGATGCGAGAAGGACTGGACGCCGAGATCGGCCATTACATGCGACTCCCGAACAAAGCTGTGCCGACGCGGATATGGGTAGCGCCGAGCATCACCGCGACTTCGAAATCCTCGCTCATCCCCATGCTGAGCCCAGGCAGTCCCGCATCGCGCGCCATCTTCGCCAGCAGCGCGAAATAGGGCGCCGCCTCGACGCCGGCCGGGGGCACGCCCATCAGCCCTGCGACCGGCAGGTCGGCGGCACGCGCCTCGGCAAGCAGCGCCGGCAGGTCATCGATCGCGCAGCCGCCCTTCTGCGGCTCGTCGCCGATGTTGACCTGGATGAAGCAGTCGGGCCGGCGGTCCGCCCGCTCCATCGCCTTGGCGAGCGCGGCGACGAGCGAGGGCCGGTCGACCGAATGGATCGCGTCGAATAGCACCACCGCATCCGCCGCCTTGTTCGACTGGAGTTGGCCGACGAGATGGAGCGCGATGCCGGAGGCCGCCTCGCGCAGCGCCGGCCATTTCGCCGCCGCCTCCTGCACGCGATTCTCGCCGAATACGCGATGGCCGGCGTCGATCAGCGGCCGGATGGCAGGAGCGTCTTGGGTTTTCGATATCGCAACCAGCGTCACCTCGCCCGCCGAACGGTCGGCAAGACCGGCGGCGCGGACGATTCGGTCACGGATCGCGGCGAGGCGGGCGGAAGCGTCGTCGGTCGGCATTGCGCGCGCTATAGGGTGAGGAATGCGCCGCCGCCACCCGATCCCTCGCGTCTGGATGATGACCGACGAACGGATCGGCGACGAGCTGTGGGATGCGCTTGCGCGGCTGCCGCGGGGAAGCGGTGTGGTGTTCCGCCACCATGGCCTGCCCGAGGCGGAACGGCGCGGGATTTTGCGGAAGGTCGCGAAGGTCACGGGTCGGCGGAGACTGGTGCTGCTCGCGGCGGGCGGGCTCGAGGGCCGCGACGGCGTCCACAACGGCCGGCGGGGCCGCGGTCTGCTCAGTTGGTCGGCGCACAGCCGGCGGGAGGCGGTCGCCGCGGTGCGCGCGGGTGCGCACCTGCTGTTCGTCTCACCGGTGTGGCCGACACGGTCGCATCCGGGTGCACGGTCGCTCGGGCGCGTGCGGCTGGGGCTGATGATCCGGAATCTGCCAGTGCCGGTGATCGCACTCGGCGGCATGACGTCGAAGCGGTTCAAGGCCTTGAAGCCGCTTGGTGTTTATGGCTGGGCGGGGATCGATGCGTGGCTGCGCTGCCGGGGTCCGCGACAGACTTGAACCGTCATGCCGGACGTGTTCCGGCATCCACTCCGTCACGAAGACCGGCGGCGAGATTCCAGCTGGAGCCTTGAAACCCTCCCTTGGTCGCCCGCTAGCCCCCGGAACAAGTCCGGGGTGACGAAGTGCATGGGAGGAACGACTCCTCAGAACCTGAAAGCGGTTCCGACATAGACCGACTGGCTGTCGCGCCGGTCGTCGGTGAGCTGCGTCAGGCGCTCACGTTCGCTCTTGTAGCGAACGCCTGCGGTCAGATCGAGGTTGCGGGTCAGGCTGTAGGAGCCGCCCACGTCGATCGAATAGCTCGGCTGCTCGGCGATCAGACGCGGCTCGCTCCGGCTCGGGCGGTCCGCCCCCGCCTTCACGCGGCCGCTGAACTTGCGTCCGGTGTAGGACAGGCCGAGGTCGACCGATTCGCGGCTGCCCGGCTGTCCGGCGAGATCGACCTTGGCGAGATCGCCCGACAGCGCGAATCGCTTCCAGCCCACCGCGACGCCGAGGTTGTAGGCGATCGGCGCCAGCGCCACCGGCGAAGCGGCGGCGCTTGGCAGGCGATCGGTCGCGGCCGCCGTCTGGGTCGAACGGGCGCGGACCGCGACGGTCACGGAACGGTTGCTCGACCGATTCGCCCCCGAGGGAGTGAATCGGAAGCCGCTGCTGGTGACGCCCGCACGCGCCAGCACGGCGGCCAGACGCGGGTCGGCCGAAGCAGGGGTGAAGGAGCCGATTCCGGCGTTCATCTGGGTGTGTGGCTTGCGTGCGATGTTGCGCCCGTCGTTCGCGCCCATCGCCGGCGCGATCGCGCACACGCCGGCGAACGCCGACGCGGCTAGGATCCCGGCAATGACACGACGCGTCGTCATACGATTCCTCTTCTACGATTCCCGCCTACCACAATCCCGCCGCAATGTTCCATGGCAGCGAATGTTTTTCCCTATAGTGTTGCAGCTTATCCACAGCCCCGGCCCGGCTTGCTCCGGCGCGCGCAGCTTCTATAGAAGCATGTCGCTCTTTTCGGACCCGAGGACCCGCCGATGACCGCCCGTTCGCGTACCCTGTTGCTGCTGAGCGTCGCGCTCATCCCGCTCGCCGCCTGCAGCCGTGGCGGCGAGCGTCCCCAGGCCGATCTCGCCGCGAGCAAGATCACGACGATTGGCGTCAACAGCTATCTGTGGCGCGCCAGCCTCGACACGCTGAGCTTCATGCCGCTGCTCCAGACCGATTCGAACGGCGGCGTGATCGTCACCGACTGGTATGTGAACCCCAATTCGCCGACCGAGCGGATGAAGGTGACCGTCACCATCCTCGACCAGGACCTGCGTGCGGATGCGGTGCGGGTGGCAGCGCTCCGCCAGGTCAACCAGAACGGCCAATGGGTCGACGCGCCGGTGCAGGCGGCGACGGTGCAGAAGCTCGAGGACATCATCCTCACCCGCGCCCGCGACCTGCGCCGCGGCGCGATCACGAACTAAGCGTTGCGGCGCCGGCCCGCTCCCTACCCGGCCACCCAACGGCAGTATCCTATGGTGGTTG
This sequence comes from Sphingomonas astragali, assembly GCF_051400615.1. Taxonomy (NCBI): domain Bacteria; kingdom Pseudomonadati; phylum Pseudomonadota; class Alphaproteobacteria; order Sphingomonadales; family Sphingomonadaceae; genus Sphingomonas; species Sphingomonas astragali. Next base: position 891,322 of record NZ_JBLFFH010000001.1, read on the forward strand.
GGTGGGGAGCGGGCCGGCGCCGTAGACCAACGGAGTTGAGCCAGGAATGTCGCGCTTCAACGCGCTGAAGACCGATGCCGCGTGGCAGAAGGTGTGGGACGAGCGCCGCACCTTCGCCGCCGACGATGCGTCCAACAAGCCCAAGAGCTACGTCCTCGAGATGTTCCCCTATCCGTCGGGGAAGATCCATATGGGGCATGTGCGCAACTACACGATGGGCGACGTGCTCGCGCGCTACCGGCGTATGAAGGGCATGGAGGTGCTCCACCCGATGGGGTGGGACGCCTTCGGTATGCCGGCCGAGAATGCGGCGATGGAGAAGGGCGTGCACCCCGCCGCCTGGACCTATCAGAACATCGCGACGATGAAGGCACAGCTGAAGCGCCTCGGCTTTGCGCTCGACTGGACCCGCGAACTCGCGACCTGCGACCCCGGCTACTACGGCCATGAGCAGGCGCTGTTCCTCGACCTGCTCGACGCCGGGCTCGTCTACCGCAAGGAAAGTGCAGTCAACTGGGACCCGGTCGACATGACCGTGCTCGCCAACGAGCAGGTGATCGACGGCAAGGGCTGGCGCTCGGGTGCGACGGTCGAGCGGCGCAAGCTGAGCCAGTGGTTCCTCAAGATCACCGATTTCGCCGACGAGTTGCTCGACGGCCTCGGCACGCTCGCGCATTGGCCCGACAAGGTCAGGCTGATGCAGGAGAACTGGATCGGCAAGAGCGAGGGGCTGCGGTTCCGGTTCAGGCTCTCCGACGGCGGCGACGTCGAGGTGTTCACCACCCGGCCCGACACGATCTTCGGGTCGAGCTTCGTCGCGATCGCCGCCGACCATCCGATCGCGCAGGCGCTGGCGGCGGAGAATGCGGAGATCGCCGCGTTCGTCGAGCGCTGCAAGGAAGGCGGCACCAGCGCGGCCGAGATCGAGACGCAGGAGAAGCTGGGCTGCGACACCGGCCTTCGGGCGACGCACCCCTTTGATCCAGAATGGAAACTCCCGGTCTACATCGCCAATTTCGTGCTGATGGACTATGGTACGGGCGCGGTGTTCGGCGTGCCGGCACACGACCAGCGCGACTTCGAGTTCGCGACCAAATACGGCCTGCCGATCCGCCGGGTCGTCTCGGATGGCGACAAGACCGCGCCCGAATTCCACGAGAGCGAGGCCTATGGCGGCCCGGGCACGCTGGTGAACTCGCATTTCCTCGACGGGATGGACGTCGCCGAGGCCAAGCGCGCGGTGATCGAGCGCGCCGAGGCAGGCGGCTGGGGCCAGGGTACCACCGTATGGCGGCTGCGCGACTGGGGCGTCTCTCGCCAGCGCTATTGGGGCACGCCGATCCCGATCATCCATTGCGAGCGCTGCGGCCCGGTGCCGGTGCCGCGCGACCTGCTCCCCGTCGAGCTGCCCGAGGACGTGAGCTTCGACGTGCCGGGCAATCCGCTCGACCGTCATCCGACCTGGAAACACGTCGACTGCCCGCAGTGCGACGCACCGGCGCGACGCGAGACCGACACGCTCGACACCTTCGTCAACTCGAGCTGGTACTTCATCCGCTTCGCCAGCCAGCCGGCCGACAAGCCGTTCGACCGGACGGTTGCCGAGCAGTGGCTGCCGGTCGGGCAGTATATCGGCGGCGTGGAACATGCGATCCTCCACCTGCTCTACGCCCGCTTCTGGACGCGCGCGCTGCGCCGCGTCGGCCGGCTCGACATCGCCGAGCCGTTCGCCGGCCTGTTCACCCAGGGCATGGTGACGCACGAGACCTATCAGGATCCGGCCGGCAACTGGCTGGCACCCGACGAGGTCAAGGGCGGCACGGTGGCAGCGACGGGCGAGCCGGTGACGGTAGGCCGCGTCGAGAAGATGTCGAAATCGAAGAAGAACACCGTCGATCCCTCGCCGATCGTCGACCAGTACGGCGCGGACGCGGTGCGGTGGTTCATGCTCTCCGACTCGCCGCCCGAACGCGACCTGCCGTGGAGCGAGGCCGGTATCGAAGGCGCCTGGCGCTTCGTCCAGCGGCTGTGGCGGCTGGTCGACGGCATCGAGCCTGGGGAGGGCAGCGATGCCGAGCTCGACCGCAAGCTCCACCGCGCCATCGCCGGCGTCGCCGAGGACATCGAGGCGCTCGCGTTCAACAAGGCCGTCGCCAAGATCTACGAGCTGGTCAACGCGATCGAACGCGCCGCCCCCTCCGCCTCGCGCACCGCCGCCGTGGCGACGCTGGTGCGGCTGGTCGCGCCGATGACGCCGCATCTCGCCGAAGAAGGCTGGGCGCGGCTGGGGCAGGAGGGGCTGGTCGCCGATGCCGAATGGCCGGCGGTCGATCCCGCGCTGTTGATCGACTCGCAGGTGACGATCGCGGTGCAGGTCAACGGCAAGCTGCGCGACACGCTTACCATGCCCAAGGGCGCGCCCAAGGACGAGGTGGAGGCGGCTGCGCTGGCCTCGGCCAATGTCGTGCGCATCCTGGAGGGCAAGGCCCCGCGCAAGATCATCGTGGTGCCCGACCGTCTGGTGAATCTGGTCGCATGAGGATCGCGGCGGCCCTGCTCGCGCTCGCGGTGCTTTCCGGATGCGGTCTCAGGCCGCTCTATGGCGGTGCGGAGAGCGCCTCGCGCACGATGCTGGGCAGCGTGCAGGTCGCACCGATCCAGGGACAGCAAGGCTGGCTGGTCGCCAAGGAGCTCAGGGACCGTTTCTCGGCGGTCGATGGCGGCACGGCCCGCTACCGGCTCGAGGTGAAGCTGGACGACGACATCACCGGGCTCGGCGTACGCCGCGACGACGCGATCACGCGCGAGCGCCGCACGCTGCGTGCGCGTTATCAACTCGTCGATCTTGCCAACGGACAGGTCGTGCTCGACGCCACCGCAGGGTCGGACGCCGGCATCGATGTGGTCGGTTCCGAATATGCAACGATCGCCGCCGAGCAGTCGGCGCTGGAGCGGCTCGCAGGAATCGTCGCCGACCAGATCGTCGCGCGACTCGCGCTTTACGCCGAGCGCAGCGCCAGGCAATGAAGGCCAACGCCGCCCAGATCGGCAGCGCGATCGATCGGGCAGGCAGCAGCGGCGACGTTCGCCTGTTCCTGCTCCACGGTCCCGACGAGGCGGGCGCGATGGATTATGCCGAACGGCTCGGCCGAGCGATGGGCGAGGCCGAGCGGGTTGACCTCGACGGCACGATGCTGAAGGGGCAGCCGGGGCGGCTCGCCGAGGAAGCGGCGTCGCTGTCGCTGTTCGGCGACAAGCGCTGGATTCGCGTGACCGGCATGGGAGAGGAATCGGCCGAGGCGGTGCAGCTGCTGCTCGACGCGCCGATCGCGGGCAATCCCGTGGTGGCGATCGCGTCCGGAGCCAAGGCCACCGGCAAGCTCGTCAAGGCGGCGATCGCCGCATCCAGCGCGATGACGCTCGCCTGCTACCCACCTGAAGGCCAGAATGCGGCGCGACTGGCGGCGGGAATCGCGCGCGAGCACGGCCTGCGCCTGATCGGCGACACCGCGGCGACGATGTTCGACGCGGCGGGCGGCGACCGTGCGGTGCTGACGCGTGAGATCGAGAAGCTCGCGCTCTACCTCGACGCCGCGCCTGACCGGCCGAGGGACGCCGATGCCGTTGCCCTGGCGGCGATCGGCGCGAATTTCGACGAGGCGGAGATGGCGACGGCGGTCGAGGCGGTCATCGACGGACGGTCGGCTGATCTTGGCCGCGAGTTGGCGGCGCTCGCCGGCGCCAATATGGAAATCCCGATGCTCCGCGCGCTGGCGCGGCGGCTGGTCGCACTCGCCGAGATGCGCGGCGAGGTCGAGGCCGGTGCCTCGCCCGATATGGTGGTGGAGCGGCATCGCGTATTCTGGAAGGAAAAATCGAGCACGATCAAGGCATTGCGGAGATGGGATGCCAGACAGGTCGCCGCGGCGCTGGAACGGGTGCGGCGCGCCGAACGCGGCGTGATGGCCGGCGGGAGCACGATCGGCTCGGTCGGCGCTGCCCACGACTTGCTCACCATCGCGCGGGCCGCGGCGCGGCTCTGAGAACCTGCCGCACTCCCGTTGGACGGGCGAGTGCTGGAGCTAGATCCGCTCCCCGCTCAGGCGCTGACAGAGCATGTCGAGCTGGTCGAGCGTCGAATAGCCCAGCGTCAGCGTACCACCCTTGTCGCCGTGGGTAATCGCCACCTTGAGCCCCAGCAGATCGCCGAGCTGTCTCTCCAGCGCCGCGATGTCGGTATTGCGCGCCGGTGCGTTCCCGCCCTTCTCCTTCGCGCCTGGCTTGGCCTCGCGCGCGAACTTTTCGACCTCCCGCACCGACAAGCGGCCTTCCACGGCCCTGCGTGCCAGCGCAAGCGCATCAGGCACGCCGATCAGAGCGCGTGCATGGCCCATCTCCAGGCTGCCTTCAAGCACCATCTCACGAACGGGTGCTGGAAGATCAAGCAATCTCAATAGGTTGGAGATATGGCTGCGCGACTTGTGGACCAGCTTGGCGAGCGCTTCCTGGGTATGGCCGAACTGATCGATCAGCTTGCGATAGGCCTCAGCCTCTTCGATCGCATTCAGGTCCTCGCGCTGGATGTTCTCGACCAGTGCGAGTTCCATCGTCTCGGCATCGGTGATCTCACGAACGATCACCGGCACCTCGTGCAACCTGGCCCTCTGTGCCGCACGCCAGCGCCGCTCGCCGGCGACGATCTGATAGTCCTTGCCGTGCGGACGGACGAGCAATGGCAGCAGCACGCCACGCTCGGCAACGGAGCGGGCCAGCTCCTCCAGCGCCTCATCATCGAAGCGGCGGCGCGGCTGATCAGGATGGGGAGACAGCGCGCTGACCGACATCATGCGAACGCCGCTGATCTCTCCCGAAACGGCACCGGCCGAGGGTTCGCCGGTGGCATCGCCAAGCAGGGCATTGAGGCCGCGGCCGAGGCCGGGACGGGACTTACGAATCGGAGTGACGGAATCGGTCATGCAGCCTGGGCAACCTTGGGCAAGCGGGCGATCACCTCGCGGGCGAGCGCTATATAGGCCTCGGACCCCGAGCAGCGATGATCATAGATCAGTGCCGGCACGCCATGGCTAGGCGCTTCGGACAGGCGGACGTTGCGCGGGATGACGGTATCGAACACCACCTTGCCGAGTACCGCGCGCACGTCGTCCGAGACCTGATCGGTCAGGCGGTTGCGGCGGTCGAACATGGTGAGCACCACGCCGAGGATCGACAGCCCCGGATTGAAGCGCGAACGGATGCGCTCGACCGTGGACAGCAGCTGGCTCAGCCCCTCCAGCGCAAAAAACTCGCATTGAAGCGGCACGAGCAGCGCGTGGGAGGCGACCATCGCGTTGATCGTGAGGAGGCCCAGCGACGGCGGGCAATCGATCAACACCACGTCCCAGCGCTGCTCGCTGCGGCGGATTGCGGCGTCCAGGCGATGGGTGCGGGCGTCGAACTCCACCAGTTCGATCTCGGCGCCGGAAAGGTCGACCGTCGCGGGCACGATGTCGAGTCGAGGTACCCGCGTGGGCGTCGCGACCGATTGCAGGTCGGTGTCGCCGATCAGCAGATCGTAGCTCGATCGCGCGCGCTCGGCCCGAGCGATGCCGAATCCTGTCGATGCGTTCCCCTGCGGATCGAGATCGACGATCAGCACCCGCAGGCCCGTCGCGGCCAATGCCGTGCTGACGTTGATCGCGGTCGTGGTCTTGCCGACCCCACCTTTCTGATTCGCGATGGTGATGCAGATCATCGGCGGCGCGCAACCTGGCTGGCGACGACGATGCCCGAGTCCGAGTCGACGACGCTCTGTTTCACGTGAAACACACCCTGCCACGAACGCCGCGCCTCCGCCACCTCCGATTGCGCGCGGCTGCCCTTCGGCAGCAGCCAGACCGTCCCCCGATCGGCGAGATGCGCTGCCGAGGCGATGAGCCGGGGCAGCGCCGCGACCGCGCGCGCGGAGATCACGCTTGCCGGCACGATATGGTGAACGCCTTGGATCTTGTTCGCCTCGACGGCGACCCGATCGCCGAGACCGAGCGCCTCGATGCAATGGCCGAGGAAGGCGACGCGGAGACGGCGTGGCTCGACCAGAGTTACGCGCCAATCGCTGGCGAGGGCGACGACGAGCCCCGGCAAGCCTGCGCCCGCGCCGACGTCGATCCACTCACCGCCGCTCGGCGGCGCCAGATCGAGCAGCTGCGCCGAATCGACGAAGTGGCGCACCCATAATGTCGGCAGCGTGGAGCTTGCGACGAGATTCTGGCGTCCGGCCTCGGCCTGCAGCAGATCGGCATAGCGCTCCAGCCGTTTGACCGCCCCCGAACCATAGCGGCCAGCGGTCCAGTCCCGTGCCTCGTCCTCGGTCACGCCGCCCGTTTCACGTGGAGCAGGATCGCCGAGAGCGCTGCGGGCGAGACGCCGCGCACGCGGCTGGCGGCGCCGATCGTCTCGGGCCGCGCCGCTGAAAGCCGTTCCACCATCTCGTTCGAAAGACCCCGGATGACGGCATAATCGAGCGTCTTTGGCAACGGCATCGCCTCGTCGCGCGCGGCAGCTGCGATCTCTGCCGCCTGGCGTTCGAGATAGGGCGCGTAACGAGCGTCCTCTATCGCTTCGGCGAGCAGGGCGGCGTCAGTCGCCGTACCGATCCCCGGAAGCAACGTCTCGACATCGACGCCGTCGAACCGAAGCCACTCGCGCACGCTGCGCCGGGCTCCATCCTGGGCGACGGACGCGCCGCGCGACGCGAGCTCGGACGCGGTGAACTTTGTCGCGAACCGGTTGCCGAGCCGGCCGCGCTCCTCTTGCCGCCATTCGAGATGGCGCCGCCGCTCCTCGCCGACGCATCCGGCCGCCAGTGCAATTCCAGCGAGCCGGGTCTCTGCATTGTCGGCACGCAGACGGAGACGATGCTCGGCGCGCGCCGTCAACATGCGATAGGGTTCGGTCACGCCCTGCAGAACCAGATCGTCGATCATCACGCCAAGGTAGCAGTCCGTGCGGCGAAGCTCGACTGCAGCGAGGCCACACGCATGAGCAGCGGCGTTGAGGCCCGCCACGAGCCCCTGCCCCGCCGCCTCCTCATAGCCGGTAGTGCCGTTGATCTGACCTGCGCAGAATAGTCCCGGCAATGCCGTCAACATCAACGCGCGATCGAGCGATCGGGGATCGATATAGTCATATTCGACGGCATAGCCCGGCGTGACGATGCGCGCCCGCGCAAGCCCGGGAATCGATGCAATCATCGCCATCTGCACGTCGACCGGGAGCGAGGTCGAGATGCCGTTGGGGTAAATGAGATGGTCATCGAGCCCTTCGGGTTCGAGGAAGATCTGGTGGCCGTCACGATCGCCGAAACGGTGAACCTTGTCCTCGATCGACGGGCAATAGCGTGGCCCCGCCCCTTTGATGTCACCGCCGAACAACGGCGAGCGATCGAGGCCGCTGCGGATGATCGCGTGCGCTTCCATTGTGGTACGAGTGACGGCGCAGGCGAGCTGCGGCAACATGCGCGCGGGCGTCAGCGGGGACATCGTCCACGGCTCCGCGTCCGACGGCTGCGCCGGCAGCACCGCCCAATCGATGGTGCGACCGTCGAGCCGCGGCGGTGTGCCCGTCTTGAGACGCGCCATCGGCAGCCCGAGCGCGCGGAGTTGAATCCCGAGCCTCGTCGCGGCACGCTCGTCGACGCGCCCACCGTCCTGGCGCTCCTCTCCACGGAAGATGCGACCGCCGAGAAAAGTCCCGGTCGCGAGGATCACCGCAGGCGCAGTTAGGCTGGTGCCGTCATCCAACGCCAGACCGGCGACCCTGCCGCCCGCCACGACCAGCTCGGCCGCCTCGCCCTCGACGATCGTCAGCCTCTCATGGCGAGCGAGCATCGCGCGGATAGCCGCAGCGTAGCGACACCGGTCGGCCTGGATACGAGGCCCCCTTACTGCCAGCCCCTTGCTGCGGTTGAGCATCCGATAGTGAATCGCCGCGGCATCGGCTGCCCGCGCGATCAGTCCGTCGAAAGCATCGACCTCGCGGACGAGATGCCCCTTGCCAATTCCGCCGATCGCAGGGTTGCACGACATCGCACCGATCATGCGAGCGTCGAACGTCACCAGCGCGACGCGTGCACCGCGCCTGGCGGCCACCGCGGCCGCCTCGGTCCCGGCGTGACCGCCACCGACGACGATGACATCAAAGCTGTTCATGCGGCGCGATCTAATCTTTTGCGACGTCATGTTCCACGTGAAACATCACTTGCCGATGCAGAAGCGGCCGAACAGGTCGTCAAGGACATTCTCCACCCCTGCCCGCCCAGTGAGCCGATCGAACTGGAGAAGCGCGTGACGCAGTTCCTCCGCGATTAGCAACGGGTCGAGTAGATCGCCGGCCAGGTCCAGCGCCCCGGCGGCAATGCCGGCCAGCTCAGCCTGCCGGCGATTGAGCGCCACTGCATCCGGCACGGGCAGCAACGCCTTTGCCCGCTCGACCAGGGCGCTCCACAACGCCTCCATTCCCTCCCCCGTCGCAGCCGAAACCGCGAGGCGGCCCGGACGAAGCGGGCGAGCGTCGGCGCGCGCGTGGATGGCCAACATCTCCGGCGCCGGGGGAGGATCATCTCCGAGCCACAGCACGATATCTGCAAGGGCCGCCGCTTCGCGCGCGCGGGCGATGCCGATCGCCTCGACCGGATCATCGGTATCGGCAGCGAGTCCGGCGGTGTCGGTGAGCAACCAGGCAACGCCTCGGCGCACCACCGGCGCCTCGATGCGATCACGCGTCGTGCCGGCGATCGGCGAGACGATCGCCGCCTCGCGGCCCGCGAGCGCGTTGAGCAGGGTCGATTTTCCGCTGTTCGGCGGTCCGGCGAGGACGACGCGAACCCCTTCGTGCAGCCGTTCCGCCGGTGGCTGGATCAACACCGCTTCGATCTCGCGCGCCAGTGCCGAAACATCCTCGCGAACGCCGGTGACGATCGATTCCGCATCGACGTCCCCTTCGTCCTCGTGATCGATCGCCGCTTCGACACGCGCGGCAAGCCCCACCGCTCGCGCGCTCCACTGCTCGATGCGGCGGCGCAGACCACCCTCGGCGCTGGCGATGGCGGAGCGGCGCTGCGCTTCGGTTTCGGCAGCGAGGAGATCGGCCAACCCCTCCGCCTCGGTGAGATCGATGCGACCATTGGCGAGCGCGCGCCGAGTGAATTCGCCGGGTCCGGCGGCGCGCAGGCCCGGCATTGCGGTCAGCACGGCATCGACCGCACGCACTACCGCGCGGCCGCCGTGGAGGTGCAGCTCGGCGACATCCTCTCCCGTAGCGCTGTCAGGACCGGGAAACAGCAGGACCAGCGCCCGATCGAGTATCACGCCGCTCGTCGGATCACGGAGCGCGCGCAACGCAGCAACCCGCGGTTTCGGCAACGGTCCTGACAAGGCCGCAACCGCCGCGAAAGCTCCTACTCCGCTCAGCCGCATGATCGCGATTGCTGCCGGCGGCATTCCGCTCGACAGCGCGAAGATGGTATCGTTCATTCGGCCGATCTGGTGCCCGGCTTGGTCGCGCTCTCGAACAGGGTGCGCCACAGGTTCAGACCGGCCTCTCCCATCGGCGCCCAGCTCTTCATCACCGATTCGAGCAGTTCGGGCGATGCGCCGCCATTCATCGCCTCTTGCATGATCGCGACATAGCGATCGTGCAGCGGCGTCAGGTCTGGTAACCCGATCGCGCGGCGCGCTTCCTCGGGAGTGCAGTCGATCTCGACATTAATCTTCATGGGCGCGCATCCCCGTGTTAGCCTGGGCCATGTCTTATGCGCGCGACACTGCCCTGATCGCAACGCCCGTCGGCACCGTACGGATCGAGGGAGATGCGACGACCATTCACCGCATTGCGATCGAGCGCGACCGCTCGCCCCCGCTACGGCCGCGCGCATCGGCGGTCGTCGCCGCAACCGAGCAGCTCAAGGCCTGATTCGATGGTGCGCTGCAGCAATTCGACCTGCCGCTCGAACCGGCCAAAACCAAACGTGGACAAGAGCTTAGAGATGGTTTGGTCGCGATCGGCTATGGCGAGACGATGAGCTACGGCGCGCTTGCTCGGCGGCTCGAGTCCGGCCCGCGCGCAATCGGACAGCTCTGCTCGCGCAATCCTTTCCCGATCATCGTACCCTGCCATCGCGTGCTTGGCGCGGACGGGCTCGGTCATTATTCGGCAGGCGAGGGACTCGCCACCAAGCGGTGGCTGCTCGATCACGAAGCCAGGCACGGGAGGCTCCTATGACGCTGACGATCGAAGCGCCCGACGACCAGGGCAGCTTTTCCGCCTATGTCGCCCGGCCGGCACGCGAGCCACGCGCGGCGATCGTGGTGATCCAGGAGATCTTCGGGGTGAACCCCGGCATCCGCCAGAAATGCGACAAGCTCGCGGCGGACGGCTATCTGGCGGTGGCGCCCGACCTGTTCTGGCGGCTCCGGCCCGGCATCGAGCTCGATCCCGACGTGCCCGAGCAGATGCAGCAGGCGTTCGACTGGATGGGCAGGTTCGACCAGGACGCCGGCATCCGCGATATCGAGGTGACGATCCGCGCGGCACGGGCGGAGATCGGCGGCGGCAAGGTCGGCTGCGTCGGCTACTGCCTGGGCGGCCGCCTCGCCTATATGACCGCGGCGCGCACCGACGTGGACGCCAGCGTCGGCTATTATGCGGTCGGCATCGACAACCTGCTCGGCGAGAAGCGCGCGATCGCGCACCCGCTGCTCCTCCACATCGCCGGCGCCGATCATTTCGTATCGCCCGAGGTGCAGCGGAAGATGCACGAGGGGCTCGACGACCATCCCAAGGTCACGCTGGTCGACTATCCGGGCGAGGATCACGGCTTCGCAACCGAGATGGGCAAGCGCCGCTCGCCCGAATCTGCCGAGCGCGCCGATGCGGTGACGCGGCAGTTCTTCGCCGACAATCTCGGCTGAGGTGTCCTAGCCGAACAGCCGCAGCAGGCCGACCTCACGGTCGACCCAGCCCTCGTAGATCATCTTGAACGCGACATAGAGGATCACCGCCAGACCGACATAGGCGATCCACCGGTAACGCTCGATATATTTGGCGATAAGATTGGCCGCGACACCCATCAGCGCGACCGAGAGCAGCAGGCCAACGATCAGGATGCCGGGGTGCTCGCGCGCGGCGCCGGCAACGGCGAGGACATTGTCGAGGCTCATCGACACGTCCGCGACCGCGACGGCCCATGCAGCGGCGGCGAAGCTCTTGGCGGGCCTGAGGTTGGCAAGCTCCTCATCATGCCCGGTGTCCTGCCGAATCTCGCGCCACATCTTCCATGAGACCCAGAGAAGCAGCAGGCCGCCCGCGAAGATCAGGCCGATGATCTGCATGAGCTGCGTGACCGCGAGCGCAAAGACTATGCGTAGCACCAGCGCGGCGATGATGCCGATCAGGATCACCTGCTTGCGCTGCTGCGGAGGAAGCCCGGCGGCGAGCGCGCCGACGACGATCGCATTGTCGCCGGCCAGCATCACGTCAATCGCCAGGACCTGTAGGAACGCCGTCAACGCGCTCGGGCTGGTGATGTTGGCGAAGTCGTTGACGATATGCTGCCAGAGCTCGGTCATGCGGGCGGGCTTAGCCGGTTAGGCGGTGAGGGCAAAGGGATTAGCGGATCGTCCTTCAAGCCTCGTGATCCGTCAGAGACGGTGCGATCACGCTTACCCGCGTCACCCCGGGCCTGTTTCGGAGTCCACGGTGCCGAAGACTATGGCCAATCGGCTCCAGCGTCGCTGCTTGCCTCCCGGTGGACCCCGAAACAAGTCCGGGGTGACGGGAAAGAATAAATCATCCGTTACTGATTCATCGAATCGAAGAAGTCCTCGTTGGTCTTGGAGTCCTTCATCTTGTCGAGCAGAAACTCCATCGCGTCGACGGTGCCCATCTGCATGAGGATGCGGCGCAGCACCCACATCTTGCTGAGGACGCCCTTGTCGACCAGCAGCTCCTCCTTGCGGGTGCCGGACTTGCCGACGTCCATCGCCGGGAAGATGCGCTTGTCGGCGACCTTGCGGTCGAGCACGATCTCGGAGTTGCCGGTGCCCTTGAACTCCTCGAAGATCACCTCGTCCATGCGGCTGCCGGTATCGATCAGCGCGGTGGCGATGATCGAAAGCGAGCCGCCCTCCTCGATGTTGCGCGCGGCGCCGAAGAATCGCTTCGGCCGCTGAAGGGCGTTGGCGTCGACGCCGCCGGTCAGCACCTTGCCCGAGCTCGGCACGACGGTGTTGTAGGCGCGGCCGAGGCGGGTGATCGAGTCGAGCAGGATCACCACGTCCTTCTTGTGCTCGACGAGGCGCTTGGCCTTCTCGATCACCATCTCGGCGACCTGGACGTGACGCGTCGCCGGCTCGTCGAAGGTTGAGGAGACGACCTCGCCGCGCACCGAGCGCTGCATATCGGTGACTTCCTCGGGCCGCTCGTCGATCAGCAGCACGATCAGGAAGACCTCGGGATGGTTGTCGGTGATCGCCTTGGCGATGTTCTGCAGCATCACTGTCTTGCCGACGCGGGGCGGCGCGACGATCAGCGTGCGCTGGCCCTTGCCTTGGGGCGAGACGATGTCGATGACGCGCGCCGACTTGTCCTTCTGGGTCGGATCGAGCTGGTCGAGCGTCAGCTTCTGTTCGGGATAGAGCGGTGTCAGATTATCGAAGTTGACGCGATGGCGGACGGCGTCGGGATCGTCGAAGTTGACCGAGACCAGCTTGGTCAGCGCGAAATAGCGCTCGCCGTCCTTGGGTCCGCGGATCTCGCCCTCGACGGTGTCGCCGGTCCTGAGGCCGAACTTGCGCACCTGGTTGGGCGAGACATAGATGTCGTCCGGACCGGCCAGATAGTTCGCCTCGGGGCTGCGCAAGAAGCCGAAGCCGTCGGGCAGCACCTCGATCGTGCCGAGGCCCATGATCTGCTCGCCGTTCTCGGCCTGGACCTTGAGGATCGCGAACATCAGGTCCTGCTTGCGCAGGGTCGACGCGCCCTCGATGCCGAGCTCTTCGGCCATGCTGACCAGCTCGGCGGGAGATTTCTTCTTGAGGTCCTTGAGATGCATTTCGGGCGTCCGGTGGATAGATCGAGGGAGGTCTGCAGGCGCTGAACGGCTGGGGAAGTGCGAACGCGCTGGCGATAGGAGGAGGAATACCGAGCCCGCTGGAGCGGTGTCCCGACACCAATGTGAGTTAGGTGCGGCTCAAGCCCAAGTCAAGGCGCTCAAAAGGGGCGGACGATCACCAGGATGACGATCAGCGTGACGGCGAGCGCCGGGATTTCGTTGATCATGCGGAGCTGACGGGTGGCGAGCGTGGCCTGACCCCGCGCCAGCTTCCTCGCATAGCCGACTGCCCAGCCGTGGTAGCCTGAAAGCAACACCACCAGCAGCAGCTTGGCGTGGAGCCAGCCGAGGTTCGGCGCGCCGTCGAACAGGCCGAGGTTGGCGGCGAGCATCAGGCCGAGCACCCATACCAGAATCATCGACGGCGTCAGGATCATTCGTCTGAGCTTCGCCTCGCGCTCGACCCATTTCGCCGCTTCATCGGGATTGCCGAGCGCGTCCTGGTGATGGACCAGATAGCGCGGAAGCATGAACAGCCCCGCCATCCAGAAGATCACGAAGATGAGATGCGCCGCCTTCACCCACAGATAGGTGCCGCCGAGAAACCCAGTCACGCTCGCCTCCGCTCGCCGGCGCTCATGCCGGCCTCCGTACGCGGGCCAGCAGCTGCTCGACATGCGCGATCGGCGTGTCGGGCAGGATGCCATGGCCAAGGTTGAACACATGCGGCCGATCGGCGAAGGCTGCAAGGATCTGGTCGATCGCATCATCGAGCGGCGCGCCGCCGGCGATCAGCGCGAGCGGATCGAGATTGCCCTGCACCGGCATGGCCGGCGGGAGGTTGGCCGCGGCCCATAGCGGATCGACCGTCTCGTCGATGCCGATCGCGTCGACCCCGGTTTCACGAGCATAGGCGGGAAGCTTGCCGCCGGGGCCCTTGGGAAAGCCGATGATCGCAACGTCCGGACAGCGCGCCCGCAGCTCGGAGACGATGCGGGCAGTCGGGCCGATCACCCAGGTCTCGAACTGGGCCGGCGACAGGCTGCCCGCCCAGCTGTCGAACAACTGCACCGCCTCGACACCGGCGGCGACCTGCCCTTCCAGATAGTCGAGCGTCACCGCGACGATGCGGTCGACCAGTGCCGCCATCAGCCCGGGATCGGCATAGGCGAGCCGACGCGCCTCGGCCTGCTCGCGGCTGCCCTGGCCGGCGATCATATAGGTCGACACCGTCCACGGCGCGCCTGCGAACCCGAGGAAAGTGGTGGCAGGATCGAGCATGGCCTTCACCCGGCGCACGGTTTCATAGACCGGATCGAGCCGTTCCCGCTCCTGCACCAGCTCGTCGAGCGTGCCGCGGCCGATGGTGGGGGCAAGCCGTGGCCCCTCGCCCGTCTCGAACCACAGGTCCTGCCCCAGCGCCCACGGCACCATCAGGATGTCGGAGAAGAGGATCGCACCGTCGAAGCCGAAGCGGCGGATCGGCTGGAGCGTCACCTCGGCAGCAGCGGCGCTGTCGGTGACAAGCTCGAGAAAGCCGCCCTTCTTTTCCCGGAGCGCGCGATATTCGGGCAGATAGCGGCCGGCCTGGCGCATCAGCCATGTCGGGGGAATTGCCTGCCGGTTCCCCTTCAGCGTTGCCAGCAACGGCTTTGTCTCGTTCACGCTCACCGGCGTCGCCTAACCTCTATTAAGAGAAGAATCTAAGGGTTGTTGAAGGTTGTTGGCGGGTGGATGACCGGGATTAGGCGAGCGTCCCGCATCTGCCAACAGCTTGACGGCGCGATTCACCGTGCCGCGGGCGGGAGTCGGATATCGGCATCCCCGCTATCCACAGGCTGTGGGGCAAACCGGGCGCTGCCGGCGGGGCTGTGGATTGTCATGGACGAATCGATCGGAATCGCCTCGCTTGGCGCGTGGCCGGGGTTGCGCTAGCGCTCGTCCTCATGTTTTCCACAGGCCTGTCCTGAATGCGGCTCCATCTGCACCTCCTGTCGGATTCGACCGGTGAGACGCTGGAGAACATCGCCAAGGCGGCGCTCGCCCAATATGACGATGTGGAGACCCAGCGCCATTTCTGGCCGATGGTGCGGAGCGAGGCGCATCTCGAGCGTATCCTGCAGGAGATCGCGCAGAATCCCGGCCTCGTGCTGTTCACCCTGGTGAACCCCGCGATCCGCGAGACGCTGGAGGGCCGCTGCCGCGCGATGGGCCTTCCCGCAGTGGCGCCGCTCGATGGG
The DNA here is from genome assembly GCF_051400615.1 of Sphingomonas astragali. Lineage (NCBI taxonomy): Bacteria > Pseudomonadati > Pseudomonadota > Alphaproteobacteria > Sphingomonadales > Sphingomonadaceae > Sphingomonas > Sphingomonas astragali. The sequence continues at coordinate 906,670 of NZ_JBLFFH010000001.1, forward strand.
GTCAACGACGCCTTGTCGGCGATGCTGGGACAGGAGGCCAAGGCCCGTCCGGGCCGACAGCACATGCTCGACGCCGCCTATTTCGCGCGCGTCGACGCGATCCAGTTCACCATCGCCCATGACGACGGCATCGCGCCGGAAGACTGGGAGGAGGCGGACATCGTGCTGGTCGGCGTCTCGCGATCCTCGAAGACGCCGACGTCGATCTATCTCGCCAATCGCGGCTACAAGGCCGCGAACGTGCCGATCGTGGTCGAATCCCCACCACCTCCACAGCTCTTTGCGCTTCAAAATCCGCTAATCGTCGGGCTCACCACCAGCGCGGACCGGCTGGTGCAGATCCGGCGTAACCGGCTGCTGTCGCTCAACCAGAAGACCGAGACCGCTTATGTCGAACAGGAGGCGGTGGCCAAGGAGGTCGCCTTTGCCCGCCGCATGTTCGCCGACAACGGCTGGCCGGTGATCGACGTCACCCGCCGCTCGATCGAGGAGACCGCGGCGGCGATCATCGGCCTCGTCAACGACCGCAACCTGCCGAAGGTGGAGACATGAGATTGATCCTGGCGTCCGGCAGCGCCTCGCGCCGGGCGATGCTGGAGGCGGCGGGAGTGCCGTTCATGGCCGTGCCGCCCAACGTGGACGAAGCCGCGGCCAAGGCGGGGCTTTCCGGCACTGATGCGCGCGATACCGCCGATGCGCTCGCCGAATTGAAGGCGCGGAAGGTGTCGATGAACCAGCCGGGCGTGCTGGTGCTCGGCAGCGATTCGATCGTCGAGCTCGCCGACGGCACCATCCTCGACAAGCCCGCGACGCGCGCCGAAGCCGAGGAGCATCTGCGGCGCATGTCGGGCAGGCGCCACAAGATCCACAGCGCCGCGGTGATCGCCGAAAGCGGCCGGCCGGTGTGGCGCGAGGTCGATACGGCGACGCTGTTCGTCCGGCCGCTGAGCGACGCCTTCCTCCAGGGCTATCTCGACGCGGAATGGCCGGCGATCGCCGGCTGCGTCGGCTGCTTCCGGATCGAGGGGCTAGGTGCACAGCTCTTCGCCAGGATCGACGGCAGCCACTTCACGGTGCTCGGTCTGCCGCTGCTGCCTGTGCTCGATTACCTCAGGGTGAGAGGCGTATTGACGTCATGACGCGAGCCTATGCCGAAGTGATCGGCGATCCGATCGTCCAGTCCAAGTCGCCGGTGATCCATGGTTTCTGGCTGGCTGCGCTGGGCATCGATGCCGAATATCGCAAGACGCTGGTGACGCCGGACGGACTCGCCGCGTATTTCGCCGAGCGCCGCGCCGATCCGGCCTGGCGGGGGTGCAACATCACGCTCCCGCACAAGATCGCGGCACTCGATCATGTCGAGGATCGCGGCGGCATCCGGCAGTCGATCGGTGCGATCAACTGCGTGCTGCGAGATGGAGACGCGCTGATCGGCACCAATACCGACGCTGGCGGTTTCGCCGCGCCGATCGCCGGGCTGGACCTCGCCGGCCGGCATGTAACGGTGATCGGCGCAGGCGGCGCGGGGCGGGCGGTGCTATTCGCGCTGGCGCGTCTGGAGGTCGGACGCGTGACGCTGATGAACCGCACGCCGCTCAAGGCCGCCGGCCTGCTCGCGCATTTCGGGCTCAAGGGTGACGTGGTGCCGCTCACCGCGCCGCTCGCGCCGACCAGCGCGCTGCTGGTCAACACGAGCGCGCTCGGCATGACCGGCCATCCGCCGCTGGAGATCGATCTCTCGCCGCTCCCCGAGGAGGCGGTGGTCTACGACATCGTCTATTCCCCGCTGGAGACGCCGCTGCTGGCCCAGGCCCGCGCGCGGGGGCTCGATACGGTGGACGGGCTGGAGATGCTGGTGGGTCAGGCGGCGCTCGCCTTCGAGCTGCTGTTCGGCGCCGAGCCCCCGCGCGAACGCGACGACGAACTCCGCGATCTGCTGACCCCGGGTCGAAGCCCGGGGCAGGCTCCATGATCAAGCTCGGCCTCACCGGCTCGATCGGCATGGGCAAGTCGACGGTAGCGGCGATGTTCGCCGACGAGGGCGTGCCCGTGTTCGACGCCGATGCCGTGGTTCATCGGCTGCAGGGGCCGGGCGGGCGCATCCTGTCGGCGATCGAGACACGCTTTCCCGGCACCACCGGACCGGCGGGGGTGGACCGGCCGGCGCTCGGCGCGGCGGTGTTCGGCAGGCCCGACGAGTTGAAGGCGCTGGAGGCGATCATGCATCCGGCAGTGCGTGAAGAGCGGGCGGCATTCCTCGCCGATCATGCCGACGCGCCGCTCGTCGTGCTCGACATCCCGCTGCTGTTCGAGACCCATGGCGAGACCGAGGTCGACAAGATCGCGGTGGTTTCCGCCCCGCCCGAGGTCCAGCGCGACCGTGTGCTGGCGCGGCCCGGCATGACCGCGGAACGTTACGCCGCGATCCTGGCCAAGCAGATGCCCGATGCCGAAAAGCGCGCCCGCGCCGATTTCGTCATCCCGACCGGCGGACCGCTGGACGAGACCCGCACCGCGGTACGCCGCCTGATCGCTTGCCTGATGGCTTCGTCGGGAGGATAAGGGGGCATATGCGCGAGATCGTGTTCGACACCGAGACCACCGGCCTCAGCTTCGCCGGTGGCGACCGGCTGGTCGAGATCGGCTGCGTGGAGCTCATCAACAAGGTCGAGACCGGCCGGACCTTCCACGCCTATATCAATCCTGAGCGTTCGATGCCGGCCGAAGCGCAGGCGGTGCACGGCCTCGGCGATGCCTTCCTGGCGGACAAGCCGGTATTCGCCGCGCTCGTCGGCGAGCTGCTCGAGTTCCTCGGCGATGCGCCGCTGGTCGCGCACAATGCTGGGTTCGACTTCAGTTTCCTCAACGGTGAGCTCGGCCGCTGCGGCCACCCGGAAGTCTGCCGCACGCGCATGGTCGACACGCTGGTGCTGGCGCGGACCAGGCATCCGGGCGCGAAGCATACGCTCGACGCGCTCTGCACGCGTTACGGCATCGACCGCAGCCACCGCGTGCTCCATGGGGCGCTGCTCGACGCGCAGCTGCTCGCGCAGGTCTATGTCGAGCTGTCCGGCGGCCGGCAGATCGGACTCAGCCTGGCGGTCGAGGTCGCGACGATCGAGGTCGTGGCGCCGGCGACGCGCGCCGTGGTGCGGCCGGCGCGACCGCACGCCGCCAGCGAAGAGGAACTCGCGCGCCACGCCGAGTTCCTGGCGACGGTCAAGGAACCGCTATGGGGGGCTCCGGCGTTGGGATGAGTCCGCCGGGGGGCGCGCTTCCTTTGCGCCATCCCCATTTTGAAAAGGAGGAAGCGATGGATATCCGGGTCTCTGGCCATCAGGTCGAAACCGGCAACGCGCTCAAGCGCCACGTCGAGGAGCGGCTTCAGGGGATCGCGGACAAATATTTTGCGCGTGCGCTTTCGGCCCAGGTGACCTTCGGCAAAGGGCCGCACGACCATCGCTTCACCTGCGACATCGTCGCGCATGTCATGCAGGGCCTCATCCTCAAGGGCAGCAACGACGGCCAGGACGCGCACGTCGCCTTCGACGGCGCCGCCGACAAGATCGAGAAGCAGCTGCGACGCTACATGCGCCGGCTCAAGGACCGCAACGCCGGCGAAGCGGCAGCGGTGCAGGAGAGCCAGGCCTATGACAATGCCGGCTATACCGTCTTCAACGCGGGCGGCGAGGAAGAGGCGGCCGAGGCGCCGGTGATCATCGCCGAGACGCGCGTCGACGTACCCAACGCGAGCGTATCCGACGCGGTGATGATGCTCGACCTCCGGAACACCAACGCGCTGCTTTTCACCAACAGCGGCACCGGCAGCCTCAACATGGTCTATCGCCGCGGCGACGGGACGATCGGCTGGGTCGAGCCCAACCGCGCCGACTGACCACACTGCCCGGAAGATCATCGATGAACGACATTACCGACCTGCTCGGCCACGACGCCGTATTCGCGGACATGGCCGTCGGCAGCAAGCGCGCGCTGTTCACCGCGCTCGGCGCGGCGGCGGCGAAGCTTTGGGGGCTCGACGCCAGGCTGGTCGTCGACCGCTTGGCGGCGCGCGAGAAGCTCGGCACCACCGGCTTCGGCGGCGGCATCGCCGTGCCGCACGCGCGGATCGAGGACCTGGCGGGCGTGCGCGGGCTGTTCGCGCGGCTGGCGCGGCCGATCGAGTTTGCGGCGGTCGACGACCTGCCGGTGGATTTGGTGTTCATGCTGCTCTCGCCTACCGGTGCCGGGGCGGAGCATCTGAAGGCGCTGGCGCGCATCTCGCGGCGGATGCGTGACCGCGCGCTCACCGACAAGCTGCGCGGCGCGGCGTCGCCCGACGCGATCTATGCCCTGCTCACCGGCATCGAAGCTCGCGATGCCGCCTGAGGCTGAGGGGCTGTCCCCGCCCGCCGGGGCAGAGGCCCATTTCCGCGCGCTCGAGTCGCTCTATGCCGCGGCGCCGATCAACCGGCTGTTCGATTCGCGGATGGAGATCGTCGCGCCCGGCGAGGCTCGAATCCATTTCACCGTCGCCGAAAGCTTCTTCCATGCCGCCGGGGCGCTCCACGGCACCGCCTATTTCAAGATGCTCGACGATGCGGCCTTTTATGCGGCGAACAGCCTGGTGAGCGATCGATTCCTGCTCACCACCGCCTTCAACTTGCTGTTCACCAAGCCGCTCAGGGCAGGGCCGGTGGTCGCCGAAGGACGCTGGGTGAGCGGGCAGCGGCGGGTGCTGATCGCCGAGGCGCGGCTGGTCGACGCCTCGGGCGAGGAAGCGGCGCGCGGGACGGGCACCTTCATGCGTTCCAACATCCCGCTGGCGGGATTACCGGGCTACCGGGCGTGAGCGCCATATGACCGGGCGCCTGGCGAGCGGCCTCCTGGCCAGGGCGCTGATCCGCCGCGTCCATGATGCCGGCGGCAGCGCGATGGTGCTCGCGCGGGGCGACGATCAGGCCGGCGCGCTGCTGGTGCTGTTGCTCGAAAGAGGGAGTGGACCGCGTTTCGTCGAGCGCGGAATCGGGCCTGATGGCCGTACCGCATTGATCTGGACAGGACCGCGCGAGATGGATTCGGAGGCAGTCGCCGCCTATTGGCGCCGCCGCGTCGAGCGCGATCCCGATTTGTGGGTAATCGAACTGGATATCCCGGAAGGGGAACGATTCGTCGCTGAAACGATCACGCTGAATTGACTTTGCTGCGTCGCGGAATCAATCACTTGCCGCGTTTGTTAGCGTTGTGCCGTTCGAAGTGCGATTTCGGCCGGTGACGCAGTCGGGGGGTTTCCCGATCCGTATCGTATCCGCCTCTTCAAAGAGTGACGGAAGCTGCCGGTCGTGTGCCAACCGCACTTGATCGTTGTTGAATGCCGTTCCTCGTCCGCGCCGCAGTTCCTGCGGCCGTTTTTCTTGTGAGCGCCGTCCTCGTCGGCACCTCGGCGCCCGGCTTCGCCCAGAAGCTCGATACCGCGCCGCTCACGACGCTCAACGCCATCGCGCTTCCCCAGGTTCCGCCCGTTCCGGCGCCTCAGGCCGTCGTCGAGCCGGCCACGGCCGTTCAGACCCTCACGCCGCAGCCCGCGATGATCCAGGCGATTCCAACCGAGGACGAGCAGCCGGCTGTCCAGGCCGAGGACGATTTCGATTCGCTCGCCGATGCGGTCGCGGCGCAGAACACGGTGCTCGACGACGATCGCGAGCTCCGGTGCCTCGCCTCCGGCGTCTATTTCGAATCGAAGGGCGAACCGCTCGCTGGCCAGCTTGCGGTCGCCGAGACCATTCTCAACCGCACCCGCTCGGGCCGATTCCCCAAGTCGGTGTGCTCGGTGCTGACCCAGCGCGGCCAGTTCTCGTTCGTGCGCGGCGGCCATGTGCCGACCGGCAAGGGCAAGGCGTGGCAGACCGCAGTGGCGGTCGCCAAGGTCGCGCAGCGCGACTTGTGGGATACGGCTGCCGACAAGGCGCTCTATTTCCATGCGCGGCGGGTCTCGCCCGGCTGGCGGCTGTCGAAGGTCGCCGCGATCGGCAACCATGTCTTCTATCGCTGAGTTCGTTTCGCCGACACCGCCACTTTCCAGTGTTCCCATGATGTTCTAGGAAGGGGCATGGCCAGCGCCGTGCCCCTTTCCGATTCTCCGGCTCCGCTCGCCGCCGGCGATGTCGCGCGTGGGGTATGCCGGATGCTGCTGCGTCATGACATCGTGGCGATTGCGGAGGTGCCGCTCGACGGTGGACGCCGCGCCGACCTGATGGCGCTGGATGCCAAGGGCGGGCTGGTGATCGTCGAGATCAAGGTGTCGCGGGCCGACCTGCTCGGCGACGCCAAATGGACCGATTATCTGGGACATTGCGACCGTTTCTATTGGGCGGTGCCCGAGGGCTTCGATGCGAGTCCGCTCGACGGCCCTGCTTTCCTGCCCGAGCGTTCGGGGGTGATCGTCGCCGATCGCTACGACGCGGCGATCGTGCGCGAGGCGGCGACGGTGGTGCTGCCCGTACACGCCCGCCGCCGCTGCACGCTTGCGCTCGCGAGACGCGCAGCCCGGCGGGTGATCGGACTCACCGACCCGGACGCGTTCGGCGAACTCGGGGGCTATTAGCGCTCGCCGTCATCCCCAGCGACGAGTGAAAGGATCAAAGCCCCGGACCCGAAACGCGGCGGCTGCTGGCCTTTGGTGCGTCGGCGAGCAGCTTGGTCAGCGCCGGCGAGCGGGTGTCGCGCTGGGCATAGTCGCGCGCCGACATGCCGGCGACCACGTCGCGCTGGTCGGGATTGGCGCCGGCGTCGAGCAGCCGCCGCGCCATCTCGAGGTTGCGCAGCTGCACCGCGCGGATAAGCGGGGTCTCGCCCGAGGCATTGGCGAGGTTCACGTTCGCCTTCTGCTGAGTCAGCACGTCGACGCAATCGAAGCAGCTCGCGCCCACCGCCAGAATCAGCGGCGTGTTGCCACGCCCGTCCTGGATGTTGATGTTGGCGCCGCGGCCGATGAGAAAGCGCAGGTAGGTGACGTCGCTGCGCTTGGTCACGATATGCAGCGCGGCGTCGCCCGAATCGTCGCGGGTGTCGATGATCCGCGACCCCGGCTTGTCGAGAATCTGGGTGACCTTGTTGCCGTCCGCCTCGCGCACGGCCTTCAGGAACTCGTAGCTGTCGGACATGCGCTGGGCGGGGACTGCGGCGGGGGCGGCGAGCAGCGCGGCGGCGAGGACGAAGCGGAAAGCGGGCGACACCATCGACGGAGGATCCTGTTGAGCTTGCAAGGATGCGATTAGCAGACCAAGGCTCGCGATGCCATGAACAGACGCTTACCGGCTCTCGCCTTGCTGCTTGCGCTCGCCGGCTGCGGCGGCGGCATCGATTCCGGCGCTCCGCCGCCGCTGGCCGGCGCCCGGATCGGCGGTCCCTTCACCCTCATCGACCAGGACGGCAAGCGCGTCACCGACAAGGATTTCGCCGGCCGCTATCGCATCATCTACTTCGGCTACACCTTCTGCCCCGACGTCTGCCCGATCGACGTGCAGGCGATCGGCGGGGGGTTGAAGGCGTTCGAGCAGGCCTCGCCGGCGCTCGGCGCCCGGGTCGTGCCGATCTTCGTCACCGTCGATCCCAGGCGCGACACGCCGCCGGTGCTCAAGCAGTTCGTCTCCGCTTTCCATCCACGCATGATCGGCCTTACCGGCAGCAAGGCGGGGATCGACGCGGCGGCCAAGGCCTACGGCATCTATTACAAGCTCGAGCCGCCGGCGCCGGGCGGAGGCTATCTGGTGCAGCACAGTCGCCAGGCCTATCTGATGGGTCCGGACGACGCGCCGATCGCGCTGCTGCCGGCCGACAAGGGCCCCGCGGCCGTGACGGACGAGCTCAAGCGCTGGGTGAAGTGACCGACGATCGATTCTGGGAGACGCTGCCGCTCGACCGGCTCGACCGCGCCCAATGGGAGGCGCTGTGCGACGGCTGCGGCAAATGCTGCCTCTACAAGCTGGAGGATGAGGAGACCGGCGCGCTCCATCCGACAAACGTCGCCTGCCGGCTGCTCGACCGGCGTACGGGGCTGTGCAGCGATTATCGCAACCGCCGCGCGCATGTACCCGACTGTGTGCGGCTGACGGCGCGCACCATCGCCGACATCGACTGGCTGCCCGGCACCTGCGCCTATCGCCTGCGTGCGGCCGGCGAGCCGCTGCCCGAGTGGCATTACCTCGTGTGCGGCGACCGCGAGGCGGTGCACCGTGCCGGCGAATCGACGCGCGGCTGGACGGTGTCGGAGGTCGATGCCGGCGAGCTCGAGCACCACATGATCGATCGGGCGCTGTGACTTCGACGATCGAGGTCCGCCGCCATCCGCGCGCGCGGCAGCTCAAGCTTTCGGTCGATCCGGCGAGCGGCCGGGTGCGGCTGACGCTGCCGAAGCGCGCCGCGTTGAAGCCGGCGCTCGCTTGGGCCGAGGAGCAGGGCGGCTGGATCGCGGCGCAGCGCGCCAGGCTGCCGGAGGCGCGGCCGTTCGTGCCGGGGGCGGTGATCCCCTTCGGCGGTAAGGACGTGGTGCTCGAGCATTGCCCCGGCGCCGTGCGTACGCCGACTCGCGAAGGCGATCGGCTGGTGTGCGGCGGTCCGCCCGAGGGCTTTCCCGGCCGCGTCACCCGCTGGCTGAAGCGCGAGGCGCTGCGGATGCTGAGCGAAGAGACTGCGCATTATGCCGCCAAGGCCGGCGTCGCGGTCGAGACGGTCACCATCGGCGATCCACGCGGGCGCTGGGGAAGCTGTTCGTCAAGCGGAGCGATCCGCTACAGTTGGCGGCTGATCCTCGCCCCCGCCCATGTCCGTCGCGCGACGGTGGCGCACGAGGTCGCGCACCGCGTCCACATGAATCACGGTCCCGCCTTCCATCGGCTCGTCGCCGAGCTGTTCGAAGGCGATGCCGCCGCGGCGCGCGCCTGGCTGCGCGCGCACGGCGCACAGCTTCACTGGTTCGGCCGCTCGTCCTGAAGATGGGGATCGCGATCGGGCGGCGGCAGCGGCGTGCTTTGCGGCGGCGGCTGGCGCGGAGGCCGGTCGCGGCCGATCGCCCGGTCGATGAAATCCTGATCGAGCCGCTGCGGCGGCGGAAGCTGCTCGCCATCTTCCGGCGGCGGGGTCTGGCCGTCGGCGCCGGGTTCAGGGATCGCGAGATCGTCGGGTGCGGGCTCGACCGGATTGCCGTCGGGATCGACCATCATCCCGTTGTCGGGCTGACCGAGATAGGCCTCGTCGTCGGGCTCGAGCTGCCATTCGGGCAGCTTCACCTCGGTATCGAAATTCTCGATCGGCCGGTTCGCCACCGCCTTGCGCATGAAGCTGGCGAAGGCGCGTGCCGGGGCAGTGCCGCCCTGGAGGCCCGGGATCGGCCGCGCATCGTCGCGGCCCATCCACACGCCGGTGGCGATGCCGCTGGAGAAGCCGAGGAACCAGCCGTCCTTGTTCGAGCTGGTGGTGCCGGTCTTGCCCGCCACCGGCCGCCCGATCTGCGCCGCGCGCGCGGTGCCGGTGTTGACCGCGGTCTGGAGAAGGTCCGTCATTTCGGCGGCGACATAGGGGGCGACCAGCACGCGGCTGGTGTCGACCTGATGCTGGTAGATCACCTGGCCGTTCGCGGTGACGCGGGTGATCGCATAGGGCGTGACCATCACCCCCTTCTGCCCGACGCTGGCGAAGGCGCGTGTCATGTCGATCAGGCGCACGTCGCTGGTGCCGAGCACCATCGAGGGATGGGTGTTGACCGGCGTGGTGATGCCGAAGCGCCGCGCCATGTCGGCGACCGTAGTGAAGCCGACCTCCTGCCCCAGCTTCGCCGCGACGGTGTTGATCGAATAGGCGAAGGCAGTGCGCAGATCGATCTGCCCCGAGAAGCGGCGTGACGAGTTTCGCGGGCTCCAGCCGTTGATCGTGACCGGCTCGTCGACGATCGCGTCGTCGGGCTTGTGGCCGGCCTCCAGCGCGGCGAGATAGACGAACAGCTTGAACGCCGATCCCGGCTGGCGCGTCGCCTGGGTCGCGCGGTTGTAGATCGAGCTGATGTAGTCCTTGCCGCCGACCATCGCGCGCACCTCGCCGCCGCGGTCGAGCGCGACCAGCGCGCCCTGCGCGCCTTTCGGCGTGTTGGCATCGATCGCGGCGTCGGCCGCCGCCTGCATGTTGAGGTCGAGCGTGGTCCACACCTCGAGCGGCTCGACCGTCTCGTCGATCAGCGTCTCTAGCTGGGGCAGCGCCCAGTCGGTGAAATAGCGGACGGAGTTCTGCCGCGGTTCTGGAGCGAGCTTCACCGTCCTGGGATCGGTGCTCGCCGCCTCGGCCGGCGTGATCGCGCCCGTCTCGACCATGGTCTGGAGGACGACGCCGGCGCGACCGACCGCGGCTTCGGCATCGGCGGTCGGCGAATAGCGTGAGGGTGCCTTGACCAGCCCGGCGATCACCGCCGCCTCGCTCAGCGACAGGTTGGTGGCGGGATGGCCGAAGAATCTCCGGCTCGCCGCGTCGATGCCGTAGGCGCCGCCGCCGAAATAGACCTTGTTGAGGTAGAGCTCGAGGATCTGGTCCTTGCTGAACTTGCGCTCCAGCGCCAGCGCCAGGATGCCTTCCCGGATCTTGCGGCGCCAGTCGTATTTGTTCGACAGGAAGATGGTGCGCGCGACCTGCTGGGTGATGGTCGAGGCGCCCTGGAGGCGACGGCCGTTGTTGCGGTTCTCGAAGCCGAACTTGATCGCGCGCGCCATGCCGACCGGGTCGACGCCGATGTGCGAGCGGAAGCGACGGTCCTCGACCGAGACCATCGCGTCGCGCATCACCTTCGGAATCCGGTCGTAGGGAATCCACTCGCCATAGCTCGGCCCGAGCGACACGATCACGGTGCCGTCGGCGGCATGGACTCGGATCATCTGGCCGTTGGGCGAGGATTTGAGCTCGTCGAAGCTCGGCAGCGAGGCGCGCGCGCTATAGACGGCGATCGCCAGCGCGGCGAGGGCGAGGATCGCCAATGTCAGACCGATGCCGACCGTCCAGGCGAGGACGCGGCGCCAGCGCGGCTTGGAGGATCGGGTGCTGCGGCTCGCCATCGCGTCGACGGGAGGATTACGCGGTTACGGATTCGCGAACAAGGGGATCAGGCGACCTACCCGTTCGCCTTGGCGCGGAAATCGAGGCTGACCGAGTTGATGCAGTAGCGCAGCCCCGTCGGCGGCGGCCCGTCGGGGAAGACATGGCCCTGGTGCCCGTCGCAGCGCGCACAGCGCGCCTCCGTGCGCACCATGCCGTGGCTCATGTCGCTGTGCTCCGTGATGCGGTCCTCGGCGATCGGGCGCGTGAAGCTCGGCCAGCCCGAGCCCGAATCATATTTGTCCTCGCTGTCGAACAGCTCGAGCCCGCAGCCGGCGCAGCGATAGACGCCGTCGGCCTTGTTGTTGGTGTATTTGCCGGCGAACGGCGGCTCGGTGCCGGCTTCGCGCAGGACGTGGAATTGCTCCGGCGTCAGGCGCTTGCGCCATTCGGCCTCGGACAGGTTGAGCTGTTCCATGGGTCTTCGCGTGATCGATTCGCTCCCCTGCGTCAACGCAGGAATGCCTGATCCATGTGAGGAGGGCGGCCGACGTCCGCCCGGATTACGTCGATAAGGATCAATCCTTCCACGCCCACCAGATTTGTGCCGGCGGCACGTTCCACCACTCGATCGCATAATCGATGCGGTCGAAATGCGGAGCGAGGAAATTGCGGACGTTCGGATTGAACTGATAGACGAGGAAGGCGCCGCCGGGCCGGAGAACGCGGCGCGTCGCCGCGGCGATGCGATCGCCCACGCCGGGCGGCAGCGTCGAGAAAGGCAGGCCCGAGAGCACGTAATCGGCGTTCTCATGGCCATGGTCGGCAACGATCTTCTCGACGTCCTCGGCCGAGCCCTGCACCACCGTGAAGCGCGGATCGTGAAAGGAATCGCGCAGGTAGGTGACGAAATCGGGATTGGTGTCGATCGCGATATAATGCGCGTCGGGACCCAGCCGGTCGAGCACCGCCTGGCAGAAGGTGCCGACGCCCGGACCATATTCGACGAACAGCTTGACGCTGCCCCAGTCGACCCGGTCGAGCACGCGGCGGATCGTCCGGTCCGACGACGGGATGATCGATCCGACCATCACCGGCCGCCTCAGGAACTCGCGGAAGAACATCGCGTGCGGAGAGAGGCGGCGGTGGCGCTTGCGTGCCGAGCGGCCGAGGGAAAGCGAGCTGGTCATCATGATCCTTGCAAAGCCGGCGACAAGCGAGCGTCCGTCGCAAAACTGCAACGAAAGTGCAAGCGCGCCGGTTGCATGTAGGCAGGGAGAATGGTTGCACAATGCGACCGACTGCCTAGGGTCCGTGCGCGATGACCGGCCCGCGGATCGACCGCACCTTCGCGATGCTGTTCGTGGTGATGCTGACGATCGCCGCGGGCAACACGGCGCTGCAATCGGTGCTGCCGGCGCTGGGACGTTCGCTGGGCGTGCGCGACAGTTGGGTGGCAGTCGCCTTCTCGGTCTCGGCGCTGCTGTGGGTGGTCGCCGCGCCGTTCTGGGCCAACCGGTCGGATCGGCACGGGCGGCGGGCGATGGTGCTGCTCGGGCTCGCCGGCTTCTGCCTGTCGCTGTTCCTGTGCGGATCGTTCCTGGCAGCAGGAATCAACGGCTGGATTCCGGGCACGCTCGCCTTCGCGCTCTTCGTGATCGGGCGGATGTTCTATGGCGGGCTCGGTTCGGCCGCGCCGCCGGCGGTGCAGGCGATCGTCGCGGGGCGTACCACGCGCGAGGAGCGCACGCGGGCGCTGGCGCTGCTGGGGTCGGCATTCGGGCTCGGCACCATCCTGGGACCCGCGATCGCACCCTATCTGGTGGTGGGGCATCTCGGCGACATCGAGATCGGCCTGGCGGGACCGGCGTTCGTCGGCTGCATGATCGGCCTCGTCGTACTGGTCGCTGCGGCGCGGCAGTTGTCGGGGCAGTCCCTTCTGACCGGCCATGGCGCCGCGTCGGCCTATCCCTCGATCGGCGGCGCGCCGACCGGGGCGAGCGTCACCGCGGCGGTGGCAGAGCATGACGAGCGGGTCGGCTTCCTCGATCCACGCATCCGCGGATGGATCGTGATCGGGCTGATCATGGGCCATGCCCAGGCGATGACCGGCCAGGCGATCGGCTTCCTGGTGATCGACCGGCTCCACCTGTCCCCGGGCGAGGCATTGCAGCCCACAGGGCTCGTGCTGATGATCGGCGCGGTCTCGGCGCTGCTGGTGCAATGGGGCTTCATCCCGCTGCTCAATCTGACGCCGGCGATGCTGGTGCGGATCGGACTGGTGATCGCCGCGATCGGCTGTGCGGCGACGGGGACCGCCGGCACGCTCTACGGCATCGCGATGGGCAATGCGCTGGCGGCGATGGGGTTCGGCTTCATCCGGCCGGGCTTCACCGCCGGATCGAGTCTGGCGGTCGGTGCCGGGGCGCAGGGGTCGGTCGCCGGCAAGGTGACGTCGGTCAACGGGGCGTCCTTCGTGCTGGGGCCGTCGATCGGCGTCGGTCTCTACGAGCTGTGGCGGCCGCTGCCCTATCTGACCGCGGCCGCCGCGCTGGTGCTGCTGCTCGGCTATGCGTGGGTCAGTCTTCGCCCTTCGGCCCCCGGCCGTGGAGCGTCCCCGGAGGGATGAAGCCGATTGGCTGGATCGCCAGCGCATCCTGCTTGAGCTGCGACGACATCCGCCGATATTCCTCCTCCATCTCCGGCGTGACCGAGGCGCGGGACTCTTCCAGCGCTTCCTCGAAATCAGCCATGCCGACCGCGCGCGCGCCCAGCGATTTCCGCAGCGCGATCATGCCGGCGCGGCGCACCACGTCCTCCAGATCGGCGCCGGTGAAGCGCTCGGTCCGTGCGGCGATCGAATCGAGGTCGACGCCTTCGGCCAGCGGCATCCTCTGCGTCTGGATGTCGAGGATGCGCCGCCGTCCCCCGCGATCGGGCACGCCGACGTAGATCAGCTCGTCGAAGCGGCCGGGCCGCAGCAATGCCGGGTCGACCAGGTTCGGCCGGTTGGTCGCGCCGATCACCACCACCGACTGCAGCTCCTCGAGCCCGTCCATCTCGGCGAGGATGGTGTTGACCACCCGCTCGGTGACCTGCGGCTCGCCCAGGCCGCCGCCACGGGCGGGGACCAGCGAATCGAGCTCGTCGATGAAGATCACGCACGGCGCCACCTGCCGCGCGCGGGCGAACAGGCGGGCGATCTGCTGCTCGCTCTCGCCATACCATTTGCTGAGCAGGTCGGACGACTTGGTGGCGATGAAGTTCGCCTCCGCCTCGCGTGCGACAGCCTTGGCGAGCAGCGTCTTGCCGGTGCCGGGTGGCCCGTAGAGCAGGAAGCCCTTGGCCGGGCGGATGCCGATGCGGAGGAACGCGTCGGGGTCCTTGAGCGGCAGCTCGACGCCTTCCTTGAGGCGTTCCTGCGCCTGGTCAAGTCCGCCGACGTCCTGCCAGCGCACCTGCGGCATCTGCACCATCACCTCGCGCATCGCCGAGGGCTGGACGCGTTTCAGCGCCTCCAGGAAATCCTCGCGGGTGACGGCGAGCGTGTCGAGCACCTCGGGCGGGATCGTCCCTTCCTCGAGGTTGAGCCTGGGCATGATCCGCCGCACCGATTCGATCGCCGCCTCGCGGGCGAGCGCGGCCAGGTCGGCGCCGACGAAGCCATAGGTGGTGCGCGCCAACTCGCCGAGATCGACCCGGTCGCCCAGCGGCATCCCGCGCGTGTGGATGCCCAGGATCTCGCGCCGTCCGCGCTCGTCGGGCACGCCGACGATGATCTCGCGGTCGAAACGGCCGGGCCGGCGCAGTGCCTCATCCACGGCTTCGGGGCGATTGGTCGCGGCGATGACGACGATGTTGGCGCGCGCCTCCAGCCCGTCCATCAGTGTGAGCAGCTGCGCGACGAGGCGCTTCTCGGCCTCGCCCTGCACCTGGCCGCGCTTGGGGGCGATCGAATCGATCTCGTCGATGAACACGATCGAGGGTGCGTTGGCGGCCGCCTCTTCGAACACCTCGCGCAGCCGCTTCTCCGATTCGCCATAGGCCGAGCCCATGATCTCGGGCCCGTTGATCAGGAAGAAGCTGGCATCGCTCTCATTGGCGACCGCGCGCGCGAGCCGGGTCTTGCCGGTACCGGGCGGGCCGTGGAGCAGCACGCCCTTGGGCGGATCGACGCCCAGGCGCTGGAACAGCTCGGGATAGCGCAGCGGCAGCTCGACCATCTCGCGCAGCTGGTCGATCGTGGCGGCCATGCCGCCGACGTCGTCGTAGGTCACGTCGGCGCGGCGGCTTTCCTTGGGCTCCTCGTAATCGGGGCGCAGCTCGATCTCGGTGGTCTCGTCGATATGGACGATGCCCTTGGGCGCGGTCGACACCACGACCATGCGGATTTCCTGCAGCGCATAGGCGGGGGCGCGGAGATACTGGGCGATGTGCGGCGGCACATCGCTGCCGGCGACGCGCTGCTGGCCGACGGTGGCGACGGTGTCGCCGGCGGTGAGCGGACGGCCGGCGAAGCTGCGCTGGAGCGCAAGCGCCGAACCCTGGAGGCGGACGTTCTTGGAGGCCGGCGCGAACACGACGCGCGCAGCGGGTTTCGATTCGGCGCGGCGCACCTCGACGAAGTCGCCCGAGCCGGCACCGGCATTGGCGCGCTGGAGGCCGTCGATGCGCAGGATCTCCAGCCCCTCGTCCTCGGCATAGGGCAGAACCGCGCGCGCCGGGGTGACGCGCTTGCCGACGATCTCGATCACGTCGCCTTCGGTGATGCCGAGCGCTGCCATCAGCGTCCGCGGGATATGGGCGAGGCCGCGGCCGCTGTCCTCGGGCCGGGCGTTGGCCACCTGCAGCTTGCGCCCGCGCGTCTCGTCGTCGGCCATCCGGCTCTCCTAGCAAGATTCCTGAAGTGCGCCACATAGGGCCGCAGTTCCGGGAGCGGGAGGGGTAGCGCAGGCAAAAAAAGGCCGATCCCGAAGGACCGGCCTGGAAAGGTTTAGGAGAGGATGCCTGAAAGGCCTGCCTTATGTGCGGCGCAGCACGGTTTTGTGCAAGTGCGAAATAATTCTACTAAATTGCATTAATTGCAACTATGAGAGCGGTATCAGTGCGTTTTTGACATTTGCGCGTGGTGCGATGCAAGACGGAGGGCACGATGCGTAGGCTCCCGCCCCTGACTGCGATCGAAGCGTTCGTCCAGGTCGCCCGGCTCGGCTCGATCAAGGCCGCGGCCGAGGAGCTGGCGCTGTCCTCGCCTGCGCTCAGCCGCCGCGTACAGGCGCTGGAGCGCTTCATCGGCAAGCCCTTGTTCGAGCGGCGCCATCAGGCGCTGCGGCTCAATGCCGACGGCGAGCGGCTGCTGAGCGGGATCGCCCCCGCGCTCGACACCATTTCCGACACGATCGAGGCGATGACCAGCGGGGTCGAGTTGCTGCGCCTGCGTCTCGGCGTGCTCCCCCTGTTCGCGACGCAGCGGCTGCTGCCGCGGCTCGGCGAATTGAAGCGGCTCCATCCCGAGCTCCATCTCGACGTCGATACCGGCGGCCACGGTGTGGCGCGCCTAGGCGACGGGCTCGACGCCGCGATCGTGCTGGCCGAGGAGATCGATCCGGCGCTCTACGCCAAGCGGCTCGATCGCAACCGCGTGCACGTGATCGCTTCGCGCTCGCTCGCCGAGGGGCCCGGCGCGGTCACCGAGCCGCATCAGCTCGCCAGCCAGACGGTGCTGATCCACCGCGACATGCCCGAGACCTTCACCGCCTGGCGCGAGGCGGTCGGCCTGCCGGACCTCGAGCCGTTGGCGATCGACTTTTTCGATTCGGGATCGCTGATGCTCGAGGCGGCGGCGCAGGGGCTCGGCATCG
The DNA here is from genome assembly GCF_051400615.1 of Sphingomonas astragali. NCBI lineage: Bacteria > Pseudomonadati > Pseudomonadota > Alphaproteobacteria > Sphingomonadales > Sphingomonadaceae > Sphingomonas > Sphingomonas astragali. The sequence continues at coordinate 923,601 of NZ_JBLFFH010000001.1, forward strand.
CCTTCATGCTGGAGACCCATTACGAAGCAGCGAACGATCCGCGGCTGGTCCAGCTCTTCGACGTCACCGTCGAGAGCCGCTACAGCTATTGGTTCGTGTGCCGCCCGCGCGCGCTGCAGACGCGCCCGGTGCGGCTGTTCCATGACTGGGTGGCTGCGACGATCGCGACGGCGTGACCCGAGCCCATCGTAATGAGCGGTGGTTACTCCGCCCGCGCCTGCACGATCTTGCCGGGATTGCGCGGCGGCTCGCCTTTGGGGAGCGCGTCGACATGATCCATGCCCTCGATCACCTCGCCCCACACGGTATACTGGCCGTCGAGGAAGGTCGCGTCGTCGAGGCAGATGAAGAACTGGCTGTTGGCGCTGTGCGGATTGGAGGTGCGCGCCATCGAGCAGACGCCGCGGACGTGCGGCTCGCGACTGAACTCGGCCTGGAGGTCGGGCAGGTCGGAGCCGCCGGTGCCGCGACCGGTCGGGTCGCCGCCCTGCGCCATGAACCCGTCGATCACGCGGTGGAACACGACGTTGTCGTAAAAGCCCTGGTTGGCCAGCGTCGCGATCCGCTCGACATGATTGGGGGCAAGGTCCGGACGCAGGCGGATGACGACGTCGCCGGTCTCGAGCGTCATGGTCAGCGTTTCGGGAAGGTCGGTCACGCGGGGCTCACTCCAAAAGCAACGAGGTGCGGCCGCCCTAGAGCGGGTGCCGGGGCTTGGCAAATTCGTATCCGATCTGGGGTCGTACCGAAACGGGAGCCGAGCGGCCGATTGGCAGTTGGCAGCACCGGCGTTAGGACCTTGGCGGCAACGGATAGTCAGCAAGGGGCGGCACGATGAGCGAGACCGAGCTTCCCCAGCCGGAGGCACCCGAATCCAGCGAGCTCGACGAGGACGACCGGCTGAAGCCCGAGTTTGTCCGCGCGGTGCTCGACGCGGTCGGTGCCGGCGACGACGGCCGCGCCCGCGAACTGGTCGAGCCGCTCCATCCCGCCGACATCGCCGACCTGTTCGAGCTGACGCCCGCCGAGCAGCGTCCGGCGCTGGCACATGCCATCTCGGACCTGCTCGACGGCGACGTGTTCGCCGAGATGAACGATTGGGTCCGCGAGGAGCTGATCGACAGCCTCGAGCCGCACCAGGTCGCGGACATCGCGGCCGAGCTCGACACCGACGACGCCGTCGCGATCATCGAGGACCTCGAGGAAGAGGATCAGCGCGCGGTGCTGCGCGCCCTCGACCCCGACGATCGCGCCGCGATCGAGGAAGCGCTCTCCTATCCCGAGGAATCCGCCGGCCGCCTGATGCAGCGCGAACTGGTCGCGGTGCCCGAGCATTGGGCCGTCGGCGACGTGCTCGACTATCTGCGCGGCAACGAGGACCTCACCACCGATTTCTGGGAGATCTTCGTGGTCGATCCGGCGCACAAGCCGGTCGGCACCTGCCAGCTCTCCTGGATCCTGCGCGCACCGCGGTCGGTCGGGCTCGGCGACGTGATGAAGCGCGAGCAGACGCTGATCCAGGTCGACATGGACCAGGAGGAAGTGGCGCTCAGGTTCCAGAAATACGCGCTGATCTCCGCCGCGGTGGTCGACGGCAACGGCCGGCTGGTCGGCATGATCACGGTGGACGACGTCGTCCACATCATCTCCGAGGAGGCGGGCGAGGACATCCTCCGCCTGTCCGGCGCCGGCGAGGGCGACATCAACGAGCCGGTCATCGACAGCTACAAGGCGCGCGTGCGCTGGCTGATCGCCAACCTTGGCACCGCGCTGGTCGCCGCGACGATCATCACCTTGTTCGAAGGGACGATCAGCCGGATGGTCGCGCTCGCCGCGCTGATGCCGATCGTCGCCGGCGTCGGCGGCAATGCCGGCACCCAGACGATGGCGGTAACGGTGCGCGCGCTGGCCACCAACCAGCTGACCCAGTCGAACACCTTGCGTGCGATCCGCCGCGAGATCTCGATCGCGCTCCTCAACGGGCTCAGCGTCGCGGCGGTGATCGGAATCGCGGTCGGGCTGTTCTACCATCATCCGGCGCTCGGCGCTGTGATCGCCTCGGCGATGCTCGGCAACATCGTCATCGCCGGTCTCGCGGGCGTGGTGGTGCCGCTGACGCTCGACCGCCTCCGCGCCGATCCGGCAGTGGCCTCGTCGATCTTCGTCACGATGACGACCGATTCGATGGGCTTCTTCGTCTTCCTGGGCCTTGCCACCGCGAGCGGCCTCGCCGGCTGACTTGAGTCGGAGCCGGCGAGCGCCCAGATCGGACTCATGCCGCTTCACCTGACCAAGGTCGCCTATGGCTGCGACAGCGTCGCCTATCTGCGCGAGCGCATCGCGGTCCGCGCCGCCGAGGGCGCGTTCGTGATGACCACCCGCTACCTGCCCAAGCGCCACGCCGAGATCGCTGGCGGTTCGCTGTTCTGGATCGTCAAGCACCAGCTGGTCGGGCGCACTCCGATCCTGGGCTTCGGCGAAGCGGAAGGCGGGCGCGTCGCGATCCACCTCGACCCGCAGTTCATCCCCGTCCAGCCGCTCCCGAAGCGCGCGCACCAAGGCTGGCGCTACCTTGAAGCCAAGGACGCACCGCCCGACCTCGGCGGCTCTACCGAAGGGATCGCCGCGATGCCGGCCGAGCTTGCGGGCAAGCTCAGCGCCCTTGCGCTGATTTGATCGTCATGCCGGACTGGTTCCGGCATCCACGGAGCCGCCAATGCTGCGGCTTGAGGTGCGGTGGACCCCGGCACAAGGCCGGGTGACGAAGGCTACTTGGCAAGCGTCGGAAAAGCCGCGCGGAACGCCGCCACCTTCGGCCGGTCCCAGCGCGCGATGTACGGATGGCTCGGGTTCCGCCGCGCGAAATCCTGGTGATAGGCTTCGGCCGGGAAGAACCCGCCGCTCTCGATCCTCGTGGCGATCGGTTTGGCAAAGGCCTGGGCGCGGGTGAGCTGGGCGATATACTGCTCCGCCACCAGCTTCTGCGCCGGGCTCTGCGGAAAGATCGCCGAGCGGTAGCTGGGCCCCTGATCGGGAACCTGCCCGTTCACCTGCGTCGGGTCGTGCGCGACCGAGAAATAGATGCGCAGCAGCGTGCCGTAGCTGACCTGCCGGGGATCATAGACGATCCTCACCGCCTCGGCATGGCGGGTGCGCTCGGTCGAGACCTGGTCGTAGGTGGCGGTGCCGCGCGAGCCGCCGGCATAGCCGCTGACGACGGCGCGCACGCCCTTCACATGCTCGAACACCGCTTCCATGCCCCAGAAGCAGCCGCCCGCCAGCACTGCATTCTGCAGCCCCGGCTTGGCGACCACATCGCGCGCCGGCGGCGGAATCGCCACTGCGCGCTCGGCGCGGCCCGGCATCGCGATGGCCACCGCCCCCGCCGCGATCGTTCCGGCGAGGAGCGGCCAGCGCATGGTCAGAGCGCAGTCTGAACGAAAGGTACGGAGGGCGCCGGCTGCGCCTCGGCGTGCGCGACCTGGCTGCCGATCACGCAGACCGCGCCGATCGCGAACCCGCCGACGAAATAGCGGAGGAAATAGGGCTTCAGACGGGTACGCATATGATGCTCCATTGACGTGTTCAGCCTGAACACCGGCTGACCGCGGTAGTGCGGACGAAAAAGCGTCGGAATCCGGGCGAATGTGGCAGGGCCGCGCTTAACCGGCGCTGGCCGCTCTATTCATCAGGGTGTCAGCGAAGCGCCGCCGCCGCCGTCTGGATGCGCTCGCACGCCTCGCGCAGCGCGCTCTCCGAGGTCGCATAGCTGATCCGCATCGCCGGCGAGAGGCCGAAGGCGGCGCCGTGCACCGCCGCCACCCGCGCGTCGTCGAGGAAATAGCCGATGAGGTCCTCGTCGCTGGCGATGGCCTTGCCGCCCGGCGTCGTCTTGCCGATCAGCCCGGAGACGTCGGGATAGACGTAGAAGGCGCCCTCGGGCCGCGGGCAATGGATGCCGGTCGCCTGGTTCAGCATCGACACGACCAGATCGCGGCGCGACTGGAAGGCCGCCGCGCGCTCCTTGAGGAAGCCCTGCGGCCCGGTCAGCGCCGCCACGGCCGCGGCCTGCGCGATCGAGCAGGGATTGCTGGTCGACTGCGACTGGAGCTTGGCCATCGCCTTGATCAGCCACGCCGGCCCGCCGGCGAAGCCGATCCGCCAGCCGGTCATCGCATAGGCCTTGGAGCAGCCGTTGACGGTCAGCGTGCGCTCGTAGAGGTCCGGGCAGACCTCGGCGATGGTGCGGAAGGTGAAGCCGTCGTAGACGATGTGCTCGTACATGTCGTCGGCGAACACCCAGACGTGCGGATGGCGCGCGAGCACCTCGCCGAGCGCCTTCAGCTCCCCCTCGCTGTAGGCGGCGCCGGTCGGGTTCGACGGCGAGTTGAGGATCACCCACTTGGTCCGGGGCGTGATCGCCGCCTCGAGCTGCTCGGGGCGCAGCTTGTAGCCCTGCTTGACTCCCGCCTCGACGAACACCGGCGTGCCGCCGGCGAACTGGACGACGTCGGGATAGCTCACCCAATAGGGCGCGGGCACGATCACCTCGTCGCCGGGATCGACCGTCGCGACGATCGCATTGAACAGCGTGTGCTTGCCGCCGACGTTCACCGTCACCTGGTCGGTGCCGTAGCTCAGGTTGTTGTCGCGCGCGAACTTGGCGACGATCGCGTCCTTGAGCTCGGGCGTGCCGTCGACGTTGGTGTACTTGGTCCTGCCGTCGCGGATCGCCTGGATGCCGGCTTCCTTGACGTGCTCGGGCGTGTCGAAGTCCGGCTCGCCCGCGCCGAGGCCGATCACGTCGACGCCCTGGCGCTTCAGCTCGAACACCCGCGCGGTCATCGCCAGCGTGGCGGAGGGCTGGATGCGGCCGAGAGCGGCGGAGGGCTTCATGGGGATCACCTCGGGGCAGGAAGGGAGCGCGGCGCCTATAGGCGCGTCGCGCGCTCCTTCGCAACCGCGAGCGGCGAAATCTCGATCGCCAGCGCACCTGAGGGCCCCAGGAGCAGCCGCACCCGGCGCGGATAGCGGATGCGGAAGGTCGCCGCCTGCAGCTCGTTGCGGACCAGGTGGCGGTTGAACGGATAGTGGCGCGCCTCCGCTTCCGCCCTCATCGCATCGAGGTGACGCTCGAGATCGGCGATGCCGCCGAGCGGGTCGAAGGTCATGGTGGCGGTGATGTCGGGCAGGAGGGTCATGGCTTTCGCGCAGGACATGCCACCCCGCACGCCTCGTCGCAAGCCATTGCCGTTCGTGGGTCCGGACTCTAATGCCGGAAAGGAGGCGAGGCGCGGCTTTGCCGTCCCGCCGAACCGATCGGAGAACGCCGAAATGAGCGAGCCGCCGCTCCGCGCCGCCATCATCCCGGTCACGCCGCTCCAGCAGAACTGTACGCTGCTCTGGTGCACCGCGACCATGCGCGCGGCGGTGGTCGATCCCGGCGGCGACCTGCCGCGCATCCGCTCGGCGATCGCGCAGGCAGGGGTGGCGGTCGAGAAGATCCTGATCACCCACGGCCATCTCGATCATTGCGGCATGGCAGGCCCGTTGGCGAGGGACTTGGACGTGCCGATCGAAGGCCCGCACGAGGCGGACCGCTACTGGATCGCGCGGTTGGCGGACGATTCGCGGCAATGGGGCGTTCCCGCCGAGCCGTTCGAGCCGAACCGCTGGCTGATCGACGGCGACGAGGTGACGGTGGGCGACCTCGCGCTGGATACTCGATTCACCCCCGGCCACACGCCGGGCCATGTCGTCTTCCACCACCCGCCGTCGAGGCTGGCGATCGTCGGCGACGTGCTGTTCCAGGGCTCGATCGGGCGGACCGATTTTCCGCTGAGCGACCATCAGGCGCTGATCACATCGATCGTCACCAAGCTGTGGCCGATGGGGGACGAGACCGTGTTCCTCCCCGGCCATGGTCAGCCGAGTACCATCGGCCATGAGCGCGCGAGCAATCCGTTCGTCGGGGATGCGGTGCTGGCCTAGAGTCTGTTTCAGCTTTACTGAAACAGCGGCGCCGATTCAGCGAAGCTGAAAGCGACTCTTAGGTGAGAGGTTGCGCCGGCCAGCCTACTCCATCCAGTGAGTCCGTCTCAAGCCGACGGCACCACCTCGACCGGCGCCGCATCCACCGGCGGCGTCGTGCGGAACGGCAGCACGGCGGCGTAGATGGCGAGCCCCAGCAGCACCGCCCAGGTCGCGCCGATGCCGATCATGCGGCCCGAGCGCCAGCCTTGCATCCCGAACACATGCAGCAACCGTCCGGCGATGAAGACGAGACTTGCCGCCCACAGCCAGCCCGAGGTGCCCGCCGCAAGCTCGACCAGCGCGAGCAGGATCAGCACGAACGGCGCATATTCGACGAAATTGGCGTGCGCGCGCATGGCCGCAAGCAGCCGCGCACTGCCGCCATCGCCCACCATCACCTTTTCCGATATGCGCAGCCGCCCGACTCGCACCCCGATCCACAGATTGATCAGCGCAGCCGCGGCGGCCGTGGCGAGTGCGACGGGCAGGACGATATGCATGGCGGTTCCCCCTCTTCGCCGGCAGGAGTCGCACGGCGCCGCACGGCTTGCAACCGCGGCGAAAATCGCTATAGGCGCGCCTTCGCTTCGCGACCCGCCCGGACATGCCGGCCTGGACGAGCGGCCGGCCGTCGGCTCCGCTTGCCCTTCCCGCGTCCGGGTCGTATCGCGGCCCCGAACCGTCGAATTTCGTTTTTTGAGAAGGTGCCGAAATGGCCGTCCCCAAGAGAAAGACTTCGCCCTCGCGGCGTGGCATGCGCCGCGCGCATGACGCCCTTGCCGTCGAGTCGTTCCAGGAATGCCCGAACTGCGGCGAGCTGAAGCGCCCGCACAACCTCTGCCCAGCTTGCGGCCACTACAACGGCCGTGAGATCGTATCGGTCGAGGGCTGAGCCTCGAAACGACCGAGCAGAGCTTGACCGAGATGCCCCCTGGTTCGCGGATCGCCGTCGATGCGATGGGCGGCGACGAGGGGCTGGCGGTCATGCTCGCCGGCGTCGCGCGCGCGCGACGCCAGTTCGAGGGGATGCGCTTCCTGCTCGTCGGTGACGAGCCGGCGATCCGCGCCGAGCTCAAGACCCATCCCAATCTCACCGCCGCGTCGGAGATCGTTCACGCGGCCGAGGTGGTCAGGTCGGACGCACGGCCGAGCGCGGCGCTGCGCCGTGCCAAGGCAACCTCGATGGGCGTCGCGATCGACCTCGTGAAGCAGGGCCGGGCTGCCGCCGCGGTCTCCTCGGGCAACACCGGCGCGCTGATGGCGATGGCCAAGCTGGCGCTGCGCACCATGCCGGGCATCGACCGGCCGGCGCTCGCCGCGCAGCTGCCGAGTCTGGGCGAAACCGACACGGTGATGCTCGACCTCGGCGCCAATACCGAGTGCGACGCACGGAACCTCGTCCAGTTCGCGGTGATGGGTGCCGCCTATGCGCGCACCATCCTCGACCTCGAAAGCCCGCGGGTCGCGCTGCTCAACATCGGCACCGAGGATCTGAAAGGCACCGACATCATCCGCGACGCCGCGGCGCAGCTGCGCGCAGCGGACCATCTGCCGCTGCGGTTCGAAGGGTTCATCGAGGGCAATTCGCTGTCGCGCGGCAATGTCGACGTGATCGTGTGCGACGGCTTTTCGGGCAACATCGCGCTCAAGACGGCGGAGGGCACCGCCCGTTTCGTCGCCGACCTGCTGCGCCGCGCCTTCCAGAGCTCGACCCGCTCGAAGATCGGCTTCCTGATCTCGCGCCCGGCGACCGAGCTGCTGCGCAATCATCTCGATCCCAACAACCACAATGGCGCGGTCTTCCTCGGCCTCAACGGGCTGGTGGTGAAGAGCCACGGCGGCGCCAACGAGGTCGGCGTCGCCCATGCGATCGAGGTCGCCGCCAAGATGGTGCGGGACGACTTGACGCGCCGCATCATCGAGGACCTCGGCAATTTCGAGGCGCAAGCAGCGTGACCCAACGGCGTTCGGTGATTCTCGGGACCGGATCGGCGCTGCCGCCGCGGCGCGTGTCGAACGACGAGCTCGCGCAGCAGGTCGACACCTCGGACGAATGGATCGTCGAGCGCACCGGCATCCGCTTCCGCCACATCGCCGGACCCGACGAGACCACCGCGACTCTCGCGACCGACGCAGCCAAGGCGGCGCTCGCCGCGGCGGGCATCGCGGCGCAGGACATCGATCTGATCGTGCTGGCCACCGCCACCCCCGACCAGACCTTCCCCGCTTCGGCGACCAAGGTCCAGGCCGCGCTCGGCATCGACGATTGCGTCGCGTTCGACGTCGCGGCGGTATGCTCGGGTTTCCTCTACGCGCTGCAGGTCGCCGATGCGATGATCCGCGCCGGGGCGCATTCCAGGGCGCTGGTGATCGGCGCCGAGACCTTCAGCCGCATTCTCGACTGGGAGGACCGCGCGACCTGCGTGCTGTTCGGCGACGGCGCCGGCGCGATCGTGCTCGTGGCCGAGGAGGATTCGGACCGCGGCGTGCTCGCGACGCGGCTCCATGCCGACGGGCGCCACAATCAGCTGCTCTACGTCGACGGCGGCCCCTCGACCACCGGTACGGTCGGCAAGCTGCGCATGAAGGGGCGCGAGGTGTTCCGCCATGCGGTGGTCAATCTCGCCGCGGTGATGAACGAATCGCTCGCCGCCGCCGGTCTGACCAGCGCCGAGGTCGACTGGGTGGTGCCGCATCAGGCCAATGCCCGCATCCTCGACGCGACCGCGCGCAAGCTCGGCCTCGCGCCCGGGAAGGTGGTGGTGACGGTCGACGAACATGCCAACACCTCCGCCGCCTCGGTGCCGCTCGCGCTCGACACGGCGGTGCGCGACGGGCGGATCAAGCGCGGCGACCTCCTCGTGCTCGAGGCGATGGGCGGCGGGTTTACCTGGGGTGCGGCGGTCGTCCGGTTCTAATGCTGAGGCGGCACCGGCCCGCTCCTGTTTCAACCTGGCTCAGGACTCATTGCTTCAGAATATGAATGTGGCGGCGAATGCGATTGCCGACAGGAAGGTGTGGGCACATCGGTCATATCGGGTTGCGTGCTGGCCGCGGTGCTTGGCGGGAGGCTGGATGCATGGCGTGATGCCGCGATCGGTCGTCGCCTGCCGGAAGGCAGCGCAACTGTAGGCCCTGTCGGCGAGCAGGAAGCGGGCGTGCGGTAGCTGATCGAGGACCGCGGCAGCGGTCTTGTGGTCGTTGGCCTGGCCCTCGGCAAGATGAAGGAGCAGCGGACGCCCCTGGTCGTCGCAGACTGTCTGCAACTTGGTTGTCAGTCCGCCCCGGCTGCGTCCGATACATCGGGGTAGAGCCCCATTTTTGAGCAGGCTGGCCGCCGTACGATGGGCCTCGAGGTGACAACGTGAAGGCGATCGGTCGGAGTCATTGATTACTGGTCCCCGGAGCCGACCCAATCGCGTCCGGCGCGCTCGACCGTCGCGAGCCATTCCCGCGCCATCAGCCCGTGCCCGGCATAGGTCGGATGTACGCCGTCCCACGACCAGTGGCTCGCCGGAGCGCTAACCATGGCCCGATCGAAGGCGGCCTGATAGCGGACCAGTGGCAGGCGATAGCGCCGCGCAAGATCGGCCACGATCGCCTGGCGCTCGGCCAGTCGTGCGCGCAGCTCCGGCGGGATCGGAGCATAGCGTCCCACCGGCAGCAGGAACGGTTCGCCCAACACGATCCTCACCTCGGGCAAGGCCGCCCGCGTGCGCTCGATGAGGGCTGCGTAGGTCCGGCGATAGGTGTCCGCCGGCACAGGTTTGGCCGAAAGCAGATCATTGATGCCCACCAGGATGCTGAGGACATCGGGTTTCGGGTCGATCACGTCGGTTTGCCAGCGACGCTCCAGATCGGCCACCGTATTCCCGCTGATACCGCGGTTGACGAACCGCAGCCGCCGCTCGGGGAGCTCGGCGCCGATTTCGGCGGCGATCACATAGGCATAGTCCTGCCCCATGATGTGGTTCTGATCGTCGCCTTCGCGCCACCGGCCGCCGTCGGTGATCGAATCGCCCTGGAACAGGACGAGCCCGCCCGGGCGAAGTGCCTGAAGCCGGTTCGCCGTCCGATCGCACAGCCGGGTCGGATCGAGCACGACATGACGGATGCGGGTACGGTCATGGGTATAGGTGATGTGGACCAGCCCGTCGCGCGTCTGGATCACTGCCGGATGAGCATAGCCGTTGCCGATCGGCTTGTTTTCGAGCGTCAGCACCGGCCGCCAATGCACCCCGTCATCCGAGAATGCGACGTCGAGCGGATAGCGCGGCCCCTTGCCTGGCCGGTCGGGATAATGGGCGCTGTGGTTGTAGACCAGCAGCTGCCGCCCGTCCCTCAGCGTCACTGCGTCGGTGCCCGAGTTGGGATTGGGCAGATCGATCGCCGCGAGCGGTGACCAGCTCAGCCCGCCGTCCTTCGACCAGGTCATCGCGAGCGCGCCCTGCCGGGTCCGGGCTATTGCCTCCAGCACACCGTCCTCGTGGAACAGGACGCTCGGCTGGATCGCGTCGATATGCTCGGGCGAGGTGACCGGCGCAGTCGCGGTCCAGTTCCTGCCGCTATCGGTGCTGCGCTCGAAATGCAGCGACCAGCGGTTGCCTTCGCGCTCGGTGCTGGAAGGGGCGAGCCAGCTGCCGTCGGCGAGCGTCACCGGCTTGTTCTTGATCGGACCGAGGATGCCGTCGGGCAGGCGGCGCGCCGCGCTCCACGAGCGGCCGTCGTCGCTCGACGTCATCGCCATGCCCCACCAATGGCGCGGGTCGGGTCCGACCTTGTAGAACAGCGTCAGCGGCCCTTGCGCGGGCTGGAACAGCACCGGATTCCAGGTCGGCAGCCGGGCGCCGTCGGGCTGGATGCCGTCGGCGGCCTTGACCGGCGTCTGCCACACGCCGCCTTGCCGGCGCGCGACATAGATGCTGACGTCGGGATGGCGCTCGTGCGTACCGCCGAACCAGGCGGCGAGCAGCGTGCCGGCTTCAGTCTCGACGATCGTCGAGGCGTGCGCCTGCGGATAGGGCGCGCTCTCGTAGATGAAGTCGGACCCGAGGATCGGCGACGGCGCTGTACAGGCGGGAGCGGGAAGGGGCGCCGCCCAGCTTGGCGTCGACGCGCAAGGCAGAACGGCGGCCAGTGCGATGGTCCGGGGCGTCATCCGCCCGACGAACCGCCGCACCAGCCGCCGCGCAGCGATCACAGCTTCGACGTCAGCTCGGGAACGACCTTGAACAGGTCGCCGACCAGTCCGACGTCGGCGACCTGGAAGATCGGCGCGTCCTCGTCCTTGTTGATGGCGATGATGGTCTTGGAGTCCTTCATGCCGGCGAGGTGCTGGATCGCGCCGGAGATGCCGATCGCGATATAGACCTCGGGCGCGACGATCTTGCCGGTCTGGCCGACCTGGTAGTCGTTGGGGACATAGCCCGCGTCCACCGCCGCCCGCGATGCACCGACCGCGGCGCCGAGCTTGTCGGCGAGCGGCTCGATGATCGCATGGAAGTTCTCGCCGTTCTGGAGCGCCCGGCCGCCCGAGACGATCACCTTCGCGCTGGTCAGCTCCGGACGCTCCGACTTGGCGATCTCGGCGCCGACGAAGCTGGAGACGCCCTTGTCGCCCGGGCCGGCAACCTTCTCGACGCTCGCCGAGCCGCCCTCGCCCGCCGCCTTCTCGAAGGCCGTGGTGCGCACCGTCAGCACCTTCTTCGCGTCCTTCGACTGCACGGTCGCGACCGCGTTGCCGGCGTAGATCGGGCGGGTGAAGGTATCCGCGCTCTCGACCGACAGGATGTCGGAGACCTGCATCACGTCGAGCAGCGCGGCGACGCGCGGCGCGATGTTCTTGCCGGTGGTGGTGGCGGGCGCGACGAAGGCGTCATGATCCGCCATCAGCCCGGCGACCAGCGGCGCGACATTCTCGGCGAGGCCATGGCCATAGGCCGCGTCGTCGGCGACCAGGACCTTCCCGACACCCGCGATCTTCGCCGCCGCCTGCGCGACGCCGTCGACGCCCTGCCCCGCGACCAGCAGGTCGATATCGCCCAGCTTCGCCGCCGCGGTCACCGCCGCCAGCGTCGCGTCCTTGACGGCGCCGCCGTCATGCTCGACCCAAACCAGAGTCTTCATAAAACCGATCCTCTCAATCCGTTCGGGCTGAGCCTGTCGAAGCCCCGCCCTTCTTTCCTCGAAGAAAAGTACGGCCCTTCGACAAGCTCAGGGCGAACGGAGGTTTGACTATTTCGCGATGCCCAGAGCCTTGAGCTTCGTCACCAGTTCGTCGACGTCGGCGACCTTGACGCCCGCGGTGCGCTTCGCCGGCTCGACCACCTTCAGCGTGGCGAGGCGCGGGCTCACGTCGACGCCGTAGTCGGCCGGCGACTTGACGCCAAGCGGCTTGGACTTGGCCTTCATGATGTTGGGGAGCGAAGCATAGCGCGGCTCGTTGAGGCGCAGGTCCGTGGTGACGATCGCCGGCAGCTTGAGCTCGACCGTCTCGAGGCCGCCGTCCACCTCGCGCGTCACTTTCACGCCGCCGCCCCCGACCTCGACCTTGGAGGCGAAGGTGCCCTGGCCCCAGCCGGTCAGCGCGCCGAGCATCTGGCCGGTCTGGTTGTTGTCATCGTCGATCGCCTGCTTGCCGAGGATGATCAGCCCCGGCTGCTCCTCGTCCGCGATCGCCTTCAGGATCTTGGCGACGCCCAGCGGCTCGACCTTCTCGTCGGTCTGAACCAGGATCGCGCGGTCCGCGCCCATCGCCAGTGCGGTACGCAGCGTCTCCTGCGCCTTGGCCTCTCCGATCGAGACCGCGACGATCTCGGTCGCCACGCCCTTCTCCTTGAGGCGGATCGCCTCCTCGACGGCGATCTCGTCGAAGGGGTTCATGCTCATCTTGACGTTGGCGAGGTCGACCCCCGTCCCGTCCGCCTTCACGCGGGGCTTCACGTTATAGTCAAGCACGCGCTTGACCGGCACCAGTACCTTCATCTGCATCCACTCCTGTGGTCTCAACCTCTTCCTGGGGAGGGAAGGCCGATCCCGAAACGTCGTCTCGGCCCGTGGCAGTCACTGTCCGCGCCACTGGGCGGCCCGGGCCTACGCCGGGGCGACGAATAATTCCTATGCCGCCTGCTTCACCTCGGCGACGATCTTCTGCGCGGCGTCGCCCAGGTCGTTGGCAGGCACGATCGCGAGGCCCGAGTTGGCGAGGATGGCCTTGCCCTCCTCGACGTTGGTGCCCTCCAGCCGGACGACCAGCGGCACCGAAAGGTTCACTTCCTTGGCGGCGGCGACGATACCCTCGGCGATGATGTCGCAGCGCATGATGCCGCCGAAGATGTTGACGAGGATGCCCTTCACCGCAGGATCGCTGAGGATGATCTTGAACGCCGCGGTCACCTTCTCCTTGCTCGCGCCGCCGCCGACGTCGAGGAAGTTGGCCGGGAACATGCCGTTCAATTTGATGATGTCCATCGTCGCCATCGCGAGGCCGGCGCCGTTGACCATGCAGCCGATGTCGCCGTCGAGCTTGATGTAGGCGAGATCGTGCTTCGACGCCTCGAGCTCCATCGGATCCTCCTCGGTCTCGTCGCGCAGCTCGGCGAGGTCCTTATGACGGAACGACGCGTTCGAATCGAAGCCGACCTTGGCGTCGAGCACCATCAGCTTGCCGTCGTCCGTGACGGCGAGCGGATTGATCTCGATCTGCGAGGCGTCGGTGCCGAGGAACGCCTGATAGACCTTGCCCGCCAGGCTCTGCGCCTGCTTGGCGAGCTCGCCGGTCAGTCCCAGCGCCTTGGCGACGGCGCGTCCATGGTGGGGCATGAAGCCGGTCGCCGGATCGACGTCGAAGGTGTGGATTTTCTCGGGCGTGTCGTGCGCGACCGTTTCGATGTCCATGCCGCCCTCGGTCGAAACGACGAAGGCGACGCGGCCGGTGGCGCGGTCGACCAGCAGCGCCAGGTAGAATTCCTTGGCGATGTCGACGCCATCGGTGACGTAGAGGCGGTTGACCTGCTTGCCGTGCTCGCCGGTCTGGACGGTCACCAGCGTGTTGCCGAGCATCTCCGACGCCGCGCTGCGGACCTCGTCCTCGGTCCTCGCGAGGCGGACGCCGCCCTTGGCCTCGGGCGGCAGCTCCTTGAACTTGCCCTTGCCGCGGCCGCCGGCGTGGATCTGCGCCTTCACCACGTAGAGCGGCCCGGGCAGCTTCCTGGAGGCCGCGACCGCCTCCTCGACGCTCATCGCCGCATAGCCGGCGGGCACGGGCACGCCGAACTTCGCGAGCAGTTCCTTGGCCTGATATTCGTGGATGTTCACGGGGCGCCTCTTTTTGAAGATCGGGAATGTCGTCGAAGGCCTTAAGCACAGCGCGCGAGGCGAATCCACCCTGCCCCTCCTGCCAGCGGACGAAAGAGGAGCTATATGGTCCGCGTGAACCCGCTCGCCGGCCTTCTCCTCCTGCTCGCCACCGTCGCGGCGATGGAGGGATTCGCCTATGCGATGCATCGATGGGTGATGCACGGGCCGGGATGGGTCCTGCACCGAAGCCATCATCGCCCGCGCGAGGGACGCTTCGAGCTCAACGATCTCTACGCGGTGATCTTCGCGATTCCCTCGGTCGCGCTGCTGTTCGGCGGGACGCAGCTCGGCTGGTGGCCGGGATGTGCATGGATCGGGGCGGGAATTGCCGCCTATGGCGCGATCTACTTCGGCTTTCATGACGTCATCGTCCATCGGCGGCTGCCGACCCGCTACCTGCCGCGCTCCCGCTATATGAAGCGGATCGTGCAGGCGCACCGGCTGCACCATGCGGTCGAGACCAGGGACGGCGCGGTGAGCTTCGGCTTCCTGTGGGCGCCGCGGGCCGCGACGCTCAAGGCCGAACTGGCGCGGCGGGAGCGGGCCGGCGCGCGCGCGGCGACGGGAGCGGCGCGGTGAAGGCGCTCGACTGGCTCGGGCGAGTCGCGCTGCTGGTGCTGAGCGTGCTGGCGACCTTGTCATTGGTCGGATCGCTCGCCTCGGTCTCCGGCGGCCGGCTCGGGGAAGCGGTGCCGGGCCGCGTTGGCGCGCCGCTGCCCGCAGCGGAGGAGACGCCCATGCCTGGCCCGATCGAAGCCGGTGAGGCTCGCGTCACGCCCGATCTCGTCAACGGCACCGCGCCCGCCGGCGCCGTCGCGGTGGAACGGCCGCGCGCGGAGAACGAGATCGCGCGCTGGCTGAAGGCGCTGATCTATGCCGTGCTCGCGCTTGCGGGCTTTGCGGCGGCGGGACTGCTGGTGCTGCTCAGGATCACCGCGCATCTCGCCCGGATCGCGGATCGGTAACGATCTGGGGTTGACCGGATCACTTTTCCGGTGACCGATCGCGATCGGCGAACCCCCTACCGCCGATCCTCCTCCAGCGCAGCGACGAGATCGGCGCGGATCGCGCGGGCGGCGTCGCGCGTGCTGCGGGTGCCGGCCTTGGCCGGGGTCTCGCTCGCGAGCAGCTTCTGGACGCCGCGGATCGTATAGCCCTCATGGTCGAGCAGATGCTGAATGCGGCGGACGAGCGCGACGTCCTCGGGACGATAATAGCGGCGCCGGCCGGCGCGCTGCAGCGGCTTCAGCTGGGGAAAGCGCGTTTCCCAATAGCGCAGGATATGCTGGGCGATACCCGTCTCGCGCGACAGCTCACCGATTGTTCGGAAGGCCCCCGCCGCCTTGTCCGGCGCGGCCATCGCCTGGGTCAGCCGGCCTCGACGATGCGGTCGCGCATCATCTGGCTGGCGCGGAAGGTGAGCACGCGCCGCGGCGCGATCGGCACCTCGACGCCGGTCTTGGGATTGCGCCCGATCCGCTCGCCCTTGTCGCGCAGGATGAAGCTGCCGAAGCCGGAGATCTTGACGTTCTCGCCCCGCGCCAGCGCCTCGCACATATGGGCGAGGATCTGTTCGACCAGCTTGGACGAGTCGGCGCGCGACAGCCCCACTTCATGGTGCAATGCGTCGGCAAGATCGGCCCGAGTGAGCGTTCCGGTCATGTCCATGCGCGATATCCCCTGCCAAGCCAAGCGGCAACGTCCAGACGTTATCATAGCCCGACGAGTCGCGCAAAGCCGAGGATCGTTACGTATTCGTCACGAGTCCCGAAGCCGGACAGGCTTGTCTGTTTCAGCAAGGCTCAGGACCTATTAATTTGTTGCGCTGAATGGTTGTGATGATTCAAGGCGGCAAGTGCTGCCTTGAGTGACTTGCCGATGCTGACGCCGTCGCAGATGCGGCGGATTGAGCCCTATTCCCGCTGTCGCATGGGGGTGCCGCGCGTGGATGACCGGCGGGTGCTGAACGGTATCCTGTTCGCGATCCAACGGCCTGCATTGCCGAGGCGACCCAGACTGCGATGGTCGAGACCTATCGTTATTTCGGCTCGTTGTTTCGGCGTTTGAGGCCGAATACAGGTAAGCCCCGTCGCTTTCGCGGCGGGGCTCCCTATGACGGATCGTCCACCGTGCGGTTTTCAATCCGTCAAAAGATGCTCGTTCTTTCGTCCAAGCCCGTTATCAACGCGGAGTGTCGGGACCGGTTCCGGATCCTGTAAGAATTCTGTAAAAATTTTTGAGGGGGTGTCGATGATGATCCTTTCGCTGCTGCTCGCGACCGCCGCGCCTCAGGCCGTGGCGCCTGCGCCGGCCGATCTCGCCCGCGTCGAGAAGGTGCTGCGCCAATATCCGATCATCGACGGCCACAACGACCTGCCCTGGGAGATCCGCGAGAAGTACGAGGCGAAGGTCGAAGCGGTCGACCTCACCAAGGACACGTCGAAGCTTCCGCTGCCGCTCCAGACCGACATCCCGCGCCTCAGGAAGGGCCATGTCGGCGGCCAGTTCTGGTCGGTCTACATCGACGCCGGCATCACCGGCCCGCGTGCGGTCGAGGTGACGCTGGAGGAGATCGACATCGTCCGCCGCTTCGTCGCCGGACATCCGGACACCTTCGAGCTGGCGGCCACGGCCGCGGACGTGCGCCGCATCCAGAAGGCTGGCCGGATCGCCTCGCTGATCGGCGTCGAGGGCGGGCACCAGATCGACGGGCGGCTATCGGTGCTCAGGCAGTACAAGGCGCTCGGCGTCGGCTACATGACGCTGACGCACGGCAAGAGCCTCGAATGGGCGGACAGCTCGACCGACGCGCCGCGCGCCGGCGGACTCAGCGAGTTCGGCCGTCAGGTCGTCGCCGAGATGAACCGGATCGGCATGATCGTGGACGTCAGCCACGTCGCCGACACGACGATGGCGGCGGCGATCAGGGCGAGCAAGGCGCCGGTGATGGCGTCGCACTCGTCGGCGCGCGCGCTGACCGACCGGCCCCGCAACATCCCCGATGAGCTGCTGAAGGCGATCGCGGCCAACGGCGGCGTGGTGATGGTCAATTTCTATCCCGCCTTCATCTCGCCCGAATGGAACGCGTGGGACAAGGCGCGCAGCGACTATGCCAAGTCGGTCGGCGTGCCGTCGGACGGCTATGGCGACAAGGCGCCGGTGGTCCTCGCCGCCTGGGACAAGGCGCACCCCGAGCCGCGCGTCACCGCCGCGACCGTCGCCGACCACATCGAGCATATCGCGAAGGTGGCAGGCAAGGATCACGTCGGCATCGGCGCGGACCTCGACGGCATCGGCGGCACCGGGCCGGAGGGAATCAAGGGTGTCGACGGCTACCCGCTGGTGTTCGCCGAACTCGCGCGGCGCGGATGGAGCGACGCCGACCTCGCCAGGCTCGCCCAGGGTAACATCCTGCGCGTGATGGAGCAGGTCGAGGCGGTCGCGAAATCGCTCGCGAACCGGCCGCCGGTGGATGCGACTGCACGGAGCTGACCATATCAGCCCGGATCAGGGCGTCAGGGGAGTTCCGGGAATCAGCGACAGCCGCGGCTCGTAGCTCCAGCTTTCGGTGATGATCGAGGCGACAAGGCCGAGGGCGGGCTGGATCTCCGCCGGCTGCGCGCGGTACGCGCCGGCCAGGAGCGACGACAGCGTGCCCCCGGCCCGGCCGAGATCCGCCCAGCGGTCGCGTGCGAGCAGGACCATATAGGCTGGCACCTGCCCGCCGCGCAGCTTGCGATACCAACTCACGCGGAGCGCTGCGCCGCAATGCCGCGCGGCCATGTTGCCGATCGCGCGCTCGAACGCCTGTTCCTCGCCCGGATTTACTCGGATAAGGAAAACGTCCACGACCCGGCTCGGTTCACGGTCCTCCAGCGGGGTTGCGGTGGACGGCTCGGGCCAGAGCTCCCACGTCTCCACGTCGATCGGTTCGGCATAGGGCGCCGCCGTGCGCGCGAAGTCCGCACCGTCGCCGGCGAGATCGGGACGCGCATCGAGATCGGCGAGGCTGGCGCCGGCGGTCGCGTCGATGAACTGCCCCTGCCGCGGGCCGGACCGGACGGTCCAGGCGTACCAGACGAGCCGATCCTGCCGGCGGGCGTGCCAGCCCAGATGCGCGCGATAGCCGCTCTCGAAGCGCGCGCGATCGGTGAGCCGATAGCTGTAGAACTGCGCAATCGTCTTTCCGTCATCCGATTGCACCCGCGCGGCTGAAGGAACGGCGAGGGCGATGGCCGCCGCCAGCAGAAACCTGCGCATCGTGATTCCTCCTCATGCGCGCTTGTTAGGCGCATGACGATCCTTCCAAAATTTTTTCCTCTTGCTGCTGATCTTCGGTACAACTGAAAGATGGACAGCAGCACCCTGCGACGCGCGGCCGTATTCCATGCGGTCGGCCTGGCCGGCGGCATCACCGCCGCCGGACGGCGGATCGGCAAGTCGCCGCCGGCCGTCCATGCCGATCTGCGCCGGTTCGAGCGCGAGGTCGGCATCCGGCTCACCGAGCGCGTCGGGCGCTCGCTCCGGCTCACGCCCAAGGGGCGAGAGATGTTCGACGTGGTCGGACGCGCGCTGTCCGACATCGATCGGGTCTGTGCCGTGATCGGTTCCGACGCGCCAGCCATCTCGCCGCTGCGGCTGGGGGCGGTC
Source organism: Sphingomonas astragali (assembly GCF_051400615.1). NCBI lineage: Bacteria > Pseudomonadati > Pseudomonadota > Alphaproteobacteria > Sphingomonadales > Sphingomonadaceae > Sphingomonas > Sphingomonas astragali. The sequence continues at coordinate 942,642 of NZ_JBLFFH010000001.1, forward strand.
ACCGGTTTCGGCCGCTATCGCCTCGTTCCTTCGCTCCTTCCGCGCCTTCCGCTGGAGCAGCGCCTGATCCTGCGTACCGGCAGTCAGGATGCCTTGCTGGACGCGCTCGGCCGCGGCGAGATCGATCTCGCCATGACCTATCGCCCGGTCGTAGCCGCGCCTTTCGAGAGCCTGGCGGTGGCGGAAGAGGAGCTCGTGCTGGTCGGTGCGGCCGGAGCTGCTGGAATCGCCGACGCCGGAGCCGGCCGATTGGCTTTCGTCACCTATGACGAATATGAATATGTGTTCGGCCGCTGGTTCGCCGAGGTCATCGGCAGCCAGCCACCGTTCCTCCGGCGCCACGACCATTTCGAGGAGCTCGAGGAGGCGCTGGCCAGCGTCGCGGCGGGGCGGGGCGCGACGATCGCTCCCGCCGATGCCTGTCGCGCCTTCGGCCTCGAGACTGTCGCTCCGGGATGCCGCAACGGCATCTTCCTGTGCGGAAGCAAGGCCGCGCTGAGGACGCCGGAAGCGCAGCTGATCGCCGCATGTCTGGAGCAGTCGGGCTAACCCACCGGCCGCAAAGTCGTTGCCGCCGGTGCGCTCTTCGTCATGATCGCGTGGACACGGCCGAGTCGGCCGGCGGACAGGGAGGGTGCCATGATCGATCGTTCGCGGACGGGAGCGGCGCTGGCCGCGTTGCTGCTGCTCGCGGCCTGCGGCGGGAGTGGGGAAGAGGGCGAACCTGCCGACCAGCCCGCCGCCAATGCCGCCGCGGATGCCGCCAACGTCGCGGCTGCGGCCGCCAACGACGCTGCCGCCAACCTGACCAACGTGGCTGCGGCGGATACAGGGCCGCTCGCTGTCTATGTCGGCCGTCATCCGTCGGAGAAGGTCGATGGCCGCACCTTCCTCGACGAGCCGTTGGTCAAGGCCGCGGTCGGCGCGGTGGCGAAGGATGCCAAGGCGCGCGACTTCGTGTTCCATTACGACGGTCCCGACGCGCCGATCGTGATGAGCGAAGGCCGCATCCTCGCCTGGGGCTGCGAGAAGCACAATTGTGGCTATCACAACTGGTCGGTCGCGATCGCGCCCGACGGGTCGAACGCCGAGGTCTGCTATTACGAGAACGACGATTCGGTCGAGGGGCGGTCGACCTGGTACCTCCCCGGCGGCAGGGCCGAGCAGCGGCCGGGCAACTGCCCCTCCGAATAGGCCGTTCTCGCTCCGGACCCTCCATGTCGCCGGCCAATTCGCTCGAAGTCCCGCTTCGAGCGAGACCCGTCAAACCCGCATCGGCATCAGCACGTACAGCGCCGGCGCCTTCTCGTTCTCGCGAATCAGCGTCGGGGCGGCGGCGTCGGCGAGGTGGACCTCGACCGAATCGCCCTCGATCTGCGCGAGGATGTCGAGCAGGTAGCGGCTGTTGAAGCCGATCTCGAACGGCATCGCGGCATATTCGCCCGGGACTTCCTCCGCCGCCGCACCGTTCTCAGGCGAGGTCACCGACAGGGTGATCTTGTCGCGGTCGAGCGCCATCTTGACCGCACGGGTCTTTTCGCTGGCAATGGTGGCGACGCGATCCACGCCTTCCTCGAAGCTGCGCGGGTCGAGCTTCAGCAGCTTGTCGTTGCCGGTCGGGATCACGCGCGAATAGTCCGGGAAGGTGCCGTCGATCAGCTTGGAGGTGAGGATCGCCTGCCCGAGATCGAAGCGGATCTTCGATCCCGACAGCGACACGCCGACCGATCCGTCGACCTCGTCGAGCAGCTTGCGCAGCTCCCCGACCGCCTTCCGCGGCACGATCACGTCGGGCATCGCCTCGGCGCCGTCCGGCCGCGCCACCGTCACGCGGGCGAGGCGGTGGCCGTCGGTCGCCGCGGCCTTCAGCGAATCGTCGGCGATATGGAGGAAGATGCCGTTGAGGTAGTAGCGCGTCTCCTCGGTCGAGATCGCGAAGCGTGTCTTGTCGATGATCTGCTTGAGCGTCTCCGCCGGCAGCTCGAACTGGGTCGGCAGCTCGCCCTCGGCGATCACCGGGAAATCATCGCGCGGCAACGTCGGGAGCGACGAATTGTAGCGGCCCGCGCGAATCGCCAGGCGTCCTTCCGCGGCGCTCAGCTCCACTTGGCTGCCCTCGGGCAGCTTGCGCGCGATGTCGAACAGCGTGTGCGCGGAGACGGTGGTCGCGCCCGCCTGATCGACCGCGGCCGGCACCGTCTCGTCGATCTGGAGGTCGAGGTCGGTCGCCATCAGCCGGATCGCGCCCCCTCCGGCATCGGCGCCCGACGCTTCGATCAGCACGTTGGACAGGATCGGTATGGTGTTCCTGCGCTCGACCACCGACTGGACATGGCTCAGCCCCTTGAGCAGGGTTGCGCGTTCGATCGTCGCCTTCATCTCAAACCCCCGGACGCCCCCGGGCACGAAGGACATCCGACAGGAACGGATGCGGCCGGCGGCAACTATGCCGAGATATCTCTAGCGCGAAAAAGGGCCGGGGCAAGCGCCCCGGCCCTCTTGTTCGCCGCATTGCGGCAGCGTTGACGTCAGAAGCGGACGCCGACGCCCGCCAGCAGCTGATGGCGGTCGAGGTCGACGTCATAGTCGTCGAGCTTGCTGTAGTTCGAGTAGCGATACTCGCCCTTGATGTAGGCGGTCGGCGTGATCTTGTACTCGATGCCGGCGCCGAGGCGGTAGCCGTCGAGATCGGAGTGATCGCGCACGCTGGTGGTGCCGGCGTCGTAGCGCGCCTCGACCCGCTGGTTGGTGTAGCCGGCCTTGGCGTAAAGCAGCGCCTGCGGCGACACCGCATAGCCGATACGGCCACCGACGTAGATGTCGCGGCCGGCATCGACGCGCAGGCGGTCGCCCGCGGCGAGCAGGTCGTCGGCACGCGTGTCGGCGCTGGAGCCGGTCAGCTCGGCCTCGGCGCCGAACACCGTGCGCCCTGCCTGGAAATCATAGCCGACCGCGCCGCCGTAGACGACGCCGTCCTTGCTGGCACCCTCTCCGCCGTCACCCTTGAAGTGGTCCCAGCCGAGCACGCCTTCGACGCGCGGGCCGCTGAACGGCGCCTGGTCCTGGGCGAAGGCGGGGGTGGCAACGCTGGCCGCCAACAGGGCGGCAAGGGCAATCTTACGCATTGGTAACTCCATTCAAACTCCCGCCAGTGGGTGGCGGGACCGGCTAAATGGTGCGCCGCACACCAAGTTGCATGAACCTCAGATAAACAGCAAAAAGCGTTGCATTTAGGCCACAGATCGGGCTTGGCACGGGGCATGGCGGGACGGACGACACGCAAGGGGCGCGACTTCATCGCGCGGCATGGGGAAACGGTGTTCAACGCTGCGCGAAGGATGCAGGGGAGCCAGCCGCACACCCCCCTGACCCGTGCCGGATTCGTGCAGGCGGATGCGATGGGGGAGGCGCTGCGCCGCATCCTCGGCCCCAAGCCGAACCTTACCATGTGGTCGTCGAGCGCGGGCCGCGCGCTGCAGACGCTGGCGGTGGTCGCCGAACATCTCGAGCTCGACTGGCATCAGGCGCGCCACGACGACCGGCTGGTCGAGATCGGCATGGGCGAGTGGAGCGGGCGCTATTACCGCGACATCGCCGCCGAGATCGGCGAGGGCTTCGTCGACATGGCGAACGGCCTCTACACGCGCCCGCCGCCCGGCGGCGAATGGTACGACGCGATCGCCGCGCGCGTGTCGGGCTGGCTCGACGACACCGACGCCGATCCCGGCGACCGGCTCGTCATCATGCATGGCATGTCGAGCCGCGTGCTGCGCGGGGTGATGACCGGCGCCGACGTGCTCCCCCAGTTCGACGCACCGGTCGCGCCGAGCCTGCCGCAGGGATCGATCGCGATGATCGAGAAGGGCGTCGAGACGATCGTCCACTGGGGCCGCGGCGAGGGCGGAACGCCGACGTGAGGCGCCGGGCATGAGCCTGGCGCTCGCGCTGGCGCTGCAGGCGGCGGCGACCGGGCGGACCGCGCTCGGCGTGTTCGCGCGCTGGGGCGCCTTCCGCGACGCCGCCCCGGCGCGCTGCTACGCCATCGCCGAACCGGTCGCGCACACGCGCGCGCGCGCCTTCGCCAGCATCGCCACCTGGCCGAGCGACGGCGCACGCAACCAGCTCTTCATCCACTTGAGCCGCCCGCGCGCGCCGAACGCCAAGGTCACGCTGTCGATCGGCGAGCGCCGCTTCGAGCTGATCGCGGGCGAGCAGGACGCCTGGGCCCCCGACGCGCGCACCGATGCCGCGATCGTCGCCGCGATTCGTTCGGGGCGCGGCATGAGCGTCGAGACGGTGAGCGCGCGCGGCGCCCCCTTCGCCGACGTCTATCCCTTGAAGGGCGCCGCCACCGCGATCGACGCCGCCGCGGTCGGCTGTGCGGGGCGTTAGCAAGCTCAAGCGCATCTCATTCCATCGTCTCCGGGCGAAAGCGGGGATGCCGATGGAGCTATGTGTTCTCCACCTCAGGGTACCGCGCCCGATTGTCGGCGAGGCTGCCGGCGATCAGTTCCTCGAGCACGCAGCGGCATCGACCTGCTCGTCACCGACGCCGCCGTCCGCGATCGGGCGGAGGCGCTGCTGCCGTTCGTCGTCCTCGTGCCGCTGGTCGGCACGCCGGCGTGGCTGCTCGACGGCGTGTTCATCGGCGCGATCGGCGGACGGGCGCTGCGCAACGCCGCGATCCTCTCGACGGCATTCTACATCGCCACGGACCTCGCGCTGCGCCCGTTCGGTGCCGCAGGGGTGTGGATCGCGCTGCTCGCGAGCTACGCCTATCGCGCGCTTGCGCTCGGCTGGCGCTGGCCGTGGCTGCTCCGCAGCGTCGGCTAGAGGCTGTCCGGACGAAATCGAATCGTGCTCCTGCGAAGGCAGGAGCCCTGGATTACGAGCGTCTCGCTTGCGGCCTGGGCTCCTGCCTTCGCAGGAGCACGACACGGCTTCAACCGACGGGACAGACTCCACGATTTGCGCGAGCCGTCGTCGCCCGTTCCGCCAACGACGCGCTTTCGGCTTTCCTACATGGATTTCAGCCGCTAGGTCGGCGCCCGAGCGGGCGTGCCTACCGCCCGGCCGGGGGGACGGCCCTATGTCGTTTTCCCGGAACTTTCGGAACTTTCGGGGCCCTCGCCCCAGCATCGTCCGGCTCCGGCGAGTCGGCGGTGTCCCCTCAGGAGCCGTTGAACATGTCCGACAAGATCAACCGTGTCGTCCTCGCCTTCTCGGGCGGCCTGGACACGAGCGTGATCCTGAAGTGGCTCCAGCAGACCTATCATTGCGAGGTCGTCACCTTCACCGCCGACCTGGGGCAAGGCGAGGAGCTCGAGCCCGCCCGCGCCAAGGCCGAACTGATGGGCGTCAGGCCCGAGCACATCTTCATCGACGACCTGCGCGAGGAGTTCGTCCGCGACTACGTCTTCCCGATGATGCGCGCCAACGCGCTCTATGAAGGGCTGTACCTGCTCGGCACCTCGATCGCCCGCCCGCTGATCGCCAAGCGCCAGATCGAGATCGCTCGCCAGGTGAACGCCGATGCGGTCAGCCACGGCGCCACCGGCAAGGGCAACGACCAGGTCCGCTTCGAGCTCGGCTATTACGCGCTCGCCCCCGACATCAAGGTGATCGCCCCGTGGCGCGAATGGGACCTGACCAGCCGCACCCGCCTGATCGAGTTCGCCGAGGCGCACCAGATTCCGGTAGCCAAGGACAAGCGCGGCGAGGCGCCGTTCTCGACCGACGCCAACCTCCTCCACACCTCGAGCGAGGGCAAGGTGCTCGAGGATCCGTGGGAAGAGGTGCCTGACTATGTCTACTCGCGCACCGTCAACCCCGAGGACGCACCCGACGCGCCCGAGATCATCACCATCGATTTCGAGAAGGGCGACGCGGTCGCGATCAACGGCGAGGGCCTGTCGCCCGCCGCGCTGCTGGCCAGGCTCAACGACCTCGGCCGCACCCATGGCATCGGCCGGCTCGACCTCGTCGAGAACCGCTTCGTCGGCATGAAGTCGCGCGGCATGTACGAGACGCCGGGCGGCACCATCCTGCACCTGGCGCACCGGGGCATCGAGCAGATCACGCTCGACCGCGGCGCCGCGCACCTCAAGGACGAGCTGATGCCGCGCTACGCGGAGCTCCTCTATAACGGCTTCTGGTTCTCGCCCGAGCGGGAAATGCTGCAGGCGGCGATCGACCACAGCCAGGCCAAGGTCGCGGGCACGGTGCGCCTCAAGCTCTACAAGGGCGGCGTCCACGTCATCGGCCGCAGGTCGCCCCATTCGCTCTATTCGGAGAAGGTCGTGACCTTCGAGGACGACCAGGGCGCCTACGACCAGCGCGACGCGGCGGGCTTCATCAAGCTGAACGCGCTCAGGCTGCGGCTGCTGGGGCGGCGGGATCGCGCCTGAGCGCGGACCGTCAACGGCGCATTAACCCTATCTTAGCGCCTGCCGTGCCACTGCCCTCCTGTCACAGGGGGAGAGCGGGCAGCATGGCGGGAGACAACACGGCGGTCGACGTCGCGATCATCGGGGCGGGTCCGGCGGGGCTGACCGCAGCCTATCTGCTCGGCAAGGCCGGCTACTCCGTCACCGTCATCGAGAAGGACCCCAACTACGTCGGCGGCATCAGCCGCACCGTCGAGCATCGGGGCTTCCGCTTCGACATCGGCGGCCATCGCTTCTTCTCCAAGTCGAAGGAAGTGGTCGATCTCTGGAACGAGATCCTGCCGGACGATTTCATCGAACGGCCGCGGATGAGCCGGATCTATTACGAGGGCCGCTTCTACAGCTATCCGCTGCGCGCGTTCGAGGCATTGCGCAATCTCGGCCTCTGGCGCTCGGCCCTGTGCATGGCGAGCTATGCCAAGGCGAAGCTCTTCCCCATCCGCGAGGTGAGGAGCTTCGAGGACTGGGTGGTCAACCAGTTCGGCCGCAAGCTCTATTCGATCTTCTTCAAGACCTACACCGAGAAGGTGTGGGGAATGCCCTGCGACACGATGTCCGCCGACTGGGCGGCGCAGCGGATCAAGGGCCTCAGCCTCGGCGCCGCGGTGCTCGACGGCCTCAAGCGATCGCTGGGGCTCAACAAGCGCCCCAACGACGGGATGCAGGCCAAGACGCTGCTCGAAAGCTTCCGCTATCCGCGGCTCGGTCCGGGGATGATGTGGGAAGCTGCCCGCGACAAGGTGATCGGCCACGGCAATCAGGTGCTGATGGGCCATGCGCTGCGCCAGCTCTCACATGACGACGCCGCCGGACGCTGGCGCGTACAGGCGACCGGTCCCGCCGGCGAGACGGTTGCGATCAGCGCCGCCCACGTCATCTCAAGCGCGCCGATGCGTGAGCTCGCCACCCGCCTCCATCCGCTGCCGGCGGCGCTGCCGCGGGCCGCGGCGCTGCGCTACCGCGATTTTCTGACCGTGGCGCTGATGGTACGTGCGCCCGATCTCTTTCCGGACAACTGGATCTACATTCATGAGTCGAAGGTGAAGGTCGGCCGCGTCCAGAATTTCCGGAGCTGGTCGCCGGAGATGGTCCCCGATCCCGGGATCGCCTGCGTCGGCCTCGAATATTTCTGCTTCGAGGGCGACGGCCTGTGGGCGTCGACCGACGGCGAGCTCGTCGCGCTGGCGACGCGCGAGATGGCGGCGCTGGGCCTGTGCCGGCCCGACGAGGTGGCCGGCGGCGCGGTGGTCCGCCAGGAAAAGGCCTATCCCGTCTACGACGACGATTATCGCGCCAATGTCGACCAGCTCCGCCGCGAGCTGGAGGAATGCCATCCCACGCTGCATCTCGTCGGGCGCAACGGCATGCACCGCTACAACAACCAGGATCATGCGATGATGACGGCGATTCTGACGGTGCGGAACATCATCGCCGGCGAGCGAGTCTACGATATCTGGGCGGTCAATGAGGACGCCGAGTATCACGAGTCCGGCAACGAGGGCGAACGGGCGGCGCTCACCTCCGAGCGGCTCGTTCCGGAGAAGCTGAAGGCAGCATGACCCGCGTGTTGATGTGGCGGCCGGTGCTGATCGGCTGGGCGCTCGCCGCGGTCGTTCTGATCGTTGTGCTCGCTCCGCTGATCATTCGGTTCGGCTTCCACGATCCGGACGATGCCATGCGCTACCTCGAAGTGCGCGACTGGCTCGCCGGTCAGAGCTGGTGGGACGTCGATCAGCATCGCCTGGGCGGCGGCGACTTCCGAATGCACTGGTCGCGGTTGGTCGACTTGCCGCTCGCCGCGGTGATCGCTCCACTCGCGCCGCTGATCGGCCTCGAGCCCGCCGCGCGCGTGGCGATGGTCGCGATTCCCCTTGTCCAACTCCTCATCGTGATCGCGCTGCTCGCACATCTCACGCGGCGGCTGCTCGGCGATGCCGAGGCCGGCACCGCGATCCTGATCGTGCCGGTCACCGCGCCGCTGCTCGCCCAGTTCCAGCCGATGCGGATCGACCATCATGGCTGGCAGATCGTACTGGCCGTCGCCGCTGTTTCGGCGCTGCTCGGGCGCCGTGGCGTCCGCTCCGGCGCGCTTGCCGGCGCGGCCGCGGCGGCGCTGATCACCATCTCGCTCGAGGGCCTACCCTTCGCCGGGGCGCTGACCGGCGTCGCGGCGGTGGCATGGGCGCTCGATCCGCGCCGCACGCCACAGCTCCGCACGCTGGTCGCGAGCCTCTTCCTGGCTACGCTGGCGCTGCACCTCGCGACGCGCGGGCCCCATTTCTGGGCGCCCGCCTGCGACGCGGTCGCACCGGTCTGGCTCACAATGCTCATGTTTGGAGCGTTAGGCACGCTGGTGGCGACCGCCTTCGCCCGAATCAGCATGGCGGGGCGTCTCGCGATGCTGGTGATGGTCGGCGGTGGCGTGCTCGCGATGCTGCTACTCCTGGCGCCCGAGTGCGCACGTGGTCCTTTCGCACAGCTCGATCCGCTGACACGACGCGTCTGGTTCGAGAATATCGCTGAAGGATTGCCGGTGTGGAAGCAACGGCCGATTCCGGCGCTGATTACCTTCAGCCTTCCCGCTGTGGGGCTGGTTGGCGCGTGGCGTGCCCGGCGCGGCGCGCATGGCGAATGCAAGGATGATTGGGCGATCCTGCTCGCACTTCAAGGAATCGCCCTGCTACTCGCGCTGATGGTGCTTCGCGCCGGTGGTACCGCCAATGCGCTGTCCGTGCCCGGCGCGGCGCTGATCGTGACCCGCCTGCTCGAGCGGGCGCGCGCGATCCGCAGCGCGCCCGCTCGGATCGGCGCGACCGCAGGCGCGCTCGCTTTCGCCGCACCCGGCCTGATGTTTGCTATGGCGCTGTCCCTATTCGAAAAGCCGGCGCCGGCGCTGCGCACGCTTTCCGGCGTGCGGCTGCCGCTGTGCGACAACCGGACCGAGATGAGCGCGCTCGCCCAGCTGCCGCCCGCCCGCCTTTACGCGCCGCTCGACATCTCACCCGCGATTCTCGCGCGGACCCCGCACAGCGCCGTTGCCAGCGGCTATCATCGCAACGTCACGGCGATGCACGAGGTACTCGCGACCTTCCTCGGCAGTGCCGAACAGGCGCGCCGCGCGATCACCGCGCGCCGGGCTGATTATGTCGTCGGCTGTCCGGGGTTGGCCGAGCCCGAGCTCTTCAAGAAATACGCCCCCAACGGCTTCTGGGCGCAGCTGGAGCGCGGCGAGCAGTTCGACTGGCTCGAGCCGGTGCAGATTCCTCATTCACCGATGCTCGTCTGGCGCGTCGTCGATCCGTCAAAGCATAGCTTGTCGCGAGGGGCCTCTCGCCCCTAGAAGCCCTCGGATGACCGGGGGCGCAGACAGGCTTCATTGGTGGCAGACACGCTGGTTCGTCGTGCTGGCGGCGATCATCGCGATGATTCCGCTCGTCTGGCCCGACGTGCCGCCGCTGGTCGATCTGCCCGGCCATATGGCACGCTACCGGGTCCAGCTCAGCCACGGGCAATATCCCTGGCTCACCGAATGGTATGATTTCCACTGGAGCCTGATCGGCAATCTCGGCGTCGATCTGCTGGTTATCCCGCTCGCCCCGATCTTCGGGCTGGAGCTCGCGGTCAAGCTGATCGTGATGGCGATCCCGCCGCTGATCGCGGCCGGCTTCCTGTGGATCGCGCGCGAGGTGCACGGGCGCATCCCGCCGACCGCGCTGTTCGCGCTGCCGCTCGCCTACAGCTATCCCTTCCACTTCGGCTTCGTGAACTTCGCGCTGGCCATGGCCCTCGCGCTCAATGCCTTCGCGCTCTGGCTCCGGCTCGCGCGCACGGGGCATCTCGGGTTGCGCGCGATCCTGTTCGTGCCGATCGGCGCCGTCATCTGGCTCGCGCACACCTATGGTTGGGGCACCCTGGGCGTGCTGTGCTTCTCGGCCGAGCTCATCCGCCAGCACGATCTGCGCCGGGAGCGACGCGGCGTGGCCGCGCGCTGGGTGGTGCCGTGGTTCCATGCGGCGCTGCACTGCCTGCCGCTGGTGCCGCCGGCGCTGCTGATGGTGATGTGGCGCAGCGGCCACGTCTCCGGCCAGACCGCCGACTGGTTCAACTGGCGCGCCAAGGCGCTGTGGGTGCTGATGATCCTGCGCGACCGCTGGATCACCTTCGATGTCGCATCGCTGGCGGTGCTGCTGCTCGTGCTGTTCAAGGGCGTGCGCGATCCCAACATCCAATATTCGCGCAACCTGCTGCTGTCGGGGCTGTTCCTGGTCGCGGTATTCGTGCTGCTGCCGCGCATCATCTTCGGCTCCGCCTATGCGGACATGCGCCTCGCCCCGTTCATGCTCGGCATCGGACTCGTCGCGCTCAGGCCCAAGCCCGGGATGTCGATGCGTGGGGCGGCCACGCTCGCGGTGGTGGGGCTCGCCTTCTTCGTCGTACGGATCGGCGGCACCACGGTGAGCTATTGGCTCTACGACCGCGACTATGACCGCGAACTCAGGGCGCTCGACCATCTGCCGGTCGGCGCGCGGCTGGTCAGCTTCGTCGGCGAAACCTGCTACAACGAATGGAAGATGACGCGCCTCCAGCATCTGCCGGGGCTGGCGACGGTGCGGCGGCTCGCCTACACCAACGACCAATGGTCGATGCCGGGCGCGCAGCTGCTGACGGTGCGCTACCGTGCCGCCATCCCCTTCTCGCACGACCCCTCGCAGATCGTCACCAACGTGCAATGCCCGCGCGAATGGTGGCGGCCGGTCGCGGTCAGCCTTGCGCGCTTTCCGCGCCGGGCGTTCGACTACGTCTGGGTGATCCGCCCGCCCGCCTATGACAAAAGGCTGGAGGCCGGGCTGATCCCGGTGTGGCGCCAGGGCGGCTCGGCGCTGTTCAAGGTCGACCACGCGGTGCCGCGCGCGCAGCTCGCGCCCAGGGATCTCGGCCCCTATCCCGAGCTCTACCGGCGCATCCAGGCTATGGTGCGCCGCACCTCCTGAACGGGCCGAGCTCGCCCAGGAACTCCTGCTCCTGTTCGATCGCCTGCCGCTCGCGGACCAGGAAGTCGGCGACGGCGCGCCGGAAGTTCGGATCGGGGATATAGTGCGCCGACCAGGTCGTGACCGGGAGATATCCCCGCGCGAGCTTGTGCTCGCCCTGCGCGCCCGCTTCGACGGTCCCGAGGCCGCGGGCGATCGCCGCGTCGATCGCCTGATAGTAGCAGAGCTCGAAATGGAGGAACGGCACCTCCTCCGTGCAGCCCCAGTAACGCCCGTAGAGCGTGTCCGCGCCGATCAGGTTGAGCGCCCCCGCGATCGGCCGGCCATGACGCTCGGCGAGGATCAGCAGGCATTTGTCCGCCATGGCTTCCCCGAGCAGCGAGAAGAAGGCGCGGGTGAGATAGGGCCGTCCCCATTTGCGCGATCCGGTGTCCTGATAGAAGCGCCAGAAGATGTCCCAATGCGCTTCGGTAAGGTCGCGGCCGGTGACATGCCGGATCGTCAGCCCTTCCACCGCCGCCGCGCGTTCGCGCCGGATCGCCTTGCGCTTGCGGGAGGCGAGCGCCCCGAGGAACTCGTCGAAGCTCGCATAGCCCTGGTTCGTCCAGTGGAACTGCGTGCCGGTGCGGATCAGCCAGCCCGCCGCCTCGAACAGCGGCACCTGGTCCGGGGCGACGAAAGTCGCGTGCGCCGAGGAGAGGCCGTGCTGGTCGGTCACCGCCTCCAGCGCAGCGATCAGCGCGGGCGCCTGCGCCCCGTCGCGCAGCAGCAGCCGCGGCCCCGGCACGGGCGAGAAGGGCACCGCCACCTGCAGCTTGGGATAATAGCGCCCGCCCGCGCGCTCCCAGGCGTCGGCCCAGCCATGGTCGAACACATATTCGCCCTGGCTGTGGCTCTTGGCGTAGGCCGGCGCTATTCCCGCCGCCCGGCCCTCCGCGCCCTCGACCACGATCGGCACCGCCTGCCACCCGCTCGTCGCGCCGACCGATCCCGATCGCTCGAGGATCGAGAGGAAGACGTGGCTGACGAACGGGTTGGCGCTGCCGGCGCAGGCATCCCACTCGGCGGCAGGGATCGAGGAGACGCCGGCGGCGATGCGTGCGGTGACGGGAGAGCTCACGCGCGCGATGTAGGACCGCCCGGCGCCGACGCCAATCCGCCGTCAATCTGCGGGCTGCTCAGGACCTGATGAGCGCTGCGGCCTGCCCCCCTCGGCATAACCTTCCGCAACCCTCTCGCCCGCGATCCGCACGTCGCTGCGCGGATAGGGTACGACGATGCCGTGCTCCTGGAACAGCCGCCACAGCCGATTGAGCACGTCCGACCTGACGTTGCCGACCCCGCTCTGCGGATCGTTGATCCATACCAATATGTCGTGCTCGACCGCATATTCGCCGAACGCGGTCACCCAGACGTTGGACGGCGGCGTGTCGAGCACGCGCGGGCTCTCCTCCGCCGCGCGCAGCATCAGCGCCTGCGCGAGCTCCAGATCGCAGTCATAGGCGACCCGCACCGGGATGCGCACGCGGACGTTGGTGTCGGTGTAGGACCAGTTCTCCACCTCCTGCGTCATCAGGATCTCGTTGGGGATGAGATGCTCCTTGCCGTCGCGGGTCACCACGCTGACCGCGCGCACGCCGATCTTGTTGACCCAGCCGAAGCTGTCGCCGACCACGATCACGTCGCCCGGCTTGATCGAGCGGTCCATCAGCAGGATGATCCCGGCGATCAGGTTGCCGACGGTCTTCTGGAGGCCGAAGCCGATCGCCAGCCCCATCGCGCCCGAGAACACGGCGAAGGTGGTGAGATCGATCGCGAGCAGGTCGACCGCGAAGAAGAAGGCGACCACCACCACCGCGATGCCGATCAGCTTCTGGGTGAGCAGCCGCTGCGTGGGATCCAGCCCTCGTGCCCCTTCGAGCGCCTGCGCCGTCGCACGGTTGATCAGGCGGACGAGCGCGTAGAGCAGCACCGCGGTCACCAGCACCGTCACCAGCGCGAGCAGCGACAGCCGCCGCGTGCCGATCTCGACCCCGATCGCGTCGAGCGTCGCGGTGATCGGCCGCAGCCCGCCGACCGCATGGCTCAGCAGCGCGGTGAACACCACCGCCGCCACGCTCCACGCGATCCAGCGCGAGAGACGGACGCCGCGCAGCAGCTCGACCATCGCCAGCGCCCCGGCCAAGCCGAGCGCCACGCCGACGCCGGCATCGGCCAGCGGATGCCAGGGCCAGGCACGCGACAGGATCGCGAGCAGCAGCGCGGCGGTGCCGTGGCGAACGATCGCGCACAGCCGCCGCCCGACGCCGGCGCCGTGCTCGCCGACCCGCGCGGTCCACAAGGCGGTCGCGCGGGGCCCCAGGGCCCGCCCCGCCAGCCAGCCGATCGCGAGCGCCACCACCACCAGCGCCAGCGCGACGCCTGCCTCGACGAGCTCGGCAGGCGTCGGCTCGGCGAGCCCCTGTGCGGCGAGCCAGGCGCCGGCCCGGCTCATCCCCGCGCCGCCCGCCACGCGGCCAGCCCGGCGTCGAGGTCGGCGATGAGGTCGTCGGGGTCCTCGAGCCCGATCGACAGGCGCACCAGCGGCCCATGGCCTTCCCAGCGCGTGGCGGTGCGATGGCGTTCGGGGTCGGCGGGGATCGCCAGGCTCTCGAACCCGCCCCAGCTGTAGCCGATGCCGAACAGCTCGAGCGTGTCGATCAGCGCGGCCCGCTCGGCCTCGCCGCCGCCGGCGAGCTCGAACGCGAACAGCCCCGCTCCGCCCCTGAAATCGCGGACGAACAGCGCATGGCCGGGGCAGTCGGGCAGCGCCGGATGCAGCACGCGCGCGACCTCCGGCCGCCCCCTCAGCCATTCGGCGATGCGGAGCGCGCTCGCGGCGTGGCGTTCGAGCCGCACCGCCATCGTGCGAAGGCCCCGGCTGCCCAGCCAGGCGTCGTCCGGGCTGGCGGTCTGGCCGAGCTGGTAGCTGGTCGCGCGCAGCCGCTGCCAATGCGCCTCGGTGGTGGTGACCGACCCCAGCATCACGTCCGAATGGCCCGCGACATATTTGGTGCAGGCCAGGATCGAGAAGTCGACGCCCATCCCGATCGCCGGCAGCCCGAGCGGCGTCGCCCAGGTATTGTCGATCAGCGTGACGACGCCCCGCGCCTTCGCCGCTGCGACGATCGCCGGCACGTCCTGCACCTCGAAGGTCAAGCTGCCCGGACTCTCCATGAAGATCGCGCGGGTGTTCTCGCCGATCAGCTTCGCAATGCCGCCGCCGATCAGCGGATCGTAGAAGCGGGTGGAGATGCCGAAGCCCTTGAGCAGCCCGTTCGCGAAGCTGCGGGTGGGATCATAGGCGCTGTCGACCAGCAGCAGCTCGTCGCCCGGCCGCAGCACCGACAGCAGCGCCGTCGACACCGCTGCGACGCCCGACGGATAGAGCAGCGTCGCATATGCTCCCGGCTCCAGCTCGGTCAGCGCCTCGGCGAGCGACCATTGGGTCGGCGTTCCCCGGCGGCCGTAGAACAGGCGGTGATGGGTGTCGCGCGTGGCGCCGGCGCGCAGGTCCGCGACCGAATCGTAGAGGATGGTCGACGCGCGCCACACCGGCGGGCTGACGATCCCCTGCGTCCATTCCTCGCGCCGGCCGGCGGTGACCGCCTTGGTGGCGGGCTTGCGCTCGCCGCTCATGCCGCCGCTCCGATCGCCTTGGGCGTCGCGGGATCGGCGCCCCACTCCGACCAACTGCCGTCGTAGAGCGGCACCTCGTGCCCCAGCAGATGCGCGCCGAACACCAGCACCGCGGCGGTGACGCCGGAGCCGCAGGTGGCGATGAACGGCCTGTCCGGATCGATGCCAACGCCGGTGAAGGCGGCGCGGAGCGCGTCGCCGCGCTTCCAGGTCTCGTCCGGATGGAACAGGCTATCCTGCGGCAGGCTCCGCGAGCCGGGGATATGCCCGGGCGCGACCCCGGCACGCGGCTCAGGCGAGCTGCCCGCGAAGCGCGCCGCCGAGCGGGCGTCGGCGATCGGCGTCCTTTCGGCCAGCGCCACCTTCATCTGCGCGAGGTCGCGGGCCTCGCCGCTTCCGCGCGTCGCGACGAAATCGCCGGACGCCGGCCGCTCGTCCCCGCTCGCCAGCGGTCTTCCCTCCGCCCGCCACTTCGGCAGCCCGCCGTCGAGGATCGCGACCCGCTTCGCCCCGAACAGCCGCAGCATCCACCAGATGCGCGCGGCGCTGTGGTGCGGGGAATTGTCATAGACGACGATGCGATCGTCGTTGGACAGCCCCAGCGCCGAGGCGGCCCGCCCGAACGCCTCGGTGCCGGGGAGCATGTGCGGCAGCGGGCTTGTGGGATCGGATACCGCCTCCAGCGCCATGAACACTGCGCCCGGGATATGCGCCGCACGATATTCGGCGGCGGCGTCGCGCCCATAATCGGGCAGGATGAAGGTCGCGTCGACGATGCGGAGGTCGGGGCGGACGTCGCCCGCGTCCATCGCGTCGGCGAGCCATTGGGTGGAGACCAGCGAGTCCATGGTCCGGCTCTACAGCGGATCATGGCAAACCGGAATCCTCCGTTCGCGCCGACCTTGTCGAGGGGCGGCCAAGGCCGGATCGACGGTGACGGAGAAGCGGGTCGGTTTGGTAGGGAAGGTGCAATCCCCTTCGTCATTCCCGCGAAGGCAGAGAGACGGCCCTCGAGCTCCACTCGATCGTTTGAATGCCTGACCTCCCATCGGGAAGACATGGACCGTCAGTTTTCCTCCGCTCGCTTCCGCCCTACATGGGCGCCATGACTCCGATCCATCTTGGCCAGTCCAGCAGCCTGCCGGCCTCTCCCGAAGAGGCCGTGCTCGACTACGTCCCCAATCCCCGCGCCGGTACCCGCTATCTGGTGCGTTTCGCCGCGCCCGAGTTCACCTCGCTCTGCCCGATCACCGGCCAGCCCGACTTCGCGCATCTGGTGATCGACTATGTGCCGGACGCGACCATCGTCGAATCCAAGTCGCTCAAGCTGTTCCTCGGCAGCTTCCGCAACCACGGCGCCTTCCACGAGGACTGCACCGTCGGCATCGGTCAGCGCCTGTTCGACGAGATGAAGCCGCACTGGCTCAGGATCGGCGGCTATTGGTATCCGCGCGGCGGCATTCCGATCGACGTGTTCTGGCAATCGGCCCCGCCGCCCGCCGACGTGTGGATTCCGGCACAGGACGTCCCCGGCTACCGCGGTCGCGGCTGAGCGTATCCGTACCACGTCTGACGGATTCTGCATGTTGCATTGCAACAGAAAAGAAACCATCTCGCTTAGCGAGCGTTCTCCGGAGGTTAGGCACAGCATTCTATAACCTGTGTTGCATTCGCGAAGGGTAGAGATGGAACAGGCGGCGACGGCGAACCGGATCGATCATATCGCGTTGGTGGGCAATTACCTGCCCCGCAAATGCGGCATCGCGACCTATACGACCGATACTTTCAAGGCGCTTAGGGAGCGATATCCGGGCGTTCGCGTCGACGTCTATGCGATGGACGATCACCCCGGCCGCTACGCCTATCCGCAGGAAGTGACCGCCGCGATCCCGCAGCAGGAGCGGCAGGCCTATGTCGCCGCCGCCCGCACGATCGAGACCAGCGGTGCGCAGGCACTGTGGGTCCAGCACGAATATGGCATCTTCGGCGGCGCCGCCGGCGAATATCTGCTGGCGCTGGTCAACCGCGTCACCGTCCCGCTCATCGTCACGCTCCATACCGTGCTGGAGCAGCCGAGCCCGGACGAGCGGCGCGTGCTGGAGGCGCTGCTGCGCCGCGCCGCCAAGGTGATCGTGATGGCCGAGCGCGGCCGTGAGATCCTGAAGCGCGTCTACGGCGCCAGCCCGCGCAGCGTCGTGATGATCCCGCATGGCGTGCCTGACCGGCCGCTGCTCGAGGCGGCGACGATGAAGGGCCGCTTCGGCTGGGACGGGGGCGCGGTGATCCTGACCTTCGGCCTGCTCGCCCCCAACAAGGGCATTGAGACGATGATCGCGGCGATGCCGGCGATCGTCGCCGAGCATCCGGATGCGCTCTACATCGTGCTCGGGGCGACCCACCCCAACCTCGTCGCACATGAGGGCGAGGTCTACCGCGACCGGCTTGAGGCGCTCGCCGCGGAGAAGGGCGTGGGCGGCAATGTCCGCTTCGTCGATGCCTTCGTCGAGCATGACGAGCTGCTCGACTATCTCCAGGCGGCCGACATCTACGTCACGCCCTACACCAATCCCGCGCAGATCACCTCCGGGACGCTGAGCTATGCGGTCGGCGTCGGCAAGGCGGTGGTCTCGACCCCCTATGTCCATGCCACCGAAATCCTGGCCGATGGACACGGCGTGCTCGTCGACTTCGGCGACAGCGAAGGCTTCGCGCGCGAGATCAACGCGCTGCTCGGCAGCGAGCGCAACCGTTCGCGCCTGTCGGAACGCGCCTATGCCCGCGGCCGCACGATGATCTGGCCGCGCCTCGCCGAGGCGGCGATGGCGGAGATCGCCGCGATCGTCGCCGCCCAGCCGCGCCGTCTTGCCGGCGGTCCGCCGCTGCGCCCGCTGACGCCGGACATCTCCGCGGTCGAGCGGATGAGCGATTCGACCGGGATGCTCCAGCATTCGATCTATTCGATCCCGGACCGCCGCCACGGCTATTGCATCGACGACAACGCCCGCGCGCTGATGCTGATGTGCCGGATCGAGCCGCTTGACGAGACGGTGCGCGACAAGTGGACCAGCGTCTATGCCTCGTTCGTCCAATATGCCTGGAACCAGGAGGCGCGGCGCTTCCGCAACTTCATGAACTTCGACCGGACCTGGTGCGAGGACGTCGGTTCGGAGGATTCGAACGGCCGCGCGCTATGGGCGCTCGGCGTCACCGCGAGCGAAGCGCGCCTCCAGAAGCATCGCGACTGGGCGGTGGTGATGTTCGATCGTACCGGCAGCATGGCGCTGGAGCTGGAGGCGCCGCGCGCCCATGCCTTCGCCATGCTCGGCGCCGCGGCGATGCTGAGGGCGCATCCCCAACATGCGCTGGCCCGCACCATCCTCACCCGCTTCGGCGACGAGCTGCTCCAGCTCCTCGACGCCGCGCGCCGGCCCGAGTGGAAATGGTTCGAGATCATGCTCGCCTACGACAACGCCCGGCTGCCCGAGGCGTTGATCCGCGCCGGCCTGGCGCTCGGCCGCGACGATTTCATCCGCACCGGGATCGAGACGCTGGAGTGGATCGTCGAGCGCCAGACCTCGCCGGAGGGCCGCTTCCGCGCGGTCGGCACCGAGAGCTTCGGGAGGCCCTATGCCGATCCGCTGCCGTTCGACCAGCAGCCGCTGGAGGCGCAGGCGACGATCGACGCCTGCACCGCCGCCTATGAGGCGACGCATGATGGGCGCTGGATCGAGGAAGCGGACCGCGCCTATCGCTGGTATCTCGGCGTCAACGACCTCGACCTGCCGCTCGCCTCGGTGAGCGACGGCGGCTGCTTCGACGGGCTCCAGCCCGACGGGCTTAACCGCAACCAGGGGGCGGAATCGATCCTGGCGCTTCAACTCGCCTCATGCGCGATTTCTGCTCTTGGAAAGCAGGCCGCACCCGTGGCAGGACCGGCGCACGCCGTCGCCTGACCCCCGGGGTCCTGCGCTCGGCTCTGTCGATGTTCCCGGGGGGCGCCTTTGCTCGAGCTGTTTCATCATGCGCTGAGGCTGCACGCCGATCCGTCGCGGGTGGTGGTGCGTCCGTTCCATCTCGGCTGGGCGTCGAACAACGGCGCACCCAGCCGCACGGAGCGCATCGTCAGCGCGGTGCTGGCGATGGACGCCAAGGAGACGCACGCCTCGTTGGAGGCGGTGCTCAAGGACTTCGAGGCGCGGCACTGGCAGACACGGCGGGTGTTCATGACCCGCTACGACGAGATCGAGGTACTGCTGGGGCTCGACGGCGCCGACATCGGCGACGAGAAGCGCCAGCTGATCGGCGCCTATTTCTGCCACGAATACAGCTATGCCGCCGCCGCGCTGATGAACCCCAGCGTGGTGCCGCACTACGATCAGAGCGGAATGCCCAAAGGCTCCATCCGCATCCTCATGTCGATGCGGGCGGTGGGCGAAGGTCACATCAGCTCGATCGCCTTTCGCGAGGGGATCGTCACCGACAAAAACCAGCTCAAGCTCGCGCCCGAGCCGCCCTTCGCTACCGCCGCCGACATGCCGGGCGACGAGCTCCATGTGCCGGAAGGGCCGATCACCGTCTACCGGCATCGCGACTCGACGCTGTCCGGCACGGTGATCTTTCCGATCACCAGCGCCCAATCGAAGGGGCTGGAGGATCTGCGCCTCGTCAAGTTCACCCACGACGACGGCCGCGACGAATGGATCGGCACCTACACCGCGTTCAACGGCGAGCGTATCCAGTCCGAGTTGCTGCGCACCACCGACTTCCGTACCTTCGACCTCGTGCCGATGACCGGGTCGGCGGCGGGCAACAAGGGTATGGCGCTGTTCCCCCGCACGGTGGGCGGGCGCTACATGATGATCGGGCGGCAGGACGGCGAGAATGTCTACATCATCTCCTCCGACCGCATAGACAATTGGGACGGGGGCGAGATCCTGCTCAAGCCCGAGCATCCGTGGGAGCTCGTCCAGATGGGCAACTGCGGCCCGCCGATCGAGCTCGACGAGGGCTGGCTGCTGCTGACCCACGGCGTCGGCGCGATGCGAAAATACGCGATCGGCGCGGCGCTGCTCGACAAGGACGACCCCTCCAGGGTGATCGGCCGCACCGCCGAACCCCTGATCGCCCCCGCCGACCAGGACCGCGAAGGCTATGTTCCCAACGTGGTCTATACGTGCGGTGCGCTGAAGCACGGCGACCGCATCTTCATCCCCTATGGGATCGCCGACTCCTCGATCGGGTTCGCTTTCGTCACGATCAGCGACTTGCTCGCGCAGCTGTGAGGGTGCGCCGGTAGGCGAAGGCGATCAGCGCCGCGAACACCGGCAGCGACAGCCACGCCGCCGCGCCCTCGAAATCGCGGACCAGCGCGAGCGGCGCGTCGCTGCCCGTGCTGGCGACGATTCCGGCGAAGAAGACGCCGAACAGGCTCTCGCCGACGATCAGGCCGGTGGCGACCAGCACGCCCATCCGGGAGAAGAAATCGCGCCGCGGGGAATCCTTGATAGCGCGCTCCCAGACATGGCCGATCACCGCGCCGACCGGCACCAGCAGCGTCGCCGACATCGGCAGATAGATACCCATGCCGAAGGCGAGCGGCGGCAGGCCCATCCTGCGGTTCCGGCGCAGCGTCTCGTCGATCGCGATCATCGCCACGCCGAACGCCGCGCCGGTGCCGATCATCCGCCAGTCGAGCGTGCCGCCGAGCACGCCCTTGGCGAGCGAGGAGATCAGCGCCGCCTGCGGCGCCGGCAGCGCGTTCGGCCCGGCGTTGGGCGCGCCCGAGAAGCCGAAGGCGATGTTGAGCACGTCGAGCACCGGCGGGATGACGAGGCTGCCGAAGGCGACGCCGATCACCAGCGCCACCTGCTGCTTCCACGGCGTCGCGCCGACGAGTTGGCCGGTCTTCAAATCCTGGAGGTTGTCGTTCGAGATGGTCGCGATCGAGAAGATGATCGCGGTCGCGAACAGCGCATAGGCGACCAGCGCGTCGCCGCGCTCGGGCGTCCCGCCATTGCCGTAGACCGCCGCCAGCATCAGCGAGGCGCCGAGGATCGCGAGGATGCCGACCCCCGACACCGGTGAGTTCGACGCGCCGATCAGGCCCGCCATGTAGCCGCAGACCGACGCGATCACGACGCCGATCACCACGACGTAGACCAATGTCGCCAGGATGATCGGCACCGCATGGTCGGCGATCGGTCCGCCGGCCGCGAACGCCCAGAGCAGATAGGCGATCGGCACGAAGGTGAGCAGGATCGTGCCGCCGACGATCCCGATCGGCAGGTCGCGCTCGGTGAGCTCGAGCACCTGCCCCTGCCCGCGCGCCTTTGCCGCCGCCATCGCCGAACGAATGCCGCCGATGATCGGCCCCAGGATCTTGAGCAAGGTCCATACCGCCGCGACGCCGATCGCGCCGGCGCCGATGAAGCGCACCTGCGTCCGGAACACCTCGCTCACCACGTCGCTGACGGGACCGGTCAGCCCGTGCCAGCTCGTCAGCAACGGCACCAGCACCAGCCAGGCGGTAATCGTCCCCGTCAGCATCGCGAGGCCGACCGACAGGCCGACGAGATGACCGACGCCGAGCAGCGCCATCGACAGCCCGACCGAATAGCCGCTGCCCGTTGCGCCGACGCGGAAGTTGCGGGTGAGATCGCCGAGTGTGACCTTGAACTGGGTGATCAGCGAATAGAAGGCGGAAACGAGGCTGCCGGTGACGATCGCACGCAGCCCCTGCGCATTCTCCGCATCGCCGGCTTCGGTGCCGGCGCCGACCTTCAGCACCTCGGCCGCCGCAACACCCTCGGGATAGGGCAGGTCCGATCCGGTTACCAGCGCACGGCGCAGCGGCACCGAGAACATGACGCCGAGCACACCGCCGGTCGCGCACACCGCGACCGAGGTCCAGTAGGGGAAGCCCGTCCACCAGCCTACCATGACCAGGCCGGGCAGTACGAAGATGATCGCGGCCAGCGTGCCCGCGGCGGACGCGATCGTCTGGACGATGTTGTTCTCGAGGATGTTGTGCCGGGGCAGGAACCGCAGGATCGCCATCGAGATGACGGCGGCGGGAATCGAGGTGGCGAAGGTCAGGCCGACCTTCAGCCCCAGATAGACATTCGCCGCGGTGAACAGCAGCGTGATGATGCCGCCGAGGACGACGCCGCGCAGCGTCAGCTCGGGGAGCGTGCCGGTCCGGGTCATGCGCGGGGCGATCCGAAAATGTTGACGAAATTGACTCGCCTATCGTGCGAGTCCGAGCGGGCAAACACGGCCGGCGCAGCGCGATCGTGGAATGATGTCATCCGATCACGGTGGCACAAATGAGGGGGTGTAGGAAAATACTTTGTCGGGAGCGGCTCCCAATCCTTCCCTCAGGAAGGACCTGAAGACGAAGCCTGTCAGCCGAACCCGCCTTCCAGGAAACGCTCGGCGAAGGCGCAGTGGAGGGCGACGCCCTTGGCCATCACCGCTTCGTCGATGGTCATGCGGGTGTTGTGGAGCGGCGGCGCGGTGGCGGGGTCGACCTCCTCCGCGGCGACGCCGAGGAAGGCCATCGCGCCCGGCACCTCGCGCAGCACGTAGGAGAAGTCCTCGCCGCCCATGATCGGCGCCGGGACGGTACGCCAGCCGCGGCCGCCCAGCCCTTCGGCGATGCCCTGCACCAGATCGACCGCGCGCGGATCGTTGCGCGTCACCGGATAGCCCTCGTCGACGCTGAGCTCGCCGGCGCAGCCGTGCGCGGCGGCGACATGCTCGACGATGCGGGCGAGGCCCGCCTGCGCCTTGGCGCGGGTGGCGTCGGAGAGGGTACGGAGCGTCCCCTTCATCTCCACCTCGTCGGGGACGATGTTGTAGGCCGATCCTGCGTCGATCTTCGTAATCGACAGCACCGCCGGATCGGTGACGGCGATCTGGCGCGCGACGAAGGTCGAGAGCGCCGTCACCATCTCGCAGGCGACCGGGATCGGATCGAGCCCCTCGTGCGGCATCGCGGCGTGGCCGCCCCGGCCGCGTACGGTGATGTTGAGCTGGTCGGTCGAGGCGAGCAGCGGACCGGGGCGGCTCATCACCAGCCCGCCCGGCGCGTTCGGCCAGATATGGAGCGCGAAGGCGGCATCCGGCCGCTCGATCTCCAGCAGCCCGTCCTCGATCATGTGCCGCGCGCCGTGGTGCCCCTCCTCGCCCGGCTGGAACATGAAGACGACGGTGCCGGGGAGCTGGTCGCGCCGCGCCGACAGCGCGCGGGCGGCGCCGGCCAGCATCGCCGAATGGCTGTCGTGCCCGCACGCGTGCATCGCGTTCGGGACCCTGGATGCGAACTCCAGTCCCGTCTCCTCGGGCATCGGCAGCGCATCCATGTCGCCGCGCAGCAGCACGGTGCGGCCGTTGTCCGAACCGCCGCGCAGGATCGCGACGAAGCCGGTGGTGGAGCTCGATTCATGGATTTCCAGCGGCAGCCCCTCCAGCGCGGCGCGGAGCTTGGCGGTGGTGCGGGGACAATGGAGGCCGATCTCCGGATCGGCATGGATCGCGCGGCGCAGCGCGATGACATCGTCGAGCTCGGCGGCGCCGGCGGCGGTCCAGTCGGTGGCGAGGGGGGCGTTCATGCGGCGACTCCAAGGAAAAGGTCATCCTAAGCCTCCCATTCCCGATCGTCATCCCGGCGGAGGCCGGGATGAGGGTCCAGGTCTCGGCTCAGGAACCCGGCGTGAACGGTTGATCGACCGCATACCGTCATGAAACTGAAACCATAACGTCTCCGATACGACATGGATCATCCCTAGCGGCGCCACATGCGCGCGGCCGTGGCGCTGACCTCACGACCATCTCCATCGCCATCAGGGGGGCGACATCCATGATCGACCGGAAGACCATCCTATGCGGCTGCGCGCTCGCCGCGCTGCTCGCGCCGCTCGGCGCCGTCGCGCAGGACCAGACCAACGCCGCGGATACGACGCAGGGCGCCGACGAGACGCCGCGCGCCAACGACATCATCGTCACCGGTAACATCGAGTTCCGCAACCGCACCGACGACCCCAATCCGGTGCTCTCCTACGACCTCGAATATTTCCAGAAGTTCGAGCCGGTGTCGGTCGGCGAGATGCTGAAGCGCGTGCCGGGCGTCACCTTCACCTCCGACGTGCTCGAATATGACGCGGTGCAGTTCCGCGGCCTGCCGCCGGGCTATACCCAGGTGCTGATCAACGGCCGCCGCGCGCCGGGCGGCGAGGCCGACCGCAGCTTCTTCGTCGACCGCATCCCGGCCGAGCTGGTCGAGCGCATCGAGCTGGTCCGCTCGCCGACCGCCGACCAGCCGAGCGAAGGCGCCGCCGGCACGCTCAACATCGTCACCAAGGAATCGACCAGCTTCGAGGGCGGCTTCCTGAAGGGCGGCGCGCTCATCAACACCAAGGACGGCGAGGTCCGCCCGTCGGGCGCGATCGCCTATGCCGGCCACATCAGCGATTCGACCGATTTCTGGGGGGCGCTCAACTACCAGAAGCGCCGCAACCCGAAGAGGAAGGTGTCCTACCGGTTCGACGACGTCCCGGCGACCGACGACAAGCGCTTCCCGGACGGGCTCGACAGCAATTATGTCACCGACCCCGCATTCGACAATTTCGAGGCGCAGGAGGATACGCGCGACGGCAGCGACCTGTCGGGCAGCGCCGAGATCAGCACGCGCTTCGGCGACGGCGGCCATTTCCGCATCGGCGGCTTCTTCGTCGACACCGACCGCGACGAGGACGAGACCTCGCTCACCTGGGAAGGCGCCGACCTCGACTTCGACGGGGTCGAGACCCAGCACGAGGAGATCGATCAGCAGACTTATGCGGTCACCGCCGACGCGCTGATCCCGCTCGGCAATCTGAAGCTCGGCGTCGCGGGGGCATGGAACGGCTATCGCGACCACACCGACGCGCTGGTCTCCGAGGGCGGCGAGGAGGATTTGAGCGATCTCGAGCCGGTCGAGATCGAATCGACCCGCATCAAGGATGACGAATATACCGGCACGCTGTTCCTGCGCTACGGCGATGGCGGGCCGCTGAAGGTCAAGGCGGGCATCGACCTGCTCAGCAAGACGCGAGACGGCTCCAACTCAGTGTTCGACGTCGAGGACGACGAGACCGAGGTCAACAATGCCGCGACCTTCACGATCAAGGAGAAGCGCTACGATCCCTACCTGCGCCTCACCTTGCAGCCCACGAGCGCACTCACGATCGACGCGGGTCTGCGCTACGAGATCACCGACCGCGAGGTGACCGGCGCCGACGGCACGGCCAAGTACGAAACCGACCTGCTCAACCCGTCGCTGCACCTGCGCTATGCGCCGACCACGCGCGACCAGTTCCGCGCCTCGATCGCCCGCACCGTGCGCAGGCCCAATTACGACATGATCTCACCCTATGAGCAGGAGGAGAGCCCGGGCGACGAGGACACCACCATCGGCAACCCCGAGCTGCGCAACGAGCAGGCCTGGGGCATCGACGTCGGCTACGAGCGGCGCATCGGCGCCAAGGGCATCCTGGGGGTCAATGTCTTCTACCGCGACATCAAGGACCTGATCGAGCTGGTGCGGACCGGCGACATCGTCGACGACGGCGAGGTGATCGGCGGCACCTTCACGCCGCGCAACATCGGCGACGGCCAGACCTGGGGCGTCGAGGTCGACTTCTCGACCCCGGTCCAACTGTTCGGCTTCGGCGAGACCGGCCTGTTCGCCAACTACACCTATCTCGACAGCAAGACCGACGATCCGTTCACCGGCGAGGAGCGACGCTTCAACAACCAGCCGCACCACATCTACAACGTCGGCTTCATCCAGAACGTCGACCCGGCGACCGTGAGCTTCGGCGCGACCATCTCGGGCCGCAGCAAGGCGTCCGAGTCGAACTTCGACGAGACGATCAACCTGCGCTACGACCCCGATCTGGAGGCGTTCGTCGAGAAGCGCATCGGCAGGCATTTCGTGCTGCGCGCCTCGGTGCAGAATCTGCTCGACCGGGTGAAGTACGAGGATTTCCGCAAGTATGACGGAGATTCCTACGATCAGATCCTGGCGGCGCGCGAGGCGGGCGATCTCGACGAATATGAGATCGAGCGTGAGCATTCGGGCCCGCTGCTCCAGCTGACGCTGCGCGCGGCGTTCTGAGCGCCACAGGACCCGACCCCTCCGAGAGCCGTCGAAGCACCGTACCTACCTTGCAGTGCTGCGCGAGGGCAGCCTGCCGGGCGCCGCGCGTGCGTTCGATCCCGCCCGGCCGACGAGCGGCGGCGGATCGGTCATTACATCGTCATCCTGCCCTTCGCCGGGATGACGTCTGGGTAGACGTCAAGCCGAGGCGCGGAGTTTCGCCTCGGCCTCCGCCATATAGTCGCGGGTGATCGGCAGCGTGTGGCGGTTCCGGGCGAACTGCAGCTGATAGTTCACCATGTTGCCGTATTGGAAGGTGACGTAGGCGCCCGCGAGATAGAAGGTCCACATGCGGAAGAAACGCTCGTCGTAGATCTCGACCAGCGCGCCCTTCGCCGCGACGGTGCGGTCGTACCAGTGCTTCAACGTATGGGCATAGTGGAGCCGCAGCACCTCGATGTCGGTGCAGAACATGCGGATGCCTTCATAGCCGCGCGCGATCTCCGACAGGGCGGGGATGTAGCCGCCGGGAAAGATGTATTTGGCGGTGAAGCGGTCGGTGACGCCCGGCCCGTCGGTGCGGCCGATGGTGTGGAGCAGCATCACGCCGTCGTCGGTCAGCAGCTCGCGGCATTTCCGGAAGAAGGTGCGGTAGTAGAGCGTGCCGACATGCTCGAACATGCCGACCGAGACGATGCGGTCGAACCGGCCGGTGACCCGACGATAGTCGATCAGCTCGAACTTGACCTTGTCGGCGACGCCGGCTTCCTCGGCGCGGCGGCGGGCGACCTTGAGCTGCTCCTCCGACAGGGTGACGCCGAGGACTTCGGCGCCGGTCTTGCGGTGGAGGTAGAGCGCCATGCCGCCCCAGCCGCAGCCGATGTCGAGCACGCGCATCCCGGGCTGCAGCGCGAGCTTGGCGGCGATATGCGCCTTCTTGTCCTCCTGCGCCTGGTCGAGGCCGTTCGCCGGATCGGTGAAATAGGCGCAGCTGTACTGGCGGTCACGGTCGAGGAAGAGGTCGTAGAGCCGGTCGTTGAGGTCGTAGTGATGCGCGACGTTGCGCTTCGACCGTCGCGTCATGTTGATGCGGTCGATGCGGAAGCGCACCGCGGCGACCGCGCGGCCGAGCCAGCTCGCCTCCAGCGCGGTATCGTCGCGCTCCCACATATTGTTGGCGGTGGCGAGGCTGAGCAGACCGAGGATGTCGCCCTCCTCGATCGCGAGCGAGCCGTCCATGAAGGTCTCGCCCGCCCCGGTCGCCGGATCGCGCAGGATGCGGCCGACCGCTCCTTTGGCGAAGCGGATGGTGACGGACGGCAACGCCGGATCGGGCGTGCCGAAGCTCACCCGCTTGCCGTTGGCGTGGATCACGGTGAGTTGGCCGCGCTTGATTGCGCGCGTGAAGAAGCGATCGATCAGCGACATCGGGCCGTTGCCTAGCAAGCGTTTCGGCCGCGCAAAAGCCCCGGTTCGTCAGATGCCGGCATACCAATCATATCCGGCGACATCCTCCCAATAGCCGCCCTTGCCGCCGTGGATGCTGTCGAGGCCGGCAACCGCCTCGATCCGCCGGACATATTTGGCGTGCTTGTAGCCGAGCTGGCGTTCGCAGCGCAGCCGCACCGGGGCGCCGTTGCGGACGGTGAGCGGCGCGTCGTTGAGCGTCCAGGCGAGGATGGTCTGCGGGTGGAGCGCCTCGATCAGGTCGAGCGATTCGTAATAGGGCCGCACGCCGAAGCGGTCGGCGCAGTGGAAGACGACGTAGCGCGCGGCGCTGCTCATGCCGGCGGCGTCGAGCAGCAGCTTGAGCGGGGGGCCGTGCCACTTGCCGATCGCGCTCCAGCCCTCGACGCAGTCGTGGCGGGTGATCTGGGTGCGGGCGGGCATCCGCCGCAGCTCCGCTATCGCCAGGCTGAGCGGGCGCGAGACCAGCCCGTCGACGGTAATCCGCCAATCGGCGAAGTTCGCTGCGGCGTGGGCCTGATATTCGGGCGTGTCGGGGTTCTGGGTGCCGTTGCCGCGGAAGATCGGGGAAATCTGGTCCGGCCGGAACTCGCGCGCCAGCGCGGTGCGGCTCGCGAGGCTGCGCTGGAGCCAGCGGTGCATGTTCTCGGCCGAGAACAGGATATCGCGCGCGGCCGGGTTCCTGCCGACCGCGTCGCAGCCGGCCAGGGTGGTCGCGGCGAGGCTGCCGATCACCGCGCGGCGGGTGAGGATCATTCCTCGGGCACCTTCCATTTGCCGGTGATCATCGAGCGCAGCTCGTTCACCGGGCCGGCGAGAATGACCAGGGTCAGATGGACGATGGTGAACAGCGCGATCAGCCCCGCAGCGATGAAATGGATCGACCGCGCCGACTGCCGCCCGCCGAACAGGTCGATCAGCCACGGCCAGGCCGCATTCATTCCCGGCGACATGGCGAGGCCGGTGAAGATCATCAGTGGGATCAGCACGAAGACGGTCGCGGCGTAGCTCGCCTTCTGCAGCGTGTTGTAGCGGCCGGGATCGTCGGCGTCGTGGAAGCGGAAGGCGAGGTGGTCCTTGAAGTCCTTCCACAAGTGACGCGGCGCCAGCTCGCGACGGCGGAAGGTCAGGTCGCGCTGGAAATGGCGGTTGATCAGGCTCGCCGCCATGAAGGCGAGCAGGCCGAAGGCGAACACCAGCGCGAAGAACAGGTGCCAGCGCCGCCCCAGCGCGAGATTGTAGGTCGACGGGATCGTCAGCCAGCCGGGCCAGCGCGGCAGGCTGAGCCACGGATGATCGAAGTTCGCGCCGTACTGCCCCCAATAGAGATGCGGATGCGCATTGAAGATCATCAGGCCGGAGCCGAGCAGGACGAAGATGCAGACGGCGTTGACCCAATGCCAGAGCCGCGTCGTCAGCTGGTGACGGCGGATCACCTGCGGCGGGGCGGGGGGCTCGTCCATGCCGTGCGATCCTACCAATAGGCGCGGTGAAAGAATACGGCGGTGGTGACGCCGGTGACGAGCAGCGTCCAGATGCGCACCGCGAGCGGCGACAGGCGCTTGCCGATGCCGGCGCCGAGCCAGCCGCCGACGATGCCGCCGATCAGCATCGGCAGGCACGCCCACCACACCACCATCGCGAAGACGACGAACACGATCGCCGCCGCACCGTTGGCGATCGCGAGCATCAGCGTGCGCGGCGCGAACATCTGGCGCGGCGTGGTATGCGCGAGCAGGCCGTAGATCGCGGTGGTGACCAGACCCACGCCGCCGCCGAAATAGCCGCCGTAGATGCCCAGGAACACCTGGCACACCACCAGCGTCGGCGCCCCGATCGTCACGCGCCGGTGCAGCCACGCCGCGGCGCTCTTGCCGAACAGCATCACCGCGAAGGCGAACAGCAGCAGCCAGGGCACGATGACGTCGAACGCGCGCGCCGGGGTCAGCACCAGCAGCAGGCTGCCGACGATGCCGCTGACGAAGGTGATGCCGGCGAGCACGCGCCAGTCGACCCTGCCCAGCGGCCCGAGCTCGTCGCGGAACGCCCAGGCGCTGGTCGCCGCGCCCGGCAGCAGCGCGATGTTGGAGGTGGCGTTGGCGATGTTGGCGGGAAGGCCGATCGCGATCAGCGCCGGCAGCGTCGCGAAGGTGCCGCCGCCGGCCAGCGCGTTCATCGTCCCGCCGACCAGGCCGGCGATGCCTGCAAGGAGAAGATCGGACCCGGTCATGCGAACCCTATGGCGGAAAGCCGCCCATAATGTCAGGCTCCTTGTGTCGGGCGCGTCGCTTCGACGAACGGAGGGCCGCGATGGACGATGCGATCGCCGACTATGCCGCCGCGGCGGCGCCCGCGCTCATCGCCGGCTATGACGCGCTTCCTCCGGCTGAGATCTATGCGTCCGTCCTCGATCTTCTGCCCGACCGGCCGGCCCGGATCGCCGACATCGGCGCGGGCACGGGCAGGGACGCGGCGTGGCTCGCGGGGCAGGGCCACCGCGTCCTGGCGGTCGAGCCGGTGCGGGAATTCCGGGAGGCCGGTGTCGCGCTGCACGGCGACCGGATCGAATGGCTCGACGACAGGCTGCCCGAGCTTGCTCAGACGGTGCGGCGGGGGCCGTTCGACCTGGTGCTGCTGTGCGCCGTCTGGCATCACCTCGACACGCCTGCTCGCGCGGTCGCGATCCGCAGCCTCGCGCGTATGACGGTACCGGGCGGCAGGGTGATCCTGTCGCTCCGCCATGACCCGGGCGCCCCCGGCCGCCACAGCTTTGCCGCGCCGCCGGAAGAGGCGATCGATCTGGCGCACGCCAACGACTTCGATCTGGTCCGCCGGGCGGAAACCGGCTCGGTGCACCCCGAAAGCCAGGCCAAGGGCGTGCGCTGGACGTGGCTGGTGCTGTCGAGAGGCGAAGGGCTTTAGGGTTGCCCTGTTCGGATTGAAGCAGCACCCGTGCTCCTGCCTTCGCAGGAGCACGGATCGACTAGGGACTGTTTCAGCAAAGCTGAAAACGACTCTAGCCCAGCGCCGACTGCTTCTCTTCCGCCAGCCGATCGAGCTCGGCGCGGCTCTTGCGCTCGCTCGCGGTCTTGAGCTGGCCGCAGGCGGCGTCGATATCGCGGCCGCGCGGGGTGCGGACGGGAGCGGAGATGCCCGCCTCGAATACGATGTTCGAGAAGGCCTTGATTCGCTCGGGGGTCGAGGTCTCGTAGGGCGCGCCGGGCCAGGGGTTGAACGGGATCAAGTTAACCTTGGCCGGCAGCTTGTACGCCTTGATCAGCCGGACGAGCTCGCGCGCGTCCTCGTCGCCGTCGTTCTTGTCCCTGAGCATGACATATTCGAAGGTGATCCGCCGCGCATTGTTGGCGCCGGGATAATCGGCGCAGGCCTGGAGCAGCTCCTCGATCCCGTATTTGCGGTTGAGGGGCACGATCTCGTCGCGGATCTCCTTGGTCACCGCGTGCAGCGACACCGCGAGGTTGACGCCGATCTCCTCGCCGGCGCGCGCCATCATCGGCACCACGCCCGAGGTCGAGAGGGTGATGCGCCGCTTCGACAGCGCGAGGCCGTCGCCGTCCATGACCAGCCGCAGCGCATCGCGGACGTTGTCGAAATTGTAGAGCGGCTCGCCCATGCCCATCATGACGATGTTGGTGAGCATCCGCCCTTCGGGCTGGCTCGGCCATTCGCCGAGCGCGTCGCGGGCGAGCATCACCTGGCCGACGATCTCGGCCGGCGTCAGGTTGCGCACCAGCCGCATCGTGCCGGTATGGCAGAAGCGGCAGTTGAGCGTGCAGCCGACCTGGCTCGACACGCAGAGCGTGCCGCGGTCGGCGTCCGGGATGAAAACGCTCTCGTATTCCTGCCCGTCGTCGGAGCGGAGCAGCCATTTGCGCGTGCCATCGGACGAGACCTGCGCGGTCACCACCTCGGGCCGGCTGATCACAAAGCGCTGCGCCAGCCACGGGCGGAGCTGCTTCGAGATGTCGGTCATCAGCTCGAAGTCAGTGACGCCGCGATTGTAGATCCAGTGCCAGAGCTGCTTGGCGCGCAGCTTCGCTTGGCGCGGCTCGACCTGCGCGGTCTCCAGCGCCATGCGCAGATCGTCCCGCGACAGACCGAGCAGGTCGATGCGGCCGTCCGCGCGCGGCTTGAAGGCGCGCTCGACGGGCACGGGATCGATGTGCCCGGGGATGGGCATGGGGGCGGCCGATGCTGCTGGCATGGGCGCCCATGTAGCGGAAGCGGCGGCGATTTCCTAGAGTCTGTCCTATTGAAGCAGCGTCAGCGCTCCTGCGAAGGCGGGAGCCGCAGGCGATGTCCCCATGATCCAGAGCTCCTGCCTTCGCAGGAGCACGATTCTATTTCATCCGGACCGACTCCTGGGGCCGGCCGCGATATCGACCGAGAGGTGGCGCGGCGGGACCGGGCCTCATTTGCGGCCGAGCAGCAGCCGGGCCTGCGTCCCCCATCCGCCGATGAAGACGTCGTCGACGCCGTCGCGGTTCACGTCGGCCACGTCCATGCTCCACGCCCGTCCCCTGGTCTCGGCCGGCATCGCCGTCGCGGTCACGTCGCGGAACCGGCCGGTGCCGTCGTTGCGATAGGCGCGGACCTGCATCGGCGCGAAGCCGGGAACGCCGATCGCGCCGACCAGAAGGTCGGGATGGCCGTCATGGTCGAAATCGACCACCTCGCCGCCCCAGCTCGAAAAGCGGTTGGGCGGCAGACGCGCCGCCGTCTCGTCGACGAAGCGCCGCCCGTCGTTGACGAGCAGCCGCGCCTGCGGGTCCTTGTCCCAGCTTCCGGCGTTGCTGGTGAGGTTGAGCAGCAGGATGTCGAGGCGGCCGTCGCCGTTGGCGTCGAAGATGTGCGCCTCGCGCGTCTCCAGGGGGACCTCGAGATCCAGCCGACTGGATGCGTCGGCAAATCGGCCGCGGCCGTCGTTGAGCAGCAGCCGGCTCGGCGGACGCTCGTTGGCGACGAACATGTCGAGGTCGCCGTCACCGTCGATGTCGATCAGCGCGATGTCCTGCGTATCGTCGCGGACCTGGGGGAGATGAGTGGCGGTCGCATCGACGAAGTGCCCGGGTCGGGCCTTGTCGCTCAGCCAGAGCAGTTCCTGACCATTGCCTTTGGCGGCGCCGGACGAGCCGATGACGATGTCGGGAAGGCCGTCGCGGTTCACGTCGCCCACCGCAAGGCCGTTCCCCTCGCTGCGGCCGGGCAGCCGGCCGCTCATGTCGGCGAAACGGCCGCCAGGCCCGCCGAGGAACAGCTGGTGCGCCTGATCGTCCTCGGCGACGAAGACGAGGTCGGGCCAGCCGTCGCCGTTGAAATCCGCCGCCCGCACATGCTCGCTGTCATGCGCCTTCGCCCCGAACACGCCCCGCCGCCAGGTGAAGCCGCCCTTGCCGTCGTTGAGGTAGAGCCGGTTCACGTCCCCTTCGACTGCCACCGCGAGATCGAGGTCACCATCGCGGTCGACATCGACGAATACGCCATCGAGGGCGTGCAGCTTCGGCGCCGTGGGAAGCGCGGTCGCGGTCACGTCGGCGAACATGGGCTCGTTTCGGCGTCCATCCGATGCGGCCGGCGTGGCGGCCAGTGTCATCAGTGCAATGAGATGACGGACCATGATCTTCTCCCGGCATGGAATGGGCGCGTCGCCGATCCCGGCCCTTCGACAAACTCAGGCGAACAGGACATAGGGCGGACGAACCCTACCCCCTGAACAGCCCGCCGAGCACACCGCGCACGAGCCCGCCGACGATACTGCCGGCGGCGCCGCCGCGGCGGGAGCTGCCGAAGATCGCCTTGGTCACCTGGTTGGCGACGGCGCGGCCCGCGGCCGAGCTGGCGGAGCGGGTGGCGGAGGTGATCGCCTTGTTCCACGGATTGTTCGCCGTCTCGCGCTCGGCCTGCCGCCGCGCCTGCTCCGCGAGCCGTGCCTGGCGCTCCGCCTCCTTCTCGGCGGCGATATGGGCGCGCTCGGCCTCCTTGGCGGCGGCGGCATCCTGCTTCGCCTTGAGCGCGGCCGCCTTCTCCGCCTCGTCTTGCGCCCTCGCCGCGGCGGCCGCTGCGGCGGCCTCGCTCGACTTGGCGGCGAGGAGCTCCTCGGCCGATTCGCGGTCGACCAGCGCGTCGTACTTCGGCCCGATCGCGTCGGTCTGGAGCAGCACCTTGCGCTCGTCGGGGGTGACCGGGCCGACGCGCGAGCGGGGCGGCTTGACCAGCGTGCGCTCGACCGGCGCGGGCGCGCCATCGGGCTGGAGCAGCGACACCAGCGCCTCGCCGACCGCGAGTTCGGTGATCGCGGTAGCGACGTCGACGCCGGGATTGGCGCGGAACGTCTCGGCCGCGGACTTGACCGCCTGCTGGTCCTTGGGGGTGAAGGCGTTGAGCTTGTGCTGGATGCGGTTGTTGAGCTGCGCCGCGACCGTGTCGGGGATGTCGATCGGATTCTGGGTGATGAAATAGACGCCGACGCCCTTCGAGCGGATCAGGCGCACGACCTGCTCGACCTTCTCGAGCAGCGCCTTGGGCGTGTCGTTGAACAGGAGATGCGCCTCGTCGAAGAAGAAGACGAGTTTGGGCTTGTCGGGATCGCCGACCTCGGGAAGCGTCTCGAACAGCTCGCTGAGCAGCCACAGCAGGAAGGTCGAGTAGAGCTTGGGGCTCGCCATCAGCTTGTCGGCGGCGAGGACGTTGACGATGCCGCGGCCCTTGTCGTCGGTGGCGATGAAGTCCGAGATCGCGAGCGCCGGCTCGCCGAAGAAATGGTCGCCGCCCTGGGCACGGAGCTGGAGCAGCGAGCGCTGGATCGCGCCGACCGATTGTTTCGAGACGTTGCCGTAGGTGGTGGTGAGCTCGTCGGCGCGCTCGGCGCAATGGGTCAGCATCGACTGGAGATCGTCGAGGTCGAGCAGCAGCAGCCCGTCCTGGTCGGCGACGTGGAAGGCGATGGTGAGGACGCCCTCCTGCACCTCGTTCAGGTCCATCAGGCGCGCGAGCAGCAGCGGACCCATCTCGCTGACGGTGGTGCGGATCGGGTGGCCCTGCTCGCCGAACAGGTCCCAGAACTGCACCGGATTGTCGGCGTAGCTCCAGTCGGCGAGGCCGATCTGCTTGACACGCGCGGCGAAACTCTCGTGCGTCCTGGCGGTGGCGGCGCCCGCCATCGCCACGCCGGAGAGGTCGCCCTTCACGTCCGCGACGAAGCTCGGCACGCCATTGGCCGAGAAACCCTCGATGATGCCCTGCAGCGTCACCGTCTTGCCGGTGCCGGTCGCGCCGGCGATCAGGCCGTGGCGGTTGGCGCGCTTGAGCTGGAGCTCCTGCCGCGCGCCGGCAGCACTGGAACCGATGTAGATCGAGTCGGACATGAAAAATCCCTCCCGGGTTGGCCCGGGAGGGATAGCGCGAATGCGCGCGCCGCTAAAGGTGCCGTAACCATCTCAACCAAAATGAGTACAAATTGATCTTGCCTTCTCACTTATACTAAATAAAATTGCAGTGCGGGCTCGCAATGTGTAACATAAATGCAATGGAGAAATTGAGATGATAAGAAATTTTATCATTCCATGCGCCGTATTGACGGCATTTTTCCCATCAGTGTCTTATGCGGGAACCGGACAAGGGGATGTTCAAGTCAACATCGCAGATGGAAAGGTAAATTTAGTATCAACCAAGGCAGGATATGATCCTTGGTGCCATAATGGTGGACTCGATACCTGTCTGAGTAACTGCTATCACACTTATACAGATCAGAGGACTTATTGTAACCAGATGCCAGGCGATCCCTACGGGGAAATGGTGTTTCAATGTCTCGATGCCGCAGAGAGCGAATATTCATCATGTCAAGATGATTGTCAGCAGCGGTGCACCACTGAAACATGAGTCAACCTCTGGGGAGCATTCTGATGCTCCCCAATTTTAGGCATTTAGATATGACAGATCTACTTAAATATAGTATATTACTATATACATTAATGAACGGCGCCATGCCGCTCACAGCGCAGGATCGGCTGAGCAACCCAAACAGGGAAGATGTTATCAAAATTGTCAGAGACGTTTTATTGAATGATCCAGAATTACTTCAGGAATCTCTGAACAATCTTGCTAAATACAAAAAAGAGAAATCTGACCTGATTTTCGCTAGAAAATCATACGAACTCAGAGGTTTTCTCGAGAATGACAATAATGCTTATATAGGAGCAGAAAATTCTTCAGAAAAGATTATAGCGTTTACCGATTTTAACTGTAAATTCTGCGCTCAAATGGCCAATTTTATAAGAAATAATCCACGAAAGGGTTATAAAATAATTATGAAAGATTTGCCAATTTTGGGAAAGAATTCAGAAGATATGGCAAAATATGCTATCGCTTCGACCAAGTTCGGCGCATACGAGAAATTCTACTTTGCCGCTTTCTCTATGCCACATTCCAACAAAGCAGACATACAGGCCATGATAAGTCACATTGGTCTAGATTCCGAGGAATTAGAGAGAGAATCGGAAAAACCGTGGGTGGCCGAGATACTAGAGAATAACAGAAAGGCTGCCTCCGCCCTCGGCATTAATGCCACGCCGATGTTGATTTATAATCAGAAAAAACTGGAAGGTGGTTGGCGCGACCTTTCCCAGATGACACTGAAATCGAGCACTGCCAAATAGCCATTTATCGAATTAGTATTCGACACCTCATGCCATATGGCAGAGGGTATCTAGGCGCGACGAGCTTTGGTCGGGCGGAGATTTGGCGGACCTTCCGGGCTTGCCGAAGAGGCGCTCGATCAGGCTGCGAACGCGGCAGAGCCGCTCACTGAAAGATTTGGCGGGATGGCATACGTGACCGCCCCACGCTTCAATCGGCAGCCGGTCGGACATGAAAAATCCCTCCCGGGCTGCCCCGGGAGGGATGACGGAACGGACGGTTTCCCAGCCTGTCGCCGTTATTTCAACTGGACGGCGATGAAACCGCCGGCGCCGCGGGCGCGCTGGACGTACAGCAGCACCTGATCGCGCCCGGCCGACTTGGCAGCGCTCACCGCGCTGTTGAATTCGGTGAGGCTCGTCACCGGCGTACGATTGACCGAGACGATCACGTCGCCGCGGCGCAGCCCCTTGGAGGCAGCGTCGCTCGATGGATCAGCCGAGACAATCACTACGCCGCGAATGGTCGGATCGATGCCGACTTGGCGCGCGATCTGCGGCGTGAGCGGCGTGAGCTGGAGACCCAGACTATTGGGCTTGGGCGCGGTGGCGGCGCCGCCGTCTTCGTCCGGCAAGCCGTCACTGTCGTCGTCGTTGTCCTGGCTGAAGCCGGTGAGCTGATCCTCCGGCGGACGCGTGCCGACGGTGACATTGATCGTCAGCGGCTTGCCGTCGCGGATCACCGACAGCGGTACGCGCGTGCCCGGCGCCTGGTTGGCGATGAGATAGCTCAGCGTCTGGTCGGGCGTGACGTCCTTGCCGCCAACCGCCACCACCACATCGCCCTGCTTAAGACCGGCCTTCTCGCCCGGGCCGCCCGGCTCGACACGGCCCACGATCTCACCGCGGTTGGGCGGAAGATCAAGCGCCGCGGCAATGTCGGTGTCGACCTGCTGAATGCCGACGCCGAGATAGCCGCGCTTGACCTGCTGCCCTTTCATCAGCGTGTCGATGACCGGCTTCGCCTGCTCGGCCGGGATCGCGAAACCGATGCCGACGTTGCCGCCGGTCGGCGACAGGATCTGCGAGTTGATGCCGATGACGTTGCCGTTGAGATCGAACATCGGCCCGCCCGAATTGCCCTGGTTGATCGAGGCATCGGTCTGGATGAAGCGGTCGAACTGACCGCCGCCGACGCGGTGGACCGCCGAGATGATCCCCGCCGTCACGGTGGAGCCGAGGCCGAAAGGCTGCCCGATCGCGACGATCCAGTCTCCGACCCGCGCCTGGGTCGAATCGCCCCATTTCACGAACGGCAGACTGGCGCCTTCGATCTTGAGCAGCGCGAGGTCCGAGGTCTGGTCGCGGCCGATCAGCCGGGCCTTGAACTCGCGGCGGTCGGCGAGGGTCACGGTGATGGTGTCGACCACCGCGTTGCGCGAGCCGGGCGAGATCACGTGGCTGTTCGTGACGATATAGCCGTCGGGCGAGATGATGAAACCCGATCCCAACGACGTCGCCCTCTGCGTCACCGGACGGCCGCCGCCCTGCTGGCCAAAGCCGAACAGGTCGCCGAACGGGGTGCCGGCGAAGGGATTGGTCTGGTTGATGGTCACGCGCTGCGTGGTCGAGATGTTGACCACGGCGGGCTGCAGCTTCGCCACCATGTCCGCGAAGCTCATCGGCGCGCCGGCCTTGGGCGCGGCCGCCTGGATCGCGCCGGGTTCGTTCTGGGCGGTCTGCGCCCCGGCCGGCGGCTGGAGCGTCGCCGAAACGGCGGCTCCGCCGAGAAGGAGCGCTGCGGTGAGAGCGTAGGCGTAACGCACGTTGGGATCTTCCTCTCGAGCTCGAATGGACGTGGAGCGACGCGTGTCTAATGACGACTACAATGCTGAACGCTCACTGAAGATGAACGGTTCGACAGCAGATGACGCCTTTTTCATCCTTGATCTGGTGATGCGGCCACGCCGAATCAACGCCCTTGGAACTCGCGCAGATAGCCGTTCTGTGGG
Source organism: Sphingomonas astragali (assembly GCF_051400615.1). Lineage (NCBI taxonomy): Bacteria > Pseudomonadati > Pseudomonadota > Alphaproteobacteria > Sphingomonadales > Sphingomonadaceae > Sphingomonas > Sphingomonas astragali. Next base: position 981,030 of record NZ_JBLFFH010000001.1, read on the forward strand.
CTCAGGATGATCGAGGTGCCGCCGCGGCCTTGATCGGTACCGCCGTCGGCACCGAAGGTGTAGCGGTACGACTGCATCGCCCGGTAGAAATCATAGAACTGCGGATCCTTGCCGAAGGCGGTGGCATAGATCTTCGCCGCCTGCGCCTCGGCGTCGGCGCGGACGATCTGGGCGTTGCGCTGGCCCTGGGCACGGATGGTGAGCGCCTGCTGCTGGCGCGCCGTCCGCATCCGCTCGAGCGCGCTTTCCAGCGGCGTGCCGTCGGGCAGGTCGGCGTGCTTGATGCGCACGTCGACGATCTGGACGCCGTATTGGCTGGCATAGTTCTGCAGACGCTTCTGGATGTTGTCCATCACCTGCCCGCGCTCGGGGGTCAGCAGCACGGAGAAGTCGACCTTGCCGAGCTCGGCTCGGAGCGCCGAGCTGAACAGCGGCTGCAGCGCCGAGGTGACGCCGTCGACGCTGCGCGCGGTCACCACCATGCGCAGGGGATCGATCACCCGGAAGCGGGCATAGGCGTCGACCTGGAGGCGCAGCTGATCGGTCGACAGCACCGGCTGGTTGTCGAGATCGACGTCGAGTACGCGCTTGTCGACCCAGACGATGCGGTCGATGAAGGGCAAGCGCGCGATCAGGCCGGCGCCGGTGCGGCCGAACTCCTCGCCCTGCCGCCAGGCGTTGACGGTGCGCACCGGCACCTCGAAGCGCAGGATCACCGCCTGGCGCGTCTCGGGCACGATGGTGAAGGTGCTGGCGAGCAGGATCAGCGCCGCGAGCAGCAGCACGCCGATCGCCATCGGATTGCGCAGCCGGCCGCTCATTGCGCGCCTCCCTGCTGCACCGCGGGCGGGGTCGCCGGTTCCGGAATGGTGCGGCGCGCCTCGGGCAGCGGCAGATAGGGGGTGACGCCGGGCGCCTCGACGATCGTCTTGTTCGACTTGGCCAGCACCGCCTCCATCGTCTCGTAATACAGGCGCCGCCTGGTGACGTCGGGCGCGAGCTTGTACTGCTCGTAGATCTTGTCGAACTGCGCCGCCTCGCCCTGCGCGCGCGCGATCACCTGCTGGGCATAGGCGCGCGCATTGTTGAGATTCGACTGCGCCTCCTGCTGCGCGGCCGAGACCGCCTTGAAATCGTCGTTGACCGCGTCGGGCGGATCGGCCTTGCTGATCGCCACGCCCTGGATGCGGACGCCCGAATTATAGTCGTCGAGGATCTCCTGCATCGCCTGCTGGACGCGCGCCTCGATCACGGTGCGGCCGCGGCCGAGCGCCTGATCGAGATCGACGTCGGCCACCACCGCGCGCATCACGCTCTCCGCCGTCGCGCGCACCGTCTGCTGCGGATCGCGGATCTGGAAGACATAGTCCTGCGGATTGCCGATGTTCCAGCGCACCTGATAGGCGAGGTTGATGATGTTCTGATCGCCGGTCAGCATCAGATTCTCGCCGCCCGAGCTCGCCGGGAAGGTCTCCTCGCGGATGTTCTGGACGTCGATCTTCTCGACGCTGTTGAACGGCGCCGGCAGGGTGAAGTGGATGCCGGGCTCGAGCACCCCGGCATAGCGGCCGAAGAAGGTGACGACCCCGCGCTCCTGCGGCGCGATCTGCCAGATGCTGGTGAACAGCACCCATAGCGCCACGATCAGCCCGACGCCGATCAGCCACAGGCTGCGCCCCGAGACGCCCCCCGGGAGGCCCGGACCGCCGCCGCCGCGCGCGCGCTTGAGGAACTCGTCGAGCGAGCTCACCGATCCGGGGCGCGAGCGCCGGCCTTCCGGTGGGAAGGACCAGGGGTTGCGCGGACCGCCGCTGCCGCCCTTGCCCGAATCGTCGCCGCCCTTGCCTGAATCGTCGCCGCCGCCCGAAGGCTTGCCGCCCCAGGGACTTTTCGGCGGCTCGTTGCGGAGGATGTGGCCGCGCGCGCGCCATCCCGAAAGAATGTTCATGTGGACCTTTATAGGACCGGGTGCGCGGAAAAACAGTGGCAGCGCGCCGACGGCATCCTAAGTGGCACGGATGACCGATCCCGAACTCTCCGATCTGCCGCCCCGCGTCACCGGCCGCGTGAAGGATGGCCGCGCGACGCTGATGATCGACGTGACCGGGCTCGATACCGCGGCGACCGCGCTCCTGGAGGCTCAGGCCCGCGCCGCCGCCGAGGCGCAGGGTTTCACGGATGTGCGCGTGCTGCGCACCAGCGAGCGCCGCGCCCGAAGGCTGGTCGCGGTGGCGAGCGGCAAGGGCGGCGTCGGCAAGTCGACCGTCTCGGCCAATTTGGCGGTGGCGCTGCGCGGACTGGGCCGCGACGCCGGGCTGGTCGACGCCGACATCTACGGCCCCTCGCAGCCGCGCCTGCTCGGCGCCGAGGCGATGCGACCCGAGGCGCGCGACAAGAAGATGATCCCGGTGACGACGCCCGCCGGCGTGCCGCTGCTGTCGATGGGGATGCTGGTGCAGCCGGGGCAGGCGCTCGCGTGGCGCGGGCCGATGGCGTCGAACGCGCTCGGCCAGCTGATCGACGCGCATTGGGGCGAGGCCGATCCGCTGATCCTCGACCTGCCGCCCGGCACCGGCGACGTCCAGATTACCATGGTGCAGAAGCACAAGCCCGCCGGCGCGGTGATCGTCTCGACGCCGCAGGACCTGGCGCTGATCGACGCCGTGCGCGCGATCGACCTGTTCAACAAGGCGGGCGTGCCGATCATCGGCCTCGTCGAGAACATGGCTGGCTATGCCTGCCCGCATTGCGGCGAGATTTCCGATCCGTTCGGGCAGGGCGGCGCGGAGGCGGAGGCGGCGCGGCTGGGGATCGATTTCCTCGGCCGCATTCCCCTCAGCATCGCCGTCCGGCGCGATTCGGATGCCGGGCACCCTCCCGCCGCCGGGAACGGGCCGGAGGCGGCGGCGTTCGGTGCGATAGCGGAACGGCTGGACGGCTGGCTCCGCGGACATGGAGGATGACGTGCCGCTGACCCGCGACGAGGACATCAAGGCCCTGCTGGAAGGCGCCCGCGTGATCGCGCTGGTCGGCGCCTCCGACCGGCCGGACCGGCCGAGCTATGGCGTGATGAAGCGGCTGCAGGACCACGGCTATCGCGTGATCCCGATCAATCCGCAGATCACCGGCGAGCATGTCCACGGCGAGTTCGTGTTCCGCGAGCTCGCGCAGATCGGGGAGCCGATCGACATCGTCGACATCTTCCGTCGCCCCGAGGCCGCCGGCGACGCGGTGGACGAGGCGATCGCGGTCGGCGCCAAGGCGGTGTGGATGCAGCTGGGCGTGATCAACCACCAGGCCGCGGCGCGCGCGGAGGCGGCGGGGCTCAAGGTGGTGATGGACCGCTGCCCCGCGATCGAGATCCCGCGGCTCGGAGTGGCGCCGGTTCGCTAGAGTCCGTCCTGTTCGGATTGAAGCGGTGTCAGTGCTCCTGCGAAGGCAGGAGCTCAGGCCGCAAGCGACAACCCCGTGATCCGGGCTCCTGCTTCCGCAGAAGCACGATCCACTTCCAGACAGCGCTTCACATTCCCGTTGCCAGAAACCGGCGATGCCGGACGAAAACCTCACTTCACCTCGGCGATTATAAACTCACTTTTGCCAATAAAAGTCCCGGGCAGCCGGTCGAGGGCGACGCCTCCTATGATGATTGGCTGCCGAGTGTGAACGTGCGCGCCGAGCTCACCGACAAGCTGTTCCTGCGGCTCGCCTATTCGGACGCGATCAGCCGGCCCCGATCCGCTGACGGCGGCGGACGGCACCCGCATCGCCGGCTTTCGCCGGAATGAGGGTGGAGGTACCGACCTAACCGAGCGCAGCCAGCGCACCCTCGGACTCGAGCCGTTCGAGATGACGAATGAGCGTCGCCCGAAACAGCCCGTCATCGGCAAGCGCGCGAGGGAAGACCGCATCGATCGCCAGAAGCGCCGCCATGCGCTCCGCCGTGGAGCCGCGGCCTGCGATCGCCGCCCTCGTCCGCGCCGCCAGCGGGTCGTCGACGGTGAACCCGGCTCCGCCATCGTCGACACCACCCTGCCAACGCATCCATGCCGCAACCGCGAGCGCCAGCGTCTCCACCTCCAACCCCCGCGCACGCCGTGCGGCGATCGTCGCGAGCAGCCGCTGCGGCAGCTTCTGCGAGCCGTCCGTCGCGATCTGGCGGGTGCGGTGCTGAAGGGCGCTGTTGGAGAAGCGTGCCATCAGCTCGGTGCGATAGGCGGCGATGTCGAGCCCTGCGGGCGGATCGAGCGTCGGCCCCGCCTCGTCCCACAGCCGTTCGACGAAGCGCCGGCCCTCCGGCCGCGCGACGAACTGGTGGACGAACTCGATCCCCGCCAGGCCGCCGAGATAGGCGATCCCCGAATGTGCGCCGTTGAGCAGGCGGAGCTTCGCCTCCTCCCAAGGCGCGACATCGCCGGTGAGCTGGACGCCGTAGCGGGCGAAGTCGGGCCGCTCGGAGGCGAAGCGGTCCTCGATCACCCACTGGATGAAGGGCTCGGTCTTGACCATCGCCTGGTCCTCGACGCCGAGCAGCGATGCGAGCGCGGCGATATCGTCGGGCGTGGTCGCCGGCACGATCCGGTCGACCATCGTCTGGGGGAAGGCGCCGTGCCGCTCGATCCATGCCGCGAGCGCCGGGTCATGCCGCTCGGCTATGGTCAGCACCGCCTGGCGCAGCCGCCGGCCGTTGTGCGGCAGGTTGTCGCAACTGATCGCGGTGAACGGTGACAGGCCGGCGGCGCGGCGGCGGGCGAGACCGGCGACGAGGAAGCCGGGGGCGGTGCGCGGTGCCGCCAGGCTAGCGAGGTCGTTCGCGACATCGTCCTCCTGTTCGAGCAGTGCACCGGTTGCGGGATCGAGGCGATAGCCCTTCTCGGTCACGGTCAGCGTGACGATGTGGGCGTCCGGGCTCGCCAGCGCGTCGACCACCGCGGCCGGGTTCTCGGGCGCGACCAGCACGCCGCGGGTCGCGCCGACGATCCCCACGCGCTGCGCGTCACCCTGCCGCACCACCAGACTGTAGAGCCCGTCCTGCGGCACCATCTGGTCGCGCACCCCCGGCGAGCGGAGCGATACGCCGAGGATGCCCCAACGCGGATCGCCGTCCGTGAGCGCCGCATCGAACACCGCCGCCTGATGCGCGCGATGGAAGGCACCGATGCCGAGATGCACCACGCCGGTACGCACCGACGCGCGATCGTAGGAAGGGCGAGTCACCGCCTGGGGGAGGCTGGACAAGCTGGATAGGGAAAGCCGATCGGTCATGATCATCCTGGCTGGCCGGGCGGAGAAACGATCGCTGCCAGCGCCCGGCTATGGACGCAAGCGGGAACCCGAGGATCGTGAATATCGCTTGCGAGGCGGTGGTGTCCGCGATCGACGTCGCGCGCCGCTGATCAGCGGTCGAGCGGGCGATGCTCGGTCAGGCGGAAGATACGGTTCATCTCGTGCCAGCTCCCGTCGGGGCCGGCGGCGGGGATCGGCTGCTGGAATTGCCGCATCCGCGTCTCCCAGGCGACGACCGCGGGATTGGCGGCGTCCATCTCCGCCTTGCGCTCGGCGGAGAAATCCTCCACCGCGTCGATGATCATGAACATCCGGTCGCCCGCGCGGTAGATCTCCATGTTCTCGATGCCGGCGTCGCGGATCGACTGGATGACCTCGGGCGGGGTATGCCCCACCTGATGCCAGCGCTCATATTCGGCGATCAGCGCGGCATCGTCGACCAGATCGAGTGCGAGGCAGATGCGGCGTGTCATGCTTCCTCCTTCTGTACGGCCGGAACCGGCGCGTCGGCGCGGATCAGCCCTTGCTCCTTGAGTTCGGCCCATAGCGCCGCCGGGATGGGCGTGGCGAGCAGGCGGCGCGCCGCCGCGACGTGATCGGGGCTGGCCATGCCGGGGATCACCGCCGCGACCTGCTGATGCGCGAGCGGGAACTGCAGCGCCGCCGCCGCCAGCGGCACGCCGTGGCGATCGCACAGCGCCTCGATCGCCGCGACGCGCTCGACGATCGCGGGCGGGGCCGGCTCGTAGTTGTAATGCGGCGTGCCGCCGTGCCGGACGCCGGTCGCGAGGATGCCCGAGTTGTAGGGCCCGCCGACTACGACCCTGACGCCGCGCCGCTCGCACAGCGGCAGGAAGGAGGCGAGCGCCTCCTGCTCGAGCAGCGTGTAGCGGCCGGCGAGCAGCACGATATCGAGGTCGCCGTGCCCGAGCATCTCCTCGACCACCTGATATTCGTTGACGCCGAGTCCGATCGCACCGATCGCGCCGGCCGCACGCAGCTCGCGCATCGCGCGATAGCCGCCGTCCAGGAACTCGGCGAAGCGGCGCGGATGGTCGTCGCCATGGGTAAGGCGGCCGACGTCATGCGCGTAGAGGATGTCGATGCGTTCGCGACGCAGCCGCCCTCGGCTCGTCTCGTACGAGCGCATCGTCGCGTCGTAGGAATAGTCGAACACGCTCTCGAATGGCTCCGGGGTGACGAAGCCCTGGCGCGGCTGATCGAAGTCCGCATCGGGCGTGGGATCGAGCCGGCGACCGATCTTGGTCGAAACGATCGCGACCTCGCCGGGGTCGAGCGCCGACAGCGCCGCTCCCAGCCGCTTCTCGCTGAGACCGAAGCCATAGTGCGGCGCGCTGTCGAAATAGCGGATGCCGGCGTCCCATGCGGCATGGACGGCAGCCGCTGCCTTCCCGTCCGGCATCGCGTGGTAGAGATTGCCGATCGCGGCGGCACCGAAGCCAAGCGGGCCCAGCTCGTCGAAGTTCACAGGCCAGCCTCTCCAATGGCGTAGAAGCGGCGCGCCGCGCCGACGAACAGCTCGTCTTCCGCAGCGGTACCTGCCGGCGCAGCGAGGTCATGGGCAGTTGCGACCCAGTCGGCATAGCTGTCGCCTGCGTGCAGCAGCACCGGCCAGTCGCTCCCCCACATCAGCCTGTCGGAGAAATGCCGGACGAGATGCGCGACATAGGGTCGCAGCGCCGCCGCAGGTTGGCCCGGCGCCTGCTCGGTGCGCAGGCCGGAGAGCTTGCACCAGACATTGGGCAGCTCGGCCAGCGCGGCGATCCCGTCGCGCCAGGGATCGAGCTCGCCGCGCGCGGCGAACGGCTTGGCGCCATGGTCGATCACGATCGGCAGCTCCGGCCAACGCTTGGCGAAGATCAGCAGCGGGGCGAGATGGCGCGGCTGGATCAGGGCGTCGAAACGGAGGCGGTGGGCGATCATCGCTTCGATCGCCGACTCGCGCTCGGCAGCCAGAATCCACTCGCTGTCCGCGATCGCCTGGAGCATCGGCCTGAACCCGCGCAGTTTCGGTCGGCGCGCCAGCTCGGCGATGCGCGCCGCCGCATCGGGCCGGTCGAGATCGACCCAGCCGACGATCGCCTTCACCGTCGCGTCGTCGGCCGCGATCGCGAACATCCAGTCGGTGTCGCGGTCGTCCGGCTGCGACTGCACCAGCACGCTGCCGATGAGCTCGATGCCCTCCGCGGCCGATCTCAGATCGTCGGCCAGGAAATCGCGATGGATCCGCGGCCAACCGGCATCGGGCCAGCTCTGCCCCGGCCCGCCGATCCGCCAGAAATGCTGATGCGCGTCGATAACGCGCATCAGAACATGCCGAGGATGCGCTGCAGCGCCGCCTGGAAATGGCTGATCAGCGCGGACTCGGCGGCATCGGCGTCGCGCGCCGCCGCCGCGTCGAGGATGTCGAGATGCTCGCGCAGCGTCCTCAGCGCCAGCGGCCGGGTGATCAGGCGGTCGAGCCGGATCAGCGTCACGTAGTTCTTGAGACGCCGCGAGGTGGTCTCGACCAGCGGATTGCGCAGGCTGGCGATCATTCCGCCGTGCAGCCGCTCCTCGATCTCGCCCAGGCGCGCGAGCGCGGCACCGTCGAAGCCGCGCTGCTCGATGTCGGCGAGCAGCGCTTTATGATCGGCGATCAGCCCGACGACGACATCGGCGTCGGCCGTCTCGGCATAGGCCCGCGCGGCCGCGCGCTCGATGATGGTGCGGAACTGATAGGTGCTGCGCGCTAGCTCGAGGTCGGGCTTCAGGAACTGGATGCCGGACCGGGGATGGATCGTCAGCACCCCCTCCGCCTCCAGCACGCGCAGCGCGTCGCGAAGCGGCTGGACGGGGGTGCCGAGCAGGTTGACGAGCTCGTTCTGCGAGACGAATGCCCCGGCGGGCACGGTGCGGTCGAACAACCCCTCCAGCACCTTGCGATAAGCGAGGTCGCTCAGCCGGAGCGATCCGGCTGCGGAACTGTCCTGCGTCGCTGCCGAAGATGCCGCCATAGCCGCTGCCATATCTTAGTCGGGAATTGATGTTTCAAACCATGCCATTGGCTGGAGTGTAGTCGGTGGAATGGGCTTAGTCGACGTCAGCCTTGTCCGAAGCTGTGGACGTCGCCGATCGCACCCTTCGTCGCGCACCATCGCGGGGCGCGCGGCCGCCTGGGGCCATCATCCGCGATGTGGTGATCGGGGACGTGCGCGGCACCACGCGCGGCTTCGGCAGCATTTCGGGCAACGCACCACCGCAATCTCGGATATCACGCTGCGCGACATCGACGTGACCTCGCTCGATCCCGGGCGGACGAAGCTGATCGCCCGCGGCGTACGCAACCTGACGCTCGATCGAGTGCGCGTGAACGGCGCCGGCCGAGATATGCGAAGCGGATTTTGGTGCAGGGCCAGGAGCGAAGAGGGAGCGGTGCGGATAGCATCGTGACTGACGAGCGACGCGATCCAGACCGTTGCCGATCGCGATGACAGGCCCTAGAGCGGTCTCCAAACACGCCTAACGCCGAACAGGGACGCCACGATGGCCGGAACCAAGAACCACGACTATCACATTCTGCCACCCAGCCCCTGGCCGCTGATGGGATCGATCGCCGCGCTGTTCCTGGCGTCGGGCGGCATCATGTGGATGAAGGGCCATGCCTACGGCCCCTGGGTGTTCGCGCTCGGCATGGCCGGCGTGCTGGCGACGATGTTCTTCTGGTGGAGCGACGTGATCCGCGAGGCGCATCGCGGCGACCATACCCCGGTCGTGCAGCTGCACCTGCGCTACGGCATGATCCTGTTCATCGCCTCCGAGGTGATGTTCTTCGTCGGCTGGTTCTGGGCCTATTTCGACTTCTCGCTCTTCCCCGCGGCGATCAGCTACGTCCCCGGCGCGCATGGCGAGAAGGGCACGGTCGAGCTCTTGACCGACGTCGCCGGCCAGTGGCCGCCCAAGGGGCTCCAGGTGCTGAACGCCTTCGAGCTCCCGCTGCTCAATACCTTCATCCTGCTCTTGTCGGGCACCACCGTGACCTGGGCGCACCATGCGCTGATCCACAACCAGCGCGGCGGCGCCAAGCGCGGCGTGTGGGGCCTGATCGGTGTCGGCGAGAACGACGGCGTGCTGAAGGGCTTGTGGCTGACGATCCTGCTCGGCCTGCTGTTCAGCTCGATCCAGGCCTATGAGTACGCCCATGCGCCGTTCCCGTTCGCGGGGATCAACTATGGCGCGTCGTTCTTCATGGCGACCGGCTTCCACGGCGTGCACGTCATCATCGGCACGATCTTCCTGATCGTCTGCCTGATCCGCGCCTATCAGGGCGACTTCACGCCGCGCCAGCACTTCGGCTTCGAGGCGGCGGCCTGGTACTGGCACTTCGTCGACGTGGTGTGGCTGTTCCTGTTCGTCTCGATCTACGTCTGGGGCGGCTGGGGCGCGCCGGTGCATGGCGGCTGAGTGAGCGCCGGCTGGCATCTCGGGCAGATCAACATCGGGCGGCTGGTCGCGCCGCCCGGGCATCCCGAGGTCGCCGGCTTCTTCGCCGAGCTGGACAGGATCAACGCGCTGGCCGAGGCCAGCCCGGGGTTCGTCTGGCGGCTGACAGGCGAAGGCAACAACGCCACCGATCTCCAGCCGACTCCCGATCCGCTGGTGATCGCCAACATGTCGGTCTGGACCGACGCCGAGGCGCTGTTCGGGTTCGTCTACCGCAGCCAGCACACGCCGGTGATGGCGCAGCGCAAATCCTGGTTCGAGCGCTATGACGGTGCCTATCAGGCGCTGTGGTGGATTCCGGCCGGCGAGATCCCCACCCTTGCCGATGGGCTGTCCCGGCTGTGGATGATCGACCGGTTCGGGCCGAGCGAGCGAGCCTTCACCTTCAAGACCCGCTTCCCGGCGCCCGGTCTGCCGGGCACCCCGATCGACATGCAGCCCGACCCCTGGTGCGAAGGCCGTGCCTGATCCGGCGCCGGCCGCCGTCGCACCCAGCATCGCCGATGCGGCGCTCCGGGGCCTCTGCCCCCGATGCGGCGGTGCGACGCTGTTCGAAGGTCCGGTCAGGTTCGCGCCGAAGTGCCGCGCCTGCGAGCTCGACTTTTCCTCGTTCAACGTCGGCGACGGACCAGCAGCCTTCCTGACGCTCGGCGTCGGCGCGGTGGTGGTGATCCTGGCGCTGGCCACCGATTTCGCCTTTCGCCCGCCGCTGTGGCTCCACATGCTGCTGTGGATTCCGATCACCTTCGCCGGTGTGGTGGGATCGCTCCGGATCGCCAAGGCGTGGCTGCTCGCCGCCGAGTATCGCAACGCCGCGCGCGAGGGGCGGATCAAGGCGCCCGAATGAGGCGGCCGGTCCCGATCGTCGCGACGATCGTCGTGCTGCTCGCCGTCGCGGCGATGGTCGCCCTCGGCATCTGGCAGCTCCAGCGCCGGCACGAGAAGCTCGCCGCGCTCGGACGCTATGCCGCCAACATCCACGCGCCGCCGATCGCCTTTCCGCGCTTCGGCATCGGCGACGAGGCGCTGTTCCGCAAATCCTCCGCCTATTGCCTGCGCCCGCTGTCGTGGAGCCGCGAAGCGGGGCGGGACGCGAGCGGCCGGCCCGGCTGGCGCCAGATCGTGACCTGCACGACCGGGGCGGAGGGACCGCCGCTCACCGTCCAGCTCGGCGTCGCCGCCTCGCCCGAGGGGCATCCCGGCTGGAAGGGCGGCGAAGTCAGCGGCTGGATCAGCCACGCGCCGAGCCACCGCTCGCTGATCGCCGGCCTGTTCGACCGCGCGCCCAAGCCGCTGATGCTGGTCGCGGCCACGCCGGTCATGGGGCTCGCACCCAATCCGGGGCCGGACCTGTCGGCGGTGCCCAACAACCATCTCGCCTATGCGGTGCAGTGGTTCGTCTTCGCCGCCATCGCCCTCATCATCTACGCGATCGCGCTGCGCCGGCGGTTGCGCGGCGCCGAGTCGCCTCGGGCTTGAGCGCGGCCAAGTCCCGGTTGCTTGCCGCCTCCTCCCCCGGCCGCTAAGCGCTCGCCGACATGCGCTACGTCAGCACCCGGGGCCAGGCGCCCGCTCTCGACTTCCGCGACGCGACGCTCGCCGGCCTCGCCAGCGACGGCGGGCTCTATGTGCCCGAGACATGGCCGGCACTGTCTGCGGATGAGATCGCGAAGCTCGCCGGCCTCTCCTATCCCGAGACGGCGGCGCGGATCATGGCGCCGTTCGTCGGCGATGCCCTCTCTGAACGGGAGCTCCGTGCGATGTGCGAGGCCGCCTATAGCCGCTTCGCCCACGCCGCGGTGACGCCGCTCGTCCAGCTCGACCCGCGCCATTTCCTGCTCGAGCTGTTCCATGGGCCGACGCTCGCCTTCAAGGACGTCGCGCTGCAGTTCCTCGGCCTGTTGTTCGAGCGGTTCCTGACCGGCGGCGACACCCACCTGACCGTGATCGGCGCCACCAGCGGCGACACCGGATCGGCGGCGATCGATGCGCTCGCCGGCCGCGAGCATGTCGACATCTTCATGCTCCACCCCGAAGGCCGCGTCTCCGAGGTGCAGCGCCGGCAGATGACGACGGTGCTCGCCCCCAACGTCCACAACATCGCCATCCAGGGCGACTTCGACCAGGCGCAGGCGCTGGTGAAGGCGATGTTCAACGATCCGGCCTTCTCCGGCCGGTTCGCGCTGTCGGCGGTCAATTCGATCAACTGGGCGCGGCTGATGGCGCAGGTGGTCTATTATTTCTACGCCGCCATCCGGCTCGGCGCGCCGGCGCGGGCGGTGGCGTTCAGCGTGCCGACGGGGAATTTCGGCGACGTATTCGCCGGCTATGTCGCGGCACGGATGGGGCTGCCGGTCGCGAGGCTGATCGTCGCGACCAATGTCAACGACATCCTCCACCGCGCGCTGTCGAGCGGCGACTATTCGACCGGCACCGTGACGCCGACCGCGGCGCCGAGCATGGACATCCAGGTCAGCTCCAACTTCGAGCGGCTGCTGTTCGACCTTGCCGATCGCGACGGCACCGCGATTGCGGACCAGATGAAAGGATTCGAGGCGGCCAGGGCGATGCGTCTCACCAACGCCCAGCGGGAGGGCGCGGCGGCGCTGTTCACAAGCGACCGGATCGAGCCAGGCGAGATGTCGGAGGCGATGCGCTGGGCCAGTGCGGAGGCGGGCCAGGTGATCGACCCGCACACCGCGATCGGCCTCGCCGCCGCGCGCCGGGCGGAGCTGCCCGCCGAGGTGCCGGTGGTGACGCTCGCGACCGCCCACGCCGCCAAGTTCGGCGATGCGGTCGAGCGCGCGACGGGCGTTCGGCCGAGCCTGCCGGGTCGCGTCGGCGACCTGTTCGAGCGCGAGGAGCGTTTCGACACGCTCCCCGCGACGTTCGAGGCGGTGAGCGGCTATATCGCCGAGCGGGCAGTGGCGAAGGCGTGAGCCTGCTCACGCTTATCGGCGAATCCTGGGCCGACTACGGCCTCGTCGACTCGGGCCACGGCCGCAAGCTCGAACGCTACGGCCCCTACCGCTTCATCCGTCCCGAGCCGCAGGCGATGTGGGCACCCGCATCCGCCGACTGGGAAGCGCATGGCGAGTTCGTCCCCGGCTCCGACGACGAAGGCGGCGGGCGCTGGCGGTTCGACGAGCCGGTGCCGCGCGAAGGCTGGCCGCTCCAGTGGCGGGAAGCCCGCTTTACCGCCCAGACCACGCCGTTCCGCCACCTCGGCTTCTTCCCGGACATGGCGCCGGTGTGGAGCTGGATGCGCGAGCGGCTGGACGGCGCCGCGGACCCGGAATGCCTCAACCTGTTCGGCTATACCGGCGTCGGCACGCTCGCATTGTCTGCTGGAGGAGCGCGGATGGTGCATGTCGACGCCTCCAAGAAATCGGTCGAGCAGGCGCGCGCCAATGCCGAGCTGTCCGGCATGGCCGACCGCCCGATCCGCTGGCTGGTCGAGGACGCGACCAAGTTCACCGCACGCGAGGTGCGGCGGGGGCGGCGCTATGACGGCATCCTGCTCGATCCGCCAAAGTTCGGTCGCGGCCCGACCGGCGAGACGTGGCGACTGGAGGAGGGCCTGCCCGGCCTGATTGCCGACTGCCGCGAGCTGCTCGACGACAGGTCACGCTTCCTGTTCCTCACCGTCTATGCCGTGCGCATGTCGGCGCTCGCGATCGGCGAGCTGCTGCGGCAAACGCTCGGCGACCTGAGCGGGACGATCGAGGCCGGTGAGCTTGGGATGCGCGAGGAAGCGCGCGGGCTGGTGCTGCCGACCGCCATCTTCGCGCGGTGGAGTCGCTAACCGTGCAGTGCTCCTGCGAAGGCAGGAGCCCAGGCCGTAGCGACAGGTTTGAAGCCGTGGCTCCTGCCTTCGCAGGAGCACAGAGGTACTCGCTCAGCTTTGCCCCGTCCGTATCGCCGCGCCCGCCACGAACGGCGCACCCGCGACCAGCAATAGGCTCACCGCCGCGAGCAGCTTGAGCGCGCCAGCGCCGCCTTCGAGCGAGCCGGTACCGAAGATCAGCAGCGGCACCGCCAGCGGCAGCATCACCAGTCCGGCAAGCGCGCCGGCGCCGCGCAGGCCTGCCACCAGCGCGCCGGTGGCGACACCGAGCGCGGCAAGGCCGGGGGTGCCGATCAGCAGGCCGATCTCGACCCTGAGCAACAGCTCGCCCGGCAGGCCGAGCAGCCCGGCCGCGATCACCGCCGCCAGCATCAGCGGCGGCGCGAAGCCGAGCCAGTGGCCGGCGAGCTTGGCGGCGGCGACGCCTGCCATCGACAGCCCGCGCACCGCGAACTGGTCGAACACGCCCTGGTCGAGGTCGGGGCCGATCAGCCGCTCGACCGGCAGCAACGCGGCGAGCAGCGCGGCCGTCCAGATCACGCCTCCGCCGATCCGGGCGAGCAGCGCGCCGTCGGGGCCGACCGCGAAGGGGAACAGGACGGTCACGAGCAGGAAGAACGCTACGACCAGCGTGGTGCCTCCGCCGGCATAGCCGCGCCGCACCTCCCGGGCGATGATCGCGATCATGGCATCAGCTCGATCGTGGCGGCTCCGGGAAGGACGACCGGAAGATGCGTCGCCACCACCGCAATGCCGCCCTCGCCGCGATGACGCGCGATCAGCCGCTCCAGCGTCGCCAGCGACGCTTGGTCGAGCCCGTTGGCAGGCTCGTCGAGCAGCCACACCGGTGCCCGGCTCGCGACCACGCGGGCGAAGGCGGCGCGGCGGCGTTGGCCGGTCGAGAGCAGCCGCACCGGAACCGCGGCGAGCGCGGCCAGGCCGGTGTCGTGGAGCGCATCGCCGGCCCGTCGGCGCGGGTCCGCCTGCCCGTCGAGCGCCGCCCAGAAGCGCAGCGCCTCGGCGAGTGGCCGGTCGCCGTCGAGCGCCGCCGTCTCCGCCATCAACGTGCGGCTACCCTCTCCCATCACATGTCCCGCGACGGGCGACAGCAAGCCGGCCGCGATCCGGATCAGGCTCGACTTGCCGACGCCGTTGGGGCCGGTGACGAGTGCCGCGTCGCCGGATCGGAGCGCGAAGGACAGGCCGTCGAACAATGTTCGACCGCTGCGGACGCCGGTCACGCTTTCGAACGCGAGCGACGCGCTCAATCCGCCGAATCCTCGAGGGCGTGCATGTCGTCGTCCGACAGGCCGAAGTGGTGCCCCACCTCATGCACGACGATATGGTGCACCAGCCGATCGAGCCCGACGCCGGTCTCGATCCACTCTTCCAATATAGGGCGGCGGTAGAGATGGATGCGGTCGGGCATCGCGCCCGTATCGAACGCCGATTTCTCGCCGATCGGGCGGCCGTGGTAGAGGCCGGTGAGCTCGAATGGATCCTCGATGCCCATCGCGTCGAGAGTCTCGTCATCGGCGAAATCCTCGACGATCAGCACGACGTCGGCGAGATGCCCGGCGAAGGGCGCCGGAATCCGCGCCAGGCTCGCGCGGGCGAGCCGTTCGATCTCGGCGGTGTCGGGCGCGAAGCGGTCTTGCGGGCTCATGGCGAGAGTCCATAATCGTTCGCGCGCCCCAAGGCCAAGGAGAGGTTATGATCGAGCCGCTGAGCGAAGCCGAACGCGCCGAGGCGCTCGATGGCCTGCCCGACTGGGATTACGACGACGAGCGCGACGCGATCCGCCGCCGTTTCACCTTCGACGATTTCGCCGAGGCCTTCGCGTTCATGACCCAGGTCGCGCTGATGGCGGAAAAGGCGGACCATCATCCCGAATGGGCCAATGTATACAACCGTGTGGATATCCTGTTGACGACGCACGATGCCGGCGGGCTGTCGGCGCGCGACATCGATCTCGCGACGGCGATCGACGCGATCGTGGATTGAGATCCCGTGCTCCTGCGAAGGCAGGAGCCTTGGCCGCACGCGACAGGTCTGAACCCAGGGCTCCTGCCTTCGCAGGAGCAGGTGATGCTATTCCGCCCGCGCCACCGTTCCCCGCCGCATCATCTTGCGGAGGCGCCCCGGCATCCAGCGCGCGGCGAAGCGCAGGCGGTGGGCGGTCCGGCCGACATAGGCGAACACCGCCTCGCCGTGCACCGCATTCCAGGCCGTGTCGGCGACCTGATCCGGCGTGCTGAGCTCCAGCCCGGCCGCGACCACCGTCTCGCGGATCGAGCGGTTGGAACCGGCCGCCGCCGGATCGAGCAGCGGCGTGTCGATGAAGCCGGGTACGAGGCCGCGCACCTTGATGCCGTCGGCGTGCCATTCCCCGTCGAGCGCCTCGGTCAGCGCGCGCACGGCGAACTTGGTCGCCGAATAGGTCGCGAGTCCCGCCGAACCGTAGATCGCCGAGGCCGAGGCGGTGTTGAGCAGGCATGAGCCGGGCGTCGCGTTGAGATAGGCGTGACCGATCCGCGCGCCGTTGATCACGCCCATCAAGTTGATCGCGACGGTGCGGTCGATCTCGGCGAAGTCGGCCGCGGCGAAGGGCCCGCCGAGTGCGATGCCGGCGTTGTTGGCGAGCACGTCGAGCCGGCCGCCGCTCTTGCCGGTAAAGTCGTCGAGGCTTTTGCGCCACGCGTCGCGGTCGCGCACGTCCATGACATAGGTGTCCGCGCCGTTCGGGAGCAGCGCTGCGGACGCCGCGAGCCCGCTCTCGTTCACGTCGGCGAGCCCGACCCGCCAGCCCGCGCGCGCGAAGCGCCGCGCGATCGCGCGCCCGATGCCCGATCCGCCGCCGGTGATGAAGATCGCCTTCTGCATGTCTCCTCCCTTTCCTTTGCTGCCACCGTCGCGCAGAAATGGCGGACATGCCAGCCCCCAGCCTCGGCCCGAGCATCGGCTTCGATCGCGTGGCGGTGACCTATCCCGGCGGCGTGCGCGCGGTCGACGAGGTGGGGCTGGAGATCGCCGGCGGCAGCTTCGTCGCGCTGGTCGGACAGTCGGGCTCGGGCAAGTCGACGCTGCTCAAGACGATCAACCGGCTGGTCGAGCCGACCGGTGGCTGCGTGACGATCGACGGCGCCGACGTGGGCGAAGAGCCGCCGCACCTGCTGAGGCGGCGGATCGGCTATGTCTTCCAGAACGTCGGCCTGTTCCCGCACATGACGGTGGGGGAGAATATCGCGATCGGCCTCAGGATCGCCGGCCACAAGTCGGACCGGCGGGTCAGCGAGCTTCTGGAGCTCGTCGAGCTGGCGCCCGATCTCGCCGTAAGGATGCCGGACGCGCTATCCGGCGGGCAGCGGCAGCGCGTCGGCGTCGCGCGGGCGCTGGCGACGGAGCCGCGCCTGATGCTGATGGACGAGCCGTTCGGTGCGCTCGACCCGGTGACGCGCGACGCGCTTGGGCGCTCGATCCGCGCGCTGCACGAACGGCTCGGACTCACCACGCTGATGGTGACGCACGACATGACGGAGGCGTTGCTTACTGCCGACCGGGTGCTGGTGATGGCGCGGGGCCGCCTCATCGCCGACGAGACGCCCGCGGCATTGCTCGCCGGCGCGGGCGGACCGGAGGCGGCGGCTCTGGTAGCGGTGCCGCGCGAGCAGACGCATCGGCTCGCCGCATTGGAGTCGGGCAGGTGAGCGGCGTCTGGGCGCGCGTGCCCGATCTGCTCGGCAGTCATGTGCTGCTCGCCGCCGCCGCGCTGCTGCTCGGGCTGGTGCTGGCGCTCCCGCTGACGGTGCTGTCGGCGCGCAGTCCGCTGGCGGCGCGGGCGGCGCTCGGTTTCGCGAGCCTCGTCCAGACGATCCCGTCGCTGGCGCTGCTCGCGCTGTTCTATCCGATCCTTTTGTGGGTGTCGGCGCTGGTCGGCGGCGGGGTGCCGGCACTCGGATTCCTGCCCTCGCTGCTCGCGCTCGCGCTCTACGCGCTGCTGCCGATCCTGAGGAACGGCGTGACCGGCCTCGCCAACCTCGATCCGGCGGTGCTGGAGGCGGCCGATGGCGTCGGCATGACGCGCTGGCAGAAACTGCGACTGGTGGAGGCACCGCTGGTCGCGCCGGTGCTGATGGCGGGCATCCGCACCGCCGCGGTGTGGACGATCGGCGCAGCGACGCTGTCCACCACTGTCGGCCAGCCGAGCCTCGGCGACCTGATCTTCGCCGGGCTGCAGACGCAGAACTGGGCGCTGGTGCTGGCCGGCTGCGCCGCCGCCGCGGGGCTGGCGCTCGGCATCGACGCGCTGCTCGGGCTCGCCGAGCGCGGGATCGCGAGGCGGCGGCGCTGGATGTGGATCGGCGCGCTGGCGCTGCTCGCGCTCGGGCTGGCGGTGGCGCTGGCGCCGCGCTTCGCCGGCACGCGCGGCACCGTCGTGGTCGGCGCCAAGGGCTACCGCGTCGAATATCGCGAAGGGCTGGGGTCGGTGGTCGCCTTCGCGGCGACCGCGGCGGGCGACATCGACGTCTATGTCGACTATTCGGGCACGATCTGGACCAACGAGATGAAGCGCACCGACGTGCCGCCGCGCGCGGCAATCGTCGCCGGTGTGCGCGCGTGGGCGACGGAGACGCATGGCGTGGGGCTGGCGGGGACGCTCGGCTTCGAGAACGCCTATGCCTTCGCGATGCGCGGGGACGATGCCGCGCGGCGGCGCATCCGCAGCATCGCCGACCTCGCGCCGGTCGCGCCACGGCTCGACCTCGCCACCGACATCGAGTTCCTCGAACGGCCCGAGTGGCGGGCGGTGCGCGACGCCTATGGCCTGCGCTTCAGGTCGGCGCGCCCCTATCAGCCGACCTTCATGTACCGCGCGCTGGAGAGCGGCGCCGCCGACGTCATTCCCGCCTTCTCGTCCGACGGGCGCATTGCTGCCGACAGGCTCGCCGTGCTGACCGACCCCAAGGGCGCGATCCCGGGCTATGATGCCATCATGCTGGTGTCGCCGCGGCGGGCGAAGGACGAGGCGTTCCTCGCCGCGCTCCGTCCGCTGGTCGACCGGGTGCCGGTCGAGGCGATGCGCGAGGCCAACTATATGGTCGACCGCGACACCGACAAGCGCTCGCCGGATGAGGCGGCGGCGTGGCTGGAACGCAGAATCGGGCTGGAGCGATAATTTTCCATGCGGGAGGCGATGACCTTCGCCGCTGGTATCGCTATCTGCGCCGGGCACAGCCAACACCCGAGGAGTTCACGATGGACGGCAGCTTCCTGATCGGCGCGCGCGCGGTCACGACCGAGGAGACCTTCACCGGCTTCGATCCCGCCACCAACGAAGCGCTGGAGCCGCCCTTTTCGGTCGCCACCGTCGACCATGTCGCCGAGGCGTGCCGGCTCGCCGACGCGGCCTTCGACACCTATCGCGAGACCGCGCCCGAGGCGCGCGCCGCCCTCCTGGAGGCGATCGCGGCCAATATCGAAGCGATCGGCGACGAGTTGATCGTCCGCGCGATGCAGGAAAGCGGCCTGCCCCGCCCTCGCCTCGAAGGCGAGCGCGGCCGCACAGCGGGCCAGCTCCGCCTGTTCGCGCGGGTGCTCCGCCAGGGCCGCTGGGCAGCGGTCACCATCGACTCCGCCCTGCCCGATCGCCAGCCGCTGCCCCGCCCGGACCTGCGGCAGCGCCGCATCGCCATCGGCCCGGTCGCCGTGTTCGGCGCGTCCAACTTCCCCCTGGCCTTCTCCGTCGCCGGCGGCGACACCGCCTCCGCGCTCGCCGCCGGCTGCCCGGTGGTGGTGAAAGGACATCCGGCGCATCCCGGCACGTCGGCGCTGGTCGGACGTGCGATCCGCGACGCCGTCGCCGCCAGCGGATTGCCCGAAGGCGTGTTCTCGCTGGTGCAAGGCCCGGCGAACGAGCTCGGCGCTGCGCTGGTCGCCGACCCCCGGATCAAGGCGGTGGGCTTCACCGGCTCACGCGCAGGCGGCCTGGCGCTGGTCAATATCGCCAACGGCCGGCCCGAGCCGATCCCGGTCTATGCCGAGATGTCGAGCGTCAATCCGGTGCTGCTGTTCCCCGGCGCGCTCGCCGCACGCGCCGAGGCGCTGGGCAAGGCCTATATCGGGTCGCTGACATTGGGATCGGGGCAGTTCTGTACGAACCCCGGCATCGTGCTCGCGCTCGCCGGGCCCGACCTCGACCGTTTCGCCACCACCGCCGCCGCGGCGCTGGCCGAGGCGCAGCCGCAGGTGATGCTGACGCGCGGCATCCATGCCAACTACGACCGCGGTGTCACCGAGATCGCCGGCCACGGCGCGGTCGAGACGCTGGCGCGCGGCGCCGAAGGCACCGGCTGCAACCGCGGCCGCGCGGCGCTGTTCGCCACCACCGCGGCCAACTTCATCGCCAATCCCGAGCTGGCGCACGAGGTGTTCGGCGCCGCCTCGATCATCGTGCGCGCCGACAATCTCGATGAGATCGTCCAAGTGCTGACGGCGATGGAGGGCCAGCTCACCGCGACGCTCCACCTCGACGAGGCTGATGCCGAGCTCGCCCGGCCGCTGATCCCGCTGCTCGAGCGCAAGGCCGGCCGCCTCCTCGCCAACGGCTGGCCGACCGGGGTCGAGGTGTCCTACGCGATGGTCCACGGCGGGCCGTTTCCGGCGACGTCCGATCCGCGCTCGACCTCGGTCGGCACCGCCGCCATCGAGCGCTTCCTTCGGCCGGTCTGCTATCAGGACATCCCCGACGTGCTGCTGCCGGCGCCGGTCCAGCACGCCAATCCGCTCGGCCTGCCGCGCACCATCGACGGCGAACCCGAATAACGGGCATCGCGCGCGTGTCCGCCGCGCTCGCGCTGATGGTGCCGGCGGCGCTGGCGCTGGTCGCGGGGTTCGACCCGGAAACGGGCGGCCGCCACCTCCGGCATCTCGGTTGAGGCGGAGAGACTTGATCATACCCAAAGCCCCTCCCCATTATGGGAGAGGGGCTTGGCACTATAGCATGATCCGGAACAGCGCACCGCCCTGCGGCGCATCGGCGATGTCGATCGTGCCGCCATGCGCGATCACGATCTGGCGGGCGAGGTTGAGGCCGACGCCGGTGCCGGTCTTGCGCGTGGTGAAGAAGGGCAGGAAGATGTCGCCCTTGAGCCCGTCCGGCACGCCGGGGCCGTTGTCCTCGACCTCGATGCCGACGCGGCCCTCGCGCTCGGTGAAGATGCGGAGCGCCACCGACGGATCGTCGCGGCTGCTCGACGCGGCCTCGGCGGCGTTGCGCAGGAGGTTGATCAGTACTTGCGCGAGCATGTTTCGATCCGCGTCGAGCTGGAGTGCGGACGGCGTCACCGACAGCGCCAGCGGCACCGCCGACCAGTCGGCGGCGAACAGCCGGGCGAGCTCCTCCGCCCAAGGCGTGACAGCAAAACTCGTCCGTTCGATTATCGGGGGACGCGCGATCGCGCGATAGCTCTCGACGAAATGCTGCAGCCCCTCCGCCCGCCGGGCGAGCGTCGTCACCGCCATGCGCGCATCGGCCAGCTCGGCCGTGGCGGCAGGCGGCTGGCCATCGAGCAGCGCCGCAGCGGTCGAGGCGAGCGAGGTCACCGGGGTCAGCGAGTTGAGAATCTCGTGGGTGAGCACGCGGACGATGTCGGTCTGCGCCGCCATCTCGACCGCGTCGAGCGTGCCCTGGATCGGCTGCACCGTCACCGCGCGGACGCGGGCGCCGAGCCGCTCCAGCACCGCCGAGCGCACCAGCGCGCGTTGCGGACGCCCGTCGAGATTCAGCAGCAGCACTTCCTCGCGTGCGGCGCCATCGTCGCCGAGCCGCTTGGCGAACGTGCCGCCATAGCCCGCATAATCCTCGGCACGCGCGCCATGGACGTGGCGGAACAGCGACCGCGCCGCCTTGTTGCCCGGCGCCACCCGCCCCTCCTCGTCGACCGTGAGCAGCGCGATCGGCATGTCGTCGACCAGCGCCTCGCGGAAGCGCAGCTCGTCGGCCGCCATGTCGCGATCGGCGCGGAGCACGGCGAGCGCATTGTCGAAGGCCTGGCCAAGCTCCTCGAAGCCGGAATCGGCCCGCCGCTCGAACCGGGTGCCGAAATCGCCGAAGCGCAGCGCTTCCAGGAAGCGCGCCACCGCGATGTTGGTGCGCGAGACATGGTTCCACAGCGCCCAGGCGGCGAGGATCACGAGGATGCCGGCGACGATCCGGGCAGCGCCGAGCCCCTCGGTCGCGATCGTCGCGATGAAGGCGAGCAGCGCGACGAACAGCACGGCGACCCAGGCCGCGAGGCCGGTGGTGAAGCGGCGGCTAAAGCCCATGCTTCTCCATCCGCCGATAGAGCGCGGCACGCGAGAGCCCGAGCTCGGCCGCGGCGAGCGAGATGTTGTAGCCGTGCTTGCGCAGCGCTTCCTCGCAGAGCCGTTTCTCGACGCGGTCGAGGTTGAAGTCGTCGGGCGGCGGCGGAGCGACCACCGGCGTGCTCGGAACCGGTCCCAGCGGAAAATCCTGCGGCTCGAGCGGCCCGTCGCCGGCCAGGATCACCGCGCGCTCGATCGCGTGCCGGAGCGCGCGGACGTTGCCCGGCCAGTCGTGGGCGGCCAGCGCACTGCGTGCCGCGTCGCTGAGCCGAGGCACCGGCCGATTGTAGCGCCGGGCGTAGTGCGCGAGATAATGATCGACCAGCTCGGGAATGTCCTCGCGCCGCGCTCGCAGCGGCGGCAGCTCGATCTCCACGGTGTTGAGGCGAAACAGGAGGTCCGGCCGGAAGTGCCGCTCGTCGCGCAACGTCGCGGGCGAGGCGTTGGTCGCGGCGATCACACGGATGTCGACCGGGATCGGTTTGTTGGCGCCGACCGGCGTCACCTGGCGCTGTTCGAGCACGGTCAGCAATTTCGGCTGGAGCCGGAGCGGCAGGTTGCCGATCTCGTCGAGGAACAGGGTGCCGCCGTCCGCCGCCTGGATGCGGCCGACGCGATCGCTCTTGGCGTCGGTGAAGGCGCCCTTCACATGACCGAACAGCTCGCTGTCGATCAGGTCCTCGCTGAGCGCGCCGAGATCGACGGTCAGCATCACCTTGCCGGCGCGAAGCGACTGGCGGTGCAGCTCGCGCGCCGCCAGCTCCTTGCCGGTGCCGTTCTCGCCGAGGATCAGGACGTTGGCATCGGTCGGCGCCGCGCGTGCGATCAGCGAGGCGACCCGCGCCATATCCGGGGAGCGACCAAGCAGCGGCGTCTCGGTGCCCTTCGGCGGTTCGGCGATCGCCGCCACGCGCGCCTTCTCGGTCGCCACTGCCCGGCGCGAGCGCCTGAGTGACGCAGCGGTGCGCGCGGTGGCGAGGAGACGTTCGTTGCTCCACGGCTTGGACACGAAATCGGTCGCGCCGCGCTTCATTGCCTCGACCGCGACCTGCACGCCGGCGTGCGCGGTGATCATCACCACCACTATCTCCGGATCGAGCGCGAGCAGCCGGTCGAGCCAGGCCAGTCCTTCCTTCGAATCGGTCGCCCCGCGCGCAAAATTGGCATCGAGCAGCACGATGTCGGGCGATTTGGCAGCGATCGCCGGCAGCGCCTCGTCCGGGCTGCGCGCGGTCACGACCTCCGCGAAGAGCCGGCGCAGCAGCAATCGCGCCGCGACCAGGATGTCCTCGTCGTCGTCGACGATGACGCAGCAATCGAATTCGGTGGCCATGATCGTCCGCTCTCGTACAGAAACCGTGCGATATCGGACAATCAATTCGCGTGCCAATTACGCCCTGAGCAGCAGAAATGGCGGAAATCCGCGATTGGCACGCTCGATGCTCTGTCCCTTCCCGTCGGCATCGTGCCGATCACAAGGAGAAGCATCATGACCCTTTCGACCTTTCGCCTGCTGAGTGTGCTCGGCGCTTTCGTCGCCACCGCCGCGCTCACCCTCGCTTCGTCGGCGCCGCTGCCGGCCAAGGTCCAGGCCGCCGCGCTCGCGGTTCCGAGCATCGCCGCATGACCGTGCGGATGCGCCGGCCAGTGTCCGCACCCGGACAGCGACTGTCCGGATGCGGACACTTTTCCCGACGCACGATCGGTATCGCCTTGTGATTTGCGCTGGCACGGGGATTGCTTGAATGACCGCCATGAGCGTCGTGCGGATGAAGAACGAGAAGAGCGAAGCGCCGGTCTCGGGCAGCGGCATGGACCGTGTCGTCGAGCGCAAGGGACTCTCGCCGCGCATCAAGATCGCCGCCGGCGTGGTGGCGCTGGCGAGCGCGATCCTGCTGTTCTGGTGGTTCGCTCCGACGTCGAGCAGCCAAACGCTTGCCGCCGATCGCGTGACGATCTCGCCGGTGACGCGCGGCACCTTCGAGGATTTCATTCCGCTCCGCGCTCGCGTGACCCCGCTGCTGACGGTCTATCTCGACGCGGTCGAGGGCGGCCGTGTCGAGAAGCTGCTGGTCGAGGATGGCGCCACGCTCGCCAAGGGCCAGATGATCGCCGTGCTCTCCAACGCCGAGCTGCAGCTCTCCACCCTCGCCCGCCAGACCGAGGTCGAGCAGCAGATCAACAACATGCGCAGCCAGGAGCTGGCGCTCGCCCAGACCCGCCTCGCCAACGAGCGCGCGGTGCTCGAGGCCGAGCTCGACGCCGCCAAGGCCAAGCGCCAGTATGAGCGCGAGGCGCCGCTCGCCGCGCGCGGCTTCGTGCCGGGCAAGCAGTTCGCCGACACGCGCGACACCTATGACTATCAGCGCCGCCGCATAGCGGTGCTGAAGCGGAGCCAGGCGACCGACGAGCGGCTCCAGGTCGGCCAGCTCGCCCAGCAGCAGGCGGCGGCGCAATCGATGCAGTCAGGGCTGGCGCTCGCCCGCGCCAACCTCGAATCGCTCAACCTGCGCGCCCCGGTCGCGGGGCAGCTCTCCGGCTTCGACATCCAGGTCGGCCAGTCGATGCAGCGCGGCGAGCGGATCGGCCAGATCGACAGCCCGGGGCGCAACAAGCTGATGGCCGGCGTCGAGGAATTCTACCTCGGCCGCGTCCAGCTCGGCCAGCGCGCGACGATCGATGCCGGCAGCCGCCAGTATCCGGCACGCGTCACCAAGATCTATCCGCAGGTCCAGAACGGACAGTTCCAGATCGACCTGCAGTTCGTTGGGCCCGAGCCCGCCAACATCCAGCGCGGCCAGACGCTGCAGGCGCGCCTGACGCTCGGCGACCCGGCACCCGCGGTGCTGGTGCCCAATGGCAGCTTCTATAACGACACCGGCGGCAACTGGGTGTTCGTGGTCGCTCCAGACGGCCGCTCGGCGATCAAGCGTCAGGTCCGCCTCGGCCGCCGCAATGCGGAGACGATCGAGGTGCTCGACGGGCTCCAGCCGGGCGAGCGCATCCTCACTTCCCCCTACACCGGCCTCACCGACAAGGACCGGCTGGACCTCAGCCAGTGACGAAAGGACCATCGATGCTCAGTATGCGCGAACTCTCGCGGACCTACCGCACCGACACCGTCGAGACGACCGCGCTCGACCGCATCGACCTCGACATTGCCGCGGGCGAGTTCGTCGCGGTGATGGGCCCGTCGGGCTGCGGCAAGTCGACCTTGCTCAACCTGATAGGGCTGCTCGACAGCCCGTCGAGCGGCTCCTACGTCTTCGCGGGCCAGGAGGTTGCGGGGCTGAGCGAAGCCAAGCTCGCCGACGTGCGCAAGCGGAACATCGGCTTTATCTTCCAGAGCTTCAACCTGGTCGACGAGCTGTCGGTGCGCGAGAATGTCGAGCTCGCGCTGCTCTACCACGACGTGCCGGCGGCCGAGCGCAAGCGCCGCGTCGAGCAGGTGATGGACCGCGTCGGCATCGCCCATCGCGCGCGCCACCGCCCGAGCCAGCTCTCCGGCGGGCAGCAGCAGCGCGTCGCCGTCGCCCGTGCGCTGGTCGCCGAGCCCAAGCTGATCCTCGCCGACGAGCCGACCGGCAACCTCGACACGCACCACGGGGAGGAGGTGATGCGGATGCTGCAGGGCCTCAATGCCGAAGGCTCGACCATCGTGATGGTGACGCACTCGCCGGCGCACGCCGATTACGCCAGCCGCGTCATCAACATGCTCGACGGCCGCATCCTCCAGGAACAGCGCCGCGCCGCCTGATGGGCGGGGAAACAGGGGAGAGGATCGATGTGGCGCAACTATCTGACCGTGGCGCTCCGCACTTTGACCCGCAGCCCGGCCTATGCCGCGATCAACATCGGCGGGCTCGCGCTCGGGCTGGCCGGGTCGCTGCTGATCCTCGCCTATGTCAATTACGAACGGAGCTATGACAGCTGGCTGCGCGACGCCGACCGGCTCTACCAGGTCCAGACGACGGTCCGTCCGCCCAACGCGGCGGAGGTCCATTCCCAAGCGTCCCCGTTTCCGTTCTATGAAGGGCTCGCCGGCTTCTCGCAGGTCGAGGCGGTGACCTCGCTTGCCGTGGGCAAGACCGTCACCGAGCACGACGGCCAGCCGATGTTCATCGACGCCACCACCGTCGATCCCGAGTTCTTCAAGGTCTTCGCGCTGCCCTTCGTCCAGGGCTCGGCCGCCACCGCGTTTCCCGACACCAACTCGATCGTGCTGACCGAGAGCGAGGCGATCCGCCAGTTCGGCACCGCCGATGCGCTGGGCAAGCGACTCAGTCTCGGCGCCGGGGGCGGCAAGCGCGACCATCGGGTCACCGGCGTGCTGCGCGACCTGCCGAAGAACACCAGTCTGCGGCTGGGCATCATCTTCCGTCGCGACATCAACCAGGTGCCGCCCGAGAGCCGCGGCTGGGGCAGTGTCGACCTGCAGCATTACGTCAAGCTGCGCCCCGGCGCCGATGCTGCCGCGGTGAACGCCGCGATTCTCGCCTGGAAGAAGCGCGCCTGGCCACCCGCGATGTTCGAGGGCAAGCCGATGGCGATCGGCGACGCGTTCCACTTCCGTCTGGTGCCGCTCGGCGACGTCCATCTCGGCCGGGCGCAGGAGGGGGCGCTCACCCCCGGGGGCGATCCGCGCGCGCTCGCCACCTTCGCGATCGTCGCGCTGCTGACGCTCGGCATGGCGGTGATGAACTTCGTCAACCTGACCACCGCGCGGGCGACGCAGCGGGCGCGCGAGGTGGCGCTGCGCAAGGTGCTCGGCGCGACCCGTCGCCAGCTGATCGTTCAGTTCCTCGGCGAAAGCCTGCTGATCGCCGCCGCGGCGATGCTGATCGCGCTCACCATCGCCGAGCTGACGACGCCATGGATCGGCCATCTGATGGGAGCCGACATGCGCATCGCCTATCTCGGCGAGCGCGGGATGCTGCTGCCCGCGCTCGGGCTGTTCGCCTTCGCGGGGCTGGCGGGCGGCCTCTATCCGGCGCTGTACCTCAGCCGGTTCCGGCCGGCGCAGGTGCTGCGGACCGGACGGGCCGCGGCCGAGACGACGGGGAGCGGCCGGCTGCGTGCCGCGCTCGTCGTCGTCCAGTTCGCGGTCGCGATCGGGCTGATCGCGAGCACCGCGGTGATCTATTCGCAGACGCGCTTCATCGAGCGGGTCGATCCCGGCTACCGCCGCGACGGGCTGATCCAGATCACCAACGCCTGGCGCTTCACCCAGGGCGCAGAATATGAAGCGGCGCGTCCCCTGATGCTCGCGATTCCCGGCGTCACCGGCGTCGGCCGCGCCGGCCTGGAGCTGGGCGCCCCCGAAACCCCGGTCCGGCTGATGCGCGGGAGCGTCGGGGCACCATGGGTCACGATGGGATTCTACAGCGTCGACGCGGACTTCCTCCGCACGATGGGTATCGGGCGGCTCGCCGGCCGCCTGCTCGGCGACCGCTTCGCCGCCGACCGGATCGCCGGCGCGACCCCTGCCGATCTCGTCGCGCGCGGCGTCAACGTCGTGGTCAACCGCTCCGCCGCGGCCAAGCTCGGCTATCGGACGCCCGAGGCCGTCGTCGGACAGACCTTCGAGATCGCGTTCTTCGCCTTCCCGATGGTTCCTTCGACGATCGTGGGCGTGGTCGAGGACACGCGGTTCCGCACCGCGCGCGATGCGGTCGACCCGATCGTCTACGTCTATGATCCCGAGCATACCAGCCAGGTGCTGGTCCGCTACGCCGGCGCCCGGCCGGGCGAGGTGATGGCGGGCCTCAACAAGGTCTGGCGCAAGTTCGAGCCCGAGATCCCGTTCGAGGCCCGCTTCGCCGAGGACATCGTCCGCGAGCTCTACGCCGCCGAACGTGCCCGCGGCGCACTGTTCGCCGGCTTCTCGGGCCTGGCGGTGGTGATCGCCTGCCTCGGCCTCTACAGCCTCGCCGCCTTCGCGACCGAGCGGCGCACCAAGGAGATCGGCATCCGCAAGGTGGTCGGCGCCACGGTGCGCGACATCGTCCGGCTGCTCGTCTGGCAATTCTCCAAACCGGTGGTGCTCGCCAACCTGATCGCCTGGCCCGCCGCCTGGTGGGCGATGCGTGACTGGCTCAACGGCTTTGACGCGCGCATCGCGCTGGGGCCGGGGCCGTTCGCGCTCGCCGGCCTGCTGGCGCTCGCCATCGCGCTGGCGACCGTCGCCGGCCACGCGCTGCGCGTCGCGCGCATGAACCCCATCCACGCCCTTCGCTACGAGTAGGACAATCCCCATGTGGCGCAATTATGTGATCGTCGGCCTCAGGTCGCTCGCGAAGAACAGGACCTATGCCTTCATCAACGTCTTCGGGCTGTCGCTCGGCATCGCCGCGTGTCTGCTGATCCTTAACTTCGTGCGCTACGAGTTCAGCTACAACGCGTGGATGAAGGATGCCGACCGCTCCTTCCAGTTCCAGGACTTCTACAAGGCGACCGAGACCGGCGGCGAGGAGATGAAGCTCCAGGTGACGAGCATCGCCGCCGGCCGCGCGCTCAAGAAGGATTTCCCGCAGTTCGAGCAGGTGGTCTACGTCACGACCCCGCCGGTCACGGTGATCCAGGACGGCCAGGCGACCCGGCCCGAGAATGCGCTGCTGGTCGACGGACCGATCTTCGACATCCTGCAGGTGCCCTTCGTCCGCGGCGATCCGGCGCATGTGCTGGACGATCCCCATGCGGTGGTGCTGAGCGAGACCGAGGCGACCAAGCGCTTCGGCACGGCCAACCCGGTTGGCCAGACGCTGACGCTGAACAGCGGCGATATGGAGGCGGACTATCGCGTGACGGGTGTGTTCAAGGATCTGCCCAAGAACACGACCGTGCCGATGGACCTGGTGGCGCGTTTCGATCCCGACACCTATTTCGTGAAGTCGCCGGGGACCATCACCGGCTGGGGCAATCAGAACGGCTTCATCTACGCGAAGCTGAAGCCCGGCGTCGATCCCAGGTCGATCGAGGCGCAGTTCCCAGCCTGGGAGAAGCGCAACATCCCCGACGACATCACCGACGGCAAGCGCACCAACCAGGGCGACGTCCAGGATTGGCGGCTCACCAAGCTCCGCGACATCCACCTCGGCGAGGCTCAGGTCGGCGCGCAGCGGTCCACCGGCGACAAGGCGACGATGATCAGCTTCATCGTCATCGCGCTGCTCATCCTGGGCATCGCCTGCGTCAACTTCACCAACCTCGCCACCGCGCGCGCCAGCCAGCGAGCCCGCGAGGTCGCGCTGCGCAAGGTGCTGGGGGCGACCCGGCGGCAGCTCATCACCCAGTTCGTCGGGGAATCGGTGCTCGTGGCCGCGATCGCGATGTTGATCGCGCTCGCGCTGGTCGAGCTCGCGACGCCTGCGCTCAATGGCTTTCTCGATATCGACATGAGCGTGCGCTATTTCGGCAGCGACGGCATGTTGCTGCCGATCCTCGGCCTGATCGTCGTGGTGGGACTGGCCGGGGGACTTTATCCCGCCTTCTACCTGTCGCGGTTCCAGCCGGCGCGCGTGCTCAAGGCGAACAAGTCGGCGGCGGATGCCGAGGGGAGCGGGCGGCTGCGATCGATCCTGGTGATCGGGCAGTTCGCGGTGTCGATCGGGCTGATCGTCTGCACCTCCGTCATCTATGCGCAGACGATGTACGCGCGCTCGGCCGACCAGGGCTACACGCGCGAGGGGCTGCTCCAGGTGCGGCGCCTCAGCACGCCCAAGATCGAACGCATCCAGAAGACGCTGGTGCAGGAGGTCCGCGGCATCCCGGGCGTGACCGCGGTGGGCCGTTCGACGATCGGCGTCGCCACCGGCAACAATTCGATGACCAGCGCGAAGCGTCCGGGCGCCGCCAACGAGAGCGACATCGGCTTCTACGGCATGGATCCCGGCGTGATCGACGCGCTCGGCATGAAGCTGATCGCCGGGCGCAACTTCTCCGAGGCCAATCCGATGGACGATGCGACCACGCCGTCACCGCCCGACGACGCGGCCGAGCGCGCCCTGGTGGCGCGCGGCGTCAACGTGCTGCTGTCCGAATCGGCGGCGAAGCGCCTCGGCTTCGCCAGCGCTCAGGCCGCGATCGGCCAGCCGATCCAGACCGGGCTCACCGACACCGCGAAATACGGCTGGCTGCCGGCGACGGTGGTCGGCGTGGTCAGCGACGTGCGCTACCGCACCGTGCGCGAGCCGCTGCAGCCGATCCTCTATTATTATCAGACCGTCGGCTACAACAACCTGCTCATCCGCTATCAGGGCGTGGCGCCCGACGTGATCCGCGCGCGCGTCGAGGCGATCTGGAAGCGGCTCGCGCCCGACGTGCCGTTCGAGGCGCGCCATGCGGAGGACATTGTCCATGACCTCTACAATGGCGACGAGCAGCGCGCGCAGCTGTTCGGCATGTTCGCCATCCTGGCGGTAGTGATCGGCTGCCTGGGTCTGTTCGGGCTCGCCGCCTTCACCGCCGAGCGGCGCACCAAGGAGATCGGCATCCGCAAGGTGCTGGGCGCGCGGACGCAGGACATCGTGCGGCTGCTGGTGTGGCAGTTCAGCCGGCCGGTGCTGATCGCCAACCTGAT
Source organism: Sphingomonas astragali (assembly GCF_051400615.1). NCBI lineage: Bacteria > Pseudomonadati > Pseudomonadota > Alphaproteobacteria > Sphingomonadales > Sphingomonadaceae > Sphingomonas > Sphingomonas astragali. The sequence goes on from NZ_JBLFFH010000001.1 coordinate 1,011,605, forward strand.
CGCCTGGCCGGTCGCCTGGTGGGCGATGCGCGACTGGCTGAACGGGTTCGAGAGCCGCATCAGCCTGAGCCCGCTGCCGTTCCTGGTCGCGGGTACGCTGGCGCTCGGGATCGCGATCACGACGATCGCCGCCCATGCCTGGCGCGTTGCGCGGACCAACCCGGTCCACGCGCTGCGATACGAATAGGGGCGCTATCCGGCGGCGCGCGCGCGTTCCAGTGCGGCGGTGAAGTCGCGGGCTCGGCCGCCGACCTCGTCGGCGGTCAGGCCCGGGCGGTAGAGCGCGGAGCCGAGACCGAACCCGGCCGCGCCGGCCGTCATCCAGCGCTCGAGATCGCCCGGAGCGACGCCGCCCACCGCGAGCACCCGCATGTCCTTGGGCAACACCGCGCGCATCGCCTTGAGAACCGTGGGAGAGGCCCCTTCCGCCGGGAACAGCTTGAGCGCGGTCGCGCCCGCCTCGAGCGCGGCGAAGGCTTCGGTCGGCGTGGCGATGCCGGGGAGCGACGCCAGCCCGGCCGCCGCGCTCGCGGCGATCACGGCGGGATTGGCGTTGGGCGAGATGATCATCGTCCCGCCCGCACCCTGTACCGCGGCAACGTCCTCGGCCCGCAGCACGGTGCCAGCGCCGATCACCGCCCGCCCTTCGAAGCGGCGCGCCAGCCGGGCGATGCTGTCGAGCGGATCGGGCGAGTTGAGCGGCACCTCGATCAGGGTGAAGCCGGCGGCGACCAGCGCCTCGCCCACCGCCTCGACTTCGTCGGGACGGACGCCGCGCAGGATGGCGACCAGCGGACAGCGGGCGAAGGCGGCGTCGAAAGCGGGAAGATGGCTCACGGGATCAGGGCTCCGATCTGGTGGATTCCGGCGACGAAGGCGGCATGGCTGTCGACGAGGTCGGCCGCCCGGCCATGCGCTTCGATCGCGGCGACATAGAGGCCGCCGAGCTTGGGATCGGCGAGCACATGGGCGCGGTCGTGCCCTGTCTCGGCAAGGCGCGCGGCGACGTCGCTGCCGATGACGAGGCCGCTCGCGAACGAGGCTGCGTCGTTATCGTCGCGCAGGCCGAGCAGCCTGGCCGCGCGGATGCCGAACAGCGAGGCGGCGAGGTCCCGCTTCGCCCCCTCGCGCACGCCGGCGAGGAAGGCTTCGCCCGGCGTCACCTCGGCGCCGAGCTGCGCCGCGAGCAGGCCGTGCCCGCGCAGCAACGCGAACAGCTCGCCGGTCATCGCGGTGGTGAAACGCGCGACCTCGCCCGCCTTCATCTCGGCCCATTTGCAATGCGTGCCCGGCTGGACGAGGAGCGCATCGGCCGGCACCAGGCCGGCGGCGCAGGCGCCGAGGAGCTGCACCTCCTCGCCCCGCATCACGTCGCCCCGCCCGCCGTCGACGAAAGACAGGCCGGGAATGATCGCGGTGCGATCGTCGACCCGCAGCAGGTTGGCGACGACCGCGGCAATGCCCGCGGGCGCCGGGACATAGGGAGCCGTCTGCCAGCCGATATCGGACCCGACCATGCCGGCGAGCAGCATCGGCAGGTCGCCGAACCGCTCCCGGATCGCTGCCACCTCGCCGGCGAAATCGGTGACGGCGACGACGCCGTGGTCGTCGCGCTCGGTCTCGGCGACCGCCCCGTTCTCGATCAGGTAGACGCGCCGGTTGGTCGTCCCCCAGTCGACAGCGAGGAAGCGCGGGCCAAGACTCATCGGATCACCACCAGGTCGCGTAGAGCGCGACCAGGATCAGGACCACGCCGATCGCCCCGATATTGAAACCGGTCGAGGTTGCATAGCGCACATCGCCGGTCTCGATCGTATCGGTGCCAGGCTTTTGCGGGGTGACCAGCGACAGCACCACCGCCAGCGCGAGCGCGATCAGGAACACGACGCCCATACGGTCCATGAACGGCAGCGACGCCCATTGATATTTGAACACCGCCGACAGCACCACCGACGCCACGGCGGCGGCGATCGCCCCGACCTCGTTCGCACGCTTCCAGAACAGGCCGAGCAGGAAGATCACGGTGATGCCGGGCGTGAAGAAACCGGTGAACTCCTGGATGAACTGGAACGCCTGCTCCGACGCGCCGACCAGCGGACGGGCGGTGAGGATGGCGATGACGATCGCCGTGATCGCGGTCAGGCGGCCGACCAGCACCAGGTGCCGCTCCTCGCGCGCCTTGCCCTCCGAATCCTCGGCGAGGGTGGGCGTGCCGCGGAACTTGGCATAGACGTCGAGGGTGAAGATCGTCGCGATCGAGTTGATCTTGGACGCGGTCGAGGCGATGATCGCGGCGATCAGCGCCGCGAAGACCAGCCCGAGCAGGCCGGTCGGCAGCAGCCGCATCATCGTGGGATAGGCCTCGTCGGGCTTGGACAGATCGGGTGCCAGCACCACCGCAGCGATACCGGGCAGCACGATGATCAGCGGCATCAGCAGCTTGAGGAAGGCGGCGAACAGCACGCCCTTCTGCGCCTCGTTGATGTTCTTGGCCGCGAGCGCGCGCTGGATGATGTACTGGTTGAAGCCCCAGTAGCTCAGGTTCGCGATCCACATGCCGCCGATCAGCACCGACAGGCCGGGCAGGTCCATGTAGTGCGGATCGTCGGGCTTCAGGATCATGTGGAAGTGATCGGGCGCGGTGGTGATGAGCTTGTGCCAGCCCGCGAGCAGGTCGCCGCCGCCGATCTCGCTCAAGGTGAGGTAGGCGACGACCAGGCCGCCGAGCACGAGCAGCGTCACTTGGACGATATCCGTCAGCGCCACCGCCTTGAGGCCGCCGCGCAGCTGATAGAGCAGCGCGAAGGCGCCGAGCACGACCAGCGCGATGTTCTGGTCGATGCCGGCGACCTTGGTTACCGCGATCGAGCCGAGCCAGATGATCGAGGTGAGGTTCACGAACACGTAGAGCGCAAGCCAGAACCACGCCATCAGGCTGCGGATCGTGCGTCCGTACCGCCGCTCCAGGAACTGCGGCATGGTGTAGATCTCGTTGCGCAGGAAGATCGGCAGGAAGAATTTGCCGACGATCAGCAGCGTCGCCGCCGCCATCCATTCATAAGAAGCGATGGCGAGCCCGATCGCGTAGCCCGATCCGGACATGCCGACGATCTGCTCGGCGGAGATGTTCGCCGCGATCAGCGACGCGCCGATCGCCCACCACGGCAAGTTCTTGGACGCGAGGAAATAGTCGGAGGTGTCCTTGGTATGCCCCGCCTTGTCCCGCGAAACCCATTGCGCCAGGCCGAAGATGCCGATCGCATAGGCGATCACGACGATGACATCGATGGTCGACAGCCCCATACATGCTCTCCCGCCCAGGTTGTTTCAGCGGTATCCACCCGCCGGTTCTTCGCGACCGTTCGTTCATTTATCTGATTTATGGGACTTGTCCAGCGCCGCGCAGCGGTTAACCTAAGCGATGAACAGGGCGGCCGATAGGGCCTCAGAGAGGACAGAGGGGATGGCGACTTCCTACACCGACCCGGAGGCCGCCGATGGGCGTGCGGCGCTCGGGCGCAACCTGACCTACGGGATGCTCGACAGCCTGGGACGGGCGATCGTCACCGGCCATTACGAGGACAAGCCGTTCCCGACCGAGGCCGAGCTCGCCAAGCAGCACGGCGTCAGCCGTTCGGTGACGCGCGAGGCGGTGAAGATGCTCACCGCCAAGGGGCTGCTCAGCGCCCGCCCGCGTCAGGGCACGGTGATCCAGCCGGCGAGCTCGTGGAACCTGTTCGACACTGACGTGCTGCGCTGGCTGCTCGAGCGCAAGTTCTCGGTCGACCTGCTGCGCCAGTTCAACCAGCTCCGCGTCGCGATCGAGCCCGAGGCGGCGGCGCTGGCGGCGCGCTTCGGCAGCGACGAGGATTTCGCGCGCATCGCCGCCGGACTCGAGCGGATGGCGGCGGCGGAGAAGGGGCTCGACGACACGCTCGACGCCGACATTGCCTTTCATGTCGCGGTGCTGCGCGCGTCGCAGAATCCCTTCTACACCCAGTTCCGCGACGTGGTGGCGACGGCGCTGCGCACCTCGATCCGCTTCACCAACCGCATCAAGGGCCGCAGCGCGAGCGTGGCCGATCACGCCGCGGTCAAGGACGCGATCCTGGCGCGCGATCCCGAAGGCGCGCGCGCGGCGATGCGGCGGATCATCGGCGACGTGCTCGACCTGATCGAGACGGCCGAGGGCGGCGACTGAGCTATTTGGCGCCGTCGCCGACGGTGAAGCGATAGGTCATGACGTTGCGATAGGTCTCGCCGGGCTTCAGCAGCGCCGAGCCGAACTTCGGCTGGTTGGGCGTGTCGGGGAAGATCTGCGGCTCCATCACGAAGGCGTCGCCCTCGCGGTAGAGGCGGCGCGCCTTGCCGAAGCTGGTGCCGTCGAGGAAATTGCCCGAGTAGAATTGCAGCCCCGGCTGGTTCGACCACAACTCGAACCCGCGGCCCGAGCTCGGATCGTGGGCGCGCGCCATCAGGTGGAGGTCGCTCGTGACGGCCTTCCCCACCACCCAATTATGGTCATAGCCGCGTCCGAACACGATCTGCTGGTCGCTCGCGTCGCGGACGCGCTCGCCGATCGCGTGCGGCGTGCGGAAGTCGAACACCGTGCCGGCGACGGAGCGGAACTCCCCCGTCGGGATCGCGCCCGCATCGGTCGGAAGATAGGTCTCCGCCGGAATGGTGACGAGCGTGCCCATCGCGCCGTTCGCCGAGCCCTCGCCCGACAGGTTCCAATAGGCATGGTTGGTGATGTTGGCGATCGTCGGCTTGTCGGTGGTCGCGCGATACTCGATCGTCAGCGCGTTGCTCTCGTCGAGCGAATAGATCGCGTCGACCGCCATCGTGCCGGGATAGCCCTGGTCGCCGTCCGGGCTCACGTAGCGCAGCGTGACCGAGGCGGTCGGGCCCGAGGTCACCGACACCACGGTCCACAGCACCTTGTCGAAGCCGGTCTTGCCGCCGTGGAGCGAGTTGGCGCCGTCGTTGACGGGCGCCTGGTAGCTCTGCCCGCCGATGCTGTAGCGGCCGGCGGCGATGCGATTGGCGAAGCGGCCGACGGTGCCGCCGAAATACTGCGGCTTGGAGAGATAGAGGTCGATCGTCGGATAGCCGAGCGTGATGTCCGCCGGCTTGCCCGCGCGGTCGGGCAGGACGAGCGACTGCAACGCCGCGCCATAGGCGATGATCGTCGCCGACACGCCCTTGCCGTTGCTGAGCGTGACCGAAGGGACCTCGCGGCCGTCGGGGAGCTTGCCGAAGCTGCCCCGCTTGGCAGTCGCGGCCCCGGCCGGCATCGCTAGCAATATGGCGGCCGCAGCGGCGGCGATGAGCGTGATCCTGCCTGTCATCCTCTCGTCCCTTTTCCCTGATCCGCTGGCACCGCCCTTGCCGTCCGGCGGCGCCGTTGGTAGCACCATTGGCGGAGATAGAAGCAGATATATCTTATAAAAGGAAGATGGAGAATGGCGGCAGCGGGCGGGGCGATCAGGCTGGGCCTGGTCGGAATTGGCAAGATCGCGCGCGACCAGCATCTTCCCGCGATCGCCGCCGATCCGCGCTTCGCCCTGGTCGCGACCGCCAGCCGCCATGCCCATGTCGACGGCATCCCGGCGCACCACGACATCGCCGAGCTGATCGCCGGCGGCCATGCGCTCGACGCGGTGTCGTTCTGCACGCCCCCGGCCGGACGCCACGACATCGCCGCGCAGGCGATCGCGGCGGGGCTGCACGTCATGCTGGAGAAACCGCCGGCGGCCACCGTTTCCGAAATCAACGATCTCGCCCGCCAGGCGAGGGCCGGAGGCGTGACGCTGTTCGCGACCTGGCATTCGCGCGAAGCCGCCGGTGTCGCACCGGCGCGCGCCTGGCTCACGGACAGGCGTATCGACGCGGTGCGGGTGACGTGGAAGGAGGACATCCGCCGCTGGCATCCGGGCCAGGAATGGATCATGACTGCGGGCGGCTTCGGCGTGTTCGACCCGGGCATCAACGCGCTGTCGATCGTCACCGCGATCCTGCCCGAGCCGGTGCTGCTCGATTCGGCGCGACTCGCGACACCGGAAGGCCGCGACACCCCGATCGCCGCGAGCCTGACGATGCGTTCGGGCAAGGCGCCGGTGACGGCCGAGTTCGACTTCCTCCAGACCGGCCCGCAGACCTGGGATATCGAGGTCGATACCGACGCCGGCACGCTGCGCCTGTCGATGGGCGGCAGCATCCTGGCGCTGCCGGGCGAGGCACCGCGCGAGGCGCCCGACCGCGAATATTCCGGGCTTTATGCGCGCTTCGCCGAGCTGATCGCGAAAGGCGAAAGCGATGTCGACCCGCGCCCGCTCGAGCTGGTCGCCGACGCCTTCCTGTCGGCGGAGCGGGAGACGGTGGCGCCCTTCGCCTTCTGATCAGCGCACGACGTTGGGCGGCAGTCCGGGCGCGGGCGCCTCGAACGCGAACAGCCCGCCCGCGAGCGGCTGCGCCGCCAGCGCATCGGCGCTGAGGCCGACGCTGGCGGTGGTGACATAGCCGGTCCTCAGGTCCCGTCCGCCGAACGCCACCTTGGTTACCTGCGCGCACGGCAGGGTGACGGTAGCGATCAGCTCGCCCTCCGGCGAATAGCGCCGCGCGCCCCAGCCGCCCCACAGCGCCACCCACAGGCAGCCCTCGGCATCGCAGGTGACGCCGTCGGGGTGGCCGTCGTCCGGCGCGATGGCGACGAAGAGCTCGCCATTCTCCAGGCGGTCGGGATCGCCGCCGACGTCGAAGCGCCATATCTGTCCGGCGAGCGTGTCGACATGGTAGAGCCAGCGCCCGTCGGGGCTCACCGCCGGGCCGTTGGTGATGGTGCAGGCGCAGCCCATCTCGCTGAGCGTCCCGTCGAACCGATAGACACGGCCGCTGGGCTCGCGCTCGCCGTCGTCCATCGTGCCGAACCATAGCCGGCCGCTCGGATCGACCGTCGCGTCGTTGGTGCGGTTGCCGGCCGGCATCGGGATCGCCGCCAGCCGTTCGACGATTGCGCCGCCGTCGAAGCGCACCAGCTCGCGGCCTGTGCCCAGGATCAGCCCTCCGGCGGCGGACGGCGCGGCGAAGCTCGGGCGATTGTCGACGTGGAAGGTCTCGCGTTCCCCGCTCTCGGGCGCGAAGCGGTGCAGCCGGTCCTGCTTGATGTCGACGAACCACAGCGCTTCGTCGGCGGGGAGCCAGATCGGCCCTTCGCCAAGCAGTGCCGAAACCGACCAGACGAGGTTCGCTTGCATGTCCGACATCACTCCCGAAGATCGATTTCGCACGCCATTAGGCCGACCGGACCGGATTTGTCACACATCGCGGCGAGTCCCGAATTTTTGATAGCCAGGGAATATTCCGAGCTTGGCCTCCTCGCGCGTACGTGCCACTTAAGGCCGGGGTAAAGAAGGGGGTAGCAATGAAGTACGGGCACATGGCGCGTCCCTCGGGGATGCGGTTGCCGCGCTATGTTCTTGGTGCAAGCCTGGCGGCGATTGCCGTAGGGTTGGCCTCTCCGGCGGCAGCGCAATGCGTCACCAGCACGACGCCAAGCGGGACCGTCATCGACTGCACGGGCACCGATGCCGACGGCGTGACGGTGACCGCCTCGGGCGCGCATCTGACGGTCGAGCCCGATGCGCAGGTGTTGGCGGGCGCCGACGCGGCGATCATCAATGCGGCCCTTTCGACCCGGATCGACGTCGACGGCGCGGTGGCCGGCGGAGCGGGAGGAATCTCGTGATCTCGGGTAGAAAATTGATTTTACATCTAAATTGATGACCCGCGCCGTCGACGACGAGAGGTCGTTTCGCTGGCCGGCGGCAGGCCGAGTCGCAGGCGACCCGTTCCGTATTGGCCTGTGTTGCCGCGTCGCCTGCCGACGACAACCGGGGCGACTGGATCAGCAGATCGGGCACGAGATTGAAGGCGCCGAAGGCAAGAAGGTGGCCGTAGCCCCGGAAGAGCAGACGGTTGGTCGAGTTCGGATGCCGCAAGGCGACTCCCGATAGAATTCGACAGCCTCGTGCTCATGAGGATGTCCCGCCGCGTCGACGCGATCCCGCCTGGGCTAGACATCCGCATTGCCCGCATCGCTGCCCCGCAGGAACGGCAGGCTCCGCGTCGCCGCACCCGTGAGCGCGAGCAAGGCATTGGCGACTGCCGGCGCAATCGGCGGTACGCCGGGCTCGCCCATGCCGGTCGGCGGGTTGATCGAGGGCAGGATGTGCGTCTCCACCGCCGGCATCTCGTTCATGCGGAGGATCGGGTAGGTGTCGAAGTTGGTCTGCTCGACGATGCCGTCCTTCAGCGTCACCGCGCCGTAGAGCGCGGCGGACAGGCCGAACCCGATGCCGCCTTCCATCTGCGCCGCGACCTGGTCGGGCGAGATCGCGATCCCGCAGTCGACGACTGCGACCACGCGGCGGACCTTGGGGCGGCCTGCGTCCAATCGCACCTCCGCGATCTGGCCGACGATCGTCCCGAAGCAGTTGTGGATCGCCATGCCGCGCGCCCAACCCGTCTCGATCGACGTTCCCCATCCGGCCCTGCGGCAAAGCTCGTCCAGCACCCTGATTTGGCGAGTCGCGCCCGCCTTGCGGTAGAGGGCGCGCCGATAGTCTGCCGGATCGCGGCCTGTGCGCCGGGCGAGCTGGTCGACGATGTGCTCCATCGCCATCGCGGTGTGCGAATGGCCGACCGAGCGCCAGAAGGAGACGGTGACGGGAAGGTCCGGGCTGGTGATCCGGCAGTCGAGCGTCGACGCCGCCGCAAAATAGGGCGAGCCTGCCACGCCCTCGGCGTTCTGCGGATTGTTCCCGAACGGGAGCAGCCCTTGCGACACGATGTGGTGCCGCCAGTCGAACGGGAACCCGTCCGCCCCCAGCACCACAGCCGCGCGGTGATGCACCATCGGCCGGTAATTGCCCGCGGCCATCTCGTCCTCGCGGGTCCAGAGGAGCTTGACTGGGCGACCGCCGCTCCGCCTCGCGATGCGCACGCATTCGATCAGATAGTCGCGCGATACCGGCCCACGCCGGCCGAACGAGCCGCCGGCGGGCAGCACCTTGAGATTGACCTTCCCGGGGATCGTGCGCGCAGTGAGCGCCGCCTGTACCTGATCGAGCGTGGCGAGGTGGCTGCCCGACCAGATCGTGACGTCCCATCCCTCGACCCGGGCGACGCAGTCCAGCGTCTCCATGGGCGCATGCGCGAGATAGGGGAAGTCGATAGTCGTCTCGAAGACGTCGCCGGGTTGCGGCCGCTCCATGTCGCCCCGGCTCTCGAAAATATGGGCATCGGCCTCGACGCGACCGGCTGCGATGTCGCGATACCAGCGGACGAGTTCGGGGGAGGAACGCGTCTCTGCCTCGCCGTCGTCCCATTCGGTCCGCAGCGCCTCGCGGGCTTGCCGGGCCGCAAACGTGCTTTCGGCGAGGACTGCGACGCCGGTCTCGATCGCGAACACGTCGACAACGCCCCGGACCTTGCGCGCGTCGCGGTCGTCAAAGGCCTTGAGCTTGCTGCCGAAGCGCGGGCTGTGCGCCACCATCGCCACCAGCATGCCTGGCAGCTGGACATCCTGCGTATAGATCTGCCGGCCAGTGCTTTTGGGCAGGCTGTCCTTGCGGCGTACGCGATCGGTGCCGATCAGGCGATAGTCCTTCGGCTGCTTGAGCGTGGGCAGCGGCGATGGTCTCTGGCGGGCGGCATCGGCGAGCAGGTCGGAGAAGCTCAGCGAGCGGCCGGTTTGGGGATGTGAGACGATCCCGTCGCATACTTCGATGAAGCGGCGCGGAACGCTCCAACGCAGTGCGGCCGCATCGACGAACATCGCGCGCGCAACTGCGCCGGTCTGGCGCAGCCGGTCCCAATGGTTGGATACGCCCCTGGAACCCGCCGTCATTTGCGGGCCATAGGCGGCGAAATTCACCGGCGCATCGACCACGCGCACCCGGTCCCAGTCGGCATCCATCTCCTCGGCCACCATCGCCGCCAGCGCGGCGTGGATGCCCTGGCCCATTTCCTGCTGCGGATTGACGATTGATATCCAGCCATCGGGCGTGACGCGGATATAGGGGCCAAAGGCGCTTGGCTCGGCTTCTGGCCCGCCCGCCGTCAGTAGGGCGCCCGCAACCTCCATCGGATGCGTGGCCGCGTAGCCGACCACGAGTGCGCCGCCCACTAGGCCGCCGCCGAGGATCATCTTGCGGCGTGTCAGCTGAAGGCGGCGCTTGGGTGCGTCGGTCACGACCGTTCTCCTGCCCGACGGCTCAGGCGGGGCATTGCGCACCCGTGTCGAGCCAGGCTCCGATCAGCGCGCCGAACTCGGCCTGCGTGCCCGGTGCGCGCGCTCGGTCACCGCCGGGATGCCAGGCCCAGCCGACGAGTTCATCGTGGGCGATGTGATGCAGCAGCTCCGCGCGGCTCATATGCGAGCGCGCGGGGTCCAGCATCTGGCGGCAGATCTCGCCGAGCGTCTTGCCCTGCCAGGCCTGCTCGATCGGTGCGGTCCGCCACTTGGGATTGCCGGGCACGCCCGAGCGCTCGAAGTTCGCAGCATGATGACAGGTCGAGCAGCGCAGCGTCGGGTCGCCCTCGCCATTGGGTCCGCGCGTCACGGCGGGCATATGGGGGCGCATCGCGTCGGTCTGCGTCGGCCGGTCGGTGCGCGGGTGGCAGTTCAGGCAGCGCGGGTGCTGGATGACGCGCCCGGCTTCCTGAAACAATGCCACCGAGCGCGTCTGCGGGTCGGCGATCGTCGCGAATGCGGCCACCGGGCGGAGCCTCGCGATCTCATTGCGCGCGTTGTCGGTCGGCAGCGGCTGCGGCTGTGGCAGGGGTTGCGGTCGCAGCAGGATGGCCGCAGCAAAGATGATGGCCGCGACCAGCAGAGCCGCGACCGACAGGCAGCCCGGGCGAGGCAACCTGAGCTTCACGACCGCGACTTTCCGATGGCGGCGGCGGCGTCGTGAATGGCCGCGCGGATGCGAGCGTAGGTGGCGCAGCGGCACAGGTTCCCGCTCATCGCCACGTCGATGTCCGCGTCGGTCGGCAACGGCACGGCGCGCAGCAGGGCTATCGCGCTCATGATCTGTCCCGACTGGCAGAAGCCGCATTGCGGCACGCCGCGGGCGACCCATGCGGCCGTGACCGCTTCCGCCTCGGGGCCGGCCACTGCCTCGATGGTCTCGATCCGAGCGGATGCCGCGTCGGCCAGCGCCAGCGAGCAGGACCGCACCGGCTGCCCGTCCATATGGACCGTACAGGCGCCGCATTGCGCCTTGCCGCACCCGTATTTGGTGCCGGTCAGCCGGAGCGTGTCGCGCAGCACCCAGAGCAGCGGCATCTGCCCGTCCTCGTCGACCTGATGCACCTGGCCGTTGACCATGAGCGGGTAAGCCATCGTGTTCGCCTCTCAAGCTTGGCGGGCCTGGTAGGGAAACAGGCGCGAGCGCGGGCATTGAGTCTGGCCTGTCCGCCGAAATCCCGTCTGACCGCAGGACCGTTCGTCAGTTCGGCACGCTGCGGAACCTGATGGTCCGACCGAGCATGGGCGAGCCCATATACGCCCGCATCTCCAGCTTCCCGTTCACCGGGGTGAGCCGCGCCGAGACGGTCCGGCCGGAGGTGCCGTCGTAGAGCCGGCCGCCTTCCCAGCGCCGGTCCTTGGCATTCCATTTCAAGTTCTGGAGGATGGTGATCCCCTCCAGCGAGCGGCTCCTGAGCGCGGGATTGGGGTTGTTCACGTCGCGCTTGAAGGTCTTGCCATCGGCCTCGACCGCGCGCTGGCCCCAGAGCAACCGCCCGGCGTAGCCGCCGCCGGTCTCGACCATCTCGATCTTCATCTGTCCGTTCTCCGCTTGCCAGATGCCCGCGATCTCCGGTGGTGCGGCAGACTGGGCCAAGGCAACGGGGAGCATGACCGCTTGGGAAATGGGCACGGCAAGGAGCAGCGATGCTCTGATCGCACGAGACATGGTCATTCCTTTCGATCGATGGGGTGGGTCGCCGGCAGGTGTCACGCGGCCTCGGACCGGATCGGCTTCGCCAGGAGCAGCGGGGCAGGTTCCACCATGCCTTGCCCGAATCGCACGCGAGTGAGCGTCTCCGACACTTGCCACAGACGGGCGGCGACGGCCTGGTCCAGCGCTTGCGGGGGCACCTTCGCCGACGTCGGATAGCCACGCATCTCCGCAATGCCGTCCGGTCCATAATAGGCCCCGGGCTGCGCCTCCGGCGATGTCGCGGCGAACAGCGTCGGCAGCGCGCCTCGATCGGCGGGCTGGAAGAGAAAGGGCAAATAGGAGCGCACCAGCCCTTGGATGCTGCGGCGGCCGGGGCCGTTGTGCAGCAGGTCGGTGCGCGAGATGCCCGGATGCGCGGCGATACTGGTGATGCCCCAGCTCGTCGAGTCGCTCCGCCGCTGGAGCTCGAAGGCGAACATGAGGCAAGCGAGCTTCGACTGCGCGTAGACCGGCATGGGCCTGTAGCTTTGCACCGCGTTCAGATCGTCGAAGTCGATCGCGCCCTGCGGCGCCGCGACACTCGACAGGGAGATCACACGTGCATCCTTGGCCCGGCGCAGGAGCGGCAGGAGATGCGCGGTCAGCGCGAAGTGGCCGAGATAGTTGGTGCCGAACTGAAGCTCGAAACCGTCCGCCGTCACCTGCCGCTGCGGCGGGACCATCACGCCGGCATTGTTGACGAGCAGGTCGAGGCTATCCCGATCCTTCGTCAGTCGTTCCGCAAAGGCGGCGACCGAACCGAGATCCGCGAGATCGAGCCGCTCGAACCCGACCTTGCTCTGCGGCGCTTCTCTGCGGATACGGCTCACCGCATCGGCGCCCTTGCTAGGATTACGACCGGCAAGGATCACCTGGGCGCCGGCACGTGCAAGCGCGAGCGCATCCTCGAAGCCGAGGCCGCCCGTGCCGGTGACGACGGCAGTGCGACCGCTTTGGGAAGGAATGTCGGACGCTGTCCAGCGGGTCATCACATTCACCTTTCGAAGACGCCATTGCGGCGTCTTCGAAAGGGATACGCCGGGCAGGGCCGACGACCCATGCCGAAACCCGGAATTTTCTTGCCTGATTCTGCAAACTGCTGCGGATGCAGCAGTCGACCGCTTATCTCGTTCCGGCCGCAAGCAGCGCCTTGAAGTTCATCACGTCGCGCTTCGGCGCTACGCCGAACGACCTGGCATATTCGCGGCTGAACTGGGACGCGCTCTCATAGCCGACCTGGTAGGCGGCGTCCGACACATTTGCATTTTCGGATACCATCAGCCGTCGTGCCTCGAGCAGGCGCAGCTGCTTTTGGTATTGGACCGGCGTCATCGCGGTCATCGCCTTGAAGTGCTGGTGGAACGACGACGCGCTCATCCGCGCCACCTCGGCTAGCTGCTCGACTCGCAGCGTCTCGCTGAAATGGTCTCTCAGGTGATGGATGGCCCTTGCGACGCGCTCGGCTTGCGTTTCGGGAAGGGCGAGCTTTGCGACCTCGCTGCCATAGGGCCCCGTCAGGAGCCAATAGTATAGCTCTCGCATGGCCGCGGGAAACAGGACGGGAACCGCTTCGGGCATCTGCGCCATACGGGCAAGGCGGGTGATGCACTCGGCCAGCGTGTCATCGACCTGCCCGACGAAAACGCAGGGCCCGGAACCGGCGCTCGGGACGGGCGGCGTCGCAAGCTGCTGCAGCACCTCGCGCAGCATCGCCACGTCGAAGTCGATCATGATCCCGAGATAGGGGTTGGCCGGCGTCGCGCCCACCATGCGCCCGCTGGCCGGGATCTCGACGCTGACGACCAGGCATTCCATCTCCGCGTAATGGAGCGTCGTGTCGCCGAACAGGATCTCCTTGGCGCCCTTCAAGACGACGCAGAGCGATGGTCGGTACATGTTGTGGACGGGCAGGATATCCTGAAACGAGCGAACGATGTGGATGCCCGGCATCGGCGTCTGGAACCGCCCCTGGCCGCCCCCCTTTGCATCGATAAAGTCCGTAACCGCCGTCATGAGCGCTGGCGACGTTCGGCTCTTGGGGTGGAAGACCTCGGCGCCATCCCGTGCTTCGGCGCCTTCGCCTGTAGGAAAAGGCAAGATTTCCGCGGTATTCGGCATTCTGGTCATCGGATGATCCTTCTAGCTTGAGCGTGCCAGATCAAGCGAGGGGAACATGCTATGACGCATCCAGCGCCGTCGTCAACAAGAGGACTGCAAACATACTCTACTCAGAGGCAGGTTGTCATGACCAGCGACTTGCTTGGATGGAGAGTAGTTTCGGTCTATCCGAATATCGTTCTTCTCTCACCCCTGTATGATTTGGACGATTCGGTCGCAAAGATCGAGGGGAAGACTTCGAATGCGGCCAACATCAGTTGCACATCGCAATATTGTCATGAATCGGGAGTCGTTCTTACAATCGACGACGGATTCGTGACGCCCTCCTAGGACCGGCGCGCCGCATCCAGTCTTCCGAACGGAACGGGCTAATTCGGAGCGAGGCGCAGATCCCCCGCTGCTCCTTCGCTCCGAACCGGGGCGGCTGAAGGCCTCGTCCAGGCGGCCCCAAGAGCGCCGCGCGCGACCGGCTGTCCCTCCGGTCGATCACGGTAGCCGCACACTCCAAGCACAAGGACCAACTCGATGCGCTACCTGCTTCCCGTGACGATTGCCTGTGCCGCGTGCCTGCCGGATGCCGCCGCTGCGCAGGAGCTACCGTCGGACGGTTCCCCGCACGGCCAAGTGGCACTGGGGGCGGGCATCGCGCCCGAGTATGACGGGTCGGAGGATCTGCGCGTCATCCCCTTCGCGCTTGCCGACATCAGGTGGGGCGGAGTGACGTTCGAGGCCCGCGGCCTGCGCGGACGGGTCGACTTCGCGTCCGACCCTCGCTTGTCTATCGGTCCAGTGATCGGCGCCCGGCTCGATCGGAGCGACATCGATGGGCCGGTGGGGCTGCTGCCGGAGATCGACACCGCGGTCGAAGCGGGCGGTTACGTCGGCTATCGCCTCGGCGGCGACCAGCTCGGCCAAGGCGCGCTGCTGATGGAGCTTTCCGTCATCAACGATGTGTCCCGCACCCATAATGGGCTGCTCGCGACGGCGAGCGTCAGCTACACCGCGGTACGCCGGATCGACACGTTCCTCTCATTCGACCTCCAGACCACCTGGGCGGACGCAGACTATACCCGCACCTATTTCGGCGTCGCGCCGGAAGACGCCGCGCGCAGCGGCCTAGCCCCATATCGACCGGGATCGGGTTTCAGGGATATCGGCGCGGGCCTCAGCGCAGGCCATTACTTCGACCGGCATCTCGGTGTGATCGGCCGGCTCGGTGCCAACTACCTCGTCGGAGACGCCGCCGATAGCCCGGTCACGGATCAGGGTCGCCGCTGGCAACCGGTCGCCGGGCTGACGCTCTCCTATCGCTTCTGAGGAGCGGCCCATCAGTGCGGAATGGGTATCCATTTCCCTCTCCCAGTGGGAGGGTGACCTCGCTGGCCGCAGTCACCCTCACCCTCCCGCAGCTTCGCTGCTCCTTCCCTCACCCTCCCGCAGCTTCGCTGCTCCTTCCCTCTCCCGACGGGAGAGGAACAGTAGGGATGCCCTTGCCCGACTACCGCGCCCCGGCGTTGCGCAGCGCCGGCTCGACCTGCGACCAGGCGACCACCCCCTCGACCGGCTTGTCATTGAGGATGAAGGTCGGCGTGCCGGTCACCAGCCCGCTCGCGCCCGCGTCATTGGTGACCTTGGCCAGCGCGTCGATCGCCTTTTGGTCGGTGAGGCAAGCGCGCGCCTTGGCCTCGGGCACGCCGCGCTGCTTGACGAAGTCGATCAGTCCCATCTTCTCGGCCCAGGCGGTCGCGACCTGGCCCGGCGGCTTGCCCTGGAGACCGGCGGTGAACGCCTGGTCCTTGCTCGCTGCCTCGAGCGGTTCGAGATAGCTCAGCTGGTTCTGGTACATCTGCTCGAGGATGACGAAGAACGGCTCGGTGCCGACGCAGGTGCCGAGCAGGCTGGCGGCGAGGTCGGGCGGGCCGTGCACCAGGAATTCGCGGAACTCGTAGCTGACCTTGCCGGTCGAGACGTATTTCTGCTCGAGCGGCTGCATCCCCTCGCGTCCGAAGACGCCGCAGGTCGGGCAGGTGCGTGAGCCGTATTCGACCAGCTTGAGCGGCGCGTTGGGATTGCCCATGCGATAGCCCTGCTCGGTCTTCTCGACGACGTCGGTCCATTGCTTGCCCGCGGGTGGCGTCGCGCCGGCGACCGGCGGCGCCTCGGCGGTGCTGTTGGCGCCGGTCGATCCGCCGCCGCCGCATCCGGCGAGGGCGATCAGCGCGGCGAGGGCGAGGAGGTTACGCATCCCTTTTCTCCGGAAGTTATCGGGCGCCGGCGGCGCGGAGCTTGGGCTCCAGCGTCGCCCAGTCGAAAGTGTCGGGGGCGAGCGTGCCGTTGATCTCGAAACCCGGCGTGCCGCTGATCTTGGCGAAGGCGGCCTGGGTCATCTTGAGGATCGGGGCCAGCGTCGCCTCGCCCTTGAGGCAGGCGGTGAGCGCGGCCGGCGTCACCCCATGCCGCGCGCCGATCGCGGCGAGCCCGCTATTGTCGGCGAGGGCGCGAATCTGCGCGGCCTGGGGCATCGCCTTCACCTCGGCGAGATTGGCCTGAACATAGGCCTCGCCCTTCTTCATCCAATCGTCTTGCGCCGCGAAGATCGCGCTGCTCAAGCCGGCGAAGCGGCGCGGACCGCCGCAGCGTGCCACCATCCAGGCGGCGAGATCGAGCGGATCGCGCACGGCGCTGCGCGTCTCGATCCGGACGGTGCCGTCGCGCACCATGCGGTCGTGCAGCACCGGCTTCGATTCGGCGGCGAAGTGTGCGCAGTGCGGGCAGGTGAAGCTCAGATACTCGACCAGCGCCACCTTGGCCGCGGGATTGCCGACGGTGAAGCCGCCGGTCGCCGGCGCGGTGCCGACGTTGGTGCGCCAGTCGCGTGCCTGAGGCGCCGCGGCGGTGAGGAGCGCGCCGAACAGGAGCGCGAGGAGGATGCGCATCAGTTGATCTTGCCGATCTTGGGGATGGAGCCGGCGCCGACGCCGGCGGCGAGCCCTTCGAGCACCGCCTTGAGCTCGGGGTCGGCGATGGTGCGCAGGCTCTCGCCGAGCTCGACCGGCGCCGGCCGCACGGCGGGCGGGGCGATGCGGCGCGGCGGCTTGATCTCGCCCTGGCGGATGACGATGCGGCCGACCGCGGCATAGCCGAAGAAGCGGTTGACCCGCTCGACGATCTCCGGGCCGATGTGCTGCATCATCGTCGCGTGCGGGCCGGCGACGGTGAACGTCAGCGTGCCGTTGGCGCGCTCGCCATAAGGGAAGCGGATCGAATCGGGGGCGGAAACGCGGGCGTATTTATCGCCGACGATCTCGGCCCAGCGGCTGATCACCGAGGATTGGACGAAGCCGAAACGGCGGAAGGCGGCGCGGCCCACGTCGGGGAGCAGCTCGCTCACCTTGCGGACGCGATTCGCGCGCGGCGGTTCGGGGGCGTCGGGCTTCGGCATCGGCGCCACCCATGCCATAGGGCGCGGGTGTCCGCAAAGCCTTCCATCTCCGACATGCTGCTTGCCTGGTACGATGCCAACGCCCGCGTGCTCCCCTGGCGCACGCCGCCGGGGAGCAATGCCGCCGATCCCTATCGGGTATGGCTGTCGGAGGTGATGCTCCAGCAGACCACCGTCGCCGCGGTGACGCCGCGATTCGAGGCGTGGGTCGCCCGCTGGCCCGACTTCGCGGGCCTGGCGTCCGCGTCGGAGGAGGAGGTGATGAGCGCCTGGGCGGGGCTCGGCTATTACGCCCGCGCCCGCAACCTCGTCGCCTGCGCCCGCGCGGTGGCGGCACGGGGCGGCTTCCCGACGACCGAAGCCGAGCTGCGGCGGCTTCCGGGCATCGGTGACTATACCGCCGCCGCCGTCGCGGCGATCGCCTTCGGCCAGCGGGCGGTGGTGATCGACGCCAATGTCGCGCGCGTGGTCGCGCGGCTGTTCGCGCTCATGGACAAGGCGGACGTGCCGGCTCACGCCGACCGCATCACGCCGGACCTGCGCGCCGGCGATTTCGCCCAGGCGATGATGGATCTGGGCGCGACCATCTGCACGCCGCGCCGCCCGCGCTGCCTGCTGTGCCCGCTTCGCACCGAATGCGGCGGATTCGCGAGCGGCGCGCCCGAGGCGTTTCCGGCCAAGGCGGCGAAGAAGGCGCGGCCGACCCGCCACGGCACGATCTTCTGGCTGGAGCGGGATGGCCGCGTCCTGCTTGTGCGCCGTCCGCCGAAGGGATTGCTCGGCGGAATGCGCGCGCTGCCGAGCGGCGATTGGGCGGAGACACCGCCGGGTCTTGCCGGTGCTCCCGCCGCAGCGGGCTGGCGGGTGCTCGAAAACGAGGTCACGCACGTCTTCACCCATTTCCGGCTCGAATGCCGGCTTGCGGCCGCCTCGATCGCGGCGCAGGAAGTGCATGCGAAGGGCGAATGGTGGCCGATCACCGATCTTGCAGCGGCGGGTTTGCCGACCCTGTTCGCCCGCGCGGCGCAACTGTTCGGGAGAGAGCGATGGGGATGAAGTTGGCGGCGGCGGTCCTGCTGGCGGGCAGCGTGACGGCCTCCGGATGGGCTCAGCAGGCGCAGCCCGCGCCGCAGCCGGCTCCGGCGGCCCAGGCGCCGATCGGCCGCTATCCCGCGCTCAAGGCACTGGCCGACCGCTATGTCGCCGAGGACAAGACCAACGGCATCGTCGTCGCGGTCGGCGAGGGCAGCGCGCCGCCGACCTTCCTCGTCGCCGGCACCATCGCCGCCGAGCCGGGCGCCGAGCCTGCCGGCCCCGACAGCCTGTGGCGGGTCTATTCGATGACCAAGCCGATCACCGCGATGGCGGCGATGATGCTGATCGAGGACGGCAGGATGACGCTCGACCAGCCGATCAGCGACTTCATCCCCGCCTTCAAGGACATGAAGGTGCTGACCGATCCGGCGAACAGCCTCGCCACCCGGCCGGCAGCGAGACCGATCACGATCCGGCACCTGCTGACCCATACCGCCGGGCTCGGCTACACCATCGTCACCAAGGGACCGCTGCTCGAGGAATACAACCGGCTCGGCATCGTCCCGGCGGAGGTCAACGTCAGCACCGAGAACGGGCTGCGCAAGGTGCGCCCGGCGACGTTGCAGGCGTTCGCCAACCGCGTCGCCGGCCTGCCGCTGATCGCCGATCCCGGCACCGAATGGAGCTATTCGATCGCCCTCGACGTGATGGGGGCGGTGATCGAGAAAGCGAGCGGCATGACGTTCGACGCCTTCCTGCAGAAGCGGATCTTCGGTCCTCTGAAGATGAGATCGACCTTCTGGCAGGTGCCCGCCGCGGACGTCGGCCGGCTTGCCAGCAACTATGCCTGGGTCGGCGACAACCGCGTGCCGATCGATCCGGCGGCGACCTCGGTCTATCTTCAGAAGCCGAGCTTTCCCTACGGCGGCGCCGGCCTGGCGATGTCGGCCCGCGACTATGACCGGTTCCTGCAGATGCTGTTGAACGGGGGCGAGGTCGACGGCGTGCGCGTGATGAAGCCGGAGACGGTGCGGCTCGCCATGTCCAACCTGCTGCCGCCGGGCGTCACCTTCGAGGGGGTGGGCGACAACACGGGCGGCGACGCCAATCCCGAGCAAGGCTATGGCGCCGGCGGCTCGGTGTACCTGCGCGACGTGCCGGGCGGAGCGAGCAAGGGCACCTACGGCTGGGGCGGCGCGGCAGGGACGGTCGCCTGGGTCGATCCGGTGCGGAAGCTGCGCGGGACGGTGATGGTCAATTATTTCCCGTCCAACAAATGGCCGCTCCGCACCGATGTCGTGAAGGCGCTCTACGCCGATCGTCGGCCCTGACGGTTCTCGTCTCCCGTTCGCCCTGAGCTTGTCGAAGGGCGGTCCTTCCTTTCGCGCTCAAGAGAAAGACGGTGCTTCGACAGGCTCAGCACGAACGGGGGACGAGGTGATCCGTCCCGGCTTCACCGGCGGTTGGCTGGACCGCGCCGATCATGTCCGGGCGAACGCAGATGCGCTCGCCGCGGCGGCGGGGGATTGGCGCGCGCGCCTGCTCAAGCTCGATACGAGCTTCGATCCGGCGATCGGCGACGACGGCAAGCTCGTCTGGTCGAGCCTGACGGAGCGATCGGAGGACGGCGAGCTGCTGTTCCTGGGCCTCGATGCGGGCGGCCGCCCCCATTTCGCCGAGACGCGGCTTGGCGATCCACCGGCGGTGGACCGTTCGGCGGCGCTGTTCGGGATGCTGGCGATCATGCCCGACGAGGAAGCGGCGGTGTTCGCCGCCGCGCGGCATCTGGTCTCCTGGCACGCCCGGCACCGGCGCTGCTCCATCTGCGGCGCAGGGACCGGCCTGATCCGCGGCGGCTGGGCGCGCGTCTGTCCCGACTGCGGCGCCGAACATTATCCGCGCGTGGACCCCGTCGTCATCATGATCGCCGAGCATGATGGCCGTGCGCTGGTCGGCCGCGGGCCGAGCTGGCCGCCGCGGCGCTATTCGGCGCTGGCGGGGTTCGTCGAGCCCGGCGAGACGATCGAGGAAGCAGTCGCGCGCGAGATCCATGAGGAGGCCGGCGTGCGCGTCCGCGACGTCCGCTATGTCGCAAGCCAGCCCTGGCCGTTCCCCGGCTCGCTGATGATCGCCTGCATCGCGCTCGCCGACGATCCGGCGATCACGATCGATCCGAACGAACTCGAGGATGCGATGTGGGTCTCGCGCGACGAGGTCCGCGCAGCGCTGGCGGGAGAGGAAGACGCACCGTTCCTCTGCCCGCCGCGCTATGCGATCGCGCACACGCTGCTGACCGCCTGGCTCGGCGACTAGAGGCGGTCGGTTAGGTGGAATCGGGCTCCTGCCAAAGCAGGAGCCCTGGATCATCGGATGTCGCTGACCGCCTGGGCTCCTGCCTTCGCAGGAGCACTGGGATTCTCAATCGGACGCTACGGCCGCGGCCGCGCCTGGCGATAGGTCCCGAGCAGGCGCAGCCACTTGGAGTGGAAGCCGAGCTCCTCGAGCGCGCGGTCGACCGCCGGCTCGCCGGGGCGGCCGACGATGTCGGCGTAGAATTCGGTCGCGGCGAAGCTCGCGCCGCGCTGGTAGCTTTCGAGCTTCGTCATGTTGACGCCGTTGGTCGCGAAGCCGCCGAGCGCCTTGTAGAGCGCGGCGGGGACGTTCTTCACCTCGAAGATGAAGGTGGTCATGAACGGCCCGTCGCCCTCCAGCGGCCGCGAGCCGCGGGCGAGCGTCACGAAGCGGGTGACGTTGTGCTCCGCATCCGACACGTCCTCCTCGAGCACGTCGAGCCCGTAGAGGGTGCCCGAAGTCGGCGGCGCGAGCGCGGCGATCGTCGGGTCGCCCTTTTCCGCCACCATCGCCGCGGCGCCGGCGGTGTCGGGATAGGCGACCGGAGCGATGCCATGTGCGCGCAGCCAGTGGCGGCATTGCCCGAGCGCCTGGGGATGGCTCATCGCTTCCCGGATGCCCTCGCGTGGTCCCTTGGCGAGCAGCGCATGGCGGATCGGCAGGAAATGCTCGCCGACGATCACCAGCCCCGATTCCGGCAGCAGGAAATGGATGTCGGCGACGCGGCCGTGGAGCGAGTTCTCGATCGGGATGATCGCGCAGCCCGCCGTCCCGTTCTGCACCGCCTCGATCGCGTCGGAGAAGTCGAAGCAGGGCAGCGGCAGCCCCTCGGGAAAGGCCTCCGTCGCCGCGACATGGCTGTTGGCGCCGGGCGCGCCCTGGAAGGCGACCGCGCGCTCGGGGTCCCGCGCGGCGGCTTCGGCCATACGGGCGACGATCGGTCGGGCGGGGGCGGCGAAATTCTCCATGATGCCGGGCGCGTAGCCGCCGCATTTCATCGCGGCAAGCCAAGCTTGCGATGGCGAAATGTGCGCCCTAAAGGAGCACGACCTTTCCTAGTTCTTTCCATCGGCGGGCAAATGGACAATCGGACCAACACGATCGCGGGCTGGGTGCTGGCTGCATGCGTTACCGCGCTGGGGCTCTCGATCGTGAGCGGCATGGCATTCCACGGCGAGACGCCCGAGAAGATGGGCTATCCCATCGAGGGTGTCGAGGAGACCGGTGGAGCCGCCGCCGCGGACAAGCCGATCGCCGCCCGGCTCGCGACCGCCGATCCGGCCAAGGGGGCCGAGGTGTTCAAGAAGTGCGCGGCCTGCCACACGATCGACCAGGGCGGCGCGAACGGCGTCGGCCCCAATCTCTATGCGACGCTCGGCGAGGGGATCGCCGAGGGCAAGGGCGGCTTCGCCTTCTCCGACGCGCTCAAGAAGGTCGGCGGTACCTGGGACTTCGACAAGATGGACGCGTGGCTCAAGAGCCCGCGCAAGTTCGCCGACGGCACCAAGATGACCTTCGCCGGCCTCGGCAACGCCGAGGATCGCGCCAATGTGATCGCCTATCTGAACCAGCAGGGCTCGAACCTGCCGCTTCCCGCCGCTCCGGCCGAGGAAGCCGCGCCGGCTGCGGCCGATGCCGCGGCGAAAGCGGGCGAGGCGGGAGAGACCGCCAATGTCGCCAATGCCGCGACGCCGGCCGCGGGCGCGCCGACGGTGGACAAGGCGGCGGCGACCGAGGCCGAGGAGCAGGGTTCGCTTCCCAAGGCGAAGAACTGAGACGGACGTTTCAGTGCCCCTGCGGAGGCAGGAGCCATGGCCGCAAGCGTAAGGGCCGGTGATCCAGGGCTCCTGCTTTCGCAGGAGCACGGGGTTGGTTATCGGAGGCGGGGAAAAGCCCTCGGCCTACGGCACCACCATCCCGCCACGATCGCGATAGAAGGCGCGAACCACGTCCCAGCCTTCCTGGGCTGTCTCCACATAGGTGAACAGCGCTAGGTCGCGCGGGGAGATCACGCCTTCCTCGCAGAGCGCCGGGAAGTTCACCACCCGTTCCCAGAATTCGCGGCCGTAGAGCAGCACCGGGATCGGCGCGATCTTGCCGGTCTGGATCAGCGTCAAGAGCTCGAACAGCTCGTCGAAGGTGCCGAACCCGCCCGGGAAGGCGGCGAGCGCGCGCGCGTGGAGGAGGAAGTGCATCTTCCGCAGCGCGAAATAGTGGAACTGCAGGCTGAGGCGCGGCGTGACGTACTGGTTCGGCGCCTGCTCGTGGGGCAGCACGATGTTGAGCCCGATCGTCTCGGCGCCGACGTCGGCTGCGCCGCGATTGGCCGCCTCCATGATCGACGGCCCGCCGCCCGAGCACACCACGAAATGGCGCTTGCCGGCCTCGTCGACCGGGAAGCCGCTGGCGAGCCGCGCCAGCTCGCGGGCGACTTCGTAATAGCGCGACTTGGCGGCAAGGCTCTCGGCGATTCGCTTCGCATCCCCCTCGGGCGCGGCGGCGACCAGCGCCTCGGCCTTATCCGGCGCGGGGATGCGTGCCGATCCATAGAAGACGAAGGTCGAGGCGATATTGGCCGCGTCGAGCAGCAGCTGCGGCTTCAGCAGCTCGAGCTGGAAGCGGACGGGACGCAGATCCTCGCGCAGGAGGAAATCCATGTCCTGGAAGGCGAGGCGATAGGCCGGATGCTCGGTCTGGGGCGTGCTGACGCCCTTCCTGGCGGTCTCGGCATCCTGCTCGGCGCGCGGAAAGACGCGCGCGGGGACTTTCGTGTCGGTCATTTTTGCGGGCCTTAGAGCAAGGCGGGCGGCTTGGCTATCGGCAGAACGGCCGGCCGCCCATGTCGAAGTGCAGATGGTTGTAGTGGGCGGCATTGTAGTCGGGGCTCAGCACCGTCCTGAACCGCTTGCAGGCCGAGGCGCGGACGATCTGGAGGAAGTCGCGCACCGCCGGATCGGGATTGCGCCAGTCGTGCTCGATCGAGATGCGCCGCCCGTCGGCGAGCACGAAGGCGGAGACGTCGACGGCGTTGGCGTGCGCGTGTTCGGAGAGCTTGCCGGCGGTGGCCCCGCCGCCGCCGACGATGCCGCGGCACGAATAGGTACCGAACGTCTCGATCTTGACCACCGGGCTGCCGAGAATCTCGCGCCCCGCCGGCACCACCCCATAGCGCGCCCAGGCGACGAAGGTACGCGAGAGCGGGCAGGTCATCGCCTTGAGGTTGATGGTCGGCACGCCGAAGTCGATGAGCTGGACGGTGCCGATCAGCAGGCAGCCGCCGCCGAAGTCGCGGTCGGGCAGCGGCGAATAGCGGACGTTCGCGCGCGAGAGGTCCGCGAAGCATTGCCGCGTCTCGCGCGAAGGCTCCCTGTTGAGCGTGATCGGTGCGCTGTTGCGCGGGCGCTGGGCGGGCCGCTCGCCGCCGCAGGCGCTCAGCATGAGCGCCAGCACCAGCCCCGCCACGCCGGCGACGCGTCGCCGTTGACCCCGCCCAGACCCTCGCATGAGCGGAACTTTGCGGCATGGCGGACTCGGGCACAAGACCGAGGTGGCGCAGGAAGCGCCAAATGCGGCAGACCGCACGCCGCGCTTGACAGCACGCCCCGCATCGCTACGGCCGCCGGCGGGCCACGCGGTCCCAACGCCGCGCGTGCTCTCTGCAAGGAGAGTCTACATGACTGATACGCTCGTTCCCGGCGCCACAGCTGCGCCCGCCAAGCCCGCCACCAAGCCGGCGCGCCCTCATTTCTCCTCCGGTCCCTGTGCCAAGCCTCCGGGCTGGTCGCCCGAGAAGCTCGCCGTCGATGTGCTCGGCCGCTCGCACCGCTCGAAGCTCGGGAAGGCCCGGCTGCAATATGCCATCGACCTGATGCGCGCGCTGCTCCAGCTGCCCGACACGCATCGCATCGGCATCGTGCCGGGCTCCGACACCGGTGCGTTCGAGATGGCGATGTGGACGATGCTCGGCGCGCGCGGCGTCACCGCGCTGGCGTGGGAGAGCTTCGGCGAGGGCTGGGTGACCGACGCGGTCAAGCAGCTGAAGCTCGAGCCGACGGTGATCCGCGCCGACTATGGCCAGCTGCCCGATCTCGACAAGATCGACTGGTCGAACGACGTGCTGTTCACCTGGAACGGCACCACCAGCGGCGTGCGCGTGCCCGACGGCGAATGGATCCCGGCCGGCCGCGAAGGGCTGAGCTTCGCCGACGCGACCAGCGCGGTGTTCGCCTACGACCTGCCGTGGGACAAGATCGACGTCGCCACCTTCTCGTGGCAGAAGGTGCTGGGCGGCGAGGGCGGGCATGGCGTGCTGATCCTCGGGCCGCGCGCGGTCGAGCGGCTGCAGGAATATACGCCGGCCTGGCCGCTGCCGAAGGTATTCCGCCTCGTCTCAAAGGGCGCGCTCGCCGAGGGCGTCTTCAAGGGCGAGACGATCAACACCCCGTCGATGCTCGCGGTCGAAGATGCGATCTTCGCGCTCGAATGGGCGAAGTCGGCGGGTGGCCTCAAGGGCCTGGTCGCGCGCTCCGATGCCAACGCCGCCGCGCTCGACAAGATCGTCGCCGAGCGCGACTGGCTCGGTCATCTCGCCGCCGACCGCGGCATCCGTTCGAAGACCAGCGTGTGCCTGACGGTCGAGGGCGCCGACGAGGCATTCATCAAGAAGATGGCCGCGCTGCTCGAAACCGAAGGCGCGGCGTTCGACGTCGCCGGCTATCGCGACGCCCCGCCCGGTCTGCGCATCTGGTGCGGCGCGACGGTCGACACTGCCGATATCGAAGCGCTCGGTCCCTGGCTCGACTGGGCCTACGCGGCGGCCAAGGCGACCTGACACCCTGTGCTCCTGCGAAGGCAGGAGCGCTGGATCGCGCGACATCCTTTGAAACTCAGGGCTCCTGCCTTCGCAGGAGCACGGCTTCCGACAGGAATAGGCCCATGCCCAAAGTCCTCATCAGCGACAAGATGGACCCCACCGCCGCCGAGATCTTCCGCGCGCGCGGGATCGAGGTCGACGAGATCACCGGCAAGACGCCGGACGAATTGAAGGCGATCATCGGCCGGTACGACGGCCTCGCCATCCGCAGCGCGACCAAGGTGACCAAGGAGATCCTCGACGCCGCGACCAACCTCAAGGTGGTCGGCCGCGCCGGCATCGGCGTCGACAATGTCGACATCCCCTATGCCTCGGCCAAGGGCGTGGTGGTGATGAACACGCCGTTCGGCAACTCGATCACCACCGCCGAGCACGCGATCGCGCTGATGTTCGCGCTCGCCCGCCAGCTGCCGGAGGCCGACGCCTCCACCCAGGCCGGCAAGTGGGAGAAGAACCGCTTCATGGGCGTCGAGCTGACGTCGAAGGTGCTTGGCCTGATCGGCGCGGGCAACATCGGCTCGATCGTCGCCGACCGCGCGCAGGGCCTCAAGATGAAGGTGATCGCCTATGATCCCTTCCTCAGCCCCGAGCGCGCGATCGAGATCGGGGTCGAGAAGGTCGAGCTCGACGAGCTGCTCGCCCGCGCCGACTTCATCACGCTGCATACGCCGCTCACCGACCAGACGCGCAACATCCTCTCCCGCGAGAACCTCGCCAAGACCAAGAAGGGCGTGCGCATCATCAACTGCGCGCGCGGCGGGCTGATCGACGAGGCGGCACTCAAGGAGGGCCTGGACTCGGGCCATGTCGCCGGCGCCGCGCTCGACGTATTCGTGACCGAGCCGGCCAAGGAATCGCCGCTGTTCGGCACGCCCAACTTCGTCTCGACCCCGCATCTCGGCGCGTCGACCAGCGAGGCGCAGGTCAACGTCGCGATCCAGGTCGCCGAGCAGATGGCGGACTTCCTCACCACCGGCGGCGTCACCAACGCGCTCAACATGCCCAGCCTGTCGGCGGAGGAAGCGCCGCGGCTGAAGCCGTACATGGCGCTGGCCGAGGAGCTCGGCAGCCTGGTCGGCCAGCTCAGCCACGGCGCGATCCCGCGCATCTCGATCCATACCGAGGGAGCGGCCGCCGAGCTCAACCCGAAGCCGATCGTGAGTGCGGTGCTCGCCGGGTTCCTCCGCACGCAGACCGCGACGGTCAACATGGTCAATGCCCCCTATCTCGCGAAGGAGCGCGGGCTCGAGGTACGCGAGGTCCGGACCGAGAAGGAAGGCGACTACCACACGCTGCTGCGCGTGTCGGTGAAGACCGATGCCGGCGAGCGTTCGGTCGCCGGCACGCTGTTCGGCAACCGGGCGCCGCGCCTGGTCGAGCTGTTCGGCATCAAGGTCGAGGCCGATCTCGCCGGCTACATGCTCTATGTGGTGAACGAGGATGCGCCGGGCTTCATCGGCCGCCTGGGCTCGCTGCTCGGCGACAATGGGGTCAACATCGGCACCTTCCACCTAGGCCGCCGCGAGGCGGGCGGCGAGGCGGTGCTGCTGCTCTCGGTCGACGAGGCGGTTACGCCCGACCTCATCGCCAAGGTCCGTGCGCTGCCGGGCGTCAAGACCGCGATGGCGCTGGCGTTCTGAACCAGTACCTCTTAGCCCTCTCCCCTTCGGGGAGAGGGTTGGGAGAGGGGCAGTGCCGCGAACTGATCCGGAGTTGCTGAGGCGTGCGCGGGCAATACGTACGGAGATGACCGAGCCGGAAACGCGACTATGGCTCGCGTTGCGCGCCAAGCGGTTGAACGGCATCAAATTTGTTCGCCAGACGGTCCGTGGCCGCGCGATTGCCGACTTCATTGCCCGATCGCATAAACGCATCGTCGAGGTTGACGGCGACATGCACGCGGACAACGAGGACTAGGATGCGCGACGCACTGCCGCGCTCGAAGCCGAAGGATATCGCGTGATCCGGTTCACCAATGCCGATGTGATGACGAATTTGGACGGCGTCCTTCAGTCGATCGTTGCTGCCGTGACGACCGCCCCTCTCCCAAACCCTCTCCCCAGAGGGGAGAGGGTTTGGATATGATGACCGGTCTTCTTCCCGAGGGCTTCGACGATCGCCTGCCGCCGTTCGCGGATGCTGCGGCGCGGCTCGAGCGGGGCGTGCTCGATACTGCCCGGCTCAACGGCTATGAGCAGGTCGAGCCGCCGCTGGTCGAATATGCCGACGAGCTCACCCGCCGGCTGAAAGCCGGGGCGGTGCGCGACGCGGTGCGGTTCGTCGATCCGCTGTCGCAGCGGACGCTGGCGATCCGGCCCGACATCACCGCGCAGATCGGCCGGATCGCGGCGACGCGGATGGCGCACCACCCTCGCCCCATCCGCTTGAGCTACGCGGGGCCGGTGCTCAAGCTGCGCGCTTCGGAGCTGCGGCCGGCGCGGGCGATGCGGCAGATCGGGGTCGAACTGATCGGCCTCGACAGCGTCGCTGCCGCGACGGAGGTGGTGCGCGTCGCGGTTGACGCCCTCGCCGCGGTCGGAGTGAAGGGGCTGTCGATCGACTTCACCCTCCCGGACATCCTCGCGACGCTGGTCGGCGACACGCTCCCGCGCGAGACGCGCGCGGCGCTCGGCGAAGCGCTCGACGCCAAGGATGCGGGCCGCGTCGCCGCGATCGATCGCGCCTATCTGCCCTTGATCGAGGCGGCAGGCCCGTTCGCCGCCGCGGTCGAGAAGCTGCGCGCGCATGGGCAGCTCGCCAGCCGGCTCGATGGGCTGGCCGCGATCGCCGAGGCGCTGCCGGCGGACGTCGGCCTCACGCTCGATCCTACCGAGCGGCACGGGTTCGAATATCAGAGCTGGGTCGGCTTCTCGATCTTCGGCGGCGCCGCGCGCGGCGAGATCGGACGCGGCGGCAGCTACACCATCGTCCACGACGGCGGCCGCGAGGAGCCGGCGGTGGGCTTCACGATCTTCGCCGATTCGATCCTCGAATCGCTCGGCCGCTCGGTCGAGCGACGGCGGCTGTTCCTTCCCTTCGGCACCGATGCCGCCATGGCGGCGAAGCTGCGCGCGGACGGCTGGGTGACCGTCGCCGCGCTCACCGGCGACGACACGCCCGAGGCGCAGCTCTGCACCCATGTGCTGACGCGGCACGGGCCCGAGCCTCTCTAGAATCTCGTTTCGACATGAACGACGCCGATTCTCCAACTTCCCCGTAAGGATCGGCTTGCCCGACTGTTGCTGCATTGCGACAATTTGGACTTGATACGTTGTAACATTGCTCCTAACAGGCGTGACCATGCTGAAGCTCCTCCCCGCCGCCAGCCTGATCGCGCTGGCCGTCGCCTCCGTCCCCGCCTTCGCGGAAGACACGCCCTCCGCCGCTCCGGCTCCGCAGCACGATCATGCCGATGATCCTCGCGACATCGTCGTCACGGGCATCATCGAGCGGAGCGAAGCGGACGTGCTGCAAGGCACCTCGGTCGTGACCGGCGAGGAGCTGACCCGCAGCCTGCGCCCGACCATCGGCGAGACGCTCGCGCGCCAGCCCGGCGTGTCGGCGACCTCGTTCGGGCCGAGCGCGTCGCGGCCGATCCTGCGCGGCTTCCAGGGCGACCGCATCCGCGTGCTGACCGACGGGATCGGCTCGATCGACGTGTCCAACACCTCGGTCGACCATGCGGTGATCATCGATCCGCTGCTCGCCGAGCGCATCGAGGTGCTGCGCGGTCCCGCCGCGCTGCTGTACGGCTCGTCGGCGGTGGGCGGCGTCGTCAACGTGATCGACACGCGCATCCCGCGCAGCATTCCGCAGAACGGCTATCGCCTGCAGGGCATCGCCACCTATGGCTCGGCCGCCGACGAGCGCACGGTCGGCGCGGCGGGCGATGTCGCGGTCGGCGGTCCGTTCGTGCTCCATGCCGACGGCAGCTATTCCAAGTCGGGCAACCTCAGGACCGGCGGCTATCTGCTCGCGCCCTGGGCACGTGCCGCCTCGCTCGCCAGCGCCGACGAGCCGCAGGAGGGCGAGGAGCCGATCGACTTCGCCGGCCAGGCCGCGCTCAAGGGCAAGCTCCCCAATTCGTCGGCCGAGACCTGGACCGCCGGCTTCGGCGCGTCGATCATCACGGACACCGGCAATCTCGGTGTCTCCTACAGCCATTACGACAGCCTCTACGGCGTGCCGATCCGCTATGCGACCGAACCCGGTCAGGAGCAGGAGGCGCCGCGGCTCGACGTCGTGCAGAACCGCGTCGACCTGCGCGGCGAGGTCGATACCGGCGGCGGCTTCCTCGACCAGATCCGCCTGCGCATCGGTCACGCCAACTATCGCCATTACGAGCTGGAGGAGGACGGCTCGATCGGCACCGCCTTCTACAACAACGGCACGGAAGGGCGGCTCGAGCTGGTCCAGGCCAAGCGCGGCGGCTGGACGGGCGCGTCGGGCGTCCAATATTTCAACCGCGCCTTCAACGTCGTGGGCGACGAGGCATTCCTGCCGCGCAACGAGACCAACCAGTTCGGCGTCTTCACCCTCCAGCAGCTCGATCTCGGCGCGTTCAAGGTCGAGGGCGGTCTGCGCTACGAGGTGACCGACCTGGACGCCAAGACGCTCTCCGACAACCTCTCCTTCTTCGGCGGCAAGCGCCATTTCGAGACGGTGTCGGGCTCGCTCGGCGCCTCCTACGCGATCGCGTCCCAGTGGCGGATCGGCCTCAACGTCTCACGCACCGAGCGCGCACCCTCGGCCGAGGAGCTGTTCGCCAACGGCCCGCACGCCGGCACCCAGGCGTGGGAGCTCGGCAGTCCGTTCTTCAAGACCGAGAAGGGCTGGGGGGTCGAGGCGACCTTGCACGGCCATGGCGACGGCTACAGCTTCGATGCTTCGGCCTATTACAACTGGTTCTCCAACTTCATCTACGAGAACCAGGTCGCGCAGTCGGTGTGCGAGGAGGCGGCGGCGCCGTCCGAGCGCGAGGTCGATCTGCCGTGCTTCCAGTCGCTCCAGGCCGACGCGCGCTACTGGGGCCTGGAGGCCAATGCCTCGGTTCGGCTCGCCCGGCTCGGCGGCTGGACGATCAATGCCGACGCGCTCGGCGACTATGTCCATGCCAATGTCGTCGACCAGGGCCCGGCGCCGCGCATCCCGCCGCTCCGCCTGCTCGGCGGGCTCGAGGCGCAGAGCGACGCGCTCACCGGCCGGTTCGAGGTCGAGCATGTGTTCGACCAGGACCGCGTCACCGAGTTCGAGACGACCACGCCCGGCTACACCATGGTCAACGCGTCGGCGTCGTGGAAGCCGTTCGGCGACAGGAAGCTCGATCTGATCCTGAGCGCGAACAACATCTTCGACGTCGTCGCGCGGCGCCATTCGAGCTTCCTCAAGGACTTCGCCCCGCTCGCGGGCCGCGACATCCGCGTGACGGCGCGGTTCGCCCTCTGATGGCCAACGGGCGCGCGGCGCCGGCGAGCCTCTGACGCCGGCGCCGCGGTCACTCGACCCAGTCGAGCCCGATGTCGCGATAGAGCCCGCGGTCCTCTTCCCACCGGGGGTTGACCTTGACGTGCAGGTAGAGATGAACCGGCACGCCGAGCAGCTCCTTCAATTCGGCGCGGGCACGGGCGCCGATCTCCTTGATGCGGCTGCCGCCCTTGCCCAGCACGATCGCGCGCTGGGTGTCGCGTGCGACCAGGATCTGCTGGTGGATCTCGACCGATCCGTCGTCGCGCTCCTTGTAAAGCTCGGTCTCGACCGCGCTGTCGTAGGGCAGCTCGGCGTGGAGCTGGTGATAGAGCTGCTCGCGCGTCACCTCCGCGGCGAGCATCCGGTCGGTGACGTCGGCGACCTGGTCCTCGGGAAAATGCCAGGGACCTTCGGGCATTCGTCTCGCGAGCTCTGCCTTGAGCTCGGCGACGCCGTCGCCGGTCGTTGCGCTGACGAAGAAGGTCTCGGCGAACGGCAGCAACTCGTTGAGCTTGGCAGCATGGCCGAGGAGGCGCGGCTTGTCGGCGACGTCGACCTTGTTGAGGACGAGGAGCTTGGGCTCGGGGCGGGCCTTGAGCGCCTCGATGATCGCGGTCACCTTGGGTCCGATCCCGGCCTTGCCGTCGACCACCAGCGCGATCAGGTCGGCGCCCTCAGCCCCGCTCCAGGCGGCGGCGACCATCGCCCGGTCGAGCCGGCGCCGCGGCTCGAAGATGCCGGGCGTGTCGACGAGCAGGAGCTGGGTGTCGTCTGCGATCGCGATCCCCATCAGCCGCGCGCGCGTGGTCTGCGCCTTGGGGCTGACGATCGCCACCTTCTGCCCGACCAGCGCATTGACGAGCGTCGACTTGCCCGCGTTCGGGGCGCCGACGACGGCGACGAGGCCGCAATGCTGGGTCATGGGGTGTTCCCTTCACCCGTTCGTCCTGAGCTTGTCGAAGGGCGAATTATCCGCACGGATTAAGCTCTCCAATCACGCCCTCAACCTCTCCAGCAATGCCGCCGCCGCCGCCGTCTCTGCCTCCTGCTTCGACGTGCCCTCGCCCTCCGCCTCCGCAAGCTTGCCGATCGCGACCTTCACCCGAAAGCGCGGCGCGTGATGCGGCCCCATGCGATCCACCACCGCATATTCGGGCGGGCGACGGTTGTGCGCGGCCGCCCATTCCTGCAGCGCGGACTTGGGATGCTGCGGCGCGCGGAGCTGGTCGATGCGGTCGGCCCAGCGTTCGCGGACGAAGGCGCGGGCTGCCTCCAGCCCGCGGTCGAGGTAGAGAGCGCCGATCAGCGCCTCCATCACGTCGCCCAGCACATTGTCGCTGGCGGCGGCGCCGTCGTCGCGTGCCTGCTTACCGAGCCGGAGATGCGCCGGCACCCCCAGCTCGCGTGCGACCTCCGCGCAGACGGGGCCGGTCACCAGGGCGTTGAGCCGCTTCGAGAGCTGGCCCTCGGGCTCGTCCGCGAAGCGCTCGTAGAGCCACTCCGCCATCACCAGCCCCAGCACGCGGTCGCCGAGGAACTCCAGCCGCTCGTAGTTCGCCGCGGCCTGGCTGCCGTGGGTCAGCGCGCGTTCGAAGGCGGCGCGGTTCGCGGGGGCGGCGCCGAACGTCGCGGCAAGCCAGGCGTCGAGATCGCTGCTCAGAAGCCCATCCCGAGGCGATGCCACCGCGCCGCGGTGAACCAGGTCCAGGGCAGGAACCAGTT
The DNA here is from genome assembly GCF_051400615.1 of Sphingomonas astragali. Lineage (NCBI taxonomy): Bacteria > Pseudomonadati > Pseudomonadota > Alphaproteobacteria > Sphingomonadales > Sphingomonadaceae > Sphingomonas > Sphingomonas astragali. Next base: position 1,044,624 of record NZ_JBLFFH010000001.1, read on the forward strand.
GGCGGTGCCGTCGGTCGACCAGAAGTTGACCAGCGCCTTGCCCTCGACATTCTCGATCGGCACCAGCCCGATCGCCTCGCCCTCGACGGCGGGGAAGCGGCTGTCGGCGCTGGCGTCGCGGTTGTCGCCCATCATGAACAAGTGGCCGGCGGGCACGGTGTAGACGCCGGTATCGTCCGCCTGCGGATAATAGCCGCGGTCGAGCACGTTGTAGCTCTTGCCGTTCGGCAGCGTCTCGCGGAACTGCCGGTAGCGGCACACCGGCTTGCCGCCGACGTCGTCCTGGAACTGCGCCTCGCAGCCGTAGTTGGGGGTGATCGGGACGATGAAGTCGGCGACGCGCTGCTTGGGCACCGGCTTGCCGTTCAGCACGAGCTGGCCGCGGACCACCTGGATGGTGTCGCCGGGGACGCCGATCACGCGCTTGATATAATCGGCCTTGTTGCCCGGCGGCGCCTTGAACACCACCACGTCGCCGCGTGCGGGCGTCGACGGGAAGATGCGGCCGGGGATCAGCGGCAGGCTGAACGGCAGCGAATGCCGCGAATAGCCGTAGTTCCATTTGGAGATGAACAGATAGTCGCCGATCAGCAGCCTCGGCAGCATCGACTCGCTCGGGATCGAGAAGGGCGAGAGGATGAAGCTCCGGAAGATGAACACGATGATCGCGAGCTTCACGAGGAAGCTCAGGGTCTCGCGCCATTCGGAGCGCTTGGGCTTTGTCGCCGGAGCGGTCGCGGTGTCGGACATGATGTGCAGGGCATGTGGCGGCGCGCCTTGCGCGTCAAGCATTAGGCTTTAGGTGGCCCTGTCCCCCAAGGAGATGCACATGACGGACTGGTCGAAGGTCGAGGCGCTGAATCCCCCCAGCCTCGTCGAGCTGTTCGCGGCCGACCCGGAGCGCGTCGCGCGATTCTCGGTCGATGTCGCCGGCATCCATTTCGATTTCTCCAAGACCCACCTCGACGCGGCGGCGATCGCGGCGTTCGAAGGGCTGGCCAAGGCGATGGGCCTCGCCGCCAGGCGCGACGCGCTGTTCGCCGGCGAGGCGGTCAACACCAGCGAGGGCCGCGCCGCCGAGCACACCGCCGAACGCGGCGAGGGCGCGGAGGAGAGCGTCGCCCGCGCCCAGGCGCTCCACGCCCGAATGCGTGCCCTCATCGACGCGATCGAGGCCGACGCGCTGGGGCCGATCCGCCACGTCCTCCACATCGGCATCGGCGGATCGGCGCTGGGGCCGGACCTGCTGGTCGACGCGCTCGGCCGCGACAGTGCGCGCTACGAGGTGGCGGTGGTCTCCAACGTCGACGGCGCGGCGCTGGAGGAGGCGTTCGCGCGCTTCGATCCGGCGGCGACGCTGGTGGTGGTCGCCTCCAAGACCTTCACCACCACCGAGACCTTGCTCAACGCGCAGAGCGCGCTCGCCTGGCTGGCCGAGGACGGGGTCGAGGATCCCTATGGCCGGGTGATCGCACTCACCGCCGCGCCCGAGAAGGCGATCGAATGGGGCGTCGACGAGACGCGGGTGCTGCCCTTCGCCGAGAGCGTCGGCGGTCGCTATTCGCTGTGGTCATCGATCGGCTTCCCGGCGGCGCTCGCGCTCGGCTGGGATTCGTTCCAGGAGCTGCTGGAGGGCGCGGCCGAGATGGACCGCCATTTCCGGCTGGCCGCCTTGCACGAGAACGCCCCCGTGCTCGCCGCCTTCGCCGACCTGTTCTACGCGCAGGTCAGGCATTGCGAGACCCGCGCGACCTTCGCTTATGACGAGCGGCTGCGGCTGCTGCCCTCCTATCTCCAGCAGCTCGAGATGGAGTCGAACGGCAAAGGCGTCACCGTCGACGGCAAGCCGCTGGGTCGCCCGAGCGCGCCGATCACCTGGGGCGGCGTCGGCACCGATGCGCAGCACGCGGTGTTCCAGCTGCTCCACCAGGGCACGCATCTGGTGCCGGTCGAGTTCGTCGCCTCGATCGAGCCGGGCGATGCGCTGGCCGACGGCCATCACCGCCAGCTGCTGCTCAACGCCTTCGCGCAGGGCGCGGCGCTGATGAAGGGGCGGCCCAACGACGATGCCGCTCGCAGCTATCCGGGCAACCGGCCGTCGAGCACGATCCTGCTCGACACGCTCGACGCGCGCACGCTCGGCGCGCTGATCGCCTTCTACGAGCAGCGCGTCTTCACCAGCGCGGCGCTGCTGGGGATCAACCCGTTCGACCAGTTCGGCGTCGAGCTCGGCAAGGAGATGGCCAAGGCGGCCGACCGGGGTGGCGGGGACTTCGATCCGTCCACAGCGGATTTGATCGCCCGCGCGTTCGGCGATTGACTCGGGCAGAAGGCGCGGCCAGAGCTTGCACGGTCGAGGCCGGGTGACCGGCCGAGGCTCGCGCGGGAGAGAGTGAGGGCAAAACCCCTCGCCGCCGAAGGAGCAACCGCCCCGGAATCTCTCAGGCACAAGGGACCGCGCGAGGCCCGACACTCTGGAAAGCGTCCCGCGCGAGCGGGGCCACCGAAGGGGTAAGCCCGGACCGGCGCCGGGCGAAAGCTCTCAGGTTTCCGTGACAGAGGGGGCGGCGGAACGATGCACGAAGCTCGTGCGGTTGCCGTCGCGAATCCCACTGACGGAAGGCCGACGATGAGCGAGGAAGTCCACAACGGTCCGACCGACCAGCACCATCAGGCGCGCGGTACGCCCTATAGCGGCGATCCCGACGGCGGCGAAGCTGCGCCTGAGCCGATGACGCTCCCGCTCGACGCCTGGCACCGCGCGCGGCGCGGTCGGATGGTGCCCTTCGCCGGCTATCACATGCCCGTCCAGTACGAAGGGATCATGGCCGAGCATCTGTGGGTGCGCGAATCGGCCGGGCTGTTCGACGTCAGCCACATGGGTCAGCTGCTGCTCTCGGGCGAAGGCCTGGACGAGGCGCTCGAGGCGCTGATTCCCGCCGACGTGAAGGGCCTGAAGGTCCATCAGCAGCGTTATTCGCTGCTGCTCGCCGAGAACGGCGGCATCCTTGACGACATCATGATCACGCGCTGGCCGGGCGGCATCTACATGGTCGTCAACGGCGCGGTGAAGTTCGACGACATCGGCCATTTGCGCGATTCGCTGCCCGACGACATCACGCTCAACCACATGGACGAGCACGCGCTGCTCGCGCTGCAGGGCCCGAAGGCGGTCGATGCGCTCAAGCGGCTGGCGCCCGGCGTCGAGACCTTGGTGTTCATGACCGGCGGCCGCTTCGACTGGGCGGGGACGCCGCTGTGGGTCAGCCGCTCGGGCTATACCGGCGAGGACGGGTTCGAGATCTCGGTCGCGGCCGATCGCGCCGAGGCGTTCGCCGACGCGATCACCGCCGAGCCCGAGGTCAAGCCGATCGGCCTCGGCGCGCGCGACTCGCTGCGGCTGGAGGCGGGGCTGCCGCTCTACGGCCACGACCTCGATCCCGAGACCACGCCGGTGATGGCCGACCTCGGCTTCGCGCTGTCGAAGCGTCGGCGCGAGGAAGGCGGCTTCCCCGGCCATGCCCGCGTCATGCTGGAGCGCGAGCAGGGGCCGGCGGTGAAGCGCGTCGGCCTCGCCGTCGAGGGCCGCCAGCCGGTGCGCGAGGGCGCGCTGGTGGTCGACGACGAAGGCAGCGAGATCGGCCGCGTCACCTCCGGCGGCTTCGCGCCAAGCGTCGGCGCGCCGATCGCCATGGCCTATGTCGCCGCCGCCTTCGCCGCGCCCGGCAGCAAGGTGACGCTCACCCAGCGCGGCAAGCTGCATCAAGCCACCGTCACCGCCATGCCTTTCGTCCCCCATCGCTACGTTCGCCAGGGAGCCTGAACAGATGAGCCGCTATTTCACCGAAGACCACGAGTGGATCGACGTCGACGGCTATACCGCGACCGTCGGCATCACCGACTACGCCCAGGGCCAGCTCGGCGACATCGTGTTCGTCGAGGTACCCGAGGAAGGCCGCCGGCTCGCCAAGGGCGACGACGCCGCGGTGGTGGAGTCGGTCAAGGCCGCGTCCGACGTCTACTCGCCGGTCTCCGGCACGGTGATCGAGGGCAATGCCGCGCTCACCGACGATCCGAGCCTCGTCAATTCGAATCCCGAGGGCGACGGCTGGTTCTTCAGGCTCACCATCGCCGATGCGGGCGAGCTGGAGAGCCTGATGGACGAGGCCAAGTACCAGGATTTCGTGAGCAAGCTGTAACCCCTTAAAGCCCCTCCCCTTCAGGGGAGGGGTTGGGGTGGGGACTATCCGCGGGCGATGGGCTCGGTGAGACAGCACTCCCCCACCCCCTACCCCTCCTCTGAAGAGGAGGGGCTTGGAGAATGACATTGCGCTACCTCCCTCTCACCCAGCCTGACCGCGAGGCGATGCTCGGCGTCATCGGCGCCAGGTCGATCGACGACCTGTTCGTCGACGTGCCCGAGGCCGCGCGGCTCGACGGTCCGATCCCGGGCCTGCCGCTCCATGCCTCGGAGCTGGCGGTCGAGCGGCACATGGCCGCGCTTGCGCGCAGGAACCTCGCCGCGGGCGACGCGCCCTTCTTCCTCGGCTGCGGCGCCTATCGGCATCATGTGCCGGCGTCGGTCGACCATCTCATCCAGCGCGGCGAGTATCTGACCGCCTACACGCCCTATCAGCCGGAGATCGCGCAGGGCACGCTGCAGATGCTGTTCGAGTTCCAGACGCAGGTCGCGCGCCTGCTCGGGACCGACGTCGCCAACGCCTCGATGTACGACGGCTCGACCGCCTGCTGGGAAGCGATCGTGATGGCGCGGCGGGTGACGCGGCGGGGGAAGGCGGTGCTCTCCGGCGGGCTGCACCCGCATTACGTCTCGGTCGCGAGGACGATGGCCAGGTTCACCGGCGACGTGCTGGAAACCTCGCTGCCCAGCCTGTCGGCGGAGCCGGACACCGCGGCGCTGCTAGACAAGATCGACGACGACACCTCGTGCGTGGTCGTCCAGTATCCCGATATCCTCGGCCGTATCGCCGACCTGTCCGAGCTTGCCGCGGCGTGCCACGCGAAGAAGGCGCTGCTGGTCGCGGTGGTGACCGAGCCGGTCGCGCTCGGTCTGCTCAGGTCGCCGGGCGAGATGGGCGCCGACATCGTCGTCGGCGAGGGCCAGTCGATCGGCGTCGGGCTCCAGTTCGGCGGCCCCTATGTCGGGCTGTTCGGCTGCTCGGAGAAGCTGGTCCGCCAAATGCCGGGCCGCCTCTGCGGCGAGACCATGGACGCCGACGGCAAGCGCGGCTTCGTCCTCACCCTCTCGACCCGCGAGCAGCATATCCGACGCGAGAAGGCGACGTCGAACATCTGCACCAATTCGGGGCTGTGCGCGCTCGCCTTCTCGATCCACATGACCTTGCTGGGGGAGGCTGGCCTGCGCCAGCTCGCCGGGGTCAACCACGCCGCCGCGTCCGCCGCTGCCGACCGGCTGGCCGAGGTGCCTGGCGTCGAGCTGGTGACGCCGAGCTTCTTCAACGAGTTCACCCTGCGGCTCGCCAAGGAGGCGCGCCCGGTCGTGCGCCAGCTCGCCGACAGCGACATCCTCGCCGGCGTCTCGCTGGGCCGGCTGTATCCCGGCACAGCCGAGCTCGAGAACGGGCTCGTCGTCGCCGTCACCGAAACCACCACGGCGGAGGATGTCGCCGTACTTGCCGAGGCGCTGAGGGAGGTGCTGGCATGACGATCAACCCGAGCGGCTGGCGCCCCGAAGCGCCCCACGCCGGCGCAAGCGAGGCCGCGACCTTCACCGGCAACCGCGCGCTGATGCTGGAGGAGCCGCTGATCTTCGAGATCGGCTCGACTAAAACCACCGGCGTCGATTTCGGCCCGGCGCCTGCGACGAGCGGCGCCCGCCTGGCTGGACTGGAGCGTTCCGCGCCGATCGGCCTGCCCGGCCTCAGCGAGCCCGAGGCGGTGCGTCACTATACGCGCCTCAGCCGCCAGAACTATGCGATCGACCTCGGGCTGTTCCCGCTCGGCAGCTGCACGATGAAGCACAATCCGCGCCTCAACGAGAAGGTCGCGCGGATGCCGGGCTTCGCAGATCTCCACCCGCTGCAGCCGATCGACACGGTCCAGGGCGCGCTGGAGGTGATCCACCAGCTCGCCGTATGGCTGATCACGCTGACCGGGATGCACGGCGTCGCAATGAGCCCCAAGGCCGGCGCGCACGGCGAGCTGTGCGGCATCCTCGCGATCAAGGCGGCGCTGGAGGCGCGCGGCGAAGGGCACCGCAAGGTGATCCTGGTGCCGGAGAGCGCGCACGGCACCAATCCCGCCACCGCCGCCTTCGCCGGCTATACGGTCGAGGACATCCCGGCCACGGCCGAGGGCCGCGTCGACCTCGCCGCGCTCACCGCCCGGCTGGGACCCGACGTCGCCGCGGTGATGATCACCAATCCCAACACCTGCGGCCTGTTCGAGCGCGACATGAAGGCGATCTCGGACGCGGTCCATGCCGTGGGCGGCTACGTCTATTGCGACGGTGCCAACTTCAACGCGATCGTCGGCCGCGTGCGGCCGGGCGACCTCGGCATCGACGCGATGCATATCAACCTTCACAAGACCTTCTCGACGCCGCACGGCGGCGGCGGGCCCGGCGCGGGGCCGGTGGTGCTGTCGGAGGCGCTGTCGCCCTATGGCCCGCTCCCCTTCGTCGCGAAGATGCCGGATGGCCACTACAAGCTTGTCGAGGAGGAGACTGCGGACGAGGACCATCCCGCGACCTTCGGACGGATGACCGCGTTTCACGGGCAGATGGGCATGTTCACGCGGGCGCTGACCTATATCCTGAGCCACGGCGCCGACGGTCTGAGGCAGGTCGCCGAGGATTCGGTGCTCAACGCCAACTATGTCCTGCGCAGCCTGGAGGGCACGCTCGACGCGCCGTTCGCGGCGTCGGGGCCGTGTATGCACGAGGCGATCTTCTCCGACGAGGGGCTGGCCGAGGGCTTTTCCACGATCGACGTCGCCAAGGCGCTGATCGACGAGGGCTATCATCCGATGACGATGTACTTCCCGCTCGTCGTCCACGGTGCGATGCTGGTCGAGCCGACCGAGACCGAGAGCAAGGCGGCGCTCGACCAGTTCATCGGCGCGCTTAGATCGGTGGCGGAGCGCGCCAAGGCCGGCGATCCGGCGCTCAAGTCTGCTCCTCACTTCGCCCCACGCCGCCGACTCGATGAGACGCTGGCGGCGCGCAGGCCGGTGCTGGTGTGGAAGGAGCCCGCGCTGGCGGAGGCGGCGGAGTAGCGCCGGGAGACGCTGGCGACGCAGTCTTCCGGCCGGGAGGCGCTATTTCAACGGACCGCCGATCGACCAGACGTGGCCGAACGGATCGGTGAGCTGGCCGTAGCGCTGGCCCCAGAACTGATTGTCGAGCGGGAACCGAGCGCTGGCGCCGGCCGCAAGCGCCTTTTCCCACGCGGCGTCCGCATCGGCCACCTCGAGGTGCAGCGTGACCCCGCTCGGCGGCGGCGCGGGGTTGCCGCCCATCATTTCGGGGAAATCGTCGTTGAGCAGCACCGTGCCGCCGTTGACGACGAGGTGCGCGTGCATCAGCCGATCGCCGTTCTCCTCGGGATGGCGGGCGAGTTCTTCCGCACCGAACGCGCGGACGTAGAAGTCGATCGCCTCCTTGGCGCGGTTGTCGCGGATGGTGAGATGCGGCGTGACGCCACCCAGCGGCTGAGATGCTTCGGCCATGGAACCTCTCCCCGAGTCGTGGAGAGGTGATCCTAGCCGGTCAGAAGATGCCGAGGAACTTCTTCCGTTGCTTGCGGCGCTCTTCCGTCGTGCTCTTGCCGCTTTCCGACTTGGCGGTGGTGCCGTGGCCGACGTCGTCGCGCGGCTTGCCCTTGAAGGTGCGTTGCGCGGTGGCGCGGGCACCGGCGAGCACGGGGCCGCAATCGGCGGCCTTGGCGTCGCCAACGTCGACGAAGGCGATCACCGCCGCGAGCGGGCTCGCCGCCAGGCCGAGCCCGAGACCGGCCCCCGAGCGGGCGAGCAGTTCGGGGGTGATCGGGTCGATCGACGGCTTGGCGAAATAGCCGCCGATCGCCACCGGCGACTGGCCGGAGAACAGGCTGAACTTCTTGGCGTCGGCACGGAAGGCGAGGTCGATGCTTTCGTTTCGGAAGCTGAAGCCGCCGCGGCCGAGCATGACGTTCTTGCGGGTATCGATCAGGATCGGATCGGCGGCGGCGACCCCGTTCCGGACGGTGAAGCCGATCAGCCCGCAGTTGATCTGCACCGGTTCCTTGAGCTTCTCCTCGAACATCTTCTGGACGAAGGTGCCGATGTCGATCTCGCTGAGCTGGACGTTGCGCGTCCACAGCGTGCCCTTGGGCATGATGATCGCGATGCGGCCGTTGGCGCTGGCGAGGCTGTCGCGCACCGAATTGCCGGTGCCGGTCAGCTTGATCCGCGCCTTGAGCGCGCCGGTGGTGCCCGATTCCTCGACGCCGAAGCCGGCGAGCAGCGTGCCCATCGGCGTCGGCGACAGGCGGATGTCGTAATCGGTGACGACCGGCTGGCGCCGCGCATCGATGACGATGTCGGAGCTGACGGTGCCGCGCGCCATCGCGAAGTTGAGCGGGCTGAGCTTCAGGAGCGAATTGTCGAGGTCGAGCCCGAGCGTGATGTCGGAGACCGGGAAGCTCTCCGCGCGGACCGTTTTCACTCGGTAGTCGACCTTCGCGTCGAAATTGCGGAGCGCCTCGATCCGGAGCGGCGCGTCGGGCAGCACGCGCGGACGGCCCTGGACGGTCTCGACCGTGGCGGCGGCGCCGCGGGCGGCGACCGCGTCGGGATTGTAGCCGATGAACGGCGCGATATCGACGATGTCGAGCACGCGTGTCGCGAGATCGGCGGTGAGCAGCAGCCGCGGCTCGCTCAGCCTGACGGTCATGCGGCCGGCGAGATCGCTGTCGCCGAACCGGCCCTTGAGCCCGGTGAAGCGCCATTCGTCGCCGCGCTTGGTCACCGCCGACGTCAGGCGATAGGTGCGCGTGTCGGGCACGGCGATGCCGGCAAGCGCGAAGATGTCGGCGAGGTTCCGGCCGCGCACGCTCATGTGCAGGTTCGCGCCCTCGATCTCGGTGGCGCCCGGCAGCGTGCCGGCGACATCGATCTCGGTCCGCACCCCGGAGGCATGAAGCTCCAGCCGGTTCTGCCCGCCGGTGATGGTGGCGTCGGGGGAGAGCAGCGCGCCCGACAGCATGAACGGCGTGCCGCGCGCGGTGCCGTCGCCCGAGAAGCGGATCGCGCTGGCGAAGCGGGTGTCGCGCGCCTCGACGGTGCGGAAGGCGATGTCGGCGGCGATGCGCATCCGCGGATTGCGATAGCGCAGCGTCGTGCCCGCCAGGGTCGCGCGGCGGATCAGCGGCAGCTCGAGCGGCTCGCCCCTCCGCTCGCTGAACGTCCAGGTGTTGCGCCGACCGGCGGCATCCCATTCGAGATCGACATGACCGTCTTCCATCGCCAGGACGTTGATGCGCCGCTTGCCGAAGATCAGCGAGGGCGTGCTGATCCGCGTCTCGATTCGCCTGGCGGTGAAGAAGTGGGGAACGCCGGCCCAGCTCGGGTTGGAGATCGTCATCCGCTCGGCGACGAACTTCAGCGTGATGGGATCGAAATAGAGTTGGAAGTCGCCGCCGACCCGCACGTCCCGGTGGATCATCTGGCCGACGATCCGCTCGAACGGGTGGCGCAGAAACCGGCCCTTGGTGACGTAGAGGATGGTCCAGGCGAGCAGGATCAGCCCGACGACCGTCGTCACGACCGCGATCGCGCTGGCGAGCGGCGTGCCGAGCGCGCGAACCGGCTGCGCCTTGGGCGAGGGCCCGGGCGAGGATGCGGCATCGGTCACCGCGATCGGTGCGTCCCGGTCTGCCATGGCGAGGAAAATCCTTGAGGAACCGCCGGGGTTCCCTTGCCTTTTCGGGCGCTTGCCGCTATGCGCCCGCGCTTCCGCGATTTTATGGACGAATCGCCCGGCCAGTGTGGGCTGCCGAGGCGGTTCTTGAAGTCGCCGAATGCAAGGAGACGAAAATGCCCAAGCTCAAGACCAAGAGCGGTGTGAAGAAGCGCTTCAAGTTCACCGCCACCGGCAAGGTCAAGCACGGTGTCGCCGGCAAGCGCCACCGCCTGATCAGCCACAACGCCAAGTATATCCGCCAGAACCGCGGCACCAGCGTGCTCGCCGACGCCGACGTGGCTCACGTCAAGGCGTGGGCGCCGTACGGTCTCAAGTAAGGGAGGTCTGAACCATGGCTCGAGTGAAGCGTGGCACGACCACCAAGGCCAAGCACAAGCGCATTCTGGATCAGGCGAAGGGCTATTACGGCCGTCGCAAGAACACGATCCGCATCGCCCGCCAGGCGGTCGAGAAGGCCGGCCAGTACGCCTATCGCGACCGCAAGGTTAAGAAGCGTTCGTTCCGTGCGCTGTGGATCCAGCGCATCAACGCAGGCGTGCGCGCCGAGGGGCTCAGCTATTCGCAGTTCATGCACGGGCTGAAGCTCGCCGGCATCGAGCTCGACCGCAAGGTGCTGGCCGATATCGCGATGCACGAAGGCGAGGCCTTTACCGCCATCGTCGCGCAGGCGAAGGCGGCGCTGCCCCAGGCCGCCTGAACGGCCTGACGCGAGGGTTTGAAATGGGGCGTCGGTGGTCACCACCGGCGCCCCTTTTCGTTTCGGCGAAGGATGGCTAGGAGCGGCGCAAATTCCTCCCGTTCGGGCTGAGCTTGTCGAAGCCCTGCACTTTCTTCTGATGAGCTTGAAGAGAAGGGCTGCCCTTCGACAAGCTCAGGGCGAACGGATTTTGTGATGACCGATGTGGATCAACTGCGCACGGAAGCGCTGAACCGGGTTTCGCAGGCGGACAACCTCGAAACGATCGACCATCTGAGAGTTCAATTGCTCGGCAAATCCGGCGCGGTGACCGGGCTGCTCAAGACCCTGGGCGGCATGAGCCCCGAGCAGCGCCAGATCGAGGGCCCGCGCATCCATGCCCTGCGCGAGGCGGTGACCGAGGCGATCGGCGCACGCAAGGACGTGCTGGAGCGCGCGGCGCTCGACGCGCGCCTCGCGAGCGAGACGCTCGACATGACGCTGCCGGTCGACCTTCCGCCGCCGGGCAGCGTCCATCCGGTGAGCCAGGTGATGGACGAGCTCGCGGAGATCTTCGCCGATCTCGGCTTCGCGGTCGCTACGGGTCCGGAGATCGAGGACGACTGGCACAATTTCACCGCGCTCAACATCCCGGAGACGCATCCGGCGCGCGCGATGCACGACACCTTCTACATCGCCGGCGAGCACGAGCGGCCGATGGTGCTGCGCACGCACACCTCGCCGGTGCAGATCCGCGCGATGACGAGCCAGAAGCCGCCGATCCGCATCATCGCGCCGGGGCGCACCTACCGCTCGGATTCGGACGCGACGCACACGCCGATGTTTCACCAGGTCGAGGGTCTGGTGATCGACAAGGGCATCACGCTCGGCCACCTCAAATGGACGCTCGAGACCTTCCTCAAGGCCTATTTCGAGCGCGACGACATCGTGCTGCGCCTCAGGCCCAGCTACTTCCCCTTCACCGAGCCCTCGGCGGAGGTCGACGTCGGCTATACCGTCCAGAACGGCAAGCGCGTGATCGGCGGCGATCCATCCAAGGAAAATGGCGGCTGGATGGAGGTGCTGGGGAGCGGCATGGTCCATCCGAAAGTGATCGCCGCCTGCGGGCTCGATCCGGACGAATGGCAGGGCTTCGCGTTCGGCTGCGGCATCGATCGGCTGGCGATGCTGAAGTACGGGATGGATGACCTGCGCGCCTTCTTCGACGGCGATATCCGCTGGCTGAGGCATTATGGCTTCTCGGCGCTGGACGTGCCCACGCTCAGCGGAGGAGTGGGGGCATGAAGTTCACGCTTGGCTGGCTCAAGGAGCATCTGGACACGACCGCCTCCGCCGACGAGGTGGCGGAGACGCTGACGCGCATCGGCCTGGAGGTCGAGGGCGTCGAGAATCCTGGCGCCAGGCTCGCCGCGTTCCGCGTCGCGCGCGTGCTGACGGCGGAGAAACATCCGCAGGCGGACAAGCTGCAGGTGCTGACGGTCGATGCGGGAGAGGGCCCGCTGCAGGTGGTGTGCGGCGCTCCCAATGCGCGTGCGGGCCTGGTCGGCGTGTTCGGGATGCCGGGCGCGGTGGTGCCGGCCAACGGCATGGTGCTGAAGGTCGCCGAGATCCGCGGCGTCACCTCCAACGGCATGATGTGCTCGACGCGCGAGCTGGAGCTCGGCGACGATCATGACGGCATCATCGAGCTGCCCGAGGATGCGCCCGTCGGCACGCCCTTCCCCGATTATGCCGGCCTCACCGATCCCGTATTCGACATCAGCGTCACGCCCAACCGGCAGGACTGCATGGGCGTGCGCGGCATCGCGCGCGATCTCGCGGCAGCGGGGCTGGGGACGCTAAAGTCATTGGGGGGAGTTTACGCTCACCTCCTCTCCACCGTTCGCCCCGAGCCTGTCGAAGGGCGAAGTGCCGCAGGCGGATCGCCTGAGGAAAGCCGCCCTTCGACAAGCTCAGGGCGAACGGAAGGGGTGGAGCCGGTCGCGGGCGAAGGCCCAGGCCCGAATGTCACCACGGAAGACCCCGCCGGCTGCCCCGCCTTCTATGCCCAGGACGTCTCCGGCGTCGTCAACGGCGAGGCGCCGGAGTGGATGCGTCGGCGCCTGATCGCGATCGGGCAGCGGCCGATCTCGGCGCTGGTCGACATCACCAATTATGTGATGATCGATCTCGGCCGCCCGCTGCACGTCTACGACAAGGCGAAGCTCAAGGGCGACCTGCGCGCCCGCAAGGCCAAGTCGGGCGAAGAAATGCTGGCGCTCAACGGCAGGACCTATGCGCTCGACGAGACGATGACGGTGATCGCCGATGCCGAGACCGTCCACGACATCGGCGGCATCATGGGCGGCGAGCATTCGGGCGTCTCGGAGACCACCACCGACGTCACCATCGAATGCGCCTATTTCGACCCCGAGGGCATCGCCCGCACCGGGCAGAAGCTCGCCCTCACCAGCGATGCGCGCCAGCGCTTCGAGCGCGGTGTCGACCCGGCGTTCCTCGACGACGGCCTCGCGATCGCTTGCTCGTTGGTGCTCAATATCTGCGGCGGCAAGGCCAGCGGCGTCACCCGTGCCGGCCGGCCGCCGGTCGAGCCGCGCACCGTCGCCTACGATCCGGCGCACGCCGAAAGCCTCGGCGGCCTCGCGGTGGCGGCGGACCGGCAGCGGGCTATCCTCGAAAGCCTCGGCTTCACCGTCGGCGAGGGATGGCAGGTAACGGTACCGAGCTGGCGCCGCGACATCGACGGCGCCGCCGACCTGGTCGAGGAGGTGATCCGCATCGAAGGCATCGACAAGGTGCCTTCGACGCCGCTGCCGCGCGTCCCCGGCGTCGCTCGCCCGACCGCGACGCCGGCGCAGAAGCTGGAGCGCAAGCTCCGCCGCAGTGCCGCCGCGCATGGCCTGGCCGAGGCGGTGACGTGGAGCTTCATCTCGGAAGCGGAGGCCGCGCCGTTCGGGGAGGCTCCCTGGGTCGTCGCCAACCCGATCAGCGAGGACATGAAGGTGATGCGCCCCTCGCTGCTGCCGGGCCTGCTCGCCGCCGCCGAACGCAACCTCAAGCGCGGCGCTACGGCCGTGCGCCTGTTCGAGGTCGGGCGGCGCTATCTGGCGGATGCCGAACGACCGACACTGGGCGTGGTGCTGGCTGGCGAGCGCCGTTCGCGCGGTTGGTCGAGCGGCAAGGCGCAGGGCTTCGACGCATTCGACGCCAAGGCCGAGGCGCTGGCGCTGCTCGACGCCGCCGGCGCGCCGGTCGCCAATCTCCAGGTGATGGGCGAGGCGGGCGCGACCTGGCACCCCGGCCAATCCGGCACGCTGCGGCTCGGGCCGAAGACGGTGCTTGCCGCCTTCGGGATGCTGCACCCGTCGACGCTCCAGGCGTTCGACCTCGACGGCGACGTCGCCGCGGTCGAGCTCTACCTGGATGCGCTGCCGGCGAAGCGCGGGTCGGGCTTCATGCGCCCGGCCTATGCGCCGCCGGCGTTGCAGCCGGTAACGCGCGACTTCGCCTTCCTGGTGCCGGAGAGCCTGGCGGCGGGCGATCTCGTCCGTGCGATCCGCGGCGCCGACAAGGAGCGGATCGTCGAGGCGCGGCTGTTCGACCGGTTCGTCAAGGACGGGCAGGTGAGCCTCGCGGTGGAGGTGACGCTGCAACCGATCGACAAAAGCTTCACCGACGCCGATCTGAAGGCGATCGCCGACAAGGTGGTCGCCGCGGCGGCCAAGCTGGGAGCAAGCCTGCGTGGCTGAGACCGTCTCCATCGCGACCGACCGGTTCGAGGCGGAGATTGCGCTTGCCGGAGCCGAGCTGATCGGCCTGCGCGACCTGCAACACGGCGGCCAGGAACTGATGCATTCGGGCGATCCGGCCTGGTGGGGCGGGCGCGCGCCGCTGCTGTTTCCGAACGTCGGCGCGTTGAACGACGACGTCTACCGGCTGGACGGCCGCGAGTTCGCGATGCCGAAGCACGGCTTCGCGCGCCGCAGCCGCTTCGAGCTGATCGAGAGCAGCGTCGACGCAGCGCGCTTCCGCCTGACCGACAGCGCCGAGACGCGGGCGATCTATCCCTTCGCGTTCGCGCTCGACATGGCGTTCGTCGGCGACGGTGCGACGCTGACGATGGCCGCGACCGTCCACAATCGCGGCGAGGTCGACATGCCGGCGAGCTTCGGCTTCCATCCCGCCTTCCGCTGGCCGCTGCCCGGCGCGAGCGGGCGGGCCGGCCATCGGCTGATCTTCGAGCGACCGGAGCCGGCGCCGCTGTGCAGGCTCACGCCCGGCGGGCTGATGACCGCCGACGCGCGCCCGAGTCCCGTCGCGGGCGACACGCTGGAGCTGAACGACGACCTGTTCACGGCCGACGCGCTGATCTGGGATCATCCGGCGAGCCGTCGCCTGCGCTATGAAGGCGGCGGCCCCGTCGCGCTCGACATCGGCTTCCCCGATGCCGAGTGGCTGGGCATCTGGACCAGGCCCGGCGCGCCGTTCGTCTGCGTGGAGCCATGGTGGGGACACGCCGATCCGGCGGGATATGAAGGCGATATCCGGGACAAGCCCGGCATCATCCGCTTCGCTCCCGGCGAGAGCAGGGCATTCGCGATGCAGGTGACGCTGACGCGCTGACGCTTGCGCGACGCGCAATTGACGCTGCGGTGCAGCATCCCCAGGTGAACGAGGATGTCTGCGACACCTGCTATCACCCGCAAGCCGGCCCCCGTCGGTCTGGTCCATCTTGCGCTGGCGGTTGGCGGATTCGCGATCGGTACGACCGAGTTCGCGACGATGAGCCTGCTGCCGTTCTTCGCGCATGATCTTCACGTCGATTCAACCACTGCAGGCCATGTGATCAGCGCCTATGCGCTGGGCGTGGTGGTCGGGGCGCCGGCGATCGCGGTGCTCGGCGCGAAACTGCCGCGCCGGACCCTGCTGGTCGTGCTGATGACGTTGTTCGCACTCGGCAACGCCCTGTCGGGGATCGCGGCGAGCTATCAGGCGATGCTGGCGTTCCGCTTCCTCGCCGGGCTGCCGCATGGCGCCTATTTCGGCATCGCGTCGCTGGTCGCCGCCGGGCTGGTGCCGCAGGAGAAGCGAACGCGGGCGGTCGCGCGCGTGCTGCTGGGGCTCACCGTCGCGACCATCGTCGGGGTGCCGCTCGCCAACTGGCTCGGACAGGCGGTGGGCTGGAGATGGGTGTTCGCGCTCGTCGCCGCACTGGCGCTGCTGACGGCGCTGCTCGTGCTGTTGTTCGCGCCGGCCGACCGCGCCGATCCCAGCGCCAGCCCCTTGCGCGAGCTGAGCGCGCTGGCGCGGCCGCAGGTGTGGCTGACGCTCGGCACCGGCGCGATCGGCTTCGGCGGGCTGTTCGCGGTCTATACCTATCTCGCCGACACGATGCTGGCGGTGACGCATGTGCCGGAGAGCGCCATCCCGATCGCGCTCGGCGCTTTCGGCTTCGGCATGACCGCCGGCAACCTGATCGCACCGCGCTTCGCCGACCGTGCGCTGATGCCGACGGCGGCGGCGCTCCTGCTGTGGTCGGCGGCGGCGCTGGCGCTATGGCCGTTCGTTGCCGGGCAGCTCTGGTCGGTGTGCCTCGGCACCTTCGCGATCGGCCTGGGCGGGGCGCTCGGCACGGTGCTGCAGACCCGGCTGATGGATGTCGCCGGCGACGCGCAGGCCTTGGCGGCGGCGCTCAATCATTCGGCGTTCAATGTCGCCAACGCGCTCGGGCCGTGGCTCGGAGGGCTCGCGATCGCCGCCGGGATGGGCTGGACCTCGACCGGCTGGGTCGGCGCCCTGCTGGCGCTGGGCGGGCTCGCGATGCTGAGCGTGTCGCTGCTGATAGAGCGCAGCGTGGGAAAGCCCGCCGTCGCCTGCTGACGCGAATCTCGCATCGCAGCGCCAAAGCGGCTAGGGGGCCGCGATGACCTCTCCCCGCCGTACCTTCGCGATCATTTCCCACCCCGACGCCGGCAAGACCACCTTGACCGAGAAGCTGCTGCTGAAAGGCGGCGCGATCCATCTCGCCGGCGAGGTGAAGGCGCGCGGGCAGGCGCGCCGCGCGCGCTCCGACTGGATGAAGATCGAGCAGCAGCGCGGCATCTCGGTCACCTCGTCGGTGATGACGTTCGAGAAGGACGGCATCACATTCAACCTGCTCGACACGCCGGGCCACGAGGATTTCAGCGAGGACACCTATCGCACGCTGACCGCGGTGGATTCCGCGGTGATGGTGATCGACGCGGCGCGCGGCATCGAGAGCCAGACGCGCAAGCTGTTCGAGGTGTGCCGCTTGAGGTCGGTGCCGATCATCACCTTCGTCAACAAGGTCGATCGCGAGGGCCGCGCGCCGTTCGAGCTGCTCGACGAGATCGCCGACGTGCTGGCGCTGGACGTCGCGCCGATGACCTGGCCGGTCGGCATGGGCGGCACCTTCGAGGGCGTCTACGATCCTGTCGCCGACCGCATCGCCAGACCCGAGGGCGACAGCCGCGAGTTCCGCGGCAAGGTCGACCAGGCGCCGATCCTTCCCGAGGCGGTGGCCGAGGAGATCGAGCTGGCGCAGGCCGGCTATGCCGTGTTCGACGGCGACGCCTATCGCCACGGCGACCTGACGCCGGTCTATTTCGGCTCGGCGCTCAAGGAGTTCGGGGTCGAGGAACTGATCGCCGCGCTCGCCGAGCACGCGCCCCCGCCGCGCACGCAGCCGGCCGAGCCGGCGCCGGTCGCGCCCGACCGCGGCGACGTCACCGGCTTCGTGTTCAAGGTCCAGGCCAACATGGACCCGCAGCACCGCGACCGCATCGCCTTCATGCGGCTATGCTCGGGCACCTTCAAACGCGGCATGAAGCTGGTGCCGACCGGCCACGGCAAGCCGATCGCGATCCACTCGCCGATCCTGTTCTTCGCCCAGCAGCGCGAGCTGGCGGACGAGGCCTATCCCGGCGACATCATCGGCATCCCCAACCACGGCACGCTGCGCGTCGGGGACACGCTGAGCGAGAAGGCGGACGTGCGCTTCACCGGGCTGCCGAACTTTGCGCCCGAGATCCTGCGCCGCGTCGCGCTCAAGGACCCGACCAAGACCAAGCAGCTCCGCAAGGCGCTCGACGACCTGTCGGAAGAGGGCGTGATCCAGGTCTTCTATCCCGAGATCGGCTCCAACTGGATCATCGGCGTGGTCGGGCAGCTCCAGCTCGACGTGCTGCTGAGCCGGCTCGAGGCGGAGTATAAGGTGGCGGCGGCGCTCGAGCCCTCGCCCTACGACACCGCACGCTGGATTTCGGCGGAGAACCCGGCCGATCTCAAGGAATTCGCCGACCTCAACAAGGGCGCGATGGCGAAGGACCGCGACGGCAACCCGGTGTTCCTCGCCAAATCGGCGTGGGAGGTCGGCTACGTCTCCGACCGCTATCCGAAGGTGAGGTTCGCCGCGACGCGGGAGCGGTGATTCCCTCTTAAGCCCCTCCCCTTCAGGGGAGGGGTTGGGGATGGGGGAGTGCGGCAGACTGTTCGCTTGTGGATAGTCCCCACCCCAACCCCTCCCCTGAAGGGGAGGGGCTTAGATGGAGGTCTCCTCTACCCAGTCCCGCTTCAGGAACCGCACCGCGATGAACGCCAGCACCGCCGCGATCAGGTAGAAGCCGCTCACCGCCAGTGCCGAATAGCGCAGCGCCTCGTCGCCGAAGATCGGCGTCATCGCATCGCTCATGGCGCCGATCACGAAGGCGCCGGCGCCGAGTCCGATCAGGTTGTTGATGAGCAGGAAGCTTGCCGAGGCGGTCGCGCGCATGTGCGGCGGCACGAGGTGCTGGACGGCGGTGACGATCGGCCCGAGCCACAGGATGTTGAGCGCGTTGGGGATCAGGAACAGCAGCCACGCCAGCACCGGCGACGACGACCAGAAGCCGATCGCGAACATCGGCGCGGTGATCGCCCAGGCGATCGCCGGCAGCCGGGCATAGGCGCCGCGGTCGGCCTGCCCCAGCCGGTCGGCGAGCACGCCGCCCAGGAACACGCCGGTCGCGCCGCCGAGCAGCAGCAGCGAGCCGAAATAATAGGAACGGGTGGCAAGGTCGAAGTGGAAGCTGCGCTCGAGGAACGACGGCACCCAGAAGGCAAGGCCGTAGCCCGCGAGGCTCGACATCGCCGCGCCGAACGCCATCAGCCAGAAGCTCGGCTTGGCGGCGATGATCGGGAACACCTGCCACACCGACGGCTGCGGCCCGGCGATGGCCGGCCGCGGCGGCTCCTTCACCACCAGCCGGAAGATCGGCGCCAGCACCACGCCGGCGATGCCGACGGTGTAGAAGGCGACGCGCCAGTTGACGTGCGCGGCGATATAGGCGCCGAGCAGCACGCCCGCAGCTAACCCCACCGGAATGCCGAGCGAATAGACCGCCATCGCCCGTGCGCGCCGCTCGGGCGGGAAGTAGGACGAGATCAGCGCATAGCTCGGCGCGACGCCCCCCGCCTCGCCGACGCCGACGCCGAGGCGGTAGAGGAACATCTGGGTGAAGCCCGTCGCGGTGCCGCAAAGCGCGGTGAAGCCGCTCCACACCGCCAGGCTGATCGTGATCACCCAGCTGCGGCTGGTGCGGTCGGCGAGGAGGGCGAGCGGGACCGCCAGGGTCGAATAGAGCAGCGCGAAGGCGGTGCCGCCGAGCAGGCCGAGCTGCGTGTCGCTGAGGCCGAGATCCTTCTTGATCAGCCCGACGAGGATGCCGAGGATCTGCCGGTCGAGGAAATTGAAGATATAGACCAGCAGCAGCATCGCCAGCACCAGCCGCGCATAGCCGGGGCTCGTCGTCCGGTCGGCCATTCCATACCCTCCCCTCGAATCTCTGCGGCGCATAGGACGAGGGCCGGACGTTCCTGTCAATGGATGCCCGGCCCTGCCCCCTGTCGCACCTGGTCAGAACTTTATCGTGAAGCTGCCGAAGATCTGTCGCGGATTGCCGTAGAAGGCGGTGGCGACCCCTTCGCGGCCCAGCGTCGGGGTGTAGCCGCCGGTCGGGCTCAGGATGATCTCGCCGGTATCGGCCCTGGCATTGATGTATTGATAGCCGCCGATCTTGTAATGCTCGTCCGTCAGATTGCGGCCGTAGATGCCGATCGAATAATTGCCCCAGGCGTAGGTGACGCCGGCATCCCACAAGGTATAGCCGGGCTGGTCGAGGAAGGGGCTGGCATATTCGAACTGATGGGTGAGGCTGCGGTAGGAGACCGTGCTGTTCGCGGTCACGAGCCCCGGACCGACCGGCAGGTTGAGCGTCGCGGTGCCGGAGACGGTCCATTTGGGCGTATTCTGGAAGTAGCGGTAGTCCGCGACGTCGGTGCCGGTGGGACCGATGAACTCCTTGTACTTGGCATCGATGTAGCCGAGCGTGCCGGCCAGATTGAACGACGATCCCGCGCCGGCGAAGTCGCGCGCCAGCACGGCATTGCCCTCGAACTCGATGCCCTTGATCGTCGCGCGGGCGGCATTGGTGGTGATGCCGCAGAAACTGGGCGCGCCGTTGACGGTGCAGCCGACCGAGCCCGGGACCTGCACGTCGCTGTATTTGGAGTAGAAACCGGCGAGGGCCCAGGTAAGCCGGCGATTCAGTGCCGCACCTTTCCAGCCGATCTCATAGCTCTTCACCGTCTCTGGATCGAACGAGAGATAGTTGTAGACGTCCTGATAGGTGCGACCCGCCGATGGATCGCTGATCGGCGCCGAGGTACCCGAGCCGCGCGGGTCGAAGCCGCCGCCCTTGAAGCCCTCCGAATAGGAGACGTAGAGCATGTGGTCCTCGGCGGGCTTGAAGCTGAGTGATGCGCGGGGCGTGAAGCGCTTGAATCGTGCCCTGCCTCGGAAGTCGGTAGCGGGCACGCCGAACAGGGTCGGGTTGCCACCGAAGAACCGGCTGGGACCGTTCAGCAGATTGGCCTTGTAGACATGGCTCTTGCGTTCGTCCCAAGTGTAACGGCCGCCGAGCGACAGGCTGATCTGCGGCGTGAAGTCGTAGGTGAAGTCGGCATAGACCGAGGAAGTCTCGGTCGCGACCTCGCCGGCCGTGAAGCCGTCGAGACCAGGTGCGCCGATCGCGGCGCCTGTCGTGAACAGCAGCACGTCGAACCGCGTCTCAGCCTTGGCGCCCAGATAGTAGAAGCCGACGATGCCGTTCAGCTTGTCGCCGTCGTAGAGCAGCTGGAATTCCTGGCTGGTCTGCTCGTTGCGATAGACCGCAGGCACGTCGACATCGGCCGCCGGATTCGAATCGAAGTCGATCGGCGTGTAGGACCGGTCCTTGCGCCACGCGCTGATGCTGCGCAGCGTCAGCGTGTCGGTGAGCTTGGCGGTCGCCGACAGCGACAGGCCGCCCGCCTCGACGTCCTGCTTCGGATTGTCGAGCCCGGCCATCGTGTCGTAAACGTCGTCGAGTACCGGCAGGCCGGAAAGGAGGCCGGGGATCAGCCGGTGACCGTTGCGCGGCGAGGACTCGTCCTTGGTATAATCGCCGGTCAGACGGATGAAGAGCCGTTCGTCGGGCGTCTCGAACTCGATGGTGCCGCGGCCGGCCCACATGTCCTTGTCGTAATTGTCGATGCCGAGGTTGAGGTTGCGGCCGAAGCCGTCGCGGGTCAGCCGCGCGAACGAACCGCCGATCTTGACCATCGATCCGATCGGCGCCGACACGCTGACGATGCCGTCGAGCTGGTTGTAGCTGCCGTAGGTGCCCTTGACCCTCACCTCGAAATCGTCGGGCAGCCGCCGTGTCACGTACTTGACCGCGCCGCCGATGGTGTTGCGGCCGTAGAGCGTGCCCTGCGGCCCGCGCAGCACCTCGATCCGCTCGACGTCGTAGATGTCGAGCACCGCCGCCTGCGGGCGGTTGAGGTAGACGTCGTCGAGATAGATGCCGACGCCCGATTCGAACCCCGGCACCGGGTCCTGCTGGCCGACGCCGCGAATGAAGGCCGACAGCGTCGAATTGGTGCCGCGCGCGACCTTGAGCGTGGTGTTGGGGACGGTGTTCTGCAGGTCGGTGATGTCGACCGCGCCCGACTTGGCGAGCTTGTCGGCGGTGAAGGCGGTGACCGCGATCGGCACGTCGAGCAAGGATTCCTCGCGCCGGCGCGCGGTGACGACGATGTCCGCATCGCTCCCGGGCTCCGTCGTTGCCTGCTGGTCGGCCGGCACCGTCTCCTGCGCCCAGGATGGCGCGGCAGCAAGCGCGGCGAGGCTGGCGCCTAACAGGACAAGCGCGCGGACGGACGGTGTGCGGTTCATGCGAAACCCTCTCCTGGAGCACCCCGTTCGCCGACGGGTTGTGCCGATGCGCCTTGCTCTTTACTGAAAGCTGAACCAAGTTTCAACTTTGGAGATTTGGGGCGACGATGGGATGATGAGCCGGTGACAAGGGACAGCGCGCCAGCGGCGACACGGCCGATCGACGCGACCAGCGCGGACAAGGCGCCGCGCACCGAGCGCGGGCGGCGGACGCTGGGCGCCATCCTCGACGCCGCCGCCGCCGAGTTCGGCGAGAAAGGGTTTCACGAGGCATCGATCAGCGGGATCACGCGCCGCGCCGGCGTCGCGCTCGGCAGCTTCTATACCTATTTCGATTCGAAGGACGAGGTATTCCGCGCGCTGGTGCGGCACATGTCGAACCAGGTGCGGGATCATGTCGCGCCCGGCATCCGCGCGGCGAAAGACGGTATCGCCGCCGAGCGCGCGGGCCTTGCCAAGTTCATCGCCTTCGTGCGCGAGCACAAGGAGATCTACCGCATCATCGACGAGGCCGAGTTCGTCGATCCCGAAAGCTTCCGCGCCCACTACGCCACCACCGCCGAGCGCATCCGCCAGCGGCTCGAGGCGGCGGCGGCGCGGGGCGAGCTGCGCGCGGGCGTGGGGGAGGTCCATGCCTGGGCGGTGATGGGGATGAACGTGTTCCTCGGCCTGCGTTACGGCGTGTGGGCGGAGGACGTGACGCCCGACGAGCTCGCCGACACGGTGGCGGAGATGCTGGCAAAGGGGATCGGGGCCTAAAATCCCTCTCCCGCTGGGAGAGGGACCGTCGGTCAGGCAATCGTCGGCAGAATCCCGCCCTCCACCCGGATCGCCGCACCGTTGGTGGCGGCGGCGAGCGGGCTGGCGAGGAAGGCGACCGTCGCGGCGACCTCCGCCGGCTCGATCATGCGCTGGATCAGCGAGGTCGGGCGCTTCGTCCTCAGGAACTCGCGCTCAATTTCCTCGGCCGGCGCGTCGGGATTGCTCGCGCCGCTGCGCAGGAAATCGACGATTCCGGCCGAGCGCGTCGGCCCCGGCATCACGGTATTGACGGTGACGCCCGTGCCGCGCGTGGTTTCGGCAAGGCCGCGCGAGATGGTGAGCTGCGCGGTCTTCGTCATGCAGTAATGGATCATGTCCGGCGGCACCATCAGCGCGCCTTCGCTGGAGATGAAGACGATCCGGCCCCAATTGCGCGCCTTCATCAGCGGCAGGTAATGGCGCGAGAGGCGCACGCCGCTCATCACGTTCACCTCGAACAGGCGGAACCAGTCCGCGTCGGCGATCTCGCCGAAGTCCTTCGGCTCGTAGATGCCGAGGTTGTTGACCAAGATGTCGGCGCTCGGCACCGCGGCGATCAGCGCCGCCGCGCCCTCGGCGGTGGCGGGATCGGCGAGCACCGCGCGGACGCCGCCGCCGCCGATGTCGGCCGTGGCGGCGTCGAGCTTGTCCTGCGATCTGCCGCAGATGACGACGCTGGCGCCCTCGGCGGCGAGGCGGCGGGCGATCTCCAGTCCGATCCCGGCGGTCGAGCCGGTGACGAGCGCGGTCTTGCCGTGAAGTTGCAGGTCCATGGGGTGGATTCCTTTGGTTCAGAGGGAGGGTCGCGCGGCGCGGCCGGCGAGGACGAGCAGCAGCCCGGCGCCGGCGATCAGCGCGCCGGCGATCGGCACCGCGGCATAACCGAGGCCGAGCGCTATCGCCGCTGCGCCCGCTCCGGCGCCGAGCGCGTTGCCGAGATTGAACGCGCCGACGTTGACCGATGATGCCAATCCCGGCGCCTCGGCCGCGGCCTGCATCACCCGCATCTGCAGCGGCGGCACCACCGCGAAGGTGGCGGCGCCCCAGACGAGCAGCGCGATCGCCGCGCCGGCCGCGCTCTTCGCGAGCAGCGGGAAGGCGAGCATGACCAGCACGATCACCGAAAGGAAGGCGATCAGGCTGCCGTCGAGCGAGCGATCGGCGAGCTTGCCGCCGGCGACATTGCCGATGGTGAAGCCGACGCCGATCAGCACCAGCATCGCGGTGACGAAGCCGACGCTCGCGCCGGTGACATGCGCCAGCACCGGCGCGACATAGGTGTAGAGCGTGAACATCGCGCCGGCGCCGAGTACGGTGCTGGCGAGCGCGAGCAGCACCGCCGGCCGGCCGAGCACCGCCAGCTCGCGTCGGACGTCGGGCACGGCGCCGCGCTCGCCCCGCGGCAGCGCGAGCGCGACCGCGATCATCGTCAGCACGCCGAGGCCGGCGGTGGCGGCGAAAGCGGTGCGCCAGCCGACCTGCTGCCCGACCCAGGTCGCCGCCGGCACGCCGCCGACATTGGCGATGGTGAGCCCGAGAAACATGGTCGCCACTGCGCTAGCGCGCTTCTCCGGCGGGACGATGCCGGCGGCGACCAGTGAGCCGATGCCGAAGAAGGCGCCGTGCGCCAGACTGGTCACCACGCGGGCGACCATCAGCGAGGCATAGCCGGGTGCGACCGCCGACAGGAGGTTGCCGGCGGTGAACACCGCCATCAACACGATCAGCGCGCTCTTGCGGGGGAGCCGGCCGAGACCGAGCGTCATCAGCGGCGCCCCCGCCATCACGCCGAGCGCGTAGGCGCTGACCAGCATTCCCGTGGCGGGAATCGAGGCATGGACGCCCTCGGCGATCACCGGCAGCAACCCCATCGGCGAGAATTCGGTGGTGCCGATGCCGAAGGCGCCGACCGCCAGCGCGAGCAGCGGCCAGGCGGAATTGGTCTCGCGGCCGGCGAGAACGGCAGGATTTGCGCAGGCTTCCATCGTCAGCGATCCTGCCCGACAGTGAGGCGGGGGAAGTTGATGATTGTCCGCATGATGAACCCTTTTCCGTGATGGCGTGTTGCGGTGCGGAAGATGGGTCGGCGGTCGCGGCTTGATTATAGGCGCTCCAACCACTTCATTCATGAAGCAGTTTCACAGATGGACACGGAACCATGGATAACCGCGCCGGAGAGATGCAGGTGTTCGCGCGGGTGGTCGAAGCGGGCAGCTTCTCGGAGGCGGCGCGCCTCCTCCGCATGACGCCGTCGACGGTGAGCAAGCTGGTCGCGCGCATCGAGCGGCGGCTGTGCGTGCGGCTGC
Source organism: Sphingomonas astragali (assembly GCF_051400615.1). Classification (NCBI taxonomy): domain Bacteria; kingdom Pseudomonadati; phylum Pseudomonadota; class Alphaproteobacteria; order Sphingomonadales; family Sphingomonadaceae; genus Sphingomonas; species Sphingomonas astragali. The sequence goes on from NZ_JBLFFH010000001.1 coordinate 1,069,646, forward strand.
TCGAACGCTCGACCCGGCATCTGTCGCTCACCGCGGAGGGGCATGTCTATTACGAGCGCAGCCTGGCGCTGCTCGCCGAGCTCGACGACATCGATCGCGGAGTGATGCAGGGCGCCGCCGCCACCGGCGGCACGGTGCGCATCAGCACCACCGTCACTTTCGGCGTGCGTGCGCTGGAGCCGATCCTGCCCGATTTCTGGCGCGCCTATCCCAACATCGTCGTCGACCTTTCGCTGTCGGATGAGATCGTCGACCTCTATTTCGACCGCACTGACGTCGCCTTCCGCACCGGCAGCCTCCAGGATTCGCGGATGACGGCGCGGCGCATCGGCATCGCGCGGCGCAAGATCGTCGGCGCGCCGGCCTATCTCGAACGCCACGGCGTCCCGGCCTCCGCCGACGAGCTCGCGCGGCACAATTGCCTGGGCTTCAATTTCCGCCGGCTGGCCCCGGTCTGGCCGATCAAGGAAAGCGGCCGCATCGTCGACCGCAGCGTGCGCGGTTCGCTACTCGCCAACAACGGCGAGACGCTGCACCGCATGGCGCTTGCCGGCGTCGGGCTCGCGCGGCTCGCCGACTATCACGTCCGCGACGACATCGCTGTTGGCCGGCTGATCGAGGTGCTGCCCGGCGAAAGCGACGAGGAGCCGCTCCACGCGCTGTTCCTCGGCGGGATGCGGATGCCGCAGCGGGTCCGCGCCTTCCTCGATTTCACCGTACCGCGGCTGCAGGCGTTCATGGCGGGGGATGAAGCCTATTTCTTGAGCTTGTCCCTGAGCGCCGCCAGTCCGCCGAAAGGACCTGCTTCCTCCTCGCTCAGCACGCCTGCGTCCTTGAGCGTCGCCGCAGCATTGGGCCCACGCGGGAAGGGATCGAGCGACAGCAGCAGCGTCTCCGCCGCCGCCTCGCCGAGATCGATCGCGCCGTCGGTATAGAAGACGGTGTCGCATTCGTCGGCATCGAGCTCGACCTCGTCCGCGGCCGAGTCGGGTTCGGGCAGGAAACGCAGCGCGAAATCCTCTTCGAGGCTTACCGGCAGCGGCTCTCCGGTGACGACGCAGGCCTGCGTCACCGCCGCCGACAGGTGCCCGCGCGCGACGATGCCGGTGGCGTCGCGCTTGATGGCGAAGCGCGCCTCCAGCCGGTCGATCGCGAGCAGCCCGAAGCGTTTCGCCAGCGCCGTGCGCTCGCCTTCGTCCGCGGCGACGGTGACGCTCGCTTCGCCGGCGCCGATCGCATCGAGCCGGTGCGGACGCGAGAATTCGGTTGCGGCGGTCACGGCAGCTTTCCTTCGACCAGTTCGGCCGCCGGCGTCGCTGCCAGCGCACGATGGAACGCGAGCAGGCCCTCGCGCACATGCGCCAGCGCTTCCGGCGCAGGGGGATGGTCGCGGTAGAGGTTGCGGGCGAGCGCGCGGTCGATCGATCCCGCCGCCAGCCCCTCGCGATAGGCGCCGAGCCGGCCGCCGAGCATCCCCATCATCCTGCCCATATGCTTGCCGACGAGGACGTCGCCGATCCCGATCTCGCGAAGCTGCGGGTCCATGTCGTCGACGAACCGCTCGGCGAGCGCGACGCCGGCCGCCTCGTTGCCCGGCTCCGCCTCCAGCCGCAGCAGCACCAGCGAGAGCACCGCCGCGATCATGTCGAACCGGCCGTCGATCGTGTCGGCGACGCCGCCCTCGGCATACCAGTGCGGCTCGCGCGCGCGCGCCACCACCACCCGATAGAGCACGCCCGCTTCCTGCTCCCTGCGGCCGAACAGCCGGTCGATCCAACCCACCTTGTCAACGTCCTTGAAAAGCCGCGGCTTGTTCGCCGCTTCGTCACCGCATATTGAGGCGGACGGCGCGGGATGCAAATCGCGCCCGTATCGTCCGGAGAGTTTCCATGTTTCGTCCCGCCGCCGTCCTGCTCATCGCCGCCGCCGCGGGGCTTTCCGGCGCCTGCACGCCGCTGCGCGGCCATCAGGGCTATGTCGTCGATGCCGACCTGGTGAACTCGGTGCAGCCGGGGGTCGACAATCGCGAATCGGTGACGCGCGTGCTCGGCCGGCCGACGGTCGGCGGCCAGTTCAACGACCGCGACTGGTATTATGTGTCGCGTGACACCCGCAACCTCGCCTTCAACAATCCCAAGCCGATCCGCCAGGTGGCCATCCACGTCGCCTTCGACCAGAACGGCACGGTGACCGCGGTCAACCGCACCGGCATCGAGCAGCTCGCCGAGATCACGCCATACGGCAAGACGACGCCGACGCTCGGCCGCAAGCGGGGCTTCTTCCAGGATCTGTTCGGCAACATCGGCACGGTCGGCGCGGGTGCGGGCGCACCGGGCGGCGGCAGCAGCGGCCCCTGATCGACCTTTCAATTGGCTGACCGGCGCGTTCGCGCCCGGTTCAAACGACATCTCCTATGCGTTGGGCTGAGATGCGGCGCGTGCCGCGTCCGTAAGGAATAGGAGGATATATGCGCAAGTTGATGATGACGGCGCTGATCGCCGCGGTGGCGATGCCGGCGATCGCCCCTGCCGCCGCCAGCGCGCAGTCGCGCGGCGAAATCCGCCGCGATCACCGTGACCTCCGCGAGGAGCGGCGCGAGCTGCGCGATGCCTATCGCCGCGGCGATAGGCACGACATTCGCGACGAGCGCCGCGACGTGCGTGAGGCGCGCCGCGAGCTTCGCGAGGATGTCAACGACCGCAACCGCCGCTGGGGCCGCAACGACTGGCGCGGCTGGCGCCAGCACAACCGCTCGCTCTACGCGCGGGGCAACTGGCGGGCGCCGTTCCGCTATTATGCCTTCCGCCCGGGCGTGCGCATCGCGCCGACCTATTGGGGCTCGCGCTACTGGATCGCCGATCCCTGGCGCTATCGCCTGCCGCCGGCCGGTCGTTACCAGCGCTGGGTGCGTCACTATAACGACGTGATCCTGGTCGACACGCGCCGCGGCTATGTGGTCGACGTGATCCGCGGCTTCTACTGGTAAGCCGCACCGGGTTCGGCCGCGTCGCAGATAAGCGCCGACGCGGCCGGGCGCCGGGAGGACGCCTGGCCCCCGAAAGGGAAGGGACCTGCGCCACGCAGCGCGCGAACCGCCGATTGGTTCGCGGGCGATATGATTTCCGGCTCAGCGGACGGTGAAGCGCACCTGATCGACCGTCCTGCCGCCAAGATCGACCAGCCGGAGCAGGTGCGGCCCCGGCGGCGCCAGCAGCAGCGGCTGCGCATCGGCGGCGCCGATGTCGCGCCGGTCGAGCAGCAGGCGGTGGCCGGTCACCTCCCCCGACACCGACACCGCGAGCCGTTGGCGCGCCGGCGGGATATCCGGGTCGAGCGCATAGACGCTGCCCGATACCGGCGTGGTGATGCGTGGCCGGCGCGCCGCGGGGGGAGCCTCGGCCAGCTCGGCCTGGCCGGTGCCGGCGAGGAAATATTCGCGGCGCGGCTGCTCCCGGCCGTTGGCGAAGGTGATCGCGCGCGTCTCGATGCCCTTGGGCACCGGCGGCCGCCCGCCGCCGTCGCCGAGCGCCATCATGACGTCGCGCCATGCCGGCGCCGCGCCGCTGGTGCCTGACACCGCCCGCATCGGATCGCCTTCGAGATTCCCGACCCAGACCCCGACGGTGTAGCGGCGCGAGAAGCCGATGCACCAATTGTCGCGCATCGCCTTGGACGTGCCGGTCTTGGCGGCCGCCCAGAACGGCAGCCGCAGCGCCGAATCGAGCCCGAAGGTGGCCGCACGCGCGGCCGGATCGGCGAGGATGTCGGCGACCAGCCAGGCGGCCTCGGGCGTGGTGATCGCGCGCGGCGCCTCCCGCGGATCATCGGCGGTGAGCCTGAGCGGCGACCAACGCCCGCTGTTGGCGAGGCTGCGATAGGCGTCGACCTGCTCACCCAGCGTCACCTCCGCCGACCCCAGCGCCAGGCTGAAGCCGTAATAATCGCCGTCCTCGGTGAGGCCGCGATAGCCGGTATCCCACAGACGATCGCGGAACGCCTCCACTCCCGTCAGCAGCAAGGTGCGCACCGCCGGCACGTTGAGCGATCCCGCCAGCGCGGTCCGCGCCGATACCGGCCCCTTGAACCCGCGGTCGTAATTCTGCGGCACATAGAGGCCCGAGGCGGTGTCGAGCTGCACCGGCGAATCGTCGAGGATCGAGGCGGGGGTGAGATAGCCCTTCTCGAATCCCATCACATAGAGGAAGGGTTTCAACGTCGACCCCGCCTGTCGATAGGCGTTGGCGCCGTCGACCTCCGGCGCGGTCGAGGCGCCGCCGATGCCGCCGACATAGGCGAGCACGTCGCCGCTTGCATTGTCGACCACGATCACCGCCCCGTCGCGCGCGCGGCTGCCGCCAAGCCCCTGGAGCTGGCGCCGGAGCGCGACGATCGCGACCTGCTGGATACGCGCGTCGAGCGTGCTGGTGACCTTCATCCCCGGCCTTGCCAGCAATCGCGTCGCGAGATGGGGGGCGAGCCCCGGATCGAGCGCAAGGCTGCGCGCCGGCCCCAGCATCGACGCGGCCATGCCTTCGAAGCGGCTGCACTCCCGCTCCTGCCCGAGTCGGCACGCGCGCCGGGCGATCCGGGGAGCCGTCGCCGCCGGATCGGGCAGCAGCGCCGTCAGCAGCAGCGCATCGTCACGGCTCAGCGCATCGGGGGTCTTGCCGAACAGTCCGAGCGCCGCGGCACCGATCCCCTGCGCCTCGCCGCGGAAGCCGGCGAGGTTGAGATAGGTTTCGAGGATCTGGCCCTTGCTCCAGCGCGATTCGAGCGCCCGAGCCGCGCGCATCTGCCGCAGCTTGTCGAGCAGCCCGCGCGCGCCCGGCGCGGCGAGATCGGGCGAGAGGTAAGCGGCGAGCTGCATCGACAGCGTCGAGGCGCCGCGCACGCGCTTGCCCTCGATCCGGTCGCGCAGCGCGCCGGCGAGGCTCCACCAGTCGACGCCGCCGTGGCGGTAGAAGCGACGGTCCTCGGCCGCGATCAGCGTCGCCTTCATCGGCTCGGCAACCTTGTCGAGCGGCGTCCACGCCAGCCGCCGCCGCTCGAAATCGACGCGGATGCTGTCGATCAGCCGGCCGCCCCGGTCATAGAGCCAGGCTTCGGACGGCTTCCAGGCGGCGCGGACCTGGGTGTAGCTCGGCAAGGGCGGCGGGCGGGTGATCCAGTCTGCGCCTGCGATCAGCGCGGCAAGGGCGAGGATCGCGACGAAAGCGATCCACTTCCCCCGTTCGCCCTGAGCCTGTCGAAGGGCGAGTTTCCCCCGCTCGAGAAATGCGGAAAGGTCGGGCTTCGACAGGCTCAGCCCGAACGGGAGTTGGGGCGCGGCCATGAATGCCTCACCGCTGCGTCACGACCATCGGCTGGTTCGGCCACTGCGCGCGGATCGCGGGCGAGTACATCGCCTCGACCCGCGTCGGCGGCACCTGCAGCCGGCCGACGCCGTTCAGCCGCATGACATAGGAGACCTTGAAGGTCCCGCGCGGTACCCAGGCGAAATAGGCGCGCCACGCGTCCTTGGCGCGCTCGACGTAGCTCGGGCTCACGCCTTCGCCCGCGCCGGCGAGATCGCCGAGCATCGACGACTGGTTGGCGCTGCCGCCGACCACCGTCGCGCCAGCGGGCACCGGATCGCTCACCACCACCCAGTTGCGCTCGGCCGAGGCGTCGACGGTGATCGTCACCCTGACGACGTCGCCGCGGGTGAGCTGGCCCTTGGTGCGCGCCTGCACCACCTCGACCGCCTTGGTCATCTTGTAACCGGCGTTGAGCGGCTGGCGGAGCGGCACCGCAGCTTTCACCGTCACGAACGCCCAGGGCCCATTGCCACCCGACTGGCTCAACCGCAGCGGCGCCTGCGCCTCCGGCAATGCTAGACTGAAGCGTCGCTGGTCGGGGGCGAGCGGCCAGCTCCGGCTGACGCTCGCGTTGCCCAGCGAAGCGGTGGTGATCCCCGCGATCGCCTCGGCCGGGTACATGCCCATGAAGCGCCGGGCGAGCACCGTGCCCCAGGCGTTGGCGGTGGTGTTGTCCCAATGGCCGCGCTGCTGGCGCTGGGCGACGCCGACCATCATCTTCGCCGCGTCGTCCTGCCAGCCCGGCCGCCCGAGCACCGCGAGCAGCGCCTTGATCGCACTCTCGTCGCCCGAGGACATCAGCCACCAGGGGACATTGTCCTTGTCGGAAAGGTCGAGCCGCGTGCCTTCATAGACCAAGCGGGTACGCAGCACGCCCTCCGCCTGGCTGCGCAGTGCCGCCCCGTTGGCGAGCCCCGGCACCTTGCCGAGCGCGACGATATAGTCGGCGAGGCTGGCGGTCGGCATCTCGCTGGGTGCGAGCCCGATCTGGCCGAGCATGTCGGGCGTCGCCGCGCCGGCGCGCGCCAGCGCGGCGAAGGCGTTGAGTCGTTGAAGGCGGACGTCGCCGTAATCCTCGTGCCGCAAGCGACCGTCTAGCACCGCCCTCAGCGCCTCGATCATCCGGCCGCGCGGGCCGTCGGGCACCGGCAGCCCGGCCTCCGACGTCAGCGCCAGCACATAGGAGGTCAGCGCCTCCGACCCCGGCAGCGTCTCCGACGGCCAGTAGCGCAGCAGCCCGTCGCCATCGAGATAGGTCGGCATCTCGCCCGCCAGCGCCGTCCACATGCCGCCGTCGCCCAGCGCCACCGCGCGCGACAGCCGCTGCTCGAAGCAGCTGTAGGGATAAGCGGCCATATAGTCGCGCACGCCCGCGAGCGGCGGCGCGAGCGTATCGGCGAGGCTGACCTCGACGCTGCCGAGCCCCGGCAGCGCCCCGGCCGGCGGGCCGACCGCCAGCGACGTCGCCTCGCCGACGCGGGCGAGCGAGGAGGCCCACACCTCGACCGGGACCGCCGGCGCCACCTCCTGCGCGACGGTGATGGTGTCGCTGGCCCTGCCGTCGGCGGACTTGGCGACGACCTTCCAGCTGAGGTTGCCCGGCATCGCCGGAGCGGTCAGGTTCCAGGCGACCGGCACCGCGCCGCCCGCCGGGATCGTCACCTCGATCGGCCGGCCGCGCGCGATCGTCGGCGTCACCTCGACGGTGGCCGAGACCGCCATCGGCTTGTCCGACGCGTTCCTCAGCGTGAAGCCCGCCGCATACCAGTCGCCGGTGCGCACCAGCGGCGGCAGCCCGGCGAAGATCTGGAGGTCCTGCGAGGTCCGCACGCTCGCCTCGCCGGTGCCGAACAGCTGCGGCCCCGAGGTCGCGACCGCGACCAGCTTGAACGAGGACAGCGCATCGCTGAGCGGCACCGCCACCCGGGCATGGCCATTGCCGTCGAGCGCGAGCCTGCCCCGCCACAGCAGCACCGGCTGGAAATTCTCGCGGTTGAGGCCGGACAGGTCGCCGCCGCCGCCGCCGCCCGGCTCGGCGGTCTTGCGGCCATAGTGGCGCTTGCCGACCACCTGCATCTGCGCGGTCGAGGTCAGCACCGAGATCGGCCGCTCGCCCATCATCGCCGTCAGCACGTCCCAGCTGTCGTTGGGCGCGAGCTGGAGCAGCGCCTCGTCGACCGCGACGAAGGCGACGTCGGCCGAGGCGGCGGGCTCGCCGTCCGGATTGCGCACTGCGACGTCGACCTGAGCGGTATCGCGCACCGCATAGCGGCCCTTGTCCGCCTTCACCTCGACGCCGAGGCGATGCGCCTCCCAGCCCACCTTCACCTTGGCGATGCCGAGCCGATAGGCCGGCTTGGCGAGGTCGACCGTCGCGGTCGGCCGCGCGCCCTCGCGGCTGAACCAGGGCAGATCCCAGTCGCGCGCGAGATTGGAGAGCCACAGCCACCACCCGCCGACGCGGCCCCTCACCGCCATCACCGAGACGAACACGTCGGGCGCGTAGGTGCCGGGCATCGGCACCTCGACCACCGGATCGGTGCCGGAGAGCTGGGTGACGAAGCTCGACAGCACGCCCTCGCGCTCGACCGTCACCAGCGCCGTGGCGTCGCGGAACGGCATCCGCACCTGGAACTTCGCGGTCTCGCCCGCCTTGTACTCGGCCTGCTCGGGGATCACGTCCATGCGGTCGCCGTTGTCGCCGCCGAACCACCAGTCGTCGTCGCCGACCAGCCACACCGACCGCACCGCGCGCGCGACGTTGCCGTTGGCGTCGGCGGTGGTCGCCACCGCATAGACCTCGCCCGACACGCCCGGGTCGAGCTGGCATTCGGCCAGGCCGAGCTTGTCGGTCGTGGCCGAGCAGGACCCCGACAGCTTGGTGGTCTTCACCTGGTTGTCATAGGCATAGAAGCCGCCGATCAACCGCCGCCGCGCGGTCAGGATCTCGCGGCTGTAGAGCGCCACCTGGACCCGCTGCCCCGCGATCGGATTGCCGTCGGTGTCGAGCGCGACCAGCTTCAGCCTGAGGTCGTCCTGCTTCATCAGCCAGCCGTCGGTCCTGACGCCAAGCTGCACCGCCGAGGCATAGATCGGGATGCGGCGCGAGGCGGTCAGCGTCTCGCCGTTGGCATCCTGATAGTCCATCTCGACCTGCATGTCCGTGCTCGCATCGAGTGCAGGTACGTCCACGACCGCCTTGCCGGTGCCGTCGCCGCCGAGCGTCACCGGCAGCGATTGCGTCGGCGGCAGCTCGGTCGCCTCATCGGCATCCTCGCCGTCGCCATTGAGCGGCTGCACCCCCTCCTTCACCGCGGCGCCGCCGAAGGTGTAGGCGTCGTAGTTGGCGGGCGTCGCCGTGCGCCGGAAATAGCCGATGCGCAGGTCGACCGGCAGGTTGGAGGCGCCGCCGCCGGAGAGATAGCCGGCGTAGAGGTCGAGCGGCATCGTCTTGGGCCTGACCTGGGCCTGCTTGGGCCCGGTCACCGTCGCCTTCATCGTCGGCAGCTTGTACTCGTCGACCTTGAACGACTGGCCGCCGTAGATGGTGCGGTCGCCGACCACCATCTGCAGGTCGTAGTCGCCCATCGGCGCGCCCTGCGGTGCCGTCCATTCGTTCTCGCCGGTGCCGTTGGCGTCGATCGACAGCGGCAGCTCGAACTGGGTGTCGGAGCCGCGGTGCTGGAGCTTGAGCGTGCCGGTGAACGGCTCGCCCATGCGGAAGCCGGCGCCATAGGGCACGCGGACGATGTGCTTCATGTGCACCGTCTCGCCCTGGCGGACCAGCGCGCGGTCGAACACGGTATGGACCACCTCGCTCCGCTCGCTCCAGCCATAGGGAAGGTCGAAGTCGTAAGGCCGGATGCCCTCGCCCCAGCTCGTCAGGTCGAAAGCGAAGTCGCCTGCCTTGCGCGCCGAGATCATCAGCGGATGATTGGTGCTGTTGTTCTCGCAGCTGCCATAGGTCTCGGGGTCCGGCAGCCCCTTGGTGACGAGGAAGCGGCCCTCGGCGTCGGTGGTGCCGCGCGCCAGGATGCGGCCGGTGCAGCTGTCGGACACGCGCACGTCCGCACTCGCCACCGGCTTGCCGCTGCTGAGCTCGGTCACCCAGGCGAGCGAGCCCTCGCGGCCCCATTTGAAATGCACGCTCATGTTGGTGACGAGCGCGCCCGCAGTCACATAGCGCGGCGCGTCACGGCCGAGCAGCGCGCGGCCGAGCGCAGGGCTGGCGAGCTCGACCACGTAGAAGCCAGGCTGCTTGAGCGGAATGCCGACGACTTCGAACTCCTTGCCCTTGCCGGGCAGTCCGACGTCGAGCGCAGCGCCGCGCCCGGCCGGGATCAACGGCTTGGACGCGGTGTTGTTGATGGTGACCATCTCGTCGCCGCGCTTCACCTCCTCGAAGTCGGATTCCTCATGCTCGTCGAGCCGGCGCAGCCATGCCGCGACGTCGGCGTCGGACGAATCGACCTTGAGCGTCTGGCCCGAGACGCTGGCGATCTGGCCGCCGAGCGACGGCTCGACCGCGCGCACCGTCACCGGCAGCACGCCGCCCTCTTCCGCCTCGAGCACGCCGAACACGGCGGCGAACTTGACCAGCGGCGGCGCGGCATCGAACCGCACCTCGAGCGGGAAGCGCTCGGCGTTGGAGAGCGGGCGGCCGCTCTCGTCCTTCACATTCTCGGGCAGCGTCAGCCTGGCGGTCGTCGCGGCGGGGAGCGGGGCTGCGAAGCTGACCTGACTCACCGTCGCCTTGGTCTGGTCGTCCTTGTCGATCTTCGGCGTCAGCGCCTTGCCGTCGGGCAGCGCGATACGGATCGCCTCGGCCTGCGCCTTGGGGATCGGCGCCGAGAAGCGGACATAAGCGTCTTTGACCGGGTTGCATCCCGCCTGCGGATTGACCCGGCTGCATTCGAAGCGCGCGGTGAAGGGCTTGCGCACGGTGAAGTCGAAGCGCTGGTCGGCGCCTGCGGTGCGGCCCGAGGCGCTCACGCCCGCCCCCCACACCAGCGCCATGTCGCGCCCGGGCGGCAGCGGTCGGCGGCACTTGACCGCGACCACGCTCGCCAGCGCCTGGTCCCGCGCCTTGGCATCGGCGGGCAGCGCGCTCGGCAGATTGGCGCTGGAGAGGAAGCTGGAGACCTGCCAGCGATCGGTGCCGATCTCCGAAAGGAGCTTGCCCGGCAGCGATGCGTCGAGCACGTCGACCGGGATCTTCTCGCCGAGCCCGTCGACCGCGCAATAGGCATTGGCGCCGACCGAGGCGCGGTCGGGCGCCATCGCGGCGGCGACCAGGAATACCTGGTCCTCCTCGATCTCGCCGTCGTAGCTACCCGGCAGCACCGCCCGCGCGATCGGCCCGCCCGAATCGACCTTGAACGTCGCGTTGCCGGCAATCTCATATCCCGCGACGCTCTTGAGCTTGGGGGCGAGGTTGAATTCGCAGGTGGTGCCGCCGGGCAGCGGGCTCGCGAACTCGTAGACCCAGGTCGACTGGTCGACCCAGCGTCCCTCGCCCGCGCAGGCGCTGGTCGCCGGCGCCTTGGCGCGCGGGTCGCCGAGCGGCACCATCGCCGCGGAGAAGCGCAAGGTGAACCGCTCGATCGCGCCGTCGCCGATGCCCGGCGTGGCCAGGATCACGCGCGGGCTGGCGTCGCCCTGCGCGGTGAGCGGTGCGAGCGCGGCGGCAAGAATCGCGAGGCGAGCGGCGATCTTCACGGCGGATTCCCCTTTTTGTTGCCAACCTGAAACGGCGGCTGCGCCGAGTCCAGCATCTCGACGAATCGTATCCGATTCCCCTGCTTGTCGGCCTCGGTTGCGCGGCTATGTTCGCGCCAGGGGGACAGGGGGCTGGACGGGGGCATTGTCACCGCGCTGATCGATGCTGCCGCGCGCGAGACGATCGTGTTCGCGGCGGCCGGCTTCCTTGTGGGCGGCGTCGACGATCTGATCGTCGACGCCGTCTATTTCGCCCGGCTGGCATGGCGGCGCACGACCGGCCGGCGCGATCCGCTGCTCGCCGAACTGCCGCCGCCCAGCCGCCCGATCGCCGTGTTCGTGCCCTCGTGGGATGAAGCCGCGGTGATCGGCCGGATGCTCCGCACGGCGATGGAGCGTTGGCCGCACCCGGGGCTGCGCATCTATGCCGGCGCCTATCCCAACGACTGGGAGACGATCGAGGCGATCGCCGCGGTTGCGCTCGACGATCCGCGCGTCCGCCTCGTCGTCGGTCCCCGCGCGGGGCCGACAACCAAAGCCGACTGCCTCAACAGCCTGTGGACTGCGATGCTGAACGACGAGGCGGCCGGATTGGAGCCGGCGGCGGCGGTGGTGCTCCACGATTCGGAGGATGTCGTCCACGCCGGCGAGCTTGCCGTCTATGACTATCTGATCGGTGCCTATGACGCGGTGCAGGTCCCGGTGCTGCCGCTGGTCGATCGCGAGTCCCGCTTCGTCGCCGGCACCTACATCGACGAGTTCGCCGAGGCGCACGCCAAGCAGCTCGTCGTGCGCCAGGCGGTCGGTGCCGGCTTGCCCTTCGCCGGCGTCGGCTGTGCGATATCGCGCGGGATGCTTGGCCGCATCGCCGAAGCGCGCGACGGCAAGCCGTTCGACGCCACGAGCCTGACCGAGGATTACGAGCTGGGGCTGACGATCTCGGCGATCGGCGGACGCATCGCCGCGCCGCGCATTCTCGAAGGCCCGAGCAGGCGCCCGGTCGCGGTGCACGCCTATTTTCCGCACAAGCTCGAAGCGGCGGTGCGCCAGCGCTCGCGGTGGATGTTCGGGATAGCGTTCGCGGGGTGGGACCGGCTTGGTTGGGCCGGCTCGCGAGGGATCGGCGACTATTGGATGCGGATGCGCGACCGCCGCCAGCCGCTCGGCGTGCTGGTGCTTGCTGCCGCCTATGCCGCGCTGATCCTGTGGGGGATCGGCCTGATCCTCGCGCTCGCGGGCGGGGCGCCGCTGCCGGAGCTCGATTGGCTGACCAGGACGGCGCTGGCGCTGAACGTCGGGCTGCTCGCCTGGCGCCTTCTCGTTCGCGCCGGGTTCGTTGCGAGGAGCTACGGCTGGGTGGAGGGCGCGCTGTCGATGCCACGGCTGTTCGTCGGCAACCTGATCGCGTTGTCCGCGGCGCGCCGGGCGCTGTTCCGCTACGTCGCGACGCTGCGCGGAGCGCGGCCGCACTGGGACAAGACCGCGCACCGCTTCCCGAGCGAAGCCGAGCTGCACGTGCGTCGATCATGAGCGGTCGGCCGCTCCGCTTCCTCGGCCTGGTGGTGGGTGGATGGACGGCGGCGCGGGTGGCGCTGCTGTGGTACGAAACCGGTTCGCTGCCGGAGGCGATCCGCCGGACGATGCCCAGGCCGATGCTCGCAGCCGATGCTCCGGCAACCTCCGCGGGACCGGTTCAGCTGCGGATTCCGCCGCGCGCCGCCGCGCAGCGGGGACATCACATCGCTCGCGCCACGCCGACGTCGTCCGGCCTGCAGGCCCGGGCAGCCCCCGACCCGCGGCGCGTGCAACTCGCACTGCTCGCGATGAGTCAGTTCGGTCCCGTGCACGAGGTCGAACGGACACCGGAAACCCTGCTCCCGCTTCAGCGCAGCGTGCCCGCACTCGCCGCCATTGCCGCACGGCGCGAACGCCGCTGGTCGGCGAGCAGCTGGCTGATCGCCCGCGGCGGAACCGGCATCGGCGCCAGCGCCGACGCGCCGCAGCTGGGCGGCTCGCAGGGCGGGCTGCGCGTCGACTATGCGCTCGGCCACGGCTTCGCCGCCACCGGCCGTCTCGCGGCACCTGCGGCCGGCGCGGGGCGCGAGCTCGCGCTCGGCATCGCCTGGCGCCCTGGCAGCCTGCCGCTCCGCCTCGTCGCCGAGCGGCGCTTCGCGCTCGACGACGGGCGCGGCGGCCCGGCGCTGGGGGTGAGCGGCGGCGTCTATGCGGCAGTGCCCGCGGGCTTCCGGCTGGAAGGCTATGCGCAGGCTGGCGCGATCTTCCGGAACGGCGCCGAACATTATGTCGACGGCATCGTCCGCGCCGCCCATCCGGTCGCGCGCTGGGGCGGGATCGATCTCGACCTCGGCGTCGGCGCCTGGGGCGGCGCCCAGCGCGGCGTCGCGCGGCTGGACGTGGGTCCCAGCCTGGGCGTCGGCGTGCCGCTCGCCGACCGCACCGTCCGCCTCTCGCTCGACTGGCGCCAGCGCGTCGCCGGCGAGGCGCGGCCGGGATCGGGCCTGGCATTGTCGGTGGGTTCCGACTTCTGACCCTTGGCACGCCCGGTAAAAGGGTTATCGGCTAATGTCCGTGGACATCTACCTGCCGATCGCCAACCTGTCGGTGAACGCGCTCGTGATCATCCTGCTCGGCGGCGGGGTGGGCTTGCTGTCGGGCATGTTCGGCGTCGGCGGCGGATTCCTGACGACGCCGCTGCTCATCTTCTACGGCATCCCGCCCACCGTCGCCGCGGCGTCGGCGGCGAGCCAGGTCACCGGCGCCAGCGTCTCGGGCGTGATCGCGCACTTCCGCCGCAACGGGGTCGACGTGCACATGGGGGCGGTGCTCACCTTCGGCGGCATCCTCGGCTCGATCGCCGGCGCCGGGGTGTTCCGGCTGCTCCAGCAAAGCGGGCAGATCGATACGGCGATCGCGCTGATCTATGTCGTCATGCTCGGCTCGATCGGCGGGTTGATGCTGCGCGAGGCGCTGCAGAGCATCGGTGCGATGCGCAGCGGCACGGCGCCGGCCGCGCGCAAGCGCCGCCATCACCCGCTGGTGGCGGCGCTGCCGCTCCGGTGGCGCTTCTACCGATCGGGGCTCTACATCTCGCCGCTCGCGCCGCTGCTGCTCGGTCTCGGCACCGGCATGTTGACTGTGCTGCTCGGCGTCGGCGGCGGCTTCATCCTGGTGCCGGCGATGCTCTACCTGCTCGGCATGACCACGCAGGTGGTGGTCGGCACCAGCTTGTTCATGATCCTGTTCGTCACCGCCGCCGCGACGATGACGCACGCGCTCACCACCAAGGCGGTCGACATCGTGCTGGCGGCGCTGCTCCTGCTCGGCTCGGTGATCGGCGCGCAGCTCGGCGCGCGGCTCGCGGCGCGGATGAAGCCCGAATATCTCCGCCTCGCGCTCGCCGCGATGGTGCTGCTGGTGGCGGTGCGGATGCTGCTCGGCGTCACCTGGCGGCCGGACGAGATCTACACGGTGGAGCTGTCGTGAGGGCGCTCGCAGCCCTCCTTGTCATGCCGCTGCTGCTCGGCGCCGCCAAGCCGGTGCTGGTGCCCGATGTCTCGCAGCGCAATATCGAGATCGCCTATTCCTTCACCGGCGCCGAACTGCTGCTCTTCGGCGCGATCCTCTATCCGCGCGGACAGCAGCCGGGAGCGGACACGCCACCCGCCGACATCGTGGTGGTGGTGAAGGGCCCGTCCCAGTCGATCCTGGTGCGCGAGAAGGAGAAGGTCGCCGGCATCTGGGTCAATGCGGACCGGATGCGCTACCGTTCCGCGCCGAGCTTCTATGCGATCGCCTCGGCGCGTCCGATCGATCGGATCGTCGATGCCCGCACCCGCGCGATCTACGAGCTCGGCCTCGACAGCCTCCAGCTGTCCCCCGCCTCGGGCGCGGTGCCGGCCGAGCAGGCGCGGTTCGACGCCGGTCTCGTCGACCTGAAACGCCGCAGCGGCCTCTATTACGAGGACCCGAAGGCGGTCGAGATCACCGACGGCGTGCTCTACCGCGCGCGCGTCACCATTCCCGCGCGCGTCCCGGTGGGGCGCTTCACCGCCGAGACCTTCCTCATCCAGGACGGCCGCGTGCTTGCCGCGGCGGTGCGCGAGATCGACATCCGCAAGTCGGGCTTCGAACGCTTCGTCGCCCGCGCCGCCGACAGATCCTCCTTCGCCTACGGGCTGGTGGCGGTGGCCCTCTCGGTCGCCTTCGGCTGGGGCGCCGGCGCGATCGCCCGCCGCGTCTGAGAGCGCTGGACCCGACACCAAACGCAATCTTTACGTTTGGAAGGCGATACCCCGGCACGATCAGGGGAGCCGTGGATGGTGGAACGGTTGGACAGGCACGGCTTCGAGGTCGCCTCGCTCGCGGGGATGGGCAACGCCGGTGCGTCGGCATCGCCGGGTGCCGAGATCGGCGCCGTGTTCGAGATCGCCGGATCGAGCAGCCAGGTGCTGTTCGACCTGGCGACGATCGATTCGCTCGCCGGGCACGAGGACGCCGCCGTCGCCGGCGCCGGGCAGGTCGGCAGCCAGATCAAGATGCAGGTCGGCTCCAGCTGGCTGGTCGCCAACGTCCGCACGCTGCGCCTGTCCGACAAGCACGAGAACCGTGTCGTCGCGCAGGTCGATTTCCTCGGCGAGGGCGACCAGGAGAAGCTGACCGGCAAGCTCTATCGCTTCCGCCGCGGCGTGACGCGCTATCCGACGCCGGGCGCGCCGGTGTTCCCGGTCTCGACTGCGGACCTGAAGCAAATCTATGCTGCCGACGACCGTGCGCATGTCGAGATCGGCATCGTCTATCCGACCAGGGACATCCGCGCCGCGCTCTATGTCGACGCGATGCTCGGCAAGCATTTCGCGCTGCTCGGCTCGACCGGCACCGGCAAGTCGACCGCGGCCGCGCTGATCCTCCACCGCATCTGCCAGCTGGCGCCCGAAGGTCACATCGTGATGATCGACCCGCACGGCGAATATTCGGCAGCGTTCAGGACGACGGGCGCGATCTACGACGTCTCCAACCTGCAGATGCCGTACTGGCTGATGAACTTCGAGGAGCATTGCGAGGTGTTCGTCACCACCTCCGGCTCCGATCGGCAGATCGATGCCGACATCCTCGCCAAATGCCTGCTCGCGGCCAAGGCCAAGAGCCGGCTGGCGGCCGAGATCGGCAAGCTCACCGTCGATTCCCCGATCCCCTATCTCCTGTCCGATCTCCTCAACCTCATCCAGCTCGATATGGGCAAGCTCGACCGCGCCGGCGACACCGCACCCTATCTCCGCCTCAAGACCAAGATCGAGGAGATCAAGTCCGACCCGCGCTATTCCTTCATGTTCTCGGGGATGCTGGTCGCCGATTCGATGGCCGCGTTCCTGTCGCGGGTGTTCCGCCTGCCGAGCGACGGCAGGCCGATCTCGATCATCGACGTGTCGGGCGTGCCGAGCGAGATCACCTCGGTGGTGGTGGCGGTTTTGTCCCGCATGGTGTTCGACTTCGCGATCTGGTCGCGCGGCGAGGCGCAGCGGCCGATCCTGCTCGTCTGTGAGGAGGCGCACCGCTACGTCCCCAACGAGCGCAACGCCGACGGCTCGTCGGTCGGCCGCATCCTCAGCCGCATCGCCAAGGAAGGGCGCAAGTACGGCGTGTCGCTGGGCCTCATCACCCAGCGCCCGTCGGATCTCGCCGAGGGCGTGCTCTCGCAATGCGGCACGATCATCGCGATGCGCCTCAACAACGACCGCGACCAGGCCTATGTCCGCGCGGCGATGCCGGAGGGCGCGCGCGGCTTCCTCGATTCGATCCCGGCGCTCCGGAACCGTGAGTGCATCGTCTGCGGCGAAGGCGTCGCGACGCCGATCCGCGTGCTGTTCGACACTCTGGAGGAAGACAAGCGGCCGGCCTCGGGCGATCCGCTGTTCTCCGAGCTGTGGCGCGAGACCGGCGGCGAGGAGGGGCTGGTCGAGCGCACCATCAAGCGCTGGCGGGCGCAGGGGCGCTGAGTCGGCGCCGCGATCCATGTGCTCCTGCGAAGGCAGGAGCCCAGGCAAAACGCTCCTGCCTTCGCAGGAGCACGAGGTTGTCGGCGTTAGTCGAGAATGACTGGCAGCCTCAGTTGCCGCCCGAGCTCACCGACATCAACTTGTTGAACTTGCTCTTGAACTCGGCGAGGTCGCGGCCGCTCAGCTTCTGGACGGATTCGAACGTCACCTTGCCGGGATTGATCGGCACGCCGTTCCTGGTGAGCTCGTAATGGAGGTGCGGACCGGTCGAGAGCCCGGTCGAGCCGACATAGCCGATCACCTGCCCCGGGCTGACGCGTTGGCCGGCGCGCACCGCTATCTTGCTCATGTGGCCGTAGCCCGTTGCCAGGCCGCCCGCGTGCGCGAGCCTGACGAAATTGCCGTAGCCGCCGGCGCGGCCTGCCATCTGCACCACGCCCGCCATCGCCGCGCGGATCGGCGCGCCATAAGGAGCGGCGATGTCGAGCCCCTTGTGCATCCTCATATAGCCCAGCAGCGGGTGGCGGCGCATCCCGAAGCCCGAGGTGAGCCGGCCGTTGAGCGGCATCCCGGCGCCCCCCTTGGTGGTCGGTCCGATGCCGCGCGGATCGTACCATTGGCTCTTGCCGTCCTCTTCCCAGCGCATGAGCTGGAGTTTCTTCGACGAGCCGATGAGCCCCGCATAGAGCAGCTTGCCGAGCTGCACCTCGCCGGTCGCGGCTTTGGCCTGCTCGACGATGATGTCGAACCGGTCGTCGGCGCCGACGCGGCTGATCGGCATCCGTGAGGCGACCGAGCGGATGAATGCCTCGACCGCCTTGGCCGGCACCCCGGCGGCGCGGGCCGAGCGGTAGAGGCTGGTGCCGGCGCGCCCCTGGATGCGCAGCGGCGTATGGTCGATCGCGATCGGAATGGCGTTCAGCGCGAGCTCGCTGCCTTCGCGGGCCACTTCCATGCTGAGGTCGAACTTGGCGCGGAACGCGAGCTTCTCGAGTGGGCGCGGCGCATCCTTCTCCGGCCGACGGCCGAGCGTCAGCTCGAACTGGGTGCCGGGCCGCAGCTCGCCCAGGCTCATCCGTGCGGCGACCATCTCGGCCACCGCATTCGCCTCCGACGTGCCGACGCCGGCGCGGTGCAGCGCCGCGGTGAAATCCTCGCCGCCGCCGAGCGTCGCGGTCGCCTCGATGATCGGGCGCTCGGGCGTGTCGGTGAGCGGCTTCACCAGCGCGGTCGCGCCCAGCCGCCTGCCGCTGTTGGCGCCGAGCGCGAGCGGCGTGATGGCGAGGCTGCGGGTCTCGTCATAGTCGCTGCCGGTCATCGCCGGCGGCGCGTTCACCATGACGGGACGGCTGAAGCTCGGCGACAGCGCGACGGTGCCGGCGATCAGCGCCACGCAGGTCGCCGCGCCCCGCCACCAGGTGCGCGAGCCGATGTCGGCGCCGAGGTCCGGCACCAGCTCGACATGCGCGAACCGCGCGCTCAGCCGCCCGAGGAAGCTCGGAAGGGGTTGCGCCGGCGCTGCGCGTCCGAACGACAGCGCCGCCGCGCCGCCTGCGCCTTCCAGCCCATGATCGTTGCGCAAGTACATTGCGCACCCCACCCCAAATCCGCGGCCTGCCGACACCCCAGGCCTGGGTGCGAGGGTTGTGGCGCACAGTCGCTAAAGTCAAATTAACCCCGCCGCGACGCGGGCGAAGCTGCGACGAAGCGTGCCTGATGTTGGACGAATCGGAATGCTCGACTCGCCGCGATCGAGCCAAGCATCGGACTCAATTGCGGAATTTCCCGGAAGGCAAAGGTTGCGGAACCGCCCGTGCGCGCCGATGTAGAGTCTCGCGATGGCATCGTTCGCGCGTTCCCCGATCACGGCCGTGCTGGGCCCCACCAACACCGGCAAGACCCATCTCGCGGTCGAGCGGATGTGCGGTCATTCCTCCGGCATGATCGGCTTCCCGCTGCGCCTGCTCGCGCGCGAGGTCTACGACCGCGTCGTCAGGCTGAAGGGCGAGCATCAGGCCGCGCTGATCACCGGCGAGGAGCGGATCGTCCCGCCCGGCGCGCGCTGGTTCCTCTGCACGGCCGAGAGTATGCCCCTTGATCGGGAGCTCGGCTTCGTCGCGCTCGACGAGGCGCAGCTCGGCGCCGATCCGGAGCGCGGCCACGTCTTCACCGACCGCATCCTGCGTGCCCGCGGTCGCGACGAGACGATGATCCTCGGCTCCGAGACGCTGAAGCCGATGCTGCGCAGCCTCGTCCCCGAGGCCGAGGTGATCGAGCGCCCGCGCTTCTCGACCCTGAGCTACGCCGGCGCGAAGAAGCTCTCGCGCCTGCCCAGGCGCTCGGCGATCGTCGCGTTCAGCGCGGAAGAGGTCTACGCCGTCGCCGAGGCGCTCCGCCGCCTGCGCGGCGGCGCCGCCGTGGTGATGGGCGCGCTGTCCCCACGCACCCGCAACGCCCAGGTCGCGATGTTCCAGGCGGGCGAGGTCGACTATCTCGTCGCCACCGACGCGATCGGCATGGGGCTCAACATGGACGTGGCGCATGTCGCCTTCGCGTCGCTGAGCAAGTTCGACGGGCGCCGCCAGCGCCGGCTGACCGTGTCGGAAATGGCGCAGATCGCCGGCCGAGCCGGGCGCCACCAGCGCGACGGCACCTTCGGCGCGCTGCACGAGGAAGGCCCCGGCGCCTTCACCCCCGAGGAGATCATGGCGATCGAGGAGCACCGTTTCCCGCCGCTCGATTTCCTCTACTGGCGCAAGGGCGAGCCCGACATCTCCAGCGTCGACGCGCTGATCGCGGGCCTGGAGGCGAAGCCGGACCGGCCGGGGCTGCGTCCCGCGCCCGAGGCGGTCGACCTCGCCGTGCTGAAGCGCCTGGCCGACGAACCCTGGGTGCGCGAGCGCGGCCAGGTCGACCGGCTGTGGGCGGCGTGCGGTCTGCCCGATTTCCGCAAGCTCGGACCGGAACCGCACAGCCGCTTCGTCGGCCGCATCTTCCAGCATCTGACCGAGGGTGACGGCCACGTCCCGCGTCGCTGGTTCGCCGACGAGATCGCGCGGCTCGACAATATCTCCGGCGATGTCGAGACGATCGCCGCGCGCATCGCCGCCGCGCGGAGCTGGGCCTATATCGCGCACCGTGCCGACTGGCTCGCCGATCCGCTCCACTGGCAGGAGCGCGCGCAGGCGCTGGAGGCCAAGCTGTCGGACGCGCTCCACGATCGGCTGACGCAGCGATTCGTCGACAAGCGCACCACCGCGCTGCTGCGCTCGATCGGCGCCGACGCGAGCGCCCTGCCAGTGACGATCGGGCCGGAAGGCGAGGTGCTGGTCGAGGACCATCCGATCGGCCGGCTGGAGGGCTTCCGCTTCACCGTCGCCGCCGATGCCCGAGCGACCGACAAGCGCATCCTGCTCGCCGCCGCCGAGAAGAGGCTGGGTGGTGAATTGGCGAAACGCGGCCGGGCGCTGGCCGAAGCGCCGGATGTGGCGCTGACGCTCGCGGGGACCAGCTTGTTGTGGAACGGCGGCGAAGTGGCACGGCTCGCCGCCGGTCCCGAGCTCACCCGCCCGCGCCTCCGCCTCGACCGCGCGCTCGACAGTCTGGACAAGCCCGCGCGCGAGGCGGTGACGGCGCGCCTCGCGCAATGGGTGGAGTCGCAGACCCGCCGGCTGACGCCGGCGCTCGCCCGGCTCGACAGGCTGGTGCGCGATCCTACCGCGCCCGGCGCGCTGCGCGCCACCGCCGCCGCGCTCGCCGACGCCGGCGGGTTCGCCGAGCGCGCCGCCGTGCCCGATGTCGAGACGCTGGATCCGGCGGCGCGCAAGTTCCTGCGCAAGCTCGGCATCGCGGTCGGCACGCTCGATCTGTTCGACCCGCGCCTGCTCAAGCCGGCTGCAGCCGCGTGGCGGGCGGCGCTGCTCGGCGCGCGCGGCGTCGCGGTGACGCTGCCGCCGCCGGGTGCGAGCGTCGCGGAGGGCGGCACGCCGCTCGCCGGCTTCCGCCGCGTCGGCAGCCAGCAGGTCCGCGTCGACCTGGTCGAGCGGCTCGCCCGTGCCGCGCACGATGCGCGTGCCGGCCGCAAGCCCTTTGTCCCCGACCCTGCGCTCGCCACCTCGATCGGCGTCACGCCGGACACGCTCGCCAAGCTGATGGCCCGCCTCGGCTTCCGGAGCGTCGCCAATGGGGACGGGCCGCCGCAATGGGCGTGGCGCGGCCGTCCGCAGCGCCGCGCGCGGACCGCGCCGCCGTCCCGCCGGACCAACGCCTTCGCCGCGCTCGCCGACCTGGACCTCGGCCATGGTTGAGCCGGAGCCGACGATGCGGCTCGACAAATATCTTTGGTTCACGCGCCTCGCCAGGACGCGCAGCTTCGCGCAGGAGGTCGCCGAGGCGCGGCACCTTCGCATCGACGGGCGCGTTGTAGAGAAGGCGGCGGCGCAGGTCCGCGTCGGCAACGTGCTGACCTTTCCGCTCCACGGCCGCGTCCGCGTGATCCGGATCGAGGCGCTGCCGGCCCGCCGCGGCCCGGCGAGCGAGGCACAGGGCTGCTACACCGATCTGGAGCTGCGCTGAGTCGGCACCTGGTCCAGCCTTGCGGGACCTGGCACATAGCTGAGAACGTCTCGCAGCAAGCTGCCGCCGATTGACGACGCATTCCCGCTTGCATAGCGAGGGCGCCGTTCGAGGGAGTTGATGGAATGACTTACGTCGTCACCGATGCCTGCATCCGCTGCAAGTATATGGATTGCGTCGAAGTCTGTCCGGTCGACTGCTTCTACGAAGGCGAGAACATGCTCGTCATCAATCCGAACGAATGCATCGACTGCGGGGTGTGCGAGCCCGAATGCCCCGCCGAGGCGATTCTGCCCGATACCGAGAGCGGCCTCGAGCAGTGGCTGGAGCTGAACAGCACCTTCTCCGCGCAATGGCCCAACGTCACTCGTAAGGGCGACCAGACCCCTGCCGACGCCGACGAGCACAAGGGTGAGACCGGCAAGTACGACAAATATTTCTCGCCCGAGCCGGGTCAGGGCGACTGAGGCCATTCAAGCAGCGACATTGGAGTGGTACCAGGGTACTTGGAGTCCCTGTAAGCCCTGATACGCTTGCTATCGATCACAGCTTCCGCTCGGAAGCCTCGGAATCGGCCCGATTCGACGCAAATCTGTCACGAACTGCACGCGAAATGTGACAGCGGGCTGGTAATTTTATTGCGAGCGTGTTAAATGGAGTCGACGGAGACGATTGGATTCGCTCTTCGCCCGGAGACGTAAGAACACCCGCCCCGACCCCGGCCGTTCGTTTCGCTCCCGCGAGGCGTACGGCTTTCGATTACTCGGGGCATGTACCACGGAAAGGCTTCTCAGCAATGGCTGCAAAGGCGCTGTCCTTCGACGTCGGCGATTATGTCGTTTACCCCAAGCACGGTGTCGGCCGTGTCATCGAGCTCCAGAAGCAGGAAATCGCGGGCACCAGCCTCGAACTCTATGTGCTGCGTTTTGAGAAGGAGCGCATGACGCTCCGCGTCCCGACCAACAAGGCCGAGAGCGTCGGCATGCGCAAGCTGTCGTCCGACAAGACGCTCAAGGAAGCTCTGGAGACGCTGAAGGGCAAGCCCAGGGTCAAGCGCACCATGTGGTCGCGCCGTGCGCAGGAATATGAGGCGAAGATCAATTCCGGCGACCTCGTGTCGATCGCCGAGGTGGTCCGCGACCTGTTCCGCCCCGACGACCAGCCCGAGCAGAGCTATTCGGAGCGCCAGATCTTCGAGGCGGCGGCGTCCCGCCTCGCCCGCGAGCTCGCGGCGATGGAGCAGGTCGACGAGCCCAAGGCGCTCGAGAAGATCCTCGAGATTCTGCGCAAGGCCGCGCCCGTTCATGCCAAGGACAAGGCGGTCGCCTGAACGGCGGACATCGGTAAAGGCAGGCAAAAGGGGCGGGCGGAAACGGCCGCCCCTTTTTATTTGGCGGGTCGGCCATCCCGCTAGCCCGGTGTCAGCTTGAGCAGTCGCCCGGTCGGCGCGTCCTCCAGCACCCAGATCGCACCGTCCGGCCCCTGCTCGACCTCGCGGATGCGGTTGCCGAGCGGTACGCGCTGCATCTCGGTGCCGGTGGTGCCGCTGATCCGCACCCGCACCAGCCCCTGACTCACCAGTCCGCCGATGATCGCATCGCCGCGCCAATCGGCGAACAGGCTGCCCGAATAGAAGATCAGCCCCGCCGGCGCGATCACCGGGTCCCACGAGATCGCGGGCGCGGCATAGCCGTCGCCAGGCGCATGGTCGGGAATCGGCGTACCGTCGTAGTTGCTGCCGTTCGATACATTGGGCCAGCCGTAGTTCCTGCCCGGCTCGATCAGGTTGAGCTCGTCGCCGCCGGCGGGTCCCATCTCGTGTTCCCATAGCCGTCCCGAGGCGTCGAAGGCGAGGCCGTACGGATTGCGGTGGCCGAGCGTCCAGATCTCCGGCCGCGCGCCGGCGGTGCCGGCGAAGGGATTGCCGGCGGCCACGCTGCCGTCCGGATTGAGCCGCACGATCTTACCGAGGGTGCCGCCCATGTCCTGGGCGGGGCTGCCCTGCTGGCGCTCGCCGGTCGCGACGAACAGGTAGCGGCCGTCCGGGGTGAAGGCGAGCCGCGCCCCCAATTGCCCACCCGTGGTGGTCGGGACCGCCCGCCAGATCACGCTGAGCCCGTCGAGCCGCGGCGCCGCGTCGAGGTCGAGCGTCGCGCGCGCCACCGCCAGCCGCTGCCCGCCGGAAGCGCCCTCGGCGTAGCTCAGGTAGATGCGGCGATCGTCGGCGTAATCCGGGTCGAGGATCACGTCCTGGAACCCGAGCTGCCCGCCGTAGAAGATCGCCGGCACGCCGGTCACCTCGGTCTTGGCGCCGGCCTGCGTCACCAGCTGCAGCCGGCCAGGCTTTTCGGTGACCAGCATCCGCCCGTCGGGCAGGAACGCCATCGCCCATGGCGCGTCGAAGGTTGCCACCACCTGCCGGTTCACCGAAGTGATCGGCGAGGGCGAGGGGCTCGGCGTCGGGCTGGGGGACGGCGTAGGGGAAGGCGTGGGACTGGCGGTCGGTGTCGGGGCGGGGGTGGGCGAACCGTCGCCCCCGCCATCGCATCCGGCGAGCGCCGCCAGCATCAGCATCGTCGTCCAGCGTTTCATGGCCCGGTCCTTTTCTCGTCGCGCCCCGCTGACCCCGATTACCCGCTCGCTCCGCCCTATGGCGGCGTCAGGCGGGTCAGCTTGCCGCCGGCGCCCCTGCCGCCGTCCTCGAGCAGCCAGATCGCGCCGTCGGGTCCCTGCGCCACGTCGCGGATGCGCGTGCCCATGTCCCATTGGTCGGCCTTGGCCGGCGCATCGCCCAGCGTCACGCGGATCAGCGCCGTTCCCGACAGCGCGGCGATGAAGCCCGATCCCTGCCATTTCGGGAACATGTTGCCCGAATAGATCATGAAGCCGCCCGGCGAGATCGACGGGTTCCAGAATAGCTTGGGCGGCTCGAAGCCGTCGCCGGGGGCGTGATCGGGGATCGGCGTGCCGTCGTAATTGTCGCCGTCCGACGCCTTGGGCCAGCCGTAGTTCTTGCCGCGCTCGACCAGGTTGAGCTCGTCGCCGCCCTTCGGCCCCATCTCGGTCTCCCACAGGCGTCCCTGGGCGTCGAAGGCGAGCCCGTAGGGATTGCGGTGGCCGCTGGTCCAGGTCTCCGCCGGGATGCGGTTGGGGCCGGGGAAGGTGAAGGTGCGTCTCGGCGCGGTGGCGGCCGCGCCCGTGTTCCTCGGCGGATCGAAGATCTGCACGCTCGCGGCGCCGGTCCTGCCGGCGCCGGGATTGTCCGGCGCGGGCTGGCCGTCGAGCGTCAGGTGGATGATCTTGCCCAATGCCTGGTTCGGATCCTGCGCGGGATCGAAGCGCTGGCGCTCGCCCGACGACAGGAACAGCGACTTGCCGTCGGGGGCGAAGGCGATGACCGCGCCGAACTGGCCGCCCTTGCCGTCCGACCCCGCGCGCCAGATGACCCTGGGCGATCCGAGCGAGGCGGTGCCGCTGACCTCGTCGAGCGTCGCCCGGGTCAGTGCCAGACTGCTGTCCTCGCCGCCGCCGCGCGGTTCCGAATAGCTGAGGTAGATGGCGCGGCTCCGCGCGAAATCGGGCGCGATCGCCACGTCGAGCAGGCCGCCCTGGCCGCCGGCGCGGACCGCAGGCACGCCGGCCACGTCGATCACGCGGCCGTTGGCGTCGCGCAGCTTGAGCCTGCCGGCCTTCTCGGTCACCAGCATCCGCCCGTCGGGCAGGAACGCCATGGCGAACGGCTCGTCGAACTCGCCCATGTTTTCGACCTTGAAGGGCTTGCCGTCGGGTGCGGTGTGCTGGGCACCGGAACCCGAGCAGCTGGAAACCATGGCGATCAGGACGAGCGGAGCAAAGCGCATGGACATTCTCTCCTGGGGGGGGCTGCGCGGGAAACGTGCCATTCTGGCGAGGGTTGCGCCAGCGAAATGGTGTTCGGGTAGCCGCAAGCAGGCGCCTCTTGCCTGAAACGGGGGCCGGCGCTATATCGCCTCTGCTTTCTCGACATCGTGAAAACCTTGGCGAGGCCGGGCGGCGACGCACGGCAGCGAGCAGGCGCATTGTGAGTTTCGGAGAACGGATGGCGGACATCGCCGTACTGACCAGGCTGATCGAGCCCGAGGCGAAAGCCTTGGGGCTCTCGCTCGTGCGCGTGAAGATGTTCGGCGGCAAGTCCGATCCGACCCTCCAGGTGATGGCCGAGCGCCCCGACACCCGCCAGCTCACCATCGACGATTGCGCCGAGCTCTCCCGCCGCATCTCGGACCGGCTCGACGAGGCCGATCCGATCGAGGACGCCTATCGGCTGGAGGTGAGCTCGCCCGGCATCGACCGCCCGCTCACCCGTCTCCAGGACTTCGCGGACTGGACGGGGCATGAGGCCAAGGTGACGCTCGCCGAGCCGGTCGAGGGCCGCAAGCAGCTCAACGGCATCCTGCGCGGCATCGACGGCGACCGGATCACCGTCGACGTCCGCAACTTCCACGCGATGACGGTGCCGTTCGCCGCCGTCGCCGACGCCAAGCTGATGATGACCGACGCGCTCATCGCCGCCACCCAACCTCTCTCGGCCGAAGGTGCCGACGAGATCATCGAAGTCGAAGGATAACCACAGATGGCTACCGCCATTACCGCCAACAGGGCCGAGCTGATCGCGATCGCCGACTCGGTCGCCAAGGAGAAGCTGATCGACAAGGCCATCGTCATCGAGGCGATGGAGGACGCGATCCAGCGCGCCGCCAAGAACCGCTACGGCGCCGAGAACGACATCCGCGCCAAGCTCGATCCCAATACCGGCGACCTGCGCCTGTGGCGCGTGGTCGAGGTGGTCGAGGCGGTCGACGACTATTTCAAGCAGGTCTCGGTCAAGGACGCGCAGAAGCTGCAGCCGGGCGCCGCGGTCGGCGACTTCATCGTCGATCCGCTGCCGCCGATCGAGTTCGGCCGCATCCAGGCGCAGGCCTCCAAGCAGATCATCTTCCAGAAGGTCCGCGACGCCGAGCGCGAGCGCCAGTATGAGGAATTCAAGGACCGCGTCGGCGAGATCATCATCGGCGTCGCCAAGCGCGTCGAGTTCGGCCATGTCGTCGTCGACCTCGGCCGCGCCGAGGGCGTGATCCGCCGCGACCAGCAGATCCCGCGCGAGGTGGTGCGCGTCGGCGACCGCGTGCGCTCGATCATTTTGAACGTCCGCCGCGAGAACCGCGGCCCGCAGATCTTCCTGAGCCGCGCGCACCCCGACTTCATGAAGAAGCTGTTCGCGCAGGAAGTGCCCGAGATCTACGACGGCATCATCGAGATCAAGGCGGCCGCGCGCGACCCGGGCAGCCGCGCCAAGATCGGCGTCATCTCGCACGACAGCTCGATCGACCCGGTCGGCGCCTGCGTCGGCATGAAGGGCAGCCGCGTGCAGGCGGTCGTCCAGGAGATGCAGGGCGAGAAGATCGACATCATCCCCTGGTCGCCCGACACCGCGACCTTCGTCGTCAACGCGCTGCAGCCGGCAAACGTCGCGCGCGTCGTCATCGACGAGGAGGACGACCGCATCGAGGTGGTGGTGCCCGACGACCAGCTCAGCCTGGCGATCGGCCGCCGTGGCCAGAACGTGCGCCTTGCCAGCCAGCTCACCGGCAAGGGCATCGACATCCTCACCGAGACCGACGCCAGCGAGAAGCGCCAGCAGGAGTTCGTGCGCAACTCCGAGACCTTCCAGAACGAGCTCGACGTCGACGAGACGCTCGCCCAGCTGCTGGTCGCCGAGGGTTTCAGCGAGCTCGAGGAGGTCGCCTATGTCGAGCTCGACGAGCTCGCCTCGATCGAGGGCTTCGACGACGAGCTCGCCCAGGAGCTGCAGAGCCGCGCGCAGGAAGCGCTCGAGCGCCGCGAGGAGGCCAACCGCGAGGCGCGCCGTGCGCTCGGCGTGTCGGACGACCTCGCGACCATGCCGTACCTGACCGAGCAGATGCTGGTGACGCTCGGCAAGGCGGGCATCAGGACGCTCGACGATCTCGCCGACCTCGCCACCGACGAGCTCATCGCCAAGAAGCGCGCCGAGCCGCGCCGCCGCAGCGAGAACGCCCCGCCTGCCCGCGAGCAGGACAAGGGCGGCGTGCTCGGCGAATACGGCCTGACCGAAGAGCAGGGCAACGAGATCATCATGGCCGCCCGCGCCCATTGGTTCACCGACGAGGAGCCTGCGCCGGCAGGTGAGGAGGACGCACATGCGGAATCCTCGCAATGAGAGGCTAAGCTCACCCCATAACCGGCGTCACCCCGGACTTGTGCCGGGGTCCACGGGGCAGCTGAGCGCAGGTTTCGCGGTCTCAGCTGGAACCTCAACGCCGGCCCTCGTGGAGAGGTGGATGCCGGAACAAGTCCGGCATGACGGTCTTGGATCGGGAGTACGCGCATGAGCGACCCCGTCCGCACCTGCATCCTCTCGCGGGACGAAGCTCCGCGCGAGGGGCTGATCCGCCTGGCGCTGTCACCCGACGGCACCGTGCTGCCCGACATCCGCGCCAAGGCGCCCGGCCGCGGCGCCTGGATCGGCGTCACCAGGGCCGAGCTCGAGTCCGCGCAGGCGAAGGGCCGACTCAAGGGCGCGCTCGCCCGCGCGTTCAAGGGCGCCGCGCTCGCCATCCCCGACGATCTCGGCACGCAGATCGCTGACCAGCTACAGCGTGCGATGCTCGACCGTCTGGGACTGGAGGCGAAGGCCGGCCATCTCCTCACCGGTACCGATCGGATCGAGGCGGCGGCGCGGTCGGGGCAGCTCCGCCTGCTGCTCCACGCCGCCGACGCGGGCGAGGACGGGATGCGCAAGCTCGCCCAGGCCTGGCGCGTCGGCTCGGATGCCGAAGGATCCGGCCTCAAGGGATTGGCATTGCCGGTCCCGCGCCCCATATTGTCCTTGGCGCTCGGCCGCGAAAATGTGGTACATGTCGGCCTGGCGGACGCTCAGGCGGCGAAGCGGGTGGAGCAATCCTTGCTCCGCTGGCTCCACTTTATCGGACCTGAACCTGTACCCGATGCTTGCGCAGACCCGCCGGTCGGCGCATCGGCATCCGTCAATCTGTCCGAGGCGTCACGCGCCTCACCCGAAGGAATTTGAGTAACCGCATGAGCGAGACCGACAACGACAAGCCGAAACTCGGAATGCGCCAGCCGCTGGGGCTGAAGCGCACGGTCGAGACCGGCAAGGTCAAGCAGAGCTTCAGCCACGGCCGCTCGAACACGGTGGTGGTCGAGGTCAAGCGCCGCCGCGTGCTCGGCCCTGGCGCCGGCGGGGCCCCGGCCGAGACGCCCGTGGTCGAGCAGGCTGCGCCGCCCCCCTCGCCGCCGCCTCCCCCGCCTCCGCAGCGGGCCGCCGCGCCTGCCGGCGAGACGCCGCGCGAGCGCCAGGAGCGCCTGCTGCGCGAGGCCGAGGAGCAGCGCATGGTCGCGCTCGAGGACGCGCGTCGCCGTGAGGAGCGCGCACGCGCCGAGGCCGCCGAGGAGGAACGCCGCCGCGCCGAGGAGCGTGCCAATGCCCAGACGGAGGCTGCGGTTCAGCCCGATCCCGTCGCCGAGTCCCAGCCGGAACCGGAGGTCGCCCGCGCCGCCGAGGAGCAGGCCGCCCCCCCGCCGCCCTCGCCGGCGCTCGAACTGACCCGCGATGCCACCCGTCCGGCGCCGCGCATGTTCACTCCGGTGCAGCGCCCCGAGATCCCCAAGCCCGTCGAACGTCCCGCGCCTGCGCCTGCGCCCGCGCAGGCGGCCAGCGCGCCGTCGAATGGCGGCCCGTCGAACGGCGCCGCGGCGGCATCGCGTCCCGCCCCGAGCGGCGGTCCCGCGCCGCGGCGCGAGGCGCCGCAGCAGCAGCGGCCGCAGCAGCGCGACCGCAAGGGCGACGACCGCCGCCAGTCGGGCAAGCTCACCGTCAACCGCGCGCTCGGCGGCGACGACGGCGCCCGCGCCCGTTCGCTCGCAGCGCTCAAGCGCGCCCGCGAGAAGGAGCGGCGTTCGCACACCGGCACGCGCGAGGCGCAGCCCAAGCAGGTCCGCGACGTGGTGGTGCCCGAGGCGATCACCGTCCAGGAGCTCGCCAACCGCATGGCCGAGAAGGGCGCCGACCTGGTGAAGGCGCTGTTCAAGATGGGCATGATGGTCACCGTCAACCAGACGATCGACCAGGACACCGCCGAGCTGCTGGTCAGCGAGTTCGGACACAATATCGTCCGCGTCAGCGAGTCGGACGTCGACCTCACCACCGACACCGGCGAGGATGCGGCCGACAGCCTGCAGCCGCGCCCGCCGGTGGTGACGATCATGGGCCATGTCGACCACGGCAAGACGTCGCTGCTCGACGCCCTGCGCGGCACCGACGTGGTCAAGGGCGAGGCCGGCGGCATCACCCAGCACATCGGCGCCTATCAGGTGACGCTGAAGGACAAGTCGCAGATCACCTTCCTCGACACGCCCGGCCACGAGGCGTTCACCGAGATGCGCGCGCGCGGCGCCAATGTCACCGACATCGTCGTGCTGGTGGTGGCGGCCGACGACGGGCTGATGCCGCAGACGATCGAGGCGATCAACCACACCAAGGCGGCCGGCGTGCCGATGATCGTCGCGATCAACAAGGTCGACAAGCCCGAAGCCAATCCGCAGCGCATCCGTGAACGCCTGCTCGAACATGATGTGCAGGTCGAGGAGATGGGCGGCGAGACCCAGGACGTCGAGGTCTCCGCGCTCAAGAAGACCGGCCTCGACCAGCTGATCGAGAAGATCCAGCTCCAGGCCGAGCTGATGGAGCTCAGGGCCAACCCCGACCGCGATGCCGAAGGCACCGTGATCGAGGCCAAGCTCGACAAGGGCCGCGGCCCGGTCGCGACGGTCCTCGTCAACCGCGGCACGCTCAACGTCGGCGACGTGTTCGTCGTCGGCGCCGAGAGCGGCAAGGTCCGGGCGCTGGTCGACGACAAGGGCCGGCAGGTCAAGTCGGCGGGTCCGTCGGTGCCGGTCGAGGTGCTCGGCCTGTCCGGCGTGCCCTCCGCGGGCGACCTGCTCCAGGTCGTCGAGAACGAGGCGCGTGCCCGCGAGGTCGCCGAGTACCGCCAGGGCGTGCTGCTCCAGAAGCGCACCACCCAGGCGCCGGCGAGTCTCGAGAGCATGTTCTCGGCGCTCAAGGACAAGCAGGCGATCGAGTATCCGCTGGTGGTCAAGGCCGACACCCAGGGCACGGTCGAGGCGATCGTCGCCTCGATCAACAAGATCTCGACCGACGAGATCAAGGCGCGCGTGCTGCACTCGGGCGTCGGCGGCATCACCGAAAGCGACGTCACGCTGGCGGGTGCCTCGGGCGCCCCGATCATCGGCTTCAACGTCCGTCCCAACGCCAAGGCGCGCGAGATCGCCGAGCGCAACAAGGTGGCGCTGAAATATTATGACGTCATCTACGACCTGATCGACGAGATCCGCGCCGGCATGGCGGGCGAGCTCGGGCCCGAGGCGTTCGAGACCGTGGTCGGCCGTGCCGAGATCCGTGAGGTGTTCTCCGCGGGCAAGCACGGCAAGGCGGCGGGCCTGCTCGTCACCGAGGGCGTCATCCGCAAGGCGCTCAAGGCGCGCATCACCCGCGACGACGTCATCATCTACCAGGGCGAGATCGCGTCGCTGCGCCGCTTCAAGGACGACGTCGCCGAAGTCCGCGCCGGCCTCGAATGCGGCGTGACCTTCTCGAACAATTTCGTCGACATCAAGCCGGGCGACTTCCTCGAGACCTTCGAAGTCGAGATGCGCGAGCGCACGTTGTAACCACCTTCCCCTCCCCGCTTGCGGGGAGGGGATCGGGGAGAGGGGCATGACTTGACGGGGCGTCCTGCTGGGATTCCCCTCTCCCCAGCCCTCTCCCCTGAAGGGGAGAGGGAGATATGCGAAACGAAACCCCCGAGACCCGCTCGGTCCGCCTGCTCCGCGTCGGCGAACAGGTGCGCCATGCGCTGTCGGACATCCTCCAGCGCGGCGACGTGCGCGACGAGGTGTTGGCGAGCCATCTGGTCTCGATTACCGAGGTCCGCATGTCGCCGGACCTCAGGCACGCCACCGTCTTCGCCAAGCCGCTGCTGGGCAGGGACGAGGAGACGGTGCTGAAGGCGCTGCGCCAGAACACCGCCTGGCTCCAGAGCGAGGTCGCGCGTCGCGTGAACCTCAAATATGCCGCGCGCCTCAAGTTCCTTCCCGACGAGAGCTTTGACGAGGGCACCCGCATCGACGCGCTGCTGCGCGATCCCGGCGTGGCGCGGGATCTGGAGGAGAAGGGCGATTGACTTACAATGCGCCGCACCGAATGATCGCTACATTGTCCTGTCGCCTTATCCTGCTCCTGCCAAGCCTGTTCGCCGCTGAGGCCGGCGCGGTTCGTTCCTGACATGGCCAAGCTCTACTTCTACTACGCCAGCATGAACGCCGGGAAGTCGACCACGCTGCTGCAAGCCGACTTCAACTATCGCGAGCGTGGGATGCGGACGATGCTGTTCACCGCCGCGATCGACGATCGCTTCGCCGCCGGTACCATCGCTTCACGGATCGGGCTGTCGATGCCCGCTACCGCCTTCGATGCCGCGACCGACCTGAGGTCCTGTATCGAGGAGGAGCACGCCCGTGCACCGCTCCACTGCGTGCTGGTCGACGAGGCCCAGTTCCTCACCGCCGCGCAGGTCGATCAGCTCGCCGCCGTCGCCGACGAACTCGGCATCCCTGTGCTCGCCTATGGCCTCCGGACCGATTTCCAGGGCGCGCTGTTCGAGGGATCGGCGCGCCTGCTGGGGCTTGCCGACGCGCTCGTCGAGATCAAGTCGGTGTGCCTGTGCGGACGCAAGGCGACGATGAACGCGCGCGTCGGTCTCGATGGCCGCGCCCTCACCCGCGGCGCGCAGACCGAGATCGGCGGCAACGACCGCTACGTCGCGCTGTGCCGCCGCCACTTCGCCGAGGCGCTGGCGGGCGCACTGTCGCTCGGCGCCGGTTCGGACGATATCGGCCAGAGTCTGTCCGAATGAAGTGGAAGCGTGTCCTGCGAAAGCAGGAGCCCCGGATCACGGAGGCGTGCTTGCGGCCTGAGCTCCTGCCTTCGCAGGAGCACTGACTGCGTTTCAGCCACGCTGAAATCGGCGCCCGACGGCCGTCGCCGGCCGATCTCACGGGAAGGTCCTCATTCCACAGGAAACCCGCGCCGCCTGAACAGCGCGGTCACATCCGGATCACGGCCGCGGAAGGCACGGTAGGCCGCCTTGCGGTCGGTCTCGTTGCCGGTCGACAGCAGCGTCGTGCGGAAGCGGTCGGCGGTCGCCTTGTCCCAGACGTTGCCGGCGTCCTCGAACGCGGCCCAGGTGTCGGCGTCCATCGTCTCCGACCAGAGGTAGGAATAATAGCCCGCCGAATAGGCGTCCGACGAGAAGAGGTGGCCGAACTGCGGCAGGCGGTGCCGCATCACGATCTCCTTCGGCATCCCGATCTCGGCGAGCGTGTCACGCTCGAAGGCGGCGACGTCGGTGACGGCCGCGTCGCGGTCGTGGAGCTTCATGTCGACGATCGCCGAGGCGAGATACTCGACGGTATCGAAGCCCTGGTTGAAGGTCTGCGACTGCTCGATCTTGTCGACCAGCGCCTGCGGCATCGCTTGCCCTTCCGCGTTCCTGGCATAGCGGTCGAGCACGTCGCGGGTGAGCAGCCAGTTCTCGTTCACCTGGCTCGGGTATTCGACGAAGTCGCGCGGCGTGCCGGCGAGGCCGGGATAGGTCACGTTCTGCAGCAGCGAGTGGATCGCGTGGCCGAACTCGTGGAAGGCGGTGTTGGCGTCGTCGAGGCTGATCAGCGTGCGCTCGCCGGAGGCCGCCTTGACGAAATTGTTGTTGTTAGAGGCGAGCACGGTGCGCTCGCCGCCCAGGCGCTGCTGCCGCCGATAGGTCGTCGCCCAGGCGCCGGAACGCTTGCCCGAGCGGGCATAGGCGTCGAAGTAGAAATAGCCGATGAAGCGGCCGGTCGTGCGGTCGGTGACCTCGAAGGTGCGCATGTCGGGCGCGAACACCGGAATCTGGCCGGTATTCTCCTTGAAGCCGAGGCCATAGAGCCGGCCGGCGGCGTAGAAGGCGCCCTCGAGGATATTGCCGAGCTCGAGGTACGGCTTGATCTCCGCCTCGTCGAGGTCGTACTTCGCCTTGCGCACCTTCTCGGCATAGTAGCGATAGTCCCACGGCGCGATGGTGATGCCGGCGCCCTCCTTGCCGGCGACCGCCTGCATGTCGGCGACCTCCTGGCGGACGCGCGCGACCGCCGCCGGCCAGACGCGCATCATCAGCGCCATCGCATTGGCCGGGGTCTCGGCCATGGTGTCGTCCATCCGGTACCAAGCGTGGTTCTTGAAGCCGAGCAGCTTCGCGCGCTCCTGGCGCAGCTTGAGGATGGTGGCGATGGTGGACTTGGTGTCGTTGGCGTCGCCGTTGTCGCCGCGATTGACGAATGCCCGCCACACCTTCTCGCGCATCGCCCGGTCGCTCGCGTACATGAGATAGGGCTGGACCGAGGAGCGGGTGTTGACCACCACCCATTTGCCGGGAAGCCCGCGCTCTTCGGCGGCGGCGCCCATCGCGGCCTTGACGCTGTCCGGCAGGCCGTCGAGCTGTTTCGCGTCGTCGAGGACGATCCAGGTCTCCTCGTCGGCGAGCAGCTTGCGGCTGAACTCGGCGAAGGCGCCGGCGAGCTGCTGGTTGAGCCGCGTCACCTCGGCGCGCTGCGCGTCGTCCAGCGCGGCGCCGGAGCGGACGTAGCGGCGATAGATGCGCTCGACGAGCCGGAGCTGCTGCGGATCGAGCTTCTGGCTCGCGCGCGTGTCGTAGACCACCTTGATGCGCTGGAAGAGCAAAGGATCGAGCGTGATCTCGTCGTAGAAGGCGGCGAGCTTCGGGCTCCATTCGCGGTCCAGCGCCTGCACCTCCTTGGTGGCGAGGTTGCTGGTGTAGACGCCCCAGGCGGCCATCACCCGGTCGAGCGTGTCGCAGCTCAGCTCCAGCGGCTCGATGATGGATTGGAAGGTGGGAGCGGAGCGCTTGTCGCGGATCGCATGGATCTCGCGCCGGCACGCGGCCATCGCGGTCTCGAACGCCGCCGGGAACATTGCCGGCCTGATCCTGTCCCACGGCACCACGCCGCCGTGCGGGCCCGGCCAGGGCGCGGTGAGCGGCGAGGCGTCGATCTGTGCCGCGGCGGGCGTCTGGGCGGAAGCGGTGGCGGCCATGATCGTGGAGGTCGTGGCGAGCAGCGCGAGCGTCAAGCGAAAGGTCATGTCGGAAATCCCCCTGATGCGCCCGATTGTGCCCGGAGGATGGCAAAGGGTCCAGAGCCGCTCGTGACTTGGTCGAGGCATCTCGTCGTCGCTTGACTCGTCGGCCGCATGGAACAAAATACGAACATCTGTCATTGCCGAGTCGCGAGTTTGTCCCGAACCCAGGTCCTTGCCCGATTGCGCGAAGAGCTTCGCGGGCTCGAGAGCGGCGGCTTCCGCCGGCGGCCCGCGCTGCCATTCGGCCTGGCGGCGGTCGACGCGGCGCTGGCCGACGGGGGCTTGAGGCTCGATGCGCTGCATGAGATCGCCGCCGCCTCGCCGGGGCTGGGGGACGATGCCGTGGCGACCCTGTTCCTCGCCGGCATCGCCGCGCGCGCTTGGGGCCCGGTATTGTGGGTGGTGCGGCGGCGCGACCTGTTCGCGCCGGGGCTGGCGCAGGCGGGCCTCGCGCCGCACCGGCTGATCTATGCCGAGGCCGAGGACGATGCCGATCTGCTCGCGATCATGGAGGAGGGCCTCCGGCACCGCGGGCTCGGCGCGGTGATCGGCGAGGTCAAGCGGGCCGAGATGGCGGCGACGCGGCGGCTCCAGTTCGCCGCCGAGGGCGGGCGGACGATCGCGCTGCTGCTGAGGCGCCACGGCCGCGCCGGCGCCGATCCGCTCGGACCTCCCTCGGCGGCGGTGACGCGCTGGCGGGTGGCGAGCGCGCCGTCGGCGCCGCTGCCGGTGGAGGGCGTGGGACGGGCACGCTGGCGGATCGAGCTCACGCGCCAGCGCGGGGGCGAGCCGGGGAACTGGACCGTGGAGGCTTGCGATGAAACGGGTCGCTGCGCTCTGCCTGCCGCACTGGCCGATCGAACGGCTGCGGCGGGCCGCGCCGACACACGCCGCCGCGCCGCCGCCTGAGGGCGGGTGGGCGGCGGCTCCCCCCAAGCGCGAGGGAAGCTGGCGGCCGGGCGCGAGATGGGCGCTAGAGGACAGCTCCTCCCCGGTACGGGGAGGGGGGCCGCGAGCGAAGCTCATGGTGGAGGGGGCTCGGCCACGAACGACATCCTTTGAGGAGGCCCCCCTTCACCATTCGTCTGCAGCGAATGGCCCCTCTCCCGGTGCCGGGGAGGAGCTTTTGGTCACCTCGCATCGCGTCGGCAGCCGCATCCTGATCGCCGCCGCCTCGCCCGAGGCCCGGGCTGCAGGCATCATGCCTGGCATGGCGCTCACCACTGCGCGGGCGTTGTATCCTGGGCTGGCGGTGCGCGATGCCGATCCCGAGGGCGACCGCGCCGATCTCATCCGCCTCGCCATCCTGCTCGCGCGGCGCTGGTCGCCGACCGTGTCGCTCGACGGCGACGACGGGCTGCTGATCGACACGACCGGAGTCGCCCATCTCCATGGCGGCGAGCAGGGGATGGCGCGGCGGCTGATCCGGCTGCTCGCGCACTTCGGCTTCACCGCGCGCGTCGCGATCGCCGACACGCCGGGTGCGGCACATGCGCTCGCCCGCTACGGGCCGCGGCTCTGCCTGTGTCCGCCGGGCGGGCAGGCGGCGATGCTGGCGTCGCTGCCGCCCCGCGCGCTGCGGCTCGACGAGGCGGCGATCGACCTGCTGCGCACCTTCGGCATCGACATGATCGGCCAGCTCGCGGCGATGCCGCGCGCGCCGCTCGCGCGGCGGCTGGGGGAGGCGCTGGTCGCACGGCTCGACCAGGCGCTGGGCATGATCGTCGAGCCGGTCGACCCGATCGTCTTGCGCGAGACGATCGCGGTCGTCCAGCGCTTCGCCGAGCCGATCGCCACGGCCGAGGCGATCGCGCATTGGCTGGACGTGCTGGTCCCGCGCCTTGCCCGGGCGCTGGCCGCGGAGGGGCTGGGCGCGCGCCGCATCGAGCTCGTCGCCGCGCGGGTCGACCATGTGCCGCAGCGCATCCGCATCGGCCTCGCCCGCCCGAGCCGCGACGGCGTACACATCCTCAAGCTGCTGACCCGCCGGATCGAACGCGTCGAGCCCGGCTACGGCATCGACGCGATGAGTCTCGTCGTCCGCGCCGCCGACCCGCTCGGGCCCGAGCCCGTCACCGAACGGCTAGACGAGGAGGCCGCGCCCGACCTCGCGCCGCTGATCGACGCGCTGGCGACGCGCGGTGCCCGCACCTGGCGCGCCGTGCCGGTCGAGAGCGATGTGCCCGAGCGCAGCGTCGCTCCGGCCCCGCCGCTCGATCCGCCAAGTCGGGCGGG
Source organism: Sphingomonas astragali (assembly GCF_051400615.1). Lineage (NCBI taxonomy): Bacteria > Pseudomonadati > Pseudomonadota > Alphaproteobacteria > Sphingomonadales > Sphingomonadaceae > Sphingomonas > Sphingomonas astragali. The sequence continues at coordinate 1,106,857 of NZ_JBLFFH010000001.1, forward strand.
GGCACGGCTGCCGGTCGACGACGTCGCGCGATTGCGGCGGCTGGGACCGCTCGACCCCTGGACGCCGCTGTGGCCGCGGCCGGCGCGGCTGCTGGCGCGGCCCGAGGAGGTCGACAACGTCATGTTCGAGCTGCCCGACCATCCGCCCCGGCGCTTCACCTGGCGCGGCATCACCCACCGCGTCGTCCGCGCCGACGGTCCCGAACGCATCCAGGGCGAATGGTGGCGCCGATCGTCCGAGCGGCATTCGGTGCGCGACTATTTCCGGGTCGAGGACGAGACCGGCGCGCGCTTCTGGCTCTACCGCCGCGGCGACGGCGAGCGCGCCGAAACCGGCGACCTCAAATGGTACATGCACGGCGTGTTCGGATGACCTATTCGGAGCTTCAGGTCACCACCCACTTCTCGTTCCTGCGCGGCGTGTCGTCGGCGGAGGAGCTGTTCTCGGCGGCCGCGCTGATGAGGATGCCGGCGCTCGGCATCTGCGACCGCAACTCGGTGGGGGGGATCGTGCGCGGCCTGGTCGCGGCGGAGCAGATCACCCGGCAGGGCTATCCGATCCGCATGGTCGCCGGCTGCCGCCTCGACCTGGTCGACGGCGCCTCGCTGCTGGTCTGGCCGGAGGACCGGGCGGCCTGGTCGCGGCTGACCCGGCTGCTTTCCAAGGGCAAGCTGCGCGCCGATCCCAGGCGCGGCGAGAAGGGCAGGTGCTTCCTCCACTGGGAGGACGTCGCCGGGGCGAGCGAAGGCCTGGTCGGCGCGCTGGTGCCGGGGATGGCCGACGACGGCGACCTGCTGTCGCTGCGCTGGATGGCGGATGCGTTCGGGGAGCGCGGTCATGTCGCGCTGACCCTGCACCGCCGGCCGGGCGAGGCGCTGCGCCTGAACGCTCTCGCCGAAGCCGCCCGGCGCCATGGCCTGACCCCGCTCGCGACCGGCGACGTGCTCTATCACACGCCCGACCGGCGGATGCTGCAGGACGTGGTCACCGCGATCCGCGAGAAATGCACGATCGACGAGCTGGGCTTCCGCCGCGAGCGCAGCGCCGACCGGCACCTCAAGCCGCCCGAGGAAATGGCCCGCCGCTTCGCCGCACATCCGGAGGCGCTGGCGGCGGTCGAGGCGATCGTCGAGCGCTGCACCTTCAATCCGCGCGACCTCGACTATCAATATCCCGACGAGATCGTCATGACCGGGCGCACGCCGCAGCAGGCGCTGGAGCGGCTGGCCGGGGACGCGCTCGACCGGCTGTACGGCGGCGATCCGCCGCAGCGCTATCGCGATCAGCTCGCACACGAACTCGCCCTGGTCGAGGAGATGGGCTATGCTCCCTATTTCCTGACGGTGAACTCGATCGTCAGCTTCGCGCGCGGCGAGGGCATCCTCTGCCAGGGTCGGGGATCGGCCGCCAATTCGATGATCTGCTACGTGCTCGGCATCACCTCGATCGATCCGATCGAGCACAGCCTGCTGTTCGAGCGCTTCATCTCGACCGAGCGCCACGAGCCGCCCGACATCGACGTCGATTTCGAGCACGAGCGGCGCGAGGAGGTGATCCAATGGATCTACGAGACCTATGGTCACCAGCACGCCGCGCTGACCGCGGTGGTGAGCCGGTACCGTTCCCGCGGCGCGATCCGCGAGGTGGGCAAGGCGCTGGGGCTGTCGGAGGACCTGACCGGCGCGCTGGCAGGGCAGGTATGGGGCATCTCCGGCGACGGCATCGAGGAGAAGCACAGCCGCGCGCTCGGCGTCGACACCGGCGATCCCCGCGTCGCGCTGGCGATCGAGCTCGCCAACGCGCTGATCGGCACGCCGCGTCATCTGTCGCAGCATCCGGGCGGCTTCGTGCTGACGCGCGACCGGCTCGACAGCCTGGTGCCGGTCGAGCCTGCCGCCATGCCCGACCGCTGGGTGATCGAATGGGAGAAGCTCGACATCGAGGAGCTGGGCTTCATGAAGGTCGATGTGCTGGGGCTCGGGATGCTCGGCTGTATGCGCCGCGCGTTCGGCCTGATGGCCGAGCACAAGGGGCAGCCGATGACGCTGGCCGACCCGGTGCTTCAGGGCGATGACGCGGCGACCTTCGACATGATCTGCAAGGCCGACACGCTCGGCGTGTTCCAGATCGAGAGCCGTGCACAGATGTCGATGCTGCCGCGGATGCGGCCGCGCGAATTCTACGATCTGGTGATCGAGGTGGCGATCGTGCGGCCGGGGCCGATCCAGGGCGACATGGTTCACCCTTACCTGCGCCGCCGCGAAGGCAAGGAGCAGGTCGAATATCCTTATGAGCCGCTGCGCGAGGTGCTGGAGAAGACCAAGGGCGTACCGCTGTTCCAGGAACAGGCGATGAGGGTCGCGATCGTCGGCGCGAACTTCACGCCCGCCGAAGCGGACCGGCTGCGCAAGGCGATGGCGACGTTCAAGGCCAACGGCACCGTCGGCGAGTTCCGGCCCAAGCTGATCGACGGGATGCTCGCCAACGGCATCAGCCGCGATTTCGCGGAGCGGATGGTCAAGCAGATCGAAGGGTTCGCCAACTACGGTTTCCCCGAGAGCCATGCCGCGAGCTTCGCCAAGATCGCCTATGCTTCCTCGTGGATGAAGGCGCATCATCCCGACGTGTTCTGCGCGGCGCTGCTCAACGCGCAGCCGATGGGATTCTACGCCCCCGCGCAGATCGTCCGCGATGCGCGCGAACATGGCGTCGAGTTCCTGCCGCCATGCATCAATGCCAGCGAGTGGGATACGTGCCTGGCGCCAACTGCGCGGGCCGCAGCGCGCGAGAAACATCGGGGCTTCTACGGCACGGATGCAGAATGGGCATCGCTGACGCCGCTTCGGCTCGGCCTCAGAATCGTGAGCGGAATCGGCAAGGAGGATGTCGAGGGAAAGATCCTGAAGGCGCGTGCCGCCGGCTCCTTCACCTCGGTCGAGGACGTGTGGCGGCGCTCCGGGGTCAGGCCGGCGATCCTCGAACGGCTGGCGCGGGCGGATGCGTTCCGCTGCTTCGGGCACGATCGGCGGCAGGCGCTGTGGGCGGTGCGAGCGCTCGGCGAGAAGCCGGTGCCGCTGGGGCTCGCCGATCGGCGCGAGCCGGCTGTCGCGCTGGCATCGCTGACCGCGGGGCGCGAGGTGGTGGAGGATTATCGCGCGACCCAGCTCTCGCTGCGCGCGCACCCGGTCGCCTTCCTGCGCGACCGGCTGGACCTGCTGGGCGTGATGCCCGCCGCCGGGCTCAGGCAAGCGAAGCCGGGACGGAAGATCGAGGTCGCCGGCGTGATCCTGGTGCGTCAGCGCCCCGCGACCGCCACCGGCGTGCTGTTCCTCACGCTGGAGGACGAGACCGGCATCGCCAACGCGATCGTCTGGCGCGACCGGTTCGAGGCGCAGCGCCGCACGATCATGACCGCGACGATGATCGGCGTGCAGGGCGAAGTGCAGCGCGAGGGCGAGGTGATCCACGTCATCGTCGACCGGATCGTCGACTATTCGGCGATGTTGCGCGAGGTCGGCTCGATCGACTTCCCGAGTCCCGCCGCCGGTGACTCTGGCGCCCACGGCCGCCCGCCCGGACGATCGCCGCCGCCCCGCCACCTCCGCTGGCGCGACCGGCGGGACGAGGATTCGATCCCGATCCGCAGCCACGATTTCCATTGAAATGTCGACTGATGTCCCGCCCCCCGTCATTCCGGCCTTCGCCGGGATGACGAAAAGCAGAAGATTTCAACGGGTAGTAAATAAATCAAATGATCTATTCGAACTATCAATCTAATCGTCCTCATCCTCATAGCCGACGAGCTCGAGCGCGCGGGCCTTGATCCGGTTGGTCGCGCACCAGTGGACCAGCGCCTCCTCGCGCCCATGCGTCACCCATATCTCGCGGGGCCGCACCTCGCGGATCGTAGCGGTCAGCTCCTCCCAGTCGGCGTGGTCGGAGAGGATCAGCGGCAGCTCGACGTTGCGTTGGCGCGCGCGCTGACGGACGGTCATCCACCCGGAAGCCATCGCCGTGATCGGATCGGGCAGCCGCCGCGACCAGCGGTCGTTGAGCGCCCCGGGCGGCGCGATCACGATTCGCCCCATCAACTCGGCCTTCGCCGCACCGGTCGCCGGCCGGAGCTCGCCGAAATCGATGCCGTTCGCGACATAGAGGTCGCACAGGCGCTGCAGCGCGCCATGGAGGTAGATCGGGTCGCCGAACCCCATCATGCGCAGCTCGCGGATCACCCGCTGCGCCTTGCCGAGCACGTAGGCGCCGACCAGCACGCAGCGCTCGGGATCGGCGCGCAGCGCCGCCAACAGCTTGTCGAGCTCGTCGTGCGTCTCGGGATGGCGGAAGACGGGCAGGCCGAAGGTCGCCTCGGTCACGAACACGTCGCACCGGACCGGCTCGAAGCGTTCGCAGGTCGGGTCCTCGCGGCGCTTGTAGTCGCCCGACACGACGATCCGCTCGCCGCGGTGGTCAAGCACGATCTGCGCCGATCCGAGCACATGGCCGGCAGGGACGAAGCCGACGTCGATCGCGCCCAGCGTCAGCGTCTCGCCATAGGCGACTGTCCGGCCGTTCTGAGGGCCGTAGCGCAGTGCCATGATCTCCAGCGTCTCCGCCGTCGCCCATACCTCGCCATGACCGCCGCGCGCGTGATCGGCATGGCCGTGCGTCACCAGCGCTCGCGCGACCGGCACCGACGGGTCGATCCACGCGTCGGCGCCGGGGAGGTACAACCCGGTCGGGTGGGGTTCGATCCAGTCGCCGAGCCTCGTCATATCGCCAATATCGCCGCGGCCGCCTATCCGTTCCAGCCGGAGGAGAGGATCAATGGAAGAATCACCGACACCGAACTGCGGATCGCCCGGCTCGAACGCCGCCTTGGCCGTCACCGGGCGGCGTTCATGGCGATCAGCGCGATCGCGATCGGCCTTGGAGTGGCGGGCTTGCACCGATCAAAGGCGTGACGCCGGATGTGATCGACACGCACGCGTTGCGCATCGTCGACGCGGCCGGCAAGCCGCGCATCCTGATCGGCGCGCCGCCGCCCATGGCTGGGCGCGAGCGCAAGATCGGTCGGGCGGCGATGCGGCGGCGCTGATCGTCAACGAGCAGAACGGCTTCGCCGGACCGACGGTCAACTACGCCAATCCGCTCGGCAAATACGCCGAAGGTGTGCGGATCGGTACCAAGGGCGACACCGCATGGCTGTCGCTGGAGGATCGCGCGGCCGGCACGCCGCCGGCGCCGTAGGTCAGGGGATCGAATGACCTGTCGCACTCGTTGACTCCATGAGAATGGAGGAACGTCATGGCCGAAGGTACGATGACAGGCCTGATGGTGATCGTCGGTCCGCTGCTGCTGCTGATCGTGATCGCCTGGGCGATGCTGCACAACCGGCGTTCGCGCACCGAACACGCCGATAGCGAGCGCGCCACGCGCCAGCTGTACGAGGAGCAAGGCCGCGCCGACAGGCCCTAGCCGCGTTCTCCGCGTCATGCTCAATGGAGCGGCATGACGGCCGCATCTGACCTGCCCCAGCCTCTCGCCGACTGGTTCGCCTCGCGCGGCTGGGCGCCGCGGCGGCATCAGCTCGAGATGCTCGCCAGCGGGCGAGCGGGGCGGCACGCGCTGTTGGTCGCTCCCACCGGCGCCGGCAAGACGCTCGCCGGCTTTCTCCCCAGCCTCGCCGAGCTGATCGAGGTGCCGAGCGAAGAGCTCCATACCCTCTACGTCTCGCCGCTCAAAGCGCTGGCGGTTGACGTGCAGCGCAACCTGCTGACGCCGGTCGAGGAGATGGGGGTCCCGATCCGCGTCGAGACGCGCACCGGCGACACGCCGTCAGACCGCAAGGCGCGCCAGCGGGCGCGGCCGCCGCAGATCCTGCTGACCACGCCCGAGTCGCTGAGCCTGCTTCTTTCCTATCCGGATGCCCCGCGGCTGTTCGCGCATCTGAGGACGGTGGTCGTCGACGAGGTCCACGCCTTCGCCACCGGCAAGCGCGGCGATCTGCTCGCGCTCAGCCTTGCGCGGCTCCAGACCTTCGCGCCGGCCTTGCGGCGGGTGGCGCTCTCGGCCACCGTTGCCGATCCGGACGGTTACCGCGCCTGGCTCGCACCCTGGGGCGACATCGACGCGGTAACCCTGGTCGAGGGTGAGAGGGGCGCCGATCCCGACATCGCCATCCTGCTGCCCGAGGGAAAGGTGCCGTGGTCGGGGCATTCCGGCCGCTATGCCGCGCCGCAGGTGATGGCGGAGATCGAGACGCACAGGACGACCATCGTCTTCTGCAACACCCGCGGCCTTGCCGAGTTGATCTTCCAGGACCTGTGGAAGGTGAACCGGCTGGGTCTGCCGATCGGCGTCCATCACGGCAGCCTCGACCGCGAGGCGCGGCGCAAGGTCGAGCAGGCGATGGCCGACGGGCGACTGCGTGCGCTGGTCGCCACCGCCAGCCTCGATCTCGGCGTCGACTGGGGCGACGTCGACTGCGTGATCCAGATGGGCGCGCCCAAGGGCTCGTCGCGCCTGCTCCAGCGCATCGGTCGCGCCAATCACCGGCTCGACGAGCCGTCGGAAGCGGTGGTCGTCCCCGGCAACCGCTTCGAGTATCTGGAGGCGCGCGCGGCACTCGATGCGGTCGATGCGGGGGAGCTCGACGCCGATATGTTCCGGCCCGGTGCGCTCGACGTGCTCGCGCAGCACATCATGGCGGTGGCCTGTGCCGCGCCGTTCGATGCTGCGGCATTGCTGCAGGAGATCCGGGCGGCGCTGCCCTATTCGGCGCTCGGCGACGAGACCTATGCGCGCGTCCTCGATTTCATCGCCGACGGCGGCTATGCGCTGCGTGCCTACGACCGGTTCAAGCGGTTGACCAAGGGGCCGGACGGGCTGTGGCGCGTCAGCCACCCCCGCTTCGTCGCGCAGCATCGGCTGAACGCCGGCATCATCGTCGAGGCGACGATGATCGAGGTCCGCTTCCGCAACGGCCGCCGCCTCGGCCGCGTCGAAGAGGCGTTCGGCGCATCACTCTCGCCCGGCGACACCTTCTTCTTCGCCGGCCTGAGCCTGGAGGTGGAGCGCATCACCGGCGAGGAGCTGATCGTCCGTGCGACATCGCGGCCCGCGCGCATTCCGAGCTACATGGGCGCGCGGCTCGCCATCTCGACGCGGCTGGCCGAGCGCGTCCGCACCTTCCTCCACGACGACCGCGCATGGGAACGTTTCCCGCCCGACGTACGCGAATGGCTGGAGGTGCAGCGCTATCGTTCGCGCCTCCCGGCGCCCGGCGAGCTGCTGGTCGAGACCTTTCCGCTCGAAGGCCGGCACCATATGGTCGCCTACAGCTTCGAGGGCTGGAACGCGCATCAGTCGCTCGGGATGCTGGTGACGCGGCGGATGGAGGCGCAGGGGCTGAAGCCGATCGGCTTCGTCGCCAACGACTATGCGCTCGCCTGCTACGGGCTGGAGAAGATCGCCGATCCGGCATCGCTGTTCTCGCCCGACATCCTCGAGCATGAGTTCGTCGACTGGGTGCAGGGCTCGGCGCTGCTCAAGCGCGCGTTCCGCGAAGTGGCGGTGATCGGCGGCTTGGTCGAGCGCCAGCATCCGGGCAGGCGCAAGACCGGCAAGCAGGTCACCTTCTCGACCGACCTTATCTACGATGTGCTGCGCAAGTACGAGCCGACGCATCTTCTGCTGCAGGCGGCGTGGCAGGACGCGCGCGCGCGCCTCACCGATGTCGGCCGCCTCGCCAACCTGCTCGACCGCGCGGCAGGGACGATGGTGCACGTCGACCTCGACCGCGTGAGCCCGCTCGCGGTGCCTGTGCTGGTGCTGATCGGGCGCGAGAATGTCGCGCAGACCGGCACCGTCGACGACGCCCTGCTGGTCGAGGCGGAACAGCTTGCTGCACAGGCGATGCAGCTCGATTGAGGCCGATTGTCGCGATCGTAATAGAGGCGTAATATGCACCCATGTCAGGGGTGCATTTCGCCTTGTGGCCCTTGGCCCTGCTGCTTGCGGGGGCGCTCCCCGACGTGCAGCAAGCCCCGCAGCAAAATCCTGCGGAGGCTCAGCTGTCGCCGGCCGAGGAGCTCGCCGCCGCGATCGTCGCGATCGGCGAGCATCAGAGCCGCATGACCGTGCCGGTGCAGATCGCCGGCGCCGGTCCTTATCGGTTCATCATCGACACCGGTTCCGAACGCACCGTGATCGCGCGCGAGCTGGCGCGCAACCTCGGGCTCCCGCCGGGGCGCACGGTCAACGTGACGGCGATGAGCGGCACGAGCCGCGTCGGCACCGTCGTCATTCCCTCGATCAACGTCAGCACCATACCGGACATCGGCGCGATCCATGCGCCGGCCTTGAAGGCGGTCGATCTCGGCGCGCTCGGGCTGCTCGGCATCGACATGCTGCGCGATCATCGCATCGACATCGATTTCGAGGCCGGTCAGATGAGCGTGGCGCCGTCGGTCAAGCGCAAGAAGAAAAGGCCGCCGAAGCGGCCGGACGAGATCGTCGTCCGCGCCAAGAGCCTGTTCGGCCAGCTGATCGTGACCGAGGCCTCCTATGACGGCCGGCGCATCCGCGTGATCCTCGATACCGGATCGCCGGTCAGCGTCGGCAACGGCGCGATGCTGCGCCTGGTGCGCCGGCACACGCGCGGCATCGAACCGACGACGCTGATCAGCGCCACCGGCGGGCTCGTCCAGGCGCAGTTCAGCTATGTCGACAACGTGCGGGTGGGAGGGATAACCTTTTCCAACATGCCGGTTGCGTTCGCCGACGTAGCGCCGTTCAAGCGGTTCGAGCTCGATGACCGCCCGGCGCTGTTCCTGGGCATGAGCACCCTCAAGTCCTTCCGCCGCGTGCAGATCGATTTCGCCAATCGCGAGGTGCGCTTCCTGATGCCGCGCGATGTCGATACCCTTCCGCGCTCGGCGTTCACGGCGCTTTAGATGTCATGCCTGTCCGGCCGCCTATGCATCGCGCTGCGGCCCTCCTCGCCTGTCTGATTTGTGCAAGCTACGTCGCGGCGCAGACGCCGGCAGCATCACTCGGCGGCGATCAGCCGGCCCCGATGCTGGAGTTCGCGGTCAAGCAGGGCCGGATGACGGTGCCGGTCGTGGTCGACGGGCAGGGACCGTTCGATTTCCTCATCGATACGGGCGCGGAACGCTCCGTCATTTCGCATGAGCTCGCCGGCAGGCTCAATCTCCGGCCGGGGAACAAGGCGCGGGTTCTCGATTTCGTAGGTCCGAGCGATGTCGCGACGGTTCATGTTCCGGCGCTGGCGGTGAGCGAACTCGGCGGCCGGACGATCAATGCGCCGTCGTTCGCGCTGGCGAACCTCGGCGCGCTGGGCATGTTGGGAATCGATGCGCTGCAGGGGCATAAGCTCGCCATCGATTTCACACGTCGTCGAATGGAGGTCAGACCGTCGAAACGCCGCCCCAGGGGCGAGATCGTCATTCCGGCAGAGCGGCGCGTCGGCCAGCTGATCATCACCGAAGCATCGTTTCACGGACGACCGATCGCTGTCATCATCGATACCGGCTCCTGGGTGAGCGTCGGGAACAGCGCGATGCTGGCCCTCGCCAAGCGCCCGCCGCGCCGCCTCGGCCCCATCGAGGTCGTGTCAGTGACAGGGCGTTCCTTCTACGCGGATTTGATGGTCGTGAGCGATCTCAAGATTGGGAACGTGCGATTCGACAATGTCGAATTGTCCTTCGCCGATGTCGCGCCCTTCGAGCGCCTCGGCCTGAGCGATAGGCCGGCATTGATCCTGGGCATGAGCACCTTGCGCCTCTTTCGGCGCGTCGAGATGGATTTCGCGAACCAGCAGGTGGGCTTCAGCCTGCCGGCCCCGCGGATCGACTTTCGTAGCGTCTGTCGCGCAGCCTCCAACTGTCAGAGTTATCGCTGATCCTTCCGTCGCCGATTGCGGACACCGTCATAGCACCTTACCACCCGCTGAACCGGAAGAGGGGGCTAGGGATATGCGGGCATTGGGAACGGCGATGCTGGCTTCACTCGCGCTGGCGACGGCGCCCGCCGCCGCCCAGACGCGGCCCGACCAGCGGGCGTTCTTCGGCCTCTACAAGGAGCTGGTCGAGACCAACACCACGCTGTCCGCGGGAAGCTGCACCCAGGCGGCCGGGCAGATCGCGGCGCGGCTCAAGGCGGCGGGCTATGCCGACCGGGACGTCACGCTCTTTTCCGTCCCCGATCACCCCAAGGACGGCGGCCTCGTCGCGGTGCTGCCGGGCAGCGACGCCAGGGCCAAGCCGATGCTGCTGCTCGGCCATCTCGACGTGGTGGAAGCCAACCGCGCCGACTGGGAACGCGATCCGTTCAAGCTCGTCGAGGAGAACGGCTATTACTATGGCCGCGGCACCGTCGACGACAAGGCGATGTCGGCGATCTGGGCGGACACGCTGATCCGCTTCAAGCAGGACGGCTTCAAGCCCAAGCGCACGATCAAGCTCGCGCTCACCTGCGGCGAGGAGACGACCTTCGCCTGGAACGGCGCCGAATGGCTGGCCAGGAACAGGCCCGAGCTGATCGCGGCCGAGTTCGCGTTCAACGAGGGCGGCGGCGGGCGGATCGGCGCCGACGGCAAGCGTCAGCTCCTGGCGATCCAGGTCGGTGAGAAGGCGGCGCAGAACTATACCTTCACCGCCACCAATCCCGGCGGCCACAGCTCGCAGCCGGTGACGGACAACGCGATCTACGACGTCGCCGATGCGGTGCTGCGCGTCCGGAACTACGAGTTCCCGATCCGCTTCAACGACACCACCCGCGCCTTCTTCACCAAGTCGCTGCCGGCGCTGCCCTCGCCGGTCGCGGAGGCGGTGAAGCGCCTGCTCGCCAATCCGGAGGACAAGGAGGCCGACGGACTCGTCAGCCGCGACAAGGCGATGCACTCGACGCTGCGCACCACCTGCGTCGCCACGCTGCTCAATGCCGGCCACGCCGAGAATGCGCTGCCGCAGCGCGCCACCGCCAACGTCAACTGCCGCATCATCCCCGGCGAGACGGTCGACGGCACGCTTGCCAGGCTGCAGGAGCTTGCGGGCAACAAGGTAAAGGTCACCACAAACCAGCCGGTGCGGCCATTGGCCGTGCAACCGCCGCTCGACCCGAAGATCGTCGGGCCGATCGAGAAGCTCGCGGCCAGGCATTTCCCGGGCGCGCCGCTGCTGCCGCTGATGTCGACCGGCGCGACGGACGGCATCTTCCTCGAGGCGATCGGTATTCCGGTCTATGGCGTACCGGGCATCTTCGTCGAGCCCAACGGCAGCGGCACGCACGGCCTCAACGAGCGGATCGGCGTCAAGGAGCTCTACGACGGCCGCGACTATCTCTATGAGCTGGTGAAGCTTTTCGCCAATTCGGCGAGTTGATCCGGCTTGCCCCGGCGTCGGTCGCCGGGCATAGGGCGACGGTCATGGTTCCCTTTCTGTTCGCCGGGCGCGAGCTGGCCGCGCTGCGCGAGGGCGCACTGTTCTGGCCGGCGCGGCGCGCCTTGCTGGTCGCCGACCTGCATTTCGAGAAAGCGAGCTGGTTCGCAGGCAGCGGGCAGATGTTGCCGCCCTATGATTCGCTGGCGACGCTCGCCGAGCTGTCGGCGTTGGCCGAGCGCACCCGAGCGGCCGAGGTCTGGTGCCTCGGCGACAGCTTCCACGACCGCGAGGGCTGCGATCGCCTGCCCGCCGCCGCGCAGGCCAAGCTCCGCACGCTGACCGCCGCCACGCGCTGGACCTGGATCACCGGCAATCACGACCCGATCGTCGCCGACCATTGCGGCGGCGAGGTCGTCGAGGAGGCCGAGGTGGACGGGCTGGTGCTGCGCCACGAGGCCGATCCGGCCGAGACCCGGCCGGAGCTGTCGGGGCATTTCCATCCCAAGCTGCGCCTGACCCTGCGCGGACGCCAGGTCTCGCGCCGCTGCTTCGTCGCGACCGGGACCAAGCTGATCCTGCCGGCGTTCGGCGCGCTCACCGGCGGCCTCGACGCGCATCATCCGGAGATCGTCAGCGTCGTCGGCGCCGGTGCCGAGGCGCTGGTTCCACTCGATGATCGGCTGCTGAGGTTCCGGCTGGCGGCTTAGGACGGATCGGCATTCAGAACGGCGGGAAGCATGGCCCCTTTCAGGGATTGGCGTGACCGCGATCTGGCTCACCCTGGTCTTCCGCAACCAGATCGTCCAGGGCGAGGGCAGCCGCGCCGACGCAGGCTATCGCGGCTATTGGGGCCTGGATTTCACCGATGTGCCCCCGCACTTCGGCACCGGGGCAGACTACAAGACCTTCGTCGACGCGGCCCATGCGCGGGGCCTCAAGGTCTGTTTCGATGCCGTCGATCCGGAATTTTGGGATCGCTGCCGCTGCACAGGTTCAGCGATTTGCTTAGCTGGATGCACCGTGCCGATACCCGGATCCGACGTTGAGCGCCGCGTCCCGAGCGCGCGGTGACTAGCCCATGCGAAACCGCGGCAGATACAGAAAAATCTTTACTTACACAATTGTAAAATAAGATAAAAAATATGAGAACGCTAACTGTTCGTTAGCGCAGATTGCCTTAATATCGCCGGCAAGGGGATCGGCAATGCGTAGGCCCATGACGTGCGTACGAAGGTATCGGGCGCGGAAGGTACCTCCACCGCTCTCGTGCGCAAGTCGTCCTGGGCATCTGGTCGTTCACCGGAGTCGAGTTGTTTCGGCGCACGGGGCGCTGCCGGTCGATCGTCGTGGCGTGAATGCGTATCATCGTTCTTGAAGAGCGTGCCGGCCCCGGCGGGCCGCTGCACGAGCGCCTGCAGCGCGAGGGCTTCGAAGCCGAAGGCGCCGGATCGGCGCTGGAGTTCTATCGGAGCATGGCGATGGACAGCTATGACATCGTCGTGATCGACGCCGGCCCGTCCGACCAGGTCGGGCTGGAGATCGCATCCTGGCTGCACCGGAAGGGCGTCGGCATCATCCTGCTCACCGTCGGCAACGGGCCGCGGGACCGGATCGGGGCATTCGAGAGCGGCGTCGATCTCCACCTCACCAAGCCGGTCGCCGGCGACGAGCTGGTGCACGGAGTGCACAGCCTTGCCCGACGGATCGTCCGCGGCGAGATGCGCCGTCCGGCGACCACAACCCCGGAGCCGCGCTGGTTCTTCGATCCCGCCCACTGGACGCTGCAGGCGCCGAACGGCGGGCGGGTGAAGCTGACCGCGGTGGAAACGGCGTTCGTCCAGCGGCTGTTGATCCAGTCCGGAGCGGTAATCTCGCGCGCGGAGCTGCGCGCGGAGCTCGACTATGGCACCGATCCGGCCGGCGACAAGAACCTCGATGCCGTGATCCGGCGGCTCAGGCGCAAGATCGAGCAGGCGACCGGTTATCCCGCCCCGATCCAGACCGTGCATGGCCGCGGCTATCTCTTCTCCGCCCCGGTCCGGCTGGAAAGGCGCAAGACGCCCGAGCGCTAGGGTGATACCTCAAATAAATCATTGATTTCACTACTATTCTTCTGACGCCCTTCTTGCTGATTTCCATTATCTCGGCGAAGTCGGGATCCAGGGCCAAACCGGCCCTCGTTCGCGACTCTGGATCCGGCTTTCGCCGGGATGACGATGGTTTCAATCCAAGCTGATCCCGGTCCAGCGCTGTCGCCGGCGGCGCATCCTCTCCTTGTCGGAGTCGGCCCGCGGCCCGAGTCGCCGCTCCACAGACATTATAGTTACAACAACAAGTCAGATTTGCGACAATGACCCTGCCAAAGAACAGTCGGATCGGGTAGGATTTAGTAGGTTGCAGTATATCTCTAACATTACCCAACTAAATCCGACTTGATTTACGAGATATTTACGGAAGGGGATTGAAAAATCTTGTAACTCCTATTGAATTACTCATGCTGATTGACCTAGTCTGAATGGGTCCGATCTGGATAAAAGGGGAGAAAGGGGAGATGGTGGCGATGACAGGCCTTCCGATGAACCGCCCCCCTTCGACGGGTCGACCATAGACGTCAATCGCGCAACAGGGGGTTTGTCCGCATGATCGAGCAGTCTTCCGAGGCACCCGCCTCATCGCATCGGGCGGAAGGGGCGGACGTTTCGCAGCGGCGTGCCCGGCGCGTGATCGCGGCCGCGCTGGCCATGTCCCTCGCCACCGGCGGCGCATCGGCGGAAACTCGGCCGCCCGCCGCTGCAAAAGCTCCTGCGGCAAGCGTCAATATTTTCCAGGAGCAGGCCGGGCGGCTGGGCGTGCGCAAATGCGCCAATCTCTTCGCCGCAATGGGCGAGACCGTCTCCCACGGCTCCTCCTACACCGTCCAGGCGCTGACCGAGCGCGCGGCTCCCGACGGGCATGGCGTGCAGGGCGTGGTCGGCATGACCTACAACACGCCCGGCTACAGCGCCCAGGCCGCCGGCATCGTCATGGCGGCGCCGGTCGGCGGGAAGTGCGAGGGCCAGCTGGTGCGCGTGGCGCCGTTCCAGCGCGCGTGCAAGGACGTGGTCGCGCTGCTGCCGGCGGGCAGCACCGCGGCGGGCAGTCTGTCCGGCGTGCCGCTCTACACTCTCGGGAGCAACCAGGGGCAGGCGATGCTGGTCTCCAGCGGCGGCGCCTGCGTGGTGGTGACCGTCGCCCGAGGGGCGGACTTTGGATGATTTCGGGGAAGGGCCGGGATGAGCCGAGGCTCATAGAACGACCCTCTCCATCGGACCGAATTTGAATTCCTGAATCGTGGAAGCGTCTCCGCGCGCCGGAGCGGCGGGGAAGCTGTGTCTGTTCGCTCCGGGTCATCGGCGAGGCGCCGTGGCCAGCTCAACAAGGGGAAGTGGCATGTCCGGATTTGAGTCGCAGAACGTTCGTCGCGCCCGCTTTGCCGCGAACTGGGTCGTCGGTGCGGAAGGAGCGAGCTGGTCGCAGCGCCGCCGGCTGATGGCGGTGCTGCGCCGCGCGCATCGTGTGCTCGGGCTGAATCGCGACAAGCTCGGGCTCGGCGGGCTCGGCACAGCGAATCCGTCCAGCGCCGGAGCGTCGGCATCATCGGGTTTCCCGATTGTGCTGACAGGCAAAGCGGGCCTTTCCGCCGGCGTGGCGTTGGCCGCGCTGAGCGTTGTCGCCATCCCGCAAGCGGCGTTCGCGCAGACTGTCGTCGGCAATGGGGTTCTTAGCAACCCGGCCAACTGCACCAATCCCTCAGCAGGACCACAGGGCGTCGCTATCGGTTGTGGCAACAACGCTAACGGCGGCGCCTCAACTGCAATAGGCTCGGGCGCCAACGTGAATGGCGACAACGGCGTGGCTATTGGCACCGGTATCACCGCAACGGGCAATGCTTCGATCGCCATCGGTTATGCGATGGGCGTCAATGGCCTCAACGCCATAGGCATAGGCGTCTTTGCGAACGCGACCGGCGTCAACGCGCTCGCTGTGGGCGGAAACGCCCGCTCCCTCGCAGATGGAGCAGCGGCCTTTGGCGTCAACTCCACCGCGAATGGCGCCAACGGCACTGCCCTCGGCTCCTCGGCCACTGCTGGCGCGGCCGCAACGGCCGTCGGCGTGTCGAGCCAGGCGACCGGCGGCAATTCTGTCGCTATCGGCAGTTTAAGCCAGGCGACAAATAGTGCTGCCACTGCCGTCGGCAACGGTGCGTCGGCTTCGGGGAACAGTGCGACCGCCCTCGGCACGGGGACCGTCGCCAACAGCTTTGGTACCGCGGTTGGATCGACCAGCCAAGCAGCCGGCGGCAACGCGACCGCGGTGGGAGCGGGCAGTAACGCAGCCGGCGGCAATTCGACAGCGTTGGGAGTGATCAGCCAGGCAACCGGCGATAATTCTCTCGCCGCCGGCAACGGCGCCAACGCCAGCGGAGTCTCCGGCGTCGCCGTCGGCAACGCTGCTAGGGCGACTGGCGGCAGCTCAACGGCGCTGGGGACGCAAGCGGTGGCGATCGGCGACAGCACGGTTGCCGTCGGTCAGGGTGCCGGTGCCGGTTCGACCACTGCCAATAACAGCTCGGTCGCGGTGGGCATTGCGGCTGGCACGCTCGTCAGCGGCGCGCAGAATACCGCGATGGGCGGCGGCATCGCCAGCGTGATGCGAGGTGCCGGTTCCGGCGTCACGGGGACGCGCAATGTCGCCCTCGGGACCGGCGATGGCACCGTCGCCTACGACGGTACGCTCTCCGCCTCCGCGGGCAATCTGGTTACGGGCAGCGACAACGTCGCGATCGGAACCAATGCCGGCATCGGCGTCGCTGCCAACGGAACGACATCGATCGGCCACAATGCTCAAGCGAGCCAGACCAACGGCACTGCCATTGGCTTTGGAGCAACCGCCACTGGCGTGAACGCCATCTATCTGGGCGGGCGCACCGGAGCCGGCACGGGTGCTCTCGCTCAGAGCGCCATAGCCATCGGCACGGATGTGACGGCAAACGTGGCCGACGCCACCGCGATCGGGCGCCAAAGCGTGGCATCGGCCGAGTTCGCCGTCGCAATCGGGGTAAATTCCCGTGCGACGGGGACGAGCTCGGCAACGCTCGGCCCCAACGCAAACGCTTCCGGCAATTTCGCAGTGGCTTTGGGCAATGCCGCTGTGTCGAGTGGACTAGGCTCGGTCGCGATTGGGTCGGGCGCCCAGGGCGCGGATACTGGCGCCGTAGCGCTCGGCAACGGCGCCGGCGCGACCCTTGCGCGCGCAACCGCGCTGGGCGTTAGCGCATCAGCGAGTGGACTGAGCGCGCTGGCCATGGGCGACACCGCGAACGCGAGCGCCCAGAATGCGATCGCTGCCGGCACGAATGCGGTCGCCAATTCCGCGGACTCGGTCGCCATCGGCACGGGCACCACGGCCACCGGCGGCAGGGCCGTCGCGATCGGCGCCGGCAACGTCGCCAATGGCGATGGCGCGGTCGCGATCGGCGATCCCAGCACCGCAACCGGCGACGGCGCGATTGCGCAGGGCAAGGACAACACCGCCACTGGCAATGGCTCGGTCGCGATGGGTAACACCAACATGGTCGGCGGCGGCGGGCAGGCGATCAGCACGCCCGGCACGGCGGCGCAGGGCGCGGTCGGCATCGGCTATCAGAACACGGTGGTCGGCCAGGGCAGCGTCGCGCTCGGCAGCACCAGCCAAGCGCTGGGCGCCGGCTCGCTCGCATTCGGCGACACTGCCGTGGCGAACAATGCCGGCGACGTGGCGCTGGGCTCGGGCTCGGTGACCTCGGCGCCGGTGCCGACGGCGGGCACCACGATCCGCGGCACGCCCTACAGCTTCGCCGGCGCCGCGCCGACCAGCGTCGTCTCGGTCGGCGCTGTGGGAGCGGAGCGGCAGATCCAGAACGTCGCCGCTGGCCAGATCAGCGACACCTCGACCGATGCGATCAACGGATCGCAGCTCTTCGCCGTGCAGGATTCGCTGCAGTCGGCTGTCGCCGGCGCCGCGCCGCATTACTACAGCGTCAACGACGGCGGCACGCCCGGCGCGAACTACAACAACGATGGCGCGACGGGCGGCGCCGCCTTGGCTGCCGGTATCGGTGCAAATGCGGCAGGACTGTATGCGACGGCAGTAGGTTCGGAAGCTGTTGCAGCAGAGCAGGCGGCAATCGCCATCGGCAGGCAGGCCAGCGCTACCGCTGCCAACAGTGTTGCGATCGGGCAGGGCTCGAGCGCGAGCGGAGTAACTGGCGCGACCGCAGTAGGCGCACTCGCGAGTGCGAGCGCGGTCAATGCGCTGGCAGTGGGTGTCGGCGCCGACGCGTCAGCGACCAACTCCCTTGCCATCGGCACCAACTCGGTGGCGACTGCCGATCGCGCCACTGCAATGGGGCCGGGCGCCACTGCGTCCGCGCTAGGCACCGTCGCCGTTGGCGCGAGCGCGACCGCGGACGCCGAAGACGCCGTAGCCATTGGCAATGGTTCGACCGCGACGGGCGGCAAGGCGGTCTCGATCGGCGCGGGCAACATCGCGTTCGGCGACGGCGCGGTCGCCATCGGCGATCCGAGCTATGCCAGCGGCACCGGCGCCTTCACCGGCGGCGCGAACAACATTGCCAATGCCGACGGCACGGCGACCGCCACCGCTGCCAACATGGCGAGCGGCGCGGTCGCGATCGGCAACAGCAATGTCGCGGTCGGCCAGGGATCGGTCGCCCTCGGCAACACGAGCCGCGCAGGCGCCGCAGGCTCGCTTGCCTTCGGTGACACTGCCACCGCCGTTAACGCCGGCGACGTGGCGCTGGGCTCGGGTTCGGTCACGGATGCGGCGGTAGCAACAACCGGCGTGACGATCGGCGGCACGAACTACGCCTTCGCGGGCACGGCGCCGACCAGCACCGTCAGCGTCGGTGCGGTCGGTGCGGAGCGCACGATCACCAATGTGGCGGCGGGGCGGATCGATGCCACCTCGACCGATGCGATCAACGGCTCGCAGCTATGGGCCACCAACCAGGCGCTTTCGTCAGCGATCGCCGGCGCGGCCACGCACTATTACAGCGTCAACGACGGCGGCGCCCCTGCGGGCAACTACAACAACGACGGCGCCACTGGCGCCCTCGCGCTGGCGGCCGGCATAGAGACCGTGGCCACCGGCGACAATTCGGCCGCGGTCGGCGTGACCTCGTCCGCCCTGGCCGACGGGGCGTTCGTTTTCGGCAACGGCTCGACCGCCTCCGGCGTCAACTCCCTCGCGCTGGGCACCAGCACCGTCGCGAGCGATGCCAACGCGATCGCGGTCGGCACGGTCGCACAGGCATCGGGATCGGAGTCGATGGCGATCGGCGCGTTCGCGCAGTCGGGCGGCGATCTGTCCATCGCGATTGGTCGAAGCGCCAGCGCGGCCGCCGAAAGATCCACCGCCCTCGGCACGCTCGCCGAGGCAAGCGGCGCCTATGCGACGGCGCTCGGCAGCGGCGGCGTCAACGCCGCGACGGCCGTTCGCGCCTCGGGCGCCGGCGCGCTCGCGCTCGGCGGCAATGTTACCGCGGGCGCGAATGCCGCGGGAACCGACGCCATGGCGCTCGGCGGGCAGTCCAACGCCTATGGCAACAGCTCGATCGCCCAGGGTCTTGGCGCTCTGGCCGGCGCAAGCGGCGATGCGATCGGTACCGCCAACGCCATCGCCCTCGGCACCGGCGCGCAGGCGCAGGCGCTCAACACCATCGCGCAGGGCACGAATGCCGTTGCGACGACCTCCAACGGCATCGCATTGGGCTCGGACGCGCTGGCCGATGGGTCGAGCAGCGTTGCCATCGGCCGCGCGTCGACAACTACGGGGGGGCTCGCAGTCGCGCTGGGCAATGCCGCTCGTGCCGCGGACTCCGGCGCGGCACTGGGCAATCAGGCCCAGGCGCTCGGCCCCTCGAGTCTGGCGGCGGGCGATCAGGCGACCGCCTCCGGCACTTTCGCCACGGCGCTCGGCACCAGCGCCCAGGCGGGTGCGACCGACGGCTCCACCTCGCGCGACGTGGCGCTCGGCTTCAATGCGGCCGCCACCGGCGGCGACAGCATCGCGCAGGGCAGCAGCGCCGTGGCCGCCGGCGCCAACGCCATCGCCATCGGCAACGGCGCGCAGGCGAACGCGCAGGATTCGATCAGCATCGGCACCGGCAACGTCGTGAACGGCGTCGGCTCAGCCGCGATCGGCGACCCCAACACGGTCAACGGCAACGGCTCCTACGCGCTCGGCAACAACAACACGATCAACTCCAACAACACCTTCGTCGTCGGCAGCAACGTGACCGTGGCGAGCGGTCTCGACGGCGCGGTGGCGCTGGGCGCGGGCAGCACGGTGACGGCGTCGAGCCCGACTCCGAGCGCGACGGTCAACGGCACGACCTATAATTTCGCCGGCGGCAGCCCGGCGGCGGGCGCGGTGGTGAGCGTCGGTGCGGCCGGGGCCGAGCGGCAGATCCAGAATGTCGCGGCGGGCCGGATCAGCGGCAGCTCGACCGATGCGATCAACGGTTCGCAGCTCTTCGCCACCAATCAGGCGGTCGAATCGCTCACCAACACGGTGAACGCGACCGCGATCCACTATTACAGCGTCAACGACGGCGGCACGCCGCAGGGCAACTACGCCAACGACGGCGCGACCGGGGCGGCCTCGCTCGCGGCCGGCGTGGACGCGTCCTCGTCGGGCGTGCAGTCGACCGCGGTCGGCAACGGCGCGACGGCACAGGGCCTCCAGAGCATCGCCATGGGCTACAACGCCCGCGTGCTGGAGACCGCGCCCAATGCCAGCGCCCGCGGCATCGTGATCGGCGACTCGAGCACGATCGACAACAGCTTCAACTCGTGGATCTTCGGCCAGAGCAATTCGATCACCGGCTCGACCCAGGCCGGCGTGCTGGGCGGCTTCAACACCGTGACCGGCAGCACGGGCAGCATGGTCCAAGGCTCGAACAACACGCTGAACGGCGCTGTCGCCGCGAATGTCATCGGCGGCCTCAACACTGTCGACTCCTCGACGCTGACGAGCGTGATCGGCGCCAGCAACAGCGTCACCGGCGGATCGGACACCAACACCGTGATCGGCTCGGGCAACGCGCTGAGCGGTGCCAGCCAGAACTTCGTCGGCGGCTACAGCAACAGCCTCGGCGCCGGGCTCGCCAGCAGCCAGGTGTTCGCCAACGGCGGCACCACCGCGGCCGGCGTTCAGAACGGCGTGCTGATCGGCACCGGCGGCACCCTTGGCGCAAGCGACACGGTCGCCCTCGGCACCGGTGCGGCGGCGAACAACGCCAGCGACGTGGCGCTGGGTTCGGGCAGCACGACGCTCGCAGCGGTCGGCACCGCCAATACGACGATCGGCGGCGTCACCTATAGCTTCGCGGGCACCACGCCGATCTCGACGGTGAGCGTCGGCGCGGCGGGTGCGGAGCGGACGATCACCAACGTGGCGGCGGGCCGGATCAGCGACAGCTCGACCGATGCGATCAATGGCTCGCAGCTCTATGCGACCAACACGCAGGTCACGCAGAACACCACCGACATCGCCAATCTCGACAGCCGCGTGACGACGGTCGAGGGCGACGTCACGAACCTCGACGGCCGCGTGACGACCATCGAAGGCGACCTCACCGACATCAACAACGGCGGCGGCATCAAATATTTCCACGCCACTTCGACCGAAGCGGACTCGCAGGCGCTGGGCACGAACTCGGTAGCGATCGGTCCCAACGCGGTGGCCAACAACGCCGGCGACGTGGCGATCGGCAACGGCGCGACAACGGATGTCGCGGTGGCGACGGGCGGCACGACCATCAACGGCACGGCCTATACCTTCGCGGGCGCGGCGCCGACCTCGACGGTGAGCGTCGGCGCGGCGGGAGCCGAACGGACCATCACCAACGTCGCCGCCGGTCGGGTCGACGGCGGCTCGACCGATGCGATCAACGGCTCGCAGCTGTTCGCCACCAACCAGGCGGTCGACGGCATCGGCACGGAGGTGACCAACCTCGGCAGCACCGTCACCAATCTGGGCAACAGCTTCACCAGTCTCGACGGCCGGGTGACGACGGTCGAGGGCAGCGTCACCAATCTCGGCAACACGATCGCCAACATCGCCGGGGACACCACGTCCATCTTCACCGATGCGAACGGCGACGGCATCCGCTATGCCCGCACCAACGAGACCGGCCTCGCACCGACCGATGCCTTCGCGCAAGGGGTGGGCTCGACCGCGCTCGGCTATCAGGCGACCGCGAGCGCCGGCAATGCGGTGGCGCTGGGCCGCGGCGCCCAGGCCACCGTCGAGGGATCGCTGGCGCTCGGCGCCGGCTCGGTCGCGGACCGCGCGCTGGCGCCGGCCGTCGGCCAGATCCCGGCGACCACCGGCTACGTGCCGTACAACACGACCGACCAGACGCTGCTCGGCGCCATCTCCGTCGGCAGCGCCGGCGCCTATCGTCAGATCACCAATGTCGCCGACGGCACACAGGCGCAGGACGCGGTGACGATCCGGCAGCTGCAGGGGGCGCTCTCCTCGTTCGCGGTGACGCCGATCGTCTACTTCCATGCCAATTCGACGGCGGCAGATTCGCTGGCGGTCGGCCAGGAATCGGTCGCGATCGGCCCGCAGACGGTGGTCAACGGCAACAATGGCATCGGCATGGGCAATGGCGCGATCGTCCAGGCGACCGCGCCGGGCGGCACGGCGATCGGCCAGAACGCGCAGGTGGCGCAGGCCGACGCGATCGCCCTCGGCACCAACGCCCAGGGCAACGGCATCCAGTCGGTCGCGATCGGTGCCGGGGCGAACGCCATCCACTCGGGCAGCGTCGCGCTGGGCGCGGGGGCGACGACCTCGGTCGGGTCCGAGACCGGCTACACCGGCTATGGCCTCACCGCGCCGCAGAACTCGGCCGGCGAGGTCTCGGTGGGCAGCGCGGGCGCCGAGCGGAAGATCACCAATGTCGCGGCCGGTTCGGCGCCGACCGATGCGGTCAACGTCAGCCAGCTGCAGGCGGTCGACGGCAAGGTGACCAACCTCGACAACCGCGTCACCAATGTCGACAACCGGGTGACCGCGGTCGAAGGCAACGTCACCAACCTCGGCGACAGCGTCGCCAACAGCTTCGGCGGCGGCTCGACCTATGATCCGACCACCGGCACCGTCACGACCAACCTGAACATCGGCGGCAACACCTACAACAACGTCAACGACGCGCTGCAGGCGGTCAACGCTACCGCCGGCGCCGGCTGGAACATCCAGGCCAACGGCGGCCCGTCGACCAATATCGGGTCGAACGGCACGCTCAACGTCACCGTCGGCTCCAACACCGTCGTGACGCTGAGCGGCAACCAGCTCCAGGTCGGGGTGGTCGACAACCCGACCTTCGCCGGCATGGTGACCGCGAACGGCGGCCTCACCGTCGGGGCGAACACCAGCGTCAACATGGGCGGCAACGTCGTCCAGAACGTGGGCGCGGGCGCGGTGACTGCCACCTCGACCGACGCGGTCAACGGCGCGCAGCTCCATCAGGTGCAGCAGGTCGCCAGCAACTCGGTGCAATATGACGCCGACCATAATTCGGTGACGCTCAATCCGGGCGGATCGGCGGCGACCATCCACAATGTCGCGGCCGGCGTGGCGCCGACCGATGCGGTCAACGTCCAGCAGCTCAATGACGGCCTCTCGAGGACGCTGGAATCGGCCAACGCCTACACCGACCAGAAGGTCGCCGGGATCCAGTACGACCTCTCGCAGGTCCGGCGCGACGCCAATGCCGGAACCGCGGGTGCCCTCGCCGCGGCGGGTATGCCGCAGGCGTTCGAGCCGGGCCGCGGGATGCTGGCGTTCGGCGGCGGCACCTATCGCGGGCAATCCGCCTTCGCGCTGGGTCTGTCGCGCGTGATGGACGACGGCGTGACCGTGGTGAAGGCGGGCGCCACCTACGACACCCAGCAGCATGTCGGCGCCAACGTCGGCGTCGGCTTCCAGTTCTGATCCTCAACGTCGAGAGATTTTCAAGGAGGACATCATGAAACTCAGGTTCCTCGCCGTTCCGCTTCTGGTCGCCGTCGGTCTCTCTCCGGCAATCGCCGGGGAGAAGGTCGGCACCGCGTCGACCTATGTCGGCAGAGTCGATCCGAGCGTGTTCCACAATACACCGCTCGAGCATAAGAAGCTGGGCGTGGTCGTCGACCCCGCCGCGGTACGGATGATCACCCCCGGGGTCGACAAGTTCACCATTTATCGGCTGATCGGCACGCCCCACTTCGACGAGGGCATCACCCGCCGGTGGAACTATGTGCTGTTCTTCCCCACGGCGCCGGGGAGCACGGAACGGGTGCGCTGCCGGATGGAGATCCGCTTCACGCGCCAGCGCGGCCTCTACAACGTCTCCGTATCCGAAGTGATCTGGCAGGATCAGGCCTGCGCGGACCGGGTTGCGGCCGCGGACTGATTGAGCGAGAGGCGGCGCCATGCGCTCGATCAGCCTCATCGCCGCCTCTCTGCTTGCCTGCGCCGGGATGCCGCCGGCGCAGGCCCAGACCTTCGGCCCGCCGATCCAGGGCCTGTGCCTCCTGTCGCGCGTCGGTGCGATCGCCGCCTCGCGTGCCGGCCAGTCGATGCAGGCGCAGCTCAAGCAGATGCAGGGCTCGCTGAACGGCGACCTCGCGCAGCGCCGCGCGGCACTGGATCAGCAGCGCCGCCAGCTCGAAGCGCGGCAGAGCGCGATCGCGCCGATCGAGTACCAGCGCCAGCTCACCGCCCTCAATCAGCAGGCGCAAACGCTCGAGCAGCAGCAGAACACGCGCTTCATCGCCGTTCAGCAGCGCGGCCAGCAGCAGATCGACGGCGCGCTCGGTCAGGCGCTCAGCCGTGTCGTCACCCGCACCGCCTGCAGCGTCGTCATGGAGCGCGACCACGCCTATGGCTGGAACAACGCCATGGACATCACCGGCGCGGTGACCAAGGAAATCGACGGAATCCTCCCCGCAATCGCGCTGCAATAGGGCTTGGCGGTCACGCCTCACGCCAAGCCCGCGCATCGCCCCCAGGCGCCGCGATTTCGCTTGCGCGAGCGCGCGGCTGCTATAGGTTAAAGAGACTTTCATATGTGAAATAGTGGAGACGCAGAGGCGATGAGGGCAATCGTGTGCGAGCAGCCGCGCCGGCTCGGCATCGCGGAGCGCCCGATTCCCGCTCGCGAACCGGGCGAGGTGCTGATCCGCATCCGGCGGGTCGGGCTGTGCGGCACCGACTATCACATCTTCGCCGGCGACCAGCCGTTCCTCAGCTATCCGCGCGTGATCGGGCACGAGCTCGCCGGCGAGATCGCCGAGGCGGACGAGGGCAGTGGGCTCCGGCCGGGCGAACTCGTCACGATCAATCCCTATCTCGCCTGCGGCGACTGCGTCGCCTGCCGCAAGGACAAGCCCAACTGCTGCGTGGCGATCCGCGTGCTCGGCGTCCATGCCGACGGCGGCCTGTGCGACTACCTCGCGGTTCCCGAGAGCGCGGTGATCCCGGCGGGTTCGCTGTCGCTCGATCAGGCGGCGATGGTCGAGTTCCTCGCGGTCGGCGCCCATGCCGTCGGCCGCGGCGAGGTCCGGGCAGGCGACCGCGTGCTGGTGGTCGGCGCAGGGCCGATCGGCGTGGCGGTCGCGCTGTTCGCGGCGCGGGCGGGGGCGGCGGTGACGCTCGCCGACACCAGCCGCCAGCGGCTGGCCTATGCGCGCGACGCGGTCGGCATCGCCGATATCGTCGCCGCCGATGACGATCTCGAAGCGACGCTCGGCGCGCGGACCGACGGCGATTTCTTCGACGTGGTGTTCGACGCCACCGGCAACCGCGCGGCGATGGAGCGCGGGTTCGGCTTCGTCGCCCATGGCGGCAGCTATGTGCTGGTCGGCCTCACCAAGCAGGCCGTCGCCTTCGCCCATCCCGAATTCCACAAGCGCGAGATGCGCCTGATCGGCAGCCGCAACGCGACGGCGGAGGATTTCCGCGCGGTGATCGCCGCGATCGAGAGCGGGGCGATCCCGACCGATGCGATTCTGACCCACGCCTTCCCGCTCGCCGAAGTTCCGGCGCGGATCCCGGCGCTCATCGACGACCGGGGATCGGTGATGAAGGCGATTGTGACGGTATAAGCAGGAAACAGGACGAAATGGCGAACACCGGCGTCCCCATCGGCCAGACTGTGTCCGCTACCCCGCGCGGCGCCTTCATCACGCCCGGCTATCTCGCCGGCTTCGCGCTGGTGACGAGCCTGTTCTTCCTCTGGGCGATCGCCAACAATTTCAACGATATCCTGATCCGCCAGTTCCAGAAGGCGCTTGATCTCAACCGCGCCGAGGCGGGATTCATCCAGTTCGTCTTTTACCTCGGCTATTTCACCATGGCCCTCCCCGCCGGTCTTTTGATGCGGCGGTTCGGCTATCGCGCGGGCATCCTCGCCGGTCTCGGCCTCTACGCTGTCGGCGCGCTGCTCTTCTATCCGGCGGCCGAAGTGCGCCAATATGCGGTATTCCTGACGGCGCTGTTCGTCATCGCCTCGGGCGCGGCGTTCCTCGAGACCGCGGCCAATCCCTATATCGTCGCGTTCGGTGACCCGAGCCGCGCCTCTCAGCGGCTCAACTTCGCGCAGGCGTTCAACGGCTTCGGCGGGTTCATCGCGCCGATCATCGGCGGCCGGTTCATCTTCTCGGGGGTCGAGCACAGCCGCGACCAGCTCGCGGCGATGGCGCCCGCCCAGCTCGAGGCCTATCGCCTCGCCGAAGCGCGGATGGTGCAGGGCCCCTATCTCACGCTGGCGTGCGTCGTCATCCTCGTCGCGATCGCCGTCGCCCTCGTCCGCCTGCCGGAGATCGGCGCAGGTCCGGCACGACAGGCCGAGCGTACCTCGCTGTGGCAGGTCCTGAAGGTTCCCAGCCTGGCCGGCGCGGTGGTGGCGCAGTTCTTCTACGTCGGCGCGCAGGTCGGGATCTGGAGCTTCTTCGTCGACTTCGTGAAGGAGCTGGTGCCGGCGACGCCGGAGCGCAGCGCCGCCTATCTGCTGTCGGTCAGCCTGATCCTGTTCATGTCGGGCCGCTTCATCGGCACGCTGCTGATGCAGCGGATCGCGGCGCGGCGCCTGCTGCTGGTGTTCGCGCTCGCCAATATCGCGCTCACCGCGGTCGCGATCGTCGCTTCGGGCTGGGTGGCGGTGGGAGCGCTGGGGCTCACCAGCTTCTTCATGTCGATCATGTTCCCGACGATCTTCTCGCTCGGCGTCAAGGACCTCGGCGACAAGGCGATGCTGGGGTCCCCGCTGATCATCATGGCGATCATCGGCGGCGCCGTGTTCCCGCCGCTGATGGGGCTCGTCTCCCATTGGGCGGGGACGATCCAGGCGGCGGTCGCGCTGCCGCTGGCCTGTTTCGTCGCGGTCGCGGTCTACGCGCGCGCCCGGGCGGTGTGAGCGCCGGGAGCATGAGCGGCGAACGACGGCCCAGGACGCTCAAGAACACCTATTCGGCACCCGCACTCGAAAAGGGCTTCGACGTGTTCGAGCTGCTGGCGAACCATCCCGACGGGCTGACGCTGTCGGAGATCGCTTCCGGGCTCGGCCGCTCGATCGGCGAGCTGTTCCGGCTGATCGTCGTGATGGAGCGCCGCGGCTATCTCCGGAAGGAGCCGGAGTCGGACCGCTACCGCGTCACCTATCGCGTGCTCGACCTCGCGCACCGGGCGACGCCGGTGCAGGACCTGACCCATGTCGCGGCGCCGGTCATGTACGACCTGGCGCACGCCGTCGGCCAGTCATGCCACCTCGTGGTGCCGGTCGAGGGGCAGGGGCTGGTGGTGCTGCGGCAGGAGAATCCGGGGCCGACCGGATTCAGCGTCCGGCGCGGCGCCGCGATCGACCTGTTCCGGAGCTGCTCGGGGAACGTCCTGCTGGCGCTGACCGATCCGGAGCGGCGCTTCGCATTGCTCGGCCCGCGCGCGGAAGAGGCCGAGGCCGTACTGCCTGGGTTGGAGCCGACCCTGGCGGCGATCCGCGCGCGCGGATTCGAGCGCCGGCTGAGCGCGATGACCTATGGCGTGATCGACATCAGCTATCCGGCATTCGGCTTCGACGGTCGGCTGGCGGCGGCGCTCACCATCCCATTCCTCGAGCGCATCGACGGGTCGCAGCCGGTCGCGATCGACGCGAGCCAGGAGCATCTCGCGGCCGCGGCGCGAGCGATCTCGGCGGGGCTGGGCTGGTTCCGGCGCGGCGACGGCGGCTGACCGTCAGACCGTTACCCCCTGCTTCCACAGCGCGATCTCGCGCTCGCCGTTGCGCTCCGCACGGGTCGGGGCGCCGGAGGCGGTGGCGACGACCAGGTCGAGCAGCCGCTCGGCCGCAGCCTCGGCACTCTCGCCCGCGAGCAGCGTGCCGGCATCGAAGTCGATCCAGTTGGGCTTGCGCTCCGCCAGTGCGCTGTTCGACGCGATCTTGAGCGTCGGCGCGGGAAAGCCCATCGGCGTGCCGCGGCCGGTGGTGAACAGGATCACGGTCGCTCCGGCCGCGGTCAGCGCGGTCGAGGACACCGCGTCGTTGCCCGGCGCTTCCAGCAGGGTCAGCCCGTGCGCGCCGACCCGCTCGCCGTAACGCAGCACCTCCACCACCGTCGAACGGCCTGCCTTCTGCACGGCGCCCAGCGACTTCTCGTCGAGCGTGGTGATCCCGCCCGCCTTGTTGCCGGGCGAGGGGTTCTCGTAGATCGGCTGGCCGTGGGCGATGAAATAGCCTTTGAAGTCGTCGACGACGCTCCGGATCTTCTCGAACACCTTCTCGTCGCGCGCGCGTGCCATCAGGATGCGCTCGGCGCCGAAGATCTCGGGGATCTCCGTCAGCACCGGCGTGCCGCCCGCGGCGGCGACGGCGTCGGCGACGCGGCCGACCAGCGGATTGGCGGTGACGCCCGAGAAGCCGTCCGAGCCGCCGCACTTGAGCCCGATCACCAGCTCGGAGAGCGGCACCGGCTCGCGCCGGTCCTGCTCGGCGCGGGCGACCAGTTGCTCGATCATCGCCAGCCCGGTCTCATATTCGTCCGCCACCGTTTGGGTGGTGAAGGATCGCACGCGGTCGGGCGCGAGATCGGGCGCCTCGGCGAGCAGCGCGCCCAGCTGATTGTTCTCGCAGCCGAGCCCGACGATCAGCACGCCGCCGGCATTGGGATGCTGGGCCAGCGCGGCGATCATCTTCCGGGTGCGCGCGAGGTCGTCGCCAAGCTGCGAGCAGCCATAGGGATGCGGAAAGGCATGGACCCCGTCGATGCGCCCGGCGAAGCGCGCGTTGGCGAGCTCGGCCAGCCGGCGCGCGGTCGCGCCGACACAGCCGACGGTGCAGAGAATCCAGATCTCGTTGCGCGTGCCGACCCGGCCGCCCCCGCGACGATAGCCGAGGAAGGCGCGCGGCGGCGCGACGGTCGCGCCGTCCTCGACGGTGGGGCGGAACTCATAGGTCTCGACCCCGTCGAGCAGTGTCATGACATTGTGGACGTGGACGTGCTCGCCCGATGCGATGGCGCTCGTGGCGCGCCCGATCGGCCAGCCGAACTTCAGCACCTCCTCGCCTCCGCCGATCGGCCGGATGGCGATCTTGTGTCCGGTCGGAATCTCGTCCCGCACCTCGATCGGCCCGTCCGGCCCGGCGACCCGGTCGCCCGGATGGAGGTCGCGGAGCGCGGTGGCGACATGGTCGCGCGCATCGACGCGGTGGATGGTGTGCGGCGCGGCTTCGAGCGAAAGGGTCATGTGATCCTGGAATGGGAACGGTTCGGGAAAAGTCAAATATCGCCCGGCGATAGCTGGCCACTGTCCGTATTGCGATGTTATAAGCCAAAATTGAGATATTAACCACTGGCCGATCCGATGAACCGTCGCGGTCTGCTTCATGGTTTAACTGCCGCCGGCGCTTCGGCTGCGCTGCCGCGTGCCGCTTTTGCTCAGGCCAGGGCTCCGCAACCTTCGCGCCTTTCTCGATGTAGCCGGATGGCGGTGTCTCTACGGCCCCAACTTCGGGGCGGGGCAGCAAGGAGAATGCCGCGGTCGAAGCGGCCGCGGTCCAGCGCATCCTCGGCAACCGGCTGATCGCGCTCCAGATCGGCAATGGCCGACTCTTCCGCAGGCGCTATAGCCCGTCCGGATGGACGCCCGCCGATTTCATCCGCGAACGGCGCGCCTTCCACGGCGGGCTCAATGCCCGCGGCAGCCGAGCGCGTCGATGATGTCCTCGATCCGTGCCGGGTCGCCGGCGGCGATCACCTCGCCGCTGCTGCCGGCGTGGAGCGGGTCGCCTGCCCAGTCGCACATCCGCCCGCCCGCGCCCTCGACCACCGGCACCAGCGCGGCGAAGTCGTGGAGCTTGAGGTTGGCCTCGACGACGATGTCGAGATGGCCGGACGCCAGGCAGGCATAGTTGTAGCAGTCGCCGCCGAGCACGGTCGAGCGCACCGCACCGTCGAGATGCTCGAAGGCGTGGAGCTGGGCATCGTCGAAACAGGCGGGCGACGTGGTGCCGAGCAGCGCGCTGGCAAGGTCGCGGCAGGCGCGCGTGCGGGCCGGGGCGCCGTTGAACTCCGTCGGCCGTCCCATGACGCCGATCCAGCGCTCCTTGAGGATCGGCTGGTCGATCACGCCCAGCACCGGCCAGCCGTCGGCGATCAGCGCGATCAGCGTGCCGAAGATCGGCCGCCCGGCGATGAAGGCGCGGGTGCCGTCTACGGGATCGAGCACCCACTGGCGGCCGCTGGTGCCCTCCTCGACCCCATATTCCTCCCCGGTGATGCCGTCGCGCGGCGCCTCGGCCTTGATCAGCCGCCGCATCGCCGCCTCGGCTTCGCGGTCGGCGCGGGTGACGGGGGTCTCGTCGGGCTTCATCTCGAGCCCGAACTCGGCGCGGAACAGCGGGCGGATCGTCGCGCCGGCGGTATCGGCGAGTCGGTGCGCGAGCGCGATGTCTGAAGGGATGACAGCCATGTCCCCCGCCTAGCCGAGAGGCGCACGGACGGCTAGAAGCGCGGCCGATCTGAATCGTCGTTCCAGCTGAATTGAACCGTCATCCCCGCGGAAGCCGGGATCTCGTGGGGCTTATGGTGCTGCAATTGTCCCGGGGATCCTGGCTTTCGCCGGGATGACGGCTTCCTCCAGTGCGAAGCGATCATCCTGGGAGTTCCGCCCACATGCGCCTCTTCCCCCTGATTCTCGCCGCCGTTGCCGCTATCCCGGCCGCGGCCCAGGTCCGTGTCGTGCCCCAGGCCCCCGCGTCCGTTTCCGCCGCCCGGAGCGGCGTCGACGTGTTCCTCATCAATGAGGACGATCGCGAGCGGCCGGTCGTGGCGCCTTCGCGCATCGTGGTGACCGCCGAGACCGGGGACCGGCTCGCGCTGGTGCCGGCCGAACGCGCGCCGGCAACCATCGCCGCCAAGAGATTCGCGCGCGTGCGCTATCTCTACGCCGGCGTGGTCGAAGCGGCTCGCGCCGCGCCGGCGGCGCCTCCCGTCGCGTTGCCGCCTGCTGCTGCTGCTGCTGCTGCTGCTGCTGCTGCTGCTGCTGCTGCTGCTGCTGCCGGGCAGGTGCAGGCCCCGGCCGATGTGGCGGTCGCGGCGCCTTCACCGGCTCCGGCTTCAGGTGACGTCTCGGTCGGGAAGGAAACGATCGTCGCCTCCGGCAATGGCGAATCTTCCGGCTTCCTCGACCGGTTCGCGCCCTACGAGCCGATCTACGGCGTCGCCGGGCTCAAGGATGCGGGGGCCAAGCTGCAGGTGAGCTTCGCGCTCAGGCCGCTCGGCGGCGACGGGCTGCTGTCGCGCTTCACCTTCGCCTATACCCAGACGATGTTCTGGGCGATCGACCGTCCCTCCGGCCCGTTCCGCACCACCACCTACAGCCCGGAGGCCTTCTTCGACATCCCTGTCACGCACGACCTCAGCATCGCCGCGGGCTATCGTCACGATTCGAACGGCGAGGGCGATCCCGGCTCGATCTCGGTCAACCGGCTGACGCTGCGCGCGGTCAAGGGCTTCGACCTTGGCGACGGCTGGCGCGCCGAGCTGGTGCCGCAGGTCTGGACGTTCGCCGGCGACGATTACGGGCTCGACCGCTACTGGGGCTATACCTCGCTCAAGGCGTCGATCGGCCGGGCTGACGGGATCAAGCTTGCCGTCACCGCGCGGGGCAATCCGGGCACCGGCAAGGGTGGGGCGGAGCTGTTCGCGTCGTACCCGCTTGCGGGCGTGGGCGACGGCATCGGCATCTATCTCTTCGGCCAGGCCTTCACCGGCTATGGCGAGGCGCTCGACGATTATCGCATCAACGATACCCACGCCCGCTTCGGGATCGCGCTCACGCGGTAATGACTCGCGCGCCGCGAAGGCGTATCCGAAGCGCGCGTTCCCAGCGAAGGACCTGCCCCATGCGCCTGCCCCTGATCGCCGCCGTCACCGCCCTGCTCGCCATGCCCGCCGAAGCGGCGCTCGCTCCCGGCGCGAAGGCGCCCGACTTCGCCACCCGTGGCGCGGTCGCCGGCAAGATCGTCAACGTCCGCCTGCACGATCTGCTGAGGAAGGGACCGGTCGTGCTCTATTTCTTCCCGGCCGCCTATACCGGCGGCTGCAATGCCGAGGCCGCCGCCTTCGCCGAGAAGATCCCCGAGTTCACCCGCGCCGGCGCGACCGTGCTGGGCATGTCGGCCGATTCGGTCGATGTGCTGCAGAAATTCTCGGCGGAGAAATGCGCCGGCAAGTTCGCCGTCGCCAGCGCCGGCCCCAATGTGGTGAAGGGCTATGACGTGGCGCTCGGTCGCTCGATCAGGACGCCGGGCGGCGCGACGATCGACGCCACCAGCCGCACCAGCTACGTGATCGCGCCGGACGGCCGCATCGCCTATGTCCACGACGATCCCAGCCCGACGGGGCATATCACCGGCACGCTCGCGGCCTTGCGAGGCCTGGGCAAGCGCCGGTCCTGACGCCTCCGATGTAACGCCGACGACAACCCGATATTAGGGGTTCGGCGCTACACGCCAGCCTGGCGGATGCAGCCGCGAGGGGATCGGAAAAGACCATGAAGCGGGCTCACGTCGTCCGTTCCGAACAGGCCGGCCCGTTGTCGCGCCAGCTGTTCGACCGGATCGGCGATTTCCTGACGACGCAGCGGCTCGACCCCGATCCGACGAACTATGCCTTTGCTTATGCGATCCTCGCCTATCCCGATGCACCGCTGGCGCAGGCGGTGGCCAAGCTGACCGACGGCGGCGTGCGGCTGACGGTGCGCGACATCGAGGCGCTGGGCTGCGAGATCGCGCCCGGCGCGGGTAACGAGCGTGAGCGTGCCGACGGGCTGATCGCGCAGACGCAGCTCCAGGTCGAAGGCTTCGCCGACGTGATCCAGGGCCTCCACGCCGAGACGCACGGCTTCGGCCGAGCGCTCGCCGAGAGCGCCGACCGCATCCGCCTCCATCAGGACGCGCTCGACGGATCGGCGGCGGTGGCGGAGGTCGCGCGGATCACCGCCGCGATGGTCGCGCGCGTGCGCACAGCGGAAGCGCGTCTCGAGAGCGCGACGCGCGAGGCCGCGGAGCTGCGGGCCAAGCTCGAGGAGGCGCGCGACAATGCCCGGCGCGATCCGCTGACAGACCTTCCCAACCGGCGTGCCTTCGAGGAGACGTTCGCCGGCTGCGTGAAATCCGGCCGGACGATATGGCTTGCGGTATGCGACATCGATCATTTCAAATCGGTCAACGATCGCTTCGGCCATGCCGTCGGCGATCGCGTGCTCAAGGCGATCGCCGCCGCGCTGCGCGAGGCGTGCGGCGACCATCTCGTCGCCCGCTATGGCGGCGAGGAGTTCGTCGTGCTGTTTACCGACATGGATGCCGGCTCGGCCCGCGCGACGCTGGAGACCGCGCGCGAGCAGGTCGCGACCAAGCGCTATCGCCTGCGCGAGACCGACGAGCCGCTGGGGGCTGTCACCTTCTCCGCCGGGCTCGCGCCGGTGGCGAAGGGCGACACCGCGCGCGCCGCGTTCGGCCGCGCCGACCGGCTGCTCTACAAGGCGAAGAACGAAGGCCGGAACTGCGTTCGCGTCGGCTGAACCGGCTCGTTCAGCCGTTGACGACCGTCCCGCCGTTGGGGTGCAGCACCTGCCCCGACATGTAGCTCGAATCCTCGCACGCCAGGAACAGGAAGGACGGCGCGACCTCGTTGGGCTGGCCCGGCCGGCCCATCGGCGTGTTCTTGCCGAAGCTCTTGAGCTTCTCGGGACTCGCGCCGCCGAACGGGTTGAGCGGCGTCCAGATCGGCCCCGGCGCGACCGCGTTGACGCGGATGCCCTTGCCGACCAGATTCTCCGACAGCGAGCGGGTGAAGGCGGTGATCGCGCCCTTGGTCGACGAATAGTCGAGCAGCTCCTTCGATCCCTGATAGCCGGTGATCGAAGTGCAGTTGATGATGCGCGCGCCAGCCTTCAGGTGCGGCAGCGCCGCCTGCACCATGAAGAACATGCCGAAGATGTTGGTCTGGAAGGTGCGCCTGAGCTGCTCCTCGGTAATATCGGTGATGTCCTGATCGGGGTGCTGCTCGCCGGCGTTGTTGACCAGGACGTCGAGGCGCCCGAACGCGTCGATCGTCTCGGCGACGACGCGCTCGCACATCTTCTTCGAGCCGACGTCGGCGGTCAGCGTGATCGCGCGGCGGCCCTCCGACTCGACGATGCGCTTGGTCTCCAGCGCGTCCTCGGTCTCGCACAGATAGACAATCGCGATGTCGGCGCCCTCGCGGGCGAACAGCGCGGCGACGGCGCGGCCGATGCCGCTGTCGGCGCCGGTGACGATCGCGACCTGGCCCTGGAGCCGCCCCGATCCGGGATAGCGCGGCTGCCAGTCGGGCTTGGGCTCCAATGCGCTTTCGTGTCCGGGAAGCGCGTCTTCATGGATCATTTCGACGGTGTCGGTCATCGCTCCCATGTCCTCGGTTGGGATGATCGTCCAACCGGCGGGAGCGAGACGGGGTTCCTTCCTTCCGGAAGGAAGGGGTAGCCTGGGGCTCAGGCTGCGATGAGATGGGCCCCGGGAGCGCTGGCGCTGGCGAGGATCAGCACCGCGGTGAAGGCGAACGAGACGGTGCCGATGGCGAATGAGCGAAGCATGACGTGAACTCCTGGATCAGCGTTGAGGGCGGGGGCTCCGACGTTCCGGTCAGGCGAGCGGAACGTGCGGAGCCGAGGCGACGACCAGCATCATGGTGGCGATCAGCGCACCGAACACCGCGACGGCGCTGCGCTGGAAGGTCTCGAAACGGATAGCCATGGTGGCAACTCCCTGTCTTGTCGGCGGGTGCCGGACCATCCGGCGCCGATGGCAAGTGTTCTGCAGGGGTCGTGCCAATTTTCTAAGCTATTGATTTTGCGAGACGTGCTTTGTCGACATGGTGTCGAACGCCAATTTAATCCGTAGATTTTACCAATTATTGGCGGCCATGGCGCATCTGTTCGGACCAGTGCTCCGGCGAAGGCAGGAGCCCGGGCGGCAAGCGAACGGCATCTGATCCAGGGCTCCTGCCTTCGCAGGCGCACGCTTCCGCCTCATGGGGCAGGCAGCTAGGCCCGGGCAACCGATCCCACGCGCCCGGTCGGCGCCGGCTCGCCGCGCGAATAGGTGCCGGTGAGCAGTCCGGCGGCGAGCACGCGCCCGCGCATCACCGCGACGGCGTTGCCGCGGCTGTGAGCCTCGCCGGGCGTGTCGCTCGGCGCGAGCGCGAACAGCTGGAAGACGTAGCGATGCTCGCCATGGCCGGGCGGCGGATCGGGCGGCAGCCAGCCTTCGCGGCGGAAGCTGTTGCGGCCGACGTCGCCGCCCTCGCCGCCCGGACCGTCGGCGGCAATCGCGCCCTCGGCGAGCCGGCCGTCCTCGCCGGGCATCCCCCAGACGATGGCATGGACGAGCGGGCTCGGTGCCGGCGCGTCGGGGTCCTCGACGATCAGCACCAGGCTGTCGGTGCCCTCGGGCACGCCGGTCCAGAACAAGGGCGGCGACACGCCCGCGCCGTCGGCGGTGAAGCGCTCGGGCAGGCGCCCGCCGTCGGCGAAGGCGGGGCTGCGCAGCTCGAGCGCGGCGAAATTGCCGAGGTCCGGCTGGACGATGGCGAGCTTGTCGGCTCCCGCCCGCACCCCCTTGAGCACGGCGCCGAGCCAGCGGGGAACGTGTTCGAGCATCGCTTGCCCCCTTACTACAGGTCCAGCTTCTCGTAATCGGCGGGCGGGCTCACCAGTTCCATCCGCTCGGCGAGCAGCGGGCGGAAGCTCGGGCGGCTCTTCATGCCGACGTACCAGCGCTTGGCCTGTTCATGGCTCTTCCAGTCGATCCCGCCGAGATAGTCGGCGACCGAGATCTGGGCGGCGGCGGCGAGATCGGCCAGGCTCATCGTCGCGCCGGCGAGCCAGGTGCGGTGGTCGAGCAGGTAATCGATATAGTCGAGATGACCGACCACCGCCTTCATCGCCTCGCGCAGCGCCGCGCCGTCGGGCGTTCCCTGCCGCGTCACCCGCTTCAGCATCCGCTCGTTGAGGAACGGCGCGGTGATGTCGCGATAGAATTGCGTGTCGAACCAGGCGACCAGCCGGCGGATCTCGGCGCGGTTGGCGGCGGTGCCGTTGATCATCGCCGCCTTCTCGACCGTCTCCTCGAAATACTCGCAGATCGCCATCGAATCGATCAGCACCGTGCCGCGCTCGACGTCGACCATCACCGGCGTCTGGCCGGCGGGGTTCATGTCGATGAACTCGTCGCGCCGCAGCCAGGGGGACTCGCGCACCGGCTCATAGCCGACGCCTTTCTCGCCGAGCAGCAGACGGACCTTGCGGGAAAAGGGACAGAGCGGGAATTGGTAAAGCTGCCACATCGCCGCCACTCTTACGGCGAGCGCGGCGCGCGTCTAGGCGTCAATCATGATCCTCGTCGGGCGCCGACGAGAACAACCCCAGCGCCGCGACGAGCGGAGCCAACGCCGCCTGCAGCCGGTCGCCGGTCGCCTTGAGCTCGACCGCTATGGCGCCGGCGTCGCTTGCCGCCTGCCCGGCCGCGGCGACCGAACGGCGCGTGCGCTCCTGGAGGTGGCGGCGGTAATCGGGATCGCGGCGCCGCTCGATGTCGGCGAGCGTGTCGCCGGGATGGATGTCGTCGTCCGGATCGGTGTAGCGCGCGAGCGGCCCGACCCGCGTCGCCAGCAACGCATCGGCGATGTTGGTCACCGCCTGCGCAACGCCGTCCTGCACCACCGGGTTCGCCAGCGCCTCACCGATCTTGGCGGCGGATGCGGCGTGATCCTGCGCGGCGGCGGGGGCAGCGACGACGAAGGCGGCGGCGGTCAGAACGAGACGCATGACATCCTCACTCCATCGGGAGCGAATCGGAGGCGCTCCCTAGCTCCGCTCGGCTGAGCCGAAGCTGGACGTTCATACCAGCGTCCCTCTTCCATTGGGAGAGGGAAGGAGCCGCGAAGCGGCGGGAGGGGAGGAGAGCCCTCGGCCCTATTCCGCCGCGATCACCTCCACCTCGTCGTCGAGCGGATAGGCGAGCCGCGTCACCATCTCCTTCGGGCATATCTGCCAGAATTGGCCGCGCACGCGGTCCCAATCCTCGAGCAGCCCCGCCGCCCAGGCGCTGTCGGTCGCGTCGACATGCGCGCGGATCAGCGCGAGCAGCACCGATTCCCAATGGCGCGAGGCGAGCCGTTGCCAGACGATGCTCTCGGGATTGGCGCGCCGCTCGAAGCTGCCGTCGGCGTCGTGGACGAAGGCCATGCCGCCGGTCATGCCCGCGCCGAAGTTCGCGCCGACCCGGCCCAGCACCACCGCGGTGCCGCCGGTCATATATTCGCAGCCGTTGGCGCCGCAGCCCTCGACCACCACCTCGGCGCCCGAGTTGCGCACCGCGAAGCGCTCGCCCGCCTGTCCCGCCGCGAACAGCCGGCCAGCGGTCGCGCCGTAGAGCACGGTGTTGCCGATGATGGTGTTGTCCTGGCTGGCGAGCGGCGAGGATACCATCGGCCGCACCGCGATGATGCCGCCCGACAGGCCCTTGCCGACATAGTCGTTGGCATCGCCGAACACCTCGAGCTTGACGCCCTTGCACAGGAAGGCGCCGAGCGACTGGCCCGCCGAGCCGCGCAGGCGGATGGTGACATGGCCGTCGTCGAGCGCCGACATGCCGAAGGTGCGCGTGATCTCGCTGGAGAGCCGCGTGCCTACGGCGCGATGCGTGTTCCGCACCGAATAGGTGAGCTGCATCTTCTCGCGCCGCGAGAACACCGCGGCCGCATCGCGAATCATCTGCGCGTCGAGGCTGTCGGGCACCTCGTTGCGGAACGTCGACAGCGAGAAGCGCCGCTCCGCATCGGTCGCGTCGACCTTGGCGAGGATCGGGTTCAAATCGAGGTCGTCGAGATGCTCGGCGCCGCGGCTGACCTGGCGGAGCAGCTCGGTGCGTCCGATCACCTCGTCGAGGCTGGTGACGCCGAGGCGCGCCAGGATCTCGCGCACCTCCTCGGCGATGAAGGTCATCAGGTTGATGACCTTTTCGGGCGTGCCGGTGAACTTGGCGCGCAGGCGCTCGTCCTGCACGCACACGCCCACCGGGCAGGTGTTGGAGTGGCACTGGCGCACCATGATGCAGCCCATCGCGACCAGGCTCAGCGTGCCGATGCCATATTCCTCGGCGCCGAGGATCGCGGCGATGACGATGTCGCGCCCGGTCTTGAGGCCGCCGTCGGTGCGCAGGCGCACGCGGCCGCGCAGGCCGTTGAGGGTCAGCGTCTGGTTGACCTCGCTGAGCCCCATCTCCCACGGCGTGCCGGCATATTTGATCGACGTCTGCGGAGAGGCGCCGGTGCCGCCGACATGGCCGGAGACGAGGATGACGTCGGTATGGGCCTTGGCGACGCCGGCCGCGACGGTGCCGATGCCGGCCGAGCTCACCAGCTTGACGCAGACCCGCGCACGCGGGTTGATCTGCTTGAGGTCGTAGATGAGCTGCGCTAGGTCCTCGATCGAATAGATGTCGTGGTGCGGCGGCGGCGAGATCAGGCCGACGCCCGGAGTCGCGTGGCGCAACTTCGCGATCAGCTCGGTGACCTTGAAGCCGGGAAGCTGGCCGCCCTCGCCGGGCTTGGCGCCCTGGGCGACCTTGATCTCGATCTCGTCGCAGGCGTTGAGATATTCCGCGGTCACGCCGAAGCGGCCCGAGGCGATCTGCTTGACGCTCGAATTGGCGTTGTCGCCATTGTCGTAGGGCCGGTAACGCGAGCTGTCCTCGCCGCCCTCGCCCGACACCGCCCGGGCGCCGATGCGGTTCATCGCGATCGCCAGCGTCTCGTGCGCCTCGGGGCTGAGCGCGCCCAACGACATGCCCGGCGTCACGAAGCGCTTGCGGATCTCGGTGATCGCCTCGACCGAATCGATCGGCACGCCCTCGCGCGGATAGTTGAACTCGAGCAGATCGCGCAGGTACACCGGCGGCAGGTCGCGCACGCCGCGCGCGAACTGCAGATAGGTCGAATAGCTGTCGGTCGCGACCGCCGTCTGCAGCGTGTGCATGAGCTGCGCCGAATAGGCGTGCGTCTCGCCGCCGTGGCGCTGGCGGTAGAAGCCGCCGATCGGCAGCATCGCCACCGCGCCGTCGAACGCGGCGTCGTGGCGGAGCTTGGCGCTGAGGTGCAGCGAAGCATAGCCCTCGCCCGAGATCTTGGCGGGCATCCCCGGGAACAGGTCGTCGACCAGCGCACGGCTGAGCCCGACCGCCTCGAAGTTGTAGCCGCCGCGATAGCTGGAGATCACCGCGATCCCCATCTTCGACATGATCTTGAGCAGCCCCTCGTCGATCGCGGTGCGGTGGCGCTGGAGGCATTGATCGAGGCTCAGCTCGCCGAACAGCCCGCGCGCGTGGCGGTCGGCGATCGCCGCCTCGGCGAGATAGGCGTTCACCGTGGTCGCCCCCACGCCGATCAGCACCGCGTAATAATGGGTGTCGAGGCACTCTGCGGTGCGGATGTTGACGCTGGCATAGCTCCTGAGGCCGCGGCGGACGAGATGCGTATGCACCGCCGCCGCGGCGAGCACGCCGGCGATGGCGACGCGGTCGGGGCCGATATGCTCGTCGGTCAGGAACAGCTCGCTCTTGCCCTGCCGCACCGCCTGCTCGGCCTGGGCGCGGATGTCGGCGATCGCGGCGCGCAGCGCTTCCGGCCCGCCATCGGCGGGGAAGGTGCAGTCGATCTCGGCCGCGTGCGGGCCGAAATGTCCTTTCAGACGGTCCCAATCGCGGTTGGTGAGCACCGGACTCTCAAGCACCAGCACCTTGCTCGGCGCGGCCTGGGTGTCGAGGATATTGGCAAGGTTGCCGAAGCGCGTCTTCAGCGACATCACGTGCCGCTCTCGCAAGGAATCGATCGGCGGGTTGGTGACCTGGCTGAAGTTCTGGCGGAAGAACTGGCTGATCAGCCGCGGCTTGTCCGAGATGACGGCGAGCGGCGTGTCGTCGCCCATCGAGCCGATCGCCTCCTTGGCCCCCTCGACCATCGGCGACAGGATCAGCTCCATGTCCTCCAGCGTCTGGCCGGCCGCGACCTGGCGGCGCGCCAGCTCGGCACGGTCGAAGCGCAGAGGTTCGCCCTT
The DNA here is from genome assembly GCF_051400615.1 of Sphingomonas astragali. Taxonomy (NCBI): domain Bacteria; kingdom Pseudomonadati; phylum Pseudomonadota; class Alphaproteobacteria; order Sphingomonadales; family Sphingomonadaceae; genus Sphingomonas; species Sphingomonas astragali. Next base: position 1,147,006 of record NZ_JBLFFH010000001.1, read on the forward strand.
GATTGCGCGAAGGTCGTCGATGCTCAGGAACTCGCCGATCATCGCGCCGTAATCGGCTTCGCCGGCGAGGCGGTCCTTGACCTCGCGGTCGTGGAGGAGCTGGCCCTGGTCGAGGTCGACCGCGATCATCTGGCCGGGGCCGAGCCGGCCCTTCTCGATCACGGTGCTCTCGGGCACCACGACCATCCCCGTCTCCGACCCGACGATCAGCAGCCCGTCGCCGGTCCGCGTATAGCGCAGCGGCCGGAGCGCATTGCGATCCATCCCTGCCACCGCCCAGCGCCCGTCGGTCATCGCCAGCGCGGCGGGACCGTCCCACGGCTCCATCACGCTCGCGAGATATTTGTACATCTGGACGTGCGCGAGCGGCATCTCGCCCTTCGGCCCCCAGGCCTCGGGGATCAGCATCAGCTTGGCGGTCGGCGCGTCGCGGCCGGAGCGGCAGATCGCCTCGAACACCGCGTCGAGCGCGGCGGTGTCGCTGGCGCCGGCCGGGATCACCGGCTTGATGTCCTCCGATCGCTCGCCGAACGCGATCGAAGCCATCTTGATCTCGTGGCTCCGCATCCAGTTCTTGTTGCCGCGGATCGTGTTGATCTCGCCGTTGTGCGCCAGGCAGCGGAACGGCTGCGCCAGCCACCATTGCGGGAAGGTGTTGGTCGAATAGCGCTGATGGAAGATCGCGACCCGGCTCTCGAACCGCTCGTCCTTGAGGTCCGGATAGAACTCGCTGAGGCTCTCCGCGAGGAACAGCCCCTTGTAGACGATCGACCGGCAGCTCAGCGAGCAGACGTAGAAGCCGCTGATCTGCGCCGCGATCACGCGCTTCTCGATGCGGCGGCGGATCAGGTAGAGGTTCTTCTCGAACTCGGCCGCGTCCTGCTCGTCGGGAAGGGGCCCGGCGATCATGATCTGCTCGATCTCCGGGCGCGTCGCCTGCGCCTTCATCCCGATCACCGACACGTCGACCGGCACCTGGCGCCAGCCATAGATGGTGTAGCCCGCCTCGATGATCTCGCTCTCGACGATGGTCCGGCAGGTCTCCTGCGCGGTGAGATCGGTGCGCGGCAGGAACATCATGCCGACCGCGAGCCGGTTCGGCAGCACGCGGTGGCCCGAGGCGACCACGGCGTCGTCGAAGAACTTGGCGGGCAGGTCGACATGGATGCCGGCGCCGTCGCCGGTCTTGCCGTCGGCGTCGACCGCGCCGCGGTGCCACACCGCCTTCAGCGCGTCGATCGCGGCGGCGACGACACGGCGCGAGGGTACGCCATCGGTGGCGGCGACCAGGCCGACGCCGCAGGCATCGCTCTCGAACTCGGGGCGGTACATGCCCTCGCGGGCAAGGCGGAGGCGTTCGGCGTCACTCATCGGTCTTGGTCTCGGGCTTGGGCGGAGGCGGCAGGTGCGCGGTCGCTTTCTCCGCCTTTTCCAGGATCGCGGGCATCGCCTTCATGAGCTCGGGCGTGAGGCTCATCATCTCCTGCATCATCTCCTGATCCATGAACATCATCAGATATTCACGGGCGAACATGGCCCCCGACGGCGTTGCGAAGAAGGCATTGATGTCGTCGAGCTGCCGGAGCGTGAACTTGCGCGCGAACGCCCGGGCGAGCGCGGCGCGGATGCGCGGCTCCATGCCGTCGAACACCTTCCCCATTTCCTCGAACATCACGTTCGTGGTGAGGCGCATCCGCTCCTTGAAGGCCGGGTCCTTGTTCGCTGCCGCCTCGCCCAAGGTCTTGCCGCTCTCGATGCCCTTCTCGGCGGGAAGGCCGAGCTCGCCCGGCGTCTTCCCCATCATCTGGGACATCATCGCATCCATGATCTGCGGCATCTTGTCGCGCATCATGGTCATGTAGATGCCCTTGGGGACGAGCGCGGCGACCGCCTTCTCGGCGGCGGCGAGCCGGGCGGGATCGGCTGGCGCAGGCGCGGTCGCCTCCGTCGCAGCGGTCTGCGCGGCCGCCGGCGTCGCCAGCGCAATCAGCAGGGTTCCGATCACCGTCTTCATGCCGCCACCTTCCCCTTCACCTTGAGATACTGATGCATCCTGCCCGCGACGTCGCGGCCGTCGCGGATCGCCCACACCACCAGGCTCGCACCGCGGACGATGTCGCCGGCGGCGAACACGCCGTCGAGGCTGGTCATCATCGTCTTGTTGTCGGTCCTGAGCGTTCCCCAGCGCGTGACACCGAGCTCGGGCACGTCGAACAGCCGCGGCAGGTCCTCCGCGTCGAAGCCGAGCGCCTTGATGACGAGATCGGCCTCCAGCCGGAAGTCGCTGCCCGGGTCCGGCTCGGGCGCGCGGCGGCCGCTGGCGTCGGGAGCGCCGAGCCGCATCTTCTCCACGCGGACCGCCTTCACCCGCTCGTTACCATCGTTAGTTTTGGCCTCGAACGCCTGCGGGGCGGAGAGCCAGACGAACTCGACGCCTTCCTCCTCGGCGTTGGCGACCTCGCGCTGCGAGCCCGGCATGTTGGCGCGGTCGCGGCGGTAGAGGCACTTCACCGACGCGGCGCCCTGACGGACGGCGGTCCGCACGCAGTCCATCGCGGTGTCGCCGCCGCCGATCACCACGACGTGCTTGCCCGCGGCATCGAGGCTGCCGTCGTCGAACTCGGGCACGTCGTCGCCGAAGCTCTTGCGGTTGGAGGCGGTGAGATAGGCGAGCGCCTCGACCACTCCGGCCGAGCCGATACCCGGCGCCTTGATCGCGCGTGGCTTGTAGACGCCGGTGGCGATCAGCAGCGCGTCGTGCCGCTCGCGCAGCTCGTCCAAGGTCGCGTCGCGGCCGACTTCGAAGCTCTCGTGAAAGACGATGCCGCCTTCGCGCAGCCGCTCGATGCGGCGCATCACCACCGGCTTCTCGAGCTTGAAGCCGGGAATGCCATAGGTCAGCAGCCCGCCCATCCGGTCGTGCCGGTCGTAGACATGGACGTCATAGCCATAGCCGCGAAGATACTCGGCCGCGCTGAGCCCCGCCGGTCCCGCGCCGACGATGCCGACCGACTGGCCCCGCGCCGGCCCGACCGCGACCGGCTCGACCCAGCCCTCTTCCCAGGCGGTGTCGGTGATGAACTTCTCGACCGAGCCGATCGTCACCGCGCCGTGGCCGGAGAACTCGATCACGCAATTGCCTTCGCAGAGGCGATCCTGCGGGCAGATGCGGCCGCAGATCTCCGGCATGGTCGAGGTCGCGTTGCTCAGCTCATAGGCCTCGCGCAGCCGCCCCTCGGCGGTGAGCCGCAGCCAGTCGGGGATATGGTTGTGCAGCGGGCAGTGCACCGAGCAATAGGGCACGCCGCATTGCGAGCAGCGGCTTGCCTGCTCCTCGGCGGCGGGCACGCCGTAGCGTTCCGTGATCTCGCGGAAATCCTCCGCGCGCGCCTGCGCCTCCCGCTTGGCGGGGTACGCCTGCGTCCGGGTCACGAATTGAAGAAGCTTTTCGCCAGCCATGATCGACCTTTCGCCGCCGGGTAACGCGAAACGCTGCCAAGGTCATAGGTCAAATCGGCAGATACGGCACCAATCCTGTCCCATCTCCACGCCGAAAAGGTCTTTTCGATCGTCGAGACGAAAGGACCTTTCAAAAATAGTTCCGATTATTGACCTATCTGAACTGCAGCCACACCAGCGCGAGCGCGCCGGCAGCGATTCGGTACCAGGCGAAGGGCGCGAAGCCATGGCGGGTGACGATGCCGACGAACCACCGGATCACCAGTAGCGCGACGATGAACGAGACGACGAAGCCGACCGCGATCTGGCTCCAGCCGGTGTCGCCGAGATGCTCGTGGTTCTTGTAGAGATCATAGGCCGAGGCGGCGAGCATCGTCGGCACCGCGAGGAAGAAGCTGAACTCGGCGGCGGTGCGCCGCTCGACCCCCAGTCCCAGCGCGCCCATGATCGTCGCGCCCGAGCGGCTGATGCCGGGAATCATCGACAGGCACTGGATCACGCCGATGCCGAGCGCGGTGCGCCAGCTCATCCCCTCGACGCTGTGCACCTCGGCATTGCGCACGAATCGTTCGATCACCAGGATGGCGATGCCACCGACGATCAGCGCGACCGCGACGATCGTCGGGTTCTCGAGCATCGCCTTGACCGCCTTGTAGACGATCACGCCGATCACCGCCGAGGGCAGGAAGGCGAGCAGCAGGTTGCGGATGAAGATCAGCGCCCCGCGCTCGACGCGGAACAGTCCCTGCGCGACATCCCAGAAGCGCCGCCAGTAAAGCACCACCACCGCCAGGATCGCCCCCAGCTGGATGACGATGTCGAAGGTGCCGGCGCTCTCGCCGTGGAAGCCGAGCAGCGCCCCCGCCAGGATCAGGTGCCCGGTCGAGGACACCGGCAGGAACTCGGTCACGCCCTCGACGATGCCGAGCAGGATCACGGTCAGAAGGTCCATCACGGCCTCACTTTCAGGCCGCGGACGGGCGGCACGCTAACGGGAACTCGGGTTCAGGCAGGCAGGCGCTTGGCGAAGCGTCCATGGCGGCGGAAGCGCACCAGCCAGGCGGGCGCGACGCTGGCGAGCGGGGTCGGGTCGATGCCGAACGCCCCGAGCCCTTCGGCACCCGAGGACACGACATTGTCGCGGTGGAGCATCCGCCACTGGTCCATCGTGATCGGCGCGCCCGGCAGGAAGCCGAACGCCGCGATCAGGCTGCCGAGCGAATCGGGCAGGTCGACCATCAGCGGCTCGCGCCCGATGGCACGGCCGAGCCAGCGGTAGAGCTCGGTCATGGTGAGCACGTCGGGCCCGCCGAGCTCATAGATGCGGCCGGCATGGTGCTCGGGGCCGGCGAGCGCCCTCGCCGCCGCGGTCGCGACGTCCTTGACGTAGACCGGCTGAAAGCGGGCCTGCCCGCGCAGCACCGGCAGCACGGGCGCGCGGGCGATCAGCCCGGCGAAGCGGTTGGTGAACTGATCCTCGCGCCCGAACACCAGCGACGGGCGCAGGATCGTCGCGCCCGGGAAGGCGACCAGCACCGCCTTCTCGCCCTCGCCCTTGGTGCGGCCGTAAGTCGAGGGCGATTCGGGATCGGCGCCGAGCGCGGAGACATGGACGAGCGCTCCGACATGCTTGGCGGCGGCCGTCTCCGCGATGATGCGCGCCCCGCCGGCATTGACCGCGGCCATATCGGCGAAGCTGCCGACGAGATTGACCACGGCGTCTGCGCCCTCGATCGCGCGGGCGACGGTGGCGGGCCTAGTCACGTCCGCGGCGACGAACTGGGTCTGACCGAGGCCGCCGAGCGGCTTCAGGAACCAGGCGTCGCGGGGGACGCGCTGCGCGACTCGCACGCGCGCGCCGGCGGCAAGCAGTGCCTGCGCCACATAGCGGCCGACGAATCCGCCGCCGCCGAACAGGGTGATGAGCTGGTCCTTCATTGCGCCTGTCAAGGATTCCCGGGATGTCACGGCCCCCATGCCGCGTACGCGCGCGCTCGGCAAGGCCAACAGCCGGTTGACAACCGCAGATCCCATTCATTAGAGCGCGCCGCCTACCCCGTGCCCAGATGGCGGAATTGGTAGACGCACCGTCTTCAGGTGGCGGCGCTCGAAAGGGCGTGGAGGTTCGAGTCCTCTTCTGGGCACCAGAGACCTTTCCGGGAACGTCCGGGATCGTCCAGCAAGCGGCTGGTTTTCCAGCATTTTCTCAGAGAGAATCGCCGATTGGAATCCGGGCTCATCCGCCCGGAACCATCGGCATACCATCAGCTTTGAAAGAACGAGCGGGAGGGCCGCGCGCCGATCGGTGAAATACCCGCAGGATGAGCTACGAGCCGTTCCTCAATCGGCAGCGTAGAGCCGTCAACGTTATCTTCGGCATGTTCATAGCACTGCTGGCCTTCATGTGGGTTGCGGCCGCCGCTGATCTTCTCTTCGCCTTCGGCTGGGGATGGGACAGGCAGATACTGTGGCTTGCGCCGCCGATGATGCTCTTCGCGGCGCTGGTTCGCTTCTGCGCCTTTGCGATCTTCAAATTCGTGGGCAGCAACTTTTGACCGCAGCTAATCCACCGCCGTCACGCCCGTTTAATGCGTTCACGGTCTAGTTGAGGATCCTCAAATCTTTCACATGCTCAATGAATGCGCGAAGCTTGGGATGAACCTGCGAGCGCCGGGGGTAATATAGATATATCCCGGTGCTGCTTCCCGCATAGCGATCCAGCACGATTTCGAGATCGCCGGCTTCGGCCCTGTCCATGATGGCGACTTCGCTCGTGTAGAGGAGACCGGAACCGTCGAGCGCCACATCCAGCGCGAGCGTTGCATCGTTGGTGATGAGCGAGCCTCTCACCTGCACCGCGAACTCCTTGCCTTCGTTCTCGAATTCCCAGCGGTCGTAGATGCGCTCGCCCGCGCCAACGCAGATGCAGTCGTGCGACAGGAGATCCTTAGGCTGCTCCGGACGACCGAACTTGTCGAGATATCTGGGCGCGCCCGCGACCACCCAGCGAACGGGGCCCAGAAGCTTGAGCGCGACCATGTCCTGCGCGAGGATCTCCGATACCCGGATTCCCGCATCGAACCCTCTCTCGAAAATGTTGGTTGCCGCGTTCTCGATAAAGACCTCCACCGTGACGTCGGGGTATCTTTCGACAAAGCTGGCCACGGCGGGTTTCAGGAAATTCGGGTAGATCAGCTGCGGCACGTTCAACCGCAGCCGCCCGGCCGGCCTCTCGGCAGAGCTTCCCGCGTCCGCCATCGCGGCCAGGATCAGTTCCAGCGCCGGTCCCGCCTGGCGGAGAAACCTCTCGCCGGCCTCGGTCGGGCTGGTGGCCCTGGTGGTCCGCGTCAGCAGCGTCACACCGAGCCGCGCTTCGAGTTGCCTGATCATCTTGCTGACCGCCGACGGCGAGACCCTGAGGGACTTGGCCGCGGCCGTGAAGTTGCGGCTGTCCGCAACGAGCTTCAGGGCCAGCAGCCCGTCCAGCTGATTCTTGTCCATTGTGAACCTTTGGTCAAAAGCTCGTCTACCAATACGCCACTTATGGAAATACCGGAACGCGCTATCTCTTCGACATCCGAAAGATGGTATGAAGGAGACGATCGATGCGATCGAAGATCATAGCAGCAGGAGTAGCTTCCCTGGTCGGCCTCGCGGGCACGGCAGAGGCGAATAGCGCAGGCCGCAAGGCCGATCAGGCCCCTATCGTGAGCCTGGCGGATTTTACTGCGGCGGTAAGCGCGGATCGCACCGTCGCGCGCAGGCCCGTCACGTTCAAGAACGGGCAGATCGACATGGCCGGCGTGATCTTTGCGCCCGCCAACATGGAGCAGGGCAAGATCTATCCGACGATCGTCATCGTCCATCCGGGCGGCGGCGCCAAGGAACAGACTGCGAGCCTCTACGCCTGGCGCCTCGCGCAGAACGGCTATGTCGCGCTCGCCTTTGACGCGTCCCACCAGAACGAGAGCGGCGGCGAGCCCCGTCTGCTCGAAGACCCGACAGCCCGTGTGGAGGACGCGAGGAGCGCGGTCGATTATCTGACCACGCTTTCCTTCGTCGATCGCGAGCGCATTGCGGCGCTCGGCATCTGCGCCGGTGGCGCCTACGCCATCAACGCGACGATGACCGATCACCGTATCAAGGCGGTCGCCGGCATCAGCTCGTTCAATTACGGTGACGGCATGCGCAAGGGCTGGCGAGGCACGGGAACGGTCGAGGAACTGCGCGCCACGCTCCAGACCGTCGCCGAGCAGCGCACCGCGGTAGCCAATGGCGCGGAGCCCGTGCTGCTTCCCTATGTGCCGGATACGACCGAAGGCGTCACCGAACCCGACATGGTGGAAGCCAGCGAATATTACCGGCTGGCAAACCGCTGGAAGCTCGACCGTCAGCCGAACCGTTTCCTCGCCAGCAGCAACGACAAGCTCATCGCGTTCGACGCCTTCATCGGTATCGGCACCTTGCTGACGCAGCCGCTTCTGCTGATCGCCGGCAGCGACGCGGGCTCGAAATGGCACAGCGACCGCGCCTTCGCCGAGGCGACGAGCGCGAGCGAGAAGGAACTCTTCGTCGTCCCGGGCGGCACCCATATGAGCCTGTACGACCGCGATGTGGGCAAGGCGATGCCCAAGCTGCTCGAGTTCTTCGGCAAGCACCTCGGCAACTCGGCAAGCTGATACGGCAACCCATGAGAGGATGGCCCGCAAGGGCCATCCTCGGCCGCGCTGACAGGTGCCAATGCCTCGTCCACGCACCGCCGTCGCGCCCATCAGACAAGGGACGCAGAATGTCTTCGAAACTCACCGGTACCGTCGCGCTCGTCACCGGCGCCAGCAGCGGCATCGGCCATGCCACCGCACGTGCGCTTGCCGATCAGGGGGCTGCGGTCGCCCTCGTCGCGCGCCGCAAGGACCGCCTCGACGCGCTCGTCCGCGACATCGAAAGCATCGGGGGCAGGGCCGTCGCAATCCCCAGCGACATCACCGATCGGGCGAGCGCCGAAGCGGCCGTTCGACAGACGGTCGAACACTTCGGCCGTCTGGACATTCTCGTCAACAATGCGGGCGTGATGATCATCGGTCCGGTCGCTGAGAACGAGATCGAGGCTTGGGAGCAGATGATCGCGCTCAATCAGCAGGCGCTCCTCTACATGACCAAGGCCGCGTTGCCGCACCTGCAAGCGGCCGCGGAGAATGCGGCGCGCCGCGTCGCCGATATCGTCAACATCTCTTCCTATGCCGGTCGCGTCGCCTCACCCAACTTCGCCGTCTACAACATGACCAAGTTCGGCGTGAACGGCTTCACCGAGGCCCTGCGCCAGGAACTGGCGTCCAGCCACGTCCGCGTCGGGGTACTGGAGCCGGGCGCCGTCAAGACCGAGCTCAACGACAACCATCAAGGCGCAATCCGCGCCGAGATCGAGGCATTTTTCGAGAGCATCGAGGCGCTTGAGGCCGAGGACATCGCCGATGGCGTCGCCTATATGGTCACCCGCCCGCGCCATGCGGCCATTGTCGAGTTGTGGATTATGCCGACCGAACAGACGGGAAAAGTGTAGTCGATCGCGTTCCACAACACGGGAGCGCTTCGCTGAGGCGACATTCGCAGGGGCGCCTCGATGCGGCCTTCGGGCGATCCCGCCGGCCGCATCGCGCCCATTTGACCACGCCCCACTCAAGCGCTTGCGGAAGACGGCGCCCGGCCAGCGCCCGCGATCAACTCGACGATGGTGGTGACCGGAGCGACCGCCTGCGCGCCGGCGATGAAGCCGACAAGGGGCACGAGCAGCAGCGCGCCGCCACCTCCGCCGACGGTGGAAACGATCCAGGCGGTGAAGCCCGAGCCGGCGAGCAGGACGTAGTCGATGGCTCAGCTGCCGGGCGCGGGCGCGGTGAAGCCGGCAAGTCCCGTAATGCCGAGCCGCTGCTCGATCGCGGCCACGCGCCGGACCGCCTGATCGAACCCGTCCTCGCCGAACTGCCGGTGCTCGATCTCCTCGAACGTCTCGGCGAGCTCGTGAAGCCGCTCGGGCGGCATCGCCTCCTTCCAGGCGGGGAACACGATCGTGTCCTCCCAGGCGGCATGGGCCTCATACATTCGGTTCATCGCCGTGAGCGCGCGCGACAGCGGCTCCGCGCTCGCCGTGGCGATCGACCCGCCTCCGACGGTCTGGAGGATATAGTCGGTGACCTCACGGCCGCGCCGGTGCTGGGCGAGCAGCGTGTCGACGAGCGCGCCGGCCTCGCCGCCCGCGCGCCGCACCTCAGGAAACAGGAACCGTTCCTCGAGACCGCGCTCGTGATAATCCTCGCCGAACCGGCGGAACAGCGTGGCAGCATCTCCCAGAAGCCGGCGCCGATCGGATCGATCAGCAGGCGGCGGCTCAGCCATGATCTGTCTGCCTGGGCGCGTGCCGAGATTGCTCGTCCTGCATCGCTTCCTCCATTATGGCTGATGCACGCAAGATCGGCTCAGGGGCTGCACGAGCCGATGGAGAAGGCAACCAACGGGACGTATGCGGGTTCCGATATCGGATTTCGATAGAGCGTTTTCAGGACCGCTTCGACAGATGGATCATCAGGACATTCTCTCGGGCTTCATCCGGCTCCACGTCCTGCACCATGCTGCCGAGGGCGATCTCTACGGGCAGTGGATGATCGAGGAGCTCGCCCATCACGGCTACAGGCTGAGCGCGGGGACGCTCTACCCGATGCTCCATTCGCTCGAGAAGAAGGGCTATCTGACGTCGCGCAAGGAACGATATGGCCGGACGTTTCGGCGGGTCTACAACGCGACGCCGCTCGGCCGCGAGGCGCTGGGGGTCGGCCGCGAGAAGCTTCGGGAGCTGTTCCGCGAAGTGATCGCCGGAGAAGCCCCGAAGCATCCCGGCTAAGCCGGCGCCGACTGCGGAGGGCTTCCCCGCCACAGGCGCTCATCCAGCGACCGGCGCCCCGATCCGGACAGCAGCATGAAGATCGCGCCCATCAGCATCGCCCAGTCGGTGCGGGTCTCATGCGTGAAGCTGAGGAACCCGTAGCGGTCGAGCTCGCGAAGACTGAAGATCCACCACTCGCGGCCGAGCAGGATCGGGATCTTGGTCGAGACGATCGCGACGATCATGATGACGACGATCGGCACGGCGGCCGCGCGCGAGGCATAGCCGACGAGAAACATCAATCCGGCGAGCAACTCGATCACCCCGACGAAGGGGCCGAAGAACTCCGGCCAGGGAATGCCGATCTTCGCGAAGCGGCCCGCGCCCAATATGTCCGGATGCGTCAGCTTCTGCAGCCCTTCCGGGATGAACACGCCGGCAAGCGACAGGCGGACGAAGATGGCCCAGGTCGCTTCGCCGGGGGAGAACCACCACGAATGTCTCATGAAAGCGTGCTCCTATTCGACACTGCCCAAAGGCGCGGTGCGACCGCCTTCCACGCCAGTCCGATCAGGATGAGGCCGAGCCCCGCCGCCCATATCTCGACAGGCACCCAGAAGGCGAGGAAGAGGCAGGCGGCAAGTCCAGCCATCGCCACCCAGGCGGGATAGAGCCGCTGCTCGCGCGGCAGCCGCAGCGCGGCGAGATTGGTGATCGCGTAATAGATGAGGACGCTGAACGCGCTGAACGCCCAGGTCGTCTCGACGCTGCCGATCGAGGCGAGCGCCGCGATGACGATGCCGATTGCGATCACTGCGGCGGCCGGCGCGGCGCCGTCCCGGCTGAGCCGTGCGAACAAAGGCGGCAGGTCGCCTTGGCGTCCCATCGCCAGCACGACGCGCGACAGGCCGAGGATCAGATTGAGCAGGACGCCGAGCATCGCGGTGACCGCCCCGATCGCGACAAGATTGGCGAGCAGCGGCGCCTCCATCGCGCGGGCGGCGAGCTCCAGCGGCGTTGCCTGCGCGCCCGGCGCGTTCGCGAAGCGGTCGGCGCCGACGCTGCCGATCGCGACCACCGCGACCAGAATGTAGAGGATGCCGGTCAGGATCAGCGTGACGATAATAGCACGCGGGATCGTCCTCCTGGGCTCGGTCACCTCCTCGCCCAGCGTCGCGATGCGGGCATAGCCGGTATAGGCGACGAACATGAGCGCGGTCGCATAGAGGAAGCCCTGCGCGCCGCCGGTCTCCGTCGTGGGCAGAAGCGGCATGAGGTTGGTCGTGCCGCCGTCGAATGCGCGCGGGAGGCCGAACAAGATGAACGATCCGAGCGCGAGCAGCGTGACCGAGACGATCGCGATGTTCATCCAGCTCGACCGCCGGATCCCGCCGAGCACGAGCAGCGTGAACAGCAGCGTAGCGCCCACGGCCAGCCACGGCATCAGGCTGAGATCGGCCCCGAGCAGGCGGAGAAGATAGCCGCCGAAGCCGAGCGCTGCGGTCGCCGCCGACGCGGTCTTTGCGCACAGGAACATCCACCCCGCGGTGAAGCCGAGCGCGGGGTTCAGATAGCGATAGCCATATTCGTAGGTGCCGCCGCTCACGGCATGACTGGCTGCGAGCTGCGCGCTCGAGAGCGCATTGCAGGTGGCGACCAGCGCGGCAACTGCGATCGCCAGGATCACGGCGGGACCGGCCACGCCGGCGGCGATGCCGATGCTGACGAACACGCCCGTGCCGACCATCGAACCCAGGCCCATCATGATCGCACCGCCGAGACCGAGCTCCCGCTTCAGCCGCGCCGCCGGCGCGCCGCTCATCGGGCAGCGTCCTGCGGCGCTGGGAGGTGGAAGAAGGGCTGCACAGGAATCGTCCTTCCGAGCCAAATGTTCTGGCAGGATTAGCAGCTACGATATCGAATGTCGATTTCGTTCAAGACGATCAGATGGACGTGTCGGCGCACAGGCATTGAGTGCCAGGCCGGCGAAAGCGGTCGCGGTGAGGCCGAGGGTGAAGCGTCTGCGGTCGAGCATGGTAGCCTTTCAGGTGCGTGATCTTCGTGTCGAGCGCGCGCTAGCTGCGGAAAGGGTCATTCACGTTGCGGTGTCACCGCTGGCAAACAGCGATGCTCGACAGGTCCTTCGCCGGATCGACGACGATCTTGGCGGACTTGCGTTCGGAATAGCGGTCGACGAGCTGCTCGGCGTGCGGGCGCAGCAGCACGGTGAACCGCACCAGCTCCTCCATCACGTCGACGATGCGATCGTAATAGCTCGACGGCTTCATGCGGTCCTCGTCGAACTCCTCGAACGCCTTGGCGACGCTCGACTGGTTGGGGATGGTGAACATCCGCATCCACCGGCCGAGCAGGCGCAGCGTGTTGACCGCGTTGAACGACTGCGACCCGCCTGAGACCTGCATGACCGCAAGCGTGCGGCCCTGGGTCGGGCGCATCCCCTTCATCTCGAGCGGGAGATGGTCGATCTGCGCCTTCATGATGCCGGTGATCTGGCCGTGCCGCTCGGGGCTGCACCAGACCTGGCCCTCGGACCACATCGACAGCTCGCGCAGCTCATGTACCGCCGGATGGTCGTCGCCCTTGATCTGGTCGGGGAGCGGCAGGTTGCAGGGATCGAAGATGCGGGTCTCGGCCCCGAAATATCTTAGCAGCCGTGCCGCCTCCTCGACCGCCAGGCGCGAATAGGAGCGCTCGCGCAGGGACCCGTAGAGCAGCAGGATGCGTGGCGGCGGCGAGATTGGGCCAAGCCCGAACGCCGGGCGCTCGTGCGCGCAGCGGGGATCGAGGTGGGGCAGATCGTCAGGATCGGGAAGGTCGCGAAGCGGCATCAGGTCATATCCGAATGAGGAAGATTCAGGCGGGCGCCGCACGCTCGTACCAGCCGCGGGTGCGCTTCACGATCGCGACGACCGAGAGCATCACCGGCACCTCGACGAGCACACCGACGACGGTGGCGAGCGCCGCACCCGAGTTGAGGCCGAACAGGCTGATCGCCGCCGCCACCGCGAGCTCGAAGAAGTTGGAGGCGCCGATCAGCGCTGCGGGGGCCGCGACGCACCAGGCGACGCCGAGGCGCTTGGACAGCCAGTAGGCGAGCCCGGCGTTGAAGTAGACCTGGATCAGGATCGGCACGGCGAGGAGGGCGATGACCAGCGGTCGGGCGAGTATCTGCTCGCCCTGGAAGCCGAACAGCAGCACCAGCGTCGCGAGCAGCGCGGCGAGCGACAGCGGCTGCAGCGCTTTGAGTAGCCGGTCGAGCGCGGCCTGGCCGCCGGCTGCGAGCAGCGCGCGCCGGATGAGCTGTGCAGCGATCACCGGCAGCACGATGTAGAGCACGACCGAGAGCACCAGCGTGTTCCACGGCACGGTGATCGAGGCGACGCCGAGCAACAGCCCGACGAGCGGTGCGAAGGCGAACACCATGATCACGTCGTTCAAGGCGACCTGGCTCAGCGTGTAGTTGGGCTCGCCGTCGCACAGGTTCGACCAGACGAACACCATCGCTGTGCAAGGCGCGGCGGCGAGCAGGATCAGCCCGGCGATGTAGGAGGGGATCTCGCCCGCCGGCAGCAACGGCGCGAATAGCCAGCCGATGAACAGCGTGCCGAGCAGCGCCATCGAGAAAGGCTTGACCGCCCAGTTGATGAACAAGGTGACGCCGACGCCCTTCCAGTGCTGCCGGACCGAGCCCAAGGCGCCGAAGTCGATCTTCAAGAGCATCGGCACGATCATCAGCCAGATCAGCACGGCGACGACGAGATTGACGCGCGCGACCTCGGCCGAGGCGATCGCCGCGAACACGCCCGGCAGCCATGAGCCGAGCGCGATCCCGGCGACGATGCAGAGCGCCACCCACAAGGTCAGCCAGCGCTCGAAGAAGCCGATGGCGGGGCGTTCCGGCGCGGTGGCCGGGCGGGCGACTGCGATCCCGTCCCTCATGCCGAGACCCGGTTCCCGGCCTCATCGATCACCCGCTCGCCATCCTCCTTGGCGAAGGCGCCGCGCTGGACGGCGGGCAGGATGTCGAGCACGACCTCGGAGGGGCGGCACAGCCGCACGCCGAGCGAGCTCACCACCAGCGGCCGGTTGATCAGGATCGGGTGCGCCATCATCGCGTCGATCAGCGCCGCGTCGGACAGGCTCGCGTCGTCGAGCCCTAGGTCGGCATAGGGCGTGCCCTTCTCGCGCAACAGCGCGCGGGGCGTCAGCCCGGCGCGCGCGATAAGTTGCTCCAGCATCGCGCGCGAGGGCGGCGTCTTCAGATACTCGATCACATGCGGCTCGATGCCGGCGTTGCGGATCATCGCCAGCGTGTTGCGCGACGTGCCGCACTCGGGATTGTGATAGATGATGATGTCAGTCGGCATCGGTGCTCGCCTTGGAGGTTGCGCCTTCGCCGCGGCCGATCTCGCGCAGCCTGGCGGCAAGCGCCATGCGGTCGTGACTCTCGTGCGGCAACGCGAGGAACAAGGAAATGCGGTTGCGCAGATAGTGAAGCGCCCGCAGGAACGCCTCTCGCTGGCCTTCGCCCTCGACCGCGGCGGGATCCTCGATCCCCCAATGCGCGGTCATGGGGTGCCCCGGCCAGACCGGACAGGTTTCGCCGGCGGCATTGTCGCAGACGGTGAAGATGAAATCGATCTCGGGCGCGCCGGGTCTTGCGAACTCGTCCCAGCTCTTTGAGCGCAGTCCTTCGGTCGGGAAGTTGTTCTGGGAGAGTATCCGGAGTGCCGCCGGGTGGACCTCGCCCTTGGGAAAGCTGCCCGCCGAATAGCCGCGGAAGAGCCCTTCCCCGAGCTTGTTCAGGAGGCTCTCGGCCAGGATCGAGCGCGCCGAGTTTCCAGTGCACAGGAACAGGACGTTATAGGTCCGTTCGCTCATGCGCGCCCCTCAGGACCGCAACGGCTCTTGAGCGCGAGATCGGCAAGCGGGGCGCAGATCTCCGGCGCGCCGTTGCAGCAGTCCTGCATCAGATATTCGAGCAGCTCGGTCATGCTCTCGTAGCGCGCGGTGTAGATCACCGAACGTCCCTCGCGCCGGCTCTCGATCAGCCCGGCATGTGAGAGGATATTGAGATTGGCGGAGAGCGTGTTCGGCGGCACGACGAGGCGGCGCGCGATCTCGCCGGCGGCGACACCCTCGTGCCCTGCCTGCACCAGCAGGCGGAAGATCGACAGACGCCCGGCATGGCCGAGCGCGGAAAGGGCGGAGACGGCGTTCTTCAGTTCCATGATTCCCGTGTAGCGGAAATATGGAATCGGACAAATGTCCGCCAAGGCCGGCACCGCCCTCATGCGATCAACCCCGCTCCTGGATCTCGAAGCGGCCCGAGGTCCCGGCCGGGAAGGTCTGCTCGCACTCGCGCCCGTCCGGCTGCGGCAGGGTGCAGCGATAGAGCGGGCTCCTGAGCTGGATCGTCAGCGGCTGGCCGGGCGCCGCCTGAAAGGTGCACGCCCCGCTGAAGGATTCGAGCAGGTGCAGGCGCTCCCAGCGATCGCGTCCGCTGCCCCGGACCTCCCGGCTCATCGGCTGGCCGCTGCGACTCTGCCACTGGCAGCTCACCGTCCACGCACCCTCGCCCCTGACACGCACCTGCAGGACCTCCGGTGGCGGCGCCCATTGCGCGGATGCGGGAGCGGTGGACAGCATCAGCATGGACAGCGCGATCACCTTCTTCATCGGACCCCTCCTGTTGACAGCCGGCCGAAACTATCGGATTCTATTATTCAACGATACAAGAAATATCGTATCATGCAAGATGCGCTGGCCGCTGTCATCCCGGTCCGGAATGGCGGCAGTTCCCAACAAGCGCACGAACGGGTGCGTATCCTCCGCTTCGGGTTAGTCCGACCGGGCGCCACGAGGGTGGCGCCGGGACGTGAGAATCCCGCTTGAGAGGTCGAGACCCGCACCCCTTCGGCCGGGTGGCCGACGCGTATGTCCAAGCCGCTTGCGGCCAAAGGCGCTGGCGCATGTCTCATGCATGTTTCCTCGCCGCGAACATCGCGCAGCACGCCGTCCGACGTCGGACGCGCGCCGAATTGCATGACATGAAGCATGGCTGAGCTCCCTTGGCCTTGAGATGGCCAAGGGTCTGCGGACGCGGCGTCGACCGCTATTCTCGGAAAGGTAGTATCAGCGCCGGAAGATATCGGTGAAGGTGAGCGTTCCGTCGAACAGCGCCCGGATCGCCAGCCATGTTCGCTTGCTCACCCCGTATCAAGCCAAGCTGTCGGCAGTGAGACAGGGGTTGATATCAGCCATTGAGATTGTCGATGGCCTGTTGGAAGCGCCATAGCGGTAAGACTGCCTGAGCAAAGCCGAAGGCCGATGGCTTCCTCTGCCTGGAACAGTACTGGTTCCAGAGACTATGCTGGTGCGGGACCCGATTTTCCAATCGGTCCCGGATCCGCATCAGCGCTCAATTGCCCCTTGGGTCGCTCCCCGGCTGCAGCACGTTCCAATATTCGCGAAGCGCGCGCACGCGCTCTCCCTGGACCTCGAAGATGATTGCTTCGAAATTCCGGTACCCGCCCGGCGGCAAGCTCTCCGCGGTCGTCTCGAACACGGCGGTGTTGCCGGCGATGGTGATATGGGTGGCGGCGCTGCGCAGCCTGTTGCCCGCCTTGCGATGATAGGCGGCCCAGGCGAGCAGCTGCGCCTTCCCGGCTCGTCCCTCGTGGAGTCCGGCGAACGCACCTTGCGGGAAATAGAACTGAAAGTCGTCGGTGGTCATATCGAGAAAAGGCTGCCAGTCGCCTTCCTCCCAGGCCTTGCGGAACAATGCCCAGGCGCGTGTGGCTACGGCGCGGGTTTGCGCGTTCGCAGTCACGTTCCACACGGGGCGTTCGACCTCGGGCATCGGCGGAAAGCTGCGCGTAGCGGCCGACTGCGCGCTCGCGATTCCCGGAGCCGGAGCCAGCGCGCCGATCGCGATCGCTACGTGGAATGAATGCAATCGGCTGGCGTTCATGGGCTGCTCCTTCCATGGCTGGCAGAGCTAGCCCAGCTGCCTGATCAAAGCTTTCCCGAGTTTGATGCCACTCTGATCGGTTCTGCTAATAAGGCGCCATGGAACTTCGCCATTTGCGCACCTTTGCCGCCCTTGCCGAGGAGCGGCATTTCGGGCGTGCGGCATCACGGCTGCGCGCGACCCAGTCCGCCGTCAGCCAGCAGCTCAAGCGCCTCGAGGACATCGTCGGGGTCGAACTGATATCGCGCAGCCGGGCGCATGTTGCGCTGACCGCCGCCGGTGAGGCTTTCCTTGAAGTGGCGCGCAGCACGCTCGCCCAAGCCGATCAGGCTGTCGATGCCGCGCGCCGCGCAGCCGCGGGCCAGGTTGGCAGGCTATCGCTGGCGCTCAGCACGCCGGCGCTTCGCAGCTCCGTCCCTGGCTGGATCCGGCGATTTCATGCCGATCACCGCGATATCGCCCTCGCAGTTCAGGTGAGGGCGAGCGACGAGCAGGAAGACCTGCTGCGGTCAGGCGACATCGATATAGGTTTCACCAATCTCGCGCCAATCGATCCCGCGCTAAAAGCGCTCGAGATCGGAAGAGAGCGGTTCGCGATCGCGTTGCCCGATGACCACAGGCTTGCGACCCGCCGGTCCCTCGCACTCGCCGCGCTTAGCGGCGAGCCGGTGATCATGGTCCGCCGCGCGGCGGGGCCTGCGATCTTCGACGATATCGCCGCGCATTGCCGGCGGGCGGGCTTCGACCTGCGCGTGGCGCAGGAAGTCGTGGCGTTTCCAAGCATCGTCGGACTCGTGAGCGCAGGCATCGGTATCGCCTTCGTGCCGCCCTCGCTCGCTTCGCTGGGCAGCGGCATGACCCTCGTACCGATCGAAGGGGACGCGCCCACGCTACCGCTCTATATGACCCACCGGCGCGATCGCCTCTCCCCTGCGGTCCGCCGGATGCTTTCTTTCGTGACGGATGCTGTCCCGAACACGGTCGCGGAAGGCGCCTCGCGCTAGCCGACCTCAAGGCGGCAATCGCACGCTCCCCTTCCGGCTGGCACGTGTCCCCGCGCCGATCGGGTGACGAATGCCGGCAGATCCCACTGCACGAACGGAAGCGGAGCTCCAACGCCGCATTCTCCAAGGTTGACAATGTACACCGACGGTTCGTAGGTTGACATTGTCAACTCAAAACGCCGGGGACCGGTACGATGTTCTCATCACTTGGACGATTTGCGTTTCGCTTCCGATGGTCGGTCCTTCTTGCCTCCGGCTTCTTCCTCGCATTCGCGATCCTTTGGGGAAGCGGTGTGTTCGGCAGACTGACCACGGGCGGGCTTGCCCCGCAGGCCGCCGAAGTCACCAGGGCGAATGATTTGCTGGATGCGCATTTTGGCCACCGCCCCGGCGATCCCGACGTCGTCGCGGTCTTCGACGACGAATCCGGTGCGCGCACAGTTGACGATCCGGCCTTCGCTGGTCCCGTCCAAAGGGCGCTGGACGCGCTCCCTGCCGGCCAGGTCATGTCGGTTGTCAGCTATTGGACGCCCGGCCTTACGCCTGAACAACGCGCCAAACTGGTCAGCCCCGACCGGCATGCGACCTATGCCGTGCTCACCCTGCATGGGGCCGACGAGACCGCGCGAATAAGGGCCTATGGCGAGATCCAGCATCTCATCCGGGCTCACGACGGCATCGCGACCTATCTGGGCGGCGGGCTGACCAGCGTATTCGAGCTGCAGCGGGAGGCGACCGCGAACCTCGCCACCGCACAGGCAATCTCCTTGCCGATCCTGCTGGTGCTCCTGATCCTGTTCTATCGCGGCCTTGTGGCAGCACTGATCCCGGTGGCGCTCGGGGTGTTCGTGATCGTGGGGTCGCTCGTCGTGCTTCGCCTGCTCACCGGCTTTACCGAAATCTCGATCTTCGCGTTGGAGATCGTCGTGCTGATCGGGCTGGGGCTGGCCGTGGACTATGGGCTGTTTATCGTCAGCAGGTTCCGGGAGGAAGTCGAGCGCTGCACCGGCGACCTTGCGGAGGCGGTCATCGCAACCACGGCCACCGCCGGGCGCACCGTCGCCATTTCGGGCCTGACCGTGATCAGCGGACTGAGCGCGCTCTTCCTGTTCCCGCAGCCCATTTCCCATTCCTTCGCTTTCGGTGGCATCAGCGTGGTCCTGCTCAACATCGTTGCGGCAGTCGTGGTGCTTCCTGCCTTGCTCGCCGTGCTCGGGCGTCGGGTGAACGCCGGGCGGGTTCCATTGCCGCGGTTCGGTCGCACGGGCAGTGATCCGGCGAACGGCGGTTGGGCGCGGCTGGCCCGGCTCGTGGGCAGACGCCCTGCCATATCGCTCCTGCTCGGTGTCCTCGCGCTGCTGATCGCTGCGGCGCCGCTTCTGGAGTTGCGGCCGGGGCTGACCAACCATCGCTACCTGCCCACCGACAGCCATAGCCAGGTCGTGGCGGGCTATACGGGCGACGTGTTTCCCCAGCACGGTCCCGCTGGGATGGCGCTCGATGTCGCAGTGCAAGGGACGGTCGATCGACAGGGGCTGGATACCTATCTCGAACGACTGCGCGGTCTGCCAGGGGCGGCCAGCGCGCAGGTGCACCTGGCCGATCCCTCCCTCACCTGGATTAAGGTCGACTATCGCGGCGAGGCAGACGACCCGGGACCCTTGCAACTGGTGCGTGACGTCCGTGCGGTGACACCCCCCACCGGAACCGGCGTGCTCGTCGGCGGTCATGGCGGCGCCGCGATTAGTCTAGACAATAGCGCGGCCACGCTTGCCGCATTGCCGCTTGCGCTTGGGTTCATCGCTATGGTGACGCTTATCCTGCTCGCCCTTGCGTTCCGTTCGATCTGGGTCCCGGTCAAGGCGGTGCTGTGCGCGCTTCTCTCGCTTGCGGCATCGCTTGGTATCGTCGTCTGGGCCTTTCAGCTCGGCGGGCTTGCCGGTCTGCTCGATTTCCAGGTGGTCGGTACTACCGACCTTTGGACGTTGGGGCTGATCGTCACGATCGCGTTCGGGCTGGTCACGGACTATGAGATGTTCCTCGTCAGCCGGATCCGCGAAGCCTATCTGGCGACCGGCGACAACCGTCAGGCCATTGCCATCGGTCTGCAGCAGACCGGGTCCATCATCACGCGCGCCGCGATCCTGATGATTGTCGTGCTCGCGACAATGGGGCTGACCGCAGGGTCACTTTTCCTGATCACCTTCGGCATAGGCATGACGCTTTCGGTGGTGATCGACGCGACGCTCGTGCGGTCGATTATCGTCCCCGCTGCGATGCTGCTGCTCGGGACGGCGAACTGGTGGGCCCCCCGTCCCCTGGCCTGGCTCAGCGACCGGCTCGGCCTGAGCGAAAGCGAGGGCGAAGCGGCGCGCGATGCCATCGCCGTCTGACTCTCGAGGCTTGCGCGAGAGCGCTCGCTGGTGACTGCCGTTGGGCGGCCCGATTCCGGAGTTTCAGCAGGGCCGCCGAGCTGCTGCGCCGGCCCGGCCGCTCCAGCGCGGTTGACATTGGGTGCCATAGCGCATCTCAGGCAAGCATGGAGACGACGCGCGATACCATCCTGGCTGCCGCCGCCGAGCTTCTCGACCGGTCGGGGCCGGAGGGGGTGACCTTGCGCGGCGTGGCGCAGATCGCCGGCTTTTCGCACAATGCGCCCTACAAGCACTTCCGGGACAAGGAAGCGCTGCTCGCCGGTGTCGCCGCCCGGGAACTGCGGGCAAGAACCGCGGCAATGGCTAGGACCATCGCCGCTTCGGGCGATCCGCTGACCGCTTTGCGCGAGCTGGCACATGACCACATCCGCTGGGGCCTGCAATATCCCAACCGGTTCCGGCTGATCTTCGGCCGCTGGGAACGTCACGACGACGACCTTGCGGAGGCTGCCAGCGAAACCTTGCGCCTGTTTATCGACGTGATCGCGCTCGTTCGCAGCGCCGGAAAAATAAGGCCTGGCGACAATGACCGCACGGCGGCCTTGTTCATGTCGCTTATCCATGGATCGATGGATATGGCTCTGGGTGGACACCTGTCAGCCGATGGCAAGGGCCGCGCGGATCCACAGGGATTGATCGACGACTTTATCGAGATGCTGGAGGTATGATCTTCCCGCAGCTCAATTCTTGAGGATGGTCCAGGGATCACGCGTTCCTTGACGGCTAGCTGCTGGTTGCCGGAGAGGCGCGGCGTGGCCGCAGACGGCTGGGACCTGGCCGCTAATGCTGTGCCTCCGTGCATATCAGACATAGCGCGAGGGACGTAGCGCGAACCGTGGATGCGACGCGGCAGGCCGAGCCGAACGACATCGCCTGCCGGGTCCTTGAGGTGGCGCGCGTCCGGCAGGTCAGCGCCTCGCCTGGAGTCCGACGTCTTGGGCCGCGCGGTCGATCACGCTGGCGACGACCAGCGGCTGGGTCATGAAGACCGCGTGGCTGGCCGCGACTTCAGTGATGTCGGCGCCGATACGCCTGGCCATCGATTGCAGCATCCGCTGGTCGAACGCCCTGTCGTCGGTCGCGATCACCGCCCAGCTTGGCCTGGTCCGCCACGCGGCGTGCTGGAGCCTGGTCTCGAACGCCGACATGGCGATCGGGACTTGGGAGTTGCGCAGGAACGCGGCATCCGCGTCGCTCGCGTCGGCGGCGAAAGCGGCCTTGAAATTCTCCGGCCGCAAAAAGCCGAAGCCGTCGCCATGCGTGTCGATCACGAACTCGGGCGGCGTCGTGAAACCTTGATATTGCTGCGCCGTGGTCTCGCCGGCGTCGGGCGAAAGTGCCGAGACATAGACGAGCCCGGCGACCTTCGGATGGACGCCCGCCTCGGTGATGACGGTGCCGCCCCAGCTATGGCCGACGAGAATGGTCGGGCCGTCCTGCCGGTCGAGGGCGCGCCGGGTCGCGGCGACGTCGTCGGCGAGCGAGGTGAGGGGGTTCTGGACGATGGTGACGCGATAGCCGCGCGCGGTCAGCGCGTCATGGACGCCGCGCCAGCCCGAGCCGTCGGCAAAGGCACCATGCACCAGGACCACGTTCCGCACCGGCCGTGCTTCGGCGCGTGTGGCGGCGGTTTGCGCGTCGGCGACGCCGGCCAGGCCGATGGTGGCGACAGCAGCGGCCACGAAATTTCGGATGCTCTTGATCATCGCAAGGTTCCTTTCGGAAGACGAGGGGATTCAGGCCGCGAGCGACAGGCGCACGTCGAGACCGTTGCGCGCGAGATGCGAATAGGGGCAGACGACATGCGCCTGGTCGACCAGTTCGCGGGCGACCTCCGGGTCGACGCCGGGCAGCGCGATCGACAGCGCGACATCGAGGCCGAAGCCCTGTCCGTCGTCGCGCTTGCCGATGCCGACCGCGGCGGTGACGCTGCTGTCCTCGGCGATCTTCACCTTGTGCTGGCTCGCGACGAATTTGAGCGCGCCCAGGAAGCAGGCGGCATAGCCGGAGGCGAACAGCTGCTCGGGATTAGTGCCCTCGCCGCCCGGCCCGCCGAGCTCCTTCGGCGTGACGAGCGCGACGCTGAGCGCGCCGTCGGCGGTGCGGGCCTGGCCGGTGCGGCCGCCGGTGGCAGTGGCTTCGGTGCGATAGAGAATGTTCATCGGTCAGCTCCTTCATATTCGCGATAATGATTATCGCAATAATCAAGCCAATAGCTCACCGTCTGCTGAGTTGCAACATAAATCTTATCGCGATATGTATTTTCGCGGGGAGCGTGCTATATCAAGGGGCAAGGAGCTCGTGATGACCCGCCACCCCAATGTGCCGCTGCCGCTGGACGACCAGCTCTGCTACGCCATCTACTCGGCCGGAATGGCCATCCAGCGCCTCTACAAGCCGCTGCTCGACGAGCTCGGGCTGACCTACCCGCAATATCTGGTGCTCAATATCCTGTGGCGGGAGGACGGCCAGACCGTGGGCGGGATCGCCGAGCAGCTCGCCCTCGAGTCGAGCACGCTCACCCCCCTGCTCAAGCGGCTCGAGGCCGCGGGACTGGTCCGCAGGACGCGCAATCCCGACAACGAGCGGCAGGTGGTGATCGAGCTGACCGACCAGGGCCGCGCGCTCCAGCCGCAGGCGGGATGCCTCGGCGAAGCCCTGTTGGCCGCGTCCGGCCAGCCGCCGGAACGCCTGGGCGAATTGAACCGGAACGTCAGGGAGCTGCGCGACGCGCTCTATGGTGACACCAGCAAATGGAGCATTGCCCGGTCGGACCAGTAGCTGCTTCCGATTGGATGTCGCGACCTGCCTGACGATGCCGACAGCGAGTGTGGCCCGCACGACGGGATCCTGGGTGCCGATCCGCGACCACTCGAACCGGAGGCATCCGGCGGATCGATCGCAGACCTGCCGTCCGTCGGCCATCTACGTGCATCAGGCGATCTCCCTCGTGGGAGCGGCGCTTAGAGGATGGATTCGAGTCTCTGCTGCGCGTGCGCGCCATTAGAAGATGTCCTCGATGTCCTTCGAGGAGCTCTTCGAACGGGGCGAGATCGTCAGTTCGAGATCCAGCGCCCCCAAGAGGGTGCAGATGGTCTCGATCCTGGTTGCCCCATGGCCGCTTTCGATCTGCGAGATGGTCGCCTGGCGCAGGCCCGCCTTGTCGGCGAGTTGCGCTATGATAGCCTCCTGCTCGCGCTATACGCCAAGTCAGATAATAGTGTAATATACGACTTGGCGTATATCCTTACCTTATGCGCTAGGCAGAATATCTCGAGCTTATGCGCCAACCCGAATAACACAACGAGTAGGGCAATCCGCACCCTAGCGGTCAACCACCAGGGCATCGCCTTGCTTGCCGAGAAGATCGTCGAGGAAGACCTCGCTTCCGGCCGGCTCCGGCGTGTCCTGCCCGAATGGCAAGGGACGTCGGTCAGCATTTACACTGTCACCGAAACGCGCCTTCTTCCGGCCAAGACCCAGCGCTTCATCGAATTCCTGTCCGCCAGGCTGACGGAAGCTTGAACTTGAGCCAAATGGCACCGCCCGAAGGTCATCATTGCCCTCAACGCGTGCCGAACCGTTCAATGAGGATGTCGATCAGCGCACGGACCTTTCTCGGTGCGGTTCCCCCCGGCGGCCGGACGACATAGATCCCGGCCTCGGGTGAAGGGTAGTCCGCCAGTACTGTCACCAAATTTCCTCCGGCAAGGGGCGCGTCGGCGAGAAAGTCGGGCAGCGCAGCGATGCCCAACCCGGCCAAGGCAGCCGCCAGCAACGCGCTGCCATTGTCCGCCTTGAAACGCCCTTGCGGCTGGATCGAGACCGTCTTGCCGCCGACGATGAAGCGCCACGTCTCGTTACCCTGCATGAGACATTCATGCCGAAAGAGGTCCTCCGGCGTTGCCGGGATACCATGTACAGCGAGATATCCGGGGCTGGCGACGCACATCCCCCGTAAAGGCGCGATCCGCCGTCCGACCAGGCTCGAGTCCGAAAGGATGCCCACGCGGATGCCGACATCGAAGCCTTCGCCGACCAGATCGACGAAGCGATCGCTATAGGCCGTGTGGATATGCAGTCGGGGATGACGGCGCGCCAACTCCGCCAGCACGGGGGCAAGGTGCGTGGCGCCGAAGCTCAGCGGAGCGGCGATCCGCAACCGGCCCCGCACGTCCCCCTCGGGCGACACGGATTCGCGGGCGGCCTCCAGTTCCGCGATCGCGCGGACGGCATGCTCGCGCAGGCTGGCGCCTGCCTCGGTCAGCGACGCGCCGCGCGTCGTGCGGGCAAGCAGCTGCGCGCCAAGGTCCTGCTCCAGCCGCTGCAATCGTCGGCTGACGATCGACTTGGGCAGGCCGAGCCGGCGGGCGGCGGCCGATACGCCGCCGGCGTCGGCCACCTCGACGAAGGTACCCAGCACTTCCAGGTCGAACATAGGTGTTCCATTTCTAGCGACAGAGTAGTCCGCATAGCGCAGCTATCGTCACCTCACCAGCAACGCCATTTATCGTGGCGAGCCGGGTGGATCGCCCGGCCAGGCTGAAAGGAAATGCCATGACCAAGCAGCAAGGCGTCTGGAAGCACGAGGACGTCGCCCTCATCCTGATCGATTATCAGAAGGAGATGTTCGACACGGTCCGGTCCGAGACCCCGGCCGAGCTCATCGACCTCAACGTCCGCCTGATGATCAACGCGGCGAAGGCGTTCAACGTGCCGATCATCCTCTCGACCGTCGGCGTAAAGATGGGCGTCAATCATCCGACGCGCCAGTCGATCCTCGACGAGTTGCCGGGCATCGAGGTCATCGACCGCTCGTCGATGAACGCGTGGGAGGACAAGGCCTTCCGCGATGCGGTGGCGAAGACCGGCCGCAAGCGTCTCGTCTTCGGCGCGCTCTATACCGAGATCTGCCTCGCCTTCCCGGCGGTGGATGCGTTGGCCGATGGCCATGATGTCCTGTTCGTGGTCGACGCCGTCGGCGGCCTGTCGCAGCTCGCGCATCGCACCGCGGTCGACCGCCTGGCGCACGCCGGTGCGGTTCCGACGACCGCCTTCTCGCTGGTGACCGAGCTGTTCCGCGACTGGGCGGCACCGGAAGCCGATGCCGCGCGGGCGATCATCAAGCGGTACGTCGCCGACCTGCAGGCGCTCACCGCCGCCTGATCGAGGTCGCCGGACCCGGACAGCCCGGCGGCCCGCCTGGCCGCACGCCGAAGCCACTCGACCAAGGCGTGCGGCCACCTCTCCCTCTTATTTCGAAAGGATCAACCCATGGTTCATGCTGACCTGTCCGCCAGGAAGCGGATCATTCTGAGGGCCGTTCGCGTCCTGACCGCCTTTGCTTTCATCCTGTTCGGAACGCTCAAGCTGATCGGCATGCCGATGATGGTGACGGTGTTCGACCAGGTGGGCCTCGGCCAATGGTTCCGCTACGCGACGGGCGCGATCGAGGTCGGCGGTGCGATCCTGCTCCTGGCGCCGCGGTTCGTCGGGGCTGCCGCGCTGGTGCTGGCCGCGACCGCCATCGGCGCCATCCTCGCCCATCTGACGGTGGTGCCGGGACCCCCCGCGCCCGCGGCGATGCTCCTGGTCCTATCCTCGGTGATCGCCTGGGCCTATCGTCGCCGCACGCTTGCGCTGCTCGGTCTCACGCAAGCCCAGCGGGTGTCGGCATGAGCGCGCCCGCCACCGCAGCGCGGCGGATCGTCCACCGGACCCGCGGGCATGTGCATGGGCCGGTCACCCGGTTGATGAGCCCCAGCGATCTCGGCGCGTTCCTGAAGCCGTTCGTGTTTCTCGACATCTTCTCGATCCCGGATTCGAGCAAGAGTCCCTTCGACCTCCATCCGCATTCCGGGATCGCCACCGTGACCGTGTTCACCGACGGCGAGGCGAGCTTCGACGACGGGCAAGGCCACACTGGCACGATCGGTTATGGCGGCGTCGAATGGATGCGCGCCGGCCGCGGCGTCTGGCACGGCAAGGAACTGGGCCCGGGCCGCACGAAGGGTGTAGAGGGTTTTCAGCTCTGGCTGGCGCTTCCTGCCGAGCTCGAGCTTGCGGAGGCCGAGAGCCAGTATCTCGACGCCGCCGCCATTCCGGAAGCCGGCCCTGCTCGTCTCATCGTCGGACGCTATGACGGGCAGGAGAGCCCCGTCCGGGCGCCGGCCGGCGTCAACTATCTCATGGTGACGCTGAAGCCGGGCGAAACCTGGCGGTACGAAACTCCCGCCGGCCACACCGCGGGATGGCTGGCGGTTTCGAGCGGTGCGCTGATGCTCGATGCGCCGGCCTCGGCGGGCGAGATGGTGATCTTCGACGACAGCGACGGCGCAATCGAAATGCGCTCGACCGGCGACGTCGATGCGAAGCTTGTGATCGGCAGCGCCGCGCCGCACCCGCACCCGCTCCACCTGGGGAACTACTCGGTCCACACCTCGGCCGACGCGCTCAAGGCGGGTGAACGGCATATCGTGGACTTGCGCAAGCAGCTGATCGAACGCGAGCGGCAACGGTCACCGCTCACAGATGGGCCGGTACCGGTGTTCCGCTAGCCGCCGGCCGGCACATCGAGAGGGCGTCGTCACTCGCCCGACGCTGGCGGCTCTCGATCTCCCAATATCGGTCGCTAGAGCTTGCCGCACTTGCCGGCGAGCGACTGGCCACCCTGGGGCGAACTCCGCGCCGATCACCGCGCCGCTTGCGTCGATCGTGAAGCAGATCCGCGCATCCACGGCCTTCCAGACCTTCGGCAGCGATCTGCGAGGCGCAGGGCGACCGCGCCGACAGAGAGGCTTTCCACATTCTAGACGCCGCGTCGGCCTAGATGCCGCGCCGGCGCACCTTCCATTGCGAGTCAGCACAGAGCCGGCACGCGCGACCCTTGAACATGCGGGCGGCCTTCCGGCGAAACGTTCCCGCACGCGCATCGCCGGGAATGTCGAGGATCCCGAGAAATAGGGGCGCGGAGCGGATGAGCCGGAAATCTCGTTCGGCATTCCGCATGCGGCGGATGTGGAAACGGGCTTGACGAGATACAGTATATCATTAACTCGCGCGAAAATGGCATCGCGCGGGGGGCGGAAGGGTAGATGGGAAATTTTGCGGCTCGAGCCTCTCTGGGGATCGCAATGATGTTCGTGCCGAGCGGGGCCGCCGGGCAGGAGGCAAGCGCACCTCAAGAGGATGATGTCGTCGTCACCGGTCAGCGTCAGGCCTATCGAGGGCTCGTGCCCGTGGCCGATATCCCCCAGTCGATCACGCTCCTGAACGAAGAGCGATTGGAAGAGGCGCAGATCACGCGGCTGGCGGACGCGTTGGACCTCTCCTCCTCCGTCGCCCGGCAGAACAATTTCGGCGGGCTCTGGGAGAGCTTCGCCATCCGCGGACTGGTCGGTGACGAGAACAACCCCAGCGGGTACTTGGTCAACGGCTTCAACGCCGGCCGTGGTTTCGCCGGGCCGCGCGACGTGTCCGGCATCGAGCGGATCGAGATCCTGAAAGGGCCCAATGCGGCCCTGTTCGGTCGCGGCGAACCGGGCGGCAGCATCAATCTCGTGACCAAGCGGCCGACGGACGCCTTTGCCGGCAAGCTCGAGGGGACGTACGGCAGCTTCGACTTCCGCCGGCTCGAGGCTGACGTGAACGTGCCCGCGACCGATTTCGCCGCGGTCCGGTTCGCCGGCTTCTATGAGGCCGCGGACAGTTTTCGGGATACCATCAAGTCCGAGCGCTACGGCGTGTTCCCCTCCGTCTCGTTGCGGTTCGGGCCGAACACCAGCCTGGTCTATGAGCTGGAGGCGACCCGACAGGAGATTCCGCTCGATCGCGGCGTCTTCGCGCTGGGCGACAATCTGAGGGTGATCCCGAGGAGCCGTTTCCTCGGCGAACCTGGTCTGGGGCCGAACAAGGCGACGGCGCTGGGGCACCAGTTCTCTCTGCAGCACGATTTCTCCGCGGATTGGAGCCTGCTGGTGGGCCTCGGCTTGCGCGACACCGAGTTGAAGGGAACCTCGGCCGATGCGGAACTCGCCGCTTCGCGTCAGCGCCTCTTCGTCGACGGTCGAACGCTGACGCGCGAGGTGCGGTATCGCGACTATGACGGCGATCACCGCGTCTATCGCGCCGAGCTGAGCGGACGCTTCAGCGGCCCGCTCGGCCTGCATCGCGTGATCGTCGGCGCGGACCGCGACGAGTTCGACACCGACCTGCTGGTCCGCGGCTATCGGGCGCCGCTGCTGTCGGCCAATCCCACCGCTCAGCAGGGCTTCGAGATCGACATCTTCGATCCCGTCTACGGCCGCTTCCCCACGCCGACGCTGACCACGATCAACGATCGGACGATCGAGCAGAGATCGTGGGGCGGCTATGTGCAGGATCAGATCCGGATCAGCGATCGCGTCGAGATCAGGGTCGGCGCGCGCTACGACCAGTTCAAACAGTCGATCCGAAACCGGTTGAACTCGACGCTGGCCCGCCAGTCGGAGTCGCGGATCAGTCCGCAGGCCGGCTTGGTCTGGCGTGTGTCGGAGCCGATCAGCCTCTACGCCGCCTATGGCGAGGGCTTTCGTCCGAACACGGGCGCAAGCGTGTCCGGCGAGACGTTCGATCCGGAGACCTCGCGCTCTATCGAGGTGGGCGCCAAGCTGAGCGCGGGCGGCCTGACGGGAACGGCCTCGCTGTTCAGGCTGAACAAGGCAAATATCCTGACGAGCGACATCGCCAACCCGGGCTTTTCGATCGCGGTCGGCGAAGCGCGGAGCCAGGGCTTCGAATTCGAGCTGAGCGGGCGCCTGCCGGGCGCGATCGACGGGCTGCTCTCCTATACCTATCTGGACGCGGAGGTCGTGTCGGGCACGCGGAACGCGAACGGGGTCGCGATCAGCCCCGGCGACCGGCTGCTCAATGTCCCGAAGCATACGCTCAGCGCCCAGGCGTCGCGCCGCTTCAACGTCGCGCAACGCGACTTGAACATCGGAGCGGCCGTCCTGCATGTCAGCTCGCGCCTTGGGGAAGTCGGGACCACGTTCCAGCTTCCCGCCTACACCACCGTGCGCCTGTTCGGGTCCTATGCACTAATCGACAACATCGAGGCATCCGTCGTCGTCAACAACCTCTTCGACGAGACCTACTTCGTCAATTCCTATGCCCGGTTGTGGGTGATGCCGGGGGCTCCCCGCACGGCGCTCGCCAGCTTGAAGCTGCGACTTTGACGCAAAGCGCGAGGAAGCCGGCCACATGTCAGCGAAACGTGATTTGGAGATCATGATGCCGCAAGATCAAGCATCCGTCCTGCTGCAGGATGTATCCCTCGCTTATGGCGCGCAGGAGGTCCTGCGCGGACTGACGCTCTCCGTACCGGCGGGCAGCATCACCGCGTTGCTCGGCGGCAACGGCGCGGGCAAGTCGACGACGCTCGCGGTGCTGCTCGGCTTCGTGCGTGCGCAATCCGGTACGATCTCGGTGTGCGGCGTCGATCCGGGAAGCGATCCGGATGCGGCGCGCCGCCGCATCGCCTATCTGCCCGAGAATGTCGCACTCTACGAGCATCTGAGCGCCGCGGAAAATGCCGAGTATCTGCTCGCGCTTTCGGGCGAGCGGCACGCGCGCAGCGACATCACCGAGGCGTTCGCGGCCGCCGGCCTGCAGGAGCGGGCCTGGGACCAGCGGCTCGGCGGCTTCTCGAAGGGCATGCGGCAGAAGGTGGCGATCGCGGTCGCGCTGCTGCGCCGGGTGCCGGTGCTGCTGCTCGACGAGCCGACCTCCGGCCTCGATCCGCGGGCGACGGCGGACTTCAATACGCTAGTCGCCCAGGTGCGCGATCGCGGCACGGCAGTGCTGATGGTGACGCACGATCTGCTCTCCGCTGCCGACGTGGCCGACCGGATCGCATTTCTCGAAAACGGGCGCGTCACCGACGACGTCGTGGCCAGCGGACCCGAACGGTTCGACGTGCGTGCGCTTCATGCCCGCTTCCAGGTCGGCGGGGAGCCGCTCGCAGCATGAGCGCGACCCGCCTCATTGCGCGCGACGAGCTGCGGCTGATGACGCGCAACCGCGTCGCCGTGATCGCCTTCGTCCTGCTCGTGCTGCTGACGCTTGTCGCCGTGGCGAGCAGCTGGTCGCACCAGCGCGGCATCGCCGAGCTGCGCGCTCGGCACGCGCACGCGGCGGACGCTGCGTTCGATGCGCAGCCGGATCGGCATCCGCATCGCGTGGTCCACTACGGCACCTTCATCTTCCGGCCGTTGGGCCCGCTCGCGGCGTTCGACCCCGGCGTAGATGCGTTCACCGGGAACAGCATGTTCCTGGAGGGCCACCGGCAGAACACGGCGAATTTCGGCGACGTTCGGCAGAGCTCGTTGCTCGTCCGCTTCGGCCAGCTGACCCCGGCCTTCGTGCTGCAGGTGGTCGCGCCGCTGCTCCTGATCTTCCTTGGCTATGGCGCACTCGCGCGAGAGACCGAGCGCGGTACGCTCCGCCTGCTGATGCTGCAGGGTGTCAGCCGGAGACAGGTGGTCGGCGGCAAGCTCCTGGCGCTGGGCGCGGTGGCGCTGCTGGCCGGCTTGCCGGCGATGGTCGGCTTCGTCCTCATCGCGGGCCAGCCCGGCGCGCTCGCGCTGCCGATGCTGACCATCGCGCTCGGCTACTTCGCCTATCTGGCGTTGTGGGTGGTCGTGATCCTGCTCGTGTCGGCACTGGTCCGTCGCAGTCGTGACGCGCTGCTTGCGCTGGTAGCGTTGTGGGCGGTCCTGGTGGTGCTTTTGCCACGCGTCGCGCCCGATGTCGCAAACGCGGCTATACCGCTCCAGAACCGGCTGCAAACCGACATCGCGATCGCCCGCGACCTCAGGCAGATGGGCGACAGCCACAATCCCGACGATCCGCACTTCGCGCAGTTCAAGCAGTCGGTGCTCGACCGCTATGGCGTCACGCGGGTCGAGGACCTGCCCGTCAACTACAAGGGCATCCTGGGCCTGGAGGGCGAGCGGATGACCTCCGAGCTGTTCGATCGCTATGCCGGTGAAAGCTACGCGGCGCAGGAGCGGCAGAACGCGCTGGTCGAAACGGCGGGCTTGCTCAGTCCAACCATCGCAATCCGGTCGCTGTCGATGGCGGCTGCGGGAACCGACTTTGCCGGGCACCGGCGGTTCTTGGAACAGGCCGAGGCCTATCGCTACGACCTGGTTCAGCGACTCAACAAGCTCCAGGCGGACAATGTCAGCTACGCGGACGACACGGCGCAGGATGCCGATGCGGATCGGCGCAAGCGCGTCGGGGCGAGCAACTGGACCGCGATGCCCGACTTCGCGTTCAGAGCGCCCCGTGGCGCCGATCTGGCGCGAGGTGCCTTGCCAGGCCTTGCGATCATCCTCGTCTGGCTGGCTGCGGCGGCCCTGTTGCTCATGATCGCCACCCGTCGCCTGGGAGAGCGCCGATGAGCCTCGTCGCGCACGAACTCCGCCTGCTGCTCCGTCAGCGCCTGACCGTGATCGCGCTGGTGCTGCTCGGCCTGCTGACCATTGCCGCGCTGGCGGCAGGCATGACCGAGGTCGCGCGTCAGCGCGCTGCGATCGCCGCCATTCCAGCCGCACAGGCCGAGGATATCGGTGCGATCGCCGCCTGGGTCGACAAGTCCAAGGACGCCGGCAGCGCCGCCTATTACAGCTTCCATCCGACCTGGGACGCGCCGGCTCCGCTCGCCTTCGCGGCGCTCGGGATGCGCGACGTGTCGCCCTACATCCTGCGCGTGCGCGCGCTGGGGCTGGAGGCGCAGATCTACGACGGCGATACCTTCAATCCCGAGCTGGCTTTGCCGGGACGGTTCGATTTCGCCTTCGTGCTGGTGTTCCTGGCGCCGCTGTTCGTCATCGCGCTGTTCCACGATCTCGTTTCGGGCGAGCGCGAGGCGGGACGACAGCGTGCGCTCGAGGCGCTGCCCAGGGGAGGGCGCACACTCTGGCGCCGCAGGACGCTGCTGCGCTTCGCACTGCTCTGGCTGGTGCTCGGCCTGCCCTTCACGCTTGCGGCGTCGATAGAGGGCGTGGCGGCGGGCACGATGGCGATCGTGCTGGTGCTGATCGCCGCCTATCTCCTGTTCTGGATCGCGCTCGCCGCCCTGATCGGACGGCTGCGCTGGAGCTCGGTCGCCAATGCGGCGACGCTCGCCGCGGCCTGGCTGGTGCTGGTGCTGATCGTTCCTACGCTCGCCAACGTCGCGATCAATCAGGCGATCCCGGTGAATCAGGGCGCCGAGATCGCGCTCGCGCAACGCGAGGCGGTGAACCGCGCCTGGGACATCCCGCGCAATGACACGATGCGGCGCTTCTACGCCAATCATCCCGAGTGGGCGGATTCGGCCCCGCTCGGCCACGAGTTCCACTACAAATGGTATCTCGCCTTCCATCAGAACGGCGACGAGGCTGTGGCGGAGCAGGTCCGCGCCTATCGTGAAGGGCTCGAGGCGCGCGATGCCGCCGGCCGAGCGATCGGCTGGGTCTTGCCGTCGGTCGGCGTGCAGGCGCTGCTCACGCGGCTCGCCGACACCGATCTGGCGGGTCAGCTCGCCTATCAGGACTGTATCCGCGCGTTCCACAAGCGCATCCGGACCTTCTACTACGGCTATCTCTTCCGCGACCGCCCGTTCGGGAAGGAGGATTTCGCCCGTGCGCCGAAATTCGCGGACCGGAAATGTGGAAGCGCGGCTGGGAGCAGGACTTGAAGCTCGGTGGCGCCGCCGCCACGCTGAGCGCCCTTTGCATCGTCACCCCCGCCGCAGCGCAACGGGCGAACGACAATGCGGTGACCGCGGCCGAGGACGCGTTCGGCTCCTCGGTCGGTAACGAGAGCATCGGCCTCTATTCGCCAAGCCAGGTGCGTGGCTTCTCGCCGGTGGCGGCCGGCAACGTACGGATCGAAGGCGTCTATATCGACCGTCAGGGCGTAATCTCGCAGCGCCTCGTCGAGGGCTCGACCATTCGCGTCGGCTTGAGCGCGCAGGGCTACCCGTTTCCCGCGCCGACGGGCATCGTCGACTATCGCCTGCGCTCCGTCGGCGACCAGCGGCTGGTGAGCGTTCTGGCGGGAAGCCTCGCCTATGGCGCACCGTCCATCGAGATCGATGCGCAATTGCCGATAGACGGTCGGCGGCTCGGCGTCGCGCTGAGTGCGTCCTACGCGCACGAGGAATATTACGACGGATCGGACGCGCACTACAGCCGCTTCGCCATCATCCCGCGCTGGCGGCCGAGCGACGGCGTCGAGGTCATCCCCTTCTGGTCGCTGTCGATCGGCAGGGACGAGCAGGTCGCGCCGACCATCATCGCGGCCGGCGCCTTCGAGCCGCCCCCCGCGCCGCGACGGCGCTATTTCGGGCAGCAATGGGCCTTCCGGAACAGCCGCAGCATCAACGCCGGCACGATCGTCAAGGCGCGGATCGGCAAACGCTGGGCGGTGTCGGGGGGCGTCTTCCGCTCCTCGGCCGAGAACCTGCAGAACTTCGCCGAGCTGTTCGTCGGCACCACCCGCGACGGCATCACGACCGAGCAGGTCATCGCGGATCCGGGACAGCGTTACGCCTCGACCAGCGGCGAGCTTCGGGTCAGCCGGAGCTTCAGGGACGGACCGCGGCTCCACACGCTGCACGCATCGGTTCGCGCGCGTCGGCTCGACAGCCGCTATGGCGGCGCCGCGCCCGCGCTCGACCTGGGACCGCGGGAGCTCGGCGATCCGGTGCCGGTGCCCGAGCCCACGTCCTTCCGGTTTGGCGAGCAGACGCAGGACCGGGTGCGGCAGACGACCTTCGGCGTCGCTTATGAAGGACGCTGGCGCAACGTCGGCGAGCTCAGCGTCGGCGTGCAGCGGACCGACTATCGCAAGACCGTCGATCTGCCGGGTGCAGTGCCGAATGCGGAGCGACGCGATCGACCGTGGCTTTTCAATGTCGCCGCGGCAGGCTTTCTCTCGGACGGGGTCGCGCTCTACGTCGGCTACACGCGCGGCCTCGAAGAGAGCGGGATCGCGCCGATCAACGCCGCCAACCGCAACGAGGCGTTGCCGGCGATCCGGACGAGCCAGGCCGACGCGGGCATTCGCTGGACGCTCAACCAGCGGATGAAGCTGGTGGCCGGCGTGTTCGACGTCCGCAAGCCGTACTTCAACACCGACGAAGCGAACGTCTTCACCATTCTGGGCGACGTCCGTCACCGCGGTGCGGAAATCAGCCTGGCGGGAAACCCGATCGACCGCGTCAGCCTGATCGCCGGCGCGGTGCTCATGCGTCCTCGCGTCACCGGGCAAGGGGTTGAGCTGGGCCGCGTCGGCGAGATTCCGCTCAATCAGCCGGCGCGCGTGTTGCGCGCCAACGCCGAATGGCGGCCCGGCTTCCTGCCCGGCTTTTCCATCGACGGCGCGGTCGCAAACTTCGGGCGCCGCGCCGCCTCGCGTGAGAACCTGGTGTTCGTGCCGAGCTACACGCTGGTCGATTTGGGCATACGCTACCGCTTCAAGATCGGCGACGCGCCGGCGACGCTACGCTTTCAGATCGCCAACGTGACGGACGCCTTCGCGTGGAACGTCGTCGGCAGCAACAGCTACGCGCTGACCGACAAACGACGGGCGCTGCTTTTCCTGGCGGCCGACTTCTAGTCGGTTTCAGCTTCGCTGAATCGGCACCGGCCCGCTCCCCCACCCATCGCTCAGTGCGCAAGAATGAGCGCGAGCCGGTGAAATCCGACAGCGAGATGGATGCCCCGCGTGGATTCGAACCACGATTGACGGAGTCAGAGTCGGCTAAAAGTCGCGGAAATCCGCCATTCTAAGGCACCGTGTTCCATCCATGTCGCATTCCGCAGAGTTCAATAGCCTCCGCGGCCCCGCCACCAAAGGGGATCAGATGCGCCTTCACGCCATTCGGCTAGACGATCGCGGGGATGTAGTCGAATGATTCACGCCAAGCCGCGCCGCGGCGGCACGCACCGAACCACTGCGGGCGACAGCAAGAAAGTAACGGACGTCGTCCCGATCGATCATGGTGCATTCTTGCGCCATGTACGGCCCCTTTCCAACGCCGATGTTCATCTCTCGCGCTTACTCGCTGGATCGATTTCGCACCACGGATGTGCGGTTTTCACACTCAACGACCGGCGCTTGCGGACCCGTCTCCGGGGCCTCACGGGGGTGCGACCGGCATCGGCCTCGCCGCGGCCTAAACAAATCGCTTCCCTAATAGGATTTGCTTTGCTTGACTTGCGCCGGGGCTGCAGCCGCGCAGCCGGGGGCAAAGTGGAGCAAGGTGGACGAATGAAGCGCGATTCCCTTCACTTTTGCCCCAGCCGCGCGGCCCGTCCGAATCTCGGCCGATCCTAGGCCGCCATGCGGATCAAGCGGCTCAGGCTCACCGGCTTCAAGAGCTTCGTCGATCCGGCGGACCTGCGGATCGAGCCGGGACTGACCGGCGTGGTCGGTCCCAACGGTTGCGGCAAGTCAAACCTCTTGGAAGCGCTGCGCTGGGTGATGGGCGAGACCAGCGCCAAGTCGATGCGCGGCGCCGGCATGGAGGATGTGATCTTCGCCGGCACCGCCAGCCGGCCGCCGCGCGACTTCGCCGAGGTCTCGATCCTCGCCGACGAGGTGAGCGGCGAGGAGGGCGACGGTGAGCTGGAGGTGGTGCGCCGCATCGAGCGCGGCGCCGGCTCCGCCTATCGCATCAACGGCCGCGACGTGCGTGCCAAGGACGTCGCGCTCGCCTTCGCCGATGCCGCCACCGGCGCGCATTCGCCGGCGCTGGTGAGCCAGGGCCGGATCGGCGCGATCATCCAGGCCAAGCCCGCCGAGCGCCGCGCGATGCTGGAGGAGGCGGCGGGGATCGCCGGCCTGCACGTCCGCCGCAAGGACGCCGAGCAGAAGCTGCGCGCGACCGAGACCAACCTCGCCCGGCTCGACGAGGTCATCTCCGATCAGGAAGCGCGCGCGGTCGCGCTGAAGCGCCAGGCGCGGCAGGCCGAACGCTACCGCACGCTTTCCTCCGCCATCCGCGTCGCCGAGGCTCGGATGATCTTCGCGCGCTGGCGCGATGCCGCCGCGGCCGCCGATGCCGCCAAGGCGGAGGCCACCGCCGCCGAGGCGCTGGTCGCCGAGCGCGGCGAAGCCTCGCGCATGGCCGAAGCGGCGCAGACCAAGGCGACCGAGGCGCTGGTGGTCGCGCGCTCCGCGGCGCTGGCCGCACGCGACCAGGCCAGCGAGGCGGGGCACAAGCTCGCCGGGCTTCGCGCCGAACGCGAAGGCGCGGAGCGGCGGCTGGTCGAGCTGCAGGATGCGGCAAAGCGCCTGGTCGACGACCGCGCGCGCGAGGGCGCACTGGCGCATGACGCGGCCGAGGCGCTCGAACGGCTGGGGGAGGAGAGCAAGGCGCTCGAAGCCCGCATCGCCGAAGGGGCGGACCGCCTGCCGGCGCTGGAGGCCGCGCTCGCCGAAGCCGAACGCCGCGTGCGCGACGCCGAGGTGGCGCTGGCGCAGGCGCTGGCCGAGCAGGCGGCCGAGGCGGCGGATGCGAGGGTCGCCGACGCCGCCCTCGCCGCCGCACGCCAGCGGCGCGACCGCTGCCAGCGCGACAAGGCCGCGCTGGCGGCGGAAGCGGCGCGGCTCGCCGACCCCGAGCCGCTCAAGGCCGAGCGCACGCGCGCCGCCGAGGAGCGCGCCAAATGCCAGCGCCATGCCGAGCAGGCCCGCACCGCGCTCGCCCGCGCCGACGCCGAGGAGCGCGGCGCGATCGCCGGACGCGATCATGCCCAGAGCGCCCGCGCCGAAGCCCATGCCGAACTCACCGCGCTCGACAGCGAGGCCGCGGCGCTGGCCAAGGCGACGCGGACGACGGGCGGGGACAAGCTGCTCGATCAGCTCCGCCCCGATCCCGGCTACGAGCGCGCGCTGGCGGCGGCGCTGGGCGACGATCTCGAGGCAGGGCTCGATGCCAAGGCCGATCGCCATTGGGCCGGCGCCGAGCCGCTGCCCGACGATCCGGTGGCGGCAAGCCCGCTCGCCGATCACGTCAAGGCACCGGCCGCGCTGACGCGGCGGCTGCGGCAGATCGTGGTGGCGGAGAGCGACGATGGTCGCCCGCTCGCCGTCGGGCAGCGGCTGGTGACGCTGGCCGGGGTGCTGCGGCGTTGGGACGGCTATGTCGCGCGTCAGGGCGGCGCCGCGGCGGCCGAGCGGCTGCAGCGGCTCAACCGCCTGCGCGCGATCGAGGCGGCGCGGCCGGCGGCGGTGCGCGCGGTCGAGGCCGCCGACGCGGAGCTCGCCCGGATCGACGCCGCCATCGCCGAGGCGCGCCGCGCCGCCGCCGACGCCCGGCGGCTGCTCGATTCGGCCGAGGCCGGCGCGCGCGAGGCCGCTCGCGGCGAGGATCGCGCCACCGCCGCGCTCGAGCGCGCCGAGGCGCAGCGCGCCGACCTCGATGCGCGCCGCCAGCGGGTCGAGGCCGAGGTTGCCGAGGCCGAAGCCGAATTCGCTCGCGCCGAAGCCGCCATTGCCGCGCTGCCCGACGGCGGCGCCACCCGTGCGCGCGTCGCGGCGCTGACCGGAGATGCCGAGGCCGCGCGCGCCGCGGTCGCCACCGCCCGCGCGGAACGCGCCGCCCACGACCGCGCCGTCTCCGACGCACGCGAGCGCCTCGCCGCCGCCGCGGCCGAGGCGAAGAGCTGGAAGTCGCGCGCCGGCGAGGCTGCCCGCCGCATCGCCGAGATGGGCACGCGCGAGGCAAGCCTGGCGGAAGAGATCCAGACGCTGTCCACCCGCCCCGTCGCGCTCGCCGACGAGATCGCCCGGGTCGAGACCGGCCACGTCGAGCTGCGCATCGCGGCCGACCAAGCGCTCGAAGGCGAACGCGCGGCGGAGGCCGAGGTGCGCGCGCAGGAGGCCGCGGCACGCGTCATTGCCGAAGCATTGGCGGAAGCACGTGAGGCTCGGGCCGGCGCGGTCGCGCGCGCCGAGAACCAGGAGGCGCGCAGGGTCGAGATGGGCCGCCTGTCGGGCGAGCGCTTCGAATGCCCGCCGCCGCTGCTGCCGCAGCGGATCGAGTTCGCCGAAGCCGATGTCGGCCCGCCCGCCGACGAATCCGCGCGCCACGAGCGGCTGCTGGCCGAACGCGAGCGGATCGGCCCCGTCAACCTCGTCGCGGAGAGCGAGCTCGCCGAGCTGGAGGCCGCCAGCACCACCAACGCTGCCGAACGCGACGAGCTGACGCAGGCGGTCCATCGCCTGCGCGGCTCGATCGGCACCCTGAACCGCGAGGGACGCCAGCGGCTGCTCGCGGCATTCGAGGCGGTCGACGGCCATTTCCGGCGCCTGTTCACCACGCTGTTCAACGGCGGCCAGGCGCATCTCGAACTGATCGATTCGGACGATCCGCTCGAGGCGGGGCTCGAGATCATGGCGCAGCCGCCGGGCAAGCGGCTCCAGTCGCTGACCCTGCTGTCCGGCGGCGAGCAGGCATTGACCGCGGTCGCGCTGATCTTCGCGCTGTTCCTCACCAATCCGGCGCCGATCTGCGTGCTCGACGAGGTCGACGCGCCGCTCGACGACGCCAACATCGACCGCTTCTGCGACCTGCTCGACCGCATGGTCGAGGAGACCGCGACCCGCTACCTCATCGTCACCCACAATGCCGCGACGATGAGCCGGATGCATCGCCTGTTCGGCGTGACGATGGTCGAGAAGGGGGTGAGCCGGCTGGTGTCGGTCGACCTCGGCGGCGCGGAACGGCTGCTGGCGGCGGAATGATTTGGTTCACGCGGAGGCGCGGAGATGCGGAGGTGGTCCGCCTCTGGTGCTCGTCTCGCGTCAGCGAGACCTTTCAACCGCAGCGAGCGCCGGGCGAGAAGGCCGCTTGCGCGGCTAAGCCCGCGGCAGGCGACGTCTCTCCGCGCCTCCGCGCCTCCGCGCGAACAAATTCTTTTTTCCCTTCGCGCCTTCGCGTGGATCTCAAACGTCCCGCGCCTCGCGCGCCCGCTCATGGTGGCGGATCACCTCGTCGATGATGAAGCGCAGGAACTTCTCGGAGAATTCCGGATCGAGGTCCGCCTGCACCGCCAGCGCGCGCAGCCGCGCGATCTGCTGCTCCTCGCGGCTCGGATCGGCCGGCGGCAGGCCGGTCTCGGCCTTGTAGCGCCCCACCGCCTGGGTCACCTTGAACCGCTCGGCGAGCAGGCACACCAGCGCCATGTCGATGTTGTCGATGCTCTGGCGATAGCGTTGCAGCGTCTCGTCGCTCATCCCGGTCCTCTCGCGCGAATG
Source organism: Sphingomonas astragali (assembly GCF_051400615.1). Lineage (NCBI taxonomy): Bacteria > Pseudomonadati > Pseudomonadota > Alphaproteobacteria > Sphingomonadales > Sphingomonadaceae > Sphingomonas > Sphingomonas astragali. The sequence goes on from NZ_JBLFFH010000001.1 coordinate 1,187,071, forward strand.
CCCAGCCGCCTTTGAAACGCCCCGGTCCCCGGCGCAAGGCTTGCGTTTCCCTCCGTGCGCCGCCATCTGCCGGCGACATGAGCGCCACCGTTCATCGCCTCGACGCCAAGCGCGCGCCTTCGCTCGATCCGATGATGGCGCTCGTCGCCCACGACATGAACCTGGTGAACGCCGTCATCCTCGACCGGATGCAGTCGGACATCCCGCTGATCCCCGAGCTCGCCGGCCACCTGATCGCCGGCGGCGGCAAGCGGATGCGGCCGATGCTGACCCTCGCGGGGGCCGCGCTGCTCGGCTATACCGGCAACCGCCATCACAGGCTCGCCGCCGCGGTCGAGTTCATCCACACCGCGACCCTGCTCCACGACGACGTCGTCGACAATTCGGACCTGAGGCGCGGGCGGCGCACCGCCAACATCATCTGGGGCAACCCGGCGAGCGTGCTGGTCGGCGACTTCCTGTTCAGCCGCAGCTTCGAGCTGATGGTGGAGGACGGATCGCTCAAGGCACTCAAGATCCTGTCGAACGCGAGCGCGGTGATCGCCGAAGGCGAGGTCAACCAGCTCACCGCCGTCCGCCAGATCGAGCTGGGCGAGGAACGCTATCTCGACATCATCGGCGCCAAGACCGCCGCGCTGTTCGCCGCCGCCTGCCGCATCGCGGCGGTGGTGGCCGAGCGGTCCGAGGCGGACGAGATCGCGCTCGACACCTATGGCCGCAATCTCGGCATCGCCTTCCAGCTCGTCGACGACGCGCTCGACTACGTCTCGGACGCCGGCACGATGGGCAAGGACGCGGGCGACGACTTCCGCGAGGGCAAGGTGACGCTGCCGGTGATCCTGGCCTACGCGCGCGGCGACGAGGATGCGCGTAGCTTCTGGCGTGACGCGATCGCCGGGCGGCGCGCAGCCGATGCCGACTTCGCCGAAGCGGTCGAGCGCGTGCGCCAGTCTCGCGCCGTCGACGACACGCTGGCGCGTGCGCGCCACTATGGCCAGCGCGCGATCGACGCGCTCGGCCGCTTCGCGCCGTCGAGCGCCAAGGACGCGATGGTCGAGGCGGTCGAGTTCGCGGTGGCCCGCGCCTATTGAGGCTGCCCTGACGACGCTTCCGATCGAAGCCGTCCTGCCCGACCTGCTGGAGGCATTGCGGGAGGGCAGCAGCGCTGTGCTCGTCGCACCGCCGGGCGCAGGCAAGACCACCGCGGTGGCGCCGGCGCTGCTCCGGGAAAGCTGGTGCACGGCCGAGGTGCTGCTGCTGAGCCCGCGCCGGCTGGCGGCCCGCGCCGCGGCGGAACGGATGGCGGCGCTGGCCGGTGAGCCGGTCGGCCGCACCTTCGGCTATGCGACCCGCATGGACAGCAAGCGCTCGGCGGCGACGCGGGTCACGGTCGTGACCGAGGGCATCTTCGTCAACCGCATCCAGGCCGATCCCGAGCTCGCCGGCGTCTCGGCGGTGCTGTTCGACGAGGTGCACGAGCGCAGCCTCGACAGCGACTTCGCGCTGGCGCTGGCGCTGGATTCGCGCGCGGGCCTCAGGCCCGATCTCAGGCTCGTGGCGATGTCGGCGACGCTCGACGGCGGGCGTTTCTCGGCGCTGATGGACGATGCGCCGGTGATCGCGAGCGAAGGGCGCAGCCATCCGCTGACGCTGCGCTACCTCGGCCGCACGCCCGAGAGCCGCATCGAGGAAGCGATGGCCGCGGCGATCCGGCAGGCGCTGCGCGAGGAGGTGGGCGGCGTGCTCGCCTTCCTGCCCGGGGTCGCCGAGATCGAGCGCACCGCCGAACGGCTCGGCGCGCTGCCCGGCATCGCGCTGCACCGGTTGCACGGCAGCCTCGATCCCGCTGCCCAGCGCGCCGCGATCGCCCCGTCCGACGCGCGCAAGCTGGTGCTGGCGACGTCGATCGCCGAGACCTCGCTGACGCTCGACGGTATCCGGGTGGTGATCGATTCGGGGCTGGCGCGGCGGCCGCGCTATGACCGGGCGGCGGGGATGACGCGGCTGGTGACCGAGCGCGCGAGCCAAGCCGCCGTCGTCCAGCGCGCCGGCCGAGCCGCGCGGCAGGGGCCGGGCGTCGCCTATCGTTTGTGGGAAGAGGCGGCAACGGCCGGGCTGCCGCGCTTCGATCCGCCCGAGATCCTGGAGGCCGACCTGTCCGCGCTGACGCTCGCCACCGCGATCTGGGGCGTCGCCGATCCGCGCGCGCTGCGCTGGCTCGATCCGCCGCCGGCGGCCGCGGTTGAGGAGGCGTGGAGCCGGCTCAAGGCGCTGGAGGCGCTCGATGACGATCGGCGTCCGACCGCGCATGGCCGGACAATCGCGAGCCTGCCGTTGCCGCCGCGGCTCGGGCACATGCTGGTGCGCGCGGGCGAGATGGGGCTGGCGAGGACCGCCGCCGAGATCGCGGTGCTGCTCGGCGAGCGGGGCCTCGGAGGCAATGATCCCGATCTCGAGGTGCGTCTCCGGCGTTGGCGCAGCGAACATGGGCAGCGCGCCGAGGGCGCACGACAGCTGGCGGAACGGTGGACGAAGCTTCTCCCCCTCCCCGCTGAAGAGAGGGGCGGTGCGGCAGGCCGTGGTCTCGATGAGACTCCGTCCCCTCTCCCAACCCTCTCTCCAAGGGGAAGGGGGCTAGACGCGGTCGGCACCTGTATCGCCCTCGCCTTCCCCGACCGGGTCGCGCGACGACGCGATCCGTCGGGGGAAAGCTGGGCATCGGTCGGCGGGCGCGGGTTCCGGCTCGATCCCACGTCCAGCCTCGCGCGGCAGGAGTGGTTGGCGGTGGCGGAGACGGCGGGAATGGCCGCCGGCGCGCGCATCCTCTCCGCCGCGCCGATCGGGTTGGAGGCGATCGAGGCGCTGTTCGGCGACCGGATCGAGACACGGCGGACTGTGCGCTTCGCCCCGGCGACGGGCGCCGTCACGGCACTCAGGGAGACGCGGCTGGGAGCGCTGCGGCTAGCTTCCGGACCCGACTCGGCCGCGAGCGCTGCCGAGATCGAGGCGGCGCTGCTCGAAGGGGTCCGCGAGCATGGGCTCGACCTGCTGCCGTGGCCGGAGAGCGCGAAGGCGCTCAGGGTCCGCGCAGCCTTCGCCGGAGTCGAAGGGCTGGACGAGGCAGCGCTGCTCGCCCGCCTGGACGAATGGCTGCTGCCGCTACTCATCGGCAGACGACGGCTCGATGCGGTTGAGGGGCTCGCCCAAGCGCTCGAAGGGCTGCTCGGGTGGGACGCAATGCGGACCATCGACCGCATCGCCCCGGCGCGGTTCGAGAGCCCGGCCGGGTCGCATCCGATCGACTATGACGCCGAGGGCGGGCCGAAGGTGGAGCTGAGGGTGCAGGCGCTGTTCGGGCTGGCCGAGCATCCGACCGTCGGCATGGCACGCGTGCCGCTGGTGCTGAGCCTCACCTCGCCCGCCGGCCGGCCGATCCAGACCACGCGCGACCTGCCGGGGTTCTGGCGCGGAAGCTGGGCGGCGGTCGCCAAGGAGATGCGGGGACGCTATCCGAAGCATCCCTGGCCCGACGATCCGGCGAGCGCCGCGGCGACGCTCAGGACCAAAAAGGCTGATGCACGCCGCACCGACTCGCGATAAGGAGACGGCCATGTCGCAGCCAGCCCGCATCTACCAGCGCCCGAAGAACGCCATGCAGTCGGGCCGTTTCCGCACCGATCGCTGGGTCCTCGAGTTCGAGCCCGCCGAGGCGCAGCGTCCCGATCCGCTCACCGGCTGGGCGGGATCGAGCGATACCCGCAATCAGCTCCGCATCAACTTCCCGACGCTGGAGGCAGCGGTCGATTATGCCAGGCGGGAGGGCATTCCCTATCACATCGTGCCGGCGCCGGAGCGCAGGCTCAAGCTGCAGGCCTACGCCGACAACTTCCGATGACTCCGGCCGAAGTGCTGGATCGCTGGATCGCGGCCTTCAATGCCGCCGATATCGATGCGCTGGCGACGCTCTATCATGACGATGCGATCAATCATCAAGTGGCCAAGGCGCCGGTAACCGGCCGCAACGCGATCGCAGCGATGTTTGCCGCCGAATTCTCCGCGGCTCCCTGGATGCATTGCCTTCCGCTCAACCGTATGGCCGACGGCGAATGGGCGGCGATGGAATGGCGCGATCCGAAGGGCTTTCAAGGCTGCGGCTTCTTCCATGTCGTGGACGGCCGGATCGCACTCCAGCGCGGCTATTGGGACCGGCTGAGTTTCGAACGGCTCTATGGCATCAGCAGCGGCTGACCGAGCAGCACCAGAATCTTGACGTCGATTCCCATGCCCTCCGACCGGCGGGCGGCGACATAGGCGGGGACCTCGGCCAGCGGCACGCGGTGGACCGTGATGCCCTCGTCCGCCGTTCCGCCGCCGTTGCCGACGCGCCTCAGGCCGTGGGCGCGGACCAGGGTGAAGCTTTCGGAGACCATGCCGGGCGAGGACCAGAATTCGCCGAGCGGCTCGATTCGTTCGGCGCGATAGCCGGTCTCCTCCTCGAGCTCGCGGGCGGCGGCGGCCTCGACGCTCTCGCCGGCGTCCTCGTCGCCGATCAGGCCGGCGGGGAGCTCAAGACAGCGGCGGCCGAGCGGGACGCGATACTGGTCGACCAGGATCACCTGCCCTTCATCGTCGATCGCAAGGATCACCGCGGCGCGGATGCCGGCGGCGCGGCCGACATATTCCCAGCGCCCGCGCGTCTTGGCGGCGATGAAGCGGCCCTGCCAGACCGTCTGCTCGGGGGCGTCGGCGTCGGCGATCACAGCTCGATCAGCCGGTCGGGGAGCTCGTTGACGTCGCCTGCGCCGCGCGGGAAATGCTCGGCGAGCACGTGGCCGATCTGCGTCACGGCATCGGCCATGCCGTCGCCGGGGCGGCCGTCCTTCACCGCCGCGATCAGCGCCGCCATCGCCGCACCCCATACCTCCTGCGGCACCTTCGAATGGATCGATTCGTCGGCGATCAGCTCCGCACGATGCTCGTCCAGCGAGAGGTAGAGCAGCACGCCAGTCGCGGCGACGGTGCGCTTTTCGGCGCCGGCGCGGAACAGCTGGAGCGCGCGGCGACGCACCCGGCGGGTCTTGGTCGCAGCCGGGGTCAGCAGCAGCCGCAGGGAACGCCAGGCGAGCGCCAGGCGGCAAAGCAGATAGACCAAAGTCGCGAGCGCCGTCGCGATCGCGATAAGGTGGCCGACGTGCGGCCCGCTCCAGGCATCGAACAGCCGGGCGTTGATCGCCTCGACCGCGCCGGGGAACGTCGCGAGCAGCGCCAGCGCGAGCACCATGCCGAGCACGCTCCATTGCAGCGCGACGTCGTGATAGGCGTCGGACTGACGCGCGACGACGGTGACGATCTCGCCGTTGGTGTGGGCCTCGGCGGCGGTGACCGCGGCGGTGACCCTGTCGTGATCGGCGGCGCTCAGATGCATCACCAGCTCCCCGATGCGCCGCCGCCGCCGAACGAGCCGCCGCCCCCGCCGCTGAAGCCGCCGCCGCCCCAGCCGCCGCCGCCATCGCCGCCGCCCCAATCGGAGCCGCCCCAGCTCGATCCGCCCGAACGGTGCGAGCCGCGCGAAAGCTCGTCGGCGATCGACCACAGCACGATCGGCCACACGCTGCCGCCGTCGCCGCCGCGATAGCGCCGTCCGCGCCGGCTGCTCGCGGCACCCACGAACATGAAGAACAGCACGATGCCGATCGGCAGCAGCACGGGCCAGGGGAAGCCGCCGCCCGCGGAGGTGTGCCTGCGATGGGTGCGGTCGAACTCGGCGACAGCGGCGTCGGTGCGCGCCTTGGCCTCGTCGGGAGAAGCGCGCAGCTGCGCGATGATCGCATCGGCACCGGTGGTCATTGCGCCGGGAATATCACCATTCTCGCGCAGCCGCGGCATCATCTCGTTGTTGATGATCACGCTCGACAACGCATCGGTGAGGATCGGCTCGAGCCCCCGCCCGACCTCGATCCGAGGGCCGCGCTGCCCGGCAGGATTGTTGGGCGCGATGAACAGGATGGCGCCGTTGTTGACGTCCTTCAGGCCGACGCCCCAGGCACGCCCCAGCCGATAGCCGTAATCCTCCAGCGGATAGCCCTGCATGTCGGCGATCGTCGCCACCACCAGCTGGCGATTCGTATCACGCTGGAGCGCCTCCAGCTTGGCGGTGAGATCGGCCTCGGTCTCGGGCGGGAGCACGTTGGCGTCGTCGACCACCAGGCCGGTGAACTTGGGGAAGGTCTGGGCGCTCGCCGGTAAGGCGAGCGCAAACAGCAGCGCACAGAGGACCGCGATCCTTCCCCATCCGTTCGCCCTGAGCTTGTCGAAGGGCCGCACTTTTTCTTTCACCTCAAAAGGAAAGACAGGGCTTCGACACGTTCAGCCCGAACGGTGGCGGTGGAATCTTCCTTCAGCTCGCATTGCCGAAATCGACCTTGGGCGCGGTCTCGGCCCCCGGCGTGGTCGCCTGGAACGGCACCATCGGCTTGGCGCCGTAGAAGATCTTGGCGCCGATAGCGTCGGGGAAGGTGCGGATCCGGGTGTTATAGGCCTGCACCGCCGTGTTGTAGTCGTTGCGGGCGATGGTGATACGGTTCTCGGTGCCCTCCAGCTGGCTCATCAGCGTGGTGTAGTTGGCCTGGCTCCTGAGCTCGGGATAGGCCTCCTGCAGGCGCTGCAGCGACAGCGTCACGCCCGCCTGGGCGCGCTGATAGGCCGCCATCTTGGCGGGATCGGTGAGGTCGCCCTCCGACACCTGCACCTGGGTCGCCGAGGCGCGCGCCTGGGTCACCTCGGTCAGGATGTCCTTCTCCTGCGCCCCGGCCGCGCGCACCGTCGCGACCAGGTTCGGGATCAGGTCGGCGCGGCGCTGATATTGGTTCTGGACGTCCGCCCAGCGCGCTTTGGCATTCTCCTCGGCGGTCGGCACGCTGTTGAGCCCGCAGGCGCCGAGCGCCAGCGCGGCGATCCCGGCAAAGACGAGACGAAGCTTCATATGACTTGTCCTCCAACCCTCGCGGCGGCAACATTTAGGGGTCTCGCGCGTCCGCACAATGGCAAATCGGATGGGCAAAAGAGGGAGGCCGGCGAATGTTCAAGGAATTCAAGGCGTTCATCGCACGCGGTAATGTGCTCGACCTGGCGATTGCGGTGATCATCGGCGCCGCTTTCGGCAAGATCGTGACCTCGCTGACCGAGGATGTGCTGATGCCGGTGATCGGCCGCGTCTTCGGCGGGCTCGATTTCTCGAGCTATTTCGTCGCGCTGGGGCCGGTGCCGGCCAATCTCGCGGGATCGACCGATTATCAGGCGCTGAAGAAGGCAGGCGTGCCGCTGTTCGGCTATGGGGAGTTCATCACCGAGACGGTCAATTTCCTGATCGTCGCCTTCATCATCTTCCTGCTGGTGCGCGCGGTCAATCGCATCGTTCCCATCGCCAAGGCGGAGGACGCGGCTGAGCCCGCGGACGTGGCGCTGCTCAGGGAGATCAGGGACGAGCTTCGGAAGAAATAGGCTCGAGTCCCGTCATCCCCGGCTTTCCCGGGGATGACGAGAAAGGGAGACGGCACTCGAACTAGATCACCGTCTGCCCCGCCCGCGTTGACCTCGGGACATGGCTCATTTGGCTCGCAGGCCATGAAAGGGCGAGGTCGCCGCGCTCGACGCCGCCAGCGCTCTGTCGCCCGAATGTCCGGGGTGGATGATCGAGCGCCAGAGCGAGTATCGCACGGGCGGCGCCATCACCGCGCCGCCGCCGGATGGGAGCCGCTGAGGCATGTTGAAGGCGGCCGATACGAGGTATACATGTTCGACATGAACAAATCGGCCGCCATTACCGCTGAAGTCGATGACGAGACCTTCGCGATGGTCGAGGCATTGGCCAAGGCGAAAGGCGTGAGCAGCGCGCAGTTCGCTGCCGAAGCCATTCGGCGTGTTGCCGAAACGGAGGCGGATTTCAGAGCCTTTGTCCAAGTCGGCATCGATGCCGCCGACCGTGGTGATGTGTCCCGCATGAGGTGGTCATGGCGGAGCTCGACGCGATGATCGACGGGCGCCGCCGTCTGTGTGGTCGATAATCTGGACGGCGCCGGGGTGCGCCGACCTGCGTGCCATTGATGCCTGGTTGGACGGGAACGCCAGCGCGGGGTTCGTATTTCGAACGCTTGTGGCAATTCGCCTGCGCGCGCGATTTTTCGCAAATTTCCCCCACGCCGGGCGACCGTTCCGCGAACAGCTGCGGGTGCTCGATACCGCTTATCTGCTGCTCTATCGCCTGCGCGGAGATGCCGTCGAAATCCTGCGCGCTCATCATGAGCGCGAGGATTGGCAGGTCGAGCTCTGAGCCGCATAGGCCTCCTCGGCGGGTCGTTCAACCCGGCGCATCGCGGACATCGCGCGATCTCGCTCCACGCCCTGCGCGCGCTGGGGCTGGACGAGGTGTGGTGGCTGGTGTCGCCGGGCAATCCGCTCAAGGAGGGGGCAGGCGACATGGCGCCCTTTGCCGCGCGCATGGCCTCGGCGCGGGCGATGGCCCGGCACGCGCCGATCCGCGTCACCGGCATCGAGCGGCGGCTCAAGACCCGCTACACCGCCGACACGCTCGCCAAGTTGGTGCGCCTCTATCCGAAGCATGACTTCATCTGGCTGATGGGGGCGGACAATCTCGCCGGCTTCCACCGCTGGGAGCGGTGGCGGCACATCGCCCGTCTGGTTCCGATTGCGGTGATCGCGCGTCCGGGCTATGATAGGGATGCCCATGCAGGTCCGGCGATGGGTTGGCTGCGGCGCTCACTGAAGCCCGCGCGCCAGGCACTAAATTGGACCGGATGGAGATTGCCGGCGCTCGTGCTTCTGCGCTTCCGCCCCGATCCGACTTCGGCGACGCGCCTTCGGGCCGCCGATCCCGCCTGGCATCGCCGCTACTCCCGTCACCGCCGGTCGCGTGCGGGCATCCCGTAACCCCAGGAGTTCCCTTGGCCACCAACCCCCAAGTCCAGCGTTCACCCGATGCCGACGGCGTCGAGGCGCTCCATCGGCTCGTGCTGGCGAGCCTCGACGACGATCAGGCGGTCGACACCGTCTCGATCCCGCTCGCGGGCAAGAGCAGCATCGCCGACCATATGGTCGTCGCCTCCGGGCGCTCGACCCGCCAGGTCGCGTCGATGGCGCACAAGCTCGCCGAGAAGATCAAGGCCGAGTTCGGCCGCTCCGCGCGGATCGAGGGCCTGCCCAATGCCGATTGGGTGCTGATCGATGCCGGCGACGTCATCGTCCATCTGTTCCGCCCCGAGGTGCGCAGCTTCTACAACCTCGAGCGGATGTGGGCGTTCGGCGACACCGCCTCGGTCAACTGACGCCGCATTGCTGCTGCACATCGTCGCGCGGGGGCGCATCGGCCGCGGCCCGGAGGCCGAGCTCGTCGAACGCTACCTCGCGCGTATCGCCTGGCCGACGAAGGTGACGGAGCTGCCCGACAAGGGCGGCAGGATGCCGGCGGCGGAGGGCGCGAAATTGGTGATGCTCGATGAGACCGGCGAGCTCGTGGGATCGAAGGCATTCGCCGAGCGGCTCGGCCGCTGGCGCGACGACGGGGTGAGGGAAACGCGCTTCATGATCGGCGCCGCCGACGGTTTCGACGATGCCGAGCGCGCCAACGCCGATCTGCTGCTGTCGTTCGGGCGGCTCACCTGGCCGCATCTGATGGCGCGGGCGATGCTCGCGGAGCAGCTGTTCCGCGCGACCAGCATTCTCGCCGGCCATCCCTATCATCGCGAAGGCTGACGGTGCGGCGGCTGGCCTTGCTTCCGCTCGCGCTGGTCGCCGCCGCCCCGGCGCCGCCCGACCGGCGTGCCGAGCTCAAGGCCGCCAATGCCGAGGCGGCCGCCGCCGAGGCCCGTTCGCGCGCGTTCGAGCGCGCCGCCGCCGCCGAGCGCGACGAGGCGGCCAGGGCGCGCGCGCAGGAGGCCGCCGTCGCCGAGCGGATCAAGGCGGCCGAGGCGAAGATCGTTGCGGCGCGCGCTCGTGTCACGTTGGTCGACGGCCTGATCGCGGAGCAGCGCGAGCGCCTCGCCGAGCGCCAGGCGCCGATCGAGCGGCTGGTCGCGGCGTTGCAGTCGCTGGCCCGGCGTCCCGCCGCGGTGGCGCTGGTCCAGCCGGGATCGATGAGCGACATCGTCCATGTCCGCGCGGTGCTCGGCACGATGGTGCCGGTCGTCCGCCAGCGCACCGCGGCGGTTCGCGCCGAGATCGCCCGCTCGCGCAAGCTGCGCGCCAATGCCGCACTCGCCGCCGCCACGCTGCGCGACGGCCACGCGAGCCTCCGCTCCGAGCGGCTGGCGCTGGTGCGGATGGAGGGAGCACATCGGCTCAGGAGCCGCGACCTGGATCGCAGCGCGATGTTCGAGAGCGATCGCGCGATCGCGCTCGGCGAGCGCGCCCGCGACCTCATCGACCAGATCGAGGAATCGGGCACCGCGGTCGAGACCGGCGCGGCGCTCGCCGCGTTGCCGGGCCCGCTGCCGCGCCCGGCCAAGGCTGGCGAATCCCCGGCGCCTGCACGTTTCACGGTGCCGCCCTATCGGCTGCCGGCCGCCGGCCGCGTGGTCGAGGGACTCGGCGAGCTGTCGAGCGCCGGCGTGCGCTCGCGCGGCCTGACGCTGGCTGTCGCGTCCGGAGGTGCAGTCGTCGCGCCGGCCGCCGGTCAGGTGCTGTTCGCCCGCCGCTTCCGCGATTATGGCACGGTCGTGATCATCGATCACGGCAACGGCTGGACCAGCGCGATCACCGGACTTGCCGCCGCCGCCGTCAAGCGCGGCGATCGAGTTGCGCAGGGCGCTCCGCTCGGCCGCGCGCCCGCGGGCGACGCGCGCATCTCGGTCGAGCTGCGCCGCAGGGGCACGCCGGTCGACCTCGCCCAGCTGATCAGCTGATGGCACGATTCGTCGAGGCACATTCCGACAGTCATCCCGGCCGGGATCTCGGGTCGTATCGCGCCTTCGCCTGAGATCCCGACTTTCGCCGGGACGGTTGAGGGAACATGCAAAGCTTTGCGTGACACACCCAAAACCGCTAGCCTGATCGCAACTCCGCAGGACTGATGCCCGATGGCCCGTATGCTTAGCTCCCTCCTCCGCGCTTCCGCGATCGTCGGCACGCTCGCGCTGGTTCCCGTCACCACCGCCGCCATGGCGGAGGTCGACACCGGCGCCTATCGCGAGCTCGACGTGTTCATGGACATCTACAATCGCGTGAAGGCCGATTACGTCGACAAGGTCGACGACAAGACGCTGGTCAAGGGCGCGATCCAGGGGATGCTCGCCGCGCTCGATCCGCATTCGAGCTACGTCGACGCGCTCGACTTCGACAACATGAAGATCCAGACCGAGGGCAATTACGGCGGCCTCGGCCTCACCGTCACGTCGGAGGACGGCGCGGTCAAGGTGATCGCGCCGACCGAGGATACGCCGGCCTGGCGCGCCGGGATCAAGGCGGGCGACTATATCACCCACATCAACGGCCAGCTCATCTACGGCCAGACGCTCGACGAGGCGATCGAGGGAATGCGCGGCGAGCCGGGCACCAAGGTGTCGATCACCGTCGTCCGTCCCGGCCGCGACAAGCCGCTCGATTTCACCCTGGTGCGCGAGCGCATCATCCAGAAGCCGGTGAAGTGGGAGGTGAAGGACGGCGTCGGCGTCATCAACATCAACACCTTCTCGGCCAACACGGGCGCCGACACGCGCGCGGCGATCATGGCGGTCGAGAAGTCGCTCGGCCATGCGCCGCTCGGCTATATCGTCGACCTGCGCGACAATGGCGGCGGCCTGCTGACCCAGGCGATCGAGGTCAGCGACGCCTTCCTCGACCATGGCGAGATCGTCTCGCAGCGCGGCCGCGAGAAGACCGACATCGAGCGCTATTACGCCAAGCCCGGCGACCTCGCCCGCGGCCTGCCGGTGATCGTACTCACCGACTCGGGCACCGCCTCCGCCTCGGAGATCGTGGCGGGCGCGCTGCAGGACCATCACCGCGCGCTGGTGATGGGCGAGCGCAGCTTCGGCAAGGGCTCGGTGCAGACGCTGCTGCCGCTGTCGGCCAACTCGGCGCTGCGGCTGACGACGGCGCGCTACTATACGCCGTCGGGCCGGTCGGTGCAGGAGGGCGGGATCGAACCCGACATCGCGGTGCCGCAGATCAGCGACGCCGACTACAAGACGCGGCCGGTGTTCCGCGAGGCGGACCTGCGCCGCCACCTGATCAACGAGGCCAAGGTCGACAACAAGGTCCTCGAGGAGGACACCCTCGAGGATCCCCGCTTCGCCGCGACCGCGGAGGCGCTGGAGAAGAAGGGGGTCAAGGACTTCCAGCTCGATTATGCTGTGAAGACGATCGCGCGGCTATCCACGGTCGCACCGACGCGCGTGGCGGCGGCGCCGCCGCGCAAGCGCTGATCGGCTCACGCGTGCGCCCGAAGCTCGTCACCGCCAATCTGCTGGCGCTGCTCGTCCCGGCGACGCTGCTCGCGGGCGCGTTCGGATCGGAGCTGATCGACAAGCTGGTGCCGTGCGAGATGTGCTGGTGGCAACGCTGGCCGCATATGGCGGCGATCCCGCTCGCGCTGATCGCCTTCCCGGCGCCGATCCCGCTGCGCCGCTTCCTGGTGACGCTCGCCGGCATCGCCATCGCGATCAGCGGCCTGATCGGCGTGTTCCATGCCGGCGTCGAATATCATTGGTGGCAGGGCATCACCGCCTGCACCTCGACGATTCATTCGAACGGCGACGTCCAGGCGACGCTCGACGCGATCATGAACGCGCCGGTGATCCGCTGCGACGTCGCGCAATGGACGCTGCTCGGGATTTCGCTCGCGGGATACAACGCCATCTTCTCAATCGCCGGGGCGATCGCCATCTGGGTGCTGGCATGGAGCAGGCGGTGACAGGACGAGCCTTTCCCGGCGACCGGCGCAGCGACGTCGCGTCGATGATCCGCGTCGACCAGGCCGGCGAATATGGCGCGACCCGCATCTATCAGGGCCAGCTCGCGGTGATGGGCGACCGCACCCCGGCCGCGCGCAAGATCGCGGCGATGGCGGGGCAGGAGGAGCGCCACCGCGCCTTCTTCGACACGCTGATCGCCCAGCGCGGGGTGCGGCCGACCGCGCTCCAGCCGTTCTGGAACGTTGCCGGCTTCGCGTTGGGCGCCGTCACGGCGGCGATCGGACCCGAGGCGGCGATGGCCTGCACCGTCGCGGTCGAGACGGAGATCGACCGCCATTACCAGCAGCAGCTCGACAAGCTCGGCGACAGCGATCCGGAACTCTCGGAAGCCGTCGCCCGCTTCCGGGACGAGGAGATCGAGCACCGCGACACCGCGCTCGCCAGCGGGGCGGAGATGGCGCCGGCCTATCCGGTGATGAGTGGCCTGATCAGGCTGGGCTGCCGTGCGGCGATTGCCGTGGCGAAGAGGATTTGAGACAATGGCTGCGATGAAATTGCTGTTGCCCGTGCTGGCGGTACTCGCCGCGGCCCCCGCCTTCGCGCAGGATGCGCCGGTGGGCGGCGTCGTCATCCTCTACGGCGACCAGAAATGCCCGACCAACAAGGACGGCCAGGAGATCGTCGTCTGCCAGCGCCGCGACGCCGGCGAGCAGTTCCGCGTGCCCAAGGAGCTGCGCGAGCCCGAGATCAAGCCCGAGTATCAGGCCTGGTCGACCAAGGTCGACGACGTGCTCGCAACCGGTGCGACCGGTACCGGCAGCTGCTCGACGGTCGGTGCGGGCGGCCAGACCGGCTGCTTCGTGATGGGCGCCACCCGCGCCAAGCAGGAGCGCCGCGCCAAGGCCGAGGCCGATAACGCCTATACCGACCGGTGATTATCGAAAGGGGCTGTCCCGTAGCACGCCGAGGCGACCCTGGTTGGACCCTGTCTCTTCCGTTCGCCCTGAGCCTGTCGAAGGGCGACCGTGCATCCGGCGTATCGCTTGGGGCTTTCGCCCTTCGACAGGCTCAGGGCGAACGGATGGTTTTGGTTTAACGTAATCCGCTCGAGGGGGGATGGAGATTACGGCATCCACCGACGGCGGCGAGCGCCAGCGCCTACGCACCATCGGCGCGCTGCTGTTCGCGCTGGTGTGGTTCTCGTGCGTCTGGTTCGGCTCCTGGGAGTGGAATCCCAACCACGCGACGCGCCTGTTCGCGGCGCTGTCGATCGTCGAGCAGGGCGATGCCACCATCGACGAATATCAGGCGCTGACCATCGACAAGGCGCGGTTCGGCGATCGTTTTTACCTCGACAAGGCGCCGGGGATGACGCTGATGGTGCTACCGGCGGTGGCCTTCGCCGATGCCGCGACCGGACAGCAGGCGCATGACCTGTCGATCCAATTGTACGATCCTGCGTTCGAGCGCTTCCTGCGCTGGCGGCTCCGGCTCGCCGTCGCGACCAGCGTCGCGCTGCTGACCGCACTTGCCGCGCTGGCATTGTTCGACTGGGGCGGCGCGATCGGCGGGAGCACGGGCGCCGGCCTGTTCGCCGCGATCGCCTATGCGCTCGGCACGCCGATCTGGGGTTGGTCGACCACCTTGTTCGGCCATGCGCCGGTCGCCGCGCTCTTCGTCATCGCCGCCTGGGCGGCGTGGCGGGGAAGCAGCGGCGCACGGGTTTCCACCGGGCTGGCGCTGCTGTCAGGGCTGGCGCTCGGCTGGGCGGTGGTGGTCGACTATGTGGCGGTGATCGGCGGCGTGGCGATCGGCGCATGGGCGCTGTGGCGGCTCCGTCCTTACGGTTTTCCGATCCGGCCCATCGTCGCGGCTCTCGCGGGCGGCCTCGCGGCGCTTGCCGTGCTGGCCGGCTATAATCTGTTCGCTTTCCATACCCCGTTCCGCCTCGGCTATCAGGGCGTGGTCGGGTTCGAGGGGATGCAGCAGGGCCTGTTCGGCCTCACCTATCCGAAGCCTGGGGTGCTGTTCGAGATTCTCGTCGGCGACCGGCGGGGCCTGATGTGGGTGGCGCCGATCCTCGTCCCTGCCGTGATCGGCTGCGCACTGATGCTTCGGCGGCGGAGCACGCGCGACATCGGCGTGCTGGCGCTGGCGGTGGCCGTGCTGACGCTCCTCTACAACGCATCCTACGCCTATTGGGACGGCGGCAACTCGACCGGGCCGCGCCATGTGGTGCCGATGATCGGGCTGCTGGCCCTCGGCCTCGCTCCGCTCTGGGGCACGGCGCAGAGCCGGTTGAAGGCGCTCCTGCTGGCGATGCTGGCCGGCTCGATCGCGCTCAACAGTGTCATCGCCTCCGCAGAGATCATGTCCGGCGGGCGTGAGCCCTTCCCATTGTGGAGCGACGTGATCCGCGACCGTTTCCTCGCCGGTCAGCTGCGCACGCTGCCGAGCGAATGGTTCGGGTGGAGCGTCTGGTCCGGCTATGCGGCCTGGTGGACCGTCGCGGCGCTGACGGCCGCCGGTTTCGCGATCCTCACCATGCGACCGTCCGCCAGCCCCGCTCGCGCGCGATCCGGCGCAGCCGCGCGCCTGGATTGACCACCACCGCCTCGTCCGCCCATGCGAAGGTGGGGACGTCGGTGAGATTGTCCGAATAGAAGCGGACATGGAGCCGGTCGCGATCGAGCGCCTGTTCGGCGATCCACGCCTCGATCGCCTGCAGCTTGGCGATGCCGCGGTAGTTGTCGCCGTCGATCCGGTGGGTGAGCCGGTCTCCCTCGCGGCGCACCTTGGTGGCGAGCGCGGTCTCCATGCCCAGGCTCTCGGCGATGCGTTGCGCATAATGGTCGGGCGCGGCAGTGGCGAGGACCAGGCGGCGGCCCTCGGCACGGTCGGCGGCGAGCTGCTCGAGCGCGGCGAGACGGAATCCGCTCGCGAGAAGCCGCGCCAGGAACGGCGCGGTCGCGCGTTCGTGCGCCTCGCGGTCGAGGCGCGGGCCGAGCAGCAGGCGGTGCATCAGCTCCTTGGTGCGCTTGCGGTCGATCAGCCCCGCCTTGTATGCGGCCGTCGCGGCGGCCGCCGCCGGCACCAGCAGCAGCCGCCACGGCGCCACCGTGCGGGCAGCGTGCAGCAGATAGGGCGAATAGGTCGGCAGCCGTGTCAGCGTGCGGTCGAGGTCGAAGATCGAGAGCTTGTCCCCGCTCTCCGTCGCGCAGTCCAATGCGGTTCCCCCGGCAGGATGGAGGCTCGCCCTAGCCTCTCCGTGCCCTGCGCACCATGGCCCGCCGCAGAAAATACTGGCGATGGCGCGGCGGCGCGCTATCTGAGCGGCCATGATTGGCGTGATCCTGAGTGCCGGCATCGGCTCCCGCCTGCTGCCGCTCACGCAGGAGATGCCGAAATGCCTGATCGAGGTCGAGGGGCGAAGCATCCTCGACCGCCAGCTCGAGGCGCTGGCGGTGGCCGGCCTGACCAAGGCGGTGATCGTCGGCGGCTATCGCTACCGCCAGATCGTCGCGCACCTCCAGCGCACCCCGCCGCCGATACCGGTCGAGTTTGTGTTCAATCCCTTCTGGTCCGTGGCGAGCAGCATCGGCAGCGTATGGATGGCGCGCGAGCATCTTCGCGAGCCCTTCTGCCTGATGAACGGCGACACGGTATTCGATCCGCCACTGATCGCCGATGCGGTCGCGCGCACCGCGACCGGCGTCAACCTGCTGGTCGAGCGGCTCGGCACGCCCGCGCTCGACGACATGCTGGTGACGGTCGCGAACGGCGAGATCTGCGCCGTCGCCAAGGATCTGCCGGCCGAGGTCGCGACGCACCGCTCGCTCGGCGTGATCCTGTCGGCGGGGGACGGCGGCGCCTATCTCGACGCGCTGGAGCGGGTGATCGCCGCCCCGGGCGGGCTCAATGCCTACCATCACGCGATCGTCGCCCGGCTCGCGAGGACCTCCGGCGTCGGCGCGATCGAGACCGACCGCGCGTTGTGGCAGGAGATCGACCGGCCCGAGGACATCGCCGGATGGAGCGGGCGGGGCGGCCAGTGAAGGCCCCGGGAAAGGCCGAGGTGGCGTTCCTCTTCCTCGGCGAGACGCTGCTGATCCCCCATCTCTACCCGATCCTGGAGGAGCTGGCGCGCGCGGTGCCGGAGCTGCCGGTCGATGCCTGGATCGCGACCTCGGCGCACGAGGAGCTGCTCGGTCGCTGGCTCGGCGAGCTCGGGCCGACGGGCGTGCGTTTGCGCCGCGCGCCAGGGTTCCGCGCGCTCCGCGGCTACAGCGACGGACGCAATCCGCCGCTGCCCACCAAGCTCCCGATGCTCGCCCGCCTCGCGCCGGCGATCGCGCGGACGCCGGTGGCGGTGTGCGCGGAACAGACCAGCCTGTGGCTGCCGACGCTGCTGCCGCTCCGGACCCGCTTCATCAAGACGCTGCATGGCGCCGGATCGATGTCCGCCTATTCCGATCGCCGACGCAAGTCGGCCTGGCTGACCTTCGTCGCCTCCGAGCGCGAGCGTGCCACGCTGGCGAGCTTCGGCGTCGATCCCGCGCGCATCCTCGCGCTCGGCTATATGAAGGCGGGTTTCCGCCACCGGCAGGCGGCCGGCCTGCGCTTTGCCGAGCCGCGGCCGGTGCTGCTCTACACGCCCCACTGGCAGCAGCACCGTTCCTCCTGGTGGCGATGGGGCGAAGAGGTGATGCGGCGCGTGATCGCGTCGGGCCGCTACAACCTGATCTTCGCGCCGCACCAGCGGCTGGTCGAGCGCGCGCCGGAGGTGCGGACGCTCTGTGCCGAGCTGGCGGGACGGGACGACGTGCATTGCGACCTCGACAGCTTCGCGATGGTCGACGGCAGCTATACCGCGGCCGCCGACATCTATCTCGGCGACACCTCCAGCCAGGTGGTGGAATTCCTGATGCGGCCGCGACCGTGCGTCTTCCTCAATGCGCAGGGTGCCGAATGGCGGGGCAATTCCGTCTACGACATGTGGCAGGCCGGCGAGGTGGTGGACGACATCGATGCGCTGCTGCCCGCGATCGATCGCGCTCCGCGCGGGCATGAGCGATACGCGGCGGTGCAGCGCGCCTTCGCCGGAGAGGTGCTGGGCGATGCCAGCGGCGCGGCGCCGCGGCGGGCGGCGGCCCAGGTGCTCGCCGCCTTGCGCTGAGCCGCGCAACAGGCGCTATCGCGACCACCCCGTGTTCGGCTATCGGGATGACCGATGAAGGATGATGTGACGGCACCTCGGCCGGTGGTCGTGCCCTGGGGCGACAACCCGACGCGGATCTGGGGCATGACCGCGAGCGAGCGGCTGCGGCGGATCGCGCTCGCGCAGCAGCTGCCGCTGCAGGGCGATCCCGCGCATGGCGCGATCGTCGCCAACCTCGATTTCGTGTTCGATCCGATCTGGATGGCGCACCTCAAGCGGCGACCGGGCACCGTCGTCACGCGCGAGGGCGTGCCCGTGCTCGCGCACGTCGCCGACGCGGCGCAGCGCGGGGCGGTGCTGGCGGCGATGTCCGCCGGCGCGCCGCTCGCGCCCGACGCCGGGCTCGAGACGATCGCGGCGGAGGCGGAGGAGGGGCTGTTCAACGAGGCGCTGCGCAAGCGCGAGCGGCCCTTCGCCGAGCGGCTGGTGCCCGAAAATGTCCGCGCGATCGAGCGGGCGAGCTATGCCGGCGCCTACAAGGGCGTCACCGACCTCCTCACGAAGTATCTCTGGCCCGAATGGGCGTTCGTGCTGACCCGGCTCGCGGCGCGGCTCGGCGTCACGCCCAACCAGGTGACCGCGATCGGCAGCGTGCTGTGCATCATCGCCACCATCGCCTTCTGGCACGGCTGGTTCTGGAGCGGCCTGGCGGTCGGGCTGGTGTTCATGGTGCTCGACACCGTCGACGGCAAGCTCGCGCGCTGCACCATCACCTCCTCGGCGCTCGGCAATGCCTGGGATCATGGCGTCGACCTCGTCCATCCGCCCTTCTGGTGGTGGGCCTGGGCGGCGGGCTGCGCGGTCTATGGCCGGCCGCTCGGCGACGAGACCTTCTGGGTCGTGATCGGCATCATCCTGTTCGGCTATGTCGCGCAGCGGCTGATCGAGGGCGCGTTTATCGCCCGGTTCGGGATGCACATCCATGTATGGGAGCGGTTCGACAGCCAGTTCCGGCTGGTCACCGCACGGCGCAACCCGAATATGGTGATCCTGTTCGCGTTTCTGATCATCGGCCGGCCCGACTGGGGGATCATCGCCGTCGCGGCGTGGACCGCGCTGTCGCTCCTCGTCCATCTGGCGCGGCTCGTCCAGGCGATGGTCGTCCGCGCGCGTGGGCGCGAGATCGTCAGCTGGCTGGCGTGACCGCGACGGGGTCCGCGTGAGCAGCGGCATGCGGGCCATCGCCCGCAACCTGAGCTGGATGCTGGCCAGCCGCGGCGTGCTGGCGGTGCTGTCGCTGGTCTACATCGCCATCGTCACCCGCACGCTGGGGGTGAGCAACTTCGGCCGCTTCGCGCTGATCGTCGGCGCCTCGCAGGCGCTGGCGACCTTGGTCGGCTTCCAGACCTGGCAGATCATCGTGCAGTACGGCACCGCCTATATCCATTCGGGCGACGAGGCGCGGCTGTCGAAGCTGGTGCGGGCGTGCGGGCTGCTCGACGCATCAAGCGCGGTGGCGGGGACGCTGCTGGCGGCGGTGGTGATCTACCAATGGGGCGACGCACTCGGCGTGAGGGAGGTGCACGCGCGCGCCACCATGTTGTTCACCGTCGCCCAGCTGCTCTCGATCCGCTCGACCCCGCTCGGCGTGCTCAGGATGCGCGACCGCTTCTCGCTGGCGGCATTGGCGGACAGCGTGACGCCGATCGTCCGGCTGGTCGGTGCGGCGCTGGCGGTGCTCATCAAGCCGACCGTCAGCGGCTTCCTGGTCGCCTGGGCGCTCGCCGAGATCCTGACCGCCGCCGCCTATTGGATGCTGCTCGCGCGGACCGGCGACCTCAAGCTGTTGACGCGCGGGGGCAGCCTCAAGGGCGTGATCCGCGAGCATCCGGGGATCGTCCGCTTCGCGCTCAGCACCAACGCCAATTCGACATTGGGCATGTCGAGCAAGCAGGTGCCGCTGCTGCTGGTCGGCGGCATCGCCGGCACCGCCTCGGCCGGCGCCTTCCGGCTGGCGCTGCAGCTTGCCCAGGCGCTGACCAAATTCTCGCAGCTCCTCGCCCGCGCGGCGTTTCCGGAAATCGTCCGCGCGATCGGCACCGGCGGGATGCACCAGGTCGGCGGATTGATCGGGCGGTCGTTCCTGATGACCAGCATCATCGCCGCCGTCGTGTTCGTGATCATCGTCATGGCGGGCAAGCCGGTGCTGACGCTGATGGGCGGCAGCGAGTTCGCGCGCGGCTACCCGATCCTGATCTGGCTGGCGGCGGCCGGCTGCGTCGACTTGATGATCGTCGGCTTCGAGCCGCTGCTGCTCGCCGCCAACCGCTCCGGCCTCACCTTCGTCGTCCGACTGATCGCGGCAGCGGTGCTGTTCGCCCTCGCCTTCCTGCTCGACGACCGGCTGGGCGTGATCGGGGTGGCGATCGCGGTGCTGGCGAACTCGCTGGTGATCGCGCTCCTGCTCGGAATCGCGACGATGCGGCTGCTGCGGACGGGCCGGAACGCCGACGCATAACGATACAATGGCCTTGCGATCGCCTTAAAAGTGCACATTTCCCGCCGGAAGCTTGGGGGAAAGCGCATGTAGGCGCCGTGTGCGCCCGTGTTCGCGTTGATGGAGTCTGTCCGATGACCCAATATGCCGCCGCCGCCGTTGCGGCGATCGCGCTTTCGATGCTCGCCCCGGCCGCGGCCGAGGCGGCCTGCGCCGGCCAGCCGGGCGATGGAGCGGTGCAGCTCGACGTGGCCGCGACCGACGTCCGCAACGGCAAGGGCGAAGTGGCGTTCACCGTCTATCCCGACGATTCGAAGCGCTTCCTGGCCAAGGGCGGCAAGCTGCTGCGTTCGCGCGTGGCCGCGGTCGCCGGGACGACCGGCGCCTGCTTCTGGCTGAAGCCGGGTCATTATGCGATCGCCATCTATCACGATGAGAATGGCGACCACGACTTCAATCGCACGCTGTTCGCGATAAAGGAGGGCTTCGGCTTTTCCAACGACGCGCCGACCACGTTCGGCATTCCGTCGTTCCGCTCGGCGCGTTTCGCCGTTCCGGCGACGCGCAGCACCATCCGCATCAAGACGCGCTACAGCCGCTGACATCTACAGCCGCTGACATGACGCCATTATCGGCGCCGGCCGCATTTTTTGCGGCGGACCGTTGTCAAATGACAACAAATTCCCATTTCGCGCCTTACTCGGGTCTCATTACGGCCCAATGAAACTAATGTGACGTACAGATGTCTGTGGAAACGGGGAACTGACTTGAGCCAGTTTTTTGATTCGTTGCGGCACAAGTCGGTGGCCGCCGGTTCCGCGCCGAAGCTCGCCCGTACTCGGGGCGAGACGGGCGTGGTGCTGCCGTGGCCGGGCAGCGCGCCGGCACGCGCCCGGCGGCTCCACGGCGCGGACGAGGTGCGCGCCGGCGTGATCGCCAACGCCCGTGCCCACCGCAACCGCAAGGACGGCCTCCAGTTCGACGGTACCGAGGACACGCTCTATGCCTCGCCGCGCACGCGGCTCGCGCTCGAGCGGGTGCTCGTCGATTACGCGGCAGAGGGCGTCAACCTGCTGATCGTCGACGGCGGCGACGGCACCGTCCGCGACGTGATCACCGCGGCGGGCAAGGTGTTCGCGCACATGCCGAAGCTGGCGGTGATCCCGTCGGGCAAGACCAATGCGCTCGCCTATGACCTCGGCATCCCCGAAGATTGGACGGTGGAGGCGGCGCTGGAAGCGGCGCGCGCCGATCGTTTCGGGACGCGCGCGCCGGTCGAGATCGCGCGGGTCGGCGCGGCCGAGCCGGAGCTGCGCGGCTTCCTGTTCGGCGCCGGCGGCTTCGTGCGCGCGACCGAGCTGGCGCAGCGCACGCACAAATGGGGCGCGTTCAACGGCGTCGCGGTCGGCCTGTCGCTGGCCTGGAGCATCGCGCAGACGCTGTTCGGCAGCGCGGGCAACGCCTGGCGTCAGGGCGAACGGATGCGCATCCGTCTCGAGGACGGGTTCGAGGTCGATCGCGCCTTCTACATCCTGTTCCTGTCGACGCTGGAGCGGATGCCGCTCGGCCTCAAGCCGTTCGGCCGGCCCCGCCCGGGCCTCAAGGGCCTCGCGGTCGACGCGCCGCCCCGCTCGCCGCTGGTCGCATTCGGGCCGTTGCTGACGGGATCGGAAGCGTCGTGGCTCGACGACTGGGGCTATCATCGCGCCGATCCGGGGCCGTTCGAGCTGACGCTGGACGGCGATTTCGTCCTCGACGGCGAGCAGTATCGTGGCGGCGCGCTCGCGATCCGCGCCGGCGCGCCGCTGCAGTTCGCGGTGCCGTGAACGCGCCGCTCGTCGAGGTCATTGCCGCGGAGTTGAACGCTCCGGTCTCCGCCGAGGTGAAGGCAGCGGCGGCCGCGCTCGCGCGCCGGCCGGGTGCGCTGGCGGTGCTGTTCTACGGATCGGTGCTGCGGACCGGCGACCTCGACGGCGTGCTCGATTTCTACGTGCTGACCGACGGCATCCGGGGCCGCGGCCTGCGCGCGCTCGCGACGCGCTGGCTGTGGCCCGACGTGAGCTATGTCGAGATTCCCGCCGGCGCGCGGACGATCCGCGCCAAGGTGGCGACGATGCCGATCGAGACCTTCCGCACCGCGGTCGAGGGTCGGTCGCTCGACACCACGATCTGGGCGCGCTTCACCCAGCCGGCGGCGCTCGTCTGGGCGGCGGATGCGGCGGTAGCGCGGCGGGTGGTCGATGCGGTGGCGATGGCGGTGACCACCGCCGCACGCTTCGCCGCGGTGCTGGGCCCGGAGCGCGGCGAGGCGGCCGACTATTGGAGCGCGCTGTTCCGCCAGACCTACACCGCCGAGTTCCGCGTCGAGCGGCCCGGGCGCGAGCGCCAGATCCTCGCCTATCATCCCGAGCGCTACGTCAGGCTGCTGCCGCTGGCCTGGGACGCGGCCGGCATCGGCCATCCGCGCGCCGCCGCGGGCGTGCTGGCGCCCACGGTGCCGCCGGCCGTGCGCCGCGCCATGACGCGCGCCTGGGGCGCCCGCCGGCGCGCCGGCAAGCCGCTCAACCTCGCGCGGCTGGTCAAGGCCGCCTTCACCTTCGAGGGCGCCACCCGCTATGCGCTGTGGAAGCTCGAACGCCATACCGGCGTCCACCTGCCGCTGACGCCGTGGCGCGAGCGGCATCCCATCCTCGCCGCGCCCGGCGTGCTGTGGCGGGTCTGGCGCGGCACGCGTATATCCCCCGCACGATGAGCTTCAACGCACTGGTGCTGGCCGGATCGCGCGGCGGCGTCGATCCGGTGGCGGACTATGCCCATGTCTCCGACAAGGCGCTGATCCCGATCGGCGGCGAGACCATGCTCGCCCATGTGGTCGCCGCCCTGCGCGAGGCGGGCGCGGCACGGATCGCGGTCGCGGCGTCGAGCGAGGCGGTGAAGGCACATGCCCGGGCACTGGGCGCCGAGGTGCTTGATGCCGCTGCCGGACCGAGCCTCAGCACGCGGCAGGGGTTCGACCGGCTCGGCGCGCCGCTGCTGGTGACGACCGCCGATCATGCGCTGCTCGAGCCGCAATGGGTGCGCCAGTTCCTGGAGGACGTACCCGCCGGCGCCGACGTCGCCGCGCTGCTCGCTCGCCGCGAGACGATCGAGCGCGATGCCCTCGGCACGAAGCGCACCTATCTGCGCTTCGCCGACGGCGAATGGTCAGGCTGCAACCTCTTTCATCTCGCAACCCCGGCCGCCGGCGCCGCGATCGACCTGTGGCGGACGGTGGAGCGCGACCGCAAGCGGCCGTGGCGGATCGTGCGGCGGCTGGGGATCGGAATGCTGCTCCGCTACGTCACCGGACGCCTGTCGCTCGCCGAGGCGCTGGCCCGGCTCGGTGCCGCCTGCGGGGTCCGTGCCGCGGTGGTGGAGGCGCGCTACGGCCTCGCGGCGGTGGATGTCGACAAGCCCGCCGACCTCGATTTCGTCCGCGCGCTCAAGCGCTGAGGCGCTCCAGCGCATCGAGGATCGGCCGCTGGCTCGGCAGGATCATCGCGCGGGCCTCGCCGACGCCGAACCAGCCGGCGCGGTCGACCTCGGGAAACGCTTGACGCCGCCCCGAGCGCGGCGGCCATTCGATCTCGAAGCTGTTGCTGCGGATTTCGGCGATGTCGAGCTCACCTTCGAGGGCGAAGGCTTCGACCCATTTGCCGCCCGCCTGACGGATGCGGCACAGCGGCACCGGCGATCCGGCCGGTCGGATGCCGAGCTCCTCCTCGAACTCGCGCAATGCGGCTGTCGCCGGCGTCTCGCCGGCTTCGATCAGCCCCTTGGGGATCATCCACGCGCCCGCATTCTTGTTCGCCCAGAATGGGCCGCCGGGGTGGATCAGCAGTACCTCCAGCCCGCCGCGCCGCCGCCATAGCAGGATGCCGGCGCTCTCCTGCGGCACGCGCCTCACTCGCCGACGAGATGCAGCGCGATCGAGCGCCGGTGCGGCCGGCGGCGGTCCTCGAACAGGTAGATGCCCTGCCAGGTGCCGGGCGCCAGCCGCCCCTCACGCATGACTGCGTCCCGAACCCAGCGCCGCACCGCATCGGTGATCTCGATGGGGCCTTGCCCCTCGGTGGCGATCTCGATCAGGCCGGTTCGCTGCTTCATCCCGCCATCCAGCGCATGAGCATGGCCCTTCGATCCATCGCATCGCGCTCTTGAAGGGTTGGCGGCGCTGCCTAACTCTATGCCGCCGGGCGCCGATCCGGGCCCCGGTCACGAGATCGAGGGCGTCGGCGCTCTCCGTACTCCCTCGAAATCACGGATGCCGCGCCCCGGCGCGCGGCCTATCGTTCAAGGCATGAGGAGAGGACCATGGCGAGAGAATTGACACCCTGGGACCGCGAACGCGAGAGCCGCCAGCTCGGCAGCTACGGGCGCGAGCCGAGCCCGTTCTTCACGCTGCGCCGTGAGCTCGACCGGCTGTTCGACGACGTCGTCCGCGGCTGGAACCTGCCGGCGCTCGGCGGCGAGCGCGGGCGCGGCTGGCCGTCGCTCGAGGTGAACGAGACCGACAACGAGGTCCGCATCACCGCCGAGCTGCCGGGCATGACCGAGAAGGACGTCGAATTGAGCATCGAGGACGGCGTGCTCACCATCCGCGGCGAGCGGCGGCAGGAGGAAGGCGACCAGCCCCGCGGCTACACCGAACGCTATTACGGCAAGTTCGAGCGCCGCCTGTCGCTGCCGCGCGGCGTCGACGAGGACAAGACGGAGGCATGTTTCGAACATGGCGTGCTGACGGTGACACTGCCCAAGGGCGCCGAGGCCGACCGCGGCCGTCGCATCCCGATCAACGCCGACACTCGGCACTGAGGATCGGGGAGGCGCGCCCGTTCTCGCGGGACGCCCCCTCCGTTTCGGGAGACCGACGATGGCGGACGTGATCGGCTGGAAGCTCGACCGCGGCGAACGCGCGGCGCTGCTCGAGCGCTTCCCGCCGCATTGGCCGGACGTGGTGGCCGATCATGTGACGCTGTGGTCGGGCGCGGCCTCGGACGATCCGCTGCCGGAGCCGGCGGCCGGCGAGATCGTCGGCATCGCCGACGACGGCGCCGGCGTGGAGGCGATGGCGGTGCGGATCGGCGGCACCACCGACCGGCCCGACGGCAGCACCTATCACATCACCTGGTCGCTCGCCCGCGGCCGCGAGGCGATCGAAAGCAACGACGTGCTGGCAAGGCAGGGATGGGCCCCGATCGCGATACCGGTCCCGGTCACCTTGCTGCCGGCACGCTGGCCCGGCCGTTCTGCGCTGAAAGGTGCTTGATCTCCGTTCCCTCGCAGCGCCGGAGTTGTTCCGCGGCAGGTGATGAGGCATAATGTAACCGTTTCCAGACATCCGGCTCGCCGGATTGATAACAACGGATTCAGGGACCCTAGCCGGTCCGGCCGCGTTCTGGAGCGTCGGAGGAGACATGCCTGTTCACGCGCCTTTCAGTGTTCGTGCCGTGCTCCTGCTGGGCGCGGCAGTCCTGCCGGCGGCGCCTGCGTTCGCACAGACCGAACCCGCCACGCCAGCGCCGACCCCGACTCCCGCGCCAGCCGTCCCGCCCGAGGCCGAGCCTCAGGCCCAGGCTCAGGCTCAACCACAGCAGGCCGCTCCCGCCTCGTCCGCGGACCCGCAGGACTATGCGCAGGACATCGTCGTCACCGGCCAGACCTCGCGCGATCGGCCGCTGATCACCTCTTCGGCCGACATCACCTTCGCCACGCGCGAGGACCTCGACCGCCGCGCGCCGCGCTCCACCGCCGACATGCTCGAGCTGGTGCCGGGCATCTTCGTCGAGGGGACGGCGGGCGAGGTCTCCAACAACTACTCGGTCCGCGGCCTCCAGGGCGGCGGCCAGCGTTTCGTCCAGCTCGAGGAGGACGGGATGCCCGTGCTCTATCAGGGCGGCGGCGCCGATTTCTTCTTTTCGCAGGACCTCACCATCGACCGGCTGGAGGCGGTGAAGGGCGGTTCGTCGGGCGTGCTGACGGTGAACGGTGCGGGTGCGACGATCAACTTCATCTCGCGCCGGCCCAATTTCGACAAGGCGGAGGGCATCGCCAAGGTCACCGCCTATGACTACGGCCTGAAGCGCGCCGACCTCTATTATTCCGCGCCGATCGCCGACAACCTCGCCTTCAGCGTCGGCGGCTATTTCCAGAGCAGCCCGGGCGTGCGCGAGAACCCGTTCGACTATGACGGCTATCGCGTGAAGGCGATGCTCGAATATCGCTTCGCCGACGACGGCTATGTCCGGCTCACCGGCAAGATCGGCGACCTCAAGACCGCCTATTATGCGGGTATGCCCTATGCCTACAACAACGGCGATCCGGACGGGATACCTGGGCTCGACCCGCAGAAGGACAATATCGGCGGCGACGCCTTCTCCCGCATCTCGGTGCCGGTGTCGAGCTTCGTCGAGAGCGACGGCTTCCGCGACTTCCGGTTCACCGAAGGCGTGCGCAGCAAGACCAAGCAGATCCGCCTCGACTTCGAGAAGCCGGTCGCGGACGGGCTCGAGCTGTTTGCCCATAGCCGCTATCTCGACCTCAGCTACGACTTCAACGGGCTGTTCCCGGGATCGGGCACGGGCAACGGCGGCCTCGCCAGCGCCGTCGACTATCTGACACCGGGCACCTCGCCGCTCGACAGGGTCGGCGTCATCAATGATATCAGCTTCCTGGATCGCGGATTGGACGCCTTTCCCACCGCGGCGCGTCTCGGCATCAGGAACCTGCGCACCGGCGTCGTCACCGGATCGAACCAGACCGACGAGCTCAACGCGCTGAACGGCAACGGCTTCCTCCAGCAGACCGTGCTCAACCACGACTATCTGAAGGGCCACGACTTCGGCCTGAACGTCGGTGCGCGCTGGGAGATGGAGAGCGGATCGTTCAAGAACTCGCTGACCTTCGGCGTCCAATATTACGACGTCAGCCGCAAGCAGAACCAGTCGGCGGTCGGGACGGTGGTCAACGACGTCCGCAACAATAGCGACATCTACGACATCGTCGCGCTCGACGCGAACAACAACGTCATCGGCACGCTGAGCGACAACGGCCTCATCTCCTACGGCGATTGGGGCGTCGGCATCCGCGAGCGCGATGACAAGTCGTTCTCGGTCTACGCCAACGACGAGCTGAGGATCGGCGACAACCTCCACCTCGACGCGGGCGTGCGCTGGGAAAGCGATTCGGCGGTGTTCCGCGACGGCCGCGCGGCCGCGGTCAATCAACCGCCGCCGTCCGGCGCCGGCGTCGTCCTTCCGGCCGCGGGCTCGACCTGGGACGGCACGTTCAACGTCACCCGGCGCACGCAGGAGAAGGTCGCCTGGACGGTCGGCGCCAACTACCGCATCACGCCGAGCCTCGCCATCTACGCGCGCTATGCGCTCGGCTTCCAGACCAATAACACCGATCCGATCACCGAGATCGAGCTGTACGAAGCCGGCGTGCGCTACCAGCTCGGCCGCTTCATCAGCGCCTCGGCGACGGTGTTCCGCACCAACTTCAACGACCAGTTCTACAATTTCATCAGCCCGACCGATCCGACCCAGCTCGATACCTTCCTGGCGGACCTGAGGACGACCGGTGTCGAGGTCGATGTCGCGGTTCGTCCGGTCAGCTGGTTCGCGGTCGACTTCGCCGGGGTGTTCCAGAAGCCCAAGCTGCAGAACTTGACGCTGAACGGCGTGGCGCAGCCGACCTACAGCGGCAACCGGCCCGAGCGTACTCCCTCGACGCTCTACACCATCACGCCGACCTTCAAGCTGCCGAACGGCCTCGGCGAGGTCTATGCGCGCTACAAATATATCGGGAAGATCTTCGCCGACTCCGGCAACGGCGTGGCGCTGCCCGGCTATGGCGTGACGGGAGCGGGCATCAGCCTCAACATCACCGAACGGCTGCAGGTGAGCTTCGATGCCGACAACATCTTCAACGTGATGGGCCTCACCGAAGGCAACCCGCGCCAGGGCCAGACGCAGAACGCCGATTCGGGCTTCTTCTACGCCCGCGGCATCGTCGGCCGACCTACGGCGGCTCGGTGACGCTGAAATTCTGATGTCCAGAGTCGGCCTGGGGCTGGCGGCGGGGCTGTGCCTGATCGCGGCGAGCGATCGAGGCACGGCCTCGCGCCCTGAGGCCGCCGGCCGGCCCGAGCTCGGCTACCAATTGACCGAGGGGCAGAACATCAACGCGTTCGTCCGCGACGGCCAGGTCGCCGCGCATCTGCTGCTGCGCTCGGGCGCCGATCCGCGCATCCTGGTCGCCTTTCCGGCCGGGAACAGCGGCGTCGGCCTCTGGTTCGATCGTGTAGGCGCACCGGTGCGCTGGCGGCTGGAGCGCGCTCCCGAGCCGGTGATCCTGGCGGACGGGCGCGGCCGCCCGCTTTACGGCATTCGCGCAACCGCGAGCGTCGCAGCGTCGCGGTTGGCGGTGAAGCAGGCGGTGCTCTCCAACGTGCGATTCCTGCGCGACTATCAGGCGATCGGCAAATTCCCCACCGAGGTGGCGGCGCCGATGCGGGCGGAGGGGAAGCGTATCCTCTACGCCCGCGACCGGATCGACGGCGCGCCGGGCTATAGGCTCGAGCTCAACGTGCTGGAGGGGCGCGTCGACGGCGGCACGATCGCCGCGGGCCCGAACGGCCGCATCCGCCTGGAGATCACGGCGGCGAGCGGCGATACGCCGCTGACCGGCCTTACCCTTCCCGAGCTGCTCAACGATCGCGCCGCCGACGATCCGGCGGCGCGCGACGCGCTGCATTTCCTGAGCTACCGCGAGAAGTTCCTTGCCGGATCGTGGCGCTTCAACACCTATTTCGGTCGCGACACGCTGATGTCGGTGCGGCTGCTGATGCCGGTGCTCCAGCCGGCGGCGGTCGAAGCGGGGCTGGGCGCGGTGCTCGCCCGGCTCAACGACAAGGGCGAGGTCGCGCACGAGGAAGGCCTGTCCGAATTCGCCGTCGTCGAGCACCGGCGGCAGGGCGGCAGCGGCGATGCGCCGACGCTCGACTACGCGATGATCGACGACGACTTCATGCTCGCGCCGGTCGCGGCGAGCTACCTCCTCGATCACGCCTCCCCCGATGCGGCGGGTGCTTTCCTCGCCCGCCACATCCCCGGCGCAGCGAAGCCTGGTACCGCGGAGCCGGCAGGCAAGGCGCTGGTGCGCAACCTGCGCTACGTGCTCGATCAGGCGCGCCCTTTCGCCGACGCCCCCAGGATCGCCAACCTCGTGTCGCTGAAGCCCGGCCGGAAGACCGGCGAATGGCGTGACAGCGAGGAGGGATTGGGGCGCGGCCGCTATCCCTTCGACGTCAATGCGGTGTTCGTGCCCGCAGCGCTCGATGCGATCGACCGCCTCGCCCGCGCCGGATTGCTGGACGCGTATCTCGCCGCCGACGATCGTGCCGCCTTCGCGCGGGCGCAGGCGATGGCCGAGGCATGGCGCAGCCGCGTGCCCGCGCTGTTCCGTGTGTCGGTTCCGGCCGCCACCGCGGCGGCGAGCATCCGCGACTATGCCGCGCGCGTCGGCGTCCCCGCCCGGCCGGCGCTGGCCACGCTGGGATCGGCGCCGCTCGCCTTCCACGGCATCTCGCTCGACGAGAAGGGAGTGCCGGTGCCGATCGTCAATTCCGACGAGGGATTCGCATTGCTGTTCGCCGATCCTGCGCCGGCCGATCTCGACACGTTCGTCGGCGCGATCATGCGGCCGTTCCCGGCCGGGCTGATGACCGACGTCGGCCTGCTCGTCGCCAATCCGGCGCTGGCGGGCGGCGAGGTGCAGGCGCGCTTCACCCCCGCCGCCTATCACGGCACGGTGGTGTGGTCGTGGCAGCAGGCGCTGCTCGCCGCCGGGCTCGAGCGTCAGCTCGCCCGCCGCGATCTGCCCGCGGCGACGCGCAAGCGGCTTGAGGCGGCGCAGGCACGGCTGTGGCGCGCCATCTCCGCGACGCGCGCGGTGCAGAGCTCGGAACTGTGGTCCTGGGCCTATGAAGGCGGCCGCTACCGCGTGGTCCCGTTCGGCGCCGGCAAGCAGGACGTCGACGAATCGAACGCCGCGCAGCTGTGGAGCACGGTGTATCTGGCGGTGCGGCCCCCGGCGTCGTCCGGTCAGAAGCGGTAGGCGAGGAACATGCAGACTCGGTTCCGGCGGCGGCGTTGGGATCGGCGGCGAACGCCGCCCACGCCTCGAAATCCGAGCCGTCGAGCGGCCACCGCATCAGTCGCGGCGTGAACAGGACCGGACCGGTCATGCTACGCCGAACCGCTCCCTGAGAGCGAGCATCGCCAGCGCCGCTTTGGCCGCGCCGCCGCCCTTGTCGGCCTGCGCGGGATCTGCGCGGACGACCGCCTGCGCCTCGTTCTCGACCGTCAGGATGCCGTTGCCGATCGCGAGCCCGTCCATGGTGAGCGCCATCAGCCCGCGCGCGCTTTCGTTGGAGACGATCTCGAAGTGATAGGTCTCGCCGCGGATCACCACGCCGAGCGCGACATAGGCGTCGTAGCGCCCGGTCTCCGCCGCCAGCGATACCGCACCCGGCGCCTCGAGCGCGCCGGGGACGGTGATCGTCTCATGGCTGTGCCCGGCCGCCTCGATCGCCGCACGGGCGCCGGCGAGGAGCAGGTCGTTGAGGTGGTCGTAGAAGCGCGCTTCGACGATCAGGACACGGGCCATGCCTTAAAACTCCGTTCGCCCCTGACCTGTCGAAGGGCGGTTTCCTTCGCGGTAGAAGAAAGGGCGGCCCTTCGACAAGCTCAGGGCGAACGGGGAGAGCTATTCCCCCCTGCCGCAATCCACTGCCCGCTCGCCGACGATCGACAGGCCGTAACCGTCGAGGCCGACCAGCGTGTGATGGGTATTGGTGAGCAGGACCATATCGTGCACGCCGAGTTCGGTGAGGATGGTGGCGCCGACGCCGTAGTCGCGCAGCTCCTCCATGTCCTTCTCGGCGAGCGTGCCCGCGCGCGCCTGCAGCGCCATGGTGAAGCTGTCGGCGCGGGTGGGGTTGAGCACCACCACGACGCCGGCGCCTTCCTCGCCGATGATCTCCATCGCACGCCGGAGCATCCCGCCGCGCTCGCCACCCTCGCCGAAGATGTCGCCGAAGGGCGAGAGCACGTGCATCCGCACCAGCGTCGGCGTGGCGGGATCGACCTTGCCCTTGATCAGCGCGAGCTGCTCGGTGCCGGTCGCCTTGTTCCAGAAGGTGATCGCGGTCCACTCGCCGCCCCACTGGCTGGTGAAGCGCACCTCGGCGCGCTTCTCGACGAGATGGTCGTGACGGCGGCGATAGGCGATGAGGTCGCGGATCGTGCCGATCCTGAGATTGTGGAGCTGGGCGAAGGCGACGAGGTCGTCGAGGCGGGCCATCGTCCCGTCCTCGTTCATGATCTCGCAGATCACGCCCGAGGGATTGAGCCCGGCGAGCCGCGCGACGTCGACCGCCGCTTCGGTATGGCCGGCGCGGACCAGCACGCCGCCCTCGCGCGCGACCAGCGGGAAGACGTGGCCAGGGGTCACGATCTCCTCGCGGCCCTTCGACGCGTCGATCGCGACGGCGACGGTGCGCGCGCGATCGGCGGCGGAGATGCCGGTGGTGACGCCGTCGCGCGCCTCGATCGAAACGGTGAAGGCGGTCTCGTGCCGCGTGCCGTTGTTGCGGCTCATCAGGTCGAGCCCGAGCTGGTCGACCCGCGCCTTGGTCAGCGCCAGGCAGATCAGGCCGCGGCCGTATTTCGCCATGAAGTTGATCGCGTCCGGCGTCGCCATCTGCGCGGGGATGACGAGGTCGCCCTCGTTCTCGCGGTCCTCGTCGTCGACGAGGATGAACATGCGGCCGTTGCGCGCCTCGTCGATGATCTCCTCGGGCGAGGAGAGGAAGGCATGGCGCAGGCGTGCAAGCTCGGGCTTAGGCATCGCTAAGGGACTTTCTGGCTTGCTCCATCCGCTGGAGATAGCGAGCGAGGACGTCGATTTCGAGGTTCACCGGCTGGCCGGTCTCGATCGCGCCCAAGGTGGTGACCTCGGCGGTGTGCGGGATGATGTTGAGCCCGAACTCGACACCCCGGGCGGTGTCGGCCACCTCGTTGACGGTCAACGACACGCCGTCGACGGTGATCGAGCCCTTGGGCGCGACGAACGGGGCGAGCTCGCGCGGGGCGGCGATGACGACGCGGTGCGAGCCGCCTTCCTCGTGCACGCTCCTCACCTCGCCGATGCCGTCGACGTGACCGGTGACGATATGGCCGCCGAGCTCGTCGCCGAGCCGCAGCGCGCGCTCGAGGTTGAGGCGCCGGCCGGCGGTCCATTGGCGCTGCGCGGTGCGGCTCACCGTCTCGCCGGACACGTCCACCGCGAACCAGCCCGGCCCCTTGTCGACCACCGTCAGGCACACGCCCGAACAGGAGATCGAGGCGCCCATGTCGATGGTGGCGGTGTCGTAGCCCGTCTCCACGATCACGCGCAGGTCGCCCTGCTGCCCGACGGAGCGGATGGTGCCGATATCGGTGACGATTCCCGTGAACATCAGTCGCGCTCGTAGACCTCCAGGGTGTCGGTGCCAAGCTGACGCCGATCCGCACGCCGCCAGCGGCCGTGCGCCGCCTCGAGGTTGGCGAGGCCGAGGTCGGCCAGCGCCTGCCGGCCGCCGATCAGGATCGGGGCGCGGTAGATGAGCAGCCGGTCGACGAGCTCGGCGCGGAGGAAGGCGGCGGCGGTCTCGGCGCCCCCTTCGACGAGCAGATGATCGACGCCGTCCAGCGCCGCGATCGCCTCGGGCGACGGGACGGCCTGCCAGCCTTCGGGCGCCGCGCCGCGGGTGAGCAGCAGGCGGCGCGGGCTGCGGTCCTCCAGGCTCCGGAGTCGCACGTCGAGGCGCGGGTGATCGGCATCCAGCGTCCCGCGGCCGACCAGGATTGCCTCATGCCGCGCGCGTTCGAGATGCGCGTGCGCCCGCGCGGCGGGACCGGTGATCCAGCGGCTGGCGCCGTTCGCGAGCGCGATGCAACCGTCGAGCGAGGTCGCGAGCTTGAGCGTGACATGCGGCCGGCCGAGCTCACGGCGGGTGAGGAATCCCGCCATTGCCCGCCGCGCTTCGGCGGCGCAGGTCCCGACCTCGGCGGCGATGCCCGCTGCGTTCAGCCGCGCGATTCCGGCGCCGTTCGTGCGCGGATCGGGATCGGCGAGCGCCACGGCGACGCGCCCGATCCCCGCCTCGACCAGCAGGGTCGAGCAGGCCGGTCCACGCTCCGAGAGATGCGCGCAGGGCTCCAGCGTGACATAGGCGGTGGCGGCGCGCGCCGCCTCGCCCGCCTCGGCCAGCGCCATCGCCTCGGCATGGGGGCGGCCGCCGGGCTGGGTCCAACCACGCCCGGCTACCCTGCCGTCCTTCACGATCACGCAGCCGACGTTGGGATTGGGCGCCGTCCGCCCGCGGCCGCGCTCGGCCAGGGTCAGCGCCGCGCCCATCCAGCGCAGATCGTCAGGACCGGTCGGCATTCGGACGTACCGCGCGACCGGAAAAGTGCAGGGAGTCGCGCCTCATTCGTTCACTTTGCTCCACTTATCCCTGCGGCCATGCCGCGGCAGCCGCGGGCGGACACAAGCAGCGCAAATCCTATTAGGAAAGCGATTTGTTGGCCGGCTCGAAGCGACGGGTGCTCCTGCGAAGGCAGGAGCCCAGGCCGCAAGCTGAACGGCCTAGGCTCCAGGGCTCCTGCCTTCGCAGGAGCATAAAGCCGGAGGGAGCGGCCTCGATGCGCTCACAGCCCCCATTTCCTGAGCGCATCGTCGTATTTCTTGAACTGCTCCTGCCGCGCCTTCGCCCTGCGTTCGGCCTCGGCCTTGCGTGCCAACTCCTTGGGCAGGTCAATCTTCTGCTGAGCGCGGATCTCCGCGTCGGTGCGGGTGAGCGGCCAGCTCTGGAAATAGACGATCTCGCGCCTGTAGACGCGCGGCTCGTACGAATCGTGGATGAAGCCGGCGATCAGCAGCGTCGTCACCACGATCGACAGGAACAGGAACACCAGCTCATAGGGCTGACGCTGCGACAGGAAGACGCGCAGGTCCTGGATCGCGCGGAACGGCGAGAAGCGGGCGAAATAGCGCATTGCACCCGTAACATAGGCGCCGGGGAGGCCCGCCACCACCCCCGGCACCATTTCCGAGGATCAGGCGTCGGTCAGGCGGAAACCGAGCCGCATCGTCTTCCAGCTTTCGTAAGGGATGCCGTCGCGCGTCGCCGGCTTGAACCGCCAGCGGGCCAATGCCTGGCGCTTGGTCGCGTCGAAGAAGCTGGGATCGGGGCTGCTGACGAGCTGGATGTCCTTCACCCGGCCGTCGGTGCCGATCAGCACCTTCACCACCACCTGCCCCTCCTTGCCGGCGCGGCGCATCGCGGCGGGGTATTCGGGCTGGAGATCGGCGGCATAGCGCGGGTCGGTCACGGCATCGACCATCACCGGCGGCAACGGCTTGGGCAGATCGACGGTGACGCCGCCGGTGCCGGAAGCAGTATCGGTCGGAGGAGGCGGCAGAGGGTCGATCGTGCCGGCGAGCTTGTTCGTCGGCTCGGATGGCAGCTCGATCACCGGTTTCGGCACTGCGGTCTCGATCGGTCGCGCCGATTCCGTCGCTTTCTTCGGCTCGATCCTGGGTTCGGGCGGCGGAGGCGGCGGATCGGCATCGACCGGATAGACGGTGAGCGTGCCGTCGGGCTCCACCAGGATGGCGGGCGCGGACCAGATCAACGCGCCGATCAGCGCCGCATTGATCCCTACCGCCATCGTCAGCCCCGCCGGGCTCATCTTCCCACGATTTGCGCGGTCTGCGTACATGTTCCTCTCCTTCACGTCGGACGATCCGGTGAAGGGATGATACAACATTACAATTCCGTCACAAAGTGGAATGTTCAGCCTACCGCTGCCGTCCGCAGCCGTGCGATCGCCCGTTCGCGGCCGATCAGCGGGAGCAGCGCGGCCATGTCGGGGCCGTGGTCACGGCCGGTGAGGGCGCGGCGGAGGGGGAGGAACAGCGGCTTGCCCTTGCGGCCGGTGCGGTCCTTGAGCGCGGCGGTGAGCGCGTGCCAGGGATCGACGGACCAGTCGACCTCCGCCGCTATCGCCGCCGCCTCAACGAGGTAGGCGCGGTCCTCGGGATCGGCGGTCGCCGCGATCGGACCCTCGACCACCGCCCACCAGGTTGCGGCGTCGGCGACGCGCTCGAGGTTGGGGCGGATCGCGCCCCACGCCGCCTCGTCCATGCCCGCGGGTAGGCGATCGCGCACCGCATCATAAGGAAGCTGGTGGACGATCTTGGCATTGAGCCCGGCGAGCTCGGCGTCGTCGAAGCGCGCCGGCGCGCGGCCGAAATGGGCGAAGTCGAAGCCGGCGACCAGCGGTGCGCGGTCGATCAGCGGCTCGACCGGCTGGCTCGTCCCGATTCGCGCGAGCAGCGCCACCACCGCTTCCGGCTCGATGCCGGCCTCGCGGAAATGGTCGACGCCGAGCGAGCCGAGCCGCTTGGAGAGCTTGCCCTCGCTGCCGGTGAGCAGCGCCTCGTGCGCGAAGGCGGGCGGTTTCGCGCCCAGCGCGCGGACCATGTCGATCTGGAGCGCGGTGTTGGAGACATGGTCCTCGCCGCGCACGACATGTGTCACGCCCATGTCGATGTCGTCGATCACCGAGGGCAGCAGGTAGAGCCACGAACCGTCGGCGCGGCGCACCACCGGATCGCTCATCGCGGCAGGATCGAAATGCTGGGGGCCGCGGATGAGATCGTCCCATGCGAGCGCCTCGCCGCCGAGCCGGAAGCGCCAATGCGGCGCGCGTCCCTCCGCTTCCAGCGCCGCCTTCTCGGCGGCGGTCAGCTTCAGCGCCGCGCGATCGTAGATCGGCGGCAGGCCGCGCCCCAGCAGGATCTTGCGCTTGAGCTCCAGCTCCTGCTGCGTCTCATAGGCGGGATAGACGCGACCCGTCGCCTTCAGCTCCTCGAAGCGCGCCTCGTAGCGGTCGAACCGCGCGGACTGGCGCTCCTCGGCGTCGGGGGCGAGGGCGAGCCAGGCGAGATCGGCACGGATCGCCGCGACGAACCGCTCCTCGGAGCGTTCGCGGTCGGTGTCGTCGATGCGCAGGAGGAAGCGCCCGCCCTGCTTCCTCGCCCACAGCCAATTGTGGAGCGCGGTGCGGATGTTGCCGACGTGCAGCCGACCGGTCGGGCTCGGCGCGAAGCGGGTGACGGTCATCGGCGGGGCGGCCCGTGCGCGATCAGCGTGGCGCTGAGGTCCGCAGCCTGCTGGTCGGTGAAGGCGCGGCGCGGCAGGAAATGGTAGAGCATGTCGTTCAGATAGAGGAGAAAGC
Organism: Sphingomonas astragali; assembly: GCF_051400615.1. Taxonomy (NCBI): domain Bacteria; kingdom Pseudomonadati; phylum Pseudomonadota; class Alphaproteobacteria; order Sphingomonadales; family Sphingomonadaceae; genus Sphingomonas; species Sphingomonas astragali. The sequence goes on from NZ_JBLFFH010000001.1 coordinate 1,224,043, forward strand.
CCGTCGGCGATTCGGTCCAGGCGACATAGTCGCGCCAGGCCACGCGCATCTCGGTGGTCGGGCTCAGCCAATGATCGCCTTCGTCGTTCCAGTCGTAGCGCCACGGCTGATGCAGCGTGCGCTGCTGGGCGAACAGCCGCGCCGACCGGCGGCGCAGCAGGAGAAGGCCGATCGCGTTGGCGATCAGCACGCCGACGATCCCGCCGATCACGGCGGCGACCGACACGATCGCCGCCACCCGCTGGTCCCGCTCGACCTGGCTCATCACGCCCCAGACCACCCATGCGCCGATCACGAGCAGGATGCCCACGCGCCGCCAATGCCGCCCCGATCGCAGATAACGTACCGCCCAGGTGCGCTGCGCCCGATAATAGTCGTCCGCGTCGGGCGTGAATTCGATCCTGCCAGCCATCGCTTGCCCTCGCCCTGCTCCACCCCGTAAGGCGGTTCCAAGAAAGTGCAATCGGGGTGGCGGGAGGCCCTCATCATGAAACTTCTGACGGGCAATTCGAACCTGCCGCTCGCGCAGGCGATCGCCGACTATTGCGAGGTTCCGCTGACCAAGGCCAGCGTGCGCCGCTTCGCCGACGAGGAGGTGTTCGTCGAGATCCACGAGAACGTCCGCGGTGAGGACGTGTTCGTGCTGCAGTCGACCGCCTATCCCGCCAACGACAACCTCATGGAGCTGCTGATCTGCATCGATGCGCTGAGGCGCGCGTCGGCGCGGCGGATCACGGCGGTGCTGCCCTATTTCGGCTATGCGCGGCAGGACCGCAAGCCCGGCCCGCGCACGCCGATCTCGGCAAAGCTGGTCGCCAACCTGATCACCGTCGCCGGTGCCAACCGCGTGCTGTCGGTCGATCTCCATGCCGGGCAGATCCAGGGCTTCTTCGACATCCCGACCGACAACCTCTTCGCCGCGCCGGTGATGTCGGCGGACATCCGCAGCCGCTTCCCGGACCGGAACTGGATGGTGGTGTCCCCCGACGTCGGCGGCGTGGTGCGCGCGCGGGCTCTGTCCAAGCGGCTCGACAATGCCCCGCTCGCGATCGTCGACAAGCGCCGCGAGCGCGCCGGCGAGTCGGAGGTGATGAACATCATCGGCGAGGTCGAGGGGCGCTTCTGCATCCTGATCGACGACATCGTCGATTCGGCTGGCACGCTGTGCAATGCCGCCGCCGCGCTCAAGGAGGCGGGGGCCGGGGGCGTGGTCGCCTATGTGACCCACGGCGTGCTCTCGGGCGGCGCGGTGGCGCGCGTCGAGGGATCGACGCTCGAGGAGCTGGTGATCACCGACACCATCGGCAACCACGAGATCATCGCTGCCGCCAAGAAGGTGCGCCACCTCACCATCGCGCCGCTGATCGCCGAGGCGATCAAGCGCATCGCCGACGAAAGCTCGGTCTCCAGCCTGTTCGATTAGTCTCTCCCGGGCCCCAGGCTTGGGTCGAGATCGCGCGGGCGGACGAAGCGGGTGAGCGTTGCCTCGCCCGGACGTGCGTCCGCCCAGCGATCGATCTCGAAGGTCAGCACGGCGACGCTGCCGGTCGGGAACTTGGTCTCGACCTCGCCGCGCAGCGCGTCGCCTGCGCCGTCCGGGACGAGCAGCAGCACCAGCTCCTCGAGACCCGGATTGTGCCCGACCAGCATCACCCGGCCCGCGCTGTCGGGCAGCTCGTGGATCACGTCGAGCAGGGTCGAGGGCGAGGCTAGATAGAGCCGCCGGTCCCACGCCAGCGTGAGGTCGCGGCCATAGCCTTCCTCCACGCCCTCCAGCGTCTCGGTTACGCGCACCGCGGGCGAGGCGACGACATGGTCGAACCCCAGCCCGAGCGATCTCAGGCTGTGGCCGATCGCCACCGCGGCGCGATGGCCCTTGGCGTTGAGCGGCCGGTCGAAGTCGCGGGCGACGGGATCGTCCCAGCTGGACTTGGCGTGGCGGAGCAGGGTCAGCGTCTTCACGAGGGCTGCTTCTGGCGAATGTCCGTGACGGATGGAAGACGGCAGCGCTCGACCGCCTCGTCGAGCGTGACGCGCCGCACCGGCGTGCCGGGCGGGAAAGCGGTGAGCAGGCGCGACGGCACGGCGGACGAGAGCAGCACGAACCGCCCCTGGTCGTCGGCGCGGCGGATCAGGCGGCCGAACGCCTGGGCGAGCCGGGCGCGGACGATTCGGTCGTCATAGGCGCTGCCGCCTCCAGCCATGCGCCGCGCGGCGTGGAGCATGGTGGGCTTGGGCCAGGGCACGCCCTCCATCACCACCAGCCGCAGCGAATGGCCGGGCACGTCGACGCCGTCCCGGAGCGCGTCGGTGCCGAGCAGCGAGGCGCGCGGATCGTCGCGGAAGATGTCCACCAGCGTACCGGTGTCGATCGGGTCGACATGCTGGGCGAGCAGCGGCAGGCCTTCGCGCGCCAGCCGGTCGGCGACGCGGGCATGGACGCCGCGCAGCCGGCGGATTGCGGTGAACAGCCCGAGCGTGCCGCCCTCGGCGGCGACGATCAGCCGGGCATAGGCGTTGGCGAGCGCGGCCAGGTCGCCGCGCTTGACGTCGGTCACCACCAGCACCTCGGAATGGGCGGCATAGTCGAAGGGGCTCGGCACCTCGAAATGGGTCGCCGGTTGGGGGAGGTGGACCGCGCCGCTGCGCGCGTCGGCGACGTCCCAGTCGCCGCCCGCCTTGAGCGTCGCCGAGGTAACCAGCGCGCCGTGCGCCGGCTCCAGCACCGTCCTGGCGAACGGCCGGCTGGGATCGAGCCAATGGCGGTGAAGGCCGATGTCCCATTCGCGCCCCTCGCTGCGGTCGACCGCGAGCCAGTCGACGAAATCGGCATCGGCCGGCCCGCCGATCCGGGCGATCAGCGACAACCAGGCACCGACTGTCTCCGTGCGCCAGCCGAGCGAGACGATCGCCCCCTCGATGCGGGCGCGCGCCGGGCCGTCCATCCAGTCGGGATCGTCCGCCAGCACAGCCTCAAGCCGCCGCCCGAGCGCGACCAGCGGGCGCACCAGCGCGTCGAGCGCCGCACCGGCCGGGCCGGCGGCTTCCACCAGCGCGGCGTCGGGTTCGGCGAGCTCGGTCTCGAGGCCGTAGCCGGCGTCCTCCTCCTTGGCGGCGCGGGCGTAGACGAGCCCACGCACCGCGGCGAGCAGCGCCTCGATCGGGCCGAACGGCGCCCCCTCCGCCAGCCGGCCGAGCCAGCCGTCGGAAGGCAGCGCGCGAGCGGCCTCGACCGCGTCCTGGATCGCGCGGCCGCCCTCTTCGTCATAGCTGGCGACGTCGCTGAGCCGCGCCGCCAGCCCGCGCCGCCTGCCGCGCGCGGTGCCTTCGGGGCCGGTGATCCAGCGGCGCAGCTCGATCGCCTCGCCGCCGGTCAGCGCCGCGGCGAACATCGAATCGGCGGCGTCGAACAGGTGATGACCCTCATCGAACACGTAGCGGGTCGGCCGGCTCGCGGTCTCGCGGCCGCGGGCGGCGTTGACCATCACCAGCGCATGGTTGGCGATGACGATGCTCGCCTCGGCGCTGGCGCGGGTCGCGCGCTCGATGAAGCATTTCCGGTAATGCGGGCAGCCGGCGTAGATGCACTCGCCGCGCCGGTCGGTGAGCGCGGTCGAGCCGTTGCGGCGGAACAGGGTCGGCAGCCAGCCGGGCAGGTCGCCGCCGATCATGTCGCCGTCGGCGCTATAGGCCGCCCAGCGCGCGACCAGCTGCGCCAGGATCGCGGCGCGGCCGGCGAAGCCGCCCTGCAGCGCGTCCTCCAGGTTGAGCAGGCAGAGATAGTTCTCGCGCCCCTTGCGGGTGACGACGCGAGGGTTGCGCTCGGCCGGGTCGGGATAGAGCCGCGCGGTCTCGTGCGCCAGCTGGCGCTGCAGCGCCTTGGTGAAGGTCGATACCCATACCGCGCCGCCCGCCGCTTCCGCCCACAGCGACGCGGGGGCGAGATAGCCGAGCGTCTTGCCGATCCCGGTGCCCGCCTCGGCGAGGACGAGGTTGGGAGAATCGCGCACCGTTCGCGGCGCGAAGGCCTTGGCTACGGCGTCGGCGAAGGCATGTTGCCCCTCGCGCCGTTCGGCGCCGGCGCCGGTGAGCGCGTTGAGGCGTGCCGAGACCTGGCCGTCGCCGATCATCACCGTGCGCGGAGCCGGGCGGGGCGCGGTCTCGCTCCATTCGGGGAGCTTGGAGAACAGCCAGCGCTCGGCCTTGTCGGGCTTGGCGAGGCGCGCCGTCACCGCTGGCGCCCAGGTCCAGCGCAGGCGCATGAGATTCTGCGCGGCGGTCCAGGCACCCTCGCGCTCGGGCCAGTCGGCTCCGAGCATCTCCAACAGCGCCCCGGCGGCGCGGCGGAGGAAGGGGGCGACATCGGCGTCGCTGGCCGGCGCCTCGATCCGGAGCACCTGCGCGAGACCCTTGGGCGTCGGCACGGCGAACACTGCCGGCCGGACGAAAGCGAACAGCTCGAGCAAGTCGAGGCCGCTCAGCTCGGGATGGCCCAGCCGCTGCCCGACCAGCGGCGCGTTGAGCAGGAGCACCGGCGTATCCGCAGCGATGCGGATCGCCTCCCCGCGCCCGACCTCCCGCGCGCCACCCCACAGGTCGCCGTCATCGGCGATCCAGACGCCGCCGTGGCTGGCGTGGAGCGCGGGATAGGGCAGCGACGGCGTCATCGCCCCCACATAGCGCCGGATCGGGCAGCAAAGTGAAGGGAGTCGCGGTTCATTCCTTCACTTTCGTTCACTTTGCCCGCTATCGCCCGCGCCCGCCGGGCACCCGCGCATCGGCGGCGCGGAGCGCTGCCATCGCCGCGCGGGTGTCGAAGCGATGCACCAGGCCGACGACCCTGCCGCGATAGAGGCGCGGCCAGACCGCGCCGCGCAGGGCCTGGTCCAGCACATAGGCGAAGGCGCGCTCGCGCGCGTCGTCCTGCACCAGGTCCCATGCCGCGGCGAAGCTTTCCGCGCCCGGACGGCGTCGGAGATTATAGGCGGAGGTCGCCCCCATGCCGACCGCCCGCGCCGCACCGGCGACGACGCCGCTGTCGGCGAGCGCGGCGATGAAGGCGCGCTGGCGCGCCGGCGTCCAGCCGTCGCGGCGGCTGCGCGTCATCGGAACGGGGGTGAAGGCGGGGAGCTCGTCCTCGGCCTCGGGCGGAGCGGGGTTCGGCGACTCGTGCATCGGCGAGCTTATGCGAAGCGAAATCCAACATTGGAAGGGGGGCGGACCGGCTCCAGCCCCGTCGCTCGCGCGACAGGTCAATGAGGCCGATCGACCTCGGACCCGATGATTTCGAGAGCTCTGTTCAGGGCGACATCCTCGGTCGCGGCGATGGACGGCCGATCGATCGCATAGTCCGGCTTCACGCCTGCCACCTCGTCCCTACCGCTCGGCCGGACGAAATGGCTCTTGGGATAGGTCACGGTGATCGCGGTCTTCGGCAAGGCGAAATGCTGGACCGAGGCGTAGTTCGATGCGACGTCGGCGGTCTCCTCGCCGATCACCTTACCGAACCTGTAATCCTGCACGAGTGCGGCAACCGAGGCCGCGTTGGAATAGCTGTGGCGGTTGATCAGCACCCAGACCCGGCCATGAAAGCGCGGCTCGGGGCGGGGCGCGACCATCGGAAGCTCGTAGCGGTAGCGCGTGCCGTTCGGCTGCCGCTCCTCCGCGTCCATCTGCCGCTGGAAATCCGGGTCGACCGCCGTTCCGGCAGCACGCTGGCGCGCATAGTCGGCCTTCGTCGCCGCGCTGGCCTTCAACATGAAAGATGAGGCGAACCGAAAGGGCCGATCGGCGAACCACGCGATCATCGGATCGCTGAAGCTATTGTCTCCGCCGGGATTGTTGCGCAGGTCGATGAGAAGATCCGTCGCGCCGCTGGCAACGACCTTGCGCAAGCTGTCGTCGATGAACGTGCGGAACGACGACGCTTCGTAGGACGGCGCCGCCCCGTCGCTCGCCGCCTCCGTGTTGTAGAAGGGACCGGGCCGCAGATAGGCGACGCCGCGGTCGAGCGCCTTGTATTCCCGTGTCGCGAAGTCCACCGGCAGCTCCGAGGTCGGGAATCGGGCGACAAGCGCCGTGCGCTGATCGAGCGTCAGCGCCCTGACCGGCACCTTCACCGTCCTGCCCGCGATCCTGGCCGTCACCGTCACCGAGGGAATCGGTCCCCGGTCCATCCACAGCAGAGCGGGGAAGCTCTCCTCCATTTGCGCATAGGCCATATAGGGTCGCTCGGCGGAGACATAGCCGGCGAGCCGATCGAGCAGCCGCCGGATCGGCTCGCCGGCAATCGCGATCACCTCCGTTCCGGCGCGCAGCGAGCCGCTTTCGTCGGCCGTCTCCGTCAGCAGCACGCGATCGCCGTCGACGCGTACGAACAAAGGCAGCATCGTGCCGCCGCCGTGCAGATAGGAAACGAACGCGCCGATCGGAGCATTCACGCGGGCATGGCCGATCCGGCCATAGGCGACGAACTTCTGGAACAGGATCGCCGCAGCGGTCGCGTCCATCGGTTTTCGGATCGTCGCCATCAGCGTCCGGTAATAGGCGTCGTAGTCCGGCCTGGAGCGATGGGCGTAGAGATCGAAATGCGCCTCTTGCAGCCCGCGGTAAAGGAATGCGAGGTCGGATCGGACCGCCTCCGGCGGCAGACCGGGCCCGGGCGCGGATGCGGTTCGTAGGGGCGTGTCCTTTGATGCATGGCCGTTAGAAGGGCTCATGGCCAGGCCCGCGACGAGCAAGGCGGCGAGAATCCGGATTCTCATAGTGCTGAATGATCAGGAAACGCGCGACGGAGCAAGGCTGGAGGTGGCGATCGCCCCGGCACACTGGCGATTGCGACCGCGCTTCGCTAGACGCGCGCGGTCATGACCGTTTCACCCGAACTCCGCACCGCCGCTCTCGACTCCAAGGCCTGGCCCTATGAGGAGGCGCGCAAGCTGCTCAAGCGCTGGCCGGAGGGGAAGCCGGGCGGAGAGGCGATCCTGTTCGAGACCGGCTACGGCCCCTCGGGCCTGCCGCACATCGGCACCTTCAACGAGGTGCTGCGCACGACGATGGTGCGCAACGCCTTCCATGCGCTCAGCGACCAGCCGACGCGGCTGATCGCGTTCAGCGACGACATGGACGGCCTCAGGAAGGTGCCGGACAACGTTCCGAACAAGGACATGCTGGCGGCCAACCTCGGCAAGCCGCTGACCCGCATCCCCGATCCGTTCGGCAAGTACGAGAGCTTCGCGCACCACAACAACGCGATGCTGCGCGACTTCCTCGACCGCTACGGCTTCGAGTATGAGTTCGCCTCCTCGACCGACTATTACGGCTCGGGCCGCTTCGACGAGGCGATCCGGGGCGTGCTCAGGAGCTGGCAGGCGATCCTCGACATCATGCTGCCGACGCTGCGCGCCGAGCGCCGCGCCACCTATTCGCCGGTGCTGCCAATCAGTCCGAAGTCAGGGATCGTGCTGCAGGTGCCGGTCGAGGTGGTCGATGCCGACGCCGGCACGATCGCCTTCGAGGACGAGGACGAGCGCATCGTCCAGTCCGCGCTCGGCGGCCTGTCCAAGCTGCAGTGGAAGGTCGACTGGGCGATGCGCTGGGTCGCGCTCGGCGTCGATTACGAGATGGCGGGCAAGGACCTGATCGACTCGGTGATCCAGTCGGGCAAGATCGCCCGCGCGCTCGGCGGGCGGCCGCCCGAGGGCTTCAACTATGAGATGTTCCTCGACGAGAAGGGCGAGAAGATCTCCAAGTCCAAGGGCAACGGCCTGTCGATCGAGCAGTGGCTGACCTATGGCCCCGACGAGAGCCTCGCCTTCTACATCTATCGCGAACCCAGGAAGGCCAAGTCGCTGCACTTCGGCGTGATCCCGCGCGCGGTCGACGATTACTGGCAGTTCCGTGCTAACTATCCGGCCCAGCCGATCAAGGAGCGGCTCGGCAACCCGGTCCACCATATCCACGACGGCAAGCTGCCGGAGGGGATGCTGCCGGTCACCTTCGGGCTGCTGCTCAACCTGGTCGGGGTGATGGGCGGGGAGGCGACCGAGGAGCAGGTATGGGGATACCTGCGCAACTACGTCCCCGACGCGACGCCCGAGAGCCAGCCCGAGCTCGACCGGCTGATCGGCTATGCGCTGGCCTATGCCCGTGATTTCGTGGCGCCGACGCTGCGGCGTCGCGCGCCGGAGGGGGTGGAGGTCGCGGCGCTGGAGCGGCTCGACGCCGAGCTCGCCGCGCTGCCGGAGGACGCCAGCGCCGAGGACATCCAGAACATCGTCTACGAGATCGGCAAGAGCCGGTTTGGGGAATCGGGCGGCTTCGCCGAGCTGCGCGACTGGTTCAGGGCGCTGTACGAGACGCTGCTCGGATCGAGCCAGGGGCCGCGGATGGGGAGCTTCATCCGGCTCTACGGCATCGCGAACAGCCGCCGGCTCATTGCGGAGGCGCTGGCGGCGGCGCGCTGACCGGTACGCATCTGCTTTGCCAGGCGAGGCCGGTCGGTTAGGACTCGTCCCATGCAAGAGCGCACGACCCCGAAGGCGATCCGCCCCGCCGTCCGCGTGCTGTCGCTGACGCGCGACTTCCTCGCCACCGAGGCGGCGGGCGGCATCCTGCTGATGGGCGCGGCGGCGCTGGCGATGATCGTCGCCAATTCGCCGCTGGCGCACGGCTATTTCGAGGTGCTGCATTTCGAGACGGGGCCGGTCCTGTCGGCCAAGCTGGGGCCGATGAGCGTGCACCTGTGGATCAATGACGCGCTGATGGCGGTGTTCTTCCTGCTCGTCGGGCTGGAGATCAAGCGCGAGGTCGTCGACGGCGGCCTGTCCAGCGCCGAGCGGCGGCGGCTGCCGCTGATCGCGGCGGCGGCGGGGATGCTGGTGCCGATGCTCGTCTATTTCGCCGTCGCGGGCGGGCATCCCGAGTTGCATCGCGGCTGGGCGATCCCGGCGGCGACCGACATCGCCTTCGCGATCGGCGTGCTCGCCCTTCTCGGCGACCGCGTGCCGGCGTCGCTCAAGCTGCTGCTGACCGCGCTCGCGATCGTCGACGACATGGGCGCGGTGGCGATCATCGCGGTCGGCTATACCGAGGGGCTGAACCTGCCCGCCCTCGCCGCGGCGGCGGGAATCGCGCTGACGATGTGGGGGATGAACCGCGGCAGGGTGACGGCGCTGTGGCCCTATCTGATCGGCTTCGCCCTGCTGTGGCTGGCGATGCTGATCTCCGGCGTGCACGCGACGATCGCCGGGGTGGTGGCGGCGCTGACCATCCCGATCACCACGTCGCCCGCCGCGCCCGACGACGCGCATTCGCCACTCCACCGGCTGGAGCACGCGCTGCATCCCTGGGTCGCCTATCTGATCGTGCCGCTGTTCGGCTTCGCCAATGCCGGCGTGTCGCTGTCCGGCATGTCGCTGGCGACGCTCGGGGAGCCGCTGGTGCTCGCGATCCTGCTCGGGCTGTTCGTCGGCAAGCAGGTCGGCATCCTCGGCGGCATCGCGCTGGCGGTGAAGCTCAAGGTCGCGCCGCGGCCGCGCGGCTGCAGCTGGCGGCAGCTCTACGGCATGGCGCTGGTCGCAGGGATCGGCTTCACCATGAGCCTGTTCATCGGCGGTCTCGCCTTCAAGGACCCGCTGCTCCAGGATGAGGTGAAGGTCGGCGTGCTGGCGGGTTCGCTGCTGTCGGCGCTGCTCGGGGTGATCGTGCTCCTGCTCGGGAAGCCGGTCGAGAAGGCCCGGCCCGGCTGACGCCGATCAGCGCGCGACCAGCCTGGTGTAGAGGTGCCAGGTCGCGTAGCCGAGCACCGGCAGGACCACCGCCAATCCGACGAAGAAGGGGATCGAGCCGGCGATCAGCAGCGCCGCGACGATCAGGCCCCAGCGGATCATGACGCCCTTGTTGGCGACGACGGCGCGCACCGAGGTGTCGACCGCCGTCCGGGCATCGACGTCCTTGTCGACCAGCATCGGCATCGAGACGACGCTGACCGTCAGCACCGCGGCCGCGAAGACCGCGCCGAAAAGATTGCCCGCCACGATCAGCGCCCAGCCCTCGGGCGTGGTGAACAGGCGGTTCGCGAACGCGCCCATGCTGTCCGGCACTGCCCCCATCAGCCCGAAGTAGAGCGTGGCGGCGACCGTCAGCCACGCGCCGAAGATCGCCAGCAGAACCCCCGTCACGACGGCGATCGAATCGAAGGCCGGCCGTTTCGTCACGTCCAGGAAGTGGGACCAGTCGGCTGCGAGCCCCTGCTCACGGCGGCGCGCCAGCTCGTAGAATCCCAGGGCAGCGGCGGGGCCCAGCAGCGAGATGCCGGCGGCGAGCGGAAAGAGCAGGTGGATCAGCGACCCGCGCAGCGCCACGATCGCGGCGAGGACGCCGACCATCGGATAGATGATGCCGACGAAGATCAGGTCGCCGCGCCGGTCCATGAAATCGGCCCAGCCCTCGCGGAGGGCGGCTCTCAGGTCGGCCGTCGTGATCGTACGGACTTGAGGGGCTGGTGCAGGACGATCGACGCCTTCGACGTGAGCGAATGCCATGATGCGCTCCTTCGTTCCCCGGCCGGGCGATCATACGCCGCCAGCGGCGCGGCGGCAAGATTTGCGGCGCCGATCAGCGGGCCCGCCCGAATCCGGCCATCGCGGACGAAATGCCGGGGCTTCGCCGCTATCTCGTCCGCCACGTGAAGACCGAGGTTGCGGCATAATTCCACACCGCCCCGACCAGGATGCCGGCGAGCCCGGCGGCCCACCAGCCATAGTGGTAATCGGCGAACAGATAATTGGCGATGCCGACGTTGGCGATCGCGCCGATCGAGCAGGCGGCGACGAAGGTGAGCAGCCCGCGCGTGATCTGCCTGGCGCCCTTGAGGCGGCGGTCGCGGTAGGTGAGGATATTGTTGACGAAGAAGTTGAAGATCATCGCCAGCACGGTCGCGATCGACTGCGCCCACAGGAACGGCGGATGGTTGGCCTCCATCATGATGGTGAGCGCGCCCATGTGGACGAACACGCCAAGACCGCCGATGAACATGAACGACAGGAAGCGCGCCGGAACGACGTGGCCGATCAGCTTGTCGACCAGCAGCAGCAGATATTCCCAGGTGATCAGCGCATCGAGCTTGCTCTCGCCGGCCTCGCGCGGGCGGAAGCAATAGGGCACCTCGACGGTGCGCAGCGGCCGCTCGGCCGAGGCGCAGATGTCGAGCAGGATCTTGTAGCCCTGGCCGGAGAGCTCGCGCACGGCGGAATCGAACGCGGTCCGCGTGATCGCGAAGAAGCCGCTCATCGGGTCGGAGATGTCGGCGCCGGTGACGAGCCGCGCGAGCCGCGTCGCCACGGCGCTTACCCGCACGCGACGCGCGTCCCAGCCCCCGATGCTCCCGCCTGCGGCATAGCGCGAGCCGATCGCCACGTCGGCCGCGCCGCGCTGCAGCAGGTCGAGCATCTGAGGCAGGACGCGTTCGTCGTGCTGGAGGTCGGCGTCGATCACCGCGAGATAGGGGCTCGAGGTGCTCAGCATCCCCTCCGTCACCGCGGTCGCGAGCCCGCGGCGGCCGATGCGATGAAGCATCCGCACGCGGCCGTCGCGCGCCGCCATCGCCGCGATCGCCTCACGGGTGCCGTCGGTCGAATCGTCGTCGACGAACACCACCTCGAACGGGATGCCGGCGAGCGCCGTCTTCAGTGCCTCATGGAGCCGGCCGACATTGTCACGCTCGTTGAACGTCGGCACGATCACCGACAGGAGCGGAACGGGCGCCGGCGAATGACGGGGCGCGTCGATCTTCGATTCGGCCATCGGGCTGCTGCTCATCGCGGCGGCCTTTAGACGATATCGGCGGAGAGACCATATGGCTGCCGGATCGGGACCGACAAAGCACCGTCTACTCCGTCATCCCGGCGAAGGCGGGAATCCCGTTTATGGGCATATGACCTAGAGCCGGCAGCGCGCCGTGACGCCGCGACGGACCACATAGCGGTCGGTGCGCGGATTGTAGCTTGGATAGCGTCGCGCGCAGGCGCGGGCGTGGCGGCTCGGCGACGATTTCTTCAACCGTTCGGCGCGGATGCGCTGCTGGTGGCGGCGCAGGTTGTCGTGGCGCTGGGCATCGAGCGTCGGTCCAAGCCATTGCGCGGCCGCCGGTTGCGGCAGTGCCGCGGGCACGGCCAGCGCCGTTCCGACCATCGCGAGAAATGCGAGCTTCGCGAGACGCATGGATTCCCCTCCCTTTTCGTGACCTTCCGCCCGACAACGCCCGGAGCGCGGAACGGCTCCCTCAGCGCGCGATGATGGGATCGCCCATGCCGATCGTCTTGCCCTCGGTCACGATCACCCGGTCGCCGATCCTGACGTGCTCGAACAACAGCCTGGCGAAGGGGATCGGCACGCCGACGCAGCCGTGGGTCGCATAGCCGATCCTGACGTCGCTGCCGTGGATCGAGACGCCGTCGTCGGTCATGCGCAGCATGTAGGGCATCGGCGCGTCGTAGAGGTTGGAGACATGGTCGGCGTCCTTCTCGGTGATCGGGAAGACGCCGAGCGGCGTCGGCGTGTTGTCGGCGCCGTAGAGGATCACCGCGGTGCCGATCTCATAACCGGCGCGGAACACCGACAGCACCTGCGCCTTGCGGTCGACGGTGATGACGATCGGGCCGGCCGCGGGGGCGCCCTTCTCGTCCCAATACCAATCGCCGTGGCGGAAGGGCTTGCCGTCGATCGGCAGGATGCGGCGGACGACGAAGGGTTCCTCGGCCGGGGATCTGGCCAGCGCTGCGGGTCTGGGCGCGGGCGGCCTGGGCTTGGCGGGCGCGGCCGCGGCCGGCTTGGGGGCCGGCGGCGCAAAGCTATGCGCCATCGCGGCGGCGACCAGCGCGACCGCGCCGGCCACGCCTGCACCGAGCAGACCGCCCTTCACCATGCCGGCTATGCGCTCGATCATCGCTCGATTCCCTGCTTCCGGGCAGGGAAATCGCGCAAAACCGCGGTCGCGGCCAGCCCCGGATTCGCGCTGTTCCGCCGTGGGACGGGCGGCCGCCGCGTTTACCTTCAGCGCGTCGGCACCGGCTCCGGGCCCGAATAGTCGTAGAAGCCGCGGCCGGTCTTGCGGCCGTACCAGCCGGCCTCGACATATTTCACCAGCAGCGGCGCCGGGCGGAACTTGGGGTCGCCGGTGCCCTCGAACAGCACGCGCGTGATCTCGAGGCAGGTGTCGAGCCCGATGAAGTCGGCCAGCGTGAACGGCCCCATCGGGTGGTTGAGGCCCAGCTTGCAGGCGGTGTCGATGTCGCGGATGGTCGCCACGCCCTCGCCAAGCGCGAAGCACGCTTCGTTGAGCATCGGCATCAGCACGCGGTTGACGATGAAGCCGGGTGCGTCGTTGGCATGGACGATCTCCTTGCCGAGCGAGCGGCCGAACGCCTCGACCGCCTGCACCGTCTCGTCGGCGGTGGCGAGGCCGCGGATCAGCTCGATCAGCCCCATCACCGGCACAGGATTGAAGAAATGCACGCCCATGAAGCGCGCGGGATCGGGCGCGGCCTGCGCGAGGCGGGTGATCGGGATCGACGACGTGTTGCTGGCGAGGATCGCATCGCTCCGGAGGACCAACCCGACGCTGCCGAAGATCCGGCGCTTGATCTCCTCGCGCTCGGTCGCGGCCTCGATCACCAGGTCGCAGGGCGCCATCGAGGCGGCGTCCTCGACCGGCTCGATCCCGGCGAGCGTGGCGTCGCGCGCCTCGGCGGTGATCTTCTCCTTCTCGACCAGCTTGCCGAGCTGCCTGGCGATGCCGGCCTTGCCCGCCTCGGCGCGGTCGAGCGAGACGTCGGACAGGAGCACGCGATAGCCCGCCGCCGCGGACACCTGCGCGATGCCCGCGCCCATCTGCCCCGCCCCGATTACGCCGATCGTCTTCATGGCCATCTCCTTTGCGGCGATCCCTATCGAGCGGACGCGGCTTCGGCTAGGTCGCTCCATGGTCTCAATCGCCATCCCGACGAAAGCCGGGAAGACGACGGAGAGGCAACCGCACGCAACCTGTAGGGCTCCCGCGAAGGCAGGAGCCCTGGCGAGCCGCGACGCCAGCGGCCAAAGCTCCTGCCTTCGCGGGAGCACGGGGATGGCTTGCGAGGCCCACGAGACTGCGCAAGCGAATCCCGGCAGCCGCGATCAGGCCGCCCGCACCACGCCCACCTCGCTGAACGGCCTCGGCTCCACCGGCGGCACCTGGCTCTCGTTGAGCTCGCACTGCCAGAAGCCGACGTCGATCCACCGGCCCTGCTTGAAGCCGACCTCGCGATACATGCCGGCGCGGCGGAAACCGACCGCCTCGTGCGTACGGATCGAGCTGTCGTTGGGCAGCGAGATCACCCCGATCGCCTGGGTGAAGCCCTGCGCGCGCAGCGTGTCGATCAGCGCCTCGTAGAGCAGCCGCCCGACGCCCTGGCCGACCACCGGCCCGGCGACGTAGACCGAGGTCTCGACGACGTATTTGTACGCCGGCCGGTCGCGCCAGCGGCCGGCATAGGCATAGGCGAGCACGCCGGACTCGTCCTCGCCGTTGGTGGCGACCATCCACGGATAGAGCCCGTTCGACGCGGTCATCCGCGCGCGCATCGCCTCGGCATCGGGCGCCTCGGTCTCGAACGAGACGGTGCCGCCCAGCACATAGGGCGCGTAGATGGCGGCGATCGCCGCGGCGTCTTCGGGCCGCGCGCCTCGGATCGCGATCATCGCAGCAGCTTCGCGAACAGGAGGTCGGCCAACTTGAGGTCTCCTTGGCTTGCGTCGGGCGGCGCATAGGCGGTGCACTCGAGGCACAGCGCCTGCACCGACGGCCCGCGCGCGAGCCGGCGCGCATCGGCGATCGCCTGGGCGAACAGCGCGCGCCGTTCCGCCGCGATCCGCGCCACCGCATCGCCCGCGGGCGCATCGGCGTCGTCATCGTCATCGCCGCCGAGCAGCGCCGCGGCGATCTTGGCGGTCCATTTGGGCTCCTTCTCGAGAAACACCGGATGCACCTTGGCCGGGTCGAGCTTGGCGCGCCGCGCCGCCTCCGCGACCGCATCGGACAGCGTCCCGAACCGGTCGACCAGCTTCAACTGATGCGCGGTTCCGCCGTCCCACACCCGGCCCTGGCCGATCTCGTTCACCCGCTCCGGGCTCAGCTTGCGCGCCTCGGAGACGCGGGCGATGAACTTGCGGTATCCGTTCTCGATGCTCGACTGCAGCATCGCGTCGAGCTCGGGCGTCGTCCCCTTGAACACGTCGGGCTGGCCGCTGAGCGGCGTGGTGGCGACGCCGTCGGCGGTGACGCCGATCTTGCCGAGCGCGTTCTCGAAGGTCGGCAGGATGCCGAAGATGCCGATCGATCCGGTGATGGTGTTGGGCTCGGCGAAGATCGCGTCGCCCGCCGTCGCCACCCAATAGCCGCCCGACGCCGCGAGCCCGCCCATCGACACGACCACCGGCAGCCCCTGCGCCTTGGCCTGGAGCACCGCCTGGCGGATGCGCTCGCTGGCGAGCGCCGATCCGCCCGGCGAATCGATCCGCACCACCAGTGCCTTGAGGTTCTTCTTGGCCAAGCCGTCGAGCAGCAGCTTCGACACGGTCTCGCCGCCGGCGGTGCCGGGGCCGGCCTTGCCGTCGACGATCTCGCCCGCGACGGTGACCACGCCGATCGCGTCGCCCGAGGTCGGCGCCGGGTTGGCGGCGACCCAGTCGGCCAGCTTGATCGTGCGGAAGCTGCCGGCGGGCTTGCCGCTGTCGCTGCCCGCGATCTCGGCGACGCGCTTGCCGAAGGCGAGCCGGTCGCCGAGCTTGTCGACCACCCCTGCGGCGAGGTTGGCCTGGGCGAGGTCGCCGTTCGCGGCGACCACCACCTTGTCGGGCTGGGTCAGGTAATCGGCGATGCGCGCCTTGGGCCGCGCCTTGGCGACATTGTCGCGCCACTGGCTGAAGATCGCGCCGTAGAGCGCCTCGTTGGCGGCGCGCGCGGGCCCGGACTGGCCGGTCAGCGTGTAGGGCTCGACCGCCGACTTGAACTGGCCGACGCGATAGACGTGGACGTTGATGCCCAGCTTGTCGATCAGCCCCTTGTAATAGAGCTGCGACCCGCCCGGTCCCATGAACATCGCGCCGCCCATCGGATCGACCCAGATCTCGGAGGCGTTGGCGGCGATCAGATAGCTCGAATCCATATAGGCGGTGGCATAGGCCAGCACCGGCTTGCCGCTCGCGCGCACGCGGCCGACCGCGCTCGCCACCTCGGCGACCGCGGCGGGATAGCCGCCGGCGAAGCGGTCGAGGTCGAGCACCACCGCCTTGACGCGGCCGTCGCCGCGCGCGGCGTCGAGCGCGCGGACCACGTCGCGCAGGCGGGTTTCCTTGGCAACCCCGCCGCCGAAGCTGGTGAAGGGATCGACCTCCTGCGGCTGCTCGACCAGGCGGCCGTCGAGCGCCACCACCAGCGCCCCGTCGCGGATCGCGGTGCTGGGCCGCGCGGACAGCAGGGCGAACAGCCCGCCGAAGAACAGGAGCAAGAGGATCAGGACGAGCGCGTCCTTGATCCCGACCAGCAGCTTCCAGGCGCCACGAACCAGCTTCACGTCTTCGCTATCCCCCAACGGCGGAATCGCGGCGACGCTAGAGCATGGGACGCGCGCGGGCAAACCTTCGCATTGCAACAAGGGGAAAATCAGGCGGCGCGCGGGGCAAGGGACGAACCGGGGACACCCCCGCGCGCCGCCGATCCTCGTCCCCGGGGGTTCACGGGACGAGGAGAGGGAAGGTCAGCGGCCGAACAGCTTCGGCAGACCGATCTTGAGCGGCAGGCCGGAGAGACCGGGGATGCCGCTGAAGGTCGGCACCGCGATGCTCGCCGAACCCAGCTTCACCTCGACGAGGTTGCTGCCGCTCAGCAGGTTGACGCTCCCGGTGCTGCCGTCGAGCGGGGTCTGCTTGCCGATGTTGACGCCGAGCACGGTGTTGCCGTCCTTGGGCGTCGTCACGGTGACGTCGCCGGCGCCGACCGCGACGATGTCGGAAAGCTGGGTCTTGCCCGGCCGGGTCAGGCTGTTGACCGCGACGTCGATGACCTGGCCGTTGGTCAGGGCGTTGACGTCGGCGAGCCCGCCCTCGCGGCCCTGGGTCTGGCCCAGGTTGACCGCGACCGCGGCGGGTCCGTTCGGCGAGCGGCCGGTGTGGAAGTTGCCCGCGTCGATCGAGATGATGTCGGCGGAATTGGGCAGCGCCGGCGCCGGCAGCGACTGGGCGGCGGCGGAGCCCGCGGCGATCGCGGCCGTCCCGGCGGCGGCGATCAGGCTTGATCGGATCAGATAATGCATCGATCTCATCTCCTCTCAGGGGGCGGGCAGACGTGCCCGTCCGCGTGCCAAGGGACCGGAAAAGCGTGAACCCTCTGCCCACCTCGCCGCCGCTTCGGCGCGGATCACCGGCGCGCTAACCATCGTGCGCGGCGCCTCGTCCCGTTTCCGGGCTCGGACGGGCTGGCGCCGTTCCGGCGCAGATTGTCTCCCGGGGCCGGGGCGCCTAACCGAAGTCTCGTCCGACTCGCCTTCTCACCCTTGACGCTTGGACCGCACGGGCACATATGCGCGGCGCTGGCACTCGTCTCGTGAGAGTGCCAAAACACTCTACATCACGTCACTAGCAAGGGATGACGCGCATGAACTTCCGTCCGCTGCACGATCGCGTGCTCGTTCGCCGGGTCGAGGCCGAGGAGAAGACCGCCGGGGGGATCATCATTCCCGACACCGCCAAGGAGAAGCCGCAGGAGGGCGAGGTCGTCGCCGCCGGCGCCGGCGCCAAGGCCGAGGACGGCAAGGTGACGCCGCTCGACGTCAAGGCCGGCGACCGCATCCTGTTCGGCAAATGGTCGGGCACCGAAGTCAAGGTGAACGGCGAAGACCTGCTGATCATGAAGGAATCGGACATCCTCGGCATCGTCGAGTGACGCCCGGCGCCTCCCGCGCGCGCATACGCGAAGGAGGTACGACTTTCGTGACTTTCCAACTCTCAACTTCTCATCTGAAAGGGTAGCCACATGGCAGCCAAGGACGTCAAATTCAGCCGCGACGCTCGCGAGCGCATCCTGCGCGGCGTCGACATCCTCGCCGACGCGGTCAAGGTCACGCTGGGGCCGAAGGGCCGCAACGTCGTCATCGACAAGAGCTTCGGCGCGCCGCGCATCACCAAGGACGGCGTCACCGTCGCCAAGGAGATCGAGCTCAAGGACAAGTTCGAGAACATGGGCGCGCAGATGGTGCGCGAGGTCGCGTCCAAGACCAACGACATCGCCGGCGACGGCACCACCACCGCCACCGTGCTCGCCCAGGCGATCGTGCGCGAGGGCATGAAGTCGGTCGCGGCCGGCATGAACCCGATGGACCTGAAGCGCGGCATCGATCTCGCCGTCACCAAGGTCGTCGAGGACCTCAAGGGCCGCTCGAAGCCGGTCGCCGGCTCGAACGAGGTGGCGCAGGTCGGCATCATCTCCGCCAACGGCGACCGTGAGGTCGGCGAGAAGATCGCGGAAGCGATGGAGAAGGTCGGCAAGGAAGGCGTGATCACCGTCGAGGAGGCCAAGGGCCTCGAGTTCGAGCTCGACGTCGTCGAGGGTATGCAGTTCGACCGCGGCTACCTCTCGCCCTATTTCATCACTAATCCCGAGAAGATGTCGGTCGAGCTCGCCGATCCGTACATCCTGATCCACGAGAAGAAGCTGTCGTCGCTGCAGGCGATGCTGCCGATCCTCGAGGCGGTGGTGCAGTCGGGCCGTCCGCTCCTCATCATCGCCGAGGACATCGAGGGCGAGGCGCTGGCCACGCTGGTCGTCAACAAGCTGCGCGGCGGCCTCAAGGTCGCGGCGGTCAAGGCGCCGGGCTTCGGCGATCGCCGCAAGGCGATGCTCGAGGACATCGCGGTCCTCACCAAGGGCGAGGTCGTCAGCGAGGATCTCGGCATCAAGCTCGAGAACGTGACGCTCGGGATGCTCGGCACCGCCAAGCGCGTCACCATCGACAAGGACAACACCACCATCGTCGACGGCGCCGGTGAAGAGGCGGCGATCAAGGGCCGCATCGAGGCGATCCGCCAGCAGATCGAGGTGACCACCAGCGACTATGACCGCGAGAAGCTCCAGGAGCGCCTCGCCAAGCTCGCCGGCGGCGTCGCCGTGATCAAGGTCGGCGGCGCGACCGAGGTCGAGGTGAAGGAGCGCAAGGACCGCGTCGACGACGCGCTGCACGCGACCCGCGCGGCGGTCGAAGAGGGCATCGTCCCCGGCGGCGGCACCGCCCTCCTCTACGCGACCAAGGCGCTCGACGGCCTCAAGGGCGAGAACGACGACCAGACCCGCGGCATCGACATCATCCGCCGCGCGCTGCAGTCGCCGGTGCGCCAGATCGCTCAAAACGCCGGCCATGACGGCGCGGTGGTCGCGGGCAAGCTGATCGACGGCAACGACGTCAACCTCGGCTTCAACGCCCAGACCGACGTCTATGAGAACCTGGTCCAGGCCGGCGTGATCGACCCGACCAAGGTCGTCCGCACCGCCCTCCAGGATGCGGCGTCGGTCGCCGGCCTCCTCATCACCACCGAGGCGACCGTGGCCGAGCTGCCCGACGACAAGCCTGCGGCTCCGGCGATGCCGGGCGGCATGGGCGGCATGGATTTCTGAGCCGAAGCGGCCTGAGCCAAGCCAAGGCTTGGCTCAGGACTCGCCGAAGGCGCGGCTCCGCCGCGCCGGGTCCACCGAACCAAAAGCAACGGGCCGGGAGTCACCACTTCCGGCCCTTTGTTTTGCCGAGGTGTGCCACTACAATGGCGCCATGCGCCCCGATCCCGCCTATCGGAAGATCACTGCCGACGAGTTTCTGGCAATCGACTTCGGCACGGACCGCAAGTTCGAGCTGTCGGACGGCGTGATCGTCATGATGACGGGCGGCAGCGAAGCTCATGCCTGGGTGCAGGGCAACATCTTCTCGTGGCTCCGCACCAGGTTGAAGGGAACCGCCTGCCGCCCATACGGCTCCGAGATGGGCGTGCGGACCAGCCAGACCGACGTCCGCTATCCGGACGTCAGCATCTACTGCGGCGCGCGTTCGGACGCTGATCGCGATGCGCTTGCGCTTTCCGACCCGACCGCGATCATCGAGGTGATCTCGCCGACCACCGCTATGGTCGATCAGGGGACAAAACTCGAAGAATATAAGCGTTTGCCGAGCGTGCGCACCATTGCCTTTGTCGATCCTGCGAACGAGTTGGTGCGAACCGTCGAGCGGCTGGAACAGGGGGGATGGTTCGAGACGATGTTCGGCGTGCGCGACCTTAGCCTGCCGACGCTCGGTCTCGCCATCCCCCACGCCGAAATCTTCGCGCGTGACTGAACCTACTCCAACCCCAGCGCCTTCTTCACCTCGGCCCAACGCACCAGCTTGAAGTTCTGCGCCTGAGGCGCGTTGTCGCCGTCCTGGGCGATCATCAGCCCGCCTTCGAGACCGGGCCCGAAGCCGGCGCTGCCGACCTCGATCCCGTCGGTCTCGCTGGTCCCGCCGATCCCTCCGCCCTCGACGATCCGGAAGCGCCCCGCATAGCTGAGGTCCGGCAGCCGCCACAGCGCATAGGCGGAATCACCCTGGCTCGAGACGACCAGATAGCCGCCGTCACTACCCTCGGCGGCGATCGCCACGCCCTCGACATCGGCGATCAGCTCCCGGCCGTTGGCCTTCGCGACAGAGGTCGGCGTCACCGGATCGCCCGGCTCGGCGCCGAACGTCCAGACGCCGACGTTCTCCTCGCCGACGAACAGGCGGCCGGTGCGATCGTCGGCGACGCAGCCTTCGGACTGAGTGGCGAGCTTCATCGTCCGCACCGTCTCGGCGCCGCTGCCGTCGGGCGCGACGCGGAGCTGGACGATCGTCCCGTCCTTGCCGACGACAAAGGCGTAGAGCCCGCTCTTCGCCCGGTACATGCACAGGCCATAGGCTTCCGCGGTCGCCACCGGCACGCGGGCGAGCGGAGTCAGCGTCGCCGTCCGGGTGTCGAGCCGGAACAGCGCGAGCCGGCTGTCGCCGATCCTGTTGCGGTCGCTCGCCGCGACGATCGCGCCGGCCGCCGTCTCGCGCAGATCGACGTTGTTGACGCGGCCGGCGGCGAGGTTCGAGCGCAGCTTGCCGTCGAGGCCGTAGACGTTGAGCCCCGCCTTCTTGTCCGTGGCGACGATCAGGCTGGCGGCGGGATCGGCCGGGTTGCGCCAGATCGCGGGATCGTCGGCCGCGTCGCGCAGGCTGGCGACCGCATCGGTCTGCGCGAACGGCGCGACCGACGCGGTGGGCAACGGCGACACCATCGCCCGCGGCTTCGGCGTCGCGGTACAGCCCGACAGCAGCAGCGCCGTCAGCAGATGACGGTATTTCATGACGATCTCCCCCGGTTGGCGCGGCTGTGAGGGAGAGGTGTGTCAGGAAAGTGACAAGTCGGCTAGCGTCCCGCCGCATCGGCGCAGGGGGGCGGGGTGCTTGCCGGTCACCCAGGCGACCAGGCGGTGACGGGGTCGGGCCAGTGCCTCGGCCGGACGAGGGCGGCCTTGCGATTGGCCTACCCTGTCACCGCTTCAGCGCCTCGATGATCTTCCTGATCTCCTGGCTGCGCCCGCGCGGCGCGATCAGCACGTCGTCGCCGCTCGCCACCACGATCAGATCCTCGACCCCGACCAGCGCGATCCGCACGCCGTCCGAACGGACGAAGCAGTTCCTGGTGTCGATCGCGATCACTTCGCCCTGGTGGGCGTTGCCGCCTTCGTCGAGCTGACTGATCGCGTGCAGCGCGTCCCAGGAGCCGACGTCGCTCCAGCCCATGCTGACCGGCACCACCGCGACCCGCGCCGCCTTCTCCATCACCGCATAGTCGATCGAATCCGCCGGCGACCTGGCAAAGGCCTCCTCGTCCGGCCAGATCCGCACACCGTCGCGTCGTGCCCCGGCCATCGCCTCCTGCGCGGCGACGAGCATGTCGGGGGCGTGCACCGCGAGCGCGCCCAGGTACATGTCGGCGCGGAACAGGAAGATGCCGCCGTTCCAGGCATGGCCGCCCTGCGCCAGCATCGCCTCGGCGGCCTCGCGCGGCGGCTTCTCGATGAAGCGGTCGACCTTGTGGACGCCGGGCGCGACCTCCTCGCCGATCCGGATATAGCCATAGCCGGTCTCGGGTGCGTCCGGGGTGATGCCGAAGGTGACCAGCCAGCCCTCGTCGACCAGCGGCAGCGCGGCATGGATCGCGGCGTGGAAGGCGGCGACGTCGCCGATGACATGGTCGGACGGCATCACCAGCAGCGGGTCGTGCCCGCCGCCGGCCGCGATCGCCGCCAGCGCGATCGCCGGCGCGGTGTTGCGCCCCATCGGCTCCAGCACCAGCGCGCGCGCCGAACCCTCGACTGCGGCGAGCTGCTGCTCGATCTCGTCGGCGTGGAAGGCATTGGCGACCACGATCGGCGCGGTGAAGCGCTCGCCGCCGCAACGCTTTGCGGTGAGCTGCAGCATCGTCTCCTCGGCGGTGAGCGCCAGGAGCTGCTTGGGCCGCTCCGGACGGGACATGGGCCAGAGCCGGGTGCCCGAACCCCCTGAGAGGATCACGGGAATGATCGGCCTGGCCTCGGTCATGACGGACAGTTCTCCTGTTGCGATGGATGTAGCGGACGCCCCTACCTTGTCCAACGCCCGTACCGCCGTCGATTTCCCGCCGCCGTTCAGCATTTCTTCGCCAATTTGCGCGAGAGCCGTGTCGGCAAAGTTTACACTCGGATGTCGGGAGCGCGGCGAGCGCGATGATCAGGCTGTTCAAGCATTACGTGCCGAATGCGGTGCTGCTGCTCGGCCTGTTCGACCTCGTCGTGCTGGCGCTCGCCGGCGAGCTCGGCTGGACGCTGCGCGCGCACCAGATCGGCATGGCCATCGAACCGGTCCATACCCGCACCGCCCAACTCCTCACCTTCGTCCTGACGGTCGAGACCGCGATGGTCGCGGTCGGTGTCTATGGCGCCGAATCGCTGCAATCGATCCGCTATGCGGTGGTACGGCTCAGCGTCGGCGTCGCGATCGGCGTGCTGGCGCTCAGCGCGCTGTTCTTCATCCTGCCCGACCTCAGCCTGTGGCGGTCGAACCTGCTCTATGCCATGGGCCTCGCGGTCGCCGGCCTCACGTTCCTGCGCGTCCTGATCGGCAAGGCGCTCGGCAGCCAGGCGTTCAAGCGCCGCGTCGTCGTGCTCGGCGCCGGCCCGCGCGCGGCGCGGCTGAAGGCGCTTGCGGCAAGGCCCGGCGCCGGCTTCGCCGTGGTCGGCTATGTCAGCATGAGCGAGGGCAATCGCGTGATCCCCGAGGCGATCGCGCGCGACGCCATCTACAACCTCGCCGACCATGTCGTGCTGCTGAGCGCGAGCGAGGTGGTGCTGGCGCTGGAGGAGCGCCGCAACGCGCTCCCGCTCAAGGACCTCCTGCGCATCAAGACCACCGGCGTCCACGTCAACGAGATCTCGACCTTCCTCGAGCGCGAGACCGGCCGGGTCGATCTCGACAGCGTCAATCCCTCGTGGCTGATCTTCTCCGACGGCTTCTCGTCGAGCCGGATGCTGTCGAGCGTGTTCAAGCGGCTGTTCGACATCGCCGCCAGCCTGATCCTGCTGGCGCTGACCCTGCCGGTCATCGCCCTCGCTGCGATCGCGGTGAAGCTCGACAGCAAGGGACCGGCCTTCTACCGCCAGCTCCGCGTCGGGCTCTACGGCACGCCCTTCTCGATCATCAAGCTGCGCTCGATGCGCACCGACGCCGAAGTGCAGGGCCAGGCGGTATGGGCGGAGCGGGATGACCCGCGCGTCACCCGCATCGGCCGCTTCATCCGCAAGGTGCGGATCGACGAGCTGCCGCAATGCTGGAGCGTCCTCAAGGGCGAGATGAGCTTCGTCGGCCCCCGTCCGGAACGGCCGCAGTTCGTCGACGACCTGGAGGCCAAGCTCCCCTACTACGCCGAACGGCACATGGTGAAGCCGGGCATCACCGGCTGGGCGCAGATCAACTATCCCTATGGCGCCTCGATCGAGGACGCGCGGCAGAAGCTCGAATACGACCTCTACTATGCTAAGAACTACTCCCCCTTCCTCGACCTGCTGATCCTGCTCCAGACCGTGCGGGTGGTGCTGTTCCCGGAGGGCGCGCGCTGAGGCGATGGCCGAGACGCTGACCCTGTGGAGCCATGCGCTGGCGGCGCTGCTGTTCGCCGCCGTCGCGCTGTGGGCGGCACGGAGCGCGCGGGTCGTGCTGCCGCGCTGGCCGCTGGTCGTGGCGTTGGCGGCGCTGGCGACATGGGCGCTCGCGGCCGCCGGGCTCGGCGGCAATGCGCCGGGCACGCAGCTCGCCGAGGGCGCGCGCGCGCTGGCGCTGCTCGGCTTCATGTTCGCGCTCGGCCGGCAGGGTGCCCCGCGGGCGGCGGCGGGAGTGATCGCCGTCTATGGCGTGGTCGCGCTGATCGCGGTCGCGGCGATGCTGCTCGCCGTCGGCGTGGTCGGACCGCGTGAGGATGCGGGCGTAGCCAATGCCGGCACGCTGCTGCGGATGATGGTGGCGGTCGGCGCGCTGGTGCTGCTCCAGCAGCTCGATGCCGAGGACGGGCGCGGCAACGTCCGCCTGCTCGCGATCGGCCTGGCCGCGGTGTGGCTCGCCGATCTCGCCTTCGCCGCCATCGCCTATCTGCTCGAAGCCTGGCCGACCGCGCTCGCCCCGGTGCACGGCGCGGGAATGGTGCTGGCGGCGGCGCTGACCGGCGCGGCGATCCAGCGCGATGCGCGCGGCGAGGTGCGCATCTCCCACGCCGTCGCCTATCGCTCGCTGTCGCTGGTCGCGATCGGCGCCTATTTCGCGCTGCTCGCCACCGGCACGAGCCTGTTGGGCGCGGTCGGCGGCGCGATGGCGCGGATGTGGCAGACCGCCTTCGTGTTCGGCTCGACCGCCGCGGTGCTGACGCTGGTGGCGACGCCGTGGCTGCGCGCCTGGACGCGAGTCACGATCGCCAAGCACTTCTTCCGCCACCGCTACGACTATCGTGCGGAGTGGATCCGCTTCACCGGCACGCTCGGCAAGCCCGATCGCGCCGCGCCGCTCGCCGAGCGCGTGGTCAAGGCGGTTGCCGACCTCACCGATTCCCCCGCCGGGCTGCTGCTGGTGCCCGAGGGGGCGGGACTCGGCATCGGCACCGGCTGGAACTGGAACGGCGAGCTGCCGTGCACCGGCGCCGACGCGGTCTTCGCGCGTCACCTCGCCCGGAGCGAGCGCATCGTCGAGCTCGACCGCGCCCGTCGCGGCGGCGACGAGAGCGACATCGTGCCGCAGTGGCTGCTCGACGAGCGCGACGCCTGGGCGGTGGTGCCGCTCCTCCACCTGGGCACGCCGGTCGGCGCGATCGTGCTCGCGCGCCCGCCGGTCGACCGGGCGCTGGATTGGGAGGATTTCGACCTGCTCCGCATCGCCGGCCGTCAGGTCGCGAGCTATCTCGCCGAGGCACGCGCGCAGGAGGCGCTCGCCGAGACCGAGCGGTTCGACGAGTTCAACCGCCGCTTCGCCTTCATCGTCCACGACATCAAGAATCTGGTGAGCGGCCTCAGCCTCGTCGCCCGCAATGCCGAGCGCCACGCCGACAATCCCGCCTTCCGCGCCGACATGGTGGCGACGCTCCAGGATTCGGCGGGCAAGCTCAACGCGTTGCTCGGCCGTCTGCTCGCCAGCACCCGCGCCGCGGCCGAGCCGCCGGTCGCGGTCGACGTGACCGAGGTCGCCGCGCGTATTGCCGCGGCGCGCCGCGCGCAGCATCCGGTCGTGGTGGCGGGACCGCAGCGCGTGGTCGCGCTCGCCGACCCGAGCCGACTGGAGCAGCTGCTCGGCCATCTCGTCCAGAACGCGATCGACGCCAGCGCCGCCGCCGATCCGGTCACGATCGCGGTCGAGCCCGGCGTGGACGGGGTGACGATCGCGGTGATCGATCATGGCTGCGGCATGTCGCCCGCGTTCATGCGCGAGCGGCTGTTCCGGCCCTTCGCCTCGACCAAGCCCGGCGGCTTCGGCATCGGCGCATTCGAGGCGCGGCAGCTCGCTGAGGGCATGGGCGGGCATATCGAGGTCGACAGCCGCGAGGGTGCGGGCTCGGCCTTCCGCGTGATCCTGCCGGCAGCGCTCGCCTCCAGGGTGGCCGCATGAACGAGACCAGGAAGCTGCTGATCGTCGAGGACGACCTCGCGCTCCAGCGCCAGCTGCGCTGGGCCTATGAGGGCTATGAGGTGCATGTCGCCGCCGACCGCGAGAGCGCGATCGCGCTACTGCGCGCGGAGGAGCCGGCGGTGGTGACGCTCGACCTCGGCCTGCCGCCCGATCCGGACGGCACCGGCGAGGGTTTCGCGACGCTCCGGGCGATCCTCGAACTGAAGCCGGACGCCAAGGTGGTCGTCGCCTCTGGCCACGGTGCGCGGGACAGCGCGCGGGACGCGATCGCCGCGGGGGCGTGGGATTTCTATTCGAAGCCGATCGACATCGACGCGCTCGGCCTGATCGTCGCGCGCGCCTTCCACGTCCATGCGCTGGAGGCGGAGAACCGTCGGCTGGCCGAAGCGGTGCCGCGCGCCGCGCTCGGCGGCATGATCACCGCGGCGCCGGAGATGCTGAAGGTCACGCGCACCATCGAGCGCGTCGCCGGCGCCGATGTGTCGGTGATGCTGCTCGGCGCCTCCGGCACGGGCAAGGAGCTGCTCGCGCGCGGGCTGCACGAGGCCGGCTCGCGCCGCCGCGGCGCCTTCGTCGCGATCAACTGCGCGGCGATCCCCGAGACGCTGCTCGAAAGCGAGCTGTTCGGGCACGAGAAGGGCGCCTTCACCGGCGCGGTCAAGACCACCGAGGGCAAGATCGAGGCGGCGCACGGCGGCACGCTGTTCCTCGACGAGATCGGCGACGTGCCGCTGCCGCTCCAGGTCAAGCTGCTGCGCTTCCTGCAGGAACGGGTGATCGAGCGGATCGGCGGGCGCAGGCCGATCGCGGTCGACACCCGCATCGTCTGCGCGACGCATCGCGACATCGACGCGATGGTCGCGGGCGGCAGCTTCCGCGAGGACCTCTACTATCGCCTTGCCGAGATCGTCGTGCGCATCCCTGCACTCGCCGAGCGGCCGGGCGACGCCGGCCTGCTCGCGCGGCATTTCCTCCGGAAACATGCGGGTGAGATGAAGAGTGCGGTCAAAGGCTTCGCGCCCGACGCGCTCGCCGCGATCGACGCCTGGAGCTGGCCCGGCAACGTCCGCGAGTTGGAGAATCGGGTGAAGCGCGCGGTGATCATGGCCGACGGCGCCCGCGTCACCGCCGCCGACCTCGATCTCGCCCCGCTCGCGGAGGATCACCTGCCGATCAACCTCAAGGCGGTGCGCGAGGCGGCCGACCGCAAAGCGATTCGCCACGCGCTCGCCCGCGCCGACGGCAATATCTCGGGCACCGCCCGGCTGCTCGGGATCAGCCGCCCCACCCTCTATGATCTGATGAGGGCCTATGACCTCCAGCCATGATCTCAGCATGTGCTCGCGCGCAGGCGGGAGCCCAGGGGTCCCGGGAACGTCGCTGGCGGCGCTGGGCTCCCGCCTGCGTGGGAGCGCGATGGTGGCTGTCGTCGTGCTGGCGTTCTGTCTCGACCCTGCGCCGCTCCGCGCCGATGCCGGCTCCGCGCGCGCCACGCTCGGCCGCGCGCTCGCTGCGCTCGACCAGGGCAATGCCTCGACCGCCCGCGCCCTCGCCACGTCGGCCGTGAAGGCCGATCCGGGCTGGGGACTCGCCCATGCGGTGCTCGCGCGGGCGGCGCTGGCCGAGGAGGACGGCATCGCCGCCGAGGCCGAGCTCGGCAAGGCGCGCGACAACGGCTTCGACATGCGCCGCGCTCAGCAGCTCCTCGCCCATGCCCGGCTGCTCCAGGGCGATCCGCGGCAGGCGCTGGCGCTCGCGAAGCGGACCGCGCCCGCCTATTGGACCTACGGCCTACGCATCCAGGCGCGCGCGCTCGCGGCGATGGACAATCCCGCCGCGGCGAACGACCTGTTCGGTCAGGCGGTCGCGCGCGCGCCCGGCGACAGTGCCGTCTGGACCGACCTCGGCCGCTTCCGCCGGAGCATCGGCGACGTCGCGGGTGCGATCGAGGCGGCAGCGCGCGCGGTCGCGCTCGACGGCGACAACACCCCGGCGCTGCTGCTGCGCGCCCAGCTCGTGCGCGACCAATTCGGCCTGATCGCATCGCTGCCGTGGTTCGAGGCTGCGCTGAAGCGCGATCCCGACAGCTATCCGGTCCTGCTCGACTATGCGGCTACGCTCGGCGACGCCGGCCGCAATACCGAGATGCTCGCCGTCGCCCGCCGCGCGCTCGCCGTTCGTCCCGGCAGCCCGCAGCTGCTCTACCTGCTCGCGGTGATGGCGGCGCGCGCGGGCAACACCGGCCTCGCGCGCGATCTGATGGAGGCGACCGGCGGCGCGCTCGACGGCACGCCGGGGCCGCTCCAGCTCGGCGCGACGCTCGATCTGGAGGATGGCGCGGCCGAGCAGGCGGTCACCAAGCTGCGCAATCTCGTTGCGATCCAGCCGATGAACATCCGCGCGCGCCAGCTCCTCGCCCTGGCGCTGCTGCGGCTCGGCGCCGCACGCAACGCGCTCGACATCATCCAGCCGGTGGCGGAGCGCGGCGATGCCGACAGCTATACGCTGACGCTGGCGGCGCGGGCGTTCGAGCGGCTCGGCGACCGGCAGCGTGCCGCGGTCCTGCTCGATCGCGCCGCGCACCCCGGCCGCGCGGATTCGACCAGCTTCAGCTCGGACGACAGCGTGCCGGTGCTCGCCGCGGCCGCCGGCAACGATCCGGCCGGCGAACCGTCGAGCGCGATCCCGTTGATCCGCGCCCAACTCGAGGCCGGCGACCGTGCCGGCGCGCTTGTCCGGGCGCAGGCGGTGGCGGCCGCCAATCGCGGCTCGCCCAAGGCGGCGCTGGTACTCGGCGACACGCTGATGGCGCTGGGCCGGCCGGCGGATGCGGTCGCCGCCTTCCGCCGCGCCGCCTCGCTCAATTTTGACGAGCCGACGATGCTGCGGCTCACCGAGGCGCTCGACATGGCGGGACGGCGCGAGGAGGCGGCGAACGCGCTCGCGCTGTTCCTGTCGCAGAACCCGGCCAACGTCGCTGCGCTCCGCCTCGCCGCACATTGGCAGATCGCGGCGGGCGACCATGACGCGGCGATCGATACGCTGGAGGGGCTGCGCGCCCGGCTCGGCGACCGCGACGCGGCGCTGCTCGCCGAGCTTGCCTATGCCTATGACGGCGCCGGCGAGGAGGAGACCGCCGCGAGCTACGCCGCCGCCGCCTATGCGCTCGCCCCTGCCAATGCCGCGGCGGCCGACGCCTATGGCTGGGCGCTCTACGGCGCGGGCGACACCGAAGGGGCACGCCAGCTCCTCGAGAAGGCGGTGGCGATCGCGCCCCGTCATGCGACGCTGCGCTGGCATCTCGCGCAGCTCTACGCCGATCTCGGCCGCGCCCAGGATGCCCGCGCCCAGGCGCTGGCGGCGCTGGCCGATCCGCGCTTCGGCGATCGCGAGGCGGCGCGGAAGCTGGTCGCGGCCGGCTGACCCCGCTAAGCGGGCGCCATGATCGACCCGCTCGAAAGGATCGCCGCCGCGTTGGAGCGGCTCGCCCCGCCGCCGCCCGCATCCGCCGATCCGCTCGTCCACCCCGCCTATCTCTGGCACGGCGAGGTGCTGGAGGCGGCGCGCGGCTTCGCGCCGCTGCCGCTCGACATGCTGACCGGCATGGACGCGCAGAAGACGGCGCTCATCGAGAATTTCCGCCGCCTCGCCGCCGGCCATGCCGCGCACGACGTATTGCTGTGGGGCGCGCGCGGCACCGGCAAGTCGGCGCTGGTCGCGAGCGCCGCCGCCGCGACCGGCCTCGCGCTGATCGAGGTCGCCGCCGCGTCGCTCGACAGCCTGCCCAGGCTGTTCGCCGCGCTCGCTCCGGTGAAGCGCGCCTTTGCGGTGTTCATCGACGATCTCGGCTTCTCTGCGCCGAGCGAGGCGCGCGCGCTGCGCTCGCTGCTGGAGGGCGGCGCGGAGGCGCGGCCCGGCAACGTTCGGCTGGCGGTCACCTCGAACCGCCGCCATCTCGTGCCGCGCGACATCGCCGAGCAGGAAAGCGCGATCAATCCGCGCGATGCGGTCGACGACGCGCTGGCGCTGGCCGACCGGTTCGGGCTCAGCCTCGGCTTCCATGTGATCGACCAGGATACCTATCTGGCGATCATCGAGCGCTACGCGACCAGCTACGGCCTGCCGTTCGATCCCGCCGACGCGGTCGGCTGGGCGACGCGGCGCGGCAGCCGCTCGGGACGGGTGGCCTGGCAGTATGTCATCGACCTCGCCGGCCGCGCCGGGGTGGCGATCGATCGGGGCAGGACGAGCTAGAGGCCGTCTCGTTCGGATCGAAGTCGTAACGTGCTCCTGCGAAGGCAGGAGCGCAGGCCGCAGGCGACATCCGGTAGTCCAGGGCTCCTGCCTTCGCAGGAGCACGATTCTATTTATCTCGACAGATACTAACCAAGCGTCTCGACTTGCTCGGCGAGCTCCAGCCACCGCAGCTCGGCCGCGTCCTTCTCCTCGCGCGCGGCGGCGATCGCCTTCATCAGCGCGTCGAACTTCCCGGGATCGCGCGCGTAGAGCTCCGGATCGGCCAGCGCCGCCTCGTCGCGCGCGATCGTCGCGTCGAGCTCCTCGATGCGCTTCGGCAGCAGGTCGTAGTCGCGCTGGTCCTTGTAGCTGAGCTTGGTCCGCATCGGCGGCGGGGGAGGCGGCGCGGCCGCCGTTTTCGCCGCGGCCTTGGCCTGCGCCCTGGGCTTTCGCTTGGCTTCCCAATCGGCATAGCCGCCCGCGACGATGTCGACCGTGCCCGAACCGTCGAGTCCCAAGGTCACCGTCACCGTGCGGTCGAGGAAGTCACGGTCGTGGCTGACGATCAGCACCGTGCCCTCGTAATCCGCGATCACTTCCTGGAGCAGGTCGAGCGTCTCGAGGTCGAGGTCGTTGGTCGGCTCGTCGAGCACCAGCAGGTTGGAGGCGCGGGCGAATTCGCGCGCCAGCAGCAGCCGCGAGCGCTCGCCGCCCGACAGCGTGCCGACGCGCGCATCGGCGAGGCCGGGATCGAACAGGAACTCCTTGAGATAGCCCTGGATGTGCTTCTTGACCCCGCGCACCTCGATCCAGTCGCCGCCGTCGGCGAGCACGTCGCGCACGCGCTTGTCGGGCGCCATCAGCTTGCGCTGCTGGTCGATGATCACCCCGTCGAGCGTCCTGGCGAGCGTCACCGTCCCCTCGTCGGGCGCGATCTCGCCGGTCAGCAGCCTGATCAGCGTGGTCTTGCCCGCGCCGTTGGCGCCGACGATGCCGATGCGGTCGCCGCGCTGGATGCGCAGGCTGAAGTCCTTGATGATGGTACGTTCACCGAACCGCTTCGCCACCCGGTCGGCGGTGATCACGCTCTTGGTGCGCACGTCGTCGGTGGCGATGCCGAGCTTGGCGGTGCCCTGCGGCCCCAGCATCGAGGCGCGCTGGGCGCGCATCTGGTTGAGCTTCTCCAGCCGCCCCTGGTTGCGCCGCCGCCGCGCGGTGACGCCGCGCTGGAGCCAATGCAGCTCGAGCTTCAATTTGGCGTCGAGCTTCTCCGCCGCGCGCGCCTCCTCGGCATAGACCGCCTCCATCCACGCCTCGAAGCCGCCGAAGCCGATCTCGTTGCGGCGGATGCTGCCGCGATCGAGCCACAGGGTCTGACGGGTGAGGCGGGTCAGGAAGGTGCGGTCGTGGCTGATGACGATGAACGCACCGGTGTAGCGGTTGAGCCACTCCTCCAGCCAGTCGATCGCGGCGAGGTCGAGATGGTTGGTCGGCTCGTCGAGCAGCAATACGTCCGGGTTCTGCGCCAGCGCCCGCGCGATCGCCGCGCGCCGCCGCTCGCCGCCCGAGGCGGTCGCCGCCTCGCGGTCGAGGTCGATGCCGAGCTGGCCGGCGATCGCCTCCGCCTCGTGCCTGGGCGGCGCGTCGGCGCCCGACAGCACGAAGTCGAGCAGCGTCTTCGCGCCCTCCATATCGGGCTCTTGCTCGAGCATCACGACATTGGTGCCGGGCACGATCGTGCGGCGGCCCTCGTCCGCCTCGATGCGGTCGGCGATCAGCTTGAGCAGCGTGGTCTTGCCCGCACCGTTGCGCCCGATCAGCGCCAGCCGATCGCGCGCGCCGATATAGAGATCGAGCCCGCGAAACAGCCAGCCCGAGCCCTGCACGAGCCCGAGGCCTTCATAGGCGAGGATGGGAGCAGCCATGATGGTCGCGACCTAAGGACCGTTCGCGCCTGCGGCAAGATTTCGTCGACATTCACGGGCTGTTCAACGCACGCTGCCTATGCGACAGCCATATGAAGATGGTGGGAATTCTCTCGATCGGGCTTGCGATCGCGCTCGCCGGTACGGGCGACGCTGGTGCGCAGCGGCATCGCCGCGGCGACCAGGACGCCGCGCGCGAGGCGCGCGAGCAGGGCCGGCTCCTGTCGCTTCGCGAGATCGAGCGCCGCGTCGTGCCGAAGATGAAGGGGGCGCAGTACATCGGCTTCGACTTCGATTCAGGGACGCAGGTTTACACGCTCAAGTTCCTGCGCGATGGCAATGTCATCTGGGTCAGCGTCGACGGCCGCTCCGGGGCCATCATCGGCCGCACCGGAAGCTGACGCTCCCCCACTGGAGACACACATGCGCGTTCTGATTGTCGAAGACGAACCCAATCTCGGTCAGCAGCTCCGCAACACGCTCGAGGGTGCGGGCTATGCGGTGGACCTCGCCACCGACGGCGAGGAGGGGCATTTCCTGGGCTCGACCGAGGACTATGACGCGATCATCCTCGACCTCGGCCTGCCCGAGATCGACGGGCTGACCGTGCTCGACCGCTGGCGCAAGGAAGGCAAGACCACGCCGGTCCTGGTGCTGACCGCGCGCGACAGCTGGTCGGACAAGGTCGCCGGGCTCGATGCCGGCGCCGACGACTATGTCGCCAAGCCGTTCCAGACCGAGGAGCTGATCGCCCGCCTGCGCGCGCTGATCCGCCGCGCCTCGGGCAACGCCTCCGCCGAGCTGACCGCCGGCGACATCCGCCTCGACACCCGCTCGGGCAAGGTCACCAAGGCGGGCGAGCCGGTGAAGCTCACCGCGCAGGAATACAAGCTGCTCTCCTACCTCCTCCATCACAAGGGCAAGGTGGTGAGCCGCACCGAGCTGATCGAGCATATCTACGACCAGGATTTCGACCGCGATTCGAACACGATCGAGGTGTTCGTGACGCGCATCCGCAAGAAGCTCGGCGCCGACGTGATCTCGACGATCCGCGGCCTCGGCTATTCGCTCGACGAGCCCGGCGAGCGGCCGCCGAGCGGCGCGTGAAAGCCCTCTCCCCTCTGGGGAGAGGGTTGGGTGAGGGGCCTGGCCACCGGCGATTCGCTTGCGGCACCGCCCCTCTCCCCGACTCTCTCCCCGGAGGGGAGAGGGAGAGAAGCTGATGGCCACCACCGCCCCCGAATCCGCACCACGCCCTTACGTCCGCGTCACCGGCTCGCTGTCGCGCCGGATGATCGTCGTCGCGGCATTGTGGATCCTGCTGCTGCTCACCGGCGGCGGGTTCGCGCTCGATCGCGTGCTGACCTCCGCGGTGACGCGCAGCTTCGACGACCAGCTCGATTTCCTGCTGACCAGCCTGGTCGCCACGGCGGAGATCGGGCCGGAAGGCGAGGTGATGTTCAATCGCCAGCTCGCCGACCAGCGCTTCCTCGAGCCCAATTCGGGCCTCTATTGGCAGGTGAGCGGCAACGGCGTCGACCCCTTCCCGTCACGCTCGCTGTGGGACCGGCGGCTGCGCACCGATCAGCAGCACAGCGACCGCGACGTCCATATCTACGATTCGAGCCAGTTCCCGGACGAGCGGCTGCGCGTGGTCGAGCGCGACCTCAAGCTGCCCGGGTCGCCGATCCGCTGGCGCTTCCAGGTCGCGCAGAACCGCGGCTACCTCGACGCGCAGATCGCGGCGCTCCGCCGCACGCTGGTGCGCAGCTTCCTGCTGCTCGGGCTCGGGCTGATCGTGATGGTGACGCTGCAGACTTTCTACGGCCTGCTGCCGCTGAGGAAGGTCCGCCTGGAGATCCAGCGGATGCGCGCCGGGACATCCTCGCGCGTCGAGGGCAACATGCCCGCCGAGGTCGCGCCGATGGTCGAGGAACTGAACGGCCTCATCGAGCACAACGACCGCCAGGCCGAAGAGGCGCGCCGCCATGCCGGCAACCTCGCCCATGCGCTGAAGACGCCGCTCACCGTGATCATGAACGCCGCCGCCGCGGGCCAGCCCGACCTCGCCGATACCGTGATCCGCGAAGCGCGGACGATGCGGCGCCAGGTCGACCATCATCTCGCGCGGGCCCGCGCGGTCGGCCGCCGCGGCAGTGCGCACAGCCGGGCCGAGCTGTGGACGAGCGTCGAGGCGGTCGAGCGCGCGATCTCGCGCCTCTACCCCAGCGTCCGCATCGACATCGACGGCGCCAAGGACCTGAAGGCCCGGATCGAGCGTCAGGACCTCGACGAGATCCTCGGCAACCTCGTCGAGAATGCCGCCAAATACGGCGGCGGGAGCGTGTTCATCACCGTCGCGGCGCAGGCGGGTTTCGCCGAGATCATGGTCGAGGACGACGGCCGCGGCATTCCCGAGGCCGACCGCCTGCGCATCTTCGACCGCGGCGTGCGGCTCGACAGCGGCAAGCCCGGAACCGGGCTGGGACTGGCGATCGTGCGCGACGTGGCCGAGCTGTACGGCGGGACGGTGAGCCTGGAGGAAAGCGAGGACCTCGGCGGTCTGCTGGTCCGCCTGAGGCTGCCGCTGGCGTAACCAGCTCCTCCCCGTTCCGGGGAGGAGCTTAAAGCGACCTCATCACCTCCGCCGCGATCTCGAAGCTGCGCCTCCGCACGGCGTGGTCGTGGATCATCCCGGTCACCATCAGCTCGTCCGGCTTGGTCCGCTCGACGAACGCGGCGATCTGGCGCTTGACGCTGTCCGGCCCGCCGGTCGCCGAGCATTGCAGCACATGATCGAGGATGGCGTTCCCCTGCGCCCCCAGCGTCGCGCGGAAGCCGGGCACCGGCGGCGGCAGCTGGATCGCCTGGCCGGTGCGGATCGCGACGAACGCCTGCTGCGCGGAGCTCGCGATCAGTTCCGCCTCCTCGTCGCTGTCGGCGGCGAAGACGTTGAAGCCCAGCATCAGGTGCGGCTTCTCGCAGACGGCCGAGGGGCGGAAGTCGCGGCGGTAGATCGCGATCGCCATGTCGAGCGCATCCGGCGCGAAATGCGAGGCGAAGGCATAGGGCAGCCCCAGCATCGCCGCGAGCTGCGCGCCGAAAGTCGAGGAGCCGAGGATCCACAACCTCACGTCCGCCCCCGCCCCTGGCGTCGCCCGGATGCCGGTTTGCCCGTCATCCGCGAAGTAGCTCTGCAGCTCCAGCACGTCCTGCGGAAAGGCATCGGGGCTCGACTCCAGCGTGCGCCTCAGCGCCCGCGCCACCCGCTGGTCCGATCCCGGCGCCCGGCCGAGCCCGAGATCGATCCGTCGGGGAAACAGCGCGTCCAGCGTGCCGAACTGCTCGGCGATCACCAGCGGCGCGTGGTTGGGCAGCATGATCCCGCCCGCGCCGATCCGGATCGTCGACGTGGCGGCGCCGACATGCGCGATCACCACCGCGGTCGCCGCGCTGGCGATCCCCGGCATCCCGTGATGCTCCGCCACCCAGTAGCGCGTATAGCCGAGCGCCTCGGCATGGGCGGCGAGATCGGCGGCGTTGGCGAGCGCGGTGCGGGCGTCCCCGCCCTGCACGATCGGGACGAGGTCGAGGAGCGAATAGGGGATCATGGTCCGCCAGATGGGGAGCCGCTTGCCCCATGCAAGCAGGACCGGTAGGCGCGCCCTCGTGCCGCCCGAGCTCGACCATATCCGCGCCTGGATCTTCGATCTGGACAACACGCTCTATCCGCCGAGCGCGAACCTGTTCGCCAAGATCGATCACCGCATGACCGACTATATCGAGCGGCTGACCGGCCTCCCATGGGAGGAGGCGCGCAAGCTGCAGAAGGGCTGGTTCCACGCGCATGGCACCACGCTCGCCGGGCTGATGGCCGAGCACGGCACCGATCCCTACGAATTCCTCGCCTATGTCCACGACATCGAGATGGACGTGCTCGAGGAGAACGCCCCGCTCGCCGCTGCGATCGCCAAGCTGCCGGGGCGCAAGCTGGTCTTCACCAACGGCGACCTGCCCTATGCCTCGAAGGTGCTGGACCGCCTCGGCCTCGGCGCCAGCTTCGAGGCGGTGCACGACATCCATGCGATGGCGCTCCGCCCCAAGCCCGATCCGGTGTCCTACGAGGGGCTGTGCGCCGCCTATGAGCTGGAGCCGGCCGAATGCCTGTTCGTCGAGGACATGGCGCGCAACCTCAAGCCCGCCAAGGCGATCGGCATGACCACCGTCTGGGTCGACAACGGCAGCGAGCAGACCGCCGACGCCGACCGCAGCTTCATCGACTATACCACCGCCGACCTCACCGGTTGGCTGCACGACATCCTGGGAGAGCCTAAGTGACCGACCTCGCAACCACCATCGACGCCGCCTGGGAGAATCGCGCGGACCTCAATACGGGCACCGAGGGCGCGGTGCGCGAGGCGGTGGCGGAGGCGCTCAACCTGCTCGACCGCGGCGAGGCGCGCGTAGCGGAGCCGGTGGACGGCGGCTGGCGAGTCAACCAATGGCTCAAGAAAGCGGTGCTCCTGTCGTTCCGCCTCAACGACAATGTCGTGATGCCCGGCGGCTGGTACGACAAGGTGCCGTCGAAGTTCGCCGGCTGGGGCGAGGATGCCTTCCGCGCCGCCGGCTTCCGCGCGGTGCCGGGCTCGGTGGTCCGCCACGGCGCCTTCATCGGCAAGGGCGCGGTGCTGATGCCGAGCTTCGTCAACATCGGCGCCCATGTCGGCGAGGGGACGATGGTCGACACCTGGGCGACGGTCGGCAGCTGCGCGCAGATCGGCCGCAACGTCCATATCTCCGGCGGCGCCGGCATCGGCGGCGTGCTCGAGCCGCTGCAGGCCGATCCGGTGATCATCGGCGACGGCGCCTTCATCGGCGCGCGCTCGGAGGTGGCGGAGGGCGTCCGCGTCGGCGAGGGCGCGGTGCTGTCGATGGGCGTCTATCTCGGCGCCTCGACCAAGATCGTCGACCGCGCCACCGGCGAGGTCCACCGCGGCGCGGTGCCGCCTTATGCGGTGGTCGTCCCCGGCACGCTGCCGGGCGAGGCCGGCAAGCCCGGCCTCTACTGCGCGGTGATCGTCAAGACGGTGGACGCCCAGACGCGGTCGAAGACGGGCATCAACGAGCTGCTGAGGGACTGAGGCTCGAATCGCCACAGGCGCGCAGCAGCCCTGCTGCAGCGCGCCCGGCGATGACAGGCGAGGGCCGATCGGCCCCGCCGGAGAATTACTTGATCTTGGCTTCCTTGAACTCGACGTGCTTGCGCGCGATCGGGTCGTACTTGCGGAAGCTCAGCTTCTCGGTCTGCGTGCGCGGGTTCTTCTTGGTCACGTAGAAGAAGCCGGTGTCGGCAGAGCTCACGAGCTTGATCTTGACGGTGGTCGGCTTGGCCATGGCCCAAACTCTCGAACAGCGGAAAAAGAAAGCGGCGCGCCCCGCTTGAGAGCCGCCGCGACAGACGCGGGCGCATGGCGGATGACGGCGCGCTTGTCAAGCCGCGAGGCGCTTTACGTCGCCTTAACCATGATC
The DNA here is from genome assembly GCF_051400615.1 of Sphingomonas astragali. Lineage (NCBI taxonomy): Bacteria > Pseudomonadati > Pseudomonadota > Alphaproteobacteria > Sphingomonadales > Sphingomonadaceae > Sphingomonas > Sphingomonas astragali. The sequence goes on from NZ_JBLFFH010000001.1 coordinate 1,262,018, forward strand.
GCGGCAGAGTGATGCGGGGACCCTCCCCCAAAAGGAATGGCGCCTGACCGCCTGATTCACCGCGACGATGGACACACTCCTTCCCGCCCTGGTCGCGGCGCTGTTGGCCGGCATCGGCGACCGGCCGGCCTGGCTGGCGGCGCGCATCGGCCGCAAATACCGGCCGAGCCTCGGCCTGGCGGCCGTCGTGCTCGCCCATGCCCTCGCCGCGGCCGTCGCGGTGGCGGGCGGATGGCTGGTGGCGCCGCTGCTCACGCCCAACGCCAAGGCGCTGCTGCTCGCATTGGCGCTCATTTTCGCCGGCGCCGGCGCGATGCTCCGCGCCCCGTCGACCCGCGAGCGGGATTGCATCCGCGGACCCGTCACGACGCTCGCGGGTCTGGCGAGTGCCGCCGCCAGCGACCGGGCGACGCTGATCGCCTTCGCCCTCGCCGCGCGTGGGCCGCAGCCGGAGCTGGCCGGGGTCGGGATGACATTGGCCGCGGCGGCGCTCGGTTGGGCGGCGATCAGCCTCGGCACCGAGGGTTGGCGGGCGCTGCCGCTCCGGCCGCTGTCGATCGCGGGCGGTACGGTCCTGCTCCTTGCCGGGATCGTCGTCGGACTTGGCGGATTGCGGTTGATCTAACCTCTCGATCTCGGTCATCGAAGCCTTTCGTCTCGGCATCCGGGAGCCAATCCTCTAAGGGATCGTTCCCTGTGCGAAACCGAATCCAGACGGAGACAGACATGGCCAATCCCGCCCCGCTCGCGACCCCGACCGACCTCAACCGCAACGACACCAAGAGCGTGGCCGACGCGCTCAACGGCGCGCTCGCCGATTGCTACGCGCTCTATCTCAAGACCAAGAACTTCCACTGGCACGTCTCGGGCCCGCATTTCCGCGACTACCACCTGCTGCTCGACGACCAGGCGACGCAGATCCTTGCGGTGACCGACGCGATCGCCGAGCGCGTGCGCAAGACCGGTAACACCACGCTGCGCTCGATCGGCGACATCGCGCGGCGGCAGACGGTGAAGGACAATGACAAGGATTTCGTCGCCCCGGCCGACATGCTGGCCGAGCTGCGCGACGACAATCTCAAGCTCGTCGAGAGCTTCCGCGCGGTGAAGGAAGCGGCCGAGGCCGCCAAGGACAACGCCACCAGCGGCATCGTCGACGACTGGACCGACGAAGCCGAGGAGCGTGCCTGGTTCCTGTTCGAGGCGAGCCGGAAAGCCTGATTCGCGCCGGAACATTCGGCCGCCCCCGGACGCTTAGCTGGACACTATTCACAAAGGAGAGTGAGCCATGCTTCGTTGGGCGATCATCTTCCTGGTGGCGGGCCTGGTGCTCGGCGCGCTCGGCTTCGGCGGGATCGGCGGCGCGTTCGTCGGCATCGCCAAGATCCTGTTCTTCATCGCGATCGCGATATTCGTGGTGCTGCTGGTGATGGGCCTGATGGCCGGCCGCGGCGTCAAGAACGCGATCGATTAGGGGCGGTCCGAGCGAAGTCGAACCGTCGTCATTCCCGCGAAGGCGGGAATCCATTCTGGCTGGTCGTAGTGAGTCTCACCGACTTCAGCGACAATGGATTCCCGCCTTCGCGGGAATGACGATTCCATATCGATCGGGTCGGCCTAGCCGCCGATCGTCAGCAGCCACAGGTCGGGCGGCGCACCGAAGCGGAGCGGGACCACGCTGGTCCCGACGCCGCCGGTGACGACGATCGTGCTCCGCCCTTCGCGGACCACCCCGCACAGATAGCGATTCCCATAGCGCGACGGCACGCTGATCGGCCCCCACCACGGAAGGACGATCTGCCCGCAATGCGTATGCCCCGCCAGCAGCACCCCGCCCCCCGGCGGCAGGTCCGCCGCCACGTCGGGCGAATGCGTCAACATGAGCGGCGCCCCCTTCACCCGGTGAAAGGCGGCGAGCGCGGTGGGCAGCGAATCGTGGCCGGTATGCGCATCGCCGATCCCGATGATCGTGAGCGGCCCGCGCGCGACCGCGCCATTCTCCACCACGGTCACCTTCGCCTGCTCGAGCGCGCTCCGCACCGCGACGGGATCGGTCCAATGATCGTGATTGCCCAGCACCGCGACCACGCCCAGCCGTGCCCGCAATCCCGATAGCGGACCGGTCAGACGCGCCGCATAGCTGCGCCCCTCCTCGGGATCGTGACCCGCGACGAAATCGCCGGCCAGCAGGACCAGGTCGGGCCGGAGCGCGTTCAGTTGGGCGACGATCCGCCGCAGCCGGCGCTCGTCGGTCACCGAGCTGCCGATGTGGATGTCGCTGAGCAGCGCCACTTTCACCGGCGCGGAGTCCTCCGGCCAGCGCGGCAGCTCGATCGTCGCGCGGCGCACGACCGGATCGGCGCGGGCGTCGAGCCAGCCCCACAGGCACAGCCCGGCCGTGACCAGCAGTCCGAGCGCTCCCAGCTTCAGCAGACCGCGCAGCATCGCCGCTGCCTAGAGGCTGTCGAGATAAAATGGAATTGTGCTTCTGCGAAGGCAGGAGCCCTGGATCATGGGCGTATCGCTTGCTGCCAAAGCTCCTGCCTTCGCAGGAGCACCGACGCTGCTTCAATCTGAACAGGACAGACCCTCGCGGAACTCTTCGCGGGAGCCCATGTTGCTGCGTCATGCGCGCCTTCGCCGACCTGCTCGACCGCCTGATCTACACGCGCTCGCGCAACGCCAAGCTCAAGCTGATCGGCGACTATCTCCGCGCGACGCCCGATCCCGACCGCGGCTGGGCGATGGCGGCGCTGACCGGCGAGCTCGACCTGCCGGCGGTCAAGCCGGCGATCATCCGCGCGATGGTCGACGAGCGCGTCGATCCGGTGCTGTTCCGCATGAGCCGCGACTTCGTCGGCGATTCGGCCGAGACCATCGCGCTGATCTGGCCTGAGCCGGAGGCGTCGGCGATCGGGGAGCCGCTCCGCCTGGCGGACGTCATCGAGCGCCTCGCATTGCTGTCGCGCTCCGACACGCCGGCGGTGCTGGGTGCGATGCTCGACCGGCTCAAGGCCGACGAGCGGTTCGCGCTGCTCAAGCTCGCCACCGGCGCGCTGCGCGTCGGCGTCTCCGCGCGGCTCGCCAAGACCGCGCTCGCCGACGCTTTCGGGGTCGATGTCGATGCGGTCGAGGAGGTCTGGCACGGCCTCGCGCCGCCCTACACCGCGCTGTTCGACTGGGTCGAGGGGCGGGCGGAGCAGCCGACTGCGGCGAACGTTCCGGTCTTCCGCCCGTTCATGCTCGCGCATCCGCTGGAGCAGCTCGAGCTCGACCTCGCCGATTATGCCGCCGAGTGGAAATGGGACGGCATCCGCACCCAGCTCGTCCATGTCGCCGGCGAGACCCGGCTCTACAGCCGCGCGGGCGACGACATCACCCACAGCTTTCCCGAGGTCGCCGCGGCCTTCCGCACGCCCGGCGTGCTCGACGGCGAGCTGCTGGTGAAGGGGGAGTTTCAGGGCGGGGAGGCAGCCAGCTTCAACGCGCTCCAACAGCGGCTCGGGCGCAAGGCGGTGTCGGCGAGGACGCTGGCCGACTATCCCGCCTTCGTCCGGCTTTACGACATCCTGTTCGACGGCCCCGAGGACCTGCGCGCGCTGCCCTGGTCGGAACGGCGCGGACGGCTGGAAGCGTTCGCGGGCCGGCTCGATCCCATGAGCTTCGACGTCAGTCCGCTGATCGATGCGACCGACTTCACGCATCTCGCCGAGATCCGCGCCGGCGCGCGCGATTCGGCGATCGAGGGAGTGATGCTGAAGCGCCGCACATCGCCCTATGTCGCCGGCCGCCGCACCGGGCTCTGGTACAAGTGGAAACGCGATCCGCTCACCGCCGACTGCGTGATGATGTACGCCCAGCGCGGCAACGGCCGCCGCTCGTCCTTCTATTCGGACTATACGTTCGGCTGCTGGAGCGAGGGCGGCGAGCTGCTGCCGGTCGGCAAGGCCTATTCGGGCATCACCGACGAGGAGCTCAAGTGGCTCGACCGGTTCGTCCGCAACCACACGGTGGGCCGCTTCGGCCCGGTGCGCGAGGTCGAGAAGACGTTGGTGCTCGAAGTGGCGTTCGATTCGATCCACCTCTCGAAACGCCACAAGTCGGGCGTGGCGATGCGTTTCCCCCGCATCCACCGCATCCGCGACGACAAGCCCGCGGCGGAGGCGGACACGCTGGAAGCGCTGAAACGGATGGTGACGTAGAGCCTGCCGAATCGTGCTCCTGCGAAGGCAGGAGCGCTGGATCACAGGCATGTTGCTTGTGGCCTGAGCCCCTACCTTCGCAGGACGAACTCCAGGGCGGATCGACACTCCGGGCCGCGCCGCGGGCGTGCTCGGCATCCTCGCCGGCGCAGCGCTGATCCTGACGGCTTAGCGCCGGTCGACATTTGAAGCTCTGAGCCTTCCCTAGCCCATTTCCAACCGTCACCCCGGCTTTGTGCCGGGGTCCACCAGGAGACAGGACTGGACGAGAGGCTCAAGCACAGCCCGTGAGGCCCGGTGGACCCCGGCACAAGGCCGGGGTGACGAAAATGGTAGGACGAATTCCCCAATGACCGGACCCCTTCCGCCGCCGGATAGCCGCCAGCCCGCCGCCTCCCTTGCAATGTAGGATTTCGCCTGCTTGGCTCGCCCGGTCCGAGCCGCGCGAGCGCCGGTCCGCTCTTTGATCCTGTTGATCTCGCTCATGCCGCGTCGCTGTCGCGCTCGTGCCGCGGCGGTGGCGCATCCGTGCCGCGTGGCTGCCGCGTCACTGTCGCGCCTGTGTCGCGTCGCTGTAGCGTCCCTGGCGCGTCGCCGCCGCGTCCCTGCCGTTCCCAGCGTATCGGCTCGCAAACACATGACCTGAGTCAATTTGGTCAACATTTTCGGAGACGTCGGCACCGGAAGGGCTCATCCGGACGGGGGCCGATCTACCTATGACTTTCGTGACCTTCGACGGATTTCCGCGGGTTTCCGGCGCCTGCCCTGAGGCGCGCAACCAGCGCCGACTTCAGCGCGCCGCCGCGCCGGCCGAATCGACGATCCGCACCTCGAACAAGGTCGGCCACAGCTTGCCGGTGACGAACAGCCGCTGGCGTTCCGCGTCCCAGGCGATGCCGTTCAGCACCGCGTCGACATTCTTGGCGCCCACTTCGTCGACCAGCGGCCGCGCGTCGATCACGCGGGTGACATGGCCGGTCGCGGGGTCGATCTCGACGATGAAGCCGCTCATCCAGACGTTGGCGAGCAGCTTGCCGCCGACCATCTCCAGCTCGTTGAGCCGGGGAAGCGGCTTGCCGGCGAGCGTCACCGCGATTCGCCGACGTTCGGTGAAGCGCTCGGGATCGAGCACGCGCAAGGTCGGCGTGCCGTCGGAGAGGAGCAGGCCCTCGGGTGCGGCGGTCAGTCCCCAGCCTTCGCCGGGATAGCGGAAGTCGCTGCCCGCCGGCTTCAGCGAATCGAGCCACCAGCGATGAGCGATGCCGTTCTTCCAAGTGAGGCTGATCAGCGTCGATTTCCACAGCGCCATCCCTTCGCCGAACTGGCCGGCCGGGATCGGCGTATGCGCCAGCACGCGTCCGTCGGCGAGCGACACCCGCCGCACCTCGGAACGATCCTCGCCGGTGCTCTCGTAGAGCGCGCCGTCGTGCCACAGCAGCCCCTGGGTGAAGGCGGTCGAATCGTGCGGATAGCGCGCCACCACCTCCAGCGTCGCCACCGGCACGGCGGACGGGGCGGGAGGCGGCGCGGCATCCTGCGGCATGGCGGCGGCGGGCCAGGGGGCAAGGCCGAGCAGCAGGATCCATCGCGCAATCGTGCCGATCATGCTTCCCTCCAACGAAAACGGGCGGCGCCGCTTGCCGGCACCGCCCGTAGCTTCGTCGCCTGAACCGGCGCTTACTGCATCGGCTGCAGGTTCACCGCGGCATGTTTGCCGCGACGGTCGACCTCGAGCTCGAACTCGAGCCTGTCGCCCTCGTTGAGCGTCGGCAGGCCCGCGCGCTCGACCGCGCTGATGTGAACGAACGCGTCCGGCTGACCGTCATCGCGCTGGATGAAGCCGAAGCCCTTCATCGCGTTGAAGAACTTGACCGTTCCCGACGCCTTCTCACCGGTCAGCTGGCGCTGCGGCCCGGCACCGGCACCGGCAGCGGCGCGCGGGCCGCGATCCTGCACCGGCAGCGGCTCGCCCTCGATCTTGAGGTCGGTCGCCGAGATGCGGCCGCCGCGGTCGACCAGCGTGAAGCCGAGCGGCTGGCCCTCGGCCAGGCCGGTCAGGCCGGCCTGCTCGACCGCGGAGATGTGAACGAACACATCCTCGCCGCCATCATCGCGGACGATGAAGCCGAAGCCCTTCTGCCCATTGAAGAATTTGACGACGCCTGTCGCCTCGCCGACGACCTGCGGCGGCATCCCGCCACCGCCACCGCCGCCGCCACGGAAGCCACCGCCGCCGCCGCCGAAACCGCCGCCACCGCCACGGAAACCGCCGCCGCCACCGCCGCCATAGCCGCCGCCACCGAAGCGATCGCCGCCGCCAAAGCTGCGATCACCGAAACCGCCGCGATCGCTGTAGCCGCCGTAACTTTCGTCGCCGAAGCCGTCGCGCTTGTCCTTGCCGCGCCCGCCGCGATCCCCGCGGCGCCCTCGATCAAAACTCATGACCCTGTTCGTCTTCCCGCTTCGTCCGAACTTCTGTTCAAAACCATCGCGCCGGACGAAAAGACGCAGGTCCTCGGGCGCAGAAAAAGCACGCCTCGGAATCACTCATAGCGTAAATAGCAACTCGCTGCGAATGATTTTGTCGCAATCATGGCAGGATGGGGCGCGATCCTTGCCATCCTGTGGCAGCTTCGGCACACGAAGGGCCATGACGGACATCCTCGCGCTCCTCACCGATCCGGCCGCCTGGGCGGCGCTCGTCACCCTGATCGTGATGGAGGTTGTGCTCGGCATCGACAACCTCATCTTCATCTCGATCCTCTCGAACAAGCTGCCGGCGCACGAGCAGCAGCGCGCACGCCGAATCGGTATCGGCCTCGCGCTCGTCATGCGAATCGCGCTGCTGCTCGGCATCTCCTGGATCGCGGGGCTGGTGACGCCGGTGTTCGACCTGGGCCTTGCGGGCGCGCCCGGACCGCATGGCGAGCCGACGTTCGAGACCGCCTTCTCGTGGCGCGACCTCATCCTGATCGCGGGCGGCCTGTTCCTGGTGTGGAAGGCGACCAAGGAGATCCACCACAACGTCGCGCATGAAGAGACGGGCGAGACGCTCGACAAGACCGGCAAGGTGGTGGTGAGCTTCGGCTCGGCGATCGCGCAGATCCTGGCGCTCGACCTCGTCTTCTCGATCGATTCGATCCTGACCGCGGTCGGCATGACCGATCATGTGCCGATCATGATCGTCGCGGTGGTGGTGGCGGTCGGCGTGATGCTGTTCGCCGCCGACCCGCTCGCCAACTTCATCCACCGCAACCCGACGGTGGTGATGCTGGCATTGGGTTTCCTGCTGATGATCGGCGCGGTACTGATCGCCGACGGCTTCGGCGTGCATGTCCCCAAGGGCTACATCTACACCGCCATGGCCTTCTCCGCTGGGGTCGAGATGCTCAATATCGTCGCCCGCCGGCGCCGCGAGGCGAAGAAGGCTGCGAAGTGAATGGCGATCTGCCCAAATATGCGCGCATCGAACGCGAGCGGCGCTTCCTGATCGATTCGGAAGCCCTGCCGCCGCTCGCGCCGCCGACGGCGATCGAAGACCGCTACATCGACAACACCCGTCTCCGTCTGCGGTGCATGACGCCGCAGGGAGGCAGTCCCGTCTACAAGCTCACCAAGAAATATGGCGGCGATCCGGACCCGATCGTCACCGCCTATCTCACGGCCGAGGAGTTCGCCGTCTTCTCGACGCTGCCGGCGGCGCGGCTCGTCAAGGATCGCCATCGCGCCAGCATCGACGGATGGTGTTTCGCGATCGACCGGTTCGGTGGACCGCTCACCGGCCTCTGGCTTGCCGAGATCGACAATGCTCCGGACGCGCCGATCCCCGGCTGGGCGCGACGCGAGGTGACCCGTGATCCGGCTTTCACCGGTGCCGCGCTGGCACGCGATCCGGCGGGGGCCATTGAGCGTTCGTCGCGACGACGCTAGGGCGCGGCGATGACCGTTCATTTTCACGAGGAAGACCTTCCCGCCGGCGTGTTCGCGCCGGGCGCCTCCATCGCCGTCGACACCGAGACGATGGGCCTCGTCACCCAGCGCGACCGGCTGTGCGTCGTGCAGCTTTCCGACGGCAACGGCGACGAGCATCTCGTGCGCTTCAAGCCCGGCAGCAGCTATGCCGCGCCCAACCTCAAGGCGGTGCTCGCCGACCCTGAGCGGCTCAAGCTCTATCATTTCGCCCGCTTCGACCTCGCCGCGATCAAATATTATCTCGGGGTCGTCGCCGCGCCGGTCTATTGCACCAAGACCGCCTCGCGCCTCGTGCGCACCTACACCGACCGCCACGGCCTCAAGGATCTGGTGCGCGAGCTGCTCGGGCAGGAAATCTCCAAGGCGCAGCAGTCGTCCGACTGGGGCGGCCCGGAGCTGTCGGACGCGCAGCGCGACTATGCCGCGTCCGACGTGCGCTATCTCCACGCGATGCGGGCCGAGCTCGACACCCGTCTCGCCCGCGAGGGCCGCACCGCGCTCGCCCAGGCCTGCTTCGATTTCCTGCCGCACCGCGCCGAGCTCGACCTGGCCGGCTGGCCGGAAGTCGACATCTTCGCCCATATCTAGGGAGGCGGCGTCCCCTCGTGTCCGACATCGCCCGCAGCACCCGTTCGCAGAACCAGCGCTGGGCGGCGCCTGGGAGCCGGCACGACCGGCTGATCGCGGTGCTGCAGGTGGTGCTGCCGATCGGGATCGGCATCCTCACCGCCTTCCTGGTGATGGCGCCGCTGTTCACCGGCGGCGACGTCAGCTTCGTGCTCGACAAGAACAAGGTCGAGGTCGCCAAGGAGCGGCTCAAGCTCCAGACCGCGCGCTACCGCGGGCAGGATACGAAAGGGCGCCAGTTCCAGATCACGGCCGGCGAGGCAGTGCAGAAGAGCGCGGCCGAGCCGATCGTGCAGCTCTACGATCTGGCCGCCTCGATCGAGCTGCAGGACGGTCCCGCCCAGATCGTCGCCGATCGCGGGCGCTACGACATGGGCAATCAGCAGGTCGCGATCGACGGGCCGATCCGCTTCACCGCCGCCGGCGGCTATGTGCTCGGCACCCGCGACGCCACGGTCGACCTCAGGAACCGCACGCTGGAGAGCGGCGGCGCCGTCAGCGGCACGACCCCGCTCGGCACCTTCAGCGGCGACCGGCTGACGGCCGACCTCGAAGCGCGCACCGTCGCCCTCAAGGGCAATGCGCGCTTGCGGATCGTGCCGAAGCGCGCGAAATGAGCGCCGTGACGCGTCCCCTTCTCCTCGCCCTGCCGCTGATTGCGCTCGCCGGCCCGGCCGCCGCGCAGGGCCGCCATGATTCGACGGCGCCGATCGATTTCGACGCCGGCTATATGGAGCTGCAGGACAAGGCCAACCGCGCGATCCTGTCGGGCGGCGTCACCGTGCGCCAGGCCGAGATGACGCTCAATGCGGCGCGCATGACCGTCGCCTATACCGGGCAGATTACCGACGGCTCGCCCCAGGCCTCGCGGATCGACGCCTCGGGCGGGGTCACCATCACCCGGCCCGACCAGCGCGCGCGTTCGCAATATGCGGTCTATGACCTCACCAGGCGCCAGATCACCATGCTCGGCGGCGTCACGCTGACGCAGGGGGGCAATACGCTCAACGGCGGCCGGTTGGTGATCAATCTCGACACCGGACGCGCCGTGATCGACGGCACCGGCGTCGCGGGACAGGTCAAGGCGCCGGACGGCACCGTCACCCGTTCGGGCGGACGCGTCACCGGCCGCTTCACTGTGCCGAAACGTAACCAGTAACCGCTTCGCCGCGATTCCGCTTTCCCTTGGCGCCGCAGTGCGGCAAAAGAGCCATGCATGAATCCTGCCAACCGCTTGTCGGTAGGGTTCGCCAACCGGGTCGTACGAGCAGGGCCAGCCATGAATGACGTCGCCACTCTGGACCGCAAGGGAGACGTGCTCCCGCCCGAGGAGACCCGCAACGGCCTGTCGGTGATCTCGATCGCCAAGGCGTACGACAAGCGCGTGGTGCTGTCGGACGTGTCGCTGACGGTCGGCCACGGCGAGGTCATCGGGCTGCTCGGCCCCAACGGCGCGGGCAAGACCACCTGCTTCTATTCGGTGATGGGGCTGGTGAAGCCCGATTCGGGCCGTATCACGCTCGACGGCGACGACATCACCGGCCTGCCGATGTACCGCCGCGCGATCCTGGGTCTCGGCTACCTGCCGCAGGAGACCTCGATCTTCCGCGGCCTGTCGGTCGAGAAGAACATCCTCGCGGTGCTCGAGCTGTCCGAGCCGGACAAGGCGATGCGCCGGCAGCGGCTCGACCGGCTGCTCGACGAGTTCGGCCTGACGCGCCTCCGCGACGCACCGGCAATGGCGCTGTCGGGCGGCGAGCGCCGCCGCGCCGAGATCGCCCGCGCGCTCGCCGCCGATCCTACGATCATGCTGCTCGACGAGCCCTTTGCCGGCATCGATCCCATTTCGATCTCCGACATCCGCGATCTGGTGAAGGAGCTCAAGAACCGCGGCATCGGCGTGCTGATCACCGATCACAATGTCCGCGAGACGCTCGACATCGTCGACCGCGCCTACATCATCTACGACGGCCGGGTGCTCTTCACCGGCTCGCCCGAGGAGCTGGTGGCGGACGCCAATGTGCGACGGCTCTACCTCGGCGAGGGATTCGAGCTTTGAGGCGATGATCGTGCCCGTGCCAGGCTGATCCATGTCCCTCGCGCCCCGCCTCGACCTTCGTCAGTCCCAATCGCTGGTGATGACGCCGCAGCTCCAGCAGGCGATCCGCCTGCTCGCGCTGTCCAACCTGGAGATCGAGGGCTTCATCGCCGAGGAGATCGAGAAGAACCCGCTGCTCGAAGCCGGGGGGGGCGAGCCCGGCGACGCGCCGGAGCCCGCCGAGGCGGCGGTCGAGCGCACCGAACCGGCCACTGCCGACGAGCTGGTGACCGACGGCGGCGCCGCCACCGGCGAGAGCCTCGACGTCGATTTCGCGGCCGAGACCTTCCATCACGATTCGCCGACCGATTCGATCGGCGGGCTCGACGGCGGGCTGGGCATGGGCGGCGCCGCCGGTGGCGCGATATCCGAGGACGGGCCTGACTTCGACAGCTTCGGCAATCCCGAGGCGAACCTGCACGATCACCTGCTCGGCCAGGCCGGCGCGGCGCTCGACGCCGGCGATCTGTTCGTCGCTACCCACCTCATCGATCAGATCGACGAGGCCGGCTATCTCACCGTTTCGCTGCTCGACATCGCCAACCGCCTCAATGTGCCGCTCGCGCGGACCGAAGCGGTGCTGGCGGTGATCCAGACCTTCGATCCCACCGGCGTCGGCGCGCGCAGTCTTGCCGAATGCCTCGCGCTCCAGGCGAAGGAGGCCGACCGCTACGATCCCTGCATGGCAGCGCTGATCGACAACCTCGACCTGCTCGCGCGCGGCGAGATCGCGCGCCTCAAGCGCATCTGCGGCGTCGACGACGAGGACATGGCCGACATGATCCGCGAGCTCAGGGGCTACGATCCCAAGCCCGGCTGCCGCTACGGCGGCGAGGCGGTGCCGGCGGTGGTGCCCGACCTCTTCGTCGCGGCGCGCGGCGGCGGCTGGGCGGTGGAGATCAACTCGGCGACGCTGCCGCGGGTGCTCGTCAACCGGAGCTATTATGCCGAGCTCGCCGGCGCGCATGACGACAAGGCATCGAAGAGCTGGCTCTCCGACTGCCTCGCCAGCGCCAACTGGCTGGTCAAGGCGCTCGACCAGCGCCAGCGCACGATCATCAAGGTGGCGACCGAGATCGTGAAGCAGCAGGACGGCTTCTTCCGCCACGGCGTCGCGCACCTGCGCCCGCTCACGCTCCGCCAGGTCGCCGACGCGATCGAGATGCACGAATCGACCGTGAGCCGGGTCACCTCGAACAAATACCTGTCCTGCGCGCGGGGGCTGTTCGAGCTCAAATATTTCTTCACCTCGGCGATCCAGTCCGCGGACGGCGGCGAGGCGGTGTCGGCCGAGGCGGTCAAGTCGGCGATCAGGGCGCTGATCGCCGCGGAGGACCCCAAGGCGATCCTGTCCGACGACACTTTGGTCGACATGCTCAGGGACAAGGGCTTCGACATCGCCCGCCGCACCGTCGCCAAGTACCGCGAGGCGATGGGGATCGGCAGCTCGGTCCAGCGCCGCCGGCAGAAGGCGCTGGAGGGCGTGGGCTAGCCCAATCCGTTCCCCGCATGACTGCAGGGCTTTCACTTCAATACTCCAGCTGCGCATACCAATCCGGTTTGCGGCCGTTGGGCGTCGTGTCCAGCACGTTCCACAGCGGGTTCATCTCCGGGCTCCCGCGCGGGTCCTGCCCCGGGTCCTGCGTCCCGCCGAGCTCGTCGCTCCAGAAGTGGCGGATCGTCCCGTCCGCGTCCTTCGTGAACACGTCATATGACGGCCAGTCGCTGTCGTCGTGCCAGGCATGGTGGTCGCGGCCGAACGCCTCCGTCGGGTCCGAATAGAGCGGCAGGTCACGCCAGCCGCGCTCCTCGGCGAAGGCATACATGCGCCCTGCCGGCGAGCGCGCGATCACCGCCAGCGCAACGTTCTGGCGGATGTCCGCGGCGTTGGCGGCGAGCGGGCCGAGGAAGGCGGTGCACATCGGGCATGGCCGCGCGCGCTCCGGCCCGAACATCCAGCAATAGGTGACGAGCGTGTCCTTGTCCTCGAACAGATCGGTGAGGGTGGCGGGTCCGTCCTTTCCGTCGAACGCATAGTCCTTCGTCACCAGCGGCGCCGGCGGCAGCGCCCGGCGCTGCGCCGCCACCCGCTCGATGTGCCGGCGCAGCTCGATTTCCTCCGCGAGCAGCGCGATCCTCGCCTGACGATAGGCATCGCTCTCGCCGGGGTAAGGCACATGATTCTGCTCGGCCAGCGCTGGCGCCGGAGCCAGTCCCTCCGAATCGGTCATCGATCCTCTCCTCGTTGGGGCGGTCATGCTTCCCGGGACGACCCACCTGCAGATGCGGGGCGTATCCGGCCAAAGTGAAGCGAGTCGCGCTTCATTCGTTCACTTTGCTCCATTTATCCTCGGGCTGCGTCAGGGCAACCAAGGCCGGAGTGAAGCAAGGCAAATCCTATTAGGAAAGCGATTTCTTCGGGCTCCGGGCCCGGCTCTGGGTCGGGACCTCTTATCCTCCAACCGTCTCCCGGCTTCGCGGGAATGGCGACGGGAAGAAATGACCGTTCAGCCAGTCACGACGCGATCGGCCCGCCCATTGCGGTGAAGGCGGCGCGAACCTACTAGGGGCGCCACGATGACCGACGACGAGATCCTCGCCGAATTCCGTGCCGCCGACGCGCTGCTGGAAGGGCATTTCATCCTCTCCTCCGGCCTCCGGAGCCCGCGCTACCTGCAATGCGCCCGCGTGCTGATGGACCCGGCGCGCGGCGCCCGGCTGGCGGAGGAGCTGGTGCGGCGCTTCCCCACCGACCTTCGCGCGGCGATCAAGGCGGTGGTGTCGCCCGCGATGGGCGGGGTGATCGCCGGGCACGAGGTTGCCCGTGCGCTCGGCGTGTCGGCGATGTTCGTCGAGCGGCCCACCGGCACCTTCGAGCTGCGCCGCGGTTTCCGTCTGGAGCCCGGCACCAAGGTGCTGATGATGGAGGACGTCGTCACCACCGGCCTCAGCTCGCGCGAGGCGATGAAGGCGATCGAGGAAGCGGGCGGCAAGGTGATCGCCGTCGCGGCGCTGGTCGACCGATCGAACGGCAAGGCCGCCTTCGACGTGCCCTTCATTCCCCTGATCCGGCTGGAGGTGCCGACCTACGATCCCCAAGCGCTGCCGCCCGAGCTGGCGGCGATTCCGGCGGTCAAGCCCGGGAGCCGGGCGGCGGCTTGATCCGGCACCTGCGCCTGGGGGTCAACATCGACCATGTCGCGACCGTCCGGAACGCGCGCGGCTCGGGCTATCCCGATCCGGTGCGCGCGGCGCTGCTCGCGGCCGAGGCGGGGGCGGACGGCATCACCGCGCACCTGCGCGAGGATCGGCGCCACATCACCGACGACGACATCGCTCGCCTGTCCGCCGAGCTGCCGGTCCCGCTCAACCTGGAGATGGCGGCGACCGGGGAGATGCTGGAGATCGCGCTCCGCCATCGCCCGCACGCCGCCTGCATCGTCCCCGAGAAGCGCGAGGAGCGCACCACCGAGGGCGGGCTCGACGCCGCCGGCCAACATAATCACCTCGCGCCGATGGTGCGTGCGCTGGGGCAGGCGAACGTCCGAGTCTCGCTGTTCATCGAGCCGGACCCGCGCCAGATCGAGGCGGCGTCGAGCCTCGGCGCGCCGGTGGTCGAGCTCCACACCGGCCGTTACGCAGAGCTGGAGGGCGCCGCGCAGGCGGAGGAGCTGCGCCGGCTCGCCGACGCCGCGGCGCTGGCGGCGAAGAACGGCATCGAGCCGCACGCCGGCCACGGTCTCACCTTCGACAACGTCCAGCCGATCGCGGCGATTCCACAGCTTCGCGAGCTCAACATCGGCCATTTCCTGATCGGCGAGGCGATCTTCGATGGATTGGCGCCGGTGGTGAGGCGGATGCGCGAGCTGATGGATGCGGCGCGGTGATCTCCCTCTCCCCTTGGGAGAGGGAAGGGGCCCGCGCCACGCAGCGGCGTGGGAAGGGTGAGGGCGATGACGCCAAGCCACCCTCACCCTTCCGCGGCTTCGCCGCTCCCTCCCTCTCCTCAAGGGAGAGGGAGATATGATCATCGGCCTCGGCTCGGATCTCTGCTCGATCGAGCGCATCCAGGCGTCGCTCGACCGCTTCGGCGCACGGTTCGAGGCGCGAGTGTTCACCGAGGTCGAGCTCGCCAAGGCGAAGCGGCGCCCCTTCACCTATGCCGCGACGCTGGCCAAGCGCTTCGCCGCAAAGGAAGCCTTCTCCAAGGCGGTCGGCACCGGATTCAAGCGAGGCGTGTTCATGAAGGACATCGGCGTGGTCAACGCGCCGTCGGGCGCGCCGACGCTGGCGCTCACCGGCGGCGCCAAGGCGAGGCTTGACGCCATGATCCCGGCGGGCCACCTCGCACGCGTGCATGTGACGCTCACCGACGACCATCCCTGGGCCCAGGCCTTCGTCGTCATCGAGGCTATTCCGGATCATGGCTGACGACCTGGCGCTCGACCGTCCCGACACTGTTCCCGCGGAGGATGATGGCGTGGCGACGTCCAAGCCCAAGACCGACTGGTGGGCGGAGGCCCGCGGCATCGTCTGGCTGGTGCTGGCGGTGCTCGGCTTCCACAGCCTCATCGCCAAGCCCTTCTACATCCCGTCCGAATCGATGATGCCGGGGCTGCTGGTCGGCGACCGGCTGGTGGTGACCAAGTTCCCCTATGGCTTCAGCTACGTCTCGCCGACCTTCCATGTCCTGCCGTTCATCCACGGCCGGCTGTTCGGGCGGATGCCCGAGCGCGGCGACGTGGTGATCGTGACGCCGCCGGGCTCCTCGACCGACTATATCAAGCGCGTGATCGGCCTGCCCGGTGACCGGCTGCAGGTGCGGAACGGCGTCGTCTATCTGAACGGCCGCGCGGTGCCGCGCGTCTACGAGGGCGACCGGCTGATCGCGGCCGATGCCAACACCAGATGCACCGACACCGAGGTCGCCGGCACCGACGGCAGGACTTATTGCCGGATGCCGATCTATCGCGAGACGCTGCCGGGCGGCCGCAGCTACGACACGATCGACCGCGGCTATTCCGAGGGCGACAATTACGGCCCGGTCACCATTCCCGCCGCCCATGTCTTCCTGATGGGCGACAACCGCGACAATTCGGCCGACAGCCGCTTTCCGGTGAGCGAGCTCGGCCTCGGCGGGCCGGTGCCGTGGGAGAATATCGGCGGGCGCGCCGAGTTCATCACCTTCTCGCTCGACGGCAGCGCGACCTGGAACCCGCTGACCTGGCCCGCCTCGTTCCGGCCGGGCCGCGCCGGCACCTCGCTCCACCCGCAGCGGACCGGCCAGTGACCAAGGTCCGCGATCCCGTCACCGCGCCGGGACCGAACGACGGGCACGACGCGCGCACCTATGCCGAGCTCAAGAAGGCGAGCATCTGGCTCGGCCTCGCCGCGGCGATGGCGCTGGTGGTGCTGCTGATCCAGCCGCTGCTGATCATCTTCGGCGGGCTCGTGTTCGCCTCGATGCTCGACGGCGGCGTGCGGCTGCTCGGGCGCGTGCTGCCGATCCCGCGCGGCTTCCGGCTCGCGATCGTGATGCTGTCCGCGATCGCGTTCGTGGTCGTGGTCTTCTACCTGACCGGCGTCCAGATCGCCGCACAGGCCGAGCAGCTGCGCACCACGCTGGAGGTGCAGGCGAACCGGGTGGCGGGCTGGCTCGCCGAGCTCGGCCTCATGCCCGCGCGCTCCGACCTTGCCGGCATGGCGCAGCAGGCGCTGGGCTCGGTGGGGCGGCTGACCTCGGCGGTCGGCAGCGCGATCGGGGCGATCGGCAGCCTGCTGATGATCCTGATCATCGGCCTGTTCGTGGCGATGGAACCGCGCATCTACGGCCGCGGGCTCGAGTGGATGATCCCGCTCCACAGCCGCAACGAGTTCGCCGTCACGCTCGAGCGCATGTCGGTGACGATGCGCCGCCTGCTCGCCGGGCGCCTGCTCGGCATGGCGTTCGAGGGGGTGTTCACCTGGATCTGCCTGTGGATCGCCGGCGTGCCGATGGCGCTGCTGCTCGGCATCATCACCGGGATGCTCGCCTTCATCCCCAACATCGGCGCGATCACCAGCGGCGTGCTGATGGTGGCGGTGGGGTTCAGCGCCGGCGCCTACACCGGCTTCGCGGCGATCGTCATCTATTTCCTCGTCCAGAACATCGACGGCTACATCGTCATCCCGATGATCGCGCGGCGCACGGTCGATCTGCCGCCGGCGCTGACCCTGTCGGCGCAGATCCTGGCGAGCACATTGTTCGGCGTGCTCGGCCTCGCGCTCGCCGATCCGATGGTGGCGATGATCAAGGTCGCGCTCCAGCGCCGCTCCGAGGCCGCGGCTCAGATCGAAGGCGTCGGCGACACCAGCGAATCGAACAGCGAGGCATAGGCCGCGGCTGGATCGCCGCTCTCCCCGACAGGCGCAGGGCGGCCCCGGCCGGGCGCGAGCCAGTGGTCGAGCGCGGCGACCAGCGCGTCGGCGTCGTCGATCGGCACCACGCTGCCCTGCTCGACCCTGGCGACGATCTCTCGCACCGCGACGCTCGAATCGGTGCTGACCACCGGCGTCCCCGCCGCCAGCGCCTCGCGCAGCACGCCGGGCACGCCCTCGAAGTCGGAGGTCAGCACCACCGCTACCGCGCCGGCGATCGCGGCCGAGGGATCGGCGACATAGCCGGGCAGCTGAACGCGACCGGAGAGGCCGAGCGCCTGCACCTGACGCTCCAGCGCCGCGCGCTCCGGCCCTTCGCCGTAGATCACCAGCCGCACCTGACGGTCCGCGATTCGTGCGATCGCCGCGATCGCGCGGTCCCACCGTTTCTGGGGTGCCAGCCGGCCGATGCCGAGCAGATACCGGCCGGCCGGCACCTCGCCCGTGCCCTGCCGCGGAGCGGGATTGGGAATGACGTGCAGGCGCTCCCGCGGCATCCGCATCGCCGCGACCGCCTCGTCCGCCATGCCCGGCGTCATCGCCACCAGCGCGTCGACGAAGCGCGGATGCAGCCGGAGCCAGGCGCGATAGCCGCTCGCTGCGATCCTCCCCATGTCGCGGCGGACCAGCGCGTTGGAGACCTTGGCGGCGATCGGCGGACATGCGCTCCCGAGCCGCAGCCAGGTCCATCCGGCAATGCTGGTGTAGTGATTGCCGGGGCAGAAGAGGACGTCGGGCGCGACTTCCCGCACGATTCGCGGTATCGCCCCGAGCAGCGCCATGTAGCGGGAATCGCCGACTTCGATGCAAGCGGCGCCTTCGGGAATCTCGTCCGCAAGCGGTCCCTCACGCGATCCGATCGCGAGCGTCACCTGTCGACCCTGCCCGATCCACGCCTCGGCGAGTCGCAGCGAAACCTTTTCGACGCCGCCCCCGTTCAGCGTCTGGATCGGCATGAGGATGTGGCGCGCGCTGCTCATCTCCGGCGCGCTGATAGCAAAGCGGCCGCGTCGCGCCCATGGCGCGGGCGTGACATACGTTTGTCAGATTCATCGGCAATGGGGGGCGAATCGCGTCGTGGCCGAGCCGCTCACGCCGGCCGGCCCCGGCACCGTACGGAATTCTTGCCTTTGAACCCTCCCGATATGAGTGCGTCGACGACGATGCCCGCCGCCGAGGTGCTTCCCCCTGCGCCGGCGGGCGCGATCGACAATCTCGCCGGCCTCGAGCCGATCGAGCGCATTCGCCGGCGCTGGCCGGTGGTCCTCGCGGGGCTGTTGACGCTCGCGATGATCGGCGGCCTCGCCCATGAGCTGCTGGGCGAAGGGTTGGTCGCGCTCAGTCGGGAGATCCCGCGCTCGCCCGGCTATTACGTCGCCTTCGCGCTGCTCTACATGTCGCCGCCGACCTTCGACTGGCTGATCTTCCGCCGGCTGTGGAAGCTTCCGGTCGCCGGCCTCGGCGCGCTGATCAAGAAGCGCGTCGCGAACGAGGTGGTGTTCGGCTATTCGGGCGAGGCCTATTTCTACGCCTGGGCGCGCTCGCGGATGAAGATGGTGACGGCGCCGTTCGGTGCGGTGAAGGACGTGTCGATCCTGTCCGCGATCGCCGGCAACGCGATCACCCTGGCGATGATGGTGCTGGCGCTGCCGCTCGCCAGGAACCTGTTCTATCCGGAAACCTTCCAGAAGCTGGTCTGGTCGGCCGTCGTCATCGTCGCGATGTCGCTCCCCTTCCTCATCTTCTCGCGGCGGGTGTTCTCGTTGCCGCGCGGCACCTTGTGGTGGGTGTTCGGCATCCATTGCCTGAGGCTCTGCTTCGGATCGTTCATGATCGCGCTCGCCTGGCATTTCGCGATGCCGCACGTGTCGCTCGGCATGTGGCTGTTCCTGGCGGCGGGGCGCCTGCTGGTCTCGCGCCTGCCGTTCGTGCCGAACAAGGATCTGCTCTTCGCCAATTTCGCGATCATCCTGATCGGCCAGGGCGAGCAGCTTTCGGAGCTCGTCGCCTTCACCGCCGCGTTGACGCTGCTCGGCCACGCCCTGTTCATCGCCTTCTTCGGCGTCCAGGCGCTCGTGCGGAGGATCGGATGACGCGCGCGGCCGCGGCCGTTCTCGCCTTATTCGTCATCGCTCCCGCCTCGGCGCAGACCGTGCCGATCGGCAGCGATGCGGACGCCTGCATCGCCGGGCGCGGGCCGGCGATCCGCGTCAACGTGGTCGGGCTCAAGGACCGCACCGGCCGGCTCAAGCTCGAGCTCTATCCCGCGACCGAGGAGGATTTCCTCAAGGACGACCGCGATCTGGTCAAGGAAGGCAAGATCTTCCGGCGCGTCTGGGCGGCGACGCCGGCCGGCGACGGCCCGGTGTCGCTCTGCATCCGCGTGCCCGCGCCGGGCCGCTATGCATTGCTCTTCACCCACGACCGCGACGGCAGGAACAAGTTCAATTTCTGGCGCGACGGCGCGGGCTTCCCGAGCAACCAGAAGCTCGGCCGCAGCCGCCCCGAGCTCGACCAGGCGCTGATCCTCGTCGGCCGCGGGGTGGCGACCGTCACAATTCAGGCGCAGTATCTGCGCGGCCTGTCGGGTTTCGGTCCGCACAGGCCGGACGATTGAGGCGGCTTCCGATGCGCATCGTCGACGTCAACGAATTCTACTCGCCGACCGGCGGCGGGGTGCGCACCTATCTCGACCGCAAGATGGGCATCCTCGCCGACATGGGGCACGAGCTGATCGTGATCGCCGCGGGCCGCGAGGACGCGGTCGAGGAGCGGCCGGGCGGCGGCGTCGTCCATTGGGTGAAGGCGCCGCGCCTGCCGTTCGACCATAATTACGGGCTGTTCTGGGACGCGGAGCCGGTGACGCGGCTGCTCGACCGGCTCGATCCCGACGTGGTCGAGGCGAGCTCGCCGTGGCGGCCGGCATGGATCGTGGGTAAATGGCAGGGCCGCGCGCTCAAGGTCTTCTTCGCGCACAACGACAATATGGCGGCCTATGCCGGCCGCTGGCTCGAAGGCGTGGCGGACATGGCGACGGTCGAGCGCTGGTTCGCCTGGTACACGCGCTATCAGGCGCGCTTCCTCGCCCATTTCGACGCGTTCGTCACCAACGGCGTGACGCTGGCCAAGCGTCATGCCCGGCGCGGGCTCACCGTCCATGCGGCGATGCCGCTCGGGATCGACCGCGGCTATTTCTCGCCGGAGCTGCGCGACGCGCATCTGCGTACGGCGCTGCTGCGCCAATGCGGGCTGCCCGACGACGGGCACCTGCTGCTCGGCGTCGGGCGGCACCATCCCGAGAAGCGCTGGCCGTGCGTGATCGACGCGGTGCAGGCGGCGGGGGAGCGGATGCCGGTCGGGCTGATCCTGCTCGGCAACGGCGTCGCGCGCGAGAAGCTGGCGCGCCGCGTCCAGGGCAGCCCGCACATCCGGCTGTTCCGCCCGGTCTACGACCGGCTGCGCTTCGCCCAGATCATGGCGAGCGTCGATGCGCTGATCCACGGTTCCGATGCCGAGCCGTTCGGTCTGGTCGCGCTGGAGGCGGTCGCCTCGGGCCTGCCGCTGATCGTACCGGACGAGGGCGGCGCCGCCGACATCGCCGAGCCGCCCTTCGCCGAGCAATATCGCGCCCGCGACGCACGGAGCTGCGCGGCGGCGATCGCGCGGCTGTTCCGGCGCGAGCCCGCGATCCTGCGCGCCGCCTGCCTCCGCGCTGCCGACAAGGTTCGCACCGACCGCGACCATGCCGCGGCACTGGTCGACTATTATTCCGGCCTGATCGAGGACAGGCGCCGCGCCGCTGCCTGAGGCGGGACGTAGAGCCGAAAGCGCGCGCTCGCGACCGGCGCGCGGCGCCAGCCTCCGGCGATCGCCCAATCCTCCAGCACCTTGTCGAGGCGGTCGTCGCCGCTGGTCCATCGGCCCTCGCCGCCGACCAGGATCGCGGCGGGCGGCACGCTCGCGAGCCCATGGGCAAGACGGTCGCGCCCGACCAGATGCGCCGCCGCTTCCCCGCGCGCGGCAAGCAGCCCGCGGCTGCGGAAATAGAATGGGCCGGTGGCGAAGCGCGGGTCGAGCGGCCGGCCGGTCGCCGGTACGAACTGGGGCGCAAGCGTGGCGATCGGACCCTGCACGCCGGCTGCGTCGAGCGTCGCGCGGATCGCCCGTCCTTCGGCGATCGCGGCCGAAAGGCCTCCACCCGCTGCCAGTGCGACGACCGAAGGAACCAGCCCGGCGCCCGCGAACACGGCAAAGGCGATGCGCAGAGCGCGCGCAGGCGGCTGCTCCCGCCACCGCATCGACAGCGCGACGAACAGCGGCGGCAGCAGCGGCAGCAGATACTGGCGCCAGGTCGGCGTCGGCAGCAGCGCGGCGACGAGGCCGGCCAGGATCAGCCAGCCGAGCAGCCGCGGCAGCCCGCGCGGCTGCCGCCACGCGACCGCACCCAGCGCGAGCAGCGCCGGGCCGAGCGCGAGGAACTTGAGCGTGTCGACCAGCTTGAGCGCCGTCGAGAGTTTCCACGCCCGGCCGGCCGCTTCGTAATATTGAGCGGGGGCGAGGGCCGGGAACAGGACCGTCCCGAACAGCGCGCTCGCGGGATCGAGCCACCATAGCCACGCGACCAGCGCCACCATCGGCAGCGTGCCGGCGATCACCCACCGCGGCCGGTGCCGCTCGCGGCGCAGCAGGCTATAGAGGCCATAGGCGAGCGCGGGGACCGCATAGGAGACCTTGGCGGCGACCGCCCCAGCCAGCAGCAGGCCGATCGCCACGGCGCCGATCCGGCTGCCATTGCCGCGTTCCGCCTTCAGCATCAGCGGCAGCGCCCAGGCGAGCATCGCCGCCGGCAGCGCGTCGTTGCGGGCGGTCCCCGCCGAGAACAGCAGGATGTCGCACGCGGCGAACAACCCCGCCGCGGCGATCGCCGGACCCGGCCGCGCGCCTGCGGCCCGCGCGCCGGCATAGACGCCCGCCACCGCCGCCCAGCCCAGCAACGCATTGACGATCCTCAGCGCCGGATAGGCCCAGGCCCCCGCCGCCCAGGCGACCGGCGCGAACAGCAGCGGCTGCAGCGGCGTCTGGAGATAGGCATAGTCGCGATAGGGCAGCAGCCCCCCGGCGCTCAGCACCGCCGCGGCGACATATTGGCTCTCGTCGTGATCGATCGGCCGCATCCAGGCGAGCGTCACCAGCGCGACGGCAAGCGCCGCCAGCAGCGCGGGAGGAGGGGGCAGGCGCATCCTGCAGCGCGCCTAGGACCCAGACCCAGGAACGGCAATGGCCGTGATCGCCCGCAGAGCTTCGCTGGCAAGGAGCGCGGCGCAGACGCGTAGCTGAAGCTACGCGCAAGCAAGCGACGTAGACCAGCGAAGCTCTGCGGGCGACCCCGAAGGGGCGGGCGGATTTTGGCGCATGGCGTCGTCGCTCGTCAGTCACGATGCTATCCGCATCGCTCCCTCCTCACTCCTAGCCCTGCGCCAAAATCCGCTCCGTCACGGCCGTTGCCGTTCCTGGGTCTGGGCCCTGGCCTGCCCATGTCATAGTGTCACGCGCCCGACACATGGCGGGGGCAGACGGCCCGCGGACTGAAGGGAACGCCCATGATCATCATCGACCGCCGCAGCCTGCTCGTTACCGGCACTCTCGGAACCGTCGGCCTCGCGCTGCCGGGCTTCGCGCAGACGCCGAACGTCACGGCGCTCAGGGGCTTCACCCATTCGGTCGCGAGCGGCGAGCCGGGGCCGGACACGATGCTGCTGTGGACCCGCTACGTCCCCGCCGACGGCGCCGCCGCCGAGCTCAAGGTCGAGCTCAGCGAGGCGCCCGACTTCGCCCGCATCGCCGCGGGCGGGGTGATGATCACCGGCCCCTGGCGCGACCATACGGTCAAGATCACCGTCGACGGCCTCAGGCCCGCGACGCGCTACCATTATCGCTTCGTCGCCCCGGACGGCAGCCTCTCGCCGATCGGCATCACCAGGACGCTGCCCGAGGGCGCCACGCCGTCCTTCAAGGCGGCGATCTTCTCCTGCTCCAACCTGCCCTACGGCTATTTCAACGCCTATGGCCACGCCGCGGCGCGGGACGACATCGACCTGTCGGTCCATCTCGGCGACTATTTCTACGAATATGCGCCGGGCGGCTATGCGCCGCCGGGCGGGCCGGTCGACGGCCGCGTGCCGCAACCGCCCAGCGAGATACTGAGCCTCGCCGACTATCGCCTGCGCTATGCGAGCTACCGCGCCGATCCCGATCTTCAGGAGCTGCATCGCGTCAAGCCGATGATCGCGCAGTGGGACGATCATGAATCGGCCAACGATGCTTGGGAAGGCGGCGCGCAGAACCATCAGCCGAACGAGGGCGACTGGAGCCTGCGCAAGGCGGCCGCCGTCCAGGCCTATCGCGAATGGATGCCGGTCGGCGACGAGCCGTGGAAAGCCTATGACATCGGCACGCTCGCGACGCTGTTCCGCACCGAGACGCGCCTGCTCGCCCGCACCGAGCAGCCGGACGTCGCGCCGCTGTTCCGCGACGCCGATCCGGTGGCGGCGCTGACCAAGTTCCGCGACGGCGCGTGGATGGACCCGGGCATGACCATGCTCGGCACCGGACAGGAAAGCTGGCTCTCCCACGCGATGGCGCGATCGGTGAAGGCCGGGCAGCGCTGGCAGATCGTCGGCTTCGGCACGATCATGGGCGACCAGCGCGCGCCGGCCGAAGCGATCGGCTGGCTGAAGCCCGACGCGCCCGCGCGCAGCAGGACCTATGTCGAGAGCGGCATCATGGCGGCGAAGGTCGGACTGCCTTCCAACTTCGACAATTGGGGCGGCTATCCGGCCGCGCGCAGGCGTTTCCTGGCCTCGGCGCAGACGGCGGGCGCGAACCTGGTGGTGATCACCGGCGACAGCCACAACGCCTGGGCGTTCGACCTCGGCAACGACGGCAGGCCCGCCGGCGTCGAGTTCGCCGGCCATTCGGTCACGTCGCCCGGCTACGAGTCGGCGGCGGCCGTTGATCCCAGGACGATGGCGGCGGCGCTCGTCAAGGCGAGCACCGAGCTCAAATGGTGCGACGTCTCGCGCCGCGGCTACATGGCGCTGACGCTGACGCCCGATCGCGTCACCAACGACTGGCTGTTCGTCGACACGGTGAAAGCGAGGTCGACGAACGCGGGCGTCGGCCACACCGCCACGGTGACGCGCGGGCGGAACGTGATGGCGTAACCGCTCAGCGCCACCCGCGATCGTGCGCCGCGCGTTCCTGTGCGGCGTCGAGCGGCGCGCCGGCCATCATGTCCTGCGCCATCGCCATCAGCTCGGGATCGCTCGAACCGGCCTGGCGATAGTCGGTACGCACCTCGGCCGCGCCGGAAACGGTGCGGCGGAGCACCCAGCCGTCGCCCTCCCGGCAGGCGATGCCGCTCGTCACCCGGCCGGCGAAGGTGCGGCAGATCGCGCCCGCGGAATCGCGGAAGCTCGCGATCACCCGGATCGGCGCATCGCCCTGGGTCGCGGCGAGCTGCGTGTCGAGCGCACGGGCGAGGTCGCCCGACGCGACCAGCCCCGCCGGCCCGACCTGGACCGGCGCGCCCGGCCGGAGCATCGGGCCGATCAGGAGTCCGATCACCAGGCTCGCCGCGATCGCCGTTGCCCAGCGCAGGTCGAAGCGCGCGCGCGCGCGGGGGCGCAGCGGCACGACATTGTCGGGCTTGAGCAGCAGGGCCAATCGTTCCGGCACCGGTGCGGCGGCGACCGGCGCGAAGCTGCCCGCGATCCGCGCGCGCAGCCGCCGATGTGCCGCCACCTCGGCGGCGAGCGCCGGATCGGCGGCGATCGCGCGCTCGACCCGCATGGCGGCGACCGGATCGAGCTCGCCGTCGGCATAGGCCATCAGCGTTTCCGGATCGATCGTCATGCCGCTTCCCCCAGCTGGCGCATCAGCGCCTCGCGCCCGCGCACCAGCCGCGAGGTGAGCGTGCCCATCGGGATGTCGAGCACCGCCGCCGCCTCCTTGTAGGCGAGCCCCTCGACCAGCACGAGCGCCACCGCCTCGCGCTGCTCGTCGGGCAGCCGCGCCATCGCCCGCATCACCTGGTCGAGCTCGACCGCGGCCTCGATCGCGCGGTCGCCCGCGTCGCCCACCGCCAGCCCGGCCGCCTCCGCGACGAAGGTCTGCGCGGCGCGGCTGCGGGCGCGGGCGGTGTCGATCCAGGCATTGCGCATGATGCGATACATCCAGCTGTCCAATCGTGTCCCCGGCCGCCATTGCGCGCGCGCCGTCAGCGCCCGCTCGACCGCCGTCTGGCAGAGGTCGTCGGCATCGCTCGGCGAGCGGGCGAGCGCATGGGCGAACCGCCTCAGCCGCGGCAGCAGCGCCAGCACTTCGTCCTCGAACCTCAGGACGCCTCCTCCTTCCGCCTCGGGATGAAACGGACGGCTCCGCTCGTTTCATCCCTGTCCGTCCATATTTCTCTTAGGCTGTTCCGGATGACGATGCGATTCGCGCTGGCGCTGGTGCTCACCGTCCCGATGGCGGCGGCCGCCGGGGCGCAGCTCGTGCCGCAGCTGCCGGGCCTGCCCGGGCCGGTCGGCAACCTGCCGGGCGAGATCGCCGACGGCATCGGACGAACCACGAGCGAGGTCGTCGAACGCGTCCGCGACCTGTCCCCGCGGGCGCTCGCCGCCGCCCGGCTCGACCGTTTCGCGCGGCTGGTGCGCCAGAGCCGCGGCCGCATCGCGCTCGACGACGGCGGCCAGCCCGCGCGCGCTGGCGAGATCGTGCTGACCGATCCCGATGCCGCGGTGCTCGCCCTGCTTGCAGGCAAGGGCTATCGGCTGATCGAGCAGACCGAGGTCGAGGGGCTCGGCGTCGGCTATGCCCGGCTGGCGATCCCCGAAGGCCGCAGCCTCGCCGCGGCGGTGCGCGAGGCCCGCCGGCTCGCGCCTTCCGCCGCGGTATCCGCGGACGTGCTCCATTTCGAGAGCGGCCATCTTGCTGCCGCCGCGGAGCCGGCGATGTCACCGGCGATGCCAGGTAGCGGGATCACGGTCGGCATGATCGACGGCGGTATCGGCCGCGGCGTCGGCGGGCCGGTGCGCGAGCAGGGCTTCGCCGGCGGCGCGCCGCGGCCGAGCGATCACGGCACCGCCGTCGCCTCGCTGATCGCGGGCGGCGGGCGGGTGCGCGGCGGCGCGCCGGGTGCGAGCGTGCTCGCCGCCGACGTCTATGGCAGCGACCGCGCCGGCGGCAGCGCGGTGGCGATCGCACGGGCGCTCGGCTGGCTGGCGGGCGAGCGCGCGCCGGTGGTCGCGATCAGCCTCGTCGGCCCGCCCAATCCGCTGCTCGCCCGCACCGTCGCCGCCGCGCAACGGCACGGGATGGTCCTCGTCGCCGCGGTCGGCAACGACGGTCCGGCGGCGCCGCCGGCCTATCCGGCCTCCTATCCCGGCGTGGTCGCCGTCACCGGCGTCGACGGCCGTGGGCGCGCGCTGGTCGAGGCGGGCCGCGCCGCCCATCTCGACTATGCCGCGCCCGGCGCCGACATGGTCGCGCTCGACGCGCGCGGCCGCGCGCGGCGGGTGCGCGGCACCTCCTTCGCCGTTCCGCTCGTCGCCGCGGCGATCGCCCGCGCGGGCGGCCGTCTCGCCGGGGTCGACGCCGCCGCGAAGGATCTCGGCGCACGCGGCCCCGATCCCGTCTTTGGCCGCGGCGTCGTCTGCGGCGACTGCGCGACCCGCAAATAATTTCGCCGCGAGTATTTTCATACGTGCGGGATTAAACCGCGAAGCCCTGCCGTTCTCGTGGCGAGGCGCCGATCGGCGCCCGATGGAATCCATGTCACGGAGGACGAAGAGATGGCCAGGATCGTGATCGGCGGCGCGCTCGCCGCGCTCATATTCGCTTCG
Source organism: Sphingomonas astragali (assembly GCF_051400615.1). NCBI lineage: Bacteria > Pseudomonadati > Pseudomonadota > Alphaproteobacteria > Sphingomonadales > Sphingomonadaceae > Sphingomonas > Sphingomonas astragali. The sequence continues at coordinate 1,289,239 of NZ_JBLFFH010000001.1, forward strand.
GCACCGGCGTCGGCGCAGCTGCTCGGCGGGGGCGGGCTGGGCGGCGGCTTGGGTGGGCAGTTGGGCGGTACGCTCGGCGGCGGGCTCGGCAGTACGCTCGGCCGTACTATCGACACCACCAGCTCGGGCCGCATCACCGGCGACGGCAATGCCCGCGCCGAGCGCTCGGTCGACCGGCGCAGCGGCCGCGTCCATGCTCGCGGCAGCGCCGACGGCAGCGGCTCGGGCGCGCTCGACGCTACCGTCGCCGACCGCGCGCTGAGCGGCAGCGCGTCGGGCTCGGGATCGGCCTCGGGCGGTGCCGACGCCCAGCTCATCGGCACCGATGCGGTGCGCAGCACCGCCGGTCAGGCGGTCGGCGCCGGGCGCGGCCTTGCCGGCAACGCGCGCGACCGTGTCGGCTCAACCGTCGGCGCGGTCCGCGATCGTGCCGGGACGCTCGGCGGCGCGAGCGGCTCGGGCAACGCAGCGGGTTCAGGCAGCGCGGCGGGATCGATGGGCGACGACACGCTCGCGCTCGCCGGAAATGCCGCCGGCAGCGCCACGGGCAACTTCGTCGCGCGGCCGGGGATGCCGGTGGTCGACGCGCGGGAGCGGCTGATCGGCACCGTCCAGTCGCTGAAGACCACCGCCCGCGGCGCGGTCACCGGCGTGGTCGTCCAGGTCGGCGATCGGCTCGCGACGCTTCCTGTCTCCAATTTCACCGGCTCGGGCGACGTGCTCGTCTCTGCGATGGGGAAGGGCTCGGTCAGGAAGCAGGCGGCCAAGCAGGAGCCGGACCAGCAGCAGTAATCGACTCCGTCCTCGGCCGGGCGCTCCCCGCTCTCGCCCGGCCGGACCGGCGCGTCCGGCGCCCCCTCCGCCGGACGCGCCTATCCCTCCACGCTCTTGCTCACCTGCTCGAACATGTCCTTGCTGAGCCCCGGCACGGCGAGGATGCGGCTCAGCTCCGCCTTCATCTTCTCCGCCCGCGCCGGATCGAAGCGGCGCCAGCGCCCGAGCGGCGGCAGCAGCTTGGCGGCGGTCTGCGGATTGAGCTTGTCGAGCGCGATCAGCTGGTCGGCGACGAAGCGGTAGCCGCGCCCGGACGCGTCATGGAACGCCCGCTGGTTCACCGCGAACGCCCCCACCAGCGCGCGGGCGCGGTTGGGATTGGCGAGCGTGAAGTCCGGATGCCGCGCCAGCGCCTCGACCGCCGCGGCGGTATCGTCGCGCGTCGACAGTGCCTGGGTCGAGAACCATTTGTCGAGCACCAGCGCATTGTCGCGATAGCGGCGGTAGAACAGCTCGAGCGCCGTCGCCCGCTCGGCGGCGTCGCCATTGGCGAGCGTGGTCAGCGCCCCCTGGCGATCGGTCATGTTGTCCGCCGCCTCGAACTGGCCGAAGGCGAGCGCGGGCGCGTCGGCCGCGCCGCTCGCCGCGAGATAGCCGAGCGCGACGGTCTTGAGCCGCCGCGCGCCCTTGGCCGCGGGGGAATATTCGAAGCGGTTGGCGCGGGTCTTCTCGTATGCCGCGCGCCACTCGCGCTCGAGCGTCCCGCCGATGTCATGCCGCAACGCCTCGCGCGCCCGGTAAATCGCCTCGGGGTCGACCACCGGCATCTGGTCGCCGATGAAGCTTTCGGACGGCAACAGCACCGCCTCGCCGATGAAGGCCGCGTCGAGCGCGGGATCGCTCAGAGTGTTGCGGATCGCCTCCAACACCGGCCCGTGATCGGCGCGCCCGCGGCTGACCGCGGCAACCAGCGTGTCGAGCATCAGCTGCTGCATCGCCTCGTAGCGGGCGAAGGGATCGTCGTCGTGCGCCGACAGGAAGGCGAGGTCGGCGGCGGTGCGGTCGCTGTCGACGATGATCGGTGCGGAAAAGCCGCGGTTGATCGACAGCACCGGGCGCTCGGCGATGCCGTCGAATGCCACCTCGGCGGCCCCGTCGGCGAAGACCTCCAGCCGCTCGTCGGTCAACGGCTCGCCGCTGTCGGCACCGAACAGCCGGAACTTGAGCGGCAGCACCAGCGGCTCCTTGGCCGGCTGTCCCGGCGTCGGCGGAGTCGACTGCTCGAGCTTCAGCACCGCGCGGCCGCTTTCCGCCTCGTGGCTGATGCGGGCGGCGACGCGCGGCGTGCCGGCCTGCGAATACCAGCGGCGGAAGCGCGTGAGGTCGATCCCGCCGGCTTCCTCCATGCACGCGACGAAATCGTCGACCGTGGCGGCGGTGCCGTCGAACCGGTCGAAATAGAGATCGGTCGCCGCGCGGAACTTCTCGGGCCCCAGCAGCGTCGCCATCATGCGGATGACCTCGGCGCCCTTGTTGTAGATGGTCGCGGTGTAGAAGTTCGAGATCTCGATATAGCTGTCGGGCCTGACCGGGTGCGCGAGCGGCCCCGCGTCCTCCGGGAACTGCGCGGCGCGCAGCGAGCGTACGTCCTCGATCCGCTTGACCGCGGCGGAGCCCTGGTCGGCGGAGAAGCTCTGGTCGCGAAACACGGTGAAGCCTTCCTTGAGGCTCAGCTGGAACCAGTCGCGGCAGGTGACGCGGTCGCCCGACCAGTTGTGGAAATATTCGTGCGCCACCACCGCGGCGATGGCGTCATAGTCGTAATCGGTCGCGGTCTCCGGGTCGGCGAGGACGTAGCGGCTGTTGAAGATGTTCAGCCCCTTGTTCTCCATCGCCCCGAAGTTGAAGTCGTCGACCGCGACGATGTTGAACACGTCGAGATCATACTCGCGGCCATAGACGTCCTCGTCCCATTTCATCGCGGTCCTGAGCGCGTTGAGGGCATGATCGGTCTTGGCGAGATCGGCCGCGCGTACCCAGATGCCGAGCCGCACCTCGCGGCCCGATCGGGTGATGAAGATGGCGCGGTTGGCGACGAGGTCGCCCGCGACCAGCGCGAACAGGTAGCTCGGCTTGGGGAAGGGGTCGTTCCACTGCGCCCAATGCCGGCCGCCCTCCAACTCGCCCGCGTCGACCGGATCGCCGTTGGCGAGCAGGACCGGAAAGCGAGCCTTGTCGGCGCTCATCCTTACCGAATAGCGGCTGAGCACATCCGGCCGGTCGGGGAAGAAGGTGATGCGACGGAAACCTTCCGCTTCGCATTGCGTGCAGAGCAGCCCGCCCGAGGCGTAAAGGCCCATCAGCTGGGTGTTGGTCTCGGGCGCGATCTCGACCTCGGTCTCGATGCTGTGGCGGTCGCCGGTCAGCGGAACGACGAGCGTGTCCCCGTCCATGAACCAGTCGGCCTCGCCGCCGTCAACGCGCACGGCGAGCGGCGTGAGGCCGTCGCCATCCAGGCGCAGTGGCTCACGGTGATCGCCATTCCGCTCGACGGCGAGCGTTGCGCGCACCTTTGTCCGGGCCGGATCGAGATCGAAGTCGAGCGCGATCGCCGGCACGAGCCAGGCGGGCGGGCGATAGTCCTCGCGGCGGATCGTCTTCGGCGTCGGCGCGGCAGCGGGGCGGGCATCCATCCCCTCGCTATACGCCGCCATGCCGCCGGCAGACCAGCCTTGTTCGCATGTGAAGGTCCTACCCCGTTCGTCACCCCGGCCTTGTGCCGGGGTCCACCGTGCCGCGAGCTCGGAACAAGAGCCTCTTGCCCTGAACTAAGCCGCCTGGTGGACCCCGGCACAAGGCCGGGGTGACGGAGGAGGAGGCGGCACGGTCTTTCCGACATCAACCGGGCAACGCTACAGCGGGTGAATGACGAATGCCGGCAACCATACGGGGCAAAGGCTCGGCTTGTGGCAGCGCACCCGCTTCGCGCTCGGCGATCTCGCGTTCAACCTCTACTGGCAGAGCATCACCCTCTACCTGCTGTTCTACTACACCGACGTGATCGGCCTGCCGATCGGCCAGGCGGCGCTGATCTACATGCTGCCGTCGATCTGGGACGGGCTGGTCGATTTCGCGGTGGGGCTGTCGGCCGACCGGCTCGGCGCCGGGAGAGGGGGATACCGGCGCTTCCTGGTCTGGGGCGCGGCGCCGCTCGGGGCGGCGTTCGTGCTGCTCTACCTGCCGCTCCCGCTCACCGGTACCCTGCTCGTCGGCGCGATGCTGGCGGTGCACCTCCTGTTCCGCACGCTCTATGCGGTGGTGAACGTGCCCTATTCGGCGCTGACCGCGCGGATCACCTCCAGCAGCCGCGACCGCACCTCGATCGCCGGCCTCAGGATGCTGTTCGGCACGATCGCCGCCGTGGCCGTAGCTCTGGCGACGCAACCCTTCGCCGCATTCGTCGGCGGCGGGCCGGACGATCCGGCGGGCTTCCTCGCCGTCGCGGCGCTGTTCGCCGTGGCGGGCGTCGCGATCCTGCTGCCGGTCGCGCTCGCGATCGAGGAAGCGGTCCCGCCCAAGCCCGCGCAGGGGGCGATCCTGCGTTTCCTCGGCGACTGCCTGCGCAATCTCGTCACCAATCCGGCCTTCCTCTCGCTGATGGCGGCGATGATCTTCATGACCTTCGCCGCGACCGTGTTCGGCAAGTCGATCCTCTATCATTTCAAATATGTCGTCGGCCATGAGGAGGCCGGACGGCAGGCACTGGCGGTGATGGGCTTCGCCGGCGGCCTCGCCGTCCCGCTGTGGATGGCGGTCGGGCGCCATCTCGGCGCCCGGATGGTATGGCTGCTGTCGGCCGGCGGCGGGCTCGCCGCGCTAGGGGCGGTGGCGTGGCTCGACGTGCGCGGCGTGCTGGCGATGCAGGCGCTGTTCGTCGCGCTGCAGGTGGCGATCATGGGAATGCACTTCGCCTTCTGGTCGCTGCTGCCCGACACGATCGAATACGGCGAACGCACGACCGGTCAGCGCTTCGAGGCAACCACCTTCGGCGTCGCCGCGCTGGTGCAGAAGGTCGCGTTCGGCGCCGCCGGCGGACTGTTCGGGGCGATGTTCGATGCGATCGGCTATCGCGCCAACGTCGCCCAATCGGCCGAGACGCTGGCGGGGATGCGCTGGACCGTCCTCGCGGTGCCGGCACTGGGCTTCGCGCTGTCGGCGCTGTGCATCGCGCTCAATCCCCTTCGCCGCGACGTCCACGACCGCATCGTCGGCGAGCTCGAGCAGCAGCGGCTAGCCCGCGAGGAGCTCGAAACTGCCCCGAAGCCCCTCGGCTGACGAGGGACCGATCCAGAAGTCGAACGTTCCCGGCTCCACGGTGCGCTTCATCGCCTGGCCGATGAACTCCAGGTCGCGACGGCGAAGCGTGAAGGCGACCGCCGCTGATGTGCCGGGCGCCAGGCGGATCTTGCGATAGCCCTTCAGCTCGCGCACCGGCCGGGTGATGCTGGCGGCGCGGTCGCGGATGTAGAGCTGCGCCACCTCCCATGCCTCGCGATCGCCCGAGTTGGTGACGCGAGCGGCGAGGGTGATCGCGCCGTCCCAGGCCAGCCTGCCGCCGCCGTTCGTGAGATCGGCATAGCCGATGCGGCCGTAGGTGAGGCCGTGGCCGAACGGAAAACGCGCCGCGTTGCTCACCGTCTGGAAATGCGCCTTGTAGGGCTGGAGCGGCCCCTCCGGATTGGGACGCCCGGTCGCCTTGTGCGCGTAGTAGAAGGGCTCCTGCCCCGATTCCTGCGGGAAGCTGACGGGCAGGCGTGCCGACGGCCCCTCGTCGCCGAACAGCACGTCGGCGACCGCCGGCCCGGTCTCGCTGCCGAGAAACCAGGTGACGAGCAGCGCCGGCGCCGCGAGCACCGCGCCCTGCACTTCAAGCGCCCGGCCATTCTTGAGCAGCACGACATAGGGCCTGCCGGTGGCCGCCACCGCCTCGACCAGCGCCTGCTGCGCGGGCGGAACGGTGAGCGAGGTGCGCGACTTGGCCTCGCCCGACATGTCCTGCGTCTCGCCCACCACCAGCACCGCGACATCGGCGGCGCGCGCGGCGGCGACCGCGGCATCGACGCCGCCCGGAATCGGCGCGAACGGCTGGCAGCCGGCGGTCACCGTCAGCGCCCCCGGATCGGCCAGGGCCGCGCGCATCCCGGTGGCGATATCGACCGCCTGCCCGTCGTCGCCATAGACGTTCCACGGGCCGATCAGGTCGTGCTTCCCTTCGGCGAAGGGACCGATCAGCGCGATCGTCTGTCCCGATTTCCTGAGCGGCAGCAGCGCGCCCGCGTTGCGCAGCATCACGATCGACTTGCGCGCCGCGTCGCGCGCCACGGCGCGATGGGCGGCGGTGAGCGAACGCGCCTTCTCGCGCCCGGGATCGATGCGGCGGAACGGATCGTCGAACAGCCCGAGCTTCGCCTTCAGCGCCAGCACGCGCCGCACCGCCTCGTCGAGCCGCGTCATCGGCACGCTGCCGTCGCTCACCAGTCCCGGCAGGTGCCGGATGTAGAAGCCGCTCTGCATACTCATGTCGACGCCGGCCATGAAGGCGAGCCTGGTCGCCTCGCGCGCGTCGGCGGCGAAGCCGTGCGCGATCATCTCCTCGTCGCCGGTATAGTCGGAGACGACCAGCCCGCCGAAGCCCCATTCGCCGCGCAGCACCTCGGTCTGCAGCCAGCGGTTGCCGGTGGCCGGGATGCCGGACAGCTCGTTGAACGCAGCCATGAAGGTCGGCGCGCCGGCGGCCGCAGCGGCCTCGAACGGCGGGAAATAGACCTCGCGCAGCGTCCGCTCGGAAATGTCGACGCTGTTGTAGTCGAGCCCCGCCTCGGCCGCGCCATAGGCGGCGAAATGCTTGGCGCAGGCGGCGACCGCGTCGTCGTCCCGCAGCGACCTGCCCTGGAAGCCCTTCACCCGTGCCGCCGCCATGTCGATGCCGAGCAGCACGTCCTCGCCGGCGCCCTCGACGCCGCGGCCCCAGCGCTGGTCGCGGGCGACGTCGACCATCGGCGCGAAGGTCCAGTCGATCCCCGCCGCCGCCGCCTCGACAGCCGCGACGCGCGCGGTGCGCTCGGCGAGCGCGGCGTCGAAGCTCGCCGCCTCGGCGAGCGGCACCGGGAAGACGGTGCGGTGGCCGTGGATCACGTCGGCGGCGAAGATCAGCGGGATCTTCAGCCGCGATTCCTTCACCGCGACGGTCTGCATCCGCCGCGCCATCTCGGCGCCGTTGCCGTTGAACACGCCGGTGAGCCGGCCTTTGCGCACCTCGCCCAGCTGCGCCTCGAAGCCCGCGCCGGCCTGTGGCGGATTGAGCGCGTTGGCACCGGCGCCGGCCCAGGCCGCGGCCATCAGCGTGAGCTGGCCGCATTTCTCCTCGACGGTCATCCGGCCGATCAGCGCGTCGATCGCGGCGCGCGACCCCTTGTCCTTTTCCGCCTGGAGCAGCAGCGCCCGCGCCGGCGAATGCGCCCAGGCGACCAGCGCCCCCGCCGCCATCAGCGCACCGCGCCGCGTGATCCTGGTGCCGCTCAAGCCATCCTCCCTCTCGTCTCCGCCTTGCCGACTCGGTGCCCGTTGCGGATAGCGTGCGCTGTAACCGGTTACAAATCCACCCTCTGGTTGATCCCCGGCCCCGGATCGGCTTAAGCGGCGAGGGCCTCCCCAGGCCCGTTCGATCCCATGGAGGCGTTCTGCGATGACCCATGCCCCCCGCGCCGGCCTGTCGGTGGCCGCGCCCCTGGCCGCGTTCGTCGAGGAGCAGGTACTGCCGCCGCTGGACCTCGACGCGGACGCTTTCTGGACCGGCACGGCGGCGATCTTCGAGCGCTTCGCTCCGGAGAACCGCGAGCTGCTCGCGCGGCGCGACGCGCTGCAGGCGGCGATCGACACGCGCCTCGCGGAAGGCGGCGAAGCCGACGAGGCATTCCTGCGCGAGATCGGCTACCTGGTGCCCGAGCCGGCGCCGTTCACGATCGGCACCCGGAACGTCGATCCCGAGATCGCGACGATGGCCGGCCCGCAACTCGTCGTCCCGGCGCTCAACGCCCGCTTTGTCCTCAACGCGGCCAATGCGCGCTGGAGCAGTCTCTACGATGCGCTCTACGGCACCGATGCCCTGCCGGGTGTCGCTCAGCCCGGCGGTTATGATCCCGAGCGCGGCGCCCAGGTGATCGCCTATGCCCGCGAGTTCCTCGACAAGGCGGTGCCGCTCAAGTCGGGAAGCTGGAAGGATTTCACGAGCGGCGACCTCAACCTCGCCGATCCAGGCCAGTTCGTCGGTTCGAAAGGCGACAACCTCCTTTTCCGCCACAACGGCCTGCATATCGAAGTGGTGATCGATCGCGCCCATCCGATCGGCAAGGACGATCCCGCCGGCATCGCCGACGTGCTGCTCGAGGCGGCGCTCACCACCATCGTCGACCTCGAGGATTCGATCGCCGCGGTCGATGCCGAGGACAAGGTGGCTGCCTATGCCAACTGGCTCGGCCTGATGCGCGGCGACCTGGAGGAGACGTTCGAGAAGGGCGGGAAGACGATGACCCGCCGCCTGAACGGCGATCGTGCCTATCAGCGCCCCAACGCCGACGATCTCGTGCTTCCCGGCCGCAGCCTGCTGTTCGTGCGCAACGTCGGCCACCTGATGACCACACCGGCGGTCAGGCTCGCCGATGGCGGCGAGGCGCCGGAGGGCATCCTCGACGCGATCATGACCAGCACGATCGCGCTCCACGACCTGCGCGGGCTCGGCCGGTACCGCAACAGCCGCGCCGGCTCGGTCTATATCGTCAAGCCCAAGATGCACGGCCCGGATGAGGCCGCCTTCACCGACCGCCTGTTCGACGCGGTCGAGGACCTGCTCGGCCTCGCCCGCCACACGGTCAAGGTCGGCGTGATGGACGAGGAGCGCCGCACCTCCGCCAACCTCGCCGCCTGCATCCGGGCGGTGAAGGACCGCATCGTCTTCATCAACACCGGTTTCCTCGACCGCACCGGCGACGAGATCCACACCGCGATGCGCGCCGGCGCGATGGTGCCCAAGGCCGAGATGAAGGGCACCGAATGGATCAAGGCCTATGAGGACCGCAACGTGCGCATCGGCCTCGCCTGCGGCCTCTCCGGCAAGGCGCAGATCGGCAAGGGCATGTGGGCCGCGCCCGACCGGATGGCCGACATGCTCGCGCAGAAGGTCGCGCATCCGACGAGCGGCGCCAACACCGCCTGGGTGCCGAGCCCGACCGCGGCGACGCTGCACGCGCTCCATTACCACCAGGTCGACGTGTTCGCCCGCCAGCGCGAGATCGCGGACGAGCCGATCCCGCCGCTGGACAAGCTGCTGACGGTCCCGCTCGCGGGCGGCCGCAACTGGAGCGAGGCGGAGGTGACGCGCGAGTTGGAGAACAACACGCAAGGCATCCTCGGCTATGTCGTGCGCTGGATCGACCAGGGCGTCGGCTGCTCCAAGGTGCCCGACATCGACGACGTCGGCCTGATGGAGGATCGCGCGACGCTGCGCATCAGCTCGCAGCACATCGCCAACTGGCTGCTGCACGGCGTCGCCACGCCGGAGCAGGTCGACGCGGCGCTGCGGCGCATGGCGACGAAGGTCGACGCCCAGAACGCGGGCGATCCCAACTACCGCCCGATGGCCGGGCATGAGGACGAAAGCCTCGCCTTCCAGGCCGCCCGCGCGCTGATCTTCGAGGGGTTGACTCAGCCCAACGGCTACACCGAGCCGCTGCTGCACAGGTTCAGGGCGGAGGCGAAGGCGCGGCGGCGATCCTACGCGGCCAGGTGTTGACTCGATCAACATTCCGTAGTGTTGATCGAGTCAACACTACGGAGCCCGCGCATGACGCATCAGCACGAGAACGCCGTCGCGGACCTGCGCGCATTCAACCGGCTCTACACCAGCCGGCTCGGCCTTCTCCACGCCCGGCTCGACGGCAGCCCGTTCACGCTGAGCGAGGCCCGGATCCTCTACGAGGTCGCGCACCGCGCCGACCCGACGGCGGCCGAGATCGCGCGGACGCTGAACGTCGATCGCGCGCAGATGAGCCGCACGTTGAAACGGCTGATCGGACGCGGGCTGATGACGGCGCGCGAGGACCCCGCCCACGGCCGTCAACAGCTGCTCTCGCTGACGGAGGAGGGGCGCAAGGCGTTCGCCGCCCTGGAGGGAAACACGCGCGCGGCGATCGGCGCCCTGCTCGAGGGACTGCCGCAAATCCGCCGACGGCGCCTGCTTTCGGCCGCCTCCGCCATCACCCGAATCTTTGAAGCCGAGACGGCCCCGACGGTGACGCTGCGGGGCCTCGGGCCCGGCGACATGGGCCTGGTCATCGCGCGACAGGCGATCCTCTATGCGGAGGAATATGGCTGGAACAGCGACTATGAGGCCCTGGTCGCGCGAATCCTCGCCGATTTCCACCAGTCGTTCGATCCCGCGCGCGACGCGGCGTGGATCGCCGAGATCGACGGCCGGATGGCCGGATCGATCTTCCTCGTGCGCGGGGACAAGCCGGGGGTGGGCAAACTGCGCCTGCTGTACGTCGAACCCGACGCGCGCGGCGCCGGCGTCGGCAAGATGCTGGTGGCCGCGTGCATCGAACGGGCGCGGGCGCTCGGGTACGAGCGGCTGGACCTCTGGACCAACAGCGTCCTCGCGGCGGCGCGCAGCATCTATGTGCACGCCGGCTTCACATTGGTCGAGGAGGCGCCGCACCGCTCATTCGGCAAGGACCTGATCGGGCAGACATGGTCGCTCGCCCTGTGATCTCGCCCCGCCGACAGTCCGACGATACCGCCGCCGATGACGATGAGATCCGCGGTCGTCCCGCTTACGGCGTCATCCCCGCCGCGCCGACGAGCGCGAGCAGCCCGACCGAAAGCCCCCGCACGCTTTCCGGCTTGGCGACGTCGATCCATTCATCCGGCGCATGGGCGCGGCCGCCGCTGCCGCCCGATCCGATCGTCACCGCCGGGATGCCGAGGTTCATCGGCAGGTTGGCGTCGGTCGAGGAAGCGTCGAGGACCGGCGCATAGCCGAACGCCCGTACCGCCGCGGCGGTGGTCCTCACCAGCGGATCGTCGGCGGGCGTGGCGCCGGCGGGGCGGTCGCCGATCACTTGCGGCTCGGCGGTGACCTTGCCGACGCGGGTCGAGCGCGCGGCGTTCTCGGCATCGACCGCGCTCTTCACGATGGCGAGGAAGCGCTTCTCCAGCGCCGCCAACGCCTCGACGCTTTCGGAGCGCATGTCGACGTCGACGAACACCTCGTCGGGGATCGCGTTGACCGAGGTGCCGCCGCCGGTGACGCTCGCCGAATAGGTGGTGCGGGGCCCGGCCGGCAGCTTGATCCTGTAGAGCTCGCTCACCGCGCCGGCCATAGCCGCCATCGGATTGACGATGCCGAACGCGCCGTAGCTGTGCCCGCCCGGTCCCTTGAAGGTGACGCGGTAGCGCTTCGATCCCACGCCCGCGCGGGTGACCTGCGCTGCGCCGCTGCCGTCGATCGAGAAGAAGGCGCCGATCCGTCCCTGCATCGGCCCCTTGGTGAACAGATGGCGCACGCCGCGCAGATCGCCGCGCCCTTCCTCGCCGACATCGGCGACGAACAGGATCGGCGCGCGCGTCCTGATCCCGCCCGCATCGAGCGCGCGGGCATAGGCGAGCAGCGCCGCGAGCCCGCGCGAATCGTCGCCGACGCCCGGGGCGGACAGGCGGGTGCCCTCACGCCTGACCTTCACCGGCGTTCCCTCGGGGAAGACGGTGTCGAGATGGGCGGAGATCACGACCAGCTTGGCCCTTGGGTCCGTGCCGGGGCGCAGGCCCAGGGTATTGCCCTCCGCATCGATCGTCACGTCCTCGAGTCCCACCGCGCGGAACTTCTCCGCCATCGCCTTCGCGCGCTCGGCTTCCTTGAACGGCGGCGCCGGGATTTCGGTGATCTCGACGATCTCCTCGACGAACCGGTCATGGCCGCGGTCGAGGTCAACGATCGCGGCGTTGAACGGTGCGCTCGCCCGGATGCGAGCGACGTCGGCTTCGGGTGTCTGCGCGGCGGCAGGCGCGGCGGCGATCAGCGCCGCGAGGACGAGCGCCCGCATCAATAGACCACCACCGACCGGATGCTCTCGCCGGCGTGCATCAGCTCGAAGCCCTTGTTGATCTCGTCGAGGCTGAGGAGGTGGGTGATCATCGGATCGATCGCGATCTTGCCGTTCATGTACCAATCGACGATCCTAGGCACGTCGGTGCGCCCCTTGGCGCCGCCGAACGCTGTGCCCTTCCATACCCGCCCCGTGACGAGCTGGAAGGGGCGCGTGCCGATCTCCCTGCCCGCCTCGGCCACGCCGATGATGATGCTTGTCCCCCAGCCGCGGTGGCAGCATTCGAGCGCGGTGCGCATCACCTCGGTGTTGCCGGTCGCATCGAAGCTGTAGTCCGCCCCGCCGTCGGTGAGCGCGAGCACCTCGGCGATCACCTGCTCGCGGTTCTTGCCCTTGCCGTCGATGAAGTGGGTCATGCCGAACCTGCGGCCCCATTCCTCGCGGTCGGGGTTGATGTCGACGCCGACGATCACGTCCGCGCCGACCATCCTCGCGCCCTGGATGACGTTGAGGCCGATGCCGCCCAGGCCGAACACCACCACCTTGTCGCCGACCTGCACCTTGGCGGTGTTGACCACCGCGCCGACGCCGGTGGTGACGCCGCAGCCGATGTAGCAGCTCGTCCGGAACGGCGCGTCCTCGCGGATCTTCGCCACCGCGATCTCGGGCAGCACGGTGAAGTTCGAGAAGGTGGAGCAGCCCATATAGTGGAAGATCGGCTGCCCCTTGTAGCTGAACCGGCTGGTGCCGTCGGGCATCAGCCCCTTGCCCTGGGTGGCGCGGATCGCGGTGCAGAGGTTGGTCTTGCCGCTGAGGCACGACTTACACTGGCGGCATTCGGGGGTGTAGAGCGGGATCACGTGGTCGCCGGGCTTCACGCTGGTCACGCCCGCGCCGACCTCGCGCACGATGCCGGCGCCCTCGTGCCCCAGGATCGAGGGGAAGATGCCCTCGCTGTCGAACCCGTCGAGCGTATAGGCATCGGTGTGGCAGATGCCGGTCGCCATGATCTCGACCAGCACCTCGCCGGCCTTGGGCCCCTCCAGGTCGACCTCGACGATCTCGAGCGGTGTCTTCGCCTCGAAGGCGACGGCGGCGCGGGTCTTCATATCCTCTCCCCTCGGGACTGCTCGGGATGCGGTAGAAGAAAGAACCGGCCTTCGACAAGCTCGGGGCGGACGGGCAGCGCCCTCCGAATGAAGCGGAAGCGTGCTCCTGCGAAGGCAGGAGCCCTGGATCATGGGTTCCATCGCTTGCGCCTGGGCCCCTGCCTTCGCAGGAGCGCTGACACTGCTTCAATCTGAATGGGATAAACTCTAGGGGATAGGCCATGTCATCCAACATCACCTACCGCAGCTATCTCCGCCTGCCCGAGCTGCTCGATCTCCAGACGCCGCTCAGCGACGCGCACGACGAGCTCCTGTTCATCTCGATCCACCAGGCCTCCGAGATCTGGCTCAAGCTCTGCCTCCACGAGCTGCGCGCCGCGCGCGAATGCATCATCGCCGACGATCTCGCCCCCGCCTTCAAGATGATGAGCCGCGTCGCCCGCGTGCAGTCGCAGCTCATCCAGTCGTGGGAGGTGCTCGCGACCATGACCCCCGCCGACTACACCCGGATGCGGGGCAGGCTCGGCACCTCCTCGGGCTTCCAGTCGGACCAGTATCGCCACGTCGAGTTCCTGCTCGGCAACAAGAAGCCCGAGATGGTCGACATCCACGAGGGCGAGCCCGCGGTCGCCGCCGCGCTCCGCGCGGAGCTGGAACGGCCGAGCCTCTACGACGAATCGATCCGCCTGCTCGCCCGGCGCGGCTTCGACGTGCCGACGGAACGCGACTGGACCCAGCCCTATGTCGCCTCCGAGGCGGTCGAGCGTGCCTGGGCTGCGGTCTATGCCGATCCCGACCGCCACTGGGATCTCTACGAGCTCGCCGAGAAGCTGGTCGACCTCGAATATCACGTCCAGCTCTGGCGCTTCGGCCATTTGAAGACGGTCGAGCGGGTGATCGGCTTCAAGACCGGCACCGGCGGCACCGCCGGCGTCGCCTATCTGGCGAACGTGCTCAAGGAGGGCTTCTTCCCCGAACTGCTCAGCGTGCGGACGCGGCTGTGACGCGGGAGGAGGCGCGGGCGCTCGACGCCGCCGATCCGCTACGCGCGCTTCGCGAGCGCTTCGCGCTCCCGGAGGGGGTGATCTACCTCGACGGCAATTCGCTCGGTGCGCTGCCCCGCGCGACGCCCGCCCGCATGACGGAGACGGTCGAGCGCGAATGGGGCGAAGGGCTGATCCGCAGCTGGAACGATGCCGGCTGGATCGACGCGCCGACCCGCATCGCGATGAAGATCGCCCCGTTGATCGGCGCCGGGCCGGACGAGGTGATCGTCGCCGACTCGACCTCGGTCAATCTCTACAAGCTGCTGATGGCCGCGCTCGCGGCGCGGCCGGGGCGACGGGTGGTCCTGACCGAACCGGGCAATTTCCCGACCGACCTCTACATGGCGCAGGGCATCGCCGCCGCTGGCGAGATCGAGGTGCGCACCGTCCCGCGCGACCGTATCGTCGAAGCGATCGGTGCAGAGGTGGCGGTGGTGATGCTGACCCATGTCCACTACCGCACCGCCGAGATGTTCGACATGGCCGCGGTGACGGCGGCGGCGCAGGCGGCGGGCGCGCTGATGCTGTGGGACCTCAGCCACAGCGCCGGCGCGGTGCCGGTCGACCTCGACGCCGCCAACGCCGATCTGGCGGTCGGCTGCGGCTACAAGTATCTGAACGGCGGTCCCGGCGCGCCCGCCTTCCTCTACGTCGCCGCGCGGCACCAGGCGCTGCTCGCATCGCCGCTCACCGGCTGGATGGGCCATGCCGCGCCGTTCGATTTCGGCGACGACTATGCCCCGTGCCCGACGATGCGCCGCTGGCTGTGCGGCACGCCGCCGATCCTCGGCCTGGCGGCGCTGGAGGCGGGGCTCGCGACATTCGACGGCGTCGATCCCGCAGCGCTCTATGCCAAGGGCCAGGCGCTCGCCGACCTGTTCGTCGCCATGGTCGAAACCCGATGCCCGGACCTGACGCTCGCCTCGCCCCGCGATCCGGCCCGGCGCGGCAGCCATATCTCCTTCGCCCATCCGGACGGCTTCGCGGTGATGACCGCGCTGATCGAGCGCGGCGTGATCGGCGACTTCCGCGGTCCGGATCTGCTCCGCTTCGGCTTCACCCCGCTCTACACCGGCTTCGAGGAGGTGTGGCAGGCCGCCGACATCCTCGCCCACCTGCTCGCGAGCGGTGCCTGGAACGACGATCGCTATCGCGCCCGCGGCAAGGTGACCTGAGAGCGCGCCTCCGCAACGCACCGCGAGGAGATCATCCGTCCGAAACCGATGCTCGGCGAGCTCCTCGATCGATTCGATCAGGGTTCGAATAGGGCCCTTAGCTTGCTATTTTCCTTGCATTTTTATCGAAATTGCGGTATGACGATCGTCGAGGCCGCAAGGCCCCGAAAAAGCCCGTAAGGACACGGCGGCCTCAGGAGAGGTCACATGCACGTCGTTCTTGAAGTCCTGGAAACCCTGGCCCTGATCCTGGGCAGCATGGCGGTCGGAGTCACCCTCTGCGCCCTGCTTTGCGCCGCGTTCCGGCGGGTCCATCATCCCGAATGGGGCGCGATCGCGCTGTTCGTGCTCATCCTCGGCGCCTTCATGGCCGCGCTCCCGCAGGGCATGTTCCTGCGCCTGACGCTGATCTTCGCTCTCCTTGCCGCCATTCCCTTCGCGCTGGCCGGGCTGTCCTGGCGCAAGCGCTGGCATCAGGAACATCGCGCGGCGCCCGTGCTGCCCGAACGCGTCGCCTGACCTCCATAGTTTCGTCATCCCGGCTTCCGCCGGGATGACGCTCAGGATCGATGGGCGTTGACCGGCCGCCCCTGCTCCATGCATGGGACACACCCGTGCCTGGGAAAGCTCTGCCGTGCGGATCGTGATCGTCGATGACAGCGGCCTGCGCGCGAGCGTGCTCGAGGAGGGGCTGCGCGAGGCGGGCTACGACGACATCCACGTCGTGCCGCCGCAGGGCGCCTTCGTCGCCAAGATCGAGCGGATGGCCCCCGACGTCGTGCTGATGGACCTCGGCAGCCCCAGCCGCGACACGCTGGAGGAAATGCTGGCGGTCAGCCGCGCGCTGGCGCGGCCGATCGCGATGTTCGTCGACCAGTCGGACGATGCGATGATCGGCGCCGCGATCGACGCGGGCGTCTCCGCCTATGTCGTCGACGGCCTGCGCAAGGAGCGGGTGAAGCCGATCCTCGATCTCGCCATCCGCCGCTTCAACGCCTTCGCCCGGATGCAGGCCGAACTCGACGAGGCGCGCACCGCGCTCGCCGACCGCAAGACCATCGACCGTGCCAAGGCGATCCTGATGCAGACCCGCGGCCTCGCCGAGCCCGACGCCTATGCGCTGCTGCGCACCACCGCGATGAGCCGGAACAAGCGCATCGTCGAGGTGGCCGAGGCGCTGATCACCGCGCACAGCCTGCTGGGAGGGCAGCCATGACCCCGCTCGCGATCGCCTTCCTGCCGCTCACCGACAGTGCGCCGATCATCGCCGCGCACGCCAAAGGCTTCGCCGAGAAGCACGGCATCGACCTCACGCTCACGCGCACCACCTCCTGGGCGACGCTGCGCGACCGGCTGGTCTACGGCCAGGTCCAGGCCGCGCACATGCTCGCCCCGCTCGCGATCGCGGTGACCCTGGGGCTCAGCCAGCACCGCGCCGCGCTCGCCGCGCCGTTCAAGCTCAACCTCAACGGCAACGCGCTGGTGATGGGCAGCGAGTTTACCGCGGCGCTCGATCCCGATCCCGTCCGGCGCGTGCGCGATCCCGAGGCGACCGCGCACGATTTCGCCAATGCGATCGGCCTCTACCGCCGCAAGCCGGTGATCGGCATCGTCCACCGCTTCTCCAGCCACGCGCTGATGCTGCGCTACTGGCTCGCCTATGCCGGCGTCGACCCGGACCGCGACGTCAGCCTGCGCGTGCTGCCGCCCTCGCTGATGGCGGAGGCGCTGCGGCTCGGCGAGATCGACGGCTTCACCGCCGGCGAGCCGTGGAACAGCGTCGCCGTCGCCGAAGGGCTGGGCGAGATCATCGCCGCCGGCGTCAACATCTGGCGCCGCGGCGTCGAGAAGGTGCTGGCGATGCGCGCCGACTGGCTGGCGGCGAATCCGGAAACGGTCGACCGCCTGCTCCTCGCGCTCACCGAGGCGGCCGCCTGGTGCGACGATCCCGTCAACCGCGAGGAGCTCGCTATGCTGCTCGAACGGCCCGAGCATGTCGGCCAGAGCGCCGAGCTGATCACCGCCGCGCTCGCCGGCCGCATCATACTGCGGCGCAGCGACGCGCCGGTCGACGCGCCTGACTTCATGCTGTTCCACCGCGAGGCAGCCGGCTTCCCGTGGCGCAGCCAGGCGCTGTGGATCTATTCGCAGCTCGTGCGCTGGGGGATGGTGAAGCCGAGCCCCGCGACCGAGCGCCAGGCGGCCGAGGTGTTCCGCTCCGACGTCTACCGCCGCGCGCTCGGCGGCGCCGGTCAGCCGATGCCGGGCGCAAGCATGAAGGTGGAAGGCGCGCTCGCGGCGCCGCTGCCGGTCGGCGCACACCGGGGTGCGCTGACGCTGGGCCCCGACCGCTTCTTCGACGGCGCGGTGTTCGATCCGGCGGATATCGAAGGGTATCTGGCGCGGTTCAGAGGCAAGATTAGCTGAGTCGTCATGCCGGACTTGTTCCGGCATCCACCCCTCCACGGGGACGGACGTCGAGACACGGGCTGGAACCTCGAAACCAGCACTTGGCCGCCCGGTGGACCCCGGCACAAGGCCGGGGTGACGGGTGAACAGTTTGATATTGCTCTGCACCATAAATTTTGCACTTGCGAAATGTGACGAAATAAGGAAACTTTAGCCGGAACGCGCGACGCTGCGCGTCAGACATGCGGAAGCGCCCAGTGCCGGGATGTCCTCCGCCAACACGAATCAGCAAAGCCGCTGTCCCGCCGCTGCCGATGCGCAGCAGGCCGGAGGCGGCTTTTTTCATGTCCTCCACGCGCAAGAAGCGAGGGTTCTATGGCCACGACATTCTGGGACAAGGCGAAGACCGAGGAGAAAAGCGATTTCTGGAAGGCAGGGCACAAGCCCACGCTGATCGCCGCCTTCCTCTATTTCGACCTGGCGTTCATGGTGTGGGTGCTGCTCGGCCCGCTGGCGCCCGAGATCGCCAAGACCCTCCACCTGACCCCGGCCGAGAAGGGGTTGATGGTGGCGACGCCGACGCTCGCCGGCGCGGTGCTGCGGCTGGTCAACGGCCTGCTCGTCGACCGCATCGGCCCCAAGCGCTCGGGCGCGATCAGCCAGGTCATCGTCATCGCCGGCCTGTTCGCCGCCTGGCTGCTCGGCGTGAACAGCTTCGCCGGCACGCTCGCGCTCGGCGTGATCCTCGGCTTCGCGGGGGCGAGCTTCGCGATCGCGCTGCCGCTCGCCAGCCGCTGGTATCCGCCCGAGCACCAGGGCAAGGCGATGGGTCTGGCCGGCATGGGCAATTCGGGCACCGTGCTCGCCGCGCTGTTCGCGCCGACGCTGGCCAAGCTATTCGGCTGGAACGCGGTGCTCGGGCTCGCCTGCATCCCGCTCGCGCTGGTGTTCGCCGCCTATATGATCATGGCCAAGGATGCTCCCAACGCGCCCGCGCCCAAGCGGATCGCCGCCTACCTCCAGCCGCTCAGGACGGCCGACGCCTGGTGGCTGATGGGCTTCTACTCGGTCACTTTCGGCGGCTTCGTCGGCCTTGCCGCGTCGCTGCCGATCTACTTCACCGACCGGTTCGGCCTCACCACCGTCATGGCCGGCTATGCCACCGCGGCCTGCGTGTTCGCCGGCTCGCTGATTCGCCCGATCGGCGGCGCGCTGGCCGATGCGATCGGCGGCGTGAAGACGCTGACCGTGGTGTTCGCCGTCGCGGCGATCGCGCTGGCCGGCGTCAGCGCCGCCCCCGGCGTCGCCAGCGCGCTGACGACCTTCGTGGTGGCGATGCTCGCGCTGGGGGCCGGCAACGGCGCGGTGTTCCAGCTCGTGCCGCAGCGCTTCCGCGAGGAGATCGGGGTGATGACCGGCCTGGTCGGCATGGCCGGCGGGGTCGGCGGCTTCTACCTCGCCTCGTCGCTGGGCTTCGCCAAGCAGTTCGCCGGCAGCTACCAGCCCGGCTTCCTGATTTTCGCCGGCCTCGCACTGCTTGCGCTCGCGGGGCTGACCTGGGTCAAGGGGACATGGCGGGCGAGCTGGGGCGCTGGCTCGGTCGCGCGCATCTAGGGGGACGCCAATGATACGGGTGACTGTAACGGCGGCCGCGCTGGCCGCCGCGGGGCCGGCCTGTGCGCAGGAGATCACGCTGAAGCCGCGCGCCGAGGCGCGGCTGCGCTACGAGCAGGTCGACCAAGACGACTTTGCCGACCGCAGCGGCGCGCTGACCGCCCGCGTCCGCAGCGGGGTCTCCGCCACCAGTGGCGGCTGGAGCGCGCTGGTCGAGGCACAGGGCACGCTCGCCATCGCCGGCGATCATTACGACGGGCTCGATGGCGCGACGGCGCGGCCGCTGATCGGCGATCCGCAGAACGTCGCGCTCTACCTGGCCCAGCTCCAGTACCGCTCGCCCGCAATCACCCTCACCGCCGGGCGCCAGCGCATCATGCTCGACGACGAGCGCTTCGTCGGCGCCGCGGACTTTCGCCAGAACGGCCAGACCTTCGACGCGGTGCGTGCCGAATGGACGCCGCTCAAGGGCCTCAAGGCCGACGTCAGCTATGCCTGGAGCGTGCGCACCATCTGGGGCATCGACGGCCATGATGCGCGCCAGCGGGCGGTATCGGGCGGCAATGTCTTCGCCAACCTCAGCTATGCGACGCCGCTCGGCACGCTCACCGGCTTCGCCTATCTCGTCGACCAGGACGAAGCGGCGGTGCAGGGCTTCCGCCTGTCGAGCCAGACCTACGGCGCCCGCCTAGCCGGCTCGCGCCCGCTGGCGACGGAGGTGAAGCTCTCCTGGCAGGCGAGCTACGCCACCCAGGCCGACTATCACCGCAATCCGAACGACTATCGCGCCGACTATTATCTGGTCGACGCCGCCCTTGGCGTGGGCGGATGGAAGCTCGGCGGCGGCTACGAGGTACTGGGCGCGGACGGCGGCGCGGCGCTCACCGCGTTCCAGGCGCCGCTAGGCTCGGTGTTCAAGTTCCAGGGCTGGGCCGACAAGTTCGTGACCACGCCTCCCGACGGTGTGCGCGATCTCTACGCCAACGTCGGGCGCGGCTGGAAGGCGGTGGGCCCGTTCACCGCGGTGTCGCTCCAGGCCGTCTACCACCATTTCGATAGCGACCGTCTGGTCCGCCATTACGGCGACGAGATCGACCTGCTCGCAAGCGGCAAGCTCGGCAAGACGACGCTGTCGGTGCGCTACGCCGACTATCAGGCCAAGCGCTTCGCGACGGACACCAGCAAGCTATGGCTGCAGCTGGATTGGGCGCTGTAGAAAATCCTCCCCGAGCTTGCTCGGGGAGGATTTGGAGGATTGATGCTGCGGCGCAAAATTTCCTCTTGAAGCCGCACCCCGGAATCAGCATCATGCACGGACTCGGGCAAGGTCGCCCGAACGGGACATAGCCGCCGCTCCCATCGACGGGATCCGGCGGCGCATCGGCCGGCCTCACCGCCGGCCAGGGTGAATTGGCAAGGCCGCCATGCGGGCGCCGGGATTTCCGGCAGCTCGCATGGCGGCCTTTTCGCGTTCTGGAGCTTGGACACATGGACTTTACGGGCGACGGCTGGACGGCGGAGGCGGCGGACGAATCCGCCGGCGTGCCGGCGCGGCGCGAGCGGCTGGTGGTGGTCGGCAACGGCATGGCCGGCTGCCGCGCGATCGAGGAGCTGCTGGCGCGCGACGCGGGCCGCTACCAGGTGACGATCTTCGGCGCCGAGCCGCGCGTCAACTACAACCGCATCATGCTCTCCCCCGTACTCGCGGGCGAGAAGAGCTTCGACGACATCGTCATCAACGGCCACGACTGGTACCGCGACAACGGCATCGAGCTGATCGCCGGCGATCCCGTCGCGGCGATCGACCGGGAGGCGAGGACGGTCACCTCGCGCGCCGGCCGCACCGTCCCCTATGACAAGCTGCTGATCGCGACCGGCTCCGATCCCTTCATCATCCCGGTGCCGGGCAAGGACCTGCCCGGCGTGATCAGCTTCCGCGACATGAACGACGTCGACGCGATGCTCGCGGCCGCCGAGAAGGGCGGCCCAAATGGAGAAATAGGTCGGGCGGTGGTGATCGGCGGCGGCCTGCTGGGGCTGGAGGCGGCGCACGGCCTCAGCCTCCGTGGCATGAAGGTCACCGTGCTCCACCTCATGTCCACCCTCATGGAACGCCAGCTCGACGAGGCGGCCGGCTGGCTGCTCAAGACCGCGCTGGAGGCGCGGGGCCAGACCATCCTCACCGGCGCCGACACCGCCGAGATCCTCGGCGCCGACGCGGTGGAGGGCGTGCGGTTGAAGGACGGCCGCACCATCCCGGCCAGCCTGGTGGTGATGGCGGTCGGCATCCGCCCCAACGTCGCGCTCGCCCGCGAGGCCGGGCTGGAGGTCGGCCGCGGCATCAAGGTCGACGACCATATGGTCACCTCCGACCCGGCGATCCTGGCAGTCGGCGAGTGCGTCGAGCACGACGGGCAGGTCTACGGCCTGGTCGCCCCGCTGTGGGAGATGTGCCGCGCGCTCGCCGACGGGCTGGTGGGCAAGCCGAGCGGCTACCGGGGCTCCGTCACGTCGACCAAGCTCAAGGTCTCGGGCATCGACGTCTTCTCGGCGGGCGACTTCGCGGGCGGCGACGGCGCCGAGGATATCGTCCTGCGCGACGCCAGCCGCGGCGTCTACAAGCGCGTCGTGGTCAAGGACGACCGTATCGTCGGCGCGGTGCTCTACGGCGACACCGCCGACGGCAGCTGGTATTTCGATCTTCTCAAGAAGCGCGAGGACATCTCGGACCTCCGCGACCTCCTCATCTTCGGTCAGGCCTATGCCTCTGGGGGTGGGGCAGCGGACCCTAAGGCGGCCGTTGCGGCGCTCTCGGACGATGCCGAGATCTGCGGCTGCAACGGCGTAGCCAAAGGCCAGGTCGTCGCCTGCATCGAGGCCGGGGCGTGCAGCCTCGACGCGGTGCGTGCCGGCTGCAAGGCCTCGGCGAGCTGCGGCTCCTGCACCGGCCTGGTCGAGACCCTGCTCGCGATCACCCTCGGCGACGCGGTCGAGGCGGGCCCCAAGACGCTCTGCAAATGCACCAGCTTCGGCCACGACGACGTCCGCCGCGAGATCGTCGCGCAGGGGATGAGATCGATCCCCGAGGTGATGCAGAAGCTGCACTGGTCGACCCCCGACGGCTGCTCCTCCTGCCGCCCCGCGCTCAACTATTATCTCCTCTGCGCCTGGCCCGGCGAATATCAGGACGACCAGCAGAGCCGCTTCGTCAACGAGCGGATGCACGCCAACATCCAGAAGGACGGCACCTATTCGGTGGTCCCGCGCATGTGGGGCGGCATCACCAACCCCCGCGAGCTGCGCGCGATCGCCGACGTCGTCGAGAAATACAATGCGCCGATGGTCAAGGTGACGGGCGGCCAGCGGCTCGACATTTTCGGGATCAGGAAGGAGGACCTGCCGGCGGTCTGGGCCGATCTCAACGCCGCCGGCATGGTCTCGGGCCACGCCTATGGCAAGTCGCTCCGCACCGTGAAGACCTGCGTCGGCTCCGAATGGTGCCGGTTCGGCACGCAGGATTCGACCGGGCTCGGCGTCAGGATCGAGCGGATGAGCTGGGGCTCGTGGATGCCCCACAAGTTCAAGATCGCCGTGTCGGGCTGCCCGCGCAACTGCGCCGAGGCGACGATCAAGGACTTCGGCGTGGTCTGCGTCGATTCGGGCTACGAGCTCCATGTCGGCGGCAACGGCGGCATCAAGGTCCGCGCCACCGACCTGCTCTGCAAGGTCGCGACCGAGCAGGAGGCGATGGATTACTGCGCCGCCTTCATCCAGCTCTACCGCGAGGAGGCGCGCTACCTCGAACGCACCGCGCCGTGGATCGAGCGCATCGGCCTCGACTATGTCAAGTCGCGCATCGTGGAGGACGACGAGGGCCGCCAGGCGCTCACCGAGCGCTTCCTCCATTCCCAGCGCTTCAGCCAGGACGATCCCTGGGCCGAGCGCGCCGCCGGCCAGGCCCGCGAGCAGCACGCGCACATGGCGGCGTTCAAACCCATCCGCGAGGAGGAACCGGCATGATCGGCGAATGGCTCGACATCGGCTGGCTGCACGAGATCCCGCTGCGCGGCGCGCGCACCGTGCCCGTCGACGGCGGCGAGGAGATCGCGGTGTTCCGCACCGGCGACGACCGGGTGTTCGCCCTGGTCAACCGCTGCCCGCACAAGCGCGGCCCGCTCAGCCAGGGCATCGTCCACGGCCACAGCGTCGCCTGTCCGCTCCACAACTGGACCATCGCCTTGGCGACGGGCGAGGCGCAGGGACCGGACAAGGGCTGCACCCCGACGATTCCCGTGAAGATCGACGCCGGCCGCGTCCTCATCTGCCGCGCCGGCGCGCTGAAGGCGGCAGCGTGAGGGAAGCCCCCCTTCTTAAGCCCCTCCCTTTCAGGGGAGGGGTTGGGGGTGGGGGCTCTCCGCAGGCCATGTCGCTTGAGGTACTCCCCCACCCCAACTCCTCCCCTGAAGGGGAGGGGCTATGACCACGCCAATCCGCACCACCTGCGCCTATTGCGGCGTCGGCTGCGGCATCCTCGCGACGCCCACCGGCGAGCGCTCGGTCGCGATCAAGGGCGACCCCGACCACCCCGCCAACCACGGCCGCCTCTGCTCCAAGGGCACCCACCTCGGCGAGACGGTCGGCCTCGAGGGCCGCCTGCTCCACCCGATGATCGGCAAGCGCCGGGCGAGCTGGGACAAGGCGCTCGACCTCGTCGCCCGCCGCTTCCGCGCCGCCATCGCCGAGCATGGCCCGAACAGCGTCGCCTTCTACGTCTCGGGCCAGCTCCTCACCGAGGACTATTACGTCGCCAACAAGCTGATGAAGGGCTTCATCGGCACCGCCAACATCGACACCAACTCGCGCCTGTGCATGTCGAGCGCGGTCGCCGGCCACCTGCGCGCGTTCGGCGAGGACGTGGTGCCGGCGAGCTACGCCGACCTCGACGCCGCCGACCTGATCGTGCTGGTCGGCTCCAACACCGCCTGGTGCCACCCGATCGTCTACCAGCGCATCCAGGCCGCCCGCGCCGCGCGCGGCACCAGGCTGGTGGTGATCGACCCCCGCCGCACCGAGACCTGCGAGGACGCCGACCTCCACCTCGCGATCCGCCCCGGCAGCGACGTCGCGCTGATGAACGGCCTGCTCGCGCATTGCCGCGCGGCGGGCCTCATCGACGAAGCCTTCCTCGCCGCCAGCGTCACCGTACCCGACGGCTTCTGGGATACGATAGGAGAGGGGAGCGACCTGTGGTCGGTGGCGCGCACCTGCGACGTGCCGCCCGCCGACCTCAGGCGCTTCTACGACCTGTTCGCCGCGCATCCCCGCACGGTCACGATGTTCAGCCAGGGCATCAACCAGTCGCTGACCGGCACCGACCAGGTCAATGCGATCCTCAACCTTCACCTCGCCACCGGCCGCATCGGCAAGCCGGGCGCCGCGCCCTTCTCGATCACTGGCCAGCCTAACGCGATGGGCGGCCGCGAGGTCGGCGGGCTCGCCTCGACACTCGCCGCGCACATGGACTTCGCAGCCGAGAACGTCGCCCGCGTCGCCCGCTTCTGGGCCGCGCCCCGGATGGCGACCAGGCCCGGCCTCAAGGCCGTCGACCTGTTCCGCGCGGTCGGCGAGGGCCGGATCAAGGCGCTGTGGATCATGGCGACCAACCCGGCGGTGTCGCTCCCCGACGCCGGCCGCGTGCGCGAGGCGCTGGCGGCGTGCCCGTTCGTCGTGGTGTCGGACGTGATCGCCGACACCGATACCAGCGCCCATGCCCATGTCCGCCTCCCCGCCGCCGCTTGGGGCGAGAAGGACGGCACCGTCACCAACTCCGAGCGCCGCGTCAGCCGCCAGCGCCCGATCTTCCCGCCGCCGGGCGAGGCGAAGCCCGACTGGTGGATCGTCAAGGAGGTCGCCCGCCGCATGGGCTGGGGCACCGCCTTCGCCTACGACCGCCCGGCCGAAATCTTCCGCGAGCACGCCCGCCTCTCGGCCTATGGGAACGACGGCCGCCGCCTGTTCGACCTCAAGGGCCACGCCCCGATCGGCAACCAAGCCTATGACGAGATGGCGCCCTTCACCTGGGGCGGCACCCCGTTCGCCGACGGCCGCTTCCCGATGCCCGACGGTCGCGCGCGCCTCGTCCCCGTCCGCCAGGCCTCTTTGCCGGCCCCGCTCGCGCGCTGGCCGCTGACGCTCAACACCGGCCGCTACCGCGACCATTGGCACACGATGACGCGCACGGGCCTCAGCCCCAAGCTCGCCCGCCACCGCGAGGAGCCGCTGGTCGAGGTCCACCCCGACGACGCCGCCGCGCTCGGCCTCACCGATGGCGGCCTCGCCCGCGTCGCGACGCCGCAGGGCGAGAGCCTGTTCCGCGTCGCGCTCGGCACCGGCCAGCGCCGCGGCGAGCTGTTCACCCCGATCCACTGGACCGACCGCCAGTCGACCGGCGGCCGCACCGGCCTGCTGCCGCGCCCGCTCACCGACCCGCATTCGGGCCAGCCGGGCTTCAAGTCGACCCCAGCCTCGATCGAGGCGGTCCCGGTCGATTGGCGCGGCTTCCTGCTCGCCGACGGCGATACGCGCCAGCCCGATTGCCTGTGGGCGACGCGGGTGCAGGTCCCCGGCGGCGTGCTGTACGAGCTCGCCGGCGCCGGCGAGCCCGACCGGCTCGACGCGGTGCTGCCGAAGGGCGAGCGCATCGAGGCGGTCGACCGCTCGCGCGGCACCCGCCGCCTCGCGGTGCTGCGGGAAGGAAGGCTCGCCGCCGCGCTGTTCGTCACGCGCACCGGCACGCTGCCGTCGCGCGACTGGCTGATCGCGCAGATCGGCGAGGCGGCCGCCGGACCCGCGCTGCTCGCCGGGGCGCCGCCGGGCGCGGCGGCGGATCGCGGCCCGATCGTGTGCCTGTGCTTCGACGTCGGACTCAGGACCATCGTCGACGCGATCGTCGGGCAGCGCCTGACCAGCGTCGAGGCGGTCGGCGCGGCGCTGTCGGCGGGCACCAACTGCGGCTCATGCCGTCCCGCCATCCGCCGCCTGATCGAAGAGGAAAGGACCGCCGCCCATGGCTGACGAGGATTTCCTGCCCGGTGAGGTCTGGCTGGTCGGCGCCGGCCCCGGCGACCCGGACCTGCTGACCCGCAAGGCCGAGCGTCTGCTCCGCACCGCCAGCGTGGTGTTCCACGACGCGCTGGTCGGCCCCGGCGTGTTCGATCTCATCCCCGCCCATGTCCGCCGCGTGCCCGTCGGCAAGCGCTCGGGCCGCCATTCGCAGAACCAGGACGCGATCAATCGCCTGCTGGTCGACGCGGCCCTCGCCGGGGAGCGCGTCGTCCGCCTCAAGGGCGGCGACCCCGCGATGTTCGGCCGCGCCGCCGAGGAGGTGGCGGCGCTCGCCGCGGCCGGCGTCCGCGCGCGCATCTGCCCCGGCGTCACCGCCGCCAGCGCCGCCGCGGCTTCGGCCGGCGTCTCGCTGTCGCTGCGCGGCCTTGCCCGCCGCGTCCAGTTCGTCACCGCCCATGCCCGCGCCGGCGAGCCGCTCGGGCTCGACTGGCAGGCGCTCGCCGACCCCGGCGCCACCACCGCCTTCTACATGGGCCGCTCGGCTGCATCCGATATCAGCCGCAATCTCATCGCCGCCGGTCTCGATCCTGCGACGCCGGTGCTGGTCGCCTGCGACGTCAGCCTGCCGCACGAGCGCCGCCTGCGCACCCGACTCGACCTGCTCCCGCTCGCCGTCGGCGCGCTCGCCGACGACCGGCCGACGCTGATCCTGGTCGGCGAGACGGTCGCGCAAGCGGACGAGGCGGTGCCCGCCCGCACCGGCGCGGACATCGCCCGGTGACCTATGCCGAGCCCGTCCGGGCGGCCGGCACCGCCTGCGCCGCCACCCTCGGCTTCGACGCGGCCCAGGCGATCCTCGCCGCCCACGCCGCGCCGCTCGGCATCGAGACCGTGCCGCTCGCCCGCGCCGGCCGCCGCGTCCTCGCCGCGCCGGTCCACGCCCGCATCGACGCCCCGCGCCACGACGCCGCCGCGATGGACGGTTATGCGGTGCGCGAGGCCGATCTCGCCCGCCATCCGCACCTGCGCGTCGCCGGCGCCTCCTATCCCGCCCGGCCGTGGCAGGGCACGCTCGGCGAAGGTGAGACAGTACGGATCATGACCGGCGCCGCCATGCCAGCAGGCGCCGATCGCGTCCTCATGCGCGAGCATGTCACGGCAGCGGACGGGTGGATCGCGCTCGCCGACACGCCTTCGCCGCGCCCGCACGTCCGTCGGCGCGGCTCCGACATCGCCGCCGGCGTGCCGGTGCTGCCCGCCGGCCGGATGCTCGATCCGCGCGCACTCGTCGCCGCCGCCGCCGCCGACGTGGCGGAGGTCTCCGTCTGGCGGCGCCCGCGCGTCCATGTCATCGCCAACGGTGACGAACTGGTGCCCTCGGGCCGGGCCGCCGCAACCGCCTGTCACCTCCCCGACAGCCTCACCGAAGCGCTGCTGCTGCTCGCGCGCCAATGGGGCGGCGTGCCGGTGGGCGCGGCGCTGGTCCCGGACGATCCCGTCCGCCTCCGTGTCGCCGCCGAAGCCGCACTTGCCGATGCCGAGGTGCTGGTGATGGCTGGCGGCGCCTCGCGCGGCGACCGCGACTTCGCCAAGGCGGCCCTGGCGCCGCTCGGCCTCGAGCTCGCCTTTCGCGATATTGCGATCAAGCCCGGCAAGCCGGTCTGGTACGCCCGCATCGGCGACCGCCATGTCCTCGGCCTCCCCGGCAACCCCACCGCGGCGATGACGGTCGCGCGGCTGTTCCTCGCCCCGCTGCTGACCGCACTCGGCGGGCGTGGTTTCGCGGCGGGCCTCGGCTGGCGCGAGCTGCCGCTCATCGCCGTCGCGCCGGAGACGGGGAATCGCGAATCCTTCCTCTGCGCCCAACGGGACGAGGCCGGGGTCCGCGTAATCGAGCGCCAATCGGCCTCCGGCCAGCTCATGCTCGCCGTCGCCGACCTGCTCGTCCGCCGCCCGGCCCATGCACCCGCGCTCGATGCCGGCGCGCCGGTCGACGTGCTGTCCTTCTAGCGGCCATGCCCGTCCTCGGCGCCATCCTCGCCGGCGGCCGTTCCCGCCGCTTCGGCAGCGACAAGGCCCTCGCCCTGCACGACGGCCGCGCCCTCCTCGACCATGCCATGGCGGCGCTCGCCCCGCAGATTGAAGCGCTGGTCGTCTGCGGCCGCGAATGGCCGGGCATCACCTGCCTCGCCGACCGGCCGCACCCAGGCATGGGCCCGCTCGCCGGCCTCGCCGCCGCGCTCCGTCACGCCCTGACGATCGGTTGCGACGCGGTGCTCTGCGTCCCCGTGGACGTTCATCCCTTGCCCGCCAACCTCCGCGACCTGCTGGCGGATAAAGGGCCAGCCGTCCTCGCCACCCAATATGCCGTCGGCTTCTGGCCGGCGTCGCTGATCGGCGCGCTCGACGCGCACCTCGCCGACGGCCACCGGTCGTTCAGGAGCTGGATCGAGCGCACCGGGCCGCTGCGGGTGGACGACGGCGATCTCGCCCTCGGGAACATCAACATGCCCGACGATCTGATCCGGCTGCGCCGCTGATAGCCAGGCAACTAAAGACGATCGTCATCCCGGCGAAAGCCGGAGTCCAGGGTCACAAGCGAAAACCTGCTTGGCTCTGGATCCCGGCCTCCGGGATGACCGTCGAGCAACACTCACGACGCGGCGAATTGCGCCGGCGGCCGCGCTGCTGCTACGCGGCGGCGCATCAATCTATTCGCCGGGGTCCTTCACTTGCGCACGCTTGCCATCCTCCTCGTAGCGCTCGCGGCCGCCACCAGCGCCTTCGCCCAGACCGCGCCCGAGCCGGCTCCCGCCACGAAGCCGCTCTCGGCCGAGGAGACGGCCCGCCGCAACGCCATCCTCTACGCCGATCTGCCCTCGGCCGAGGCGGCGATGAAGGCGCACGTCATGTTCCTCGCCTCGGACGAGCTGCGCGGCCGCGACGCCGGCAGCCGCGAGTTCGACATCGCCGCCCAATATGTCGCCGCGCAATTCTACGCGGCGGGCCTGAGGCCAGCCGGCGACAACGGCGGCTTCCTCCAGCGCGTGCCGCTGATCAGCGTCGAGCCGGCGGACAAGGGCAGCTTCGTGTGGGCGCCGAAGGACGGCCCGGCGGTGACGCTCGAGTTCGGCAAGGACTATGTCCCGGCCACCAACCCGGCCAGGCTCAACACGCTGGTCGAGGCGCCGATCGTCTTCGCCGGCTACGGCATCGTCGATCCGACGACCGGGCGCGACGACTATGCCGGCATCGACGTGCGCGGCAAGGTCGTGCTGCTGCTCGGCGGCGCGCCCGCCAGCTTCCCGCCGGAGCTGCGCGCGCATTTCAGCAGTCCGGCCACCAAGGCGGCGATCGCCGAGGCCAAGGGCGCGGCCGGCGTGATCGCGATCGACGCCGGCAGCGGCAGCGGCGGCCTCGATCGCGCGGCGAGCGTCTTCGATCGCCCGCGCGTCACCTGGGCGCACCCCGACGGCACCGGCTTCAATCCTTCGCCCAGGGCACCGACGCTCGGCCTGATCGGCCCGGCGTTCGCCCAGCGCCTGTTCGGCAGTCGCTGGGCCGAGGTCGTCAAGGGTGCGCAATCGAGCGAGACCCGCTTCAAGCCCTTCCTGCTTCCCGGCACGCTCCGGGCCGCGATCAACACCTCGGTCACGCCACTGCCGAGCTGGAACGTCGCCGGCCTCATCCCGGGCAGCGACCCCAGGCTCAAGGACGAGGTGGTCGTCTTCTCGGCGCATCTCGACCATGTCGGCGTCGGCCGTGCGGTCGACGGCGACACCATCTACAACGGCGCCGAGGACAATGCCGTCGGCATCGCCGCGCTGATCGAGGAGGCGAAGCGGTTCAGGGACGCGGGCAAGCCGCCGCGCCGCTCGATCCTGTTCCTCGCGGTGACCGCGGAGGAGAAGGGCCTCGTCGGTGCCGACTATTTCGCCCATTACCCGACCGTCGAGAAGGACCGGCTGGTCGCCGACGTCAACCTCGACATGCCGCTGATCACCTACCGGTTCGAGGACGTGATCGCGTTCGGCGCCGACCATTCGACGCTGGGGCCGCTGGTGCAGCGGGCGGCGGAATCGATGGGCGTCGCGCTCAGCCCCGATCCGATGCCGGACGAGGGCTTCTTCGTCCGCTCCGACCATTACCGCTTCGTCCAGCAGGGCATCCCCAGCGTGTTCCTGTGGCCGGGCCATGCCGGCGGCGGCAAGGCGGCGTACGACGACTTCCTCGCCAACCGCTACCACAAGCCGCAGGACGAACCCTGGCATCCCTCGCTCGACTGGACGCAGGGCGTGCGCTTCGTCGACATCAACTACCGCATCGCCCGCGAGATCGCCGACGCCGACGAGCGCCCGCGCTGGAACAAGGGCGACTTCTTCGGCCTGCTCTACAAGGGCTATGGGGCGAAATAGCGACCCGCGCTACCGATCGGGCCGCTTCGCCCTCAGCGCGATCACCAGCCCCGCCATCGCCAGCACCGCCCCCGCCGCGGCGAGTGCCGACCACCGATATCCCTCGAACAGCGTCGAGATCAGCATCGCGATCACCGGCACCAGCACGCCCGAATAGGCCGCCTTGGCCGGCCCGATCGCCCGGATCACCCCGAAATAGAGCGGAAACGCCAGCGCCGACGCCGCCAGTCCCAGGTAGAGCACCCCGCCCCAATAGCTGAACCGGGCATCGAATGTCGGCGGCCCGCTCGTCGCAAAGGCATAGGCGGCATTGCACGCGGCGCCGATCAGCATTCCCGCCGCCAGCATCGCGAACATCGGGTAGCGCCTGGCGGTCTCGGTCGCCTGCATGACGTTCGCCACCGATGCCGACATGACCGCCGCCAGCGTGAACCCGATCCCCGCGAGCAGCGCGCCGGTGCCGGCCGCGTCGCGGCGCGTCTCGTGCAGGAACAGCAGCGCCACCCCGGCGATCGCGATCCCCGATCCGACCAGCAGCTGCGCCCCCATCCGCTGCCCGAGGAAGAGCCGCCCGAACACCGCGTTCGGCACCAGCAGCAGCGCGAACACCACCGCGACCAGACCCGAGGTGATGTGCATCTCGGCGCGGTAGACGAAGTTGAAGTTGAAGCAGAATTGGCTGAGCCCCAGCAGCGCCGCGAAGCCCCAGCCGCGCGCGTCGAACGCGAGGCTCTCTCGCTTCCACAGCGCCAGCGCGAGCATGGCGATGCCGGCGGTGAGGAAGCGGTAGCACACCGACCAGCTCGCGGGCACGGCGCCGAGCTGCCCGGTGATCACGAACCAGGTCGAGCCCCACACCAGCGTCACGATCCCGAACGGCACCAGCACCGCAAGGCGGGTCGATTGCGGCGGGGCCTCGGACGGCATCAGCATGGCGTTCTCCTACGCCCGCGCCGGTCGGCGGCGAAGGCGGTTTTCCTTATCGACTCACAAGCCCCGCTGATGGATCACAGCGCCGCGATCGCCGCGGCGAGCGGCGCGATCTCGGCCTCGCCCTGGTGCCACGAGACGACGATCCGCGCCTCGCCCGCCCCCCAGTCGTAGAAGTCGAAGCCCTGCCCCCGCAGCCTCGCCGCCTCCACCGGGGCCAGCCGCACGAACACCTCGTTCGCCTCGACCGGATGGACGCGCCTCGCGCCCGCCGCCTGCCCGAGCAGCGCCGCCCCGGCATTGGCCGCCCGGGCGTTCGCCAGCCACAGATCGCCCTCGACCATCGCCAGCAGCTGTGCGGCGAGATAGCGCCCCTTCGACAGCAGCAGCCCCGCCCGCTTGCGGCGGTAGAGCGTCGCGTCGGCGAGCTCGGGCCGGAACAGGATCAGCGCCTCCGCACTCATCCCGCCGTTCTTGACGAAGCCGAAGCTCAGCGCGTCGACCCCCGCCTTCCAGGTGAGATCCGCCGGCGCGCACCCCAGATGCGCGACCGCGTTGGCGAACCGCGCCCCGTCGACGTGGAAGCCGAGCCCGCGCGCCTTGGCGAGCGCCCCGATCGCCGCGGTCTCGTCGGGGGTATAGGCCAGCCCGTACTCGGTCGCATTGGTGATCGAGATCGCATGTGCCTGCACCTGGTGCACGTCCGGCCGGACCTCGGCGAGCACCCCCTCGATCGCCGCGACGTCGAGCTTTGCGCCGGCCCCGTCGGCGAGCAGCAGCTTGGCGCCGTGGGTGTAGAAGCCGGGCGCGCCGCCCTCGTCGGTGTTGATGTGCGCTTCCCGGTGGCAGACCACCGCCCCGTGCGGCGGGCACAGCGCCGCGAGCGCGAGGCAGTTGGCGGCGGTGCCGGACGGCGCCCACAGCGCCCGCACCTCGGTCCCGAACAGCTCGGAGAAACGCGCGTCGAGCTGCCGCGACCAGCGGTCGCCGTCATAGGCGGTGTCGACCACGTTCGCGGCGACGATCGCCTCCAGCACGGACGGGCTGACTGGAGCGGCATTGTCGGAGAAGAAGCGCATGGGCGGCGCTTTTCCCGAAAGCCGACGATAAGGGAAGCCTCTTATTCCTCCTGCATGAAACCGTCATCCCGGCGAAAGCCGGGATCTCATGAGGCCAAAGGGCAGCAATTGCCTGAGATCGCGGCTTTCGCCGGGATGACGGTGGTTTCAATCAGAGCGACCGAGCGTCAGTTCGGCGGCCCGTCCCCGAAATCCTCCTCCGGCGGTGGCCGGCGGTCCTCGGGCGGCGGAGGCGGCGGAGCGCGATCGCCGCCGCTCGGCCGCACGTCGACGCTGCCGTCGCGCCCGACGCGCAGGTCGACGCCCAGTCCTTCGAGCTGCCCCTCGAAGATCGGCCCTTCGGGGTCGCCCATGTTGCCGATCGCATCGAGCAGGTTGCCGACCGCATCCCCGTTCTCCGTCTCGACCCGCGGCGCCGGCGCCGGCGGCGGCAGGTCGAGCGCGTCGGCCATGAAGTCGCGCCAGATCCGCGCCGGGATGCCTCCGCCCGACAGGCCGGGATTGGGGGTGTTGTCGTCGTTCCCTACCCACACCCCCGCGATCAGCCCGCCCGCATAGCCGACGAACAGCGCGTCGCGGTTGTCCTGCGTCGTGCCGGTCTTGCCGAACGCCGGCACCACCAGCGCCGCCTGCCGCCCGGTGCCGGTCGAGATCGACCCGGCGAGCAGCTCGCGCATCCCGTCGAGCTCGCGCGCGGGGATCATCGTCGTCCGTCCGGCGAGCCGCTCCATCCAGGTCGGCTCGTCCTCCTGCTCCAGCCCGCGCGGGCGCACCGGGTAGGCGCCGTTGGCGACCGCCGCATAGGCCGAGGTCAGCTCCAGCAGGCTCATCGTCGAGGTGCCGAGCGCGATCGACCCCTCGTTGGCGATCGGCGAGGTGACGCCGAGGTCGCGCGCCGCGCGGATCACGTTGGCGACGCCGACCTCCTTGATCAGCCGCGCCGAGGCGACGTTCGACGACTTGGCGAACGCCCGCGCCAGCGTGATCTCGCCCTCGTAGCGCCCGTCGCTATTCTTCGGGCTCCACTCGCCGATCGTCACCGGCTCGTCGAGCACCTTGGAATCGGGGTTCATGCCGGCTCTCAGCGCCGCCAGATAGACGAACAGCTTGAAGGTCGATCCCGGCTGCCGCCGCGCCTGCACCGCGCGGTTGAAGGGCGAATCCTTGTAGCTCTTGCCCCCCACCATCGCGACCACGCGCCCGTCGGGCCGCATCGCCACCAGCGCGACCTGCGCCTGCCTGAGGCCGGCGCGCCGCACCGCGCGCTCGGCGGCGCGCTGGATGCGGGTCTCCAGCGTGGTGGTGACTGTCACCTCGCTGGCGAGCTCGCCCGATCGGTCGCGCGCCTCGGGCAGCACCCAGTCGGCGAAATAGGTGCCGTTGGGCACCTCCCTCACCCGCTCGACCCTGAGCCGCGCCGGCGGCACCGCGGCCGCTTCCGCCTCGCTCAGGAACTTGGCGCGTGCCATCGCCTGCACCACCAGCCTCTGCCGCGCCCGCGCGCCCGCCAGGTTGACGGTCGGCGCCAGCCGCGACGGCGCCTTGACGAGGCCCGCCAGCATCGCCGCCTGCGCGACGCTCAACTGGCGCGGCGACCGGCTGAAATAATGGCGCGCGGCGGCGTCGAGCCCATAGACGTTGTCGCCGAAATAGACGTTGGAGAGGTAGCGCGACAGGATCTCGTCCTTGGTCAGCCACGCCTCCAGCCACACCGCGATCATCGCCTCGCGGATCTTGCGCCCGGCGGTGCGGTCCGAATCGAGGAAGGCGTTCTTGGCGAGCTGCTGGGTGATGGTGCTGCCGCCCTCGCGCATCCGCCCGGCCATCGCGTTGCGGATCATCGCGCGCGTGATGCCCCAGGGATCGATCCCCCAGTGCGCATAGAAGCGGCGGTCCTCGATCGCCATGAACGCCTGCGGCACATGCTCCGGCAGCGACTTGACGTCGACCGGATCGCCGATGATAGCGCCCCGGCGCGCGATCGGGGTGCCGTCGGCGGCGAGCAGCGTGATCTGCGGCGGCGCGATCGGCTTCAGCGACTTGGACAAGGGCGCCGTCACCGCCAGCCAGATCGTCGCGATGACGAGCAGCACGATCGTCACGCCCAGCCCGCGCATGATCCAGCGCCAGATGCCGGCGCGCCGGCGCGGCTCCGGGGGATCGTCGGGAAAGACAGGCGGCGCCCCGGCGGGACCCGCCTGCCCGCTCAGCGCGAACGGATCGTGCACGTCGGGAACGGCATTGCCCATGCCGAAAAGAGATGCCAGCCGCACCACTCCGCTGTATTACTAGGGTAAGACGCCACGCGCAAGCGGACGCGAGCGTCGACCGAGAGGGGATCAGGATTCGAGCTCGACGTCCCAGTAGAGCCAGTCGTGCCAGGTCTCGTGCAGATGGTTGGGGGGAAAGCGCCGGCCGTGCTCCTGGAGCTGCCAGCTCGTCGGCCGGATCGGCTGGATGTGGAGCGGCATGTGCGCCTGCTGCGGGGTGCGGCCGCCCTTCTTGAGGTTGCACGGCGCGCAGGCGGTTGCGACATTCTCCCAGGTGGTGCGCCCGCCCTGGGCCCTGGGGATGACATGATCGAAGGTGAGGTCCCTGTGCGAGCCGCAATATTGGCAGGTGAAGCGGTCGCGGAGGAAGAGATTGAACCGGGTGAACGCTGGGAACTGGGAGGGCTTCACATATTGCTTGAGCGCGATGACCGAAGGGAGCTTCAGCCTCGCGGTGGGACTTCGCACCTCCCGCTCATAGTGCGAGACGATGTCGACCCGGTCGAGGAACACCGCCTTGACCGCGGTCTGCCACGGCCACACGCTCAAGGGATAATAGCTGAGCGGCGTATAGTCGGCGTTCAGCACAAGGGCGGGGCAGCTGTCCGGATGCCGGATCAGATCGGGATGAAACATACGTCCCCTTTCGCCCGTCGTCGTCCCGCGCCTTTCGCCGCAAAGGATGACATGCGCATGACAGCACAGGCCGCGACTCGCGGTCAAGGGCCGGTTTGACGATGATGGAGACCGTTTCGCCCACCACCCGCTTCGCGCCGAGTCCGACCGGCCGGCTGCACCTGGGGCACGCCTTCTCGGCGCTCCAGGCGCACGACTTCGCCCGTGAGCGGGATGGCATCTTCCTGCTCCGCATCGAGGACATCGACGGCACCCGCAGTCGCGAGGCGTTCGTCGACGGCATCCTCGAGGACCTCGCCTGGCTCGGCCTCGCATGGGATGGTCCGGTGGTCCGCCAGTCGCAGCGGCTCGACCTCTACGAGGCTGCGCTGACCCGCCTCCGCGACATGGGCCTGCTCTACCCCTGCTTCTGCACCCGCGCCGACATCGCCGCGAGCGTCACAGCGCCGCACGGCCCGGAAGGACCGGTCTATCCGGGGACGTGCCGGAACACGGACAACACCCACCGCCTCCACGAACCGCACTGCTGGCGGCTGGACATGACGAGGGCCCTCGCAAACCTCCCTCTCCCTCTGGGAGAGGGAAGGGGCCCGCCGCGCAGCGGCGGGAAGGGTGAGGGTGACCCCGATAGCGATCGGTCCCCATCACCCTCACCCTTCCGCCGCTCCGCGGCTCCCTCCCTCTCCCAGAGGGAGAGGGAATTATGGTGGCACGACGACTTCGCCGGCTGGATCCGCGCCGACCCGCGGGCGCACGGCGACGTCGTCCTCGCCCGCAAGGACGCGCCGGCGAGCTACCATCTCGCCGTCACCGTCGACGATGCCGCGCAGGGCGTGACCCAGGTCGTCCGCGGCCGCGACCTGTTCGCCGCAACCCATGTCCACCGCCTGCTCCAGGCGTTGCTCGATCTGCCGACGCCCGCTTACCACCACCATGCGCTACTCACCGACGCCGAAGGCCGCCGCCTCGCCAAGCGCCACGACGCCCCCACGCTGGCGGAGCTGCGCGAGCGCGGCGTCGACGGCCGCGAGCTGGCGGCGATGCTGCGCGAGGGCCCGCTTCCGCTTGGATTCGCGACCGCAAGGGCCTAAATGACACGGATGTCGATCTTCCTCGTCGTCCTGATGATCGCCGCGATGCTGGCGGTCCTCGTCGTCCTCATCCGCGGGCTGGTGAACTTCATCAGGATGACCGAAGAGGATCTCAAGGGCACCGGCGAGGGCCCGAGCGCCTCCGCGCTCAGGTCCAACAAGCTGATGCAGTGGCGTATCCTGCTGCAGGCGCTGGCGATCTTCCTCGCGGCGCTGGTGCTGTTCGCGCTCGGCCGGGGATAAGAGGCCGCCGGTGATCGACGCGTCCGGAACCGTTCGTGTCGAGCGCGGTCGAGACACCACGCGACACGTTCGACATCCGTCCCTCGACTTTGCTCGGGACGACGGATCGATATCGATTCCAACCGGTTCCAGGTAGGCTAGGCTGGTCAAGCTCAACAAGATCTATACCCGCACCGGCGACGACGGCACCACCGGCCTCGTCGACGGCAGCCGCGTGTCCAAGGCCGGCGCGCGCATGGCCGCGATCGGCGACGTCGACGAGGCCAATTCGGCGATCGGCGTCGCGCTGACCCTACTGCCGTCCGGCCCGGTCGCGGCGGCGCTGACGCGCTTCCAGAACGACCTGTTCGACCTCGGCGCCGACCTCGCCACCCCCGGCGAGGTTGGGGGCGCGCTGCGCATCGTCCCCAGCCAGGTCGCCCGCGTCGAGGACGAGATCGACCGGCTCAACGTCGATCTCGCCCCGCTGACGAGCTTCATCCTGCCGGGCGGCGCGGCGGCATCCGCCGCGCTCCACCTCGCCCGCGCGATCGTCCGCCGCGCCGAGCGCTCCGCCGTCGCCGCGGGTGCGGGGCGGGAGGTGCTCGCCTATCTCAACCGCCTGTCCGACTACCTCTTCGTCGCGGCACGTCATGTGAACCAAGCGTCGGGCGGCGACGTTCTGTGGGTGCCGGGGGCCTCGCGCTGACCTGGGTCGATCCCCGCTTGACGCGCGCACACTCCGGTGGGAGAAGAACGAAATGAGAACGCGTTTCGAGTCCGCGCCGGCCGCATCGCCGCTCGCCGAGCGCTTCTCCGCCGTCCGTGCGCTGACCGAGGCGCTCGCCGCGCCGCTCTCGGATGCCGATGCGACGGTGCAGTCGATGCCCGACGCCTCGCCCGCCAAATGGCATCTCGCGCACACCAGCTGGTTCTTCGAGACCTTCGTGCTGCGCGATCACGTCGCCGGCTACCGCCTCCACGACGACCGCTTCCCCTTCCTATTCAACAGCTATTACGAGGCGGAGGGCGCGCGCCACGCCCGTCCGGCGCGGGGGATGCTGACGCGGCCGACCCTGGCCGAGGTGCTCGCCTGGCGCGCCGCCGTGGATGCCGCGCTGCTCGACGCGCTGCCGCGCCTGCCCGAGCCGGCGCTGGCGCTCGTCGTGCTCGGCTGCCACCACGAGCAGCAGCACCAGGAGCTGCTGCTCACCGATATCCTCCATCTTTTCTCGCGCAATCCGATCGAGCCGGCGGTGTGGCCGGGGGCGCCCAAGGTTCCCGTGCCGATGCCCGGCCCGATCCGGTGGCTCGAAGGCGCCGAGGGAATTGTCCAGACCGGCCATCCCGATCTGTCAACTTCGGCGACAACTTGTTGCGCCTCTCCGAGGGAAATGTGCAATTTCGCCTTCGATTGCGAAACCCCCCGCCATCCTGTTCTCCTTCCCCCGCACGCCTTGTCCGACCGCACCGTCACCAATGGCGAATGGGCCGAGTTCATCGCCGACGGCGGCTATCGCGAACCCCGCCACTGGCTCGCCGACGGCTGGGCCTGGATACAGGCGGAGGGGATCGCGGCACCGCTCTACTGGGAGCAGCAGGGCGGGGTGTGGACCCGCTTCGGCCTCGACGGCCGCCGCCCGATCGATCCGGCCGCGCCGGTCACCCATGTCAGCTTCTACGAGGCCGACGCCTATGCGGGCTGGGCCGGCGCGCGCCTGCCGACCGAGGCGGAATGGGAAGCCGCGGCGAGCGCTTGCGACCCGCACGAGGGCAATTTCCTCGATCGCGCCGGTCCGGTCGAGCCGCGCCCTTCCACCGGCGGCCCGGCCTTCTTCGGTGACGTCTGGGAATGGACCGGCAGCGCCTACCGCCCCTATCCCGGCTTCCGCGCCGCCGGGGGTGCGGTCGGCGAGTACAACGGCAAGTTCATGAGCGGCCAGTTCGTGCTGCGCGGCGGCTCCTGCGCCACCCCGCGCGGCCATGTCCGCCCCAGCTACCGCAACTTCTTCTACCCCCACCAGCGCTGGCAGTTCACCGGCGTGCGCCTGGCGAAGGACATCTGATGCTAAGTGCTCCCTTCCGTCATCCCGGCGAAAGCCGGGATCCAGGGTCACGAGCGACGGCCTGTTTGGCTATCGATTCCCGCTTTCAGGGGGATGACGAACAGACAGGGGCCGTCTGACCATGCTCAAGCAGGAGATCGAGGACGGCCAGGCCTCGCTGGCCGATCCGCAATTCCGCGCCGACGTGCTGAACGGCCTGGCGCTCCGCCCCCGCGCGATCCCCGCGCGCTGGTTCTACGACCGCCGCGGCTCGGAGCTGTTCGAGGACATCACCGGCCTCCCCGAATATTACCCGACCCGCACCGAGATCGGCATCCTCGGGCGCATCGGCCCGGAGCTCCAGCACCATGTCGCCCCCGGCCAGGCGGTGGTCGAGTTCGGCTCTGGATCGTCGATGAAGACCCCGCTGCTGCTCGAGGCGATCCGTCCCGCGGCCTATGTCCCCGTCGACATCTCGGGCGATTTCCTGCGCGAAAGCGCCGGCCGAATCGCCGGGCAGTTCCCGGAGATCGCGGTCGAGCCGGTCGAGGCCGACTTCACCCGCCCGCTCGCACTGCCCAAGGGCGTGGGCGCGATGCCGCGGCTCGGCTTCTTCCCGGGCTCGACGATCGGCAACATGCTCGCCGCCCGTGCGGTCGAGCTGCTGCGCAACTTCCGTGACGTGCTGGGCGAGGGCGCACGGCTGCTGATCGGCATCGACCGCATCAAGCCGCTCGACGTGCTGATCCCCGCCTATGACGACGCCGCCGGCATCACCGCCGCCTTCAACCTCAACCTCCTCGAACGCATCAACCGCGAGCTCGCCGGCACGATCCCGGTCGACGCCTTCGCCCACCGCGCGCTCTGGAACGATGCCCGCGCCCGCATCGAGATGCACCTCGAGGCGACCCGCGACGTGACCTTCGCCGTCGACGGCCGCGTCTTCGCGGTTGCGGCGGGCGAGACCATCCATACCGAGAACAGCCACAAATACGGCCCCCGCGACGCCCGCCTGCTGCTGCGGGCCGGCGGCTGGACCCCGGTCGCCGAATGGACCGATCCCGGCGACTGGTTCGCCCTGATCCTAGCCGAAGCCGGCCCGGAACGCTTCGCGCCTTAGGGTCTGCGATCTTTGCCAACCAATTGAACACCGCTCCTCAAGGCTGAGCTGCCGATAATGCTCTCCCGTCGCAACACCCTGGTGTTGCACTTCGTTTGTGAACTCTGGGGATGACGGTAGGAGAAGCCGGAGAAGGGGGAGAAATGCCCAGGTTGCGCGTTGACGCCGCCATGTCACCGGCCGTTCCGACACCGCACGCGCGCCACGACACCCTCGCCGCGATCGGCGTGATCGCCGTCTGCTTCGCGGGCAGCACGCTGCTCACGCCGCTCTATGCCTTCTACCAGGCGCGGTTCGGCTTCTCGCCGGCGGTGCTGACGATCGTCTACGCCGCCTATGTGATCGGCAATGCCGGTGCGCTGCTGTTCCTGGAGCGGCTGTCGGACCGGATCGGGCGGCGGCCGATCGCCTTCGCCGCGCTCGCGCTGGGCGCCGTCGCGACGCTGCTGTTCCTGGGCGCACGCGATACCGCCTGGCTGTTCGCCGGGCGCGTGGTGAGCGGATTCGCGGTGGGGCTCGGATCGGGGACCGGTGCCGCCTGGCTGGTCGACCTCCACCCCGAGGAGCGCGCCCATGCGACGCTGCTCGCCGCCGAGGCCAATACCGGCGGGATCGGCGCCGGACCGCTGGCGGCGGGCGTCCTCGCCGCCGTGGGGCCGGCGCCGCTGGCGATCCCTTTCCTCGTCTACGGCGCGGCGCTGGCGCTGGTCGCCCTCGCCGTGGCGCGATCGGGCGAGACGGTTTCACGCCGGGCGCCGACCGCCGACCTGTTCCGCCCGCAGCTCGCCCTGCCGGCCGGATCGCGCGGCGCCTTCGTCGCCCCGGCGGTGACAGCGTTCGTGGTGTTCGCCTTCGTCGGCTTCTACGCCGCGCTGCTGCCGTCGATCCTGCGCCAGGCGATGGGCCTCGCCAGCCCGGCGATCGGCGGCGCGATCCTGGCCGAGCTGTTCGCAGTGGCGATGGTCGCGATGGCGGCGCTGCGCCGGATCGCCAGCCGCACCGCGATGATCGCCGGGCTGGCGACGATCGTGCCGGGGCTGGTGCTGCTGGTCGCGGCACAGGCGATGCACTCGCTGCCGCTGCTGATCATCGGCACCGCCTGTGGCGGGGTGACGCTGGCGCTCGGCTATCGCGGCAGCCTGGAGGTGGTGGGCGCGATCGCGCCGCCCGATCACCGCTCCGGCGTGGTGTCGGCCTATTTCCTGGTCGGTTTCGCGGGCAATTCGATTCCGGTGGTCGGGGTCGGCATCGCGACGATGGCGTTCGGCGCGGTGGCGGCAAGCGAGATCTTCGCGGCGGTGATGCTCGCGCTGACGCTGGTCGGGCTGGTCACCGGGCTGCGTTACGCGCCGCCCCGATAGGCGGGCAGCGCGAGCCTCCACAGGATCGCGGCGGCGCGCAGGGCGAAGCCGGCGAGCGCGGCGACGGCCGCGGCGGCGAAGAGCGGCAGACCCGCCAGCACCAGGCCGACGTAGAGCGCGGAGGCGAGGGCGGCGGCGGTGACGTAGAGCTCCGGCCGCATCAGGATCGAGGGCTCCTGCGCCAGCACGTCGCGGATGATGCCGCCGACGCAGGCCGTCACCACCCCCATCAGCGCCGCCGGCACCGGCGGGACGCCGTGGTCGAGCGACTTGGCGGCGCCGAACACGGCATAGGCGGCGAGCCCGGCCGCGTCGAACCAGTCGAGCGCCTTGCCCTGCCACCATTGCTGCGGCGTCACCCAGATGAGCAGCGCGACGCCGAGGCATACCGCCGCGACCCACGGGTCGTGCACCCAGAATACCGGCGCACCGATCAGCAGGTCGCGCACGCTGCCGCCGCCGACGCCGGTGATGAGGGCGAAGAAGGCGGCGGTGACCATCGTCTGCCCGTGCCGCGCCGCCGCCAGCGCGCCGGTGGCGGCGAACACGGCGATGCCGAACAGGTCGAGCCAGGGGAGGATCGGGCCGAGCTGGGAGGGGATGGGGGTCACGCGGGGGAGACTAGCTTGGCATGTCGGCGACGCGAAGCGGCATCTCACCGGGCGCCCGCCCAGGGTCGAACGCGCGACAGGGTCGCGATCCGACAAGGGTCGGCAGCCGTCATGGGCGAAGCCCATGACGTCGGTCGGCGCTGTGGCGCCGCCGGCCGATCTGAGCCGGGATTCACCCGGAATTAGCTTCGCTAATTCCTTGCCGGCTCAGACGTGAATCGGCTTCCCCGTCACCGCCATCGCCGCTTCCTTGATCGCCTCGCTGTGCGTCGGATGGGCGTGGCAGGTGTAGGCGATGTCCTCGGATGTAGCGCCGAACTCCATCGCCTGCGCCGCCTGGGCGATCATCGTGCCGGCGACGCTGGCGATGCACCAGACGCCGAGCACGCGGTCGGTCTTCGCGTCGGCGATCACCTTCACGAAGCCGTCGGGCTCGTGGTTGGTCTTGGCGCGCGAGTTGCCGAGCATCGGGAACTTGCCGACCTTGACCTCGCCGCGCTCCTTTGCCGCCTCTTCGGTCAAGCCGACGCCGGCGATCTCGGGCCAGGTGTAGACCACCGACGGGATCACGTCGTGGTTCACGATGCCGTGCTGGCCGGCGATGGTCTCGGCGACGGCGATGCCCTCGTCCTCGGCCTTGTGCGCGAGCATCGGGCCGGGGACGACGTCGCCGATCGCCCAGATGCCGTCGACGGAGGTCCGGAAGTCGTGGTCGATCTCGATCTGGCCGCGCTGGTTGGTGGCGAGCCCCGCCTTGTCGAGGGCGAGGCCGTCGGTGTTCGGACGGCGGCCGATCGAGACCAGCACCGCGTCCGCCTCGATCGTCTCCGCCGCGCCGCCCGCGGCGGGCTCGACCGTCAGCGTCGCCTTCTTGCCCTTCACCGTCACGCCGGTGACCTTGGTCGAGAGTTTGAACTCGAGGCCCTGCTTCTTCATGATCTTGTTGGCTTCCTTGCGGACGTCGCCGTCGAAGCCGGGCAGGATCTGGTCGAGGAACTCGACCACCGTCACCTTGGCACCCAGGCGCCGCCACACGCTGCCGAGCTCGAGCCCGATCACGCCGCCGCCGATGACGACGAGATGCTCGGGGACCTTGGGCAGCTCGAGCGCGCCGGTCGAATCGACCACCACACCCTTGGCATTGTCGATCTCGACACCCGGCAGCGGGGTCACCGACGAGCCGGTGGCGATGACGATGTTCCTGGCGGTGACGGTCTGGTCGCCGACCTTGACCGTGCGCGCGTCCTCGAACGCGGCGCGGCCCTTGAGCCAGGTGACCTTGTTCTTCTTGAACAGGAACTCGATGCCGCCGGTGAGCTGCTTGACCGCGTCCTTGCGCTGGCCGTGCATCGCGTCGAGGTCGAGCTCGGGCGTGACCTTGATGCCGAGCTTGGCCATCGCGCCGTTGGCGGCGGCGTCGTAATATTCGGAGGCGTGGA
Organism: Sphingomonas astragali; assembly: GCF_051400615.1. Lineage (NCBI taxonomy): Bacteria > Pseudomonadati > Pseudomonadota > Alphaproteobacteria > Sphingomonadales > Sphingomonadaceae > Sphingomonas > Sphingomonas astragali. The sequence continues at coordinate 1,332,809 of NZ_JBLFFH010000001.1, forward strand.
GCATCGCCTTGGACGGGATGCAGCCGACGTTGAGGCAGGTGCCGCCCAGCGTCTCGCGGCTCTCGGCGCAGGCGGTCCTGAGCCCGAGCTGCGCGGCGCGGATCGCGGCGACATAGCCGCCGGGGCCGGCGCCGATCACGAGGACGTCATAGTCGTAGTCAGCCATTTGCCACCTCGTCGTGCTCCTGCGAAAGCAGGAGCCTTGGGTTATCGAGCGCTGCGCTTGCGGCCAGGGCTCCTGCTTTCGCAGGAGCACAGGCTAGAACAGCGTTCGTACAAGTCCTTCCACTGCGGGTTGGATCGCTCGATCAACTCGATCTTCCACGCCCGCTTCCACTTCTTCATCTGCCATTCGCGCTGCCGCGCTTCCTGCAGGTAGACGCAACCGGGCTTCATCCCGTACCTCCAGCGCTCCGGCTTTCGCCGGAGCACAATGATTGCATCACAGGCCGATCAGAATCCGCGTCGGGTCCTCGATCGCATTCTTGAGCGCGACCAGGAAGGTCACCGCCTCGCGGCCGTCGACCAGGCGGTGGTCGTAGCTCAAGGCGAGATACATCATCGGCCGGATCACGATCTGGCCGTCGCGCACCACCGGGCGGTCCTCGATGCGGTGGAGGCCGAGCACCGCCGACTGCGGCGGGTTGATGATCGGGGTCGAGAGCAGCGAGCCGAACACGCCGCCGTTCGAGATGGTGAAGGTGCCGCCCTTCATCTCCTCCATCTTGAGCGTGCCGTCCTTGGCGCGCCGGCCGAAGTCGCCGATCGTCTTCTCGATGTCGGCGATCGACAGCTTGTCGGCGTCGCGCACCACCGGCACCACCAGGCCCTGCGGCGCCGACACCGCAACCGAGATGTCGGCATAGTCGTGGTAGACGATCTCCTCGCCTTCGATCCGGGCGTTGACCGCGGGCACGTCCTTGAGCGCGAGGCAGGCGGCCTTGGCGAAGAAGCCCATGAAGCCGAGGCGGACGCCGTGCTTCTTCTCGAACAGGTCCTTGTAGCGGGTGCGCGCCTCGATCACCGCCGACATGTCGACGTCGTTGAACGTCGTCAGCATCGCCGCGGTGTTCTGCGCTTCCTTGAGGCGCTTGGCGATGGTCTGACGGACGCGCGTCATGCGGACGCGCTCCTCGCGGCGCTCGCCGGCGGGTGCAGCGGAGGGCGCCGGCGCAGGCGTCGCAGCAGCGGCCGGGGCGGCCGGCTGGGCAGCGGCGGCGAGCACGTCCTCCTTGGTGATGCGGCCGTCCTTGCCGGTGCCGGTGACCGTCGCGGGATCGACGCCCGTTTCCAGCACCGCGCGGCGCACCGACGGCGACAGCGCGGCGGGGGCATCGCTCGGCTGCGCGGCCGGAGCCGGAGCGGGAGCAGCGGCGGGGGTTGGAGCGGCAGCGGGTGTGGGGCTCGGCGCGGGCGCGGCAGCAGCGCCGCCACCGGCCTCGACCACGCCGATCGTCGCGCCGACCGCGACGGTGTCGCCGACCTTCACGCCATGCGCGCCCATCACGCCGTCGACCGGCGAGGGCACTTCCACCGAGACCTTGTCGGTCTCCAGGCTGGCGACGGGCTCGTCGGCCTTGACCGGATCGCCCGGCTGCTTGAGCCACTCGCCGAGCGTCGCCTCGGTGATCGATTCGCCCAGGGTCGGGACTTTGATCTCGGTCGCCATCGGTCCTTCTTCCTCATCGTGCCCCGGCGAAGGCCGGGGCCCAGGTGCGAGCCGTTCGAGGCGAACGTCCCGCGTTATCCATCCGTCGCCGCAGCTGGGCCCCGGCCTTCGCCGGGGCACGGCAGTGCGTAGCGGCTATCCCTTCTTCGTCCGCCGAATCTCTTCGCGGACATTGTGGCCGAGCGCGTCGGCGACGAGCGCGGCCTGTTCGAGCTGGTGGCGCTTCATCAGCCCGGTCGCCGGCGAGGCGGCGGCGGCGCGGCCGGCGTAGCGCGGGCGCTGGACCGGCGCCTTGGCGGTCGCCAGCACCTCCTCGAGCAGCGGCGCGGCGAAGAACCAGGCGCCGTTGTTCTTCGGCTCCTCCTGCGCCCAGACCACGTCCTCGAGGTTCGGCATCTTGGCGATCCGCGCGGCGAGCGGCTCGCCGGGGAAGGGATAGAGCTGCTCGAGGCGGACGATCTGGGTGGTCTTGTCGCCCGCCGCGTCGCGCGCCTCCATCAGGTCGTAGGCGACCTTGCCCGAGCACAGCACCAGCCGCTTGGTGTCGGCATCGGCCGGAGCGCTGGGATCGGACAGCAGGCGGCGGAAATGGCTGTCGCCGAGGAAGTCCTCCGCCTTCGACACCGCCAGCTTGTGGCGCAGCAGCGACTTGGGCGTGAACACGATCAGCGGCTTGCGGAAGGTGCGGTGCATCTGCCGGCGCAGCAGGTGGAAGTAGTTGGCCGGCGTGGTGCAGTTGGCGACCTGGAGATTGTCCTGCGCGCACAGCTGGAGGAAACGCTCGAGCCGCGCCGAGCTGTGCTCCGGCCCCTGCCCCTCGTAGCCGTGCGGCAGCAGCATCACCAGGCCGTTGGCGCGCAGCCACTTGGCCTCGCCCGCGGCGATGAACTGGTCGATCATGATCTGCGCGCCGTTGGCGAAATCGCCGAACTGCGCCTCCCACATCACCAGCGTCTTGGGGTCGGCGAGGGCATAGCCGTACTCGAAGCCGAGCACGCCATATTCGCTCAAGGGGCTGTCGAGCACCTCGAACCGGCCGTGCTCGACGGTCGCGAGCGGCACGTATTTGTGCTCGTCGGTCTGGTCGACCCACACCGCATGGCGCTGCGAGAAGGTGCCGCGGCCCGAATCCTGGCCCGACAGGCGGACACCATAGCCCTCCGACAACAGTGCGCCGAACGCCAGCGCCTCGCCGGTCGCCCAGTCAAAGCTGGTGCCCGACTTGAACATCTCGCGCTTGGCGTCGAGCACGCGGCCGAGGGTCTTGTGGATCGCGAGACCCTCGGGGACGGTGGTCAGCGTGCGGCCGAGCGCGTCGAACAGCTTCTTGTCGATGCCGGTCTCGACGTTGCGGCGCGCGCTCTCGGCGTCGGCCGGGGCGTGCAGGCCCGACCAGCGGCCGGCGAACCAGTCGGCCTTGTTGGGCTTGTAGCTCGCGCCCGCCTCGAACTCGCCTTCGAGCAGCAGGGTGTATTCCTTCACCTGCTCGTCGATCCAGGCCTGGTCGACGACGCCCTCCTGGATCAGGCGCTCGCCATAGACCTTGCTGACGTCGGGATGCTTGCGGATCGCGGCGTACATCAGCGGCTGGGTGAACGACGGCTCGTCGCCCTCGTTGTGGCCGAAACGGCGGTAGCACCACATGTCGATCACGACGTCGCGGTGGAAGCGCTGGCGGAACTCGATCGCCATCTTGCAGGCGAAGGTCACCGCCTCCGGATCGTCGCCGTTGACGTGGAACACCGGCGCCTGGACGCCCTTGGCGACGTCGCTCGGATAGGGCGAGCTGCGCGCGAACTGCGGGCTGGTGGTGAAGCCGATCTGGTTGTTGATGACGAAGTGGATGCAGCCGCCGGTGTTGTAGCCGCGGATGCCGGAGAAACCGAGGCATTCCCAGACGATGCCCTGCCCCGCGAACGCCGCGTCGCCGTGGATCAGCACAGGGAGCGAGCCGGTGTGCTGATCGAGGTCGTTCGCCAGCGTCTGGATCGCGCGGGTCTTGCCGAGCACCACCGGATCCTCGGCCTCGAGATGCGACGGATTGGCGACCAGCGACATGTGCACGCTGATCCCGTCGAACTCGCGGTCGGTCGAGGTGCCGAGGTGGTACTTGACGTCGCCCGAGCCGCCGATGTCGTCGGGATTGTCCGACCCGCCGGCGAATTCGTGGAAGACGACGCGATAGGGCTTGCCCATCACGTTGGTCAGCACGTTGAGGCGGCCGCGGTGCGCCATGCCGAACACGATCTCGCGCACGCCGTACTGGCCGCCGTACTTGATCACGCTCTCGAGCGCCGGGATCATCGCCTCGCCGCCGTCGAGGCCGAAGCGCTTGGTGCCGACGTACTTCCTGCCGAGGAACTTCTCGTACTGCTCGGCCTGGATCACCTTGGTCAGGATCGCGCGCTTGCCCTCGGGCGTGAACTCGATCGCCTTGTCCTTGCCCTCCATGCGCTCCTGGAGGAAGCGGCGCTCCTCGACGTCGGCGATGTGCATGTATTCGAGGCCGACGTTGCCGCAGTAGTTGGCGCGGAGGATGTCGACGATCTCGCGGATCGTCGCGGTTTCCAAGCCTAGCGCGCCGCCGAGATAGACCGGGCGGTCGATATCGGCGTCGGTGAAGCCGTGATACTCGGTGCGCAGGTCCTCCGGCATCTCGCGCTTGGAGAGGCCGAGCGGGTCGAGGTTGGCGGCAAGGTGCCCGCGCACGCGATAGGTGCGGATCAGCATCATCGCGCGGATCGAATCGTCGGCGGCCTTGCGGATGTCGGCGAGCGCCGGAGCTGCGACGGGCGCGACGGCCGCGGGGGCGGGCTTGCCGCCCTTGGACGGGGCGGGCGCGGGCTCCATCTGCGTCGGATCGAGCGCCGCCGTCAGCGCGTCGGTGTCCTTGGGCGGCCAGGCGGGATTGGCCCAGCTCGGACCGCTCACCGTGCTCTCCAGCCCCTCGAACCACTGGCGCCAGCCCGGCTCGACGCTGCTGGGGTCCGCCTTGAAGCGCGCATAGAGCGTCTCGACGAACGCGGGAGAGACGCCGCCGGCGATCTCGCTGAAATCCTGGCCTTCGTAGCCCATCACTCACCTCACTTCCCTCTCCCGTTGGGAGTGGGACATCGCATCAGGGTCGAAATGCCTCCCAGGCATTTCTCGGCGATGCTGGGAGCATCGCCGACCCTGAGGCGATCTCCCACTGGTTGCGCAGACTTAGGCCTTGCGGAGCAAGGTCTTAGTCGGAGCTGGATGAGGGGATCACGCCATCGAGAGCGGGTCCCCTCATCCAACTTCGGCTAGGCAGCAAGCTGCCAAGCCTACGTATCCTTCTCCGTCTGGAGAAGGTTTGACACATCAACCCTTCAGCACCTCGACCAGCGTGGTGCCGAGTTCCGACGGCGAATCCGCGACGCGGATGCCTGCCGCCTCCATCGCCGCGATCTTGTCCTCGGCGCCGCCCTTGCCGCCCGAGACGATCGCGCCGGCGTGGCCCATGCGGCGGCCCGGAGGCGCGGTGCGGCCGGCGATGAAGCCGACCATCGGCTTGCTTCGGCCGCGCTTGGCCTCGTCCTTGAGGAACTGCGCCGCTTCTTCCTCGGCCGAGCCGCCGATCTCGCCGATCATGATGATCGACCGGGTGGCGTCGTCGGCGAGGAACAGTTCGAGCACGTCGATGAAGTTGGTGCCGTTGACCGGATCGCCGCCGATGCCGACCGCGGTGGTCTGGCCGAGCCCCGCATTGGTGGTCTGGAACACGGCCTCATAGGTAAGCGTGCCCGAGCGGCTTACAACGCCTACCGATCCCTTGGAGAAGATCGAGCCCGGCATGATGCCGATCTTGCACTCGCCCGGCGTCAGCACGCCCGGGCAGTTGGGACCGATCAGGCGGGTCCTGGAGCCCGAGAGGGCGCGCTTGACCTTGACCATGTCGAGCACGGGGATGCCCTCGGTGATGCACACCACCAGCGGCACCTCGGCGTCGATCGCCTCGAGGATCGAGTCCGCGGCGAAGGGCGGCGGCACGTAGATGACGCTCGCGGTGGCGCCGGTCTCGGCGACCGCCTCGGCGACGGTATCGAACACCGGGAGGCCGATATGCTCGGTGCCGCCCTTTCCGGGGGTGACGCCGGCGACCATCTGCGTCCCATAGGCCAGCGCCTGCTGGGTGTGGAAGGTGCCGGTCTCACCGGTCATGCCCTGGGTGATGACCTTGGTGGTCTTGTCGACGAGGATGCTCATTGCGTCTCCACTCTTCCGTGCACCCGCGCAGGCGGGTGCCCAGTCCTGCCGCCATCCTGGGCACCCGCCTGCGCGGGTGCACGGACAGCTAGATGATCGTCTCGAAGAGATCGTCCCACCGCGGGTTCATCTCCTCGATCAGCCGCAGCTTCCACGGCCTGTTCCACTTCTTGATCTGCCGTTCGCGCAAACGCGCTTCCTGCAAATCGTCATGCGCTTCAAACCACACCAAAATTACGCAGCGATGTTCCTTCGTGAACCCGTCCGCGACCCGATTGCGATGCTGCCACACCCGCTGAACCAAGTTGCTCGTCGAGCCCGTGTAGATCGTCCCGTTCCTGCGGCTCGCCATGATGTAGACATAGCCGCCCTTCACTCGTCCCTCCGTGCTCCTGCGGAGGCGGGAGCCTAGAACCACAAGCGACACCGCCCCAACCCTGGGCTCCCGCCTTCGCGGGAGCACATTCGAGGCTCACTTCAGGCTCGCGTCGATCCCCTTGCAGGCCACCAGCAGCTCCTTGACCGCGTCGACCGAGACCTGGAGGTTGGCCTTGGCCTCGTCCGAGAGCGCGATCTCGACCACCTTCTCGACGCCGCTCGCGCCGATGATGCACGGCACGCCGACGTAAAGGTCGTCGACGCCGTACTGGCCGGTCAGGTGCACCGCCGCCGGCAGCACGCGCTTCTGGTCGTAGAGGTAGCTCTCCGCCATCGCGATCGCGCTGGTCGCCGGGGCGTAATAGGCCGAGCCGGTCTTCAAGAGCGCGACGATCTCGCCGCCGCCGCCGCGGGTGCGCTTGACGATCTCGTCGATGCGCTCCTTCGTCGAGAAGCCCATCTTGATCATGTCGCTGACCGGGATGCCGCTGACGGTCGAATATTCGAGCACCGGCACCATCGTGTCGCCGTGGCCGCCGAGCACGAACGAATTGACGTCCTGCACCGAGACCTTGAACTCCTCGGCGAGGAAGGTGGTGAAGCGCGCCGAGTCGAGCACGCCGGCCATGCCGACCACCTTCTGGTGCGGCAGGCCGGAGAATTCGCGCAGCGCCCATACCATCGCGTCGAGCGGGTTGGTGATGCAGATCACGAACGCGTCGGGCGCGTTCTGGGAGATGCCCTCGCCGACCGCCTTCATGACCTTGAGGTTGATGCCGAGCAGGTCGTCGCGGCTCATGCCCGGCTTGCGGGCGATGCCGGCCGTCACGATGATCACGTCGGCGCCGGCGATGTCGGCATAGTCGTTGGAGCCGGTGATCCTGGCGTCGAAGCCCTCCACGGGTGCGCACTGGCTGAGGTCGAGCGCCTTGCCCTGGGGCACGCCCTCGACGACGTCGAACAGCACGATGTCGCCGAGTCCCTTGAGCGCGGCGAGATGGGCGAGCGTGCCGCCGATGTTGCCGGCGCCGATCAGCGCGATCTTCTTGCGAGCCATGCGGGTCTCCTGAACTGGGCGCGCAATGACGACCGGCGCGCGGAATCGGGCGCGGCATAGGCGCATCGCCGCGGCAGGGCAACCCCTGGATCGGGCAGGTCAGCGCTTTTTATTGCAAATCATTCTCAATATCAATAACGCTCGGCGGCGAGATAGTCGTCGGAGCCCATCTCGCGCAATCGGCTCACCGTGCGGGCGAATTCGAAGCTGCCGTCGCCCGATTCATAGAGTTGCTCGGGCTCGGCGTCGGCGGCGGCGAGCAGCTTGACCTTGTGCTCGTAGAGCGCGTCGATCAGCGTGACGAAACGCGCCGCCTCGTTGCGGTTCTCGGGCCCCAGCCTGGGGATGCCGACCAGGATCACGGTATGGAAATGGCGGGCGATCGCGAGATAATCGGGCACGCCGCGCGGCTCGCCGCACAGGCGCTTGAACGAGAAGACCGCGACGCCCTTCAGGCTCTTGGGCACGTGCAGCGTCCGGCCGCCGGGGACGGGCAGCTCCTCCGAGGGCACGTTGGCGCGATCCTCGACCGGATAATCGGTCAGGCGGAAGAAGGCGGCGGAGAGCGTCGCGGTCGCTTCGGGGCCGTTGGGAACCAGCCAGGTCTTCATGGTGCCGAGGCGGTCGAGGCGGTAGTCGACGGGGCCGTTCAGCGCCATCACGTCCATCCTCTCGCCGATCAGGTCGATGAAAGGGAGGAACAGCTCGCGGTTGAGGCCGTCCTTGTAGAGGTCCTGCGGCGCCCGATTGGAGGTGGCGACGACGGTCAGCCCGCGCGCGAACATCTCGGTGAACAGGCGCGAGAGGATCGCGGCGTCGGCGGTGTTGTTGACGACCAGCTCGTCGAAGGCGAGCAGGCGCACCTCGTCGGTCATCGCCTCCGCGACCGGTCGGATCGGGTCGCCCTTCTCCTGGGCACGCTCGACGCGTAAGCGGTCATGGACCTCGGCCATGAACTCGTGGAAATGGACGCGGCGTTTCCTGCGGATGTCGAGGCAGCCGAAGAACAGGTCCATCAGCATCGACTTGCCCCGTCCGACGCCGCCCCAGAGATAGAGGCCCTTGGGCGCCTCCGGCTTGCGGCCGAAGCGCCAGAGGACGCTGCCGCGCTTCGGCTGCGCTTCCAGCTCGGTCGCGAGCTCGTCGAGCCGGCGGGCGGCGGCGGCCTGCGCGGGATCGGCGCGAAGCTCGCCGGCCGCGACCAGCGTTTCGTAGCGGGCGAGGACGCCGCTCAATCCCGTGCTCCCGCGCAGGCGGGAGCCCAGGGCCTCAGGCCGATACGCTCGCGACTCTGGGCTCCCGCCTGCGCGGGAGCACGGGGATGGCTCATTTCGGCGTGCTCTTCCTGAGCGTGCCCGAGAAGGCGGCGATGCGCTGCTCGCCTTCGCCTTCGCCCTGGACGACGATGCCGCGGACGAACAGCATCCGCCCGGTCTCGCGCAGCAGCTCGACCTGCGCCTCGATCGGCGTACCGATCGCCGCGCCGCCGATGAACTGGGCCGAGAGGTCGAGCGTCACCGCGCCGCCTGCATCCAGCACGCCGAAGCCCCGGCACCCCGCGAACATCGCGACGTCGATGAAGCCGAGCAGCGCGCCGCCATGGACATGGTCGCGCAGGTTCGAGTGGCGATGCTCAGGCGTCATCCGCACGCGTGCGATCGCGCTGTCGACGCGGACCGAGAGCGCCCCGAGCAGCGTGTTGAAGCGCGTGGGATCGGTCGCCTTCCACAGCTTCCAGCCCGGCTGGTCGGGATCGCCCTCGTAGCTGAAGAAGGGGGGCTGCTCGCTCACGCGGTTCAGATGACCCGCTCAGCTTCCATCTTCTTGATCTCGGCGATCGCCTTGGCGGGCGAGAGGCCCTTGGGGCAGACGTTCGCGCAGTTCATGATCGTGTGGCAGCGATAGAGGCGGAACGGATCCTCGAGCGCATCGAGGCGCTCGCCGGTCATCTCGTCGCGGCTGTCTGCGAGCCAGCGATAGGCCTGGAGCAGGATCGCCGGGCCCAGGAAGCGGTCGGAGTTCCACCAGTAGCTCGGGCACGAGGTCGAGCAGCAGGCGCACAGGATGCACTCATAGAGGCCGTCGAGCTTCTCGCGCTCCGCCGGCGACTGCAGCCGCTCCTTGCCGGCGGGCGGCGGGGTGACGGTCTGCAGCCACGGCTTGATCGAGGCATATTGCGCGTAGAAATGGGTGAAGTCGGGCACCAGGTCCTTGATCACGTCCATCGCCGGGAGCGGCGTGATGCGGATCTCGCCCTTGATGTCCTCGATCGCCGTCGTGCAGGCGAGGCCGTTCCTGCCGTCCATGTTCATCGAGCACGACCCGCAGATGCCCTCGCGGCACGAGCGGCGGAAGGTGAGGCTGGGGTCGACCTCCGACTTGATCTTGATGAGGGCGTCGAGGACCATCGGGCCGCACTGGTCGAGGTCGATCTCGAAGCTGTCGTAGCGCGGATTGTCGCCACTGTCGGGATCGTAGCGGTAGATCTTGAAGCGCTTGACCCGCTTGGCCTCGGGTGCCGCCTTGTGCTCCTTGCCCTTCCTGATCGTCGAATTCTTGGGGAGCGTGAACTGCGCCATCGAACGTCCTTACGCCGCTGATTCCGGGGCACCCGGACGGGCGCCCCACTCGAGATTGCGGGTCAGGTACATGATCGAGGCCAGCGCCGCAAACAGGAGAAGCGATCCGATCAGCAGCGAATAGGCTTCGAGGCTCAGGAGCACGTAGAGCACGGCGTAGAGCGCGACCAGCAGCCCGGCGATGAAGCCCGCCCGGCGGCGGCTTTTCAGCACCGCAGCCGAATAGGCGGTCAAGAGGCCGATGATCATCGCGGCGGCGAGCAGATAGGCAGACGTGAAGCCGATCACCTCGGCGAAGGCGAGCAGCATCACGAAGAACAGCACCAGCCCCGCGCCGACCAGCAGATATTCGGCCGCCGACACGCGCACCCCGCCGACCACGTCGAACAGCAGGAACGCCATGAAGGTGAAGCCGATGAACAGGAAGCCGTATTTCACGCTGCGGTTGACCTGAGAATAGAGGTCGACCGGGGTGATCAGCGTGACGCTCGCCTGATGGTCGCCCGCGACGTTGCCGGCGGCATAGGTCTCGCGCGCCTGACCGGCCTCGGCCGGCGCGTTGGTGCCGACCAGTGCGGTGCCGAGCGCGAGGTTGCCGACCCGCCAGGTCGCGGTGAAACCATCCTTGGTGAGACTGTGGCCGGTCGGGAGGAAGCCGCCCTGGAAGCTCGGGTGCTGCCAGGGCGAGGTCACCTGCCAGCGCGTGTCTCCGGCGCGGGGGGACAGAGTGAGGCTGCCGTTGCCGCGGAAATCGAAGGCGAATTGCGTCGCGAGCGGGCGGCCGCGGATCGCGCTCGCGTCGATCGGGGCGAAGAAGCCCGAGCCGCCGGTCTCGCGCGGGCCCTTGCCGGGCTGGAGCGCTCGCTTCTGCCCGTCGACGACGACGCTCGGCGGCGGGCCGTAGAGGCCGCGCGCGTCGCTGAGACCGAAGCGCAGCTCGGCACGATCATAGGCGAGCGTGTCGGCGCTGACGCCGTAGCGGGCAAGATCGGCCGGCAGGGTGAAGCGCGCATTGCCTTCGGTGCGCGCCGAATAGACCACCACCTCGTAGATCGAGCGCTTGCGCCGCTCGGGTGCCAGCGAGGACTTGAGGTCGGCGACATCGGGCGCGATCTCCAGCTCGCGCCACACGCGGTTGACGCGGGTGACCTGGCGGCCGGCCTCGGTCATCGTCTCGGTGGCATCGGTCTGATAGGGGATGACCAGCACCGGTCCCGCGATCGTCTGCGGCCCGCCCCAGCCCTCCGCGATCGAGGCTGTCGCGGTGCGCGACTGCGATTCGCGGTCGTAGACGAGCAGGTACACGGTGAAGAGCGGAATCGCGAGCAGCGCCGCGACGAGGATGGCGAAGGCGAGCTTGGCGCCAGGGGTGCGCTCAGCGCGGTCGGTGAAGGCCATTGCGGGCATCTCCTGTCGACGAACCGTGCATTTCCATAGACGAACCGTTGGAGGAATCAACCCGGATGCGGCGAGCGGAGGCGAAGCGGTCAGCGCGCCGGCTTGTTGCCGCACAGCACCGGCGCGGCGCCGGAGACGGTGCAGGTGGCGGGTCCGCTCACCCGAACGGTGCCGTTGCCCAGCGCGGCGATGGTGGCGGTGTTGCGCGCGGTGAAGCTCGAATCGCCGGCGCTCTGGGCGGCAACGGTAAGGGTGCCGGCGCTGAGCCCCTCGGCATCGATGGTGCCGGCGCCGCTGGTCTGGAAGCGCGCGTCATGGGCACGGCCGGCGACGGCGAGCGCGCCGGTGCCGATCAGGCTGGCGCTGAGCTGGTCGGTGTCGATCTCGCCGACGCGGATCGTGCCCGCACCGGTCAGCGAGAGGGCGACGCGCTGGCCCGACATGCTCGTCACGCTCAATCGCCCGCCGCCAGCCACCGCGGCGGCGCGCAGCATCGGCACCGTCACGGTCACTTTCGGCATGGCCCGGGTCGCCCCGGGATAGCCGCCCCAGCCGTTGACGTTGGGCGCTACCACGAGCGTGGAGCCTTCGACCTCGACCCGAACCGCATCGAGCGCGCGCCGGTCGCCCTCCGCCCGCGCCGCGGCGCTGCGGCCGGTGGTCACCTCGACCTCGAACGGTCCCTCGACGCGGACGCGCTCGAAGCCGGAGAGCATAAAGCTGCGCTCGTCGGCCGCCGCCGGTGCGGCAAGAAGGACGAGCACGAGGGGTGCGAACCGGATCATGGCGGCGGGCTTCGCACCTCGCATGGGTTCAGGCAAGCCGCGTCAGCTGCCGCAACGGACCTCGCCCGAGCCCATCTTGCTGGTGTTGCAGTGCGCGTTCGGCCCCAGGTCGACATCGCCCGAGCCCATCAGCGACACGTCCGCCTGGCCGCTGACGTCCGCATGGACGCCGCCGGAGCCGGCGATCGACACATCGGCGCTCGATACCTTGAGGCCCGGCGCGTCGACGTCGCCCGAGCCGGCGATCGACACCTTCATGCGCCCGGCCTGGCCGTTGGCCTTGAGGTCGCCCGAGCCCGCGATCGAGAGATCGGCCGAGCTCACGCCGAGCTCGCCGATGATGAGATTGCCCGAACCGGCAATCGATCCGCCGAAGTCGCCGCCGGCGACGCGGTCGACGGTCATGTCCCCCGATCCGGCAACGCTGGCGCCCTTCATCGTCGGCATGGTGACATAGACCTTCACGTCCTTCCCGTCGTGATCGCTGCCCCAGTTGAAGCCGTTCTGATTGACGCGACCGACCTTGAGCGTGGTGCCGTCCTTGCGGATGTCGAGCCTGTCGAGCTCCTCGCTCGGGCCCTCCGCGCGTACCGAGAAGGCGGGACCGACCTTGACGTCGACATCGTCGAAGCCGCGCAGGTCGATGTGATCGAAGCCGGCGACCTGGAAGCTGCGGGAGGTGCCCGAGCCGCTGCCGCTGGCCTTGCCGCCGCTGTCGTTGCCCATCGCCACCGACCCACATGCCGCGAGCGGCAACGCCGCCAGTATCACCATCAAGTAGCGCATCGATCCGTCTCCCGATCGTGTATTGCTATAGCAATACACTTGATTGACTACACGTGCAAACGGAAAGGTAGAGCAGGATCGACTTTCGACTGAACCGTCGTTCCCAGCGAAGGCGGGAACCACGATGGCGGCAATTGTGCCCTTCTGCCAAACCGGCCTTCAAACTACGTCCCCCGCCGCGGGCCGGCATCGTTCATCCGAGGCATAGACAAACGACCTCGCCGGCATTGAGCCGGATCGCGACCCTTCCACCATCGCCTCGACACGCGCCGCACCAGCGGCTTCATCCGGATTCGATCATGGGCCCCCTCCCTTGATTGAAGACGACGGGTTCATGCCCGCCGCTCATGCGGGCATCGGGCGGCAGGCGACGTCCGCGCGCTTTCGGCGGCGCGGCTGTTCGCCGGCTCGGGATCGGCGGGATGCTTTCCTCGACCATCGGCAATCGGGCCAGTGATCGCAGGCGCTCTCTTTGCCGGTGGCGGTGGACTGCTCGTCGTGTCGCTGACCATGGGCCTCCGTGGATTGATCGCTATGGCGATGCTGCTGCTATTGCCGCTCGCCTTGCCTCGATTGAACGCCCGCTGATCCGCCGAGCGGTGGATGTTTCTAGAGCACGTCAATTGGCGTGGTGCTCAAACGCGGCAGTCCAAGCCATGTCGCCATCAGGTGCAACTCCTCGACGAGTGCTTCGACCGTGTGTTTCGGTGCATTCGGTTCAGTGCCCGCACGCTGCACAATCAGTGTGCCGGTCTTGCGATCCGCCTTGAGGTCAACGCGGGCGACGAGAGCGCCGTCAAGCAGGAACGGGAGGACGTAGTAGCCGTGCTCGCGCTTGTGGACGGGCGTGTAGATTTCGAGCCGGTAGCGAAAGCCGAACAGCCGCTCGGTGCGCTCGCGGCGCCAGACGAGCGGATCGAAAGGCGACAGGAGAGCCGCCCCGTCGATCTTTCGCCCCGCGCGCGCTCCGCGATGAAGATAGGCCTGCTGCCGCCAGCCGCGGACTCGCACGGGCGTGATCGTCCCCTCCTCGACGAGCTGCGCGATCGGTAGCGGGGCGTCGGCGGCGGGAATGCGATAATAGTCGCGCAGGTCGCCGGCGGTCGCGATGCCTAGCGATCGTGCCGCACGCGCGAGCAGGTCCCGGCGCGCGTCGATGCCTGCAGGTGTAGGCATATCGAGCACGCCGCGCGGCAGCACGCGCTCCGGCAAGTCATATACACGTTCGAAGCTGCCACGCCGATGCGTCGCGGCGACGAGCCCTGCCCAGAATAGCCATTCGAAAGCGTGCTTGGCATCGCTCCATGCCCACATCCCCTTTCGCGCGCCTGAACCGGCCACATCGGAGGCGGCGAGTGGCCCCTCGGCCGCGATGCGCGCCAGCAGCGCGTCAGCCTCGCCGCGCCGCGCCGCTGCGAACGGCTCCAGCTGCCGCCAGATCCCCTTGCCTCGCCGGGCGCGGGCCATGCGCCAGCGCAACAGATGGTGGTGGTCGATCGGCAGCAGCGACGCCTCGTGGCCCCAGTATTCGAAGAAGCGCCTTGGGCGCTGCACCGTGATCCGGTCCAGCAAGGCTCGATCATACAATCCGAGGCGCGAGAACAGCGGGAGGTAATGAGCGCGGACGAGGACGTTGACGCTGTCGATTTGGAGGAGCCCAAGGCGTGCGATCATGCGACGCAGCTGCGCAGCGTCGACCGCATCGCCGCGAACCCGCCCGTTGAACCCTTGGGCGGTGAGCGCGATGCGGCGCGCCTCGGCCGGCGAAATCTCCGCCGTCATGGACATGTGCCTCCGGTTCGGGTTGTCCATATCAACGACTGATCCGGCTGGGGAAGACAAAGTCGTCAAGCGCGCCTCTCTCTCAAGTCAGGCAAGGATGCTGGTCCGCGTCGGCTCGAGAAGCTCGAACCACACTGGGCCGCTCCCGCGCATAGATGCTCGGCGGTATGCCGACGTGCCGCGTGAACGCTGCGCTGAAGCTGCTGGCAGAGCCAAATCCCTCGGCCGAGGTGGCGCGGGTCAACCTGGTCGTCGCGGTGCTGATCTGGCTGATGATCGTGCCGATGCTTCTCAAGATCGATTTCGGCGCGCTCGGTTCGGTCAGGCGGCACTGGAAGGGGATCGGAGTCACGCTGTTCATCAACTGGGCGGTCAAACCCTTCGAACTGGCGGTCGCTGCCGCGATCTCGCTGTTCGGCCTCAACTCGGGCGCGGCGCTTGCGACCGTTGTCGGAGTGTTGGTCGAGGTGCCGGTGATGCTGTCGGTGGTCGCGATCGTGAAGCGGACGCGCGGCTGGTATGAACGATCGGCCCCGACGTTCAGTTGAGCCATTTGAGCGCAGCGACGAGGGAGAGGACGCTCTTTGTCCCCTTGTCGGCGAGAGCGCCGATGCTCCCGCGAAGGCAGGAGCATCGAGTCTCAAGCGAAGCGCCTCTGTGCAGGGCTCCTGCCTCGCAGGAGCGTGTCAACCTCGCTCCAGGACGAAGCGTCAGGCGGCCGCCGGTGGCGCAGGTGGGTCGTTGGGGACCATCAGCCGAGCCAGTTGGGCATAGCGATCGGCAAGTTCGAGATGCAGCCGGCGCGTCATCGTGTCGCCACAGCTCTCCGCGACTGCGCGCTCCTGCGCTTCACGGCGGCGGTAGTAGGCCAGATCCAATCCGTTCATCATGCTTCCACTCCCATCGCGACCATGGGAAGAGACAGCCGTATGCTTGTCGCGGGGACCGTCCGCGCGACTCGACTCGGTTTGTCGCGGTGTGGATAACCTACCACAAACTGTGGAAAAGGTCTTGATCTGGAGCAGGCCGCCTTGGGCAAAATGTCCGCTGGTCCCGATGCGCCGGCTGCGGTAGAGGGGCCTGCCATGAACGACGAGAAACTGGGCGCCCGCAAGGTCGATTACTCGCGGGTCTTCACGCAGGCGATCGACCGGCTCCATGCCGAGGGGCGCTACCGGGTGTTCATCGACATCCTGCGCAACAAGGGCATGTTCCCCAACGCGCGCTGCTTCGCCGGGCACAACGGGCCCAAGCCGATCACCGTGTGGTGCTCCAACGACTATCTCGCGATGGGCCAGCATCCCAAGGTGATCGCGGCGATGGAGGAGGCGCTGCACGACGTCGGCGCCGGCGCCGGCGGCACGCGCAACATCGGCGGCAACACCCATTATCACGTCGACCTCGAGGCCGAGCTCGCCGACCTGCACGGCAAGGAGGCGGCGCTGCTGTTCACCTCGGGCTATGTCTCGAACGAGGCGACGCTGTCGACGCTGGCCAAGGTGCTGCCGGGCTGCATCATCTATTCGGACGAGCTCAATCACGCCTCGATGATCGCGGGCATCCGCAACTCGGGCTGCGAGAAGCGGGTGTGGCGGCACAACGATGTCGCGCATCTCGAGGAGCTGCTCGCCGCCGACGATCCCGAGGCGCCCAAGCTGATCGCGTTCGAGAGCGTCTATTCGATGGACGGCGACATCGCGCCGATCGCCGCGATCTGCGACCTCGCCGACCGCTACAACGCGCTGACCTATCTCGACGAGGTCCATGCCGTGGGCATGTACGGCTCGCACGGCGGCGGCATCTCCGAGCGCGACTCGGTGGCGGACCGCCTGACGATCATCGAGGGCACGCTCGGCAAGGCGTTCGGCGTGATGGGCGGCTATATCGCCGCCGACCGCACGATCGTCGACGTGATCAGGAGCTATGCGCCGGGCTTCATCTTCACCACCTCGCTGTCGCCGGTGCTGGTGGCGGGTGCGCTGGCGAGCGTGCGCCACCTCAAGGACTCGAGCGTCGAGCGCGAGGGGCAGCAGGCCGCCGCCGCCGAATTGAAGGCGATGATGGCCGAGGCCGGGCTGCCGGTGATGAACTCGGTCACGCATATCGTGCCGCTGATGGTCGGCGACCCGGTCAAGGCCAAGCGGATCAGCGACATCCTGCTCGCCGAGTACGGGGTGTATGTCCAGCCGATCAACTATCCGACCGTGCCGCGGGGGACCGAGCGGCTGCGCTTCACCCCCGGTCCGACGCACGACGCCGCGATGATGCGCGAGCTGGTCGACGCGCTGGTCGAGATCTGGGGGCGGGTGGAGCTTCGGCTGGCGGCTTAGACGCCGGCACGGCAGGCAACCGTCATCCCGG
This sequence comes from Sphingomonas astragali, assembly GCF_051400615.1. Classification (NCBI taxonomy): domain Bacteria; kingdom Pseudomonadati; phylum Pseudomonadota; class Alphaproteobacteria; order Sphingomonadales; family Sphingomonadaceae; genus Sphingomonas; species Sphingomonas astragali. Next base: position 1,349,834 of record NZ_JBLFFH010000001.1, read on the forward strand.
CGAGAGCCGGGATCTCAGACGATTGCAGCCCTTAAGCCGCACCGGATCCCGGCTTCGCCGGGATACGATAAGGTCAGGAAAGCGACCCGGTCAATTTCGCCTTAAGCGGCGATTGCGCTTCCTCCGACCGCTGTGGCGATTGCCCGGGCCACTGCGGCGTGAGTGGCGGAGAGAGCGTCATCGTCCGCAGTGCTACCGTTCAGATAGGATGTCACCAGGATCGGCCGCCGCCCGGTAGGCCAGAGCAGGCCGATGTCGTTGTTGGTCCCGTGCGCGCCCGCGCCGGTCTTGTCGGCGACGCGCCAGCCGCGTGGCACACCGGCACGCAGGCGCGCGTCGCCGGTGCGGTTCGCCAGCATCCAGCCGGTCAGCGTCCGGCGCGAGGCGGGGGTGAGCGAGCGGCCGAGCGTCAGCGTGCGGAGCGAATGCAGCATCGCCTGTGGGCTGGTCGTATCGCGCGGATCGCCGGGCGCGGCCTCGTTGAGGATCGGCTCGTAGCGATCGAGCCGGGTTACCTTGTCGCCGAGCGTGCGGGCGAAGCGCGTCACGCCGGCGGGGCCGCCGACCAGCGGCAGCAGCAGGTTGGCGGCGCCGTTGTCGCTCTCCGTCATCGTCGCGTGGCAGAGCTCGGCGAGCGTCATTGCGTCGCCGACACGCCGTTCGACGACCGGCGAGTGGCTGACGATGTCGGCGCGCTGCACCGTCACCGTACGGCCCATCCGCAGCCGGCCGGCATCGGCAGCGTGGAGCACTGCTCCGCATAAGAGAAATTTGAAGGTGCTGCACATCGGGAAACGTTCGCCGCCGCGATGCGCGAACCGCTGCCCCGTCTGCAGGTCGAGCAGCGCGACGCCGAGCCGGCCGCCGCTCCGCGCTTCGACGTGGCGGATCGCATCGGCGAAGGCGGTGCCGCCGAAATCATCGGTTTCCTGCGCCTGTGCCAGCTCCACGTCGATCAGCGCGATCGCGGCGAGGCCGCCCATTCCCAACAGCATCCGGCGTCGGTCCATCGTCTTCGCTCCTATGTCGATGGGCCGAGAATGCGGGCTGGCCGGCACGCGCACAAACGATCATAACTGGACCGAGCCACTCGGAAAATTGGGGTCTCATATGGATCGCGCCCAGCTGCCGCTCAACGCCCTGCGCGCCTTCGAAGCGGCGGCGCGGCATCTCAGCCTCACGCGCGCCGGACTGGAACTGTGCGTCAGTCAGGCGGCGGTCAGCCACCAGGTCAATCGGCTGGAGGATGTGCTGGGGGTGCAGCTGTTTCATCGCCTGCCGCGCGGGCTCGCGCTCACCGACGAAGGCGCGGCGCTGGTGCCGGTGCTGGCCGAGAGCTTCGACCGCATCTCGGCGCTGCTCGACCGCTATGCCGGCGGCCGGCTGCGCGAGGTGCTGACGGTGGGTGTGGTCGGCACCTTCGCGACCGGCTGGCTGCTGCCGCGCCTCGCCGAGTTCAACGCCGCGCACCCTTTCGTCGACCTGCGCGTCCGGACCAACAACAATCGCGTCGACCTGGCGGGGGAGGGACTCGATTACGCGATCCGCTTCGGCGACGGCGCCTGGCACGGCGTCGAGGCCGATCCGTTGCTGACGGCGCCGCTGACGCCGCTCTGTGCGCCGGCGGTGGCGGGGCGAATCGCGCGGACGGAGGATCTCGCGGGGGAGGTGCTGCTGCGTTCCTACCGGCCCGACGAGTGGTCGCGCTGGTTCGATGCGGCCGGCGTGCCGTGTCCGGCGCTGCATGGTCCGGTGTTCGACTCGTCCGTGACGATCGCCGCCGCGGCGACGGCGGGCAGCGGCGTGGCGCTGCTGCCGGCGGCGATGTTCGGACCGGCGCTCGACCGCGGCGATCTGGTGCGGCCGTTCGCGCTGGAGGTGGAGACCGGGCGCTATTGGCTGACGCGGCTCAAGGCCCGTGCGCCAGACCTGGCGATGCGGGCGTTCCGCGATTGGCTGCTCACGTCGGTCCGTCCGACGGAGTGAGTCGCGGTTTCAGACATTTCCACGGAGAATACGGATCATCGGTGCCGTCCGGACGGCGAAGCGAAATTGCGACGTCATGCCGGTGAGTTTATGCTGCGATGCAGCGACGGGAGGTATCCGTTATGAGTGCAAGACCGGTTCGTAAGGCGGTGTTTCCGGTGGGTGGCCTCGGCACCCGCTTCCTTCCAGCCACCAAGGCGATCCCCAAGGAGATGCTGCCGATCGTCGATCGGCCGCTGATCCAGTACGCGGTCGAGGAGGCGCTCGAGGCGGGGATCGAGCAGATGGTCTTCGTCACCGGCCGCGGCAAGGCGGCGATCGAGGACCACTTCGACATCGCCTTCGAGCTCGAGGCGACGATGAGCGGGCGGGGCAAGTCGCTCGACATCCTGGGGCCGACGCGGCTGCGGCCGGGCGCGGTCACCTATGTCCGCCAGCAGGAGCCGCTGGGACTCGGCCATGCGGTGTGGTGCGCGCGCGACGTGGTCGGTGACGAGCCGTTCGCGGTGCTGCTCGCCGACGATTTCATGGTCGGCAAACCCGGCTGCCTCAAGCAGATGATCGACGCCTACAACCGCGTCGGCGGCAACGTGATCTGCGCCGAGGTCGTGCCCGACGAGCACACGCACCGCTACGGCATCATCACGCCGGGCGCGGCCGACGGCCCGCTTACGGAGGTGAAGGGTCTGGTCGAGAAGCCTGCGCCCGGCACCGCGCCGTCCAATCTGTCGGTGATCGGCCGCTACATCCTCCAGCCCGAGGTGATGACGATCCTCTCCGGTCAGGAGAAGGGCGCGGGCGGCGAGATCCAGCTCACCGACGCGATGGCGCGGATGATCGGCGAGCAGGCGTTCCATGGCCTGACCTTCGCCGGCACGCGCTATGATTGCGGCGACAAGATCGGCTTCCTCCATGCCAATCTGGCGATGGCGTTGTCGCGCGAGGAGATGGCGGACGATGTCGAGCTGATCATGAACGAGCTTCTCGAAGCACGGGTCGAGCCGCGCCGCGCGGCGTGATCTCGGCGTAATTTTCACTGTCATCAAGGAGACTCACGATGCGGATCGTGATGATCGGGTCGGGTTACGTCGGCCTGGTGTCGGGCGCCTGCCTGGCGGATTTCGGACATCAGGTGGTCTGCGTCGACAAGGACGCGGGCAAGGTCGCGCGGCTCAAGGCGGGGGAGATCCCGATCTATGAGCCGGGCCTCGACGAGCTGGTAGAGCGCAACGTCGCGGCGGGCCGCTTGTCCTTCTCCATCGAGCTGGCGGAGCCGGTGCAGCAGGCCGACGTGGTGTTCATCGCGGTCGGCACGCCGGCGCGGCGCGGCGATGGCCATGCCGATCTGTCCTATGTCTATGCCGCGGCCGCCGAGATGGCGCCGTCGCTCCGCGGCTTCACCGTGGTGGTGACCAAGTCGACCGTGCCGGTCGGCACCGGCGACGAGGTCGAGCGCATCCTGCGCGAGCATAATCCCGATGCCGAGGTCGCCGTCGCCTCCAATCCCGAATTCCTGCGCGAGGGCGCGGCGATCCAGGACTTCAAGCGCCCCGATCGCATCGTTATCGGCATCGAGGACGATCGCGCGCGGCCGGTGATGGAAGAGGTCTATCGCCCGCTCTACCTCAACCATTCGCCGATCCTGTTCACCGGCCGGCGGACGAGCGAGCTGATCAAATACGCCGCCAACGCCTTCCTGGCGATGAAGATCACCTTCATCAACGAGATGGCGGACCTGTGCGAGCAGGTCGGCGGCGACGTGCAGGAGGTGGCGCGCGGCATCGGGCTCGACAACCGCATCGGGTCCAAGTTCCTCCACGCGGGCCCGGGCTATGGCGGCTCGTGCTTCCCCAAGGATACGCTGGCGCTGGTCAAGACGGCCGAGGACGCCGGCACGCCGATCCGGCTGATCGAGGCCACGGTCGCGGTCAACGACACGCGCAAGCGCGCGATGGGACGCAAGGTGATCGCCGCCTGCGGCGGATCGGTGCGCGGGCGCAAGGTCGCGGTGCTCGGCCTCACCTTCAAGCCCAACACCGACGACATGCGCGACGCGCCCTCACTCGCCGTCATCCAGGCGCTGGAGGACGGCGGTGCGCAGGTTTGCGCCTTCGATCCCGAGGGCATGGCCGCGGCGCGGCCGATGCTGCCCACGGTCGAGTTCGCCAACTCGCCCTATGAGGCGGCGAAGGATGCGGTGGCGCTCGTGATCGTGACCGAATGGGACGCGTTCCGCGCGCTCGACCTCCAGAAGCTGCGCGGTGAGATGGCGGGCGACGTGCTCGTCGACCTGCGCAACATCTATCGGCCGGAAGCGGTGACCGCCGCCGGCTTCACCTACACCGGCATCGGCCGGGCGATGCAGCCGATCGCGGAGGAGCTCAGCGTGGCCGCGGAGTGACCGCGGCCACTGCCATCAGATTGTTACACAGATGGTGGCCGTAACGAAACTACTCACCGCAAAATTGTAAAATTTTGTAAAATATTAACCGTTAAACGGTTACATCCCTCGCGGGCGGACTCGACCGATCCGCCAGCAGCGGGGGATCTAACATGCGGAGCTACGTCCTGTGCTCGCTTGCGAGCACACTCTCTCTTTGCGCGCTCGGCGGATGCTCGGGCGACGGCGATTCGACCACGACGACTGCTGCGACCGAGACCGAAGGTCTGGTCGTCATTAACGAGCCGGTGACACCGGTTGCCACGACCCAGCCGACCGCCTCGGTGTCGGCGACGACATTATCGGCGACCACTACCAATGCCAACGCCTTCGCCGATTTCGACTTCGCGAACGGCACCAGATTGCCCGACAAGGCGACGCTGTCGCTCGGGCCGGCGGTGTTCCAGCCGGGTGCGAGCGTGGCCAACGTGCCGGTCACGCTCGACCGGCCGACGCCCAACACGGTGATCGCGCGCGTCACAACCGTCGACGGATCGGGCGAGACCAAGGCGGTCGCGGGCACCAACTACAGCACGGTCGACACCGTGGTGGTGTTCCGTCCCGGCGATCCGCAGCGCCAGACGATCACCGTGCCGATCCTGTCGGCGAGCGACGGCCAGCAATTCTCGGTGAAGCTGCGGGAGGCGCCGTGGGGTGCCGACCAGGGCACCGCATCGGCGACCGTGACGGCCGATTCCTCGAGCCCGGCGACGGCGGCGGCCACCACCGGCTTCCGCGCGCCGCGAACGTTCAGCGCAACCGGCACGCTGCAATATGAGATGACCTATGAGAAGATGTGGTGGTCGGACGCGGGCCATGCCGGCGCCTGGTCGACCCAGCTCCCCAACGGGCGCGCGCAGCCGGCCAATGGCGAGACCGGCATGTACCTCGACGGGTGGGTCTATCGGGACAGGAACATCGAGGCGCCGCTGCGCTACACCGACGAGGGATTGGTGATGCACACCCAGGTGCTGAAGGAGCCGATCACCTACAACGGCGTCGCCTACAACTATGGATCGGTGGTGCTCAGCGGCCACAACACGCCGTCCACCCAGATCGGCTACGGCCAGTACGAATGGGTGGCGAAGATGCCCAGCCGGCGCGGCTCCTGGCCGGCGTTCTGGCTGATCTCAACCTCGGGCTGGCCGCCCGAGATCGACGTCTTCGAAGGGTTCGGCTACCAGAGCTACTGGGACTTCGACCGCCATATCTCCTCGACGATCCATGGCGGTGCCAATGCCGTGCGGTCGTTCCAGCGCGGCTCGGTGATCCAGGCGGAGCAGGCCTATGGGCTGTCGGGCTTCTCGCAAGGGTTCCACAGCTATGCGGTCGACATCCAGCCCGATTACATCACCTGGTTCGTCGACGGGGTAGAGACCTATCAGAGCGTCAACCCGTTCAAGGGCTTCCGCTTCTATCCGATCATGGATGTAGCGGTGAAGACAACCAGCCCCTATGACGACGGCTCGGGCGACATGGTGGTCAGGAGCTTCCGCGCCTGGGCGTCGTGAGCTTTCGCGGGAGCGGCGTAGATCGCGTCGCTCCCACCCGCCAGTGCATAGAGACGTCCGAGCGCCTTTACCCATTGGCCGGCGATGTCGAGCCGGCGCTCCCGCTGCCAGGCCATCGTCGGGAGAAGCAGCGTGCGTAGCCCCAGCAGGGCGAACGAACGTGCGGCGAGCGTGAGCCTTCCCAGCGCCCCGGCCCGACGCTTGCGCGCGGCCATGATATCGGTGATCCCGATCCGCCACATGCGCCTGAGCACCCAACTCTTGCGCGCGCGTTCCGGCCCGACGGATTCGTAAACCACCGCCGACGGCGCCCAGGCAAAGGTGACGCCCGCCGTCCGGAGGCGGGTCAGGAAATCCATGTCCTCGCCGCCGCTGAGGTTGAAGGCGGGATCGAACCACGGCTGATCGATGGCTTCCAACGCCCGCCGCTCGACCAGCAGGTTGTTGGCGGCATAGAGCATATCGGTCAGCCCCTCGCGGCGCTGCTCGGGGCGGAACACCAGTGTCTGCATCGCCCAGCCGGGAGCGTCTTCGACGAATCTCGGCTCGACCGGCCCGGCGACGACGCCGGCGCCGGTGTTCCGCTGGACCAGGGTCAGCTGGGCGAGCCATTCGGGGCCGGGCCATTCGTCGTCGTCGATCATCGCCAGCCGGCGCATCGCGGGATAGCGCAGCGCCTGCTCGACGATGGCGTTGCGGACATGCGCCAGCCCCGGCTCCGGCACGGCGATGATCGCGATCGGGGCGGGAAAGCCGTTCGCCGCGGCAGCGCCCGCGACCGCGACGCCTTCACGGCCGGCATCGTCGTTGTCGGCGACGAGCAGCATCGCATCGTCCAGCCCCTTGAGGCGCGCCAGCGCGTCGAGCAGGTGGCGCAGCCGCTCCGGCCGGCGGAAGGTGGGGATGGCGATGACGGTGCTCGGCGCGCTCATCGTCACTCGGCGGGGGTTTGCTGGAGCACCGGGCGCGGCCGCACCAGGCGCTGCTCCAGCCGCTTGACGGCGCGGTGGCCGGGCACCTCGATCAGCAGATAGCTCGCCCAGCAGACGAGCCAGGTCGCGACCAGCGTGACGATCAGGAACGCCCAGTCCCAGCCGACGAAGCCGTGCCGGTGGGCTAGCCCCATGCCGCGCGCGAACACGTCGCGGACCAGCGGATGCCAGAGGTAGATCGAATAGCTGATGAGGCCGAGGTGGAACGACACCGGATTGGCCAGCGTCGCACGGGCGAGGCGGCCATCATAGTAGCCGGCGATCACCAGCAGCGGGAAGCTGATCGCGACGATCACGTCGCCGCCGGGGATCAGGAAGGCGGCGAAGATCGCGGCGCAGGCGATGACGAACCCGCGCTCGCCGCCCAGCAGCCGCTCGCACCACGGCTGCTGCGCGATGCGATAGGCGAGCACGCCGAGCGAGAAGCCCGCGACGCAGCGCAGCACCGGCAGGATCGAATCGGCGTCGTTGACGTCGAGCGGCCCGCGCGAGCCGTGTCCGAGCGTCGCCACCAGCACCAGCAGCGCGACCGACCCCGCCGCCTGCAACCAAGCGAGGCGCGAGAAGGCGATCAGCGCGATCAGCGGATAGGCGAGATAGGCGACCAGCTCGGTGCTGACCGACCAGCTGTTGCCGGCGAACGCCTGCGTGCCCCAGCCCCAGCTCTGCACCATCAGGAGGTTGGAGACGACGTTGGCCGGGGTGAGCGCGACCGGCTGCTCGCCCGAGACGTTGATCAGGACGCGCAGGATGAACACCAGCGCCACGACGAAATGGAGCGGCCACACGCGCGCCATGCGGTTGACGAGGAAATCGCCGTAGCTCGGCCATCCCATCCGCTTCACCACGCGCTCATAATAGCCGAGCGAGATGACGAAGCCGCTCAGCACGAAGAACAGGTCGACGCACAGATAGCCGCGCGAGAACAGCGGCATCGCGAAGGCGGCGAAGGCGGCGTGATGCGGGATGTGATAGAGCAGCACCGCCACCGCGGCGATCCCGCGAAGACCGGTCAACGGCGCGATCCTCATGCCCACCCTCCCTCTGCTCGTCGTGATTGCGCGGCGCGGGTCGGCGCCTTGTCAAAGGCGGCCGCAATCGCCGCCCAGAGCCGCTTGCGGTTGAGATCGGCGTCGAGCGGCAGCCCGCGCGAGAACTGTCCGTCCGGCCAGCGGTATTCGGGATAGGTCGACAGCCAGGAATAACGATCCGACAGGCCCCAGCTCAGCACCGGCCCGACCGCTCGGTTATCGAGCGCGACATCGAGGAAAGCGCGACCGACCGCGGCGACGTCGGCGTCACGCAGGTCGACTCGGCCCGGGCCGCCGCGGTCGGCGATGTCGAACTCGGTGATAGCGATTCCGAGGTCCATGCCGCGCACTTCGGCGAGGAAATCGGCGAAGACCTTTTCCGAGAAACCCTCGCGGAACGGCTTGAGGTGCCCCTGGATGCCGAGCGCATCGACCGGCACGCCGCGGGCGAGCAGGCGCTCGAGCAGCTTGAGGATCGCGCCGCGCCGCGCCGCGCACCGGGCGGAATCATGCTCCAGGCCGAAATCGTTGAGGAACAGCCGGGCGTCGGGATCGGCCTCGCGCGCGGCGTGGAAGGCGATGTCGATATAGCGCTCGCCGAACGCCTGCGCCCATGGGTTCTTGGCGCGCATCCCGTCCGGGCGGCCTTCCTTGGGTTCGACCGCCTCGTTGACCACGTCCCACTCGCCGATCCGTCCGGCGTAGCGGTGCATCGCGGTATCGATATAGCCGGTCAGCAGCGCTTCGCGCGCCGGCCCTTCGGCCTGCGCCAGCGCCGCTTCGAGCCACGGCGGATTGAACGCGTACCAGACCAGAGTATGCCCGCGCATCGCCAGGTCGTGCGCCCTGGCGAAGTCGGCGAGTCGATCGGCACCACTGAAGTCGTAGCGGCCCGGCTTGGCCTGGGTCACATGGCGCTTCAGCTCATATTCGGGGACGATCATCCCCGCCTCGCGCAGCACCGCGGCGATGAAGGGGGGATCCTTCGCGAGCTGGCTCGACTTGATCGCGCAACCGAAATGCCGGCCGCTCCGCCGCGCCCGCGCGTCGAGGCCCGGGCCGCTGGTATCGGGCATCGGCGGCACCGACCGCACCGCGCTGGTGGCGAGCGGCAGCGCCGTCGCGGCGGCGAGACCGGCGATGACCGCGCGGCGCCTCATATCCGATAGCCCTTGAAACGGCTGACGAAGGCGATCCATCGATCGGCGGTGCGGCGATAGAGGTTGTCGGGGATGACGATCTGGAGCAGCACGATCGCGGCGACGTGCGGGCGGAAGGCGCCGTGGCGGAGCGCGCCGAGATAATAGCGCAGCGCCGTGCGCCGGCTGGTCGGCCACACGCTCTTGGCGGCGTGCCAGCCCATGTACGCCGAATAGGCACGCGCCGAGATGTGCGGGCGCAGGTCCTTGAGCCAGGTCAGGTTGCCGATGTTCGAGCGCACCTGCGACAGCCGGTTGTCGGTGTGCCGGTCGGCCCACAGCACGGTCGCGCGGGAGGCCATCAGGAAACGCGCGCCATGGAGCGAGAGGCGCACGGCGAAGTCGGTGTCGTCGCCGAAGCCGACGTCCTCGCGGTAGCGCACCATCCTGGCGAGCCCGCGCGGGAGGGCGAGGCTGCTCGTCTGGATGAAGCCGCGGTCGCACATCAGATAGCGGTCGACGCTCTCGCCGAGGCGGATCTCGCGGTAGGGCTTGAGGAAGCGGCGGCCCGAGCCGCGGTCGACGATCACGCGGCTGTAGGCGACGACGTCGTCGCCCTGCGCCAGCAGCGGCAGCAGGTCGGCGAGGTGATCGGGCAGGAAACGGTCGTCCGAATCGAGGAAGGCGACATAGCGCCCGCGCGCCTCGGCGACGCCGCGGTTGCGCGCGGCGGTGGCGCCGGCATTGTCCTGGACGATGACGGTAAGCCGCGGATCGCGGATCGCGGCGAGGGCCTCGGGCGTGCCGTCGTTCGATCCGTCGTCGACGACGATCACCTCGATGTCGCGGACGGTCTGGGCGAGCGCCGATTCCACCGCCTCGATCACGGTCGCGCGGCGGTTGTAGGTCGGCACGACGACCGAGAAGAGCGGCGGTTCCTCCACCTCGGCCGGTCCCAGGGGGCGAGCGGCACGCGCCATCACTTGCCCGCCTGGCCGAAGCGGTGGACGAACTGGTTGACGAGCGTTCGGTAAAGCGACTTGGGGAGGTAGGAGCGCAGCAGCTGCCGGGCGAGGATGCGCGGCGGCACTCCGCCGAACAGCAGCCCCCGCACCAGTTCGCGGATCGTCGCGAGCGGGCGGATCGGCGCCATGTGGTAGGCGAGCACCGTCGCGCGATAGCCGTGCCGGGCCCGCTTGGTGAGCAGATGGCCGCAGCGGTCGAGCCAGTCGAGCGAGGTCTCGTAGCCGCGGACGTAGGAGGTGCGCCCCATCTCGGTCGCGTCGAGCCAGATCGTCAGCGGCTGCTCGATCATGCGGAAGCGCGCGCCCTCGACCTGGAGGCGGACGCTGAAGTCGAGGTCCTGGCCCTTTTTGAGCGCCGGGTCGAAGCGCACGCGCTTGGCGAGGACGGCGGGCACCACCAGCGTCGACGTCTGCATGAACTGATTGGCGCAGAACAGATATTCGCCGACGTCCTCGTCCTCGCGGATGCCGCGGTCGGGACGGACCCAGTAGCGGTCGACGCCGCGGTCGACCTTCATCTGCGAATAGAGGACGGTCAGCTCGTCGTGCGGCAGCGCGGCCGCCATGATCGAGAGCTTGCCGGGCAGGAACTGGTCGTCCGAATCGAGGAAGGCGACGTAGCGGCCCCGCGCCTCCTCGATACCGCGGTTACGCGCCGCGCCGCCGCCGGCATTGGCCTGGCGGATGTAGCGGATGCGCGGGTCGCCGAACGCGGCGATCACCGGGGCGGGATCGTCCTTCGATCCGTCGTCGACGACGATGATCTCGAAGTCCTGATAGTCCTGGTCGAGCACCGACCGGATCGTCTTTCCGACGATGGCCGCGCGATTGTAGAGCGGGATCACCACCGAGAAGGTTGGCTCGAAGGTGGGCTGGATCGGGTCGTGCATCATGCGCCGTGCACCTTGCTGTACTCCTCGTAGCGATGGCCGGTGAGCGCCGCGATCTTGCCGGCGGCGCGATAGACCTGACCGAGCCGGACGATGCGCTTGCCGCGGTCGAGCGTCAGCGCGGCGCCGATCCCGCCCACCACCACGCCGCCGGCGATGCGCGGCGCCTCGGCGGCGGCGGCCTTGAGCCGGCTCGAATGGAAAATCTCGATCAGCATGTCGGTCATGCCGATGCGGTAGCCGCGCATCAGCAGCCACTTGGAGGTGATGCGGCTCGCCGGGATGAGCTCGGTGACGCGCGCCTCCTCGGCCCAGGCGAAGCGGGCGCCGGCGCGCTGCATCCGGGTGAAGAGCTGCTTGTCCGACCCGCCGGTGAGCGCCATCTGCTCGTTGAACGGCCGGTCACCGATCGACCGCAGCGCATCGGCGGCGATGAGGACGTTGGCGGTGCTGTCGACCAGCGGGACGGGGCCGGAAGCGCCGCGCGACTTGGGCTGGAGCAGCGGATGTGCCTTCGCCCAGGGCGCGACCTCGCCCTCCAGCTCGCGCAGCACCGCGCCGCCGACCACGTCGGCGCCGGTCGTCGCCTGGCAGGCGAGCATCGCCTCCAGCCAGCCGGGCTCCGCCGCCTCGTCGTCGTCGAGCATCGCGACGAAGCGGACGCCCGGCAGCGCCAGTGCCGCCGCGACCAGCGCGTTGCGCGCCTGGGGAATGCCGGGTTCCGCCACCGTCAGCAGATGGAGCGGCCAGCGATAGCCCTCGGCCCTCAGCGCCTCCGCCGCGGCGATGCCCTCGCGGCCCTCGCCGTCATTGTCGGCGACGACCACCGCGACCGCACGCGTGGTCTCAAGCGCCGCCAGCGAGCGGAGCGTGCGCGTCAGGCCCTGGGGGCGCTTGCGGGTGGCGACGCAGATCGCGACGTCGGTCATGCGGCGGCTCCGGCGACAGAGTGGGCGGGGCGGGAATGGCGGCGCCAGCGCGGACGCTCCACCGACTTGAACGAGGCGTGTGCGACCGCGATCGCCGACAGGAAGATGATCCAGACCTGTCGGTCCTTGTCGAAGAAGGAGGTCTCGAGCAGGTTCTGGTAGAGCACGAAGCTCCAGATCCCGAAGGCCGTCGACAGCAGCAGCACGTTGTTGCGGGTCGCGCCGGTCAGGAACCAATAGGCCGGCATCGCCACGAACGAGAGCAGCAGCAGCACCAGGCCGACCGGGCCGGTGGTGACCAGGATCTCGAGATAGCCGTTGTGCGAGTGGGCGGTGAACAGGTGGAACTGCTGATTGATGTACTGACGCGACGGCGACAGCTCGCCGACCTGCCAGAAGCCGCCGAAACCGGCGCCGAGATAGGGGTGATCGGCGAGATAGTCGAAGTCGACCTTCCAGATCGAGACGCGTCCGGTGAAGGAGGTGGGATCGGCGAACAGCCGCTCGATCGTCGGCTGGAAGGCGATGTAGAGCCCGAGGAAGGTGACCATCCCCGCGCCGACCAGCAGCAGCAGCACCGCGCGTTTCGAGATCGAGCCGCTCAGCAGGCGGTAGATCGAGCTCGCCAGCAGGATGACCAAGCACAGCGCGGTCGACGTCTTGCTCTTGGTGCCGATCACGAACACCAGCGCCAGCACGCTCAGCACCGCGAACGACCATTTGCGCGTCGAGAAGAAGGCCTGGGCGCAGACCACGAAGGTGAGCGCCATCACCGCGCCGGCGATGTTCTTGTGGAAGAAGAAGCCGCGCCAGGCGCCGACCAGCGCCTTGTCGCTCTCGGTCGGCGGGTGGACCGCGTTGGGGGTGAGCGGCAGCGAGATCCAGCAGATGAGGAGCGAGACGATCAGCGCCGCGCGCAGCGTCTCGTAGAGCCGCTGGGGCCCGAGCAGCGCCAGCGAGAGGAAGGTGATGTAGATCACGATCGCCTGCTGCATCACGCGCTTGAACGAGACGAACGGATCGACGCCCCAGCTGCACGAGAGCAGGAACCAGGCGAGCATCACGACGAGCGGCCAGAAGGTGAAGCGGTAGTGGATATCGTGCCGTCGGAACAGCTCGATCCCGGTGAGCAGCAGCGCGAAGCCGATGAAGAAGGCCTGCTTGAACAGGTCCGAGCCGTCGCTGTTGGCGGCCGCCGCCACCAGCTGCTCCTGGGTGCGCGGCGAGAAGGGCTGCTGCCCGATGAAGATCAACATCAGGAAGACGAAATAGACCGCCTGCGCGATCGGCAGCGTCGCGCCTTCCCCGGCTGCGTTCGCGGCGGCGGCGGTGCGCGCGATCCGCGAGGGCGCCGCGGCGTGCACCGCCGCGCGGCGGTGCCAGGTGGCGCGCAGGCTCATTGCGCGGCCTCCGCTGCGGCGGGGCGCAGGCGGCGCTCCAGCCGGAGGATGCCGAGCATCATCACCAGCTGCGACAGCACCACGCCCGCAACGGTGTAGACCGGCGGCACGGTGAAGGTCAGCAGCAGCACGGCGGCGATGCCGACCAGGCAGCTGCGCACGCTGGTCGCCGCCAGCGGACGGAAGGCGCCACGTGCCTGGGTCAGCACGCTCATCGGCGATTGCAGGCACTGCACGAGGGTCAGCAGCGAGGAGAGCGCGGCGGCGATCGTCACCGTGGTGACCGACAGCGTCGGGCGGATCAGGATGTGCGGGAAGAACCAGAGGATCACTGCGGCGGTGATCGAAGTGGCGAGCCACACCGCGGCGAGCGCAGCGGTGAAAGCCTGGGAGGAGCGCCGTGCCGCGCGCTCGTCGCCATGCGCGACCGCGCGCGCCATCCGCGGCCGCTCGAGCTGGGTGAGCGCGGTGATGCAGACGTTGACCGGACGGAAGAACAGCGCGCCCACCGCGATCGGCGCGAAGGCGGCCGGGCCGGCGAGCGCGGTCACCGCATAGCTGTGGGCGTTGGAGGTCGCCTCGGTGGTGATCACGCCGATCAGCGTCCAGGCCGACTGGCGCTTCCAGACCTCGCGATAATCGCCGAATGCGCGCACGAGGCCGAGCGGGCGGTGGCGGGCGAGGAAGCGCAGGCCGAACGGCGCGAGGCCGACGAGGCCGGCGATCGCCAGCACCGCGCCGAACAGCTCGAGCCGGGGGCCGAAGGCGAGCGTCCCGGCGACGCCGGCGGTGACCAGCCCCGCATAGACGAAGTCGGAGAAGGCGGCGGTCGCCGGCCGGTGGTGGGCATAGGAGGTGGCGCGGCCGAACCAGCGCAGCAGCGAGACGACGCCCGCCGCCCCGAACGCGGCGGCGGCGAGCGGCCCCGCCATCACCCAGCCGATGCCGGCGCAGATCAGTCCCTGCGCCAGCGACAGCAGCAGGTTGAGCGGGAAGAAGTAGCCATGGTCGCCTTCCTCCTCCGACCGCTGGTTGACCGCGATCGCATAGGGGGTCGAGACCAGCGCGTTGGACAGGCCGTAGCCGAGCTGGATGATCACCAGCAGGAAGGCAAGCGTGCCCACCTCGGTCGCCGACAGCCGGCGCACCGAGACGAGCTGGACGAGCAGATGGCTCGCCGAGACGAAGGCCGAGGACATGCTCGCCAGCCCGAACCGCGCCAGCGTCGCGCGCAGCGGCGTCTTGGTCGGGGTGCTGGCGATGGCCTGGGCATCAGCCATGGCGATGCTTCCAGATCAGCCACAGCGCATGGGGATTGGTGGTGAGATAACGCCAGGCGAGATGGCGCGGGTTGGTCGCCATGCGGTGGAGCCATTCGAGCCCGGCGTCCTGCATCCACTGCGGGGCGCGCGGATAGTCGCCGGTGACGTAGTTGAACAGCCCGCCGCAGGTGACGATCCAGCCGGCGCGCAGGCGATTCCTGTTGCGCACGCAGAAGGCCTGCTCGCGCGGCTTGCCGGTGCCGACCCACAGCACGTCGGGCGCGGCCGCGTTGATCGCCTCGATCACCTCGGCCTCTTCCTCGGGCTTCCAATAGCCGTTGCGGCGGCCGGCGAGCTCCAGGCCCGGCGCCATCGCGGTGATGCGCTCGGCGCATCCGGCGTTCACCTCCTCGGTGCCGCCGAGCAGATAATAGCGGACCTTGCGGGCGGCGGCGGCGGGCAGACTGTCGATGAACATGTCGGTGGTGCTCGACCGGTCGGCGATCGGCGTCGGCGCGAACCAGCGCGAGGCGGCGACGATCACCTGCCCGTCGGCGTGGATGAGGTCCGCCTGCGCGAGGTCGGCGCGGAAGGCAGGATCGCTGTCGTTGAGCGACAGGCCGTGCCCGTTGCAGTCGAACACCAGCAGCGGCGGCATCCCCGCGCCGACGCGCCGCGGCGCTTCCCGCAGCATCCGGTCGATCAGCGCCTGGAGCGACAGCGTCGACACCGGCACGCCGCCGATCCGCACCGTCTCGTGCCTGCCATCGCCGGTCTCGTCACCGTCATGGCCGGCCCAGTCCAGCGGCGTCGCATATCCTTGCACCGTGCTCATCCCCTTGCCCTCGAGATGTCGAAAATGGGTCAGCTCATCACCGAGCCGGCGATCGGCACGCGGTGGCGGTCGAGGTCGTCGATCGCGCGCCGGATCTCCGAGAGCGGCGTGATCCCGCGTCGCGCGACCAGCGCCACCGCGTCGAACTTCTCGAGGATGTTGCCGAACGCGGTAGTCCCGCGCGGCCGCTCGGCCAGGTAGACGAGCAGATTGGCCGCGGGCAGGTTCCAACGGTCCGCCACCTCGGCGAAGGCGCCGCGCTCGACCAGCGTGGCGTTGCCGCTGGCCGCCTGGCCGGCCGACATCAGCCACAGCCGCTCGATCGCGGTCGGCATCAGCGGCAGCCGCAGCGCCATGCCGGCGAGCTGCTCGGCGAGGCCGATCTGGTTGGGGAGCCTGAGCAGCCGGTCGAGCGAGGGCCGTTCGATGTCGGCGTCGACCAGCATGGTCGGCCCGTCCATCTGCGCCATCACCGTGGCGAGGTTGGCGGCGAGGATCGGCGCCTCATCGCCGCCCTGGAGCGAGAGCAGCGCAAGCTTCAGCCGGCCTTCGATCCCGCCCGATTCGCGCGCGGTGGAGAGCAGCTTGGCGCGTACCTTGCGGACCTTGGCGACATAGGGATCGTCGGGGTCGAACGCCGCGGTGAGCAGCGGGTCGACGCGCGTGTCGCCCGGTTCCAACAGCGGCAGGCTGGCGGAGCCGGCGCCTTCCTCTCCGCCCGCGGGCGGTCGCGGCGCGGTCTCGGCGAGCAGCGGGCCGGCGCCCGCGGTGGAACGCAGTCTCATGCAGCCTCCTGTCGGGGAACGAACCAGCCCTCGGGCGAGCTGGCCTTGGGGGAGAGATCGGTGATGACCTCGACCTCGGTAGCGGCGGCGAGGCCGCCGGCCGTGCGCACGCGCGGGCGCAGGATCTCGCTCAGCACGATCGCCGCGACGCCGGCAAGCAGCCCGAGCGCGAGGCCGGCGACCAGGAACAGAGGTATGTTCGGCCGCGCCGGCAGCAGCGGCACGCTCGCGCGGTCGAGCATGGTCGCGTTGGGCTGCGAGATCTGGCTCTTGAGCGCCGCCTCGTTGAAGCGCTGGCGGACGGTGTCGTAGGTCTGGCGCGCCGCCTCGACGTCGCGCTGCATGACCATCAGCTGGTCCTGCACGCCCGACATGCGGATCATCCGATCCTCCTGCCGCGTCATCTCCGCGCGCAGCTCGGCCTCGCGCCGGCTGGCGGCGTTGCTGTTCGCGGTCATCGCCGTGGTCTGGTTGGCGCGTGCGGCGGCGAGGCGCTGCTGGAGCTCGGCGAGCTCGGCCCTGGCGGCGACCATCTGCGGGTGGTTGGGCCCCAGCGTCTTGGCGAGCTGCGCGACCTTGGCCGAGGCGGTGGCGACCGCCTCCTCGATGTTCTGTACGACCAGCGTGGTCTGGACGTCGGACACGCCGCCCGATCCCGACTTGGAATGGGCGGTGGCGGCATCCGCCTGCGCCTGGGTGAGGTAAGCGGAGAGGTTCTTGAGCTTCTCCGCCTCCAAGTCCATGCGGTTGACGCCGATGATGTCATGCGCGCGCTGGAAGTCGGAGAGACGCTTCTGCGCAAGCTCGTAGCGGCGGCGCACATCGGCGGTGCGCGCCTCGAACCATTCGGCAAGGCCCTTGGCCGCGGCGGCGCGCAAGCCGACCTGCTCCCGCATGTAGATCTCGGCGGCAAGGTTGGCGACGCGGGCGGCGACCTCAGGGTCCGGGTCGAGGAACTGGATCTGCAGCACGTTGCTCTGCCGTCCGGTGGTGACGTTGAGCCCGCCACGCACGCGCGCGGCCGCCTGCTGCAGCCGCGCCGCAGGCGGCAGGTCGGCCGGCGTCGCGTCGACGAAGCCGGCGCGCTGCGCCACCTCGTTGGTCACCTTGGCGCTGCGGATCAGGTCGACCTGGGTCGCCAGGATCGAGTCGACCTCGACCCGGGCGCCCGGCTGCTGCTCACTGTCGGTCGGATCGGTCTGCGACAGATCGAGCAGCAGCGAGGAGGTGCCGAGATACTGCCGCGGCATCATCAGCGCGCCCGCGGCGACCGCCAGGAATATGGCGAGCGTGATCGCCGCGACCGGCTTCCACCGCGCCTTCAGCGCTTCGACGAGATCGGCTGCCCTGACGGTCATAGCCCTGCCACTCCCTGCAGAAGCTCGCGCGCCCGGCTGCTGTCGCTCGTGTGAGCGGGCATGGCGGTCATCCGGCCGGTGCCGTTCGCCATCAGCACGAGGAATTGGGGCGCGAGCGAATCTTCGAACTGGAACTCGCCGGCGACCGGCGTCTCGCGCAGCGCCGGCCCGATCAGGCCGATCGTGCGGTCGATCGATTCCGGACGGCTCAGCTGGTCGCCGAACAGATCGGCGGCGGCCGCGGTCAGCCGCTCGAAGCTGAGCGCGGGCGAATGCGCCGCCAGCACGCCGGCCAGCGCGACGACCCCGCGCAGCGTGCCCGCCTCGGCCAGCGCGCGCTCGAACAGCGCGTGCGGGCCGGGGGTGAGCTCGCTCCATTCGGCGACCGCGTCGGTGAGGCCGCGACGCGCGTCGGCGAGCGTGACCACCTCATGGTCCGCCGCCTCCGCGACCAGCGCCGCGTGCATCCCGAACAGCCGCGCGTGATAGGGCGAGCCGATTGCGGCGGAAGCGATCGTCTGCGTCGCCTGCTCCTCGAAGGCGATCCCGGCCTGCCTGGCGCACAGCTCGAGCAGGCCGGCGAGGTCGTCGCGCTCGATCGGCGGCGTCGGCTGGGCATAGAGATGACGGCGCAGCGACGGATGCGCGGCGATCAGCCCGTCGACGTTGGCGGCGATACCGACCAGCACGATCTGCACCGGCGCCTGGATGTCGGACAGCAGCTTGAGCAGCGCGGCGACGTCCTGCTTGGTGCGGTCGGACGCGACGCGGTCGAACTCGTCGATGATCAGGACCGCCCGTTGCGTGAGGCTCTGGACGAACAGGTTGCCGAGCTGCTGCACGTCCAACGGCGGCTGAGCGGCCGCCCCACCACGCAGCGGCAGCTCGGCGAGGAAGGGGCGGAACAGCGCGTCGATGTCGGCTTCGGCGTCGGCCGAACCGTAGAGCGCGACGCAGCCCGCCTCGTCGGCGAGATCGCCGAACACGCGCGCGAGCGAGGTCTTGCCCGATCCGCGCGCGCCGAAGATCAGCGCGTGCTTGTGCTGGTTGACGACGGCGTCGACCAGCCGTGCCAGCTCGCGCTGACGGCCGGCGAGGCCGTGGCGGTCGGTGACCGGCACCGCCGTGTTGAACGCCGTGAACACCGCGTTGCGGCGGAAGGCGATCTTCGGCGCCGCCGGCTGCACGGCCATCGACAACCGGGGCCCCGGCGCCTCCGGCAGCGGCAACGGGGGATAGTCGACGGCTTCGGGGATGCGCCGGGCGCTGCCCGCACCGCCGCCCACCAATGTCCGAAGCCATAGCTGCAATCGCTTGCTCCAGCTCATGCGCGCACCTCCAAATCGGCGCCGGACGCGGCGCCGGAACGTCGTCAGAACAGCTTTTCGCGGATGATCAGGACGTCCTCTGGCTGCACCGGATCGTCGAGGCTGATGTCCTCGATCTCCTTTCCGGCGCGGCGCACCTTGATGCGGCGGGTCGAGCCCGCGAGAGTCGGGCCGCCGGCCAATGCCAGCGCCTGGCGGAAGGTCTGGCCGGGCACGTAGTTGAACGCGCCGGGCTGCTGGACCTGGCCGTAGACGTAGACCTTCTCGGCCGGCGGCACGAACAGGATGTCGCCGGGCTTGAGCATACGGCCCGCGCCGGCGCTCATGTCGGCGAGCGAGATGCGGACCGGACCGCTGCCGTCTGCCGGCGTCAGGATCACCGCGTTGGCGCCGGTGGCGGTGGAGCCGCCCGCCTTCGCCAGCATCGCCGCGACGGAGTAGGAGCGATCGAGCGGGTAGTTGCCCGCCTGCGGCACGTTGCCGAGCACGGTCACGAAGTTGCTGACGAACTGCGAGACCTCGACGGCCACCTGCGGGTTGTTGAGATAGCCGCCCTGGCTGTAGCCGGCCGAGATCGCCTCGGCGAGCTGCACCGTGGTCTTGCCCGCTGCCGGCACCGAGCCGAGCATCGCCAGGCGCACGGTGCCGTCCGCCTTGACGCGGGTGGTGACCGACAGGTCGGGCTGGCCGTAGATGCTGATCTTGAGCTCGTCGTCGGGGCCGAGCTTGTAGCCGGGGCCGGCCGCGGCGGCGGGAGCGGGCGGGGTGGCGGCAGCAGCAGGCGCCGCCGCCTGCGTCGCCTGTGCGGGAGCCTGGGCGACTTCAGCGGGCGTCTGTGCCGCTGCCGGAGCGGCAGCGGCCAGCATTGCGAGCGAGGCCATGCAGTGCACGAGCTTGGCCTTCGACCAGGAGATGATCCTCATCGTTCAAGACCTCATCGTTATGCCGAGCGTCACGCGGGTGGCGCCGTAGTTGGAAACATCGCTGTTGGTTTCGCGGTCGAAGCGGGAGACCGACGCTTCGAGCGCGAACCGGTCGGTGAGCTTGCGCCGGGCGACGACGCCGTACTGGCGGACCTGGTCGCGGGTGTAGCTGAACGGGCGGATCGCCGCGTCCTGCCGGAAATCGCGGCGCGCGAACTCCCCGTACGCGCCGATCGTGGTCAGTTCGCTGAGGCTCACGTCGGCCTGCAGGCGGAAGGCGGTGCGGATGGCGAAGCCGGTCGCGATCAGGCTGTCGTTGACGATCGTGCGTTCGTTGGTCGCGGTGATCTTGACGCGCGGGATCGCGGTGGTCGCGACGCTGAGGTCCCAGCCGAGGCCGTTGTATTCGCCCACGGCATCCGAGGTGCTGTCGACGCGCATGTAGCGCACGTCGGCGTTGATCGACGTCAGCGGCGACACCGACCGTTCGAAGGAGACGCCGACCGCGTCGCTGCGGTTCTCCAGCGCCAGCGCGGGCCGGTTGGCGGTGACATGCTCGTAATAGGCGGTGATCGACCCGAGGCTCGGGCGATCGTAGCCGACGCCGGCGCGATAGCGGTTGCTGGTCTGGTCGGCATATTCGAAACCATCGGCGTTGCGCGTGGTGTCGCGTTGCCAGGCGACCACGGGATAGAGGCCCGGCCGCCTGCAATCGGCGGAGACCCCCAGCGTCGAGAATTTCTGGAGGTTCTCGGTCGCGGCGTTGAGGTCGCCATAGTCGGCGCGCTGCTGGCGATAATTGGCGAGCGGGCTGACCGCGCAGGTTCCGGCGATCAGGAAGCGGCCGCTCCCCTCGATCTCGAACCGCGGCTTGCTGCGCCCGCCGTTCGACGTGAACCAGTCATAGCCGGCAAGGCCGCGCAGCGTCAGCCGGCGGACGCCGATGTCGCGGTCGTAGGTGACCTGGACGGTCGGCGTGACGATGATGTCGTCGGTCGGATCGGTGGTGCGATCGTCGACGCGATAGATGTTGTCGTCATAGGCCGCCTCCAGCGACGCCTCGACGCGCAAGGGAGGCTTCGCCGCCGGCTTGGTGTCGGCGGCGGCATCCTGAATCCGTGGCTGCGATTGGGCACGGGCCGACGATCCGAATCCGGCGCCGAGCGCCAGACCAGCCGACAGCAGCAATGTTCGCTGCAGTGCAGCAGCGATACATGGCTGAGCTTTCCCGTTACCTTTCGCAACTGCGAAAGATTTGCGACTTATACTCATGTCGCCAGAGCAAGGCACGCGCTCTAGACCTCATTGCAGTGCAGCAATGCAGGTCATGCTATAGCGTTAGGGCTGCCCTGCCCACTGGGCGTGCTGCAACTGGTCGCGCTGCCAGCACGGCTTATTGGTTAATCCGGCCGGAGCAGCCGGAAAGGGATGAGCTCCGAGGGACCGATTCACCCGGAAGAGAGAAGAGATCAGCGCATCAGCCAGAAGAGGATCGTGCCGAGCGCACCTGCGAAAGCAAGGATGCCGGCCCAGCGGGACACCGCCTGGATCGCCCGTTCCAAGGCGGAATCCGCGGCGTCAAATGGAAGCGGCTGCGTCGTCCATCGATCCGTGTGCGGAAGCCGGGCCGCTTCCCTCGTCTTCGTCAGATGCTCCACCGCGCCAATCCTCTTTGTCGCGGCCGCCTCTGAACGAAAATCGTTAACGCTTTCTTGTTGACGGCTCGCGAGCCGCCGGCAATCAAATCAATAGGCGTTCCGGTGGACGAGCACCTGCGCCGTGCGCGCCAGGATGCTGACATCGCGCAGCAGGCTCCAGCCGTGGAGATATTCGAGGTCGGCCTTGAGCCGGTTGAGGATGTCGTTGCGATGCTCGGTCGCGCCGCGGAAGCCGCGAATCTGGGCGAGGCCGGTGATGCCGGGCTTCAGCGCGTGACGGTGCCAGTACTGCCGGTCGACGCGCCAGAACAGCTCGTCCCCGGCCTTGGAGCCGAGCGCATGGGGGCGCGGGCCGACCAGACTCATGTCGCCCAGCAGCACGTTGATGAGCTGCGGCAGCTCGTCGATGCTGGTCTTGCGGATGAAGCGGCCGACACGGGTGATGCGGTCGTCGTCGCGCCGGGTCGACTGGGTGCCGTCCGAATCGCTGGTCTCGACGCGCATCGAGCGGAACTTGAGGATGTGGAAGATGCGATTGCCGCGGCCCATCCGCTCCTGGCGGAAGAAGACCGGGCCGGGCGAGTCGAGCTTGATCAGGATCGCCACCGCGATCATCGCCGGCAGCAGCGCGATCAGCACCGGCACGGTGAGCGCGATGTCGAGCGCGCGCTTCTTGGCGCGATTGGCGAGGTTGAGCGGGCCGCGCGACACCACGACCGTCGGCACGCCATTGAGGTCGTGGACCGCGAGCGGCGCGAGCTCGCCCATCTCGGGCACGATGATCTCGCCGAGGATGTTGGCGCCCTTCAGCACCTGCGCCCATTCGGTCTTGCGATCCGGCGTGCAGCTGATCACCACCCGGTCATAGTGCCTCAGGATCGTGCCCAGGCGGTTCAGCATATAGGGATCGTCGAGGTCGGAGCGCAGCGCCGCGGTGCCGGCGTCGATGATGTCGCTGCCCAGGCATTCGTCGGGCACCGCGCCGCCGTCGACGATCACTAGCTCGGCCTGGAGCTTGTCGCCGCAGGTCCGGCGGACGATGTGGCAGATGAGGAGGCGCTGACTGATCAGCACCACCACTGTGGAGATCATCCCGATCGACAGCGCGAATCGCGGCAGCTGGCCGGTCACCTTGAGCGAGAACACCACCAGCAGGAAGATCAGCATCGTTGCCGCGAACGACAGCAATGCCTGACGGCAGCTCGCGATCGGGCTGGTCAGGCAGCGCGGATTATAAGCCTGGTTCTGGAAGGCGACGCCGGCATATATGACCATCCCGCCGAGGAGCGAGGTCCAGGCATGGCCGGACACGCTGCCGGGCTGCTCGACCTGTAGGCCCATCGCGAAGCCGACCAGCAGCGCGAGCGCATCGGCACCGATCAGCACCAGGCACAGCCAGACCTTGGCGCTGCGCCGGGCGGTCGACCCTATCGAGGGACGACTTGGATATCCTTGGATCGCCAGGTCAATCTTTGACATGCGACACCTATTGTTATTGACGCAAACAGACCCCTTGGGATCGCCCGGCCGCCCGCAATGTAATCCGCGCGCAACCGTGCTGCGGCGCAGCAGGACACAGCATCCGTTTCGGTGCAAGCCATACCCCGGCAGGATCACGCCGATTTGGGACGACCTGTGCCTGGAGAGGGATTCGTCGAAAGCCGGCTGACGCCGACGGCAGCCGTTGCGGGTCTACCGATCAGCTCAGCCGACCAGGAACCAGGCGAGTCCGCCGAGCGCGAGGACGAAGGCCAGCGGTCCGGCCCAGCGCGAGCCGAGCTCGATCAGGCGATCGGCCTCGTCGACCGGGAAGGGCGGAATCTGCGGCTCATGGCCGCCGTGGTCGGGGCGATACGCCTCACCCGCCTCGTGCAGCGGGGCCGCTTGCGCTTTCGGCGAACGGTTCGGCTCGCCCAGGTCTCCAGACATCCCGTCCTATCCACGTTGGGCCGTTGGCTTCTGGCCTCAACGCTTCTTACGGGATAATGGCCGCCATTTCGAGCGAATTGCGTCCGGGGCGCGACAGCGCGGCGCTCCATGCGTAACCGCGGTAGAGCGGGCGGAAATCCGCCGTGAGGCCCTGATCCGCGGCGACGGCACGGACCGCCGATTCGAGCTCGGCGCGCGGCGTCACGTCGAACTTGGCGAGCCAGGCGAACAGCAGCCGGCGCCAGGCGGCGGGCAGGCCCTCCTGTTGGCCGAAATCGACGATCGTGAGACATCCGCCGGGTCCCAGCACCTCGGCGCCGCGCGCGATCGTACGGCGCCAGTCGGGGATCATCGAGAGCGTGTAGCTCATGAACACCCGATCGGGTGCGTCGAGCCCGAACAGCGCCTTGGGATCGAAGCTGGTCGCATCGCCCGGAGCCAGTGCGATCCGCCCCTCCAATCCGGCGCGGCGGACCGAGGCGCGCGCGGTCTCCAGCATCGCCTCCGAGATGTCGAAGCCGAAGAAGCGGGCTTCCGGCCATGCTTTCGCCGCCGCGATCAGGTTGCGCGCGGTGCCGCAGCCGACCTCGATCACGCTGCCGCCCGGCGGCGGCGCCAGCTCGCGGATCAGCCGGTCGCGGCCGAGCAGGTAATATTTGCGGGTGAGATCGTAGAAGTGCCGCTGGCTGCGATAGATTGCATCCATATGGCGCGCAGGGTCGCGCGCGTCGCCGTCCGCCATCTATCTGAGCACGTAGAGATGGACGCCGCCGTAGATCGCCGACCGGTCGCGCCGGGTATAATCGAGTGACTCCCCGGCGCGGTAATCCCAGCGGTCGAGGATCTCCTGCGGAATGCGTCCCGGCAGCAGCGACGGCGCGGCGGCGGTGCGGAACAGCACGCGCGCGCCCGGCCGGGCGGTGCGGGTGATCTGGGTCCACAGCGCCGTCAGCTGCTCGTCGGTCATCCAGTCCTGCGCGTCGAGCAGGATGTAGCGGTCGCGCGATTGATCGGGCAGCGACCCCAGATGATCGGTCATGTTCACGTGCCGGATCTCGACCCGGTCGACGCGCTCGACCACGGCCTCGTAATTCTCGGGCTTGAGATAGGGCGGCCGCGGCGCGTCGGGCGATTTGCCGTAGCCGCGGCCGAACGCCTGCCAGGCGAAATAATTGTCGGCGAGATCGAAGTCGCAGGCCAGCTTCTCCAGCCGGCGCCTGAGCACAGTGCGCATCCCCTCGGGATCGTCGGAGGCGAGCGACTCATACTGAGCGGGCGGGATGCCGAGCCCGAACAGCGATGCGGGCTGGTCGATCACCCAGCGCACGAACTTCTTGTCGAAGAACGGCGCGAACTTGGTGCGGAAGATCTCGCGCTGCTCGTCGATCGTGCGGGCTTCGAGCATCACCTTGGGATCGATGCCGTACGCCTTGGCCATCAGGTGCGCGAGGCCGATGAAGCCGCCGAGCAGGCCGCGCTTGTAGAAGCCGCTGGCGAAACCGGAGATGCGCCGCCGCCCGATCAGCTCGCGGCCCTCCCAATAGCGTCGCGTCGTCTCGTCAAGATGCGGGCGGACATGGTGCATGTAGGCGCGGATGTTCTCTTTCGAATCGGCCTCGCCGAAGAAGCGGTGGAATGCCGGATAGTCGGGCAGGTGCTTCGCAGCGGCGAGCTTCAGCCGGTTGAGCGCGATGTGGGCGGTGTTGAGGTCGACCGCGGTGATCGCCTTAGGGCCCGCGGTCAGATAGGAGAGGACGTTGCAGCCGCCGCTGGCGATGGCGACGACATGGCTGTCCGGCTGGATCGCCAGCGCTTCCATGTCGACCTCGGGGTCTTCCCAGATCTGCGCATAGACCAGGCCGCGGAAGGCGAAGGTGAAGGCGCGTTCGAGCAGCCCTTGCTTCGAGAGATGCTCGTGGCGGTGAACCGCCCCCCGGACGGCGCGGTTGCCCGGCGCCTTGGCTGACAGCCCCATGTCTGAACTCGATGCTCCGCTCGGAAAGTCCGCATCTTACGGATTTCATTGGCGCTAGGCCAGCATGGTGTCAGTTTCGTGACGGGGAACGACGATCGGGTGCTTGATCGGGGTGGCATTCGCGCCCGCGAAGGACTAGGTGGGCGGCACATTCCTTCGCAAAGGACAGCCGCCGCCTTCATGCGCATCGCCATTGCCGCGGATCACGCCGCGTTCGCCCTCAAGCAGACGTTGGCCGAATGGCTGAGCGGGGAAGGGCACGATGTGCTCGATCTCGGCACTCAGAGCACGGAAAGCGTCGACTATCCCGACTTCGGTTACCGCCTCGCGCGCGCGATCGCCGAGGGGCAGGCCGATCGCGGCGTCGCGCTGTGCGGGTCGGGTATCGGCATCTCGATCGCGGTCAACCGCGAGCGCGCCTGCCGCTGTGCTTTGATCTCCGAACCCTATTCGGCGACGCTCGCCCGCCAGCACAACGATGCCAACGTGATCGCGCTCGGCGCGCGGCTGACCGGCATCGATATGGCCAAGGCCTGCGTGACCGCCTTCCTCGCCACCGATTTCCTCGGTGACCGCCACACCCGCCGCGTCGAGAAGCTCGGCGCCCCCGACCTCGACGGAGATGCCCGATGAGCAGCCAGGCCCTTTTCAGCGACGTCCAGCAAGCCAATTATAAGGTAGAGGGCGGTTTCTTCACCCGCAATCTCGCCGATGCCGATCCCGCGGTGTTCGCGGGGGTCGCCCATGAGCTCGACCGCGAGCAGCACCAGATCGAGCTGATCGCCTCGGAGAATATCGTCTCGAAGGCGGTGCTCGAGGCGCAGGGGTCGGTGTTCACCAACAAATACGCCGAGGGCTATCCCGGCAAGCGCTACTATCAGGGCTGCCACCCGTCCGACGAAGTGGAGCAGCTCGCGATCGACCGCGCCAAGGCGCTGTTCGGCTGCGACTTCGCCAACGTCCAGCCGCATTCGGGCGCGCAGGCCAACGGCGCGGTGATGCTGGCGCTGACCAAGCCCGGCGACACGATCATGGGCCTCAGCCTCGATTCGGGCGGGCACCTGACACACGGCGCGCGCGCGGCGATGAGCGGCAAGTGGTTCAACGCCGTCCAGTACGGCGTGACCCCCGACACCCATCTCATCGACTTCGAACAGGTCGAACGGCTCGCCAAGGAGCATCGGCCGACGCTGATCATCGCCGGCGGCTCGGCTTATCCGCGCCACATCGACTTCGCCCGGTTCCGCGCGATCGCGGACGAGGTCGGCGCCTATTTCATGGTCGACATGGCGCATTTCGCCGGGCTGGTCGCGGGCGGCGTCCATCCCTCGCCGTTCGGGCACGCCCATGTCGTCACCACCACCACCCACAAGACGTTGCGCGGGCCCCGGGGCGGTGCGGTGTTCACCGATGACGAGGGCGTAGCCAAGAAGATCAACTCGGCGGTGTTCCCGGGCCTTCAGGGCGGGCCGCTGATGCACGTCATCGCCGCCAAGGCGGTCGCGTTCGGCGAGGCGCTGCGGCCCGAGTTCAAGACTTATGCCGCGGCGGTGGTCGAGAATGCCAAGGTGCTGGCGGCGACGCTGGCCGAGCGCGGGGCCGACCTCGTCTCGGGCGGTACCGACACGCATCTCGCGCTGGTCGACCTGACCCCGCTCGGCGTTACCGGCAGGGACGCCGACGAGGCGCTGGAGCGCGCCGCGATCACCTGCAACAAGAACGGCATCCCCAACGACCCGCTGCCGCCGGTCAAGACCAGCGGCATCCGCGTCGGATCGCCGGCCGGCACCACACGCGGCTTCGGCCCGGCCGAGTTCCGCGAGATCGGCAACATGGTCGCCGACGTGCTCGACGGCCTCAGGAAGAACGGCGAGACAGGCGACGCGCAGACCGAGGCCAATGTCCGCGAACGGGTGCGCGCGCTGTGCGAGCATTTCCCCATCTATCCTGATGCGTGATGCGCTGTCCGTTCTGCGCCCATGAGGACAGCCAGGTGAAGGACAGCCGCCCCACCGAGGACGGGGCGGCGATCCGGCGGCGGCGGCAGTGCGAGGCGTGTGGTGCGCGCTTCACCACCTTCGAGCGCGTGCAACTGCGCGAGCTCACCGTGCTCAAGAGCGATCAGCGCCGCCAGCCGTTCGACCGCGACAAGCTGGTGCGTTCGATCACCGTCGCCTGCCGCAAGCGCGGCATCGATTCGGCGCAGATCGAGCAGCTCGTCTCCGGCATCCAGCGCCAGCTCGAGACGCAGGGCGACGGCGAGGTGCCGGCGAGCCGCATCGGCGAACTGGTGATGGAGGGACTGAAGGGGCTCGATTCGGTCGCCTACATCCGCTTCGCCAGCGTCTACAAGGATTTCCGGGAAGCCAAGGACTTCGAGGAGTTCGCCGGCAATGTCAGCGAGGCGGGACGAGGGTGAGCGCCGGTTCCTCTCCGCCGCCTGCCATCGTCCTGGTCCGTCCGCAACTCGGTGAGAACATCGGCAAGGCGGCGCGGGCGATGCTCAACTTCGGGCTGACCGAGATGCGGCTGGTCGCCCCGCGCGACGGTTGGCCCAATCCGTCCGCCGGTCCCGCCGCGAGCGGCGCGGACATGGTGCTCGCGGATGCGCGCGTGTTCGACAGCGTCGCCGAGGCGGTGGCCGACTGCGCGCATGTCTATGCGACCACGGTGCGCAAGCGCGGCGTGACCAAGCCGGTGGTGACGCCGGAGGAGGCCGCACACTCGATCCGCCGCGAGGCGGGCCGCTCGGCGATCCTGTTCGGTCCCGAGCGGTCGGGACTCGAGACCGACGACGTCGCGCTCGCCCGCACCATCGTGACGGTGCCGATCAATCCCGAGTTCGGCTCGCTCAACCTGGCGCAGGCTGTGATCCTGGTCGCCTATGAATGGTCGAAGGGCGCGGCCCTGGAGAGCCCACCCGCGGTCGAGCTCGATCCTCCTGCGCCGCAGGAGGAGCTCGACGGCCTCATCGGACAGCTCGATGCGATGCTCGACCGCTCGGGCTATTTCTACCCGCCTGATCGCGTTCCCGCGACCAGGCGGACGCTGCGTACGCTGCTGACGAAGCCCGGCTGGTCGAGCCAGGAGCTGCGGACCCTGCGCGGCGTGCTGTCGGCGCTCGACGGAAAGAAACGGCCGCGCATCTGATCGGTGATTTTTGTCGGCGAGCAAGCTAACAATACTGCGAATCGACCAGGGGGATCTTTATGGTGCCGTTGAGGTTGCTTGCTCTTGCCGCTTTTGTATCCGTTCCGCTGATCGCTCAGGCGCAGGACCCGAAGCCCGCGACCGAGAAGAAGGATGATCCCGACCGCAAGATCTGCCGGAGAGAGCCTGCTCCGACCGGCAGCATCATGGGCGGCAAGCGCGTCTGTCACACCCGCGCCGAGTGGAATGCGATCGACACCGCCAATCGTGCCAATATCGAGCGCATGCAAGACCTTCGCACCATGAGCCGTTAGCCGGGCTCTACTCAGCGCCGGTCGAACGCCTCGAACTCATAGGCAATCGACGCTTCGACCAGCCGGTCCCACAGGTCGGCGATGGCGTCTCCGGGCATCCCGGCCGCCTCGGCGGCGGCGCGGGCGTTGGCGATCACCTGCGCCTTGCGAGCCTCGTCTCGCACATGGTTTCGCTCCGGTTTGATGCGGGCGGCGGCGTCCATGTAGCCGAAGCGGCGCCTCAGCAGCGCGATCAGCCGCCGGTCGACGTCGTCGACGCCGGCGCGGACCTCCAGCATCGTCTTGCAGTCTTCGGGATCGAGGATCTCTGTCATGGGCGCGGCTGATGGCGGGCAGCGCGGGGTCTGTCCAGCTTGACTTGGCGGGAAAGCACGGCTAGGCGCGCGCCTTCGCAATCGGCCCCGCACCCCGGTGAAGCGGTGGCCCTGCCTTCCTCCATGGATCAGCAGAGCGGCATACCGGGACCAACGTCGTTAGCAATTGCAAGGATTTACCGATGTCGAAGCGCAGCAGCGCCAAGTACAAGCTCGATCGCCGGATGGGCGAGAACATCTGGGGTCGCCCGAAGAGCCCGGTCAACAAGCGCGAGTACGGCCCCGGCCAGCACGGCCAGCGCCGCAAGGGCAAGATGTCGGACTTCGGCATCCAGCTGCGCGCCAAGCAGAAGCTCAAGGGCTATTACGGCGACGTCACCGAGAAGCAGTTCAAGAAGGCCTATGTCGAGGCCGCCCGCATGAAGGGCGACACCGGCCAGAACCTGATCGGTCTGCTCGAGCGCCGGCTCGACATGATCGTCTATCGCGCCAAGTTCGCTCCGACGATCTTCGCCGCGCGCCAGCTCGTCAGCCATGGCCACGTCCGCGTCAACGGCGTCAAGTGCAATATCGCCAGCCGCCAGGTGAAGCCGGGCGACGAGATCACGCTGGGCGACAAGGCCAAGGAGATGGCGCTGGTGATGGAGGCGCAGAGCCTCGCCGAGCGCGACATTCCCGACTATGTCGCGCCGGACGGCAATGCCAAGGTCACCTTCACCCGCGTGCCGACGCTCGACGAGGTGCCGTATCCGGTGAAGATGGAACCGAACCTGGTGGTCGAGTTCTATTCGCGCTGATGCGAGAATTTAGCGCCAGCTGAATTCGAGCGAACCCATCAGCGCGAACGGCCGGCGGCGCCAAAAGCGCCGTCCGACGACGCGGCTTCGCCGCGGCACTTTCCAAGACCAAACGAAAGGGCGGCACCGCAAGGCGCCGCCCTTTTCGTATCTCACATTCCCATCGAAGCGCGCAGGAACTTGTCCGCGCGATCGAGCATGTGCGCGCGCGCGGCGTTGTCGTCGAGCTGGTGGTCAAGTCCCTTGTACTCGATGAGCTCCGCCTTCTTGCCGGCATCCTTCAAGCGATCCTGCATCAGCCGCGACTGGCCGATCGCGACATTCTGATCGACGTCGCCGTGGAACAGCAGCACCGGCGCGACGAAGCGATCGGCGTGGCGTGCCGGCGAGCCCTCCTGCGCGGTGGCCGCGTCGCCGAAGATCGCGTCGAGCGTTTCGGGCGTCTCGCCGCCATCCCGTTCCTCCTGCTCGCGGACGATGCCGAAGTCGGTGACCGGGGCGATCGCGACGATCGCTTTGAACAAGGCGGGGTCGACCACCGCCGATTGCAGCGCGGCATAGCCGCCATAGGACCAGCCGACGATCGCCAGTTTCGACGGATCGGCGATCCCGGACTTCACCAGCCAGCGCCCGGCATCGTCGATGTCGCCGATCGCGGTGCGCCAGGATCGGATGCCGTTCTGCTGGAACCATTCCATCCCGTATCCGCTCGATCCGCGATAGTTGGGCTGGACCACCGCATAGCCGCGGCTGGTGAAATATTGCGGCAGCCAGTCGAAGTTCCATTCGTCGCGATAGGTCGGGCCGCCGTGCGGCAGGACGATCGCGGGCAGGTTCTTGCCGTCGCTCCCGGGCGGCAGCGTCAGATAGGCGGGCACCATCGTGCCATCGCCGGCGGGGTAGGTGATCGGCTTGACCGTCGCGAGCTTCGTCTGCGCCAGCAGCGGGCGCACCGGCAGGATCTCTGCCAGGTGTTTGCTTGCCTTGTCGTACAGATAGAAGCGGCCGGGATCGGTGTCGCTGCTGGCGAAGACGACCAGCTTCTGCTCGTCGGCGCTGGCGTCGACGATGTTGACGAGCGGCGCTCCCGGCAGCGCCTTGGACAGCGCGGCCGAGAATCTGCTGAGCTCCGGATCGAACATCGCCACCTTGCGCTTGTCCGTGACCCAGCTCGCGCCGACCACCCGGTTCTGGCGGCCGATCGTCAGCAATTCGTCGATTCCGGCGTCCGGCCGATCGAACACCAGCTCCTTGCGGAGACTTCCATCGAGCGCGACCTTGTAGAGCCCCGTCCGGCCGTTCACGGTTTCCAACCCGTAGACGACATCGAGATCGGGATCGACCGCATAAGGGACGAAGCCGGTCGCATGGTAATTGGAGTAGGTGACCGTGCCGAACGGCAGCCACTCCCTGCTTCCCTTTCTGCGATAGCGATATTCGACGAGGCTCGTGGATTGGCCGACCGTATTGCGCGGGGCGAGCCCCATCATGCGCACGTTCGCATGGCCGTCGGTGATATACTCGACCGCCAGCTTGTTCGGCGTCTCGACGATCCTGCGCGCCAGCGTGCGGGTATTGACGCGTTCGACGCCGTAGCCTTCGCGCTCGCTGCTGATGATATGGCCGGTGGTCGTCTCCGGTATGTACCAGCGCGACATCAGGACCGAGCCGTCCTCATTGTCCCCCTGCCAGTCGATCACCTCGCCGCCGCCGAGTGCGATGCCGAGCGAGCGGTCGTTGCCGCGCGCGGTCAGGGCCTTCTGCTCGCTCCCGTCGCTGTTGACCGAAAGCAGGCGCGTGCCGGCCCGCTTCTTCCCGTAGACGGCGTCGATGAGGTAGAGGCCGCAGATCAGGCGGTCATTGGTCGACCAGCGACAGAAGGTCAGCCGCTCCGGGCTTCCGCTCGCGTAGAGGATGCCCTTCATCGCCGGCGGTCCGTTTCCGTCGAGCCGCACCACCGAGGCCATCGTTCCCCGCGCGCCATTGGGCTGCAGGATGACCAGCGACTTGCCGTCCGGCGAGATGCTGACGTCCAGCACATTGTCGCGCGCGCCGAACCGCACCGCGGCGTCGTCGGCCGCGCGCGCCACAATCGGCATCGCCATCGCCGCGGCGATGGCGAAGCATCCCAGCAATTTCCTCATCGAGTCCCCCAGCCCCCTTCTCATGCGAGGCTAGCATTCCGCCGCAGGACTGCAAGCGCTTGCGGCGGTGCTGGCGGGCTGCCACAACGCGGCTCCGATCGTCATCGAGAGACCATAGATGCGCCTGTTGATCATGGCTGGCCTGACGTTTTGCAGCGTGCCGGCGCTCGCCCAGACCACCTCGCCAATCTCCGTCGACACGCTCAAGGACGTCACAAAGACCCTCTCCTCCGACGCCTACGAAGGCCGCGCGCCCGGAACTCCTGGGGAGCAGAAGACGCTCGCCTATCTCGCCGATCGTTTCGCCAAGGCGGGGCTCAAGCCCGGCAACAACGGGAGCTGGTTCCAGGACGTGCCGCTGGTCGAGCTCACCGCGAAGAACGTGAGCCCGCTCGTCTTCACCGGCGCGGGGGCGCCGCTGTCGCTGCGCTACGGGCCGGACATGGTGGTGGCCAGCTATCGCGTGACGCCGCGCACCGACGTCAAGGACAGCGAGGTCGTCTTCGTCGGCTATGGCATCAACGCGCCCGAAAAGGGCTGGAACGACTATGCCGGCATCGACGCCAAGGGAAAGACCGTCGTCATCCTGGTCAACGATCCCGATTACGAGAGCACGACGCTGGACGGGCCCTTCAACGGCCGTGCGATGACCTATTACGGCCGCTGGACCTACAAGTATGAGGAAGCGGCGCGGCAGGGCGCCGCCGCGGCGATCATCGTCCATGACAGCGTGCCGGCCGCCTATGGCTGGAACGTCGTCCAGTCGAGCTGGACCGGACCGCAGCAGGTCGCCGACGCCGCCAACGGCCATATGGACCAGAGCGCGGCGGTCGGCTGGATCCAGCTCGACGCCGCGAAGAGGCTGTTCGCCGGTGCTGGGCAGGACTTCGCGAAGCTTGCCGCGGCGGCCAAGGTCAAAGGCTTCAAGGCGGTGCCGCTCACCGGCGTGAAGGCGTCGGTCGGCTTCGACGTCGGCGTGCGCAAACATGCGTCGAAGAACGTGATCGGCATCCTGCCCGGAACCAAGGCGCCGAACGAATATCTGCTCTACAGCGCGCATTGGGATCACCTCGGCCGCTGCGAGGCGGCGCGGGACGGCGACGACATCTGCAACGGCGCGATCGACAATGCCTCGGGCACGGCGGCGCTGGTCGCGCTGGCCGAGGCACATGCCAAGGCCGGCCCGACCGCGCGCAGCCAGGTATTCCTGGCGGTGACGGCGGAGGAATCGGGCCTGCTCGGCTCCGAATATTACGGTGACCACCCGGTCTATCCGCTCAGCCGGACCGTCGGCGGCATCAACATGGACGCGCTGTCGCTCGCCGGACCGTCGCGGAACGTCGTGGTGATCGGCAAGGGCAAGTCGGAGCTGGATGCCTATCTCGACCGCGCGCTTGCCCGCCAGGGCCGCCGCGCCGATCCCGATCCGATGCCGCAGAACGGCTATTACTACCGCTCCGACCATTTCAGCTTCGCCAAGCACGGCGTGCCGATGCTCTACGTCGATTCGGGCGACGACCTGGTGAAGGGCGGCGTCGCGGCGGGGAAGG
Source organism: Sphingomonas astragali (assembly GCF_051400615.1). Taxonomy (NCBI): domain Bacteria; kingdom Pseudomonadati; phylum Pseudomonadota; class Alphaproteobacteria; order Sphingomonadales; family Sphingomonadaceae; genus Sphingomonas; species Sphingomonas astragali. The sequence continues at coordinate 1,383,499 of NZ_JBLFFH010000001.1, forward strand.
CGGCGGCCGAGGATTATACGAAGAACCGCTATCATGGCCCGAAGGACGAATATGACCCCAATTGGGACTGGTCGGGCGTCGTCCAGGACCTGACGCTGTTCTACCAGATCGGCCGGGAGCTGGGGAATTCGACCGCCTGGCCGAACTGGGTGCCGGGCGACGAGTTCCGCGCGATCCGCGACAAGAGCCGCGCCGGGCGCTAAGGGCGCGCGCATGACACGTCCTCCTCCCCCCGAATGGGCGCCGCACAAGGCGGTATGGATCGGCTTCCCCAGCCATCCCGAGCTGTGGGAGCGCGACCTCGGGCCCGCCCAGGCCGAGGTCGCGGCCTTCGCGCGCGCGGTCCATGCCGACGGCCGCGGCGAGAAGGTGCTGCTGGTCGCCGCCAATATCGAGGCGGCCGAGACGGCGGAGCGGCTCGCGCCGTTCGCCGGCGTGGTGATGGAGCCGTTCGGCGACATCTGGCTGCGCGACACGGCGGCGATCGTCACCGGCGACGGCACCGCACGCGACTTCCGCTTCAACGGCTGGGGCGGCAAGTACGACCTCCCCGGCGACGAGGACATCGGCGCGCGGCTGGCGGTGCTGCGCGGCATCGAGACCGACGCGTGCGACTGGATCCTCGAGGGCGGCGCGATCGACGGCGACGGCACCGGCCTGATCGTCACCACCGAGCAATGCCTGCTCAACCGCAACCGCAATCCCGGCATGAGCCGCGCCGAGGTCGAGGAGCGGCTGAAGCGCGATCTCGGCATCGCCTCGGTGCTGTGGCTGGGCGAGGGGCTGCTCAACGACCATACCGACGGGCATGTCGACAATCTCGCGCGGTTCGTGGCGCCGGGCGTGCTGGCGATCCCGGAGGCGTTCGAGAACGATCCCAACTGGCGCGTCTATCAGGCCGCTGCCGAGAGCGCCGAGCGGTTCGGCCATATCGAGATCGTCCGCGTGCCCTCGCCGGGCCGGGTGCTGAGCCGCGAGGAGGAAATCATCCCGGCGAGCTACATGAACTTCTACATCGGCAATACGAGCGTGGTGGTACCGCTTTATGGCCAGCCCAACGACCAGGCGGCGGTGGCGGCGTTCGGCCGGATCTTTCCGGACCGCGAGGTTGTCGGGCTGCGCGCCGATCATATCTTGACCGGCGGCGGCAGCTTCCACTGCATTTCGCAACAGATTCCGAGAACCCGATGACCGAGATCACCGTCGGCGCGCTCCAGCTCGCCTTCACCGACGACATCGACGCGAACATCGCGCGCGTGTCCGCGCTGGTGCGCGAGGCGGCGGCGAAGGGCGCCGAGGTCGTGCTGCCGCCCGAGCTGTTCGAGGGCGAATATTTCTGCCGCGTCGAGGACGAGGGGCTGTTCGCCAATGCGAGGCCGGTCGGCGAGCACAAGGCGGTCAGGGCGATGCAGGCGCTCGCGCAGGAACTTCGCATCCATATCCCGACCAGCTTCTTCGAGGCGGACGGGCCGCATTACTACAACAGCCTCGCGATGATCGGCCCGGACGGGAAGGTCGCCGGCGTCTATCGCAAGAGCCACATCCCCGACGGCCCCGGTTACGAGGAGAAATTCTATTTCCGCCCCGGCAACACCGGCTTCAAGGTGTGGGACGGGCCGGGCGCGACGCTCGGCGTCGGGGTGTGCTGGGACCAATGGTATCCCGAGACCGCCCGCGCCATGATGCTGATGGGCGCGGAGGTGCTGTTCTACCCGACCGCGATCGGCAGCGAGCCGCACGATCCGGGGCTCGACACCGCACGGCTATGGCGCCGAGCGATGGTGGGCCATGCCGTGTCCAACGTGGTGCCGGTGGTCGCCGCCAACCGGATCGGCACCGAGCATGGGCAGACCTTCTACGGCACCAGCTTCATCACCGACGAGCGCGGCGACATCCTCGCCGAGCTGGGCCGGGAGGAGGAGGGGCTGATCACCGCGACGCTCGACCTCGACCGCGTCAAGCGCCACCGCGCCGCGTTCGGCTTCTTCCGCGATCGCCGGCCGGAGCTCTATGCGCGGTTGGTGCAGGACGTGTGACGGCCGGTCAGCCGGGCAGCGGCGGCGCATCGGGGAACCGTGCGAGCGGCGTGAAACGGCCGGCGGTGTCGCCGCCGATCACGTCGCGGTCGCCGATCCGCACCCAGACATGCGCAATGAGGCCGCGTGCGGGATCCTGCGCGACTCCATAGTGCATCGTCGCCGCGATGCCGCGACGATGCAGCATCCACTGCACGGCAAGCCCCTGCTCGATACAGACCGCGCGGAAGCGGGCGCGTCTCGCGGCCGCGCGCACCGCCCAGGCGACCGTGTCGGCGGTCCGCGACGGATCGGCAGGCGGAGGTCGGACCGGCGGACGCGCGGCAAAGCGGGCGATCCGGCGGAACGGCAGGCATTTTACGAACAGCGACGCGGCGGCGAGCGCCACGCACGCCTCTATCAATGCCCGCCGTTCATCCGGGCGGCGTGCGCGCCAGCGCTCGACCAGGCGCGACCGCCGGCTCAGGCGTTGCCCCCTTCGATCTTGCGGATGAACCGGCCGGTGGCGATCGCACGGCTGACGGCGGTGGTGTATTCGGTCGTCATCAGCCGGCCGGCCGCGTCGGCGCCCGGCCAGGCGTCCAGCATGTGCTGGACACGGTCGAGGTCGATCCATTTCGTCGAGCCCCGGCTCTCGCGCAGTCGCGCGACCTCGGCGTTGAGCCCCGACAGCGCCGCTTCGAAGCCGTGCGCCCAGTCGGCCGCCTGCAGCCCCTTGCGATATTCGTCGACCAGCGTTTCGGGCAGGACGCCGCGCAGCGCCCGGCGCGCGACGGCGCGGTGCACGCCGCGATGGAGGAACTGCTCCTCGGGGATGGTGAGGCACAGCTCGAACAGGCGGCGGTCGATCGTCGGATCGCGCGTGTCGACGCCGTAGAGGCGGCGGCTGGTGCGCGCGAAATCGCCGCGGATGCCGCTGCGCGCGAGCGCGGCGAGGCGCAGCACCCGGCTGTCGCCGCCGCCGAGGCGCCGGAGGTCGCCGCCATAGGCGAGCACGTCCCGTTCGCGGCCGCGCGCGCGCAGGAAGTCGCGGTCGATCGCGCAATAGTCGAAGAACTCCGGCGGCCCCTTGCCGACCAGCTTGCGCAGCCGGCGTGCGAGTTCGGGCCATGCGGCATCGGCGAAGGCGCCGGCCAGCGTCGTCCAGCGCCACCGTTGCGCGCGGCGGATCTCCAGCAGCGTCGCCGCCACGCGGTCGATGCGGCCGCGGCGCACCGACATGCCCAGCAGCTCGCCGCCGTCGTAGCTGAAGCTCATGTTGCCCATCTGACCGACCAGCATCACGCCGATCCGCCGGCCCTGCGCCTCGCGATCGATCGCATTGCCCCAGACGGTGTTGGACAGGTTGAGCAGCGGCACGTCCTGCACCTGCGTGCGGTGGTCGAGCACCTCTTCGAGCGGCGTATCGGTGTTCGAGATGCGGACATGCTCGATATTGGCGTGCATCGCCGCGACGCGCGCGGCATGGCTCCATTCGTCGCCGAAGCGGCCGGGCCGCTCGGTGAAGCCGTGGTCCGGCGCCGCGGTGAAGGCAGTGAGACTACGCCCCTCGCCGGCCAGCCTCCGCGCGGCCAGGGCGGTCACCGCGCTGCTGTCGAGCCCGCCGCTCAGATGGCTGCCGATGCGTTCGTCGCCCACGATACGGCAGGCGACCGCCTCCTCCAGGCACGCCAGCACGGCGCGGGGATAATCCGCGTCGTCGCGAAGCCGCAGCATCGGCAGCCGCTCAGGCCGCCACCAGCGCGTGGTGCGCAGCCTGCCGGCCTCCCAGACCGCCGCGGTACCGCCAGTCACGCGCGCGATGCCGGTAAAGAGCGTACGCCCGCTCTCCATCGGCAGCAGCGTCAGCCATTCGCAGACGCGATCCTCGTCGAGGCTGCGGGGCACGTCGCCTTCGGCCCAAAGCGCTCCCATCTCGCTGGCGAAGCGCAGCTCGCCGTCCGGGCTGAGCCAGTGGAACAGTGGCCGCATCTCGCCCGGATCGGTCGCGAGCACCATCCGGCGGCCGATGCCGTCCCAGACCGCACAGGCGTAATCGCCGATCAGCCGGTCGACGAAGTCCTCGCCCCAGCGCCGATAAGCGGCGAGTGCGAGCTGGGCGGGGGCATCGCCTGCCGGTGCGTCGCTTCCGAGTGCCGCCGCCACGTCCGCGGCGTTGTGGAGCTGTCCGTCGAACAGCGCGGCGCACGCGCCCGGCGCCGTCGCGAGCGCGGCATCGTCGGCGACGGCCAGCCGCACGCCGCCCGCGCTCCATTGCCGTGCGGTCCGTGCCGGTCCGATGGTGACCGCGCGGAGCGTGCGGTCGATCGGCAGCGGGGCGTCGGGATCGGTCGCGGCGCGGCCGCAGATGCTCATGGATGGCTCGCCAGCTGGAGGACGGCCAATTCAAACCCCGCTGTGCCTTGCCGGAGAATATTCGGATTGCTCCGTTTCGGCGCTACGCCGTCGCATCCAGTCGCCGGCTCTCGATCGGAGGTCCGGGCAGGCGCCGAAACGGTGTCGATTTAAGCATATTCCGGTCCGCAACTCGCCGGTACGGCGCATCATCTGGCAACAACTTGCTTTTGAAGCACTTCGTGGCAAGGTGCGCCATGGCCTATCTTCCCGACCATGCGGAGCTCGAATTCATCCGCGAATCCGTGCTGCTCAGCCGCCGGTGGCGCGCCAAGCTCGATGAACGGCTGAAACCGTGCGGCATGACGCTGGCGCGGTCGACGGTGCTCTACTGGCTCGATCAGGCGACCGAGGTGATGACGCAGCGCGAACTGGCCGACATCGTCGGGATCGAGGGGCCGACACTGGTGCGCCAGCTCCATGCGCTCGAGGCGCAGGGTTTGATCGAGCGGGTGCCGGTCGCACACGACCGCCGCGCCAAGGGCATCCGCCTCACCGATCGCGCACGGCCGCTGCTCGACACGCTCAACAAGGTCAGCCGCGCGACCGCCGACGAATTCCTGGCGAGGCTCGACAAGCGTCGGCTGGGCAGCGCGACCAAATTGCTCCGCGAGGCGCGCGAATCGCTGAGCTGACGCTCAGCGCACGCGCGGACCGCCGTAGGGGAGCGGCGGCGGCGGACGGCGGTCGCGGCGCGGGAGCTGCGCCTGATAGGCGTGACCGCAATGCGCGACGCAATAGGGGAAGCCGGGGTTCACCTTCTCGCCGCAGAAGTGGAAGTCCGGCTCGCCCGGATGGCCGATCGGCCATTTGCAGATCCTGTCGTTGAGATCGAGCAGCGTGGTCTTGCCGGCGATCGCCTCGCTGGGCCTGGCCGGCACGAGGCGGCGCGGCGGCGCGGGCGCGATCGGCGGGGCCTGCTCGCCGGGGTTCTGGCGGACGAATCCGCCCGGCCCGACCGAGCGCAGCACCGGCTGGTCGGACGCGGGACGCGGCTCCGGCGCAGCCGGGCGCGGCGCGGCGGGCGCGGGCGCCGCCTCGGCGGCAGGGGCGGGCGCGGCTGCGATCTTGGCTGGGGCGGGCGCCGCCTCGGGCTCGTTGGGCTTCACCGGCGACGGGCGCGGCTGCAGGCCGAGGCGATGCGCCTTGCCGATCACCGCATTGCGGCTGACGCCGCCCAGCGCCTCGGCGATCTGGCTCGCGGTCTGGCCCGCTTCCCACATCGCCTTCAGCGTCTCGATCCGCTCTTCGCTCCAGCTCATATCCGTCCTTCTTCACACCCCCGGGTTGCGGGGAGCCGCGGCAGCGCATAGGTGACGCCGCAATGGCCGACCAGCCCCAGCCCGTACACAATCCCTTGATCCCCGCCCCTGGCGTGCCCGTCATCCGGAACGTCAACTGGGGCGGCTTGCGAGCCCTCTATATCAAGGAGGTGCGCCGCTTCTTCAAGGTCCAGCTCCAGACGATCTGGGCCCCGGCGGTGACCAATCTCCTCTATCTGGCGGTTTTCACCGTCGCGGTGGGCGCGCGCAGCCCCGTGCATGTCGGCGGTGCCCAGGTGGCCTTCGCCGATTTCGTCGCGCCGGGATTGATCGTGATGGGGATGCTAACCAACGCTTTCGCCAATTCGAGCTTCTCGCTGCTGGTCGGCAAGATCCAGGGGACGATCGTCGACTATCTGATGCCGCCGCTCTCCACCTCGGAGCTGCTGGCGGCGCTGGTCGGCGGGGCGGTGACGCGCGCGTTCATGGTCGGGGCCGCCATCTGGGCGGCGATGCTGCTGTGGCCGGGCGTGCACGTGATCCCGGTGCATCCGCTCGCGGTGCTGTGGTTCGGGTTGCTAGGGGCGCTGTTCCTTGCGCTGATCGGGGTGCTGACGTCGATCTGGGCCGAGAAGTTCGATCATTCGGCGGCGGTCACCAACTTCGTGGTCGGGCCGCTGACGCTGCTGTCGGGCACCTTCTATTCGGTCGACAAGCTCGCGCCCGCCTTCCAGGTGGTCAGCCACCTCAATCCGTTCTTCTATATCATCTCGGGCTTCCGCTACGGCTTCATCGGCCATTCCGATTCGCCGCTATGGGTCGGCAGCACCGTGGTGCTGCTGCTCGACGTCGTGCTCGGTCTCGTCTGCTATACGCTGCTGCGCAAGGGCTGGAAGATCAAGAGCTGAGCCCAGGAGCTGAAGGTGGTGTTGACCCCCCCGGCCTGCTGCCCGATAAAAGCGCGCTCCGGGCGGTCCGGCTGGGCCGCCTTTTGCTTTTTCGACGAAGGAGACCCGCGGTGGCCATCACTCCCCTCATGCCCGTCTATCCCCGGTGCGGGGTGCGGCCGGTGCGAGGCGAGGGCTGCTATCTGATCGGCGAGCGCGGCGAGCGGTATCTCGACTTCGCCGCGGGCATCGCGGTGAACGCGCTCGGCCACGGCCATCCGCACCTCACCAAGGCGATCCAGCAGCAGGCGGCGACGCTGATGCACGTCTCCAACCTCTACGGTAGCCCACAGGGAGAGGCGCTGGCGCAGCGGATCGTCGACGTGAGCTTCGCCGACACGGTGTTCTTCACCAACTCGGGCGTCGAGGCGATCGAATGCGCGATCAAGACCGCGCGCCGCTACCATTACGCGAACGGCAACCCGCAGCGTCACAAGCTGATCACCTTCAAGAATGCTTTCCACGGCCGTTCGCTCGGTGCGATCTCGGCGACCGACCAGGCGAAGATGCGCGACGGGTTCGAGCCGCTGTTGCCGGGCTTCGACTATGTGTCGTTCAACGATCTCCAAGGGGCATTGGCGAAGATCGACGACGAGACCGCCGGCTTCCTGGTCGAGACGGTGCAGGGCGAGGGCGGCATGACCGCCGGCACGCCCGAATTCATCCAGGGCCTGCGCAAGGCGGCGGACGAGCACGGCCTGCTGCTGATCCTCGACGAGATCCAGTGCGGCTACGGCCGCACCGGCAGGATGTGGGCCTATGAGCATTACGGCATCACCCCCGACATCCTGACCGCGGCCAAGGGCATCGGCGGCGGCTTTCCGCTCGGCGCGTGCCTCGCGACCGAGGAGGCGGCGAAGGGAATGACGTTCGGCACCCACGGCTCGACCTATGGCGGCAACCCGCTGGGCATGGCGGCCGGGCAGGCGATCCTCGACGTGATGCTGGAGCCGGGCTTCTTCGAGCACGTCACCCGCATGGGCGAGCGTCTGCGCGCCGCGTTCGAGCAGCTGATCCCCAATCACGATCATCTGTTCGAGGAGATCCGCGGGCTCGGGCTGATGCTCGGCATCAAGATGAAGGAGCCGGCGGTCAGCCGCGAGTTCGTGGCGCATCTGCGCGACAATCACGGGCTGCTGACGGTCGCGGCGGGCGAGAATGTGTTCCGCGTGCTGCCGCCGCTGATCATCGACGAGAGCCATATCGCCGAATGCGTCGAGCGGCTGAGCGCGGGAGCGCGGACCTATGCGCCGGCGAGCGACGACTAATTTCGATCCTCCCCGCTTGCTGGGAGGGGGACCAGCCGCAGGCTGGTGGAGGGGGCGTGCGGCAGGCGGTTCGCGAGCGGCGGGCCCGCTCCGCCACCGCTTCACGGCGGTCCCCCTCCCCCTGCCGGAGAGGAACTGAAGGATGCACCACTTCCTGAATCTCGCCCCCGCCGGCGCGGACGGTATCGCAGCCATTCTGGCGGACGCGATCGATCGCAAGGCCGCGCGTTCCGGCTGGCCGAAGGGGCAGCCCGACGCCGATGCCCCGCTCGCCGGCCGCGTGCTGGCGATGGTGTTCGAGAAAAGCTCGACCCGCACCCGCGTCAGCTTCGACATGGCGATGCGCCAGCTCGGCGGATCGGCGCTGATCCTCGACGGTTCGACCAGCCAATTGGGCCGCGGCGAGACGATCGCCGACACCGCGCGCGTGCTCTCCGGCTTCTGCGATGCGATCATGGTGCGCACCGACGACCATGCCAAGCTGGAGGAGATGGCGCGCCATGCCAGCGTGCCGGTGATCAACGGTCTCACCGATGCATCGCATCCCTGCCAGATCGTCGCCGACCTGCAGACGGTGATCGAGAGCGGCAAGGCGCTGCCGGGGCTCAAATGGGCCTGGCTCGGCGACGGCAACAACGTGCTGCACTCGATCGTCGAGGCGGCGGGGCTGTTCAAATTCTCGGTCGCGGCCGGCATCCCCGCCGGCTACGATCCCGAGCAGCGCTGGATCGACGCGGCCAATGTCGCGCTCGCCGGCACCGATGCGCGGGTGAGCGTCGAGCGCGATCCGCTGCGCGCGGTCGAGGGCGCCGACGTGGTCGTCACCGACACCTGGATCTCGATGGGTCAGGAGCACGCCGAGGAGAAGCTGTCGGCGATGACGCCCTATCAGGTGACCGAGGCGCTAATGGCGCACGCCAGGCCCGATGCCGTGTTCCTCCACTGCCTGCCCGCGCATCGCGAGGAGGAGGTGGTGACCGCGGTGATCGACGGCCCGCAGTCGCGCATCTGGGACGAGGCGGAGAACCGGCTCCACGCCCAGAAATCGATCCTGCGCTGGTGCTTCGGTCAGATCGGGTTGTAAGCGGGTGGAACGCTCCTACGTCCGTCATTCCGGCGAAAGCCGGAATCTCAAGCAACTGACGCGAACGGCCTGCGGCACGAGATCCCGGCTTTCGCCGGGATGACGAGGATGATGACCGACCAGATTGCTTCCCTCGATCTCGACCGCGTGATCGGCTTCACCATTCCCGGCCGCCACGCCCGCGGCCGGATCGCACGACTGGGGCCGGTGCTCGACCGGATTCTCGCCGCCCACGCCTATCCGCCGCCGATCGAGCGGCTGCTCGCGGAGGCGCTGACGCTGACGGCGCTGCTGGGCTCGCTGCTCAAGGAGGCCAAGGGCCAGCTCACGCTCCAGGCGCAGACCAGCGGCGGCATCGTCAGCCTGATGGTCTGCGACTATCAGGACGGCGCGCTGCGCGGCTATGTGCAGTTCGACCGCGATCGGCTCGGCCAAGTCGGCGATGCACCCTCGCTGTTCGCGCTGTTCGGCACCGGCCACCTCGCCCTCACCTTCGACCAGGCGCTGACCGGCGAGCGCTATCAGGGCATCGTCCCGCTCGACGGCGACAGCGTCGCGGCCGCGGCGGAGAGTTATTTCCTTCAGTCGGAGCAGATCCCGAGTCTCATCCGGCTGGGCTCGGTGCGCCAGCCGGACGGGCGCTGCATCGCGGGCGGGCTGTTCCTCCAGCATCTGCCGGAGGGCGAGGAGGGCCGCGAGCGGATCCAGGCGCGCGAGGACCATCCCGAATGGCATCACGTCGAGGCGCTGGGCGCGACGATGGGCGCCGACGAGCTCGGCGATCCGGCGGTCAGCCTGGAGACGCTGGTGTGGCGCCTGTTCAACGAGGAGGACGAGGTACGGCTGCTGAAGGCGACCGAGCTCAGCAAGGGCTGCCGCTGCGACGGCGCCTACATCACCCAGGTGCTCGCGAAATTTCCGCCGGAGGAACGCGCGGCGATGGCGGACGAAAATGGCGTCATTACCGTGGATTGCGTCTTCTGCGCGACCAGCTTCCCGGTCGAGGCCGCCACCATCGGCGTCTGAGGGCATTGCAACGGCACGGCTCGCCGCCCACATCCCTCGGCAAATCGTGACGGGAGCGGTTCGATCGGCTGGATCGCTCAGGGTCACACGGAGGCACGATCGATGGTGCGTAATCTTGTCCGCACGGGGCTGGCGGGCGGTTTGCTGATGTGCGGATTGGCGGGAATGGCCGCGCCCGCGCAGGCGCCGGGTTTCGCGGCGTTGAAGGGGCTCGAACACGGCCAGTGGCAGCTGCGCGAGGCAAGCGGCGTCAGCCGCTCGGTGTGCCTGCGCGATCCGGCCAGCCTGTTCCAGCAGCGCCACCGCGGCGCGGAGTGCAGCCGGCTCGTGATCGAGAACGGTCCTAACCGCGCCACCGTCAGCTATACCTGTCCCGGAACCGGGCGCGGCCGCACCACCATCACCGTCGAAACGCCGCGGCTGGTGCGCATCCAGAGCCAAGGTCTCGAGGAGGGCGCCCCCTTCGACCTCGACATCGAAGGTCGCAAGGTCGGCGCCTGCCCGATCGGGAACTGAGGCGTTAAGGATTTGTTTACCAATTTTCGTTATGAAGGCGTCGTGCCTTCACGGGCACGCTCTCTCCCTAGCTGACTAGAGAAGACTGGGCCGCTCCCGAGCGGCCCTTTTCTCGTGCGCCGATGTTGCGGCGGCGGGCGCGAGGACGTAGCGGGAACCCGATATGACTCGATCCACTGCCGTCGTCCTCGTCTCGGGCGGGCTCGATTCCTTCGTCTCCGCCGCGCGCGCCCGCGAGGACGGCCGTCGGCTGCTCGCGCTTTCGATCGACTACAACCAGCGCCACCAGGTCGAACTCGCCGCCGCGCGGCGCATCGCCGCGATGCTGGGCGCCGAGCGCCACGTCGTGCTGCCGCTTGACCTCTCCGCGTTCGGCGGTTCGGCGCTCACCGCCGACATCGCCGTGCCCAAGGACGGGGTGGGGGATGATATCCCGGTCACCTATGTGCCGGCGCGCAACACCATCTTCCTCAGTCTCGCGCTCGGCTGGGCCGAGGCGGCGGGCGCACGCGACATCTACATCGGCGTCAACGCGCTCGACTATTCGGGCTATCCCGATTGCCGGCCGGAGTTCATCGCCGAATTCGAGAGGCTGGCGGAGGTTGCGACCAAGGCCGGGGTCCAGGGCCGGCCCTTCCGCGTCCGCGCGCCGCTCCAGCACATGACCAAGGCCGACATCGTGCGCGAGGCGGCTCGGCTGGGGCTCGACGCCGGCATGAGCTGGTCATGCTACGATCCCGCGCCGGGCGGCGTGCATTGCGGCCTGTGCGACAGCTGCCGGCTGCGCGCCAAGGGATTCGAGGAAGCCGGGCTTCCCGACCCGACCGTCTACGCCGCGAGGCCATGAGCTACGCGGTCAAGGAGCTGTTCCTGACGCTCCAGGGCGAGGGCGTGAACGCGGGGCGCCGCGCGGTGTTCGTGCGCTTCGCCGGCTGCAATCTCTGGTCGGGGCGCGAGCAGGACCGCGCGAGCGCGACCTGCCGGTTCTGCGACACCGATTTCGTCGGCACCGACGGTGCCGGCGGCGGCCGTTTCGCCGATGCCGGGGCATTGGCGGAGGCGGTGACGCGGGCCTGGGGGCCGGCGCGCGAGCGGCGCTTCGCGGTGCTGACCGGCGGCGAGCCGATGCTCCAGGTCGACGACGCGCTGGTCGACGCGCTCCATGCCGAAGGCTTCGAGATCGCGATCGAGAGCAACGGCACGCTGCCGGCGCATCCCGGGCTCGACTGGGTGTGCATCAGCCCCAAGGCGGGCAGCGAGGTGGTCCAGCGCTCGGGCGACGAGCTGAAGCTGGTGTGGCCGCAGACGGGAACCGACGTCGACGCGCTGGAGACGTGGGACTTCGCCCATTTCCTCGTCCAGCCGATGGACAGCGCCGAGGCCGAGGCCAATCGCGAGGCGGCGGTCAGGTTCGCGCTGGAACGGCCGAAGTGGCGGCTGTCGCTCCAGACGCACAAGCTGCTGGGATTGCGTTAGAGACGGTTCTCTGACTCGCCTATGTCCTAGCCGGCCCTAAACCCCGCCCCAGTGCTGCGGGCCGCATTTCTTGGGCAACCATCTTTCCTTCTTCCAGCACTTGCGGTCCATCGACGGCAGCGTGATCGGGCGCGGGTTGATGCCCCAGGGGAAGCGCTGCTCCCCGCTCAGCTTCAGCGCGTTGCGCATCTCCCGCATCCGCTCGCTGGCGAGCGTGGCGAAGCTGCCGCGCGGAGTGAAAAGCGCGGCATGGCCGATGTCGGCAGCGGTCTGGCAGAAGGTGAGCTGTGCCCCCACCGTCGAAAAGCTCGAGTAGACGCGGGTGCCGTAGCTGTCCAACGCGGATTGACCGGCCTTTTTGGTCTTGTTGGTGCGGATGAAATATTTGGTGAGCGTATCGTACGACGTCTTGAGCTCGGCTTCATGATCGCTGAGCAGCTTGTTGTAGTTGCTCACCGTCAGCAGATAGGGCGCGAATTGGCATTGCAGCGCGGCGACGTTGAGCGCTGCACGCAGGTTCCATACCAGCGCCGCGCGCAGCTCGGCCGGGGTGGCGCCGGGAAGGTCCTGCGCGATCATGCCCGGCTCAGCCCCGGTCACCGGCGCGCCGCGCAGGTCCGGCGACTGGAAGAAGAACTGGGCCGACGCCGGCTGCGCCATCAGGGCCGGCGCGATCGTCGCGGCGGCAACAGCCAGGGAACGCAACAGCTTCATCAGACCCCTCTCACGCACACTCCGGGCCTTCGATTACGGAAAATAGCGCGCGTTCCCAAGCAGTTTTTCGCATGACGGCTCGAGGAGCATCACCACGCCGCCAAAACGAAGGAGCCGCCCGGTCGTCCGGACGGCCCCTCGAACCAAGCAACCAGGGTGCGAGATTACATCGCGTTGGTGGCGGTCGTCTCGTTGGTGGTCATCATGTCGTTGGTGACGGTGGTGTCGTTCGCGAGCAGCGCGTCGTTGCCCATCGCGCCGTCGACGGCGGTCATGTTGTCGGTGACGGTACCATCCATGGTGGCGTCGGTCGCATTGACGTCGGTCACGACGGTGTTGGTGGTCTCCGTGGTGTTGCCGCCGCACGCCGAAACGAGCAGCGCGGCGCCGGCGATCATCGAGCCGGTGACGACCTTGGAAAGAATTGCACGCATCTGGAAGCTCCCTAGAATAAGGCGATCCGGGTTGGCTGGATGGCCTTTAATACCCAAATCGCAGTAGACATTAAACGCTTCACGCTGCGCCCTCAAGACGCTTTGTTCCGCTCCCGTCAAGTTCGGCGAGAAACGTCGGGAAGCCCAACGCCAAGGCCGTGTCGAAGGTTTCCAGAGAAGAATCGATTCCCAGCGTTGCGGCGCTGGTAACGCCCAAATCCGCGATGCCACACGGTACGATGCCCTGAAAATGGGACAGGTCGGGCGCGATGTTCACGGAAAAGCCATGAAGTGTTACCCATCTTTTCACGCGCACGCCGATCGCGCCGATCTTCGCTTCCGCGCCGCCGTCCTCCGTCCAGATGCCGACCTTGCCGGGAATGCGGTAGCCGGTGATGCCGATCCGGCCGAGCGCGTCGATCACCCAGCCTTCCAGTGCATGAACGAAGCAGCGTACGTCGCGGCCGCGGCGGGAAAGGTCGAGCACCAGATAGCCGACGCGCTGGCCGGGGCCATGATAGGTATAGCGGCCGCCGCGCCCGGTCCTATGGACGGGAAAGCGCGGATCGACCAGCTCGGCCGGGTCGGCGCTGGTGCCTTCGGTATAGAGCGGCGGATGCTCGAGCAGCCAGACGAGCTCGGGCGCGCTGCCCTCCTGGACGGCGGCCGCCCGCGCCTCCATCTCGGCGACTGCCGCGTCGTAATCGACCGCCGCCGCCGCCACGCGCCACTCCACGCCTTCGCGAAAATCGGACATGACCGCCAGATGTGCGCGGCCGCGGCGATTGGCAAGGACGAGGACCATCGGCTAAGCCGAGCGCATTCAAGGGAGTTGGCGCCGCATGGTGAAGATGGGCACGGTCTGGGACCGCGCGATCGAGTTCCTGAGCGACCATGTCGCGATCGTCATCCCGATCGCGCTGCTCGCGATCTTCGTCCCGAGCTCGATCACGGGGAGCCTGTCGCCGTTATGGGCAACCGCGGGGTCCGGGCTGAAGGCGCTGCTCGCGATGCTGTCGCTGGTTTTCGCGATTCTCGGCGTATGGGGCCAACTCGCCATCTCGGCGCTGGCGATCGACCCGGCCGCCGGCAGGGGCGCCGGCCGGGTGGCGACCGCGCGGCTGCTGTCGGCGATCGGCGTCTACCTCGTGGTGGCGATCGTGCTGGGGCTGTTGCTGCTGCCGATCGGGTTCATCCTCGCGGCGAGCGGCGTGGACGTAACCCAGCTCCGCATCGGCGCCAATCCGGCCAGCCTGCCCGCAGGCGTCGCCGGAACCGTGACGCTCTACGTGGTGGTCCTGCTGATCGTGCTGCTGTTCCTCGGCGCGCGGCTGGTGCTGGCCACGCCGGTGATCGTCGCCGAACGGCGCGGCCTCGGTGCGATCGCGCGCGCCTTCGCGTTGAGCCGCGGGCTCACCTGGAAGCTGGTGGGCGTGATCCTGCTCTACGTCGTCGTCGCCAACGTCGCCTCGCTCGCGGCGCAGAGCGTGTTCGGGTCGATTCTCGGCCTCCTGAGCCGCGGCGAGGGGCCGGTGACGATGGCGAGCGTGATCGCCGCGATCGCGGTCGCGGCGGTGCAGGCGGCCTTCACCGTGCTCGCCACCGCCTTCGTCGCCAAGCTCTATGTCGCGGTCGTGCACGAGCGCGAAAGCGCGGCGGCCGTGCCGCTGGATAGCGAACCCGCGTGAAACTCGATCTCGCCGCGCTGCTGCGCGAAGCCTGGGCGCTGTGGCGCCGCGACCACGCGCTGCTCATCCCCGTCGCCGGGCTGACGATGTTCCTGCCGCGCCTCGCGCTCCAGCTGCTCATCCCCGAATGGCCGGCGCCCGAGCAGGGCGCGACCGGCGAGCAGGCCATGCTCCAATGGAGTCAGGCGTTCGCCGGCTGGGTGGGGCGCTACGGCGGGTGGTTCGTGCTCGCGGTCGTGATCGGGCTGTGGGGCGCCCTGACGATCGTCGCGCTCTATCTCGATCGCAACCGTCCGACCGTGACCGGCGCGCTGGGGCGCGGGCTCGCGCTGCTGCCGCGCTACCTGATCGCGATGATCCTGGTCGGGCTGCCGACCAGCGGCCTGCTCGGCATCGCGCTCGCCGTGCCGCTGCTGTTCGTGGTGGTGCTGGCGCCGATCTTCTACATCTACGCGCGCACGTCGCTGGCGGTCGCCGTGCTGGTGGCGGAGGCGCCGATCGGCGCGATCGCCGCGATCGGGCGGAGCTGGCAGCTCACGCGCGGCAACGGCTGGCCGCTGGCCTGGATCCTGGCGGGAATCCTGCTGACCTCGTCGGTGTTCGGCAGCGTCCTGCTCGCGCTCGGTCGCATCGGGGAGAACAATCCGATCGCCCTCGGCATTGCCGCGGCCGCCGCGGTCGCGAGCGAGAGCGCGGCGACCGTCGCGACCGCGCTGGTCGCGATCGCCGCCTATCGCAGGCTGGCGAGCAGGGGCACATGAGGCGCGGCATCGGCTGAGAGCAGGCCGGTGAGCCGCGGATCGGGGAAGGTCTCGACCGTGCGGCGGATCGGAGTGAAGCCCGACGCGCGGTAGAAGCCCAGTGCACGCGGATGGTCGAGCGTGCAGGTATGCACCCACACCCGCGCGATGCCCGGGCGCCATGCGCGTTGGAGCGCCTCGGCCATCAGCCAGCGGCCGTGGCCGCGGCCGGCAAGCTCGGGCACCAGCCCGAAATAGGCGAGCTCGCAATCGCCGGCATGGCGATAGTCGAGCTCGAGCATCCCGAGCTCGATCCCGGTGCGATCGGTGACGGCGAACACCGCCACCTGCGGGTCATGGATGATCGCGGTCAGCCGCGCATCGTCCATCGCCAGCCGCGAGAACCACAGCCACGGCTCGCCGACGCGGCGGAACAGCGCGCGGTACTTGTCGGGAGCAGGCTGCTGCCACTGGACCAGCCGCAGCGCCGAATCGGGCAGCGGGCGCAGCGGCGGCCGCGTCCGCATCTCGAGCGTGGTGACGATCGTCGCCACCTCGCCGTCGGGGACGGGCGTCAGTCCCATGCGGCCAACGGCGGCAGGCTCATCAGGATCGCGTCGATGTTGCCGCCGGTCTTGAGCCCGAACAAGGTGCCCCGGTCGTAGACCAGGTTGAACTCGGCATAGCGCCCTCGCCAGACGAGTTGCGCCGCCTTCTCCGCCTCGGTGAAGGGCATGTGCATCCGCCGCCGCACGATCTTCGGGAAGATGTCGAGGAAGGCGCGTCCGACGTCCTGCGTGAAGGCGAAACCGGCATCGAAATCACCTTCCAGATGATCGTAGAAAATGCCGCCGACGCCGCGGGGCACCTTGCGATGGGGGATGTAGAAGTAATCGTCCGCCCATTTCCTGTAGCGCGGATAATGCTCCGGATCGTGCGCGTCGCACGCCGCCTTCAGTCGCGCGTGGAAGTCGGCGGTGTCCTCCTCATAGGGGATCGGCGGGTTGAGATCGGCGCCGCCGCCGAACCAGCGCTTGGTGGTGACGAGGAAGCGCGTGTTCATATGCACCGCCGGCACATGCGGATTGGCCATGTGCGCGACCAGGCTGATGCCGGTGGCGAAGAAGCGCGGGTCTTCGCCGGCGCCGTGGATGGTCCTGGCGAAGTCGCCCTCGAAGGTGCCGCCGACGGTCGAGACGTTGACCCCGACCTTCTCGAACACGCGGCCCTTCATCAGGCCCCGCACCCCGCCGCCGCCCGGTTCGCCCGAAGGGTCGGCACGATCCCAGGGGGTGTAGGCGAAGGCGGCGTCGGACCCCGCCTCGCGCTCGATCGCCTCGAACTCGGCGCAGATGGTGTCACGCAGTGATTCGAACCAGGCGCGGGCGGCGGATTGTTGGTGGTCGAGAGCGAGCATGAGGGCGCCCCTAACAGGTCCTCCCCGGCACGGGGAGGGGGACCGCGAGCGAAGCGCGTGGTGGAGGGGGCAGGCCGCAAGCGATTCACTGGTGGGGAGCCCCCTCCACCACCGCCTTCGGCGGCGGTCCCCCTCCCCGCAAGCAGGGAGGAGCTCAGGAAGGCCATCTCTCCGTCTGCCGGAGCGCTTCCCCCAGCACGATCCCCGCCGCCACCGCGACGTTGAGCGAGCGCATGTCCGCCACCATCGGGATCGCCACGCGCAGGTCGGCCCGCGCGTGCACGGTGTCCGGCACGCCCGCGCCCTCGCTGCCGAACAGCAGCACGTCGCCCGCCTCGAACCGTGCCGCGTCGAGCCGCACCGCAGCCTTGGTCGTCGCCAGCACGATCCGCCCGTCGACTTCCGCCGCGAACGCCGCCCAATCGGCATGGCGCTTCACCTCCACCCGCGCCGCATAGTCCATGCCCGAGCGCGCCAGCGCGCGGTCGCCCCAGGGAAAGCCCATCGGCTCGATCAGGTCGACGCCGACGCCCAGGCACGCCGCGGTGCGCAGGATGGTGCCGACATTCCCCGCGATATCGGGTTGGTAGAGGGCGATCCGCATGGGGCCGGCCCTTAGCGGGCGCAAATAGCAGTTGGCAAAGCGCGAGGGCCTTGTTTATCAGGCCGCAGCCACCGGGGGCACCGGGGGGCTCGGCGGGGCGTATCCCACGTCGTATCCGATCCCGGCGCATTCCCCGCGCCAAGATTTACGAGTGCAAGGGCTAGTGCATGGCAACGCTTGAAGACGCTGTTCCTCCCGGCGAATCCGCAGCGCCCTATCATGAGCAGGTCGAGAATCCCCGCCGCCGCGACTATCTCCAGATCGCCGCGGTGGCCTGGGCGGGCGTCGGCGTCGGCGTGGTCGCGCTGCCGCTGATCAACCAGATGAACCCCTCCGCCGACGTGCTGGCGCAGTCGACCACCGAGGTCGATATCTCGCAGATCCAGCCCGGCCAGGCGATCAAGACCCAGTTCCGCAAGCAGCCGCTGTTCGTGCGCAACCTGACGCCGAAGGAGATCGCCGAGGCGGACGCGGTGCCGCTCTCGTCGCTGCGCGATCCGCAGACGCTCGACGAGCGTACCAAGCCTGGGCACAAGAATTGGCTGATCACGCTGGGCGTCTGCACCCATCTCGGCTGCGTGCCGCTCGGGGCGGGCGAGGGCGAGAACAAGGGGCCGTTCGGCGGCTATTTCTGCCCGTGCCACGGCTCGGCCTACGACACCGCCGCCCGCATCCGCCAGGGTCCGGCGCCGTCGAACCTGCACGTTCCCGACTATACGTTCACGTCCGACACCGTCGTCACGGTCGGCTAAGGGGGCAAGGAAGAAATGAGCTTTCCCTGGGCCAAGCATTATGAGCCGAAGCACCCGCTGATGAAGTGGGTGGACGACCGGCTGCCGCTGCCGCGCCTCGTCTACAACGCGGTCGGCGCGGGCTATCCGGTGCCGCGCAACCTCAACTATTTCTGGAACTTCGGCGTGCTCGCCGGCGCCGCGCTGGTGATCCAGATCGTCACCGGCGTCGTGCTGGCGATGCACTATGCCGCGAACGGCGGCGTCGCGTTCGACTCGGTCGAGCATATCATGCGCGACGTCAACGCCGGCTGGTTCCTCCGCTATGCGCACGCCAACGGCGCCAGCATGTTCCTGGCGGTGGTCTACATCCACATCTTCCGCGGGCTCTACTACGGCTCGTACAAGGCGCCGCGCGAGATGGTGTGGCTGCTGGGGGTGGTCATCTTCCTGCTGATCATGGCGACCGCCTTCATGGGCTATGTCCTGCCCTGGGGGCAGATGAGCTTCTGGGGCGCGCAGGTGATCACTGGCTTCTTCTCAGCGATCCCGGTGGTCGGCGAGTGGGTGCGCGTGTGGCTGCTCGGCGGCTTCGCGCCGGACAACGCCGCGCTCAACCGCTTCTTCTCGCTCCATTACCTGCTGCCGTTCGTGATCGCCGGCGTCGTCATCCTCCACATCTGGGCGCTGCACATCCCGGGCTCGGGCAATCCGACCGGAGTCGAGGTGAAGGGCGAGCAGGATACGGTGCCGTTCCATCCCTATTACACCGCGAAGGACGGCTTCGGGCTCGGCATCTTCTTGCTGGTGTTCGCGGCGCTGATCTTCTTCGCGCCGAACTACCTCGGGCATCCGGACAACTACATCCCGGCCAACCCGCTCTCGACCCCTGCGCACATCGTGCCCGAATGGTATTTCTGGCCGTTCTACGCGATCCTGCGCGCCTTCACCGCGGACTTCATCCTGCCGGCGAAGCTGTGGGGCGTGCTGGCGATGTTCGGCTCGATCGTCCTCTTGTTCTTCCTGCCGTGGCTCGACACCTCGCCGGTGCGCTCGGCCAACTACCGGCCGACGTACCGCATCTTCTTCTGGATCCTGGTGCTCGACGTGCTGGTGCTCGGCTATTGCGGCGGTGCGCCGGCCGATCCGCCGTACATCATCACGAGCCAGATCGCCGCGGCCTACTACTTCCTGCACTTCCTCCTCATCATCCCGATCGTCTCGGCGATGGAGCGGCCGCGGCCGCTGCCGAACTCGATCACCGAGGCGGTGATGGCCGGCAAGGGCGGCAATCGCATGAGTGAATCGGCGCTGAGCGACGGCGACGCCGTCCAGCCGGCCGAATAAGGGGCGTCAAAGCACATGGTTCGCATCATCGGCGGCATCATCGGCCTGGGCTTCGCGCTGGTCCTGGCCATCGCCCTCGTCGGCAGCATCTCGGGCCTCATCACCGAACCGCCGCAGCCGACCGCGGAGACGGTGTTCCACGAACACCCGAAGGAGCTGAAGCTCGCCTCGGACGGTCCGTTCGGTGGCTATTCGAAGAACACCCGCCAGCTCCAGCGCGGCTTCCAAGTCTACAAGGAAGTCTGCGCGGCGTGCCACTCGATCCGCCTGGTCGCGTTCCGCGATCTCGAGGGTATCGGCTACAACGAGGCGCAGGTGAAGGCGATCGCCGCGCAATGGGCGACGCCGCAGCCGTCGGTGAACCCCGAGACCGGCGAGCCCGCGACCCGGCCCAACACTCCGGCGGACAAGTTCCCGCTGGCCTTCGCCAACGACGTCGCCGCCCGCGCCGCCAACAACAACGCGATCCCGCCCGACCTGTCGCTGATGACCAAGGCGCGGCACGACGGCGCGGCCTATATCCATTCGCTGCTGACCGGCTATCAGGAGCAGCCGGCGGACCTGCTCAAGCGCTTCCCCGAGGCGAAGACGCCGAACGGGCTGCACTACAATCCCTATTTCGCCAACCTCAACCTCGCGATGCCGCCGCCGCTCACCACCGACGGGCAGGTGACCTATCAGGACGGCACCAAGGCGACCGTCGACCAGATGGCGCAGGACGTCGCCGCCTTCCTGGTGTGGACCGCCGAGCCCAAGCTCGAGGCGCGCCACATCGCGGGCTGGGCCGCGGTGGTGTTCATCGCGATCTTCTGCTTCCTCGCCTATGGCGCCTATCTCAGCGTCTGGCGGGGGGTGAAGCACTAGGACGGGACGGGTCTTCCCGCGTCTCCGATCGCCCAGAGCCTGTCGAAGGGCGAGCTCACGATCGCAAGGCCGCCCTTCGGCAAGCTCAGGGCGAACGGGAGTATGCGGTGAGCAGTAACGAAGACCTCAAGGCGCTGATCCGCACGATCCCGGACTTCCCCAAGCCCGGGATCATGTTCCGCGACATCACCACGCTGCTGCTCGATCCACGTGGCCTTGCGCTCACGATCGAGCGGCTCGCGGCAGCGGTGAAGGGGCCGGTCGACCTGGTCGCCGGCATCGAGGCGCGCGGCTTCCTGTTCGCCGCGCCGCTCGCGATCCGGCTCGGCACCGGCGCGCTCCTGATCCGCAAGGACGGCAAGCTCCCCGGCGCCACCATCGCCGAGGACTATGCGCTCGAATACGGCACCGATCGCATCACCATTCACGCCGACGCCCTGGTGCCGGGCGCGCGCGTGCTGCTGGTCGACGACCTGATCGCGACCGGCGGTACCGCCCGCGCCGCCGTCCGCCTGATCCGCAAGACCGGCGCCGAGATCGGCCAGGCGGCGTTCGTGATCGACCTGCCGGAGCTGGGCGGCGCCGACGCGCTTCGTTCGGACGGCATCGATGTGACCGCGCTGGTCGCCTTCGAAGGTCACTGACGGAACAACGCACTCGACTCCACGGTTACGCTGGCATTAGTCTTGCGTATGGTTGGTGTATGTTCCCGCGTATCTGGGAGTCTCGAGCAATGATCCGCACGCTTCGCAATCTCGGGCTGATCGCCGCCGCCGGCATCGGCCTCGCCGCCTGCACCGATGGCTACGGCTATTCGGGCGTCTCCGTCGGCTATGGTTCCGGCGGCTATTACGACGATTATTGGGACGGCGGCTACTACGGCTACGGCGGCTCGCCCTACTGGGGCTGGTACGGCGACTATTATTATCCGGGCACCGGCTATTACGTCTACGATCGCTATCGCCGCCCGCACCGCTGGACCGACCGCCAGCGCTATTATTGGGAGCGCCGCCGCAACGAGTGGCGCGGCAATCGCGGCGACCGGCCCAACTGGGGCGGCTGGGACCGGGACGGCCGCCGTTGGGACGGCCGCCGCGACGGCGACAACGATGGCCGCTGGGGTGGGCGGCGCAGCTTCACGCCCGAGCAGCGCCAGCAATGGCAGCAGCGTCGCGAGCAATGGCGCGGCAGCCAGGGCCAGCAAGGGCAACCACGCGCGACGATGCCCAATCGCCCAAGCCCGAGCATCGGCGGCGACGGCCGCCGCGGAGGCGGCTGGTCCGGCCGCGGCGGCGGGCGCGGCGGCCGCGACCGCCGGTAGCGTTTGGAATCCGTTCCATTCGGGATCGAACCAGTGTCAGTGCTCTTGCGAAGGCAGGAGCTCAGGCCGGAACGGCACCCTCCGTGATCCAGGGCTCCTGCCTTCGCAGGAGCACACAAGTCCACGTCATCCGAACAGTCTCTAGGCGACGCTCTCCGCCGGGCGCCGCCGCCACAGCCCGATCGCGATGAAGCTCATCACGGGCTCGTCGTCCTGGTTGAACACCGTCAGCCTGGAGCGGGCGCTGCCCATGTCGGGGCGGCTGTTCGACGCGCGGGTCTCGACGATCTCGGCCTCGCAGCGGAGCACGTCGCCGGGATAGACCGGCCTCAGCCAGCGAAGCTCGTCGATGCCCGCCGCGCCGAGGCTCGCCGACTCCTCGGTGTCGATCTGCAGATGGGCGACGTTCATCGCCATGGTCATCGCGCAGGTATGCCAGCCGCTTGCCGCGAGCCGCCGGAAATGCGTCTTCGCCGCCGCTTCGTCCGAAAGATGGAAGGGCTGCGGATCATATTTGCGCGCAAAGTCCAGCACTTCCTCGCGCGTCACCTCGTAACGGCCGAACGAAGCCCGGTCGCCGACCTTGATGTCTTCCCAGTAGCGCATGAGATCAGTTTCGCTGCGAAACCGATCCGACGCAAGCCCTCCGCGGCGATCAGTGCCGGTTCGAGGTCCGCACCTCGCGAAACACCGAATCGCCGCCGTCCACATTTCTGACCGCCGGCAACCCGAGCAAGTCGCGAAGCAACGGATAGACATCGACATTGTCGAACGGCGCGAGCCGTTTGCCCGCCGCGAAGGCCGGGCCGTTGGCGACGAACAGCGCCGCCATCTCCGGCGCTTCGCCGTCATAGCCATGATTGCCGCCGCTCATGCCGGGGGGCGGCGCTTTCTCCAGCACCTGCCAGCCCGTGTCGGCGAGGCAGAGATAGGGCGGGACGCGCGGGTTGGCGCCATAGTGCAGGCGAGCCGGTAGCGCCGCCTTGCGCCAGCACTGCATATGGTCGTGAGGCTTCAGCAGCTTGGCTTCCAGACTCGCTTCATGCCCCGGCACGGCGGCCAGGCTGGCATAAGGGCCGGCCTCGACCACGCGATAGTCCCCCGGCGTCAGCAAGGTATCGAGTGCGATCGCCCGTTCGCTGCTGGTTGCCGCCATGCCGTGATCGGCGACGATGATGAGGTTGGCCGGCTGGCCGAGCGCCGACAGCCCCTCGACCAGCGCGCCGATCTCGCGGTCGACTTCGGCGATCGCGGCATTCGTCCGCGCGTCGTCGGGTCCGTAGAGGTGGCCGGCGGTATCGACCTCCTCGAAATAGAGCGTGGCGAAGCGCGGCCGGATCGCCGCGGGTCGGCGCATCCAGTCGAGCATGGTGTTGATGCGCTGCTCGGGCGAGATCGCCTCGTTATACTGCTGCCAGTCGGAAGGCCGCGTGCCGCCGGTCACGGTATAGGGCCATTTCGCCGCCCTGGTCCCGCCGACCGGCACGTTCGATCCGGGCCAGAACATCGTCGCGGTGCGCACGCCCGCCTTTTCGGCATCGACCCAGATCGGCGTCGCCTCGTTCCACCAGAACGGGTCGTCGCTCGCCATGGTGAAGGCCTCGCCCGGACGGCGCGGATCTTCCATCCGGTTGGCGACGATGCCGTTGCGGTCGGGCCTCAGGCCCGTGACCAGCGCATAGTGATTGGGGAAGGTCTTGGACGGGAAGGACGGCCGCATCGCCGCCCGCACGCCGTCCGCCGCCAGCTTCGAGAGGTTCGGCGTGATGCCGCGATCGAGATAGTCGGCGCGGAAACCGTCGATCGAGACGAGAATCGTGACCGGCGCCCGCGCCTCGGCAGCGGTGGAAGAGGGCGTGACCGGCGCGCTCGCGGGCGTAGTGACGCAGGCTTGCAGGCAGGCGGCGAGCGCTGCGGCGGCGAGACGGGAGATCCAACGCATGGGCGCGCCCTTGCCAGCGCTTCGCGGCGATCCTGTGACACTCATGACGGCGACGAAGCGGCGATCAGCGGGCGGGTTCGCCGACCAGCATCGCCGGCTGCTTGGGACAGCGGCGCTCGGCGGCGAGCATCGGCGGCAGGGTCGGGCATTTCTGCTCGGCGGCGGGCTGCTGCCCGACGCGAGCAGTGGTCGCAGCCCCCGCAGGCGCGGTCCAGACGATCGAGAGCAGAAGGAGGCCACGAACAGTCATGGTCCGATAATACACTGTCACTAGCCAAAGGGAAAGAATCATCGGTCGGCATACGCGTAAGCGCGCGTTCATTTCGCCGGCGGCATGATAACGGAAGGGGAGGGACTGCCCGTGCGATTCCTGGCGTCCGGACTGATCGCCTGCGGACTGATGTCGGCAGCGACACCTGTGGAGGCTGCACCTTTTGTGGCGCCGGCGCCGCTGACGCTCGAAAGCGGCGTGGAAACGGCGATCGAAGGTACGCCGGTTCCTTATGAGGTGGGCACGATCCGGGTGCCGGAGAACCGCGCCAGGGCGGACAGCCGGACGATCGGCGTCGGCGTGCTGCGGGTCAGGGCGCGGGTGCCGACCACGGCGCCGCCGGTCTTCCTGCTGGTCGGCGGTCCGGGCGTGACCCTGCTCGACACGATCGGCGATCAGAGCCCGGCGGCGCGGCGGCGGCTCCGCTATTGGCTCGACTATAGTGCCGGCGCCGACCTCGTGATCGTCGAGCAGCGGGGCTACACGCTGCGCGGGGAGATGCTGGAGCTTGCCTATCCGGCTCAGCCGCTCGACCGTCCGGAGACGGTGGAAGCCAATATCGCGATCGTCCGTGACGTGGCGCGTAAGGCGGTGGCGGCCAATCCGGGGCGTGATCTTGCCGGCTACACGATCGCCGAATGCGCCGACGACGTCGACGCGGTACGCCGCGCGCTCGGCTATGAGCGGATCAGCCTGCTGGGTGCGAGCTTCGGATCGCAATGGAGCTTCGCGGTGATGAAGCGCCATCCCGGCACGGTGGCGCGCGCGCTGCTCTCGTCGGTCGAGCCGCTCGACAATGGCTATGACATACCTTCGCACGTCTTCACGGCGATGCGGCGGATCACCGCAGAGGCCGAACGCGATCCTGCGCTGCGGCCGTTTCTGCCGAAGGAGGGACTGATCGCCGCCGCCCGTGCCGTGCGCGATCGCCTCGCGGCGGCCCCGGTCGCCGTCGCCGTGCCGGGCGAGGGGACGGTGGTGCTCGGCGTCGGCGATTTTCAGCAGGGACTGCGCAATGCCGCGATCGATGCCGCGGGGTGGCCCGCGTTCGTGATCGATCTCTACAACGGCCGCTATCAGGATTGGGCGCGTGCCGTGATCGCGGGACGGAGAGCCGGCACCTCGCCCCTGATCCGCCCGGCGATCGACACCGCCACGGGCGTCAGCGCCGAGCGCGAGCGCCGGCTGCACAGCGACCCCGCACTCGATCTGCTGGGAAGCTGGGGCTTTGCGATCGATCTCGCCGCTGCGGACATCTGGCCGAGCGCCGATCTCGGCGACGCCTTCCGTACCCCCGTGCGCGACGAGACACCCGTGTTGTTCGTCCAGGGCGATTGGGACCTCAACACGCCGGTCGAGAATCTGCAGGACGTGCTGCCCTGGTTCCCCAACGCCCATGCGATCGTCGTCCATCGCGGACAACACACCGGCACGCTGCAATTGCTGCGAGATCGGCCCGATCTCGCTGCGGCGGCGCGGCGCTTCCTCAGCGACGGCAGCACCGTGGGCCTGCCGCGCGAGGCCGAGCTGGCGCCGGTGCGCTTCACGCTCCCGGCGAAAGGATGATCCGGCTCAGACGTTGAAGCGGAACAGCATCACGTCGCCGTCCTGGACGACATACTCCTTGCCTTCGGCGCGGAGCTTGCCCGCGTCGCGGGCGGCGGCCTCGCCCTTGTAGGCGACATAGTCGTCGTACGCGATCGTCTCGGCGCGGATGAAGCCGCGTTCGAAGTCGGTGTGGATCGCGCCGGCGGCCTGCGGGGCCTTGGCCCCCTTGTGCACCGTCCAGGCGCGCGCCTCCTTGGGGCCGACGGTGAAGAAGGTGATGAGGTGGAGCAGGTCGTAGCCGGCGCGGATCACGCGGGCGAGGCCCGTCTCGGTGAGCCCTAGCTCGGCCAGGAACTCGCCGCGCTCGTCCGGCGCCATCGTCGCGATCTCCGCCTCGATCGCGGCGGAGACGATCACCGCCTCGGCACCTTCGGCCTTCGCCTTTTCGAACACGCGCGCGGAATAGGCGTTGCCGCGGGCGGCGTCCTCCTCGTTGACGTTGCAGACATACAGCACCGGCTTGCCGGTGAGCAGCTGCGCCTGCTGCAGGACCTTGGCCTCCTCGGCATCCTTGGGCTCGGTCAGCCGCGCCGGCTTGCCGTCGCGCAGCAGCTCGAGCGCCTGGCCGAGCACGCTCGCCGCGATCTTCGCCTCCTTGTCGCCCTGCTGGCCCTTCTTGACGAAGTTGGGCACGCGCTTCTCGAGGCTCTCGAGGTCGGCGAGCATCAGCTCGGTCTCGACCGTCTCGGCGTCGGCAATGGGGTCGACCCTGTTGTCGACGTGCTGGATGTCGTCGTCCTCGAAGCAGCGCAGGACATGGACGATCGCGTCCACCTCGCGGATGTTGCCGAGGAACTGGTTGCCGAGCCCTTCGCCCTTGCTCGCGCCGCGCACCAGCCCGGCGATGTCGACGAAGCCGAGCTGCGTCTCGACGACCTTGGCCGAATGGGCGATCTCCGCCAGCGTATGGAGCCGTGGGTCGGGCACCGCGACGTTCCCGACGTTGGGCTCGATCGTGCAGAAGGGATAGTTCGCCGCCTGCGCCGCGGCGGTTTCGGTGAGAGCGTTGAAGAGCGTCGACTTGCCGACGTTGGGCAGGCCGACGATGCCGCAGCGGAAACCCATGGATGCGCTTTCGTCTGATCCGGAAAGCGCGCCAGATAGGGGGAATGCGCGGCGCGCGCTAGCCGCGGTGTCGGATCAGGCTCACCACTTCGGCAACAACCGTGCGGGCGAAGGCGAGCAGGCCCGCGAGATAGGCCATTCCCCCTACCGCGATCAGGATCGAGAGGTGCGCCGGCGGCGCCAGCGCAGGTAACCCGCGATCGACGAACAGCACCACCACCGCCATCGCCAGCGCGGCGAGCACCGGCGGGGCGATCGCGCGAGCGAGCGCGGACAAGGTGACTCCGATCACCGGCAGCGTCCGCCACGCGCTGATCGCGAGATAGAAGGGATAGGCGGCGATCCAGGCGATCGCAATTCCCGTCACGCCCCATTGGATCCCGATCAGGAAGGCGACCGGCAGGACGATCGCCCCGGTCGCGCTGTTGCGCGCGCTGATCGCCGGCTTGCCGCAAGCGTCGCTCGCCGGCGCGAACAGCACCTGCAACGTCATGAACGGCATCGCCAGTGCGAGCAGCGCGACGATCCGCCCCGCCTCCAGCCACTTCGGCCCGAGCATGACATGGACCAGCGGATCGGCGACCGCGGCCAGCCCCATGTAGAAGGGCATCGCCACCACCATCACCAATCGCGCACCGGTCAGGAACGCCCGCGCGACCGATTCGCGATCGTGCTGGATTCGGGCATAGGCCGAGAAGGCCACCTCGTTCAGCGCCGGCACGAACTTCGACACGAAGATCTGCGTCAGGAACAGGCTGGTCGTATAGATGCCGAGCCAATGCGCATCGAGATGGCGGCCGGCGATGAACACGTCGGCCTGGCTCTGCACGAACCAGAACAGCTGCCCCGCCGCCATCAGCCCGCCGTAGCGCGCCATGGCACCGGCGCCGCGGAAGTCGAAGCTCGGCCACATCCATGCGCGCGCCGCAGTCATCATCCCGATCGCCCGCGTCGTGAACAGCGCGAGGGGCGCCACGACCAGCGTCCACACCCCGAGGCCCGCGAGCGCGCCCGCGAGTGCAGCAATCGCTCCGGCCACCGCCGCGATGATGTTCACGCTCGCCTGCTTGCGGAAATCCATCTCGCGCGCGAGCAAGGCGAAGGGCAGGGCGATGAACGGCGTCGTCACATAGAGCAGCGCCTGCACGCGCAGCAGCATGGCGACCTCGGGCTGGCGGAAATAGGCGGCGGCAAGCGGTGCCAGCGCGACCTGCGCAAGGCCGAGGCCGAAGTTCAGCAGGATCAGCATCCCGAACAGCTGCCGAACTGCGTGGCGATCCGCATCGGCCTTCTGGATCAGCGCGCTGGCGAGGCCGTAGCCATTGAGCATGTTGAGCAGGACCAGCACGACCTGCGTCATCGCGAACAGCCCGTAATCGGCCGGGCTCAGGAT